>CAWIGT010000003.1:0-58465 GCA_963835845.1 uncultured Chloroflexia bacterium | reverse complement strand
TGTCCTACCTGGTTCAGTTTGGTATTTGCTCTGCAATTAGCACTCTTGAGCGGGTGCATGGCCAGGTTACGCGACTCTGGAAGAAGCGGCGCCCACTGAGCGTGAAGGAGCTGGACAGCGTCTCGCCCGTGAGTTGGCAGGACAGACCATCACGCCGAGGCAGATCTACGAGCTTGGAGTCCTCCCTGACCTCGGCCCAACACGAATAGACAACGCATGTGACTCCGCAATGCAGGACGGTTTGGGCGTCCGGACGAAGAACGGGGTCGATCAGCCCATCATGTTCGTCAACGATCCCGCCACGGCGCGGGCACCGGGATTGTTTGACTGAAGTCTTGCCAGTTGTCGAAGCGCAGCTGCAATCGCGTATGGACCGGGACGTTCTGAAAGGTGCCAAATGTTGCACAGCTCAGGGCCAGTAAAGTGAGCGACAAGAGCGCGATCGAGTGGACCGACGCGACGTGGAACCCGGTCACGGGTTGCTCGAAGGTTCGCCCGGCTGCGCCCACTGCTACGCGGAGACCTTTGCCGAGCGCTTCCGCGGGGTGCCGGGCCACCCGTACGAGCAGGGCTTCGATCTTCGATCCTGGCCGGACGCGTCTTGAGTTAGCCGCTGCCTGGCGAGGGCCGCGGACGGATCTTCGTCAACTCCATGAGCGATCTTTCCACGAGGCGTCCCGCTCGGCTACATCGGCGAGTCTTCGAGGTCGATGGCGCAGCCGACGCAGCACCGTTCCAGGTGCTCACGAAGCGCGCATGAGCAGGCTGGCCGACAGCTCCGCCGGACCTGCCGTGGCCACGAACGTGGATGGGCGTGAGCGTCGAGAACGAAGAACACGCTGGATCGCCGCGCCGACGACCTGCGCGAGGTTCCGGCCGCCGTGCGATTCATCAGCGCCGAGCCGCTGCTCGGGCCACTTCACGGCTCGATCTCACGGGGATCGACTGGCTGATCGCGGGCGGGGAGAGCGGCCCCGAGTGATCGGCCCGCGAAGGTCCGATTGGTTCCGCGACCTCCGGCGACCGGTGCGCCGGGGCGGAGTGCCTTCTTCTTCAAGCAGTGGGGTGGCCGAACGTCCAAGTGGGGCGGCCGCTCCTCGACGGGCGCGAGTCGTGAGATGCCCACACTCCTTCGGCCGCTTGTGCCAACGGGTCCCTATCTGGGTGATCCGGAACCCAAGGCTGTCGCGGGAGGGTAGGCATGCCGGAATCCAACGGTTCCTCGTCCCTTCCGCCAGCTTCGGTCAAGTCTTCAACGGGTGTTGCCGCCAGGCAAGGTAACGAAGTGAGCGACGACGCGACGATCGAGCTGTTTCGACCCGTTGGACCGCGTGAACTCGCCCGCATCGCTGAGTTGGACTGGCGCGCCTTCCCGCCCCGGCTCCACCAGCAGCCCATCTTCTATCCGGTCCTCAACGAGCAATACGCGCGAAAGATCGCTCGCGACTGGAATGCTTCGAAGGCTCAACCACTGCTCGAGGGTTACGTCACTCGGTTTCACGTCGCGGCGGACTATGCGGGCCGTTTCGCGATCCAGACGGTTGGCGAGCTGGCATCAGGAACTGTGGGTGCCGGCGGAGGAGCTCGACGAGTTCAACCGGCACATCGTTCGGGCAGATCGAGGTCGTCGTAGGCTTCCGTGGGGGATCTGGCATCGAGCCCATCGAGATCGAGCCCGTAGTCCGTTAGTCTCCGCCGTCGCCATCACGGGCCGCTTCATAAGGGCCGGGGACTCAAGCCAGCCTCGAGGCAACCTCAGCCGCGACCGGATGCGGGAACTCGGTCGGGAACAACGCTCCGGCAGTGGCGCCGTTACCTCTGGCCGGGTTGCTGTCGCAGTACACACCCCGCTTACGCTTTCCCCAGGCGTCCGCTTACCGCGAGTAGGGCCTTTCACATGCATCTCTTCCTCGACACGAACATCTACCTGGGGGTTCTTCAAGCTGTCCGGTGACGATTTGGAGGAACTCCGAAAGCTCGCCGTGGCAGTTCGCTCGGGCGGAACTGTGCTCTATCTGACCGACCAAGTTTGCGACGAAGAGTTCAGACGGAACAGGGCGGGAACGATCAGTAAATCACTGAGGGTCGTTGAGACGGCTCAAGTGCCCAAAGGCTACCCGCGACTCTTCACAAATCTCGACGGATACACGGAGATGAGGAAGACACTCGATCTGTTTGAGCGACAGCGAGGCGACTACTCGAACGGCAAAGGCGGCGGCCTGGGGGACAACCTCCACGCAGACCGCTTGATCCGCGAGCTGTTCGAGACGGCCCACCGAGTTCCCTTGACCGCTGAAATCCGGGCTGCCGCCGAAACGCGCCACCTACTCGGCAACCCTCCCCGGGAAGAAGGACTCGATAGGCGATGCGATCAACTGGGAGTCGCTCCTTGTGGCCGTCCCGGCCCGCGAGGACCTCGTCTTGGTGAGCGCAGACGGAGACTACGCGCAGTTGTCGAAGCTCGATACTCGAGTCCCCGACGAATTCCTGGCCGAGGAGTGGGCCCGATTGAAGGAGGCCAAGATATCCCTCCACGGAAGCCTGACCGCCGCGTTCAAGGTTCACTACCCCACAATCAGGCTCGCCGCCGACCTCGAGAAGAGCCTCGCGATCGATGCTTTGATAGCAAGCCCGACTTTTCAGACACCACCTCGCGATTCAGAAGTTGTCGGCCTTCACCGACTTCACACCCGTTGAAGCCGCGAACATGGTCGAGGCAGCCATGTCTAACTCCCAGATCCTGCAGATCATCGATGACAGCGACGTGCATTCGTTCTACACGCTCGTTGCCGACCAATTCGGAGATCGGCTGGAACCGGCCGACTTGCTCTGGCTTCGACAGGCCCTCGCGGCTGCGGATTTGACCGAGTAGGACGCACCTTCAGGGCGTCGCTGAAACCGAGTGCGGCACCGACTGGTCTTCAGGACGAGCGGGCACCGGTGGAGCGTTGGCGACCTCCAGTCGCGCGCCACGGCCCGATCCCTCGGCCAACCGAACCACCCACACTCGGAGCGGGTGCCATTCCGGCAGAAGCAGGTTGCCATCAGCGTTCTGGTGGTCACCCGGATGCAGAGCTTCTGAAAACTCAGGCTTGACAGCCGTGACCCCCTGCCTAAACGAAGCGAATGGAAACCACCACAACAGGGGCGACCGTCGTCTTTGAGCACATCAGCCGGACAGAACCCTACATTTCCGGGAGAACCAGCTCCGCTCTTCGACCTGATTGGGGAGTTGCTCCAGTCGATTGCAGAGCGCGATGCTCGCCGTCGCGAAGAGTTTAGCCGAGGCTGCGTAGCCCGTTGTAGAGAGCCACGTAGCGGTCCGAATGCGTGGTTTGTATTTGACGGGCCTATCGGGCCACTCGACCCGGATTATCACGTCTCGCAATAGCCGATTGGCGATCGCGATTTGCTCCCGATCAGCGGGCCATTCGAGCTGGGCGATTAGGCCGGACAGCGATGAGAGAAGCGACAGGTCTGCGCGTATGTCGTCGCTCTCGATCTGGGGCGGGGGGATGCGGGCCTCCTCTTCGTCCAGCTTCGCCAGCATCTCCAGGGCGCTGTCGTGACGGATTACGGCCGCCGCTACGGCCTCTTCGATCCTTCGACGGCGCCTCTCAATTCGAGCGATTTCTTCGATACGGGCTGCGCCGTCGTCCGAGAGCGCGGCCGTAGCAACTCGAGCCTGGACGCGACAAGTTCGCGATCCGCGTCGGCCACGACCAGACGCTGCAGGACCGGCTCGATGTGCCGCCAGATCAGACGCTCGCTGATGGATCGCCAGGGGTGCTCAGTGCGGTAGTTACGGCAGATGTAGCGAGGGGCCGACGGAGCCGTATCGTTCCCTTTGGCCATCTCCCAAGTCTACGCCAGCTCGGCCGATGATGCGGTGCGACCGTCAGACTTCTTGGTCCGTCCGGTCCCACGGGCATCGCAGTATCCCGCTGAGGAGGTATGCGCGGTCGCTATCGGCCCTCTGGACGACGGCGACTTGCTGCGCCCGCTCCCAGAGCTCATCGCCCACGATCTCCCGGTTGCGGATCTTTTTGAGGATCCCGCGGACCGTCTCCTGGTCAATGCCCGTGGCCCGCTCGATAGAGTTCCCGACCGCTCGGCCGCCCGGAGCTCATAGATCCGCGACAACTTGTCCCGCAGCCGGTGGTTTGGCCGAATCCAGTAGTTGACGCCATCATGCGGCTTACCGTCCTCGTGCTCGCTGATCTGGTGGACACGCTCCCATCCATATGGGACGCGGCCAACCCAAATCCCGTTCCAAAATCGCGCGCTGTTGCCCAGCCCTGGACTTGGTTCAAATCTCGATGAGCTGGAGGTGGTTCTTCTCGACCAGTGCTGTGAAAATCGTCCACCGGAACGGCAGGTTGAGATCAAGCCAATCCTCGGCAACCCACCGAACGCGATAGCCACTTGACAGTATCTGCTCGAGCCCGGGGAAGAAGGCTGGCACGTCGAACCGCGACCAGCGCGACAGGTCAGCGGTGACGATCCCTTCGGCACCGTGCTTCTTTAGCAACCGCAGGACTTCGTCCATGTCAAATCGGCTGCCGCTGTCGCCCGACTGGAACCGACTGTGGCCCCAGGCCACGATCGGGACTTCTTTCTTGGCGGCCCACGCTTCGATGTCCGCCCGCTGGTTCTCTTCCGACCAGCGCACTATGTCCCCAGGCCTCGGCGAGAACCGTGTTAGCGCAACGTATCCAGGCACAGGGCCATTATACGTGCCATCACCGTAGATAGCGACGGTCTATCAGGGCAACGTCTCGCCAGCCTGGTGCGCGTCGGCGAACTGTTCCGGGACGCCGTCCGGCTCAACGCCACGGGCCTCATCCTCTGTCATAACCATCCGTCGGGGGATGCGACGCCCAGCCCGGACGATCTCCACCTGACCGCCGAGGCCCTGGCGGCCGGCCGGCTGCTCGACATCCAGCTGCTCGACCACCTGGTCGTCGCGGGCGACGCCTTCGTGTCGTTCCGGGACCGCGGCGTCGCGTTCGATCGGCCGTCCTGACCGCCGGCGGCCTGGACCCGTACCGGGCAGGGCGCGGCCCCGCTCGCGGCGAAGGCGCGGGGAGACTGCCGCAGCCGGCCGGGGCCCCTCGGCGGCCCGAAAATGGGAGGACCTAGCCTGCCGGGCGGGTATACTGCTCGCGCTTCCCAGGATCGGCGGCGCGGTCGGCTGACCGGCCCGTGGGCGAATGGGAGGCCCGCCCAGGCCGGCGGGCGGCGAGCGGCCGGTCACCCGGTCGTCCGGCTGGCATCCGCACCGCATCGGGGCGCCAGCATCACGAGAAAAGGATCTGCCCCGCATCATGTTCGGCCTCCACGCTTTGCTCGGCCTCTTCTCGCGCGACATCGGGATCGATCTGGGCACGGCCAACACCCTCGTCCACGTGCGCGACCGCGGGATCGTCATCAGCGAGCCGAGCGTCGTCGCGATCGACGCCAAGACCAAGCGGTACTGGCGGTCGGCGCCGAGGCGAAGCGGATGGTCGGCCGGACGCCGGCCAACATCATCGCCGTCCGCCCCCTGCGCGACGGCGTCATCAGCGACTTCGACGTGACCCAGCAGATGATCGAGTACTTCGTGCGCAAGGTCCACGATCGCATCGGCATGATCCCGCGGCCGCGGATGCTCCTCGGCATCCCCTCCGGCGTCACCGAGGTCGAGAAGCGCGCCGTTCGAGACGCAGCCATGAACGCCGGCGCCCGCTGGGCGCGGCTCATCGAGGAGCCGATGGCCGCCGCGATCGGCGCCGGCCTGCCGGTCAGCGAGCCCACCGGCAGCCTGATCGTCGACATCGGCGGCGGCACGACGGAAGTCGCCGTCATCAGCCTCGGCGGCATCGTCGTCAGCCGGAGCATCCGCATCGGCGGCGACGAGATGGACGCGGACATCGTCTCCTTCGCCCGGCGCGAGTACAACCTGTTCCTCGGCGAGCGCACCGCCGAGGACATCAAGATCGCCATCGGGTCGGCCTAGCCCCGGCGAGTGGGACGCCCAGCGCGTGACCCTCCGCGGCCGCGACCTGCTGACCGGCCTGCCCCGCAGCGTCGAGGTCGGCGCCGACCAGATCCGCGAGGCGATCGAGCCGTCGGTCCAGCAGATCGTCGACACGATCAAGGACACGATCGAGGAGACGCCGCCGGAGCTCGTGGCCGACATCATGGACCAGGGCATCGTCCTGGCCGGCGGCGGCGCGCTGCTCGCCGGGCCTCGACCGAGCGCATCGCGGAGGCGACCCAGATGCCCGTCCACGTCGCCGACGACCCGCTCACCTGCGTCGTCCGCGGCACCGGCGTGGTGCTCGAAGATCTCGAGCCGATGGACCGCGTCCTCGTGGCCGACACGTACGCCCGACCGCCGAAGCCGCGCGGAGCATGCCCGCGCTGGCGCCGCCACGATGGCACGCGACCGCCTCAGACTCCAGCCGCACGTCTCCGGCGTGAGTGGACGGCCTTCGGCGTCCTGCTCTGCCTCAGCCTGGTCCTGATCGGCCGGCTCCGGCACGACGGCTGCGGCGCACGAGCTCCAGGCGCGGCGTCCAGTTCGCGTTCCGGCCCCGATCGAAGGTTCGCTCAACGGGGCGGCCGGACACGGTCGCCTCGTACTGGTCTGCTCTCACCGAGATCGACCGCTGCGGTCGGAGAACGAGCGCTCACGCAGCGAGAACGAGACGCTCCGCGAGCAGCTGTCCCGGATGCCGGCGATCTCCCAGCTCAACGACGACTGGACCAAGATCACCGCCGCCGCAGGCGCAGCGGCCCTACGTGACGACGATGCCGCCCGAGGTCATCGTCCGAGACATCACCGACTTCGGCCAGCGAACGCTCGTCGTCGACCAGGGCAGCGACACGGGCCTGGTCGGGGCCACGTCGTGATCGACGCCGGCGGCGCGCTCGTCGGCCGGTTCAGTGAGGTCGCCCCGACCGTGTCGCAGTGTCCTGCTGATCAACGACACGGCATCGGTCGTGGTCGGCATCGAAGCGCAAGCGGCGCCACGGGCGAGGTCCGCGGGCAGATCGGTGGCGGCTCGCAGATGGCAGACGTCGACGCCTCGGATCATCCAGACGCTGGGCGACGCCGGTCGTCACCGCCGGCGAGGCGCTGCCCGGGACGTGGACCGCTCGCCCTATCCGCCGGGCCTGCTGATCGGCCAGGTCATGGACGTCCACAGCGACGCGAACGCCGTCGTCCAGACCGCCTACCTCCAGCCCGCGGCCGACTCAACGAGCCCGAACTTCGTGCTGGTGATCACGAGTTACCAGGGGGTTCGTGCCGCCGGTCCCTGCGTACTGCCTCACAGTCCCAATCCCGGAGCCTCGGGCGGCCCGACCACCAGCCCGGTCCTGGGACTTCGGGCGCGAACCACCGCCGGAAGCTCGCCGAGCCCGGCAGTGACGTGCCCGCCGCTCCAGAGGGCCAGTCCGACGCCCAGGCGCACCGCCACGCCGGCAACGGGCTACTGACGCACGCCGACCGAGGTCAGCGGCCCGGTCGAACCTGGTACTCTCAGCGCCTGACGCTAAGTCGAGCGTAGTGAAGGGCCTCGTGCTCGCGGGCGGCACGGCCACCCGCCTCTTTCCGCTGACGATCGTCACCAACAAGCACCTGCTGCCGATCTACGACCGGCCGATGATCTACTACCCGATCGACACGCTGCGCCGGGATGGGCATCCGCGAGGTCATGGTCATCGTCGGCGGCAAGAGCGTCGGCGACGTCGTCGAGCTGCTCGCCGACGGCTCCGCATTTCGGGCTCGACCTGACCTACCGCTACCAGCGCGGCGCCCTCGGCATCGCCCACGCCATCGGCCTGGCCCGCGACTTCGTCGGCGACGACGCCTTCTGCTGCGTCCTGGGCGACAACGTCCTCCTGGGGCCCCGACTTGCGCCGTTGCCCGCGAGTTCGAGGCCGGGCCGTGGGGCGCCGGAACGATGCTCTACGAGGTCGCCGACCCGGAGCGATTCGGCGTCGCCGAGTTCGACGCGGCCGGCAACGTCGTCGGACTTCGAGGAGAAGCCCGCCCAAGCCCAAGAGCAACCTCATTCCGATCGGCGTGTACTTCCTGCGCCCGGACGCGTTCGACGTCGTCGAGCACCTCGTGCCGTCGCGGTCGCGGCGAGCTCGAGATCACGGACCTGCTCAACCACTACCTGCCAGGCGGCCTGTTCACGCGCCGGTCTACGAGGGCCAGTGGACGGACGCGGGCACGGTCACGTCGCTGCTCCGCGCCGCCGAGCTCGCCGAGCGACGCGAGACGGCCGGCTCGCCGCGCACGCCGCCGGCCCCATGCGCGGTCGGGCCGGCGCCGCGCCACGCGCCGAGCCGCGCGCCGCGAGCCGCGCCGAGCCGCGCTTCCGCTCGCCTGCTCGTCACCGGCGGCGCCGGCTTCATCGGCTCGTGCTTCGTCCGGGACGTCCTCGCCCGCCGCGACGGCACGCCGCATCGTCGTGCTCGACAAGCTGACCTACGCCGGCAATCGCGCCAACCTGGCCGCCGCCGAGGCGGACCCGGAGCAGGCGGCCCGCCTCGGTTCGTCGTCGGCGACATCGCCGATCCGGCGGTCGTGGCGCCGCTCGTCGCCGAAGCGGACGCGGTCGTCAACTTCGCGGCCGAGTCGCACGTGGACCGCTCGATCCTCGACCCCGAGGCGTTCCTGCGGACCGACGTGCTCGGCGTCCACGTCCTTCTCGAGGCCTGCCGCGCGGAGCAGGCAGCGGGCCGCCCGCGGCGAGCGGCGGCGGCGCCCGGGTTCCTGCAGGTCTCGACCGACGAGGTCTACGGCTCCGTCGAGACCGGCGAGAGCCGCGAGGACGATCGGCTGGAGCCTCGCTCGCCCTACTCCGCCGCCAAGGCCGCGCGGCGAGCTGCTCGTCCGCTCGTACTTCGTGACGTACGGGCTGGACGCCGTCGTGACCCGCGGCTCCAACACGTACGGCCCGTACCACCATCCCGAGAAGCTCATCCCGCTGTTCATCACGAACGCGATCGACGACCAGCCGCTGCCGCTGTACGGCGACGGCCTGCAGCGCCGTGACTGGCTCTACGTCGCCGACCACGCCGGGGCGATCGGCCACGTCCTCGACCACGGGGTCGCGGGCGAGACCTACAACGTCCCGGGCGACAACGAGCGGACCAACCGCGACGTCGTCGCCCACTCGCTCGAACGTCTGGGCAAGCCGTGGTCGCTGGTCCGGCAGGTCGAGGATCGGCCGGGCCACGATCGCCGCTACGCCATGGACGGCTCCAAGCTGGCCGCCCTGGGCTGGCGCAACCAGGTGGCCGTTCGACGACGGCCTGGCGGCCACGGTCGACTGGTTCCGCGACAACGAGTCCTGGTGGCGGGCGATCAAGTCCGGCGAATGGGACGCCTACTACCGCCGCCAGTACGAGTCCCGGCTGGCCGGCTCGAGCGAGGCGAAATGAGCGAGGCCTCGCGCCCGTGAGAGTCGCGGTCACCGGATCCGGCGGCCGTCTCGGCAGCGCCCTGGTCGGGCTCCTCGGCCGTGCGTCGTTCGTCCGAGAAGTCCTCGCCTGGGACCTGCCCGAACACGACCTGGACGATCCGACATCGGCCGGCCGCCTCGTGTCGCGCCACCGCCCCGACGCGATCATCCACGCCGCGGCCTGGACCGACGTCGACGGCTGCGCCAGGCAGCCTGAGTTGGCCCTGCGCCGCAACGGCACCGCCGTTGGCGAACTGGCCCTCGCCTGCGTCAACTCCGGCGCAGCCTTGATCATGGTTTCGACAAACGAGGTCTTCGACGGGCTGCGGCAGGATGGACTCCCGTATCGGCCGACCGACGCTCCGAACCCGCAGAACCCGTACGGAGTGGCCAAACTGGCCGGCGAACGGGCGGCTCGGGCCGCCTTCCGGGCGACCGGCGACGAGTTCGCCGGAGCCGCCATGGGTTCCGGCGCGAGGCCCGACACGACCGTCCCGGGCCTCGCGATCGTGCGTACGGCATGGTTGTTCGGCCTGCCCGGAGCCGACTTCCCGCAGAAGATCCTGGCCGCCGCTCGAGCCGCTCGAGAATCGGGCACTTCTCTGAAGCTCGTGTCGGACGAGATCGGCTGCCCGACGTACGCCACGGATCTGGCGGAGGCGATCGTCGAGCTGGTCCGTCAGGCGAACTCGGCCGGTGGTCGAGGGCTCGGCGGCATCCACCACGTGGTCAACTCCGGGCACGCGTCACGAGCCGAATGGGCCCGGGAGTTGCTGCGCCAGGCGGGCATCGGCGTCCCCACCGAAGACGTGCCGATGAGCACCTGGCCGCGCCCCTCCCGGCCGCCCAGCTGGGGAGTGCTCGAACCAACGCCACTCCCCGATGGGCCGCTGCGCGCCTGGCCCGAAGCCCTCTCGGAGTACCTCAGGCTGCTGCCGCCGCAGGCGTAGGCCGCGACGGAATCCGGCCCCGCCTGGACTCCCCTTCCTCGATTGCCCGCGGCCGCTGTAGGCTGGTACCGGCAGGCGACGCCGCGCCTGTCCGGGCCGGGTGGGCGGCAGAAGCGGGAGATGAACGACATGACCGACGAGCCGAGCAGCAAGCCATCCAGCGAACCGGGAGCTTCGGGCCGGCGACCCCGGGCAAGGGCCCGCCAGCCCGAGCCGGGATTCACGCCCGCGGCGGAGACCGCTGGGCCCGCTCGCAAGGCCGCCGCGAGCCCCAAGCGCTCGCCCCGGGTCGCCTCGGCGGTCGATTCGGCGGTCGATTTCGGCATCGAAGCCGGCGCACTCGGTCCCGGTCGCGCCTGCCGCGTCCGCCGAACCGGCGACCCCGAGGGCGCCGGAGGCCGCTGCGGGATCCAGTCGCGTCGAGGCGGCGAGGGTCACGATCAGCCAGGGCGGCGCGGGCGAGGTCGAGGCCGACTCGATCGACATCCATCAGGGCGGCATCGGGGCCGCATCGGCTGAGGACATCACGGTGTCGATGGGCGGCATCGGGATGGCCCAGGCCGACGACGTTGCCGTTCGCATGGGAGCGGTCGGGTTCGCACGCGGCGGACGAATTTCGGCCGAACTGGGCGCCATCGGCTTCGCCATCGGGCAGGAAGTGTCGCTGACGCAGGGTTACGCCAGGGCGGTCCTGGCCCGCGACGTGCACATCCAGAAGGGCGGCGCAGGATCCGTGGTCGCCGCCAACGTCACCTTCGAGAAGCGGAGCGGCGCGTTTCTGCTGATCGCTCGCAGGGTGGAAGGCGATGTCCGGACGGTGCTGGACTGGCGCGGCGCGCTCGTCGCCGGTGCAGCCATGGGCGTCGTGATGGGCCTCCTGGCCCGCCGCAAGAAGTCCTGACGAATCGGCAGGCGCTTCTCGAAAGCGTTGGCGCCGCCGAGCCAATCCCAGCCGGCCCGGGCATGCCTCGGCTGAGAGTTCGAGGGCGACGGTATACTTGAGAGCCGGCTGAGCGGCGCCCCGAGGATCCCTCCGCCATCTCCGATCCGCCACAGGAGTTCCTCGTGATCGACCCCACCGCGCGCATACACGCGTCCGCCGACATCGAGCCCGACGTCAGTGTCGGCGCCGCGCACGAGCATCTGGAACCGCGCGGTCGTTCGCACCGGCGCCAGCCTCGGGGCCGAATGCATCGTCGGCCGCGACGCCTTCATCGACGAAGGCGTCCGGCTCGGAGACCGGGTGAAGGTCCAGAACGGGGCGCTCGTCTATCACGGCGTGACCGTCGGCAACGGGGTCTTCATCGGCCCCGGAGCCATCCTCACCAACGACCGCTACCCGCGTGCCGTCACCGCGACCGGCGAACTGGCCCGCGGCGACGACTGGACCGTCAGCCCGATCGAACTGCGCGACGGCTGTTCGATCGGGGCCGGAGCCGTCGTAGTGGCCGGCACGACCGTAGGCCGTTTCGCGACCGTCGGAGCGGGTGCGATCGTGACTCGCGACGTCCCCGATTACGCTCTGGTGGCGGGCAATCCGGCCCGACGCCTTGGCTGGGTCTGCGCTTGCGGGACTCGACTGACCGATCGTACGGGCGCCAACGCCGCTCCCGATCCGGCACCGGACGCTAACCTTACCTGCGCGCGATGCGGCCGCGCCTTCGATTTCAACCGCGTAAGTGGCTCGCTCGTGGAGCGACCCGCCTCGAGCACAGGAGTCTCAGCATGATCCCGCCAGCTCGCCCCGATCTCGGCCCCGAGGAGGTCGCCGCCGTCACCGAAGTTCTGAATAGCGGCATGATCGCCCAGGGCCGGAAGGTTGCGGAACTGGAGGAACGCTGGGCCGCCTTCTGCGGCGCCAAGCACGCCATCGCGCTGTCCAACGGCACCGTGGCTCTGATGTCGATCTTCGCCGGCCTCGGGCTGGCGGCCGGCGACGAGGTCATCACCGTCTCGCACACGTTCAACGCCACCGTGAGCTCGATCCTGTTCACTGGCGCCACGCCCGTCTTCGTCGACATCGAGCCGGACACGTACCTGATGGACGCGGGCCGGATCGAGGCCGCGATCACGCCGAGGACGCGGGCGATCTGCCCGGTCAGCCTGTTCGGCATCATCGCCGACATGGACGCAATCCAGGCGATCGCCGACCGGCACGGCCTCAAGGTCGTCGAGGACGCCTGCCAGGCGCATGGCGCGCAGTACCGCGGCCGGCGTGCAGGCAGCTTCGGCTATGCGGCGTTCAGCCTGTACGGCACCAAGAACATGACCACGGGCGAAGGCGGCTTCGTCACCACCAACGACGATCGGCTGGCCGACTGGATCAAGCTCTACCGCAACCAGGGCATGCGGGAGCGCTACCACCACGAGATCCTGGGCTACAACTTCCGGATGACGGATATCGCGGCCGCCATCGGCCTGGTCCAGCTGGACAAGCTCGAGCGGAACACGGCGCGCCGCCAGGCCATCGCCCGTCGCTACGACGAAGCCTTCGCGGACCTGCCCGTTCAGCTGCCCAGTGGCCCGGCGGGCCGCACCCACGTCTACCACCAGTACACGCTCGGCGTCGGGCCGGCCCGCGACGCAGATCGTGGCCGAGATGAAGGACGCAGGCGTCATCTGCGGCATCTACTACCCGATCCCGTGCCATCGCCAGGCTTACGTGATGGAGCTGGGCATCGACGCGGACCTGCCGAACACGGATGCAGCCGCCGCCAGCAGCATGTCGCTGCCCATGTATCCGGGCCTGACCGAGTCGGAGCAGGCGCAGGTGATCGAGGCCCTGCGGGCCGCCGTCCAGCGGCACGCCGTCTCGGCCGTGAACCGCGGATGACCGCTCCCTTGCGGCTCGGGCTGGCCGGGCTGGGATCGATGGGCCGAAACCACCTTCGAGTGATCTCCAATCACCCCGAGACCACGCTGGCCGCGATCGCAGATCCGGACCAGGCCGCACTGCAGGCCGCCGTCGCCCAGACGGGCGCAACCGGCTTCGGCGATCCCTTCGAGATGATCGCCGAGGCGAAACTCGACGGCATCGTGATCGCCGCACCGACGACCGCGCACGTGGCGCTGGCCCTGGCGGCGATCGAGCGAGGCCTGAGCGTCCTGGTGGAGAAGCCGCTCGCGGCCACAGTGGACGACGCGCTCGCGATCGTCACGGCCGCGCGTCGCCGCAACGTCCGCGTCCAGGTCGGCCACGTCGAGCGATACAACCCGGCCGTGATGGAGATGGGACGCCTCCTCCGCGCCGGCTGGCTGTCGACCATCTACGCCGTGACCAGCCGGCGCGCCGGACCGTTCCCGGCCCGCATCCGCGACGTCGGAGTGACCGTGGACCTCGGCACGCACGACGTCGACATGCTCTGCTGGATCGCCGGCGAGCGGCCCGTCCGCGTCTACGCCGAAACGGCCCAGCGGCTCCACGCCAGCCACGAAGACCTCACCTTCGGCCTGATGCACTTCCCATCCGGCGCCACGGGCTTCCTGGACGTGGACTGGCTCACTCCGGCCAAGCGCCGCAGCCTGGTCGCGCTCGGCGAGGAGGGCATGTTCGAGCTGGACTACCTGACCCAGAAGCTCACCTTCACCCGGTCCAACGTCGAGCGGCCGTTGATGATCGGCGGCTACGCCACTACGTTCACCGGCGACGTGGCCGAGATTCCGATCGCGAACAAGGAGCCGCTGGTGGCCCAGCTGGACGAGTTCGTGCGCGTCCTGCGAACCGGCGAGCGGCCGTACGTCGACGGCGAAGACGGACTGTGGGCCGTCGCCCTCGCCAACGCCTTGCTCACCGCCGCCTCCGAACGCCGCCCCATCGATCTATCGGACCTTCCTTCGAGGCTCGCAGCCGAATGACTATCGTGTCCCGTCCCTCCCGCGTCGTCAGCCTGATGGGCGGCTCCATCAATCCGCCCGCCAACCCATGCCTTCACGGCACTCCCCGATCGGTCAGTCCGTGGACCGGCCAGCCCGGGACCGCCGGCCGGGCGGTCGTCGTGGGAGCGGGCAAGATGGGCTTGCCCCTCGCGGTTCAGTTCGCCCACCACGGCTGGGACGTGACCGCGGTCGACGTCAATCCGGAAGTGGTGGCCGCGATCAACGAGGGCCGCTCGCACGTCGCCGAGGAACCCGGCCTGGCCGAGGGAGTCGCCCAGCTCCACGCCGCGGGCCGGCTGCACGCCACAGCGGATGCGGCCGCGGCCGTGCGAGAAGCGGACGTCGCCGTCCTGATCGTGCCGGTCATGCTCGACGACGCCCAGCAGCCCAACTACCGCTACATGGACGCGGCCGTCGAGTCGATCGCCGGCGGCGTCCATCGCCGGCCTTACGATCATCTTCGAGACGACGCTCCCGGTCGGCGACACGCGCGGCCGGTTCGCTCCCAGGCTGGAAGCCGCGTCCGGTCTCAAGGCGGATCAGGACTTCTTCGTCGCGTTCTCGCCGGAACGACTGTATTCGGGCGCCGTATTCGCCAACCTTTCGACGTACCCCAAGCTCGTCGGCGGCGTCGGGCCGGAGTCCGGTCGGCGGGCCGCCGAGTTCTACGACTCCGTTCTCGACGCGGAGATCGTCTCGATGAGCTGCGCCGAGGCCGCCGAGTTCAGCAAGCTCGCCGACACGACCTACCGCGACGTCAACATCGCCCTGGCCAACGAGTTCGCCCGCTACGCCGATCGCGTGGGCGTCGACATCCAGGAGGTCATCGACGGCGCGAACAGCCAGCCGTACTCCCACATCCACCAGCCCGGCATCGGCGTCGGCGGGCACTGCATCCCCGTCTACCCGCACCTCCTGCTGAGCCGCGCACCGGATCTGGAGCTGGTGGCCGTGTCGCGCCGCACCAACGACGGCCAGGTCGGCAACGCCATCAAGTCGCTCGAAGCACTGCTCGGCAGCCTCGACGACGTGCCGGTCCTCGTTCTGGGGCTGACCTACCGCGACGGCGTCAAGGAGCTGGCCTACTCGCGCGGCCTGCCGCTGATCGAGCGGCTGGCGTTCCACGGCGCCGACGTGATGGCCTACGACCCGCTCCTTTCGGTCGAGGAGATCGAGGCGCTGCTGCGCGACGCCATATCGCTGGGGCGAGCCGGCGCCGTTCCGCGCGATCGTCACCCAGACCGGCGACACACTGTGGCGCGACGATCGACTTCTCGCTCTTCCCTAAGCTCGAAGTCGTCTTCGACGGACGCAACAGCCTTCGCGAGATCGACCTTCCGGACGGCGTTCGCTACGTGGGCATCGGCGTGCAGGCCGCCACCAGACGCAGGCCGGTCGACGCACCGGTCGCCAGCCGCTAAGAGCGCCGCCGAGTGCGGATAGTCAGCGTCGTCGGCACGCGGCCGCAGCTGATCAAGGCCGCCGCCCTGCAGCCCGTGCTGCGCCGCGATCACGACGACCTCTTCATCGACACCGGCCAGCACTACGACGAGGCCATGGCCGGCAACTTCTTCGCCGAGCTTGGCCTGGCCCGGCCCGACCACTCGCTCGGCGTCGACAGCGGCGGCCACGGCGACCAGACCGGCAGGATGCTCATCGCCCTGGAGCCGCTGCTGCGCGAGGCCTCGCCCGACGCGGTCCTCGTCTACGGCGACACCAACTCGACGCTCGCCGGTGCCCTGGCCGCGGCCAAGCTCGGCATCCCGGTGGCACACGTGGAGGCCGGGCTGCGCAGCTTCGACCGGCGCATGCCCGAGGAGCTGAACCGCGTCGTCGCCGACCACCTTTCGAGCTGGCTGTTCGCTCCCGACGCCGGCGTCGGTCGCCAACCTCGCCGGCCGAAGGCATCACCGACGGCGTATTCGACGTCGGCGACCTGATGCTGGACCTGGCCGCCCGCGTCTCGGCGGAGGTCCGCGACCCGGTCGTGCTGCGGTCGATCGGCGAGCGGCTCGGCGTAGCGCTGGTACCGGGCCGCTTCCTCTTCGCGACGATCCACCGGGCCGAGAACCGAGAGCCGGCTGCGATGCGCGGCCTGGTCCGAGCTGCTCGGCGCGGTGGCCACGCCCGATCGGCCCGTCATCCTCGCACTCCATCCCGGAACCCGCGCCGCGCTCGGTGCCGCCGGTTTCGCGCTGCCGGCCGGGGTCATCGTCGTCGAGCCGCAGGGCTATCGGACTTCGCTGGCCCTGCAGCTCCACGCCGCCGCGGTGCTGACCGATTCCGGCGGGATCCAGCGCGAGGCGGCCTGGCTCGGGGTGCCGTGCCTGGTTCTCCGGACCACGACCGAATGGGTCGAGATGGTCGGTGGCGCCGACAGCACGGCGGTCCTGGTCGGCCTGGACCGCGATCGCGCCGTGCGGGAGATGTCTGACCGTGCTCCACTGGCCCAGGCCGAGCGTGCTGCATCCGAGCGAGCCGCCGACCTCCACCTCGACGGTTCGGGTGCGGCCGAGAGGATCAGCGCCGTGCTCGCATCGCCGGACCCGGCATCGCGCGGGGGGCAAGTCGGGCAAGTCGGGCAAGTCCGGCGAGTCGAGGCCGCGCGAGCGGCGGCGCCAGAGGAACCGCCCGCGGCCGGAGGCCCGCGATGAGCTCGTCCGCCCGGCGTCGGCCCGTCTGCATGATCGTCCACGCCTACTACGAGGAA
The DNA here is from genome assembly GCA_963835845.1 of uncultured Chloroflexia bacterium. Classification (GTDB taxonomy): domain Bacteria; phylum Chloroflexota; class Limnocylindria; order Limnocylindrales; family CSP1-4; genus Fen-1039. The sequence continues at coordinate 41,465 of CAWIGT010000003.1, read as the reverse complement.
GACCCGCGAGTGCGGCGAGAGGCGGAGGCTCTGGTCGCGGCCGGCTGGGAAGTCGACGTTTTCGGGCTGCGGCGTGAGGGCGAGACGCCGGCGTCCGTGGTCGCGGGCGTGAACCTGCGGCGTCTGCCCGTGGGCCGGCACCAGGGCGCCGGACTGCCGGTCTATCTGGCGGAGTACGGAGCATTCCTCGTTCGGGCGTTGTGGGCGGCGACACTGGCCCACCGCCGCCGCCGTTACGGGCTGGTCGAAGTCCACTCCCTGCCCGACTACCTGGTGTTTGCGGCCCTGCCGATGAAGCTCGCCGGCGTTCCCATCCTGCTGGACCTGCACGAGGCGATGCCGGAGTTCTTCCGAAGCAGGTTCCCCAGGGCGGCAAATCCCATCAGCTACAAGCTTCTGAGACTTCAGGAGAAGCTGTCGATCGCCTTCGCCGACGAAGTCATGACGGTGAACGAGCCACTGGCCGAGCGGCTGCGCGGCATCGGAGTCAGGCCGGACCGGTTGACCGTGCTCCTCAACAGTCCGGACCTGGGGTTGTTCGACGCGACGGCCCATCCCGCCCGGGGGTTCATGGCGGATGGCACGCTGCGCCTCGTCTACACGGGCGCGCTGACGCCGACGTACGAGCTGGACGTGGTCCTGCGTGCGGTTGCCTCGATTGCCGCGGCCCGTCCTCGCCTGCCCCTGCGAGCCACCTTCTACGGCCGCGGCGACGCGCTCCCGACGCTCACGGGCCTGGCCGCCGAACTGGGCATCGCCGCGGTCGTGGACTTCCCCGGCCGTATCCCGATCGAGGACGTGCCGGCGGCCGTCGCCCGGGGCGACATCGGCGTCGCGCCAACACGGCTGGATCCGTTCACGGGCATGAGCCTCTCGACGAAGGTGCTCGAGTACGCGGCCATGGGGAAGCCGGTCGTCGCTTCGCGCCTCCCCACCGTGGAGCGATACTTCCAACCGGACACTCTCTCGCTCTACGAGCCGGGCGATCCGGAGTCTCTTGCCGCCGCCGTGCTCCGCCTCGTCGACGACGCGCCCGGCCGGCTGGGGCGAGTAGAACGAACGGGCCGGCGCGTGGCGGAATTGAGCTGGACCCGCCAGGCGGAGACTTACAGGACGGTGGTGGATCGGCTCGTCGCCCGGTCTCGCGACGGCAGGACGCCGCCGAAGTCCCACTTTTGAGGAGCAGGCCACCCGTGGCAGGAGTGAAATCGGCGCGTCCGCAAGGGGCAGCCGCCGTTTCAGGAAGCGGAATGCGGTAGCATACGGCTCCGTTACCGGCGTGTCTCGCCGGACCACGCCCGCACCAGGACGCCCAGATGACTTTCCGCACCAGAACGGCACCCAAGCCCACCCGCCGCCGTGCCCGCCGCAGCGATACTCGCCGCGCAATCTACGTCACGATCCTCTTCACCCTGGCGATCGTGTCCTCGTTGTCGTTGATGGGCGGCGTGTTCCTGGCCAGCTACTACACGGACCACGGCGCCGCGGTTGCGGCCGTCGGCGGCACGGTCTTCAGCAAGGATGCGGTCCGAGACCGCGCAGCCCTGGACATTGCCCGCAACAACAGGTTACTGGCCGAGTTCCAGACGCTTCGAAACCAGGGCAAGATCACCACGGACGAGTACTCCGCGGAACAGCAGACGATCACCACGAACGAAAGCACGTCGACCATCTACACGACCGCGACTACCGAGCTCATAAACGAAGCGGAGATCAATCAGTACGCCGCGCAGAACAACATCACCGTCACCGACCAGCAGGTCGATGCCCAGATCAAGACCGACGGCACGATCGCCGAGATGCGCCACGTCAAGGTCATCGCGGTAGCCACGATCCCCGCACCTCCGGCCAGTTCGCCCAGCGCGGCGGACGAGGCCGCGGCGCTGGCGAAGGCACAGGGATACCTCAAGGAGATCCAGGGCGGAAAGAAATGGGACGACGTCTACACCGAGTCGTCTACTTCATCGACATCGTCTTCGACCGGCGGAGACCAGGGTCTCGTAACCGAGGCCGCGCTGAACCTCGAGCCCAACCTGGCCTCGGCGGTGTTCGCTCTCCAGAAGGTGAACGACATCACTCCGATCATCCAGGGCACGGACGGCGTCTATCGCTTCGCTACCGTGACGAGCATCGTGCCCGAGACGGTCGACGGGGACTGGCTGAATACCATCGACGCCACCGCCAATAGCGGCCTGTATCGGGACTTCGCCCGATCGGAAGCTATCAAGAAGGCGGTTCAGGATTCGATCGAGGCCAAGTACATCACCGGACCCACGGTGCAGCGAAGAGTGCTCGAGATCGCGGTTTCGCCCGGCTACGGCCAGCCCGGAGACGGCGACGAAGTCAAGATCAAGATGATGGTCTTCTCGCCGAACCACGACCAGGCCAACGCCTCGACGATCGCGCCCACGGACCCGGCCTGGGCGGACGCAAAGAGCCGCGCCGACGCAGCGGTCGCAGCCCTGCGAGCCGATCCAAGCCAGTTCGACACGATGGCGGCCGACACAACTAAGAACGACGACAAGAACTGGAGTTCGGTCGGCGGCGATGTGCCGTGGATCCCGGCCGAGCTATTCAATGCCACCACCGCGAGCGGGTCGCAGGGGCTCGACCTGCCGAGCGTCGCGGCCGCGGTCTTCCAGCCGGGTCTGACCCCCGGCACGATCCTCGACCCGATCCAGGAGACCTCGCAGGGCTACGTGGTGGTGGACTTCCAGGGAACGAGGCCTGCTCCGGCCCAGCGCATCGCCAACGCCCAGTTCCTCATCAACAACGGCGAGGACTTCGCGACCGTTGCCAAGCAGTACTCCGAGAAGACCGACGCGGCATCCGGGGCCGAGCTCGGCTGGGTCTCGCCCTACATGCTCGCCACGGTGCAACAGCAGGCCATCTTCTCGACCCCGGTCGGACGAGTCAGCAACATGGTGTCGAGCAACGGCTACTACATCTACAAAGTACTCGAGGAGCAGACGCGAGTGGCCGATGCCTCGCAGCAGGCGAACCTGAAGAAGGTCGTCTTCCCCGCCTGGCTCGCCGAGCTACAGGCCAATGCCCTCGTCTGGCAGGACTCGACGGCAGTAAGCGCGCTGGCCCCAGCGACGCCGTCCTAGCCGCGCGGAACTCGTGCTCGACGCCTTCGTCGCCGAGGCTCGGATCCGCTGGGGATTGGACCTTGCGGCCGGCCTACAGTTAGCCACGCCCGAAAGGCTCGAGGGTACGCCCGTCGAGCCATCCCGCCCGCTGCTGCTCGTACCCGCGGCTATTCTGCGAGTCGATGAGGCGGGCGAGACCGCGCCGGCGCCGCTACCCGGCCGGCACGCTCGAACGGACGGGGACGCAGTGGCCTTGCTCGAGGCGGCTATACCCGGCGGACCACGTCGTCGGCCGGATCGGCGTGGCAGATACCACGACCATCGGCGAGCTCGAGGCCGTGGCGCTCGCCGGCCCGCTCTATCTTGCGCCCGTGGACCCGCAGCGCGCCCTGGCCAGCCCGTGGGCACTGCCCTGGATCGCTCGACCGGCTGCGCCAGCCGGACGGCTGCCCGTGGGATCGCGAGCAGACCCACGTGTCGCTCGCAGAAGCACCTCCTCGAGGAGGCCTACGAGGTCTACGACGCGCTCGACGACGGCGCGACGCCGGACCTGGCCGGCGAGCTCGGCGACCTGCTGCTCCAGATCGTCCTGCACGCCCAGCTCGCCGCCGAGGCCGGCGTCTTCGACCTCACCGACGTCTAGGAGGCGATCAGCCGCAAGATCGTCCGGCGCCATCCGCACGTCTTCGGCGACGCCGACGCGCGAGACCGCCGCCGACGTCAACCGCCAGTGGGAGCAGATCAAGCGGCGCCGAGCGCGCCGAGGCCGCGAGCGCGAGCGCGCGACGCGCGAAGGCGCGGCCGTCGCGAAGAGCGCCCTCGACGGGATCAGCCGCGTCCATGCCGGCGCTCGCCGCGCAGCCAGGAGATGCAGGAGCGGGCCGCGCACCTCGGCTACGACTGGCCCGACGTCGACGGCGTCATCGACAAGGTCCACGAGGAGCTGGCCGAGCTGCTCGCGGCCGAGACCGACGAGCCAGCGAGCGCGAGGAGCTCGGCGACCTGCTGCTGGTCCTCGTCAACCTCGGCCGGCGCCACGGCGTCGAGGCCGAGGCCGCGCTGCGGGCCGCGAACGAGAAGTTCCGGCGACGGTTCCGGCAGCGTGGAGCGGATGGCGCGCGAACGCGGCGTCGCAGCTGCGCGACATGACTTCGCCGAGCTCGACGAGCTGTGGGATGCTGCCAAGGCCGAGGACGAGCCGAGGCCGCCAACGCCGGACGGCGGAGCGCAATCGCCGGCCCAGGAGCAGCCACATGACCATCGGTGCCCAGTCGCCTCAGCGCGCCGACGGCCGCCTGCCCGGACGACCTGCGGCCGGTCACGCTCACGCTCGGCGTCCAGAAGTGGGCCGAGGGCTCGTGCCTGATCCGGGTCGGCGACACCGAAGTGCTGTGCGCGGCCACGATCGAGGACAAGATCGCCGCCCCATCTCCGCGGCAAGGGCACGGGCTGGGTCACGGCCGAGTACAGCATGCTGCCCCGCGCCACGAGCGAACGGAGCTCCGCGAGTCCGCGAAGGGCAGGCTCGGCGGGCGGACGCACGAGATCCAGCGCCTCGTCGGCCGGTCGCTGCGCGGTGTCGTGGACCTCGCCAAGCTCGGCGAGCGCACGATCACGATCGACTGCGACGTCCTCCAGGCCGACGGCGGCACGCGGACCGCCTCGATCACCGGCGGCTACGTCGCCCTGGCCGCGGCGCTGATCGGACCTACGGCATGGAGCGCTGCCTGCTCCGGCAAGGTCGCGGCCGTGAGCGTCGGGCATCGTCGACGGCGTCACCTGCCTCGACCTCGACTACTCGGAGGATTCGCAAGGCCGAGGTGGACTTCAACGTCGTCGGCACCGACGCCGGCACGCTACGTCGAGCTGCAGGGCACGGCCGAGGGCAAGCCGTTCGACGCGCTCGGACGTCGACCGCTGCTCGACCTCGCCGACGGCGGGCTCGAGCGGCTGTTCGCGGTCCAGGCCGAGGCGATCGCCTCGGTCAAGCGCTGACCGCCGCAGGTGACCGCCAGGCCGAAGCCGTCGCCCCGCGCGACAGCTCGCATCTGCTCGTCGCCACGCGCTCGGCCCACAAGCTGCGCGAGCTGCGCGAGCTGCTGCGGCCTGCCGCGCCGAGCTGGTCGACCTCGACGACGTCGGCATCGCCGACGAGGCGGTCGAGGACGGCGAGACGTTCGAGGCCAACGCGTCGAAGAAGGCGCGCTTCTACGCCCGGCTGTCCGGGCCTGCCGACGCTGGCCGACGATTCCGGGATCGAGGTCGATGCGCTCGGCGGCGGCCCCGGCGTCCGGACGCGGCGTTACGCCGGCGAGAACGCCACCGACGAAGAGAACAACGTCAAGCTGCTCGGCGCGCTGCCGGCCTGGCGCCGGACCGGCGCGGCGCGCGCTACCGCTGCGTGCTGGCGCTGGCACTGCCTGAGGTCCGGGGCCGCGGGGCGGTCTCCGGATCCGGTTCGCCCGCGGCACGCTCCGCGGCCGGATCGCGGTCGCGCCGCGAGGGCGACGGCGGCTTCGGCTACGACCCGATCTTCGAGCCGGCCGGGAGCCGCCTGGCGGTCGGACCCTCGGGCGAGTGGACGGCCGAGGCCAAGAACCGCATCTCGCACCGCGGCAAGGCCGCTCGACGGATGCACCAGGTTCTCATCGACCTGGGGTTCTAGGCGGAGCGGCCCGGGCGCCGGGCTGCATCGCCGCGCGCCCACCCGTGTTCGCTACTCGTCGGAGCCTCGCCGACTTGCGGTTCCCTTATACCGATCGGTATACTGGCCGCGTGGACAATCGATCGATCCTGCTGGCCCGGGCACTCGAGCTTTGGAGCGAGCGCGGTTATGACGCCGTGGGCGTGCAGGAGATCGTGGAGTCGGCCGGTGTCACCAAGCCGACCCTCTACCACTACTTCGGCAGCAAGCGCGGCCTGCTCGACGCGCTGATCGACGAGCGGTCGGCCGGGCTGCGCGATTCGCTGGGCCGGGCGGCCGACTACCACGGCGACCTCGTGGCAACGCTCGAGGCCGTCGTCCGGGCGTATTTCGACTTCGCGAAGGCGAACGCGGCCTTCTACCGGATGCAGCTCGGGTTCTGGTTCTCGCCGCCACGCAGTGACGAGCACGCGGCCGTTCTCGATCGCAACCTGGGCCAGCACGCGGCACTGGAGAGACTGTTCGAGGCCGCCGCGGCCGACCACGGCAACATGCGCGGCCGGCACAAGGCCTACGCCGCGACATTCCTCGGGACCATCAACACTTATGTCGGTCTGTGGCTCAACGGCTACGCGACGCTCGACGACCGGCTCGTCTACCAGACCGTCCACCAATTCATGCACGGCATTCTGTCGTGACGCCGCGGCTCTTCTCTGCCTGTCGCTTGTACCGATCGGTACACCGGGCCGCCACAGGCGCCGCCGCCGGCCACGCCGGCAGGTGCCGGCCGGAGGGCCTCGAACCAGGATCAATCCGGAGGAACGACCTTGGCTGATTGGGCGTTCGACTCGATCTTCTATCACGTCTACCCGCTGGGGCTGTGTGGCGCGCCGGCCCGCAACGACTTCGGCCTCGCACCTGTGGAGCGGCTGGACCGGCTTACTGGCTGGCTCAGCCATATCCGCGGGCTCGGCTGCAGCGGCCTCTATCTCGGGCCGGTCTTCGAGTCGACCGCTCAAGGCTACGACACCGCGGACTACTGGCACCTGGACCGCCGGCTCGGTACGGACGAAACGCTCCGGCGGTTCGTGGCCGCGGCCCACGCGGCCGGGCTCCGCGTCGTACTCGACGGCGTCTTCAATCACGTCGGCCGGGACTTCTGGGCCTTTCGCGACGTCCTGGCCGGCGGCGCCGGATCGGCCTATCGCGACTGGTTCGCCGGGCTCAGGTTCGACGGTCGGAGTCCCTACGGCGACCCATTCGTCTATGAAGGCTGGCACGGCCATTTCGACCTGGTGAAGCTCAACCTCGGCAATCCGGCCGTTCGCGAGCATCTGTTCGGCGCTGTCGAAAGCTGGATCCGCGATTTCGGCATCGACGGCCTCAGACTCGACGCGGCCGACGTCATCGACCTCGACTTCCTGCGCGCGCTGGCGTCCGTCTGCCGCCGCCTCGATCCCGACTTCTGGCTCTTCGGCGAAGTCGTCCACGGCGACTACCGCCGCTGGGCCAATCTGCAAACGTTGGACTCGACTACCAACTACGAGGCCTACAAAGGGCTCTACTCCAGCCTGGTCGACCGCAACTACTTCGAGATCGCGTATGCGTTGAACCGGCAGTTCGGGCCGGGCGGGATGTACGCGGACCTGCCGCTATACAACTTCGTCGACAACCACGACCAGGACCGCGTGGCCAGCCTGCTTCCCGAGCGCCGGCTCCTCTACCCGCTTTACCTGCTGTTGTTCACGATGCCCGGCGTGCCGTCGATCTACTACGGCTCCGAGTGGGGCCTCGAGGGTCGGCGGCTGCCGGGCGACGACAGCCCGGTGCGGCCGGCGATGGATCCGGCGGCGGGGGCGGCGGCCGGCTGCGAGCCGGCGCTGGCGTCTGCGATCTCGCGGCTGGCCGGCGTGCGAACCGGATCGGTGGCGTTGCGGCGTGGCTCGTACCGGCAACTCCACGTCGCCGCTGAGCAGCTTGCCTTCGTACGACAGATCGAGGGCGAATGCATCGTCGTGCTGCTCAACGCCGCCGATCGGGCCGTCGACGTTTCGGTGCCGGCGCCACTCGACGGGGAGTGGCACGACCTGTTGAACGGCGACTCTGTCGAGGCCGTGGGCGGGCAGCTCCGGGCAACCGTGCCGCCTTCGTGGGGCCGCGTGCTGAGAGCCGGCTAGCTAGACGGTACCGTCGCGGCGCCGCGCGACCTGGTAGAGCGCAAACGCGGCCGCAACCAGGACCATCATCATCACGTAATCCGAGGCCATGTTTCGCCAGGGCCGGTACATGTCCCCGGCGAAGGCGGTCGCGACCAGGAGCCACGACGTCAGCGACGCGAGCAGCCCCGCCGCCAGAAGCCGGGTGAAGTCGTCTGGCGGGTCGCGGTAGAGACGCCACAGCGCGAGCAGCGCGGCGGCATAGATGAGCACGACCAGCAGCAGCACCGGAATGCCCAGCTCGGCCGCCACTTCCGGCCACATGGAGTGCGCCGAGTCCAGGTCCAGCTTGGCCTGGGGCGGTCTGTAGTGGTTCGCGTACTGGAGCAGGAACTGGTCGAGGCCGATACCCAGCACCGGATGGTCCACGGCCATCTCGACGGCGGCGCGCGTGGCGTAGAACCGCTCCACGAGCGAGCCCGTGCCCGAGAGAGTCGACGGATTCCAGGAGTCGTACCTGCTCTCGCCGATCAGGGAAACAACCACCGTTCGATACGCCTGCTCGAGCGGAGGGACGGGCTGGAGGAAGAAGGCCGGCCAGGGTATCACCGCAGTGGAAAACAGACCCGCGATCAGCACGATCGAGGCCCGGCGCCGCCAGGTGCGAGCGACCAGGATAATCAGCACCAGCGAACCGCCGGCCGTGGCGAGATAGGCGCTCTTCGAGAAAGTGAGGAACAGGCTGATCAGGCTGACGAGGGTCGCCATCGCGAGCACGGCCACGATCCGGCGTCCCAGGTGGAGGTGCCGCCGAGCCAGCAGAGCGGTCAGCAACAGCGGAGTCGCCATCGCCAGCATCTCGCCGAATAGCCCGACGTTGAAGTAGGTGATCCGCGAGAACAGCAGGCGCTGCGCCTGCAGAACCGACAGCGAGTGCACGGTCGCCAGGGTCTGGACCATGTTGAGCAGCCCGCCGATGGCGACCGACGAGGCCAGGACGACCAGCGTGACCGCCAGGAATCGCCGATCCGGGCGAAGTGCGATCAGCGCAGCGGCCATCGCGGCGGGTTCCAGGATTCCGTGGAGCAGCACCGTGGCGCTCAATTCCACGTTCGGAGACAGCGCGGTGGACAGGCAAGCCAGGGCGAGCATCGCCAGAGCGGCGGCCGCCGCGACGCTCGACGGCGTCAGCTCGACCAGCCGCGGCAGGCGAGTTCGCGCCGTGTCCGCGCCCATCGCCGCCTCTGTCGCCCCGCCCGTCGCGCCCATCGAACCGGCTGTGGCCCCGCCCGTCGCGCCCATCGCGCCGGCTGTGGCCCCGCTCGTTTGGGGGTCCCGAAGGGCGAGGCCGAGGCCGATTGCCAGCACGCAGATCGTCTGCGCGATCACCTGGACGGGGCCGTCGGACCATGACACCTGGCCGACGTCGACGATCGGGATGGTCAGCAGAATTGCCAGATAGCCCGGCCCGGGTCGCATCACCGTAGCGCCAACCAGGCCTGCGGCGAGCAGCGGGACCAGCGCGGCGATCAGCCGGGCCGTCGGTCCGGCCTGGACGTCCAGCGGAGCGTGTTCGTTGAGCGCGACGACTACGAGCGCCGCCACGGACGCGACGACGGCGGCAACTACCCGAGCCGTCGACCGGCCGCGCCAGCCGGCCACGCCGCCAATGGCCGGGGACGCCCAGGTGAGCCGTTCGAGCTTCGACAATCCAGAACCGTCCAGTTGCTGTCTTCCGGCCAGTCGCGCCACCGCGTCCTCGGGCGCTCCCTCCCTCAGCGGTCGCGCGGTGCTGCGCGAGTCTTTGGTCGGCCGCGGAGTCGACCCGGATGGTACGGCAAGTCCGCGATCGAGCGCGTCGAGGCTGCCCGGAATGCGGCCGAGTCTCACTAGACCTGGATGGCCGTCACCAGCGAATGCATCTGGCACGTCGCGGTCGTGCCGCACAGGAAGCGCTCCTCGTAGCCCGAGGGCGTCGAAATAACGACACGCCACAGGTTGGGGAACTCGCGCCGGCACATCTGGCAGACCTTGCCGTGACTGCCCGATTGCGGTCGGCCGAGCGGGACCTGGGCCGGATGCGGCCACGCGACCGAAGGCGGAGAGCCCGGCCAGCCAAATTGAGGCGGGGCGGGCGGGATCGGCGAAGGCTGGGACGGCGGGGCGGGCGGCGCCCCGGGCGTCGGAAGGGCGGGCTGGGGCGGCACCGGAGCCTCGGGTGGCGCCACTTGCGGATTCGGAGCGGGCGGGGCGGGTGGCGCCCCGGGCGTCGGCGGCGTCTGATACGACGGCGGCGGTCCGACAGGTGGCCACGGCGGCGGCACCTGCTGTTTCGGTTGTCCCAACCTGCCGAGCCAGGACAGCGGTCCCCTGGGCGCGCTGGCGGGAGCGGGAGGAAGCCAACTGGGCGCGGTGGGAGGCCCGGCCCGAGCCTGGTCGCCGGCTCCCGGTCCCGGCCAGGCCGGCCAAGGTGGCGCCCAGCCGGGCAGCGGCGCTGAAGCCACCGGCGGCGATGGTTCCGGGCCCGCGGGTGGACCGGCGACTGCCGCGCCATCGGCCATCGCTGCACCGCCATCGGCCACCGGCACGGCCGCCGAAGCCGCAGCGGCATCAACGACCGCCGCACCCGGAACCGGCGCCGCGGCGATTTCCGTAGGCTCGGCCTCCGCACCGACGACCTGGGCAGCCGGCACCGTCGGCGGCTGCCAGAACGGCACCCCAGAGACCTTTGTCCGAAAGTCGTAGCCGCATTTGGGACACAACCGCAGCACAACGTCCCGCTGCAGGTCGGCGCATTTGGGGCAGTACGTGACGATGCGTTCGTCGGCCTCCATGCCCTGGCAGCGCGAGCAGACGTATTCCGGATCGAGACGCTTGAGCTTGAAGACCTGGCCCAGGACGAACGTCGGCGAGATGCCACCCTTCCCGATGGTGGCGCCGACGCCCGCCACGATGTCGCCGAGCTTTTCGTTCCGCTTGGCGAGGCGCTGGTATTCCGGGTTGGTGATCTTCTCCAGGCGGCAGATGCGGCAGATGTGCAGCTCACGCAGCGGAAGCTCGGAGCGGATCTGGGCCTGCTGGTGTAGGAACTCGAGAACCGGCTTCTGGGCGTCCGAGACCTCGACGTAGACCGCATGCCCGCCGGCCGCAGTGAGTCGCTGCTCGAACGACGCCGCAAACGCTTCGACGTCGTGCGCGAGCTTTGGCGGCATCGAACCGGGGTGGGACACCACAAGGACGGCGACGCCGAGATCTGCCTGGGCGTCGGCGAGCGACTCGACCGCCACCCCGGCCGACGAGGTGAACGTGACCGAGTCGACGCCCTTCCAGACTTTCGGCGTGGTGCTGGTCGATCCCTCGAGGGCTTTGCTCGCCACGCCTACGGCGCCGCCGACGGCCTTGCCCGTGACGGCGGTGCCCTGCTCGAGGACGTTGATGTCGGCGGCCTGGCTCCAGAAGCGCGGCGGGACGAAGTTGTGCGAGGCCGCCTCGTCGAGCCTGGCCAGCCGGCCATCCACCAGCCGGGCGACCTCTTCGAATATCTCGCGGTACTGGTGGTTGAGACCCCACGTCTTGCCGATCAACTTGACGTTGTCGGTCAGATGGCCGGTCATGCCGCAGCCGGCATCGGATAGGGCGATTTCGAACACGGCCTGGACCGGCAGCTTCTGCTTCATGAGCAGCGAGTAGCCGAGCATGCTGCCGCGCCTGGCCCCGATGCGGGTCAGCTGATCGACCGTGATCTCGAAGCCGAGCTCCTGGATCGCGGCGCTGATCTCGCGACGGACGTCGATGCTGGACGCGGAGACGTGGCGCTCGAAATCGAGCCCGCAAGTGGCCGGCAAGTTAGTCACCCCGAGTAGATTCTGCTAGTCGCGGCCCTGATCCGACTCGGACGACCCGTCGTCGTCGCCGTCGAACTGGCCCGTATCGAACGTGTCGTCGGCGCCCGAGAGTTGATCGTCGGTCGCGCTGCCGTCGTCCGCATGCTCGCGAAACTCGGCGGCAATCTCGAACTGCGCCTCGGCGATGACGGCCGACTCGGCACCGAGCTCGGACGCTATCTGCGCCTCGGCCAGCTCTTCACGCGCGGCCTCGACGTTTCCGTAAGCGGCCCATTCGTTTGCGGTCTCGAGATGCTCGGCCGCGACCTCTTCCAGCACGGCCGCCGTCGCGAGCGAGCCCTGACCCCAGTCTGTCCAGGTGTCGGCCGCCGCGTCTGCCATCGTCTCCGCGACCAGAGGTTCCGCGCCGCCCGCCGGGGCGCCAACGGCCTCGTCGCCTGAGGCGCCTCGGTGACCGTCGCCGTCGGCCGCAGTCGAATTCAGTCGGCACCGCGGGCGGCTGCGACTGCGCGGTCGCGTGGTCGGTGGAGTCGTCCGGCTGCGCCTGGGCAGTCGACTCGTCCGTTTCGGTCTGGTCGTTCTGGGGATGAATCGTCTCGCCGAGTTCCGCCTCTACGGCCTGGCCCGCAGTCGGCGTCGAGTCAGCTGAGCCGCTGTCGGCCGCGACGAATTGACTCCAATCTGCGTCGGTCATCTGCCCACTCCCAGGGCCCGGGGGCGTGGCGCCCCTCGCAGGGCCATGGCCCAATGCTAGCGATCCACGGCCGTCGGAACCAGTGGTCAATGCGGCTGGTGCCGGGCCGCTCGGCCTCGGCTACTGCGAGAGCACCAGCTCCCGGATCTGCCCCGGCTCGGAGGCCGGCTGAATGGTCTGCGCAGCGAGCTGCTTCACCAACCCGTTCTTCATCGGCGCAAAGCCCACGTCGGCGTTCTTGCCGTTGGCGATCGCCACCAGCCAGATCCGGCCGTTCGGGGCCAGGCCGAGCGCCTCGAGTTGCGTGCGCAGGTCGGACGACGCAAACAGGGTCACCGAGTCCGGCACGAGCGCGGTGCCGTAGAAGAACGGCTCAAAGCCGCTGTTCCAGCACAGGACCGGGCCGGGGAGCCGGATCGGATCGGTGGCTCGCTCCGCCTCATAGACGATCGGGAAGAACGAGCGCGCGTCCGCGGCCACGACCACGTCTCCGGGTCGCATTTCGGCAGCGAGTGCCTGGGTCACCGCGCCGGCCGGGGCTATGCCGTTGTTCTGTGTCCAGATCGAAACCCAGACCACGGCCACGGCGAGGAGGAGGACGAAGGGCACGGCCAGAAGCCCGTCGCGGATGCGGGCGGTAGTCGCGCCGAAGATGCGGACCACGGCGATGGCGACGCCGCCTGCCAGCGCCGGCATGACGGCCCCGAAGTAGCGCGTGTCGTAAGCCGGGTGAACCTGCGACCCGGCCCAGATGATCGGCACGATTCCCAACGAAAGGATCGCGAAGAGGCCGTACAGGCGAGGGCCCAGGGTCGATCGAGCGGCCGCCGCCGCGACCTCGGGCGCCTCAGGACCATCGGCCTCAGCCAAAACGCCGGCCTCAGCCGAGACTCCGGCCTCAGCCGAAAATCTCGGGCGCGGCAGTGGCGGAGCGCGCCAGCCAGCCGGGCCGGACGATCGAGAGCGCCAGACCGACGATGGCGGCGGCGAGCCCGATCTCACCCACCACCGCGGCCTGACCGTAACCGTCGGTGATCCACCGGGCGAAGGTCGAGAATGGCGCGCCCAGGTCCGGCCGCGGCGTCCAGAAGCGCCCCGATCCGGTGGCCAGACCGAGCAGGTTCGGCAGCCACGGCAGGAAGGACACCCCCGCAACGACGATCGCCACGGACGCGAGCTTGCTGCCGTCCTTCGACCCCATCCGGAACCCGACCGTCGCGGCAATCAGCTGAAGCCCCGCCGTCGGTATCCCGTACGCGGACGTCCACAACTCGCCGGCAACCGCCACTGCCAGCGCAACGGCCTGGAATTCGTCCCCATCGACCCGAGGCCTGGCCGCTCACGAGACGCCAGGCCAGCCACCACGACGTCACCGAGAAGGCATTCATGAGCGCGTACATCCGGGCGTCACGAGATTCCTGGATGGCCAGCGGCGAGACGGCCATGATCGCGAGCGCGAGAAGGCCAACCTTCCAGCCCAGCGCTTCATGGGCCCAGCGCCAGCCCACCGCCACTACGGCGAGTCCCGCCAGGACCGACGGGAACCGCAACGCCACCAGCCCGTCGCCGAACACCGCCGTCCAGCCCTTCAGGATCACGGTGTAGAGCGGCGGATAGGCCTCGTGCGCGACCCGGGAGAACATGTCGGCCAGGGAGAACGAGGCCGTGATCCAGGAGGCGCCCTCATCACGGAACGGCTGGCGATCGCCCAGAAACGCGGCCCGCAGCACGAACGCCACGACCACCAGCGCACCGATCAGCCATCGCAGGTGCCGAGGCGAATCGCCCTCGATCGGGCTCGTCCGAACCCGCAAAGACCCCTTCGCCAAACGTCGATCCTCGGCTGCAGTCGATCCCTCTGGGCGGAGTCTACCGGAGGCACCGCCGGGACGACGGCCGAAGGCCGAGACGACGCTCGCCAGGTGGCGAGCTAAGACGAACCGCCGGCGAAGCCACGACATCGCTTTCGGCGCAGAAGGGCCGGATCCGACGGATCCTGTGCGGGGACTCGAGCGCCAGTGGCTCACACGAGAGCAGGGCACCTTGAGCTTGGTCCTGCCCCGCATCACAGGCAGCTCCGAGGCGGCGTCCAAGGCTCGCAGAATTGATCTTGAGGAGGGGCACGACATGGCGACTTTCGGCAACCTGCGAGGTTGGCGCAGATCCGCCGCGACGGCAGCGGTCTTGCTGTTTGCCGGAGCCGGTTGCGTAGCGGCCCGCCCCAGTGCTGCTCCCTTGGTGTCGCCGGGTGGCCAGGCCGAAACGGCTGCGCCATTTGCCGGCACGAGCGCCGTGCCGACCATGCCGACTGCTTCCCCCGCCCCCGTCTACGACCTGTCGAATGTGCCGCCGGCTCCAGCGCAGTGGCAGGGCATTCACTGGGTGCAAGTTCCGGCGACGCCACTCACCGCGATGCCATCACCCGACCCCGGCGCCAGCGTTCAGACCATCGACACGGAGTTCAATATCGCGGGCTGGAGCCGCGGCTTCGTGGGCTTCTCGCTCCAGAGCGTGACGCCGTGGAACGGGCAGGCCGTGGCGACCGTAGCCACGACCTACTCGAGCGACGGGGTGCACTGGCACGACGGAACGGTCCTGCGGCAACCGATATCGATCGATAACCTGCAGGTAATCGGCCTCTTCGAAGGACCGTCCGGCTTGCTGGCCGTCGGAGCCTCCGGCGCATGTGGGGACAGCTGGATCGAGGCGCTGTGGACTTCTCCCGACGGAATCTCGTGGCGGAAGGTCGACACCGGGAAGGCATTCGGACAATCCGTCATCGAGAATGTCTCGGGCGGATCCAGCGGCTTCGTCGCCACGGCTTCCGACGGGAGCGCGGTCTGGACGTCGAGTGACGGCCAGGGCTGGCAGCCGGTGGGACTCGACCTTCCAGCTTTCGCGCGTTCTCGGATCGATGGCGGCACGGCCTTTTCGGGTGGCTACGCCCTGGCCGGCTCGACGGAGGACACCGGCGCGCAGAGTTGCGGTGCCTACACGCTCGACCCCTCGGCACCACCCACTCCTGTACCCCCGATGAGATCGCCGGTGGTCTGGTGGTCGCCGGACGGCGCGACGTGGACCATGGCCGAACTCCCGGGCGCTACGCCCGCCTACTACGTCCGAATGGAGATCTGCCGCGCCAACGACCATGAACTCGTCGCGTACGAGTCCTACAACGGCGCCGCAGGCTCCGGCTCCACCGTCTGGATTTCCAACGACGGCCGCACCTGGAAGGTGCCCGCGGCCTCCGGCCTGAACCCTTATCTCCTGACCGACGGCCGGCACGGCATCGTCGTGAACGATTCGCAGAACCCTGGCGTGGCCGAAGCCCCGTCGAGCAATGTATCGTTCTCCCTGGTTACCGACGACGGAGGCCTGGTGAGTCTGGCGCAGGACGGAAATCGGCCGCCGTACTACTTCCAGGAGCAGTGGGCGGTGGGCCCGACAGGGAATCCTGTGGACGGATGGCATTCGGCTATGGATCGGACTGCCGTCGGCGGCATAGCGCAAACAACCCACATTCTCGCGTTCGCCGAGAGGGGCGTGCCCGCTACTTCTGGACCGCGTGAGCGGTGCCGTATCATTTACTCCTTCGGGGTGTGGCCTAGCTGGTAAGGCACGTGCTTTGGGAGCACGAGATCGTGGGTTCGAGTCCCACCACCCCGACCAAACCTTTCTTTTCGCCGATCCGGGGGGCGGAGAGAATGCGCCGCATCGTCACCAATGCCATCGGCATCGTCCTCCTGCTCTTCGGGGGATTGGTCGTGGTCGCGGTGATGAGTCACTCGGTCTGGTTCCACGGGAGACTGCCGCCCGACACCCAGCCGACGAGCGCGTCGCAAGCCGAAGACGTCGCCTTCTCGGTAGCTTCGAACGCGGGATGTGGCTCCTTCGACAACGAACTTCCGCCAGTCTCTGCGGCAGCCTGGGTATTTGAGTGCAACATTGGGGACGTCCCGTACGGCATATACGTCTACGGTGGGGACGAAGCACGGTCGGTGGGCAACGCCGAGCTTCGCGCCGATGGCCGTCCCTTCGTGGCGAAGGCCTACTACGCCGTGACGGCGCTTCGATCGGAGACCACGAAGCAAGATGCCCTCACCGCGACGCCTCCACCTGACTCGATCATGGACCCGTTCAGGTAGATGCCGACTGCCCGGGTCGCGTCTCTAGCCGTCGCCGCGCAGGCCGCGCGCTCCCGGGTACCAGTCCTCCAGCCCGTTCTCGGTAACGGCGATGAACACGTCGTCCGGCCGGACGCCCAGCGCTTCCAGCCGCCGCGCCACTGCTTCGTACATCCGGTTCTTCGTGGCGGTGTCGTACATCCGGACCATCAGGATTTGCACGTACACCACGTTTCGCCGGTCGCCGCCCAGGTAATGGGCGTCGGCAATGATGTGGTCGGCGGGCAGCGGGTGGATTACCTGGAAGCGGTCTTCCGCGTCCATGCCGAGCCCCTCGGCGAGGCCCGCGTTGATCGCCTCCGCATACGCCAGGCGAGTGGACACGGGCACCGAGTCGGCAACTTCGATCGTGACGAGCGGCATCAGGCCCACACCTCGTTCTCAACATGCACGTCGGCCCCCGTGCGGGCGGACTCCTCGATGGCCAGGCCAAGGGCGTGGTCCTGGCACCCTTGCGCGAGCGGATATGGCGCCGGGCCCTCCTCGCGTGCCCACCTACCGACGGCGGCGAGGTGGCTGGCGACCGCGATGTCGTCCTCGGACAGGCGCGTACCCACCCACGGGTTCCGGTAGATCACCCGGCCGTCGAAGGACGCGTTCACGACCTCGTTGCCCTCGAGGTTCATGTCCACGCCGGTGCGTCGGTAAACGATGGGCGAGGTGACGGGTCCGTCCTTGGTCAGCCGCGTTACGGTGTCGTCCACGATCTCGCCGAGCGAGCCACGGGCGACGATGCGCCTGGCGAGCAGCGGGTTCCACCACTGGTTGTCTACGAAGTTGTACAGGCCCATGCGCCCGTCGCCGAAGTCGAGCGTGGCGACGGTCGTGGTCCTGGGAGTCGGCTTCGGGTCGCTGACCCAGCCCCCGAACGTGAGCGGATCGACCAGCGGCGTCGCGAACGTCCTGGCGTTGACCGTGACGGCGTCCATGTCAACGCCCAGGAAGGCGCGGACCAGTGACACGGCATGATAGAGATGCGTCGAGGCGATCTCGACCGACGCCGGCGCGCCGATCACGCCGTCATGCAGGACCACGAGACGGGATGCGTGGCCGGGCATGAGCACGTACTGCTCGCCGACCTGCACGCGCCCCGAGGCGCCGACGTCGTGCCACAGCGACCGGAGGCCTTCGAGGTCCGGCGCGGGCGGAGTCTCCGCCATCACTTTGACGCCGGACGCCACCAGTTCGCGGACGATGCCCGGCATGGCCGGCCACGACACGGCCGCCACGACGAATTCGGGCCCGCAGGCCAGCGCCTCCTTGATCGTCCGGACCGCCTTGACGCCCCACTTGTTGGAGATGCGCTGCGCCTCGACGTCGGTCTCGGTCACGACCGCTACGACCTGGAGGCGATCCGGCGCGCTCTGGGCCATGCGGATGTGGAATTCCGAGCGCCAGCCGCTGCCGATGATGGCGAACTTGAGGGGACCGGACACGGGTCCCTCCTTTCTTCTGTTGAAACGGCGCCGTTGACCGGGCGCTCGGGGTTGAACTGGAAGCTGCTCAGACCTGACTCATGCCGCCGTCGACGACAAGCTCGGCGCCGGCGACGTAGCTCGACTCGTCCGACGCGAGGAAGACCACGGCGGCCGCGACCTCCTCGGGTCTCCCGACCCGGCCGACGGGTATCTGGGCCACGATTGCGCGCTCGAAGTCATCAGATCCATGCGTGAACTGGGCGAAGCCGGCGGTCGCAGTGGGGCCGGGGCTGACGGCGTTGGCGCGGATCCGCCGGTCGCGCAACTCCGAAGTGAGCGTCCGAGCCAGCGACCGCACCGCCGCCTTGGTCGCGTTGTAGACCGCGTGGCCGGGCCCGCCGTTGTGGCCGGCGATGGAAGAGATCAGCACGATCGAACCACCGTCACGCATCAGCGGCACGAGCCGCTGGCAGGTGAAGAAGGTGCCGCGAAACGTCAGGTCGGACACGAAGTCGAACTGCTCGCCGGTGGTGTCGACCACGTTCGCGCCCGAAATGTCCCGCCCCGCGTTGGCGACGAGCACGTCGATAGGGCGGCCCCCAGTCTTGATGGCGGCGGCCAGCCGGGCGAGGTCGTCCAGATCGCTCGCGTCGCCCTTGAACCCGGTGACCCGCGGCCCGAGCGCGGCCACGGTGTCTGCGAGCTCGCCCTCGAATGGCGAGACCACTACCACGTCGGCGCCTTCACTTACGCACCGGGCGGCAACGGCGCGCCCGATACCTGCGGTCCCGGCGGTGACCACTGCCAGCCGGCCGTCCAACAATCCCATCAGTTCTCCTCGTCGGCTTGGTGCGTTACGCCTAACTGGCGCCCCGGTCATTTCAGCGCGCCCGCACTCAGGCCTCGCTCGAAGTACTTCTGGAGAAGAAGGTAGGCGACGATCTCCGGCACAGCCGTTATGACCGCGGCGGCAAGCACGCCGGTCTGGTCGTTCGTGTACTGGCTCACGAAGAACGACGGCAGCAAGGTGACGACCTGCTTGCTCTGCTCATTGAGCATCAGCAACGGCAGCAGGTACGTGTTCCAGGAACTGAGCAGCGTCAATACGACGATGGCCGCCACGATCGGCTTGGTCAGCGGCAGGACGATGCTCCTGAACACCTGGAACACATTGGCGCCGTCGACGCGGGCGGCCTCCATCAGCTCCGTGGGGATCCCGTCGAAGAAGTTGCGCGCCAGCAGCACGGTGAACGGCACCTGGAGCGCCGCCAGCGGCAGGATCACGGCGATCAGCTGGTTGTACAGGTCGAACGTCGACGCCATGACAAACAGCGGTGTCAGCATCACGGCCTCGGGCATCGTGAGAGCCGCGAGGAGGACCCAGAACCAGAACTCCTTGCCGACGATCCGGAGCTTCGAGAAGCCGAATCCAGCCATCATCGTGATCACCATCACGATCGAGATCGTGACGACCGAGATGATCAGGCTGTTCATGAAGACGATGCCGACTACGCCGGTCTTGAGCACCTTGTCGTAGTTGCCGATGCCGAGACCGGAGAACGATCCCTGCAACCCTGCGAGTAGCGGCGCCAGGTAGGGCAGCACCATGAGCGTTGCCAGGGCCTGAAGGAGGAACTGAGCGCGGCGACCGCGTGCTTCGAGCACCGCCTACCTCCCCTGCGCGCGGCGATTGCGCACGCTCATCAGGACTCCGCCCCCAACCGCGAGAACAAGCAGCGCCACGGAAAGCGCAGCGGCATAGCCGAAGTGTTTCTGTTGGACCATCTCCTGGTAGATATACGTCCCCAGGAACTCGGTGCCGTGGACGGGTCCACCTCTGGTCACCAGGTAGGGGATGTCGAACGTCTTCAGGGCGCCGATGAGTCCCAGCACGGCCAGCGCGGCCGTGGTGCCGCCGCACATCGGCCAGACGATCGAGCGCAGGGTCCGGAAGGCGCCTGCGCCGTCGACTCTCGCCGCCTCGAGGATGGGCGGGTCGATCTGGCTCATGGCGGCGTAATAGAGAATGAACGTGAGCCCGGTCCACTGCCAGATGGTGATCGCCATCACGACCGGCATCGCGGTGGCCTGGTCGGCCAGCCACGGGCGCGTCAGGCTGCCGAGGCCGATCGTCGAAAGCAACCCGTTGAACTGGCCATTCACGTCGAAGATCTGCCGGAACACGGGCGCCATCGTCGCCGGAGCGAGCACCGTCGGGATGAAGATGATCGCCTTATAGACCGGCCCGAGGCGGATCCGCGAGTGCATGACGGCCGCGAACACGAAGCCGATGGCGGTCTGGATCGAGAACGTGATCAGGAAGAAGTAGAACGTGTGCCAGAGGGTCGTCCAGAACACATCGTCGGAGACCATCTTGGCGTAGTTCGCCGAGCCGACCGACGTTGGGGTGGACAGGATGAACCCGTTCCAGTCGAGGGTCGAGACGTACGTCGTGAAGCCTATCGGGAAGTAGATCAGCCCGACGACGAGAACGATCGCCGGAAGGATCCAAAGCAGTCCCGGCGACTGGAGACGCTTCCGGATCGTGGGGCGGGCAACGGCCCGGCCGGTCGCGTTGACCGGCCGGCCCGACTGCGCCTGCGGGGGCGCGGCACTCATAGCGTGCCGGCCTCCGCAGGTCCTGGGAGGAGGATGGAGAGGTACATCTGAAGGAGTCTGGATCCGTTACTTGGTGGCGTCTTGGACGGTTCGCAGACCCTGGAGCGCCTGGTCGGCGGTCTTGTCACCCGTGGCTACGCCGATGAGCGCGTCCTGGAAGGCCGTGTTGAGGTCCGCGCTGACGGTCGCGAACCGCGGCTCGGTCGCGGCGCTGGCGGCCTGCTGATAGGCCTTGAGCGCGGTCTGCTGCTTGGTCGGGTTGACCAGGCTGATCTGGTCCCACTGAGCCCCGACACCCTTCAGGGCCGGGATCTGGTTCAGGGTGTTGGCCACGGCCTGCTGGCCGATCTGGCTCGTGGTGAGCCAGGTCGCGAAGGTCGTCGCCGCATCCTGCTGCGTGGACTTGGCGCTGACGGCCAGCCCGTAGTCGGCGTCACCGAACATCGAGCCGGTCTTGCCGGTGCCCGCGAGGTCCGGGAACGGGACGGGAGTGATGGTGATCGGAGTCGGGTTGCTGACACCGGCGGCCGTCATCGCGGCGATCATGCTGTCCTTGACCGCGTACTGGGTGTACCAGGTGCCCATCATGACCATGGCGTACTTACCGGACATGAAGGCGTTGTTCGCATCGGGGTACTGCTGCAGGCCGACAGCGCCCGCCTGCATGATCCCGTCGGTGAAGAGGGACTTCCAGATGCCCATGGCCTGGACGAAGCGGGGGTCGGTCCACGGAACCTTGCCCTGTGAGGCCTGGATGTAGAGGCCGGGCTCGATGTTGTCGGCGATGGCCTCGAAGGTATCCATGTCGAAAGCCCACTGGCCCGCGCCCTGAACGAAGCAGCCCTGATTCTGGGCGGCCAGGGTCGAGCAAACGGTCTTCCACTCGTCAAGGGTCGTGGGGGCTTTGAGGTTGTACTTGTCGAAGATGTCCTGGTTGATCCACATCCAGCCGGAGTACACGGCTCCGACGGAGAGGCCGACCAGCTTGCCGTTGACCGTCATCGGGTCAACACCGGCGGCGGCGACTTTGGTCTTCCAGTCGCTGCCAAGCGCGTTGGTGATTGCCGGGGTCATGTCGACGGCGCCTGGCGCGAACGTGTTCACGCCGCCGTTGGCCGAGCCGGGTGCGACGGCGAACACGTCGGGACCCTGGCTGGACGTGATGGCCGGGCCGAGGACGGAGTCGTAAGAGTCGATCGGCTTGGAGACGAAGGTGACCTTGATGTTCGGATATACCTGGTTGAATGCCGCGATCAGCTTGGTCGCGTTGGTCGCGTCCGGCGTCCAGCCCCACCAGCTGATGTCGCCCGTTGTCGCCGCGCCGCCGCCTCCACTTGACGGCGCCGTAGTGGCAGAACTACCCGAGCAGGCGCTCAGGGTCAGCAGAGCGACGCTCGCAACTCCGACCATCGCCCTCCAGCCGTGGAAGCCCCGCGTCGATCCCGACGTCCGCATCTTCCGGTTCCCTTTCCGCCCGATCTCGGGCTGTTAGCGGCGACGGTGCGCCGGTGCTCCGGACGTTGGCCGATCCCAGGAGAACGGCGGCCGCTTATCCTTGTGAGAGGCTCCACGAACAAGGAGGCAGGGCCACTGGACGAGTTGTATTCGCCCAATACCTCGTGTCGCGTCGTCACAAATCACGAAAGTTGCTGCGCAACGTTCGTTCCTGTTGTAAGATAGTTACCAGGTAAGCGGTCGTCAAGGTTGTAGTCAAGATCCGCTAGAGGGAGCTTCGATGGCCGGCAAGGGCGTCACGATCGCGGACATCGCGGCGGCGGCGGGTGTCTCGGTCCCGACGGTTTCGAAGGTTCTCAACGGCCGGAAGGGCGTCTCCGCGGCGAAGCGGGATGAGATCGAGCGCCTCGTAACCGAGCATGGCTACGAGCGGCGAGCCACTGCGGGCCGCGCCGACCCGGCCTGCGGGCTGGTGGACTTCGTCATCGGCGACCTGGACACACAATGGGCTACCGCGCTCTTGCGAGGGGCCCAGGCTGAGGCCGCGCGTCTCGGCGTCGACCTCGTGGTCACGACCACACACGGCACCCCGGTGGGCGCCCCGCGCTGGGTAGAGCACCTGGTCGAGCGAGGGTCAATCGGCGTAGTGCTGGTGGTCTCGGAGCTGCTGCACGCCGGCCGCGCGAAACTCGAGCGCCTGCACGTACCCGTTGTCCTCGTCGACCCGGTGGGGAGCGTGGCCCAAACACTCCCGACGGTCGCCGCCACCAACTGGGCCGGCGGTCGGGATGCGACCGAGCACCTCATCGAACTCGGGCACCGGCGGATCGCCATCATCACTGGTCCCTTGAGCGAGGAGTGCCACCGTGACCGGCTCGACGGCTATCGGGCCGCTCTGCAGCGCGCGGGCATCGACCACGACCCGGACCTCGTTCGCGTCGGCGACTCGCTGGTCACCGGCGGACGGCGATACGGCGCCGACCTGCTGCAGCTCCCCGACCCGCCGACCGCCATCGTCAGCGGTTCGGACGAGCAGGCTTACGGCATCTACCAGGCTGCCCGCGACCTCGGGCTCCGGATCCCCGAAGACCTGTCGGTGGTGGGGTTCGACGACGTCGAGCTGTGCCAGTGGGTGTCGCCGCAGTTGACCACAGTCCGCCAGCCGCTGGCGGAGATGGCGCGCGAGGCCACCCGGCTGGTCATCGAGTTGTCGCGCGACGGGATCCGCCCCAGCCAGCGATTCGAACTCGCCACGTCGGTGGTCGTTCGCGAGTCGACGGCGCCCCCGGGCAAGGCCGTATTGAGGCTGAGCGCGGCGAACGCCGGCTTGCCGCGCTGACGTTCCCGGACATCGGCATGGCCTGATCCCGCACGGCAGCCGGGGTCAGGACCGGTGCGGTCGCGCGGCGGAGTCGTCTTCGCGAAGCGCGCAGGCCCGAAGGCTGCTCGATCAGTAGATCGCCAGGCTGACTACGTGGCCGGTCGCGGACAGGTGCTCGACGTCGCCGCGGCTCAGTTCCGTTTCCGGACGCGTGATGGTCCGAGCCAGCAGCCGCTCGATGCCCTGAGCCACGTCGGCGGGAATGAACTGGGTGTTGGCGATACCGCAGTCTTCGAGGTGGACGTATGCGTCGGGGCCGCCCAGGGCGGCGAACTCCTCGGCGGTCAGTTCGACAGTGGTCCCGCGCGCCACCTTGCCGTAGGTCTCCCGGTACAGGAAGTAGCGCCGCTCTACGGGCTCGGCTGCGGCGGCCGCTGCGATCTCCGCCCGGGCGCGCTCCTCGGCTGCCGCGTCTTCACTGGTCAGGGAAACGGTGCCGTCGGGGCATTCCTCATCGACGACCACTGCAGCGGCTGCGGCCGCAGCCTCCGCTGCCGGAGCATCGGCGGCAACTACACCGGCTGCCGTTGCCTCCGCCGCGGTCGGGTCGGCGGCCGGCGCGGCCGCAGCCGCCACGGCCCCGACGCCGGCTTCGGCGGCGTCCGCGGGCATGGTGGCGTCCGCGGGCATGGCGGCGTCCGCGGGCATGGTGGCGTCCGCGGGCATCGTGGCGTCCGCGGCAGCAGGTTCAGCAGTCGGGTCGTCGGGGATCGTCGCCTTCGCGGCGGCGGTGGCGTCGGTGGCTTCGGCGACCTGGACGGGCCCGGCGTCAACCGGCCCGGGTTCGACCGTTACGGCCGCAGCCCCGGCATCGCCCGCCGCGGCCTCCGGGGTCTGTGCCTCGGCCGCCTCGACCGTTTGGTCGGCCCGCGGCACGTCGGCCGCCGCTTCCCGCTCGCCTGTCGCCGCCTCCGGCGCGTCTGTCGACACATCGGCCGGGGACGTATCCCCAACGCCGCGCTGCGACGGAACGTCGCCGGCAATCGCTCGGGCGGATTGCGCCACAGTGCCCACCGGAACGGCAACTGGACGGGTGTAGCCAACCAGATCGTAGACGGTTACCTGGGTGGCCGGCCTGGCATCGGTGAGCACCAGGAAACCCTGGGTGGCGTCGGTAGGCAGCGTGGCCGGCAGGAATTCGACTCGCTCGGTCGCCTCGTCGCTGGCCACCGTGATCCGCACAGACAGGCCGACGAGTTCATCCGCCTTCTGGACCCCGACGATGGCCAGGTATCCATCGAGCTGGTCGCCCGCGATCCTCAGGGTTGGATCGACCAGCCCAGACGTGGCCGCCAGCCGGACGAGCAGACCGCCCGGATACCGCGCGTCGGGGCCAACAGACTCGACTCTGGAATACACCGAATACACGCTGCGACATGCCTCCGCTCGTAGCCGGCCCGAAGTGGAAGTATCGAGCGGGCCGGAGCGAGCGGGGGAAACAGGCGCGAACGTCCCGGTGGACGGACTACCTGTCCTGGGCGGCGCCTCAGGTCGAAAGAATGGCCGGCGGCTACGGGAATCCCCACCGGCGGCCGCGCGTCCGACCGATCGCCGGTCGCCGTCGATCAGTCGCGCCGCTGCTAGAGATTCGATATCGGCTCGCCCCGTCCGGCGATCGCGGCAATCTGCTCGACTCGGGACGCGCGGGTCGACGGCCGTCGAGCCTGGTAGACCCACGCCAGGCCGGCCCGACGAACCGACGCGGAACTGGCGTCGAAGTGCTCGCGAGCTCCCGGTTTCTCCGCCAGCGCAACCGCCAGATCGTCGGGCACGATCAACGCGTCGATCGCGTCGAGCGATGCCCACGAACCGTTGGCATGGGCCAGCGCGACGGCCTGGCGGCCCGCCTCGGCCATGAGGCCGGCGGCCTCGAGCCGGGCCGCTCGCTCCTTGTTCGAACGAGCCCACGTGCTCTTGGGCCTGCGCGGAGCAAACCATTGCATGGACCGATCGTCGTCCAGCCGGCCGAACACGCCGTCGATCCAGCCGAAGCAGAGCGCCTCCTCCACGGCGTCTTCGTAGGCGACGGCCGGCCGCCCGGTCCGACGCTTCCAGGAGACGAGCCACACCCCGCCGGCAGACCGATGGTTGGCCTCCAGCCAGGCGCGCCACTCCGCCCGAGTCTCGGGCTGGATCGACGGCTTGTCGTTCATGCATCAAGTATCGGCCGGCAAGAACGCGGGCTGTCGCGTGTTGCGAGCGACGACCTTAACCTTTGGGCATGCCCGACACCGAACGTTTGGAGATACCCCGAACGGCCCGGCCCCCGGCTCTGATCCAATTGATCGCGGGCGACATAACCGCGGTCCGCGTCGACGCCATAGTCAACGCCGCGAACCGGGAGCTTGCCGGCGGTGGTGGCGTCGACGGCGCCATCCATCGCGCGGCCGGTCCGGAGATCGCGGCGGAGTTGCGCGGACGATATCGTGGCTGCCCGACGGGGAGCGCTGTGCTCACCGGGTCCGGGCGCCTGTCGGAGCACGGCGTCAACTGGATCGTCCATGCCGTGGGGCCGATCTGGCGTGGCGGCGGCCGGGGCGAGGAAGAGTTGCTGTCGTCGGCGTACGCCGCCGCGTTTGGACTGGCGGATGAGGGCGGCGCTCGCTCGATCGCCTTTCCCGCGATCAGCGCGGGCGTCTACGGCTATCCGCTCGACTCGGCCGCGGCGGTCGCCCTCCAAACCGTGCGCGACCGGCTGGCCGGCTCACGATCGATAGATCGAGTGGTCTTCGTGCTCTACGGCGTCGACGCGCTGGCCGCATTCCGACGCGCCCTGGAGGCTATCCTCCACGAGTGACTGAGCTCGCGTTTCCGGCCGGTTTCTTGTGGGGAACCGCAACCGCCGCCCACCAGGTCGAGGGCGACAACTCGAACAGCGACTGGTGGGAATGGGAACTGCGACCGGGCACTCCCTGCAAGGAGCCGAGCGGCAGCGCCATCGACCACTACAACCGCTACGGTGGCGACGCCGCTCTGCTCGGAAGCCTGGGCTTCAACACCTACCGCTTCTCAGTGGAGTGGGCCCGCATCGAGCCCACCGAGGGCGCCTTCGACGAGAAGCAGCTCGAGCATTACCGGCAGATGGTTGCCGCGGTCCGCGAGAGCAAGCTCATGCCCATGGTCACTCTCAACCACTTCACGCTGCCGATGTGGGTGGCCAGGCAGGGCGGCTGGCTCGCCGACGGCACTCCGGCCCTGTTCGAGCGTTACGTCCGCCGCGTCGTGGAGGCGCTCGGCCAGTCGGTCGAGTGGTATTGCACGATCAACGAGCCCGGCGTGGTCGCATTCGGCGGCTATATGGGCGCCCTCGGCTTTCCGCCCGGAACCCACGGCCTGGACAACTGGAAGCGAGCGTCACTCGGCTTGATCGCCGGTCACCGGCGGGCGCGTGAGGCAATTGCCCAGCTGAATCCCACCGCCAGAGTTGGCCTGACCCACTCCATGCAGGAATGGGAGTCAAATCCGGGCGGTCGGCCGGTCCTGGAATACGCCCGCCGGATGTCGGAGGACGTCTTCCTCGAGGCGTCGAAAGAGGATGACTTCATCGGCGTTCAGACCTACACCCGCGCCCGACTGGAACTCAGCCGGCCGATAGGACTGCTGGCGAGGGCCGGCCTGTCGATCGGTCCAATCGAGCGTCTGCTCGTGGATCGGATCGCCGCCCGCCAGTTCCAGAGCGCGGCGCAGGCCGCCGACCCGGCCGACCCCATCCGGCGCACGCAGATGGGCTACGAGTGGCGCCCTCAAGCCGTGGCGGCAACCGTCCGGCGAGTGGCCGAACTATTCCCCGGCAAGCCGATAGTGGTCACGGAACACGGCGTTGCAGCTGATGACGACGTGGAGCGCATCGAGTTCATCGGCGACGGCCTCGTGTCCCTTCACGCGCTGCTGGCCCAGGGGATCCCGCTCCGCGGCTACGTGTATTGGAGCGCCTTCGACAACTTCGAATGGGCACTCGGCTACGCCATGGAATTCGGGCTCGTGGCGGTCGACCGATCGACGCAGGAACGGCGTCCAAAGCCGTCGGCGTCGTTCCTCGGTGAGATCGCCAGGGCCAATCGACTGACGGTGGCCGAGCCGGCGGCAGCCAACTCCTAGCGGCAGAGCCACGCTGACCCGCAATCGCTCCGGCGCCGCGATCCCCCGGCGCTCCCCGCCCCGCGATGGCCCCGGATAGCACAAGACCGACGCAACCGGCGTCGGTCTCGGCGGTGGCAACGCGGCAGGGCACCAGGCCCCAACCGCGCGGCTCAACCAGCTCGAGTGTCACCGCTGATGTTCCCCGCTCGTGGCCTCCATTCGAGGTTCAGTGCGCTGCGAGTCGGAACGGACATGACCGGGATTGCCCCGCCATCACCGCGAATAAGTCGCGAACCCGTGGCCGCCGTCGCTGCTTGCATGTCGCCTCCAGAGAGCCCTGGCGCGGACCTGCATTCAACCTACGCCCGACCGTCTCGGATAGCAATACCCGATCGGATGGCACCCGATCGGCGAAGGTTTGCGTCCCGGCTCGTGCGCCGATGCCCGCCAGCCGATGCCTCACCTGCCGAAGCCGGGCCGCCGGAATCGAGCGCTTCACGCTGGCGACGGCCGCCAGCCGCTACCACCGAAGGAGCCAACGGCACCGTGACCGACAGTCCGGCGCAAATCGGGCGAGCAGCCTCGCCGGCCACCGAGTGGGCCCTCGACCCCACCGTGACTTACCTCAATCACGGCGCATTTGGGGCGTGCCTGCGGGCCATTCTCGAGGTCCAGCGTGGCTGGCGCGACAAGCTCGAAGCCCATCCGGCGAGGTTTCTCGCGCGCGAGCTCGAGGATCTTCTCGACTGGTCGCGCTCGGAGATAGGCGGCTTCACGAGCTCGGACGCGGACGACCTCGCGCTGATGCCGAATTCCACGACCGGCGTCAACACCGTCCTGCGGTCGCTCCGATTCGAGCGCGGCGACGAGATCCTGGTCACGGACCACGTCTACAACGCCTGCCTGAACGCGGTCCGGTTCACTGCGGCGCGGTCCTCGGCTCGCGTGACCGTGGCCCACATCCCGTTCCCCATTCAGTCGCCGGACCAGGCCTTCGACGCGATCATGGCCGCGGTCACGCCCAACACCAGGCTGGCCCTCATCGAGCACGTCACCAGCCCAACGGCGCTGATCCTGCCGATCGAACGCATCGTGCCGGCCCTGGCGGAGAAGGGCATCGACGTCCTGGTCGACGGCGCCCACGCGCCCGGGATGGTGGCCGTGAAACTGGGCGAGCTCGGCGCCGCCTACTACGTCGGCTCGGCGCACAAATGGATTTGCGCTCCGAAAGGCACGGCCTTCCTGTTCGTCCGGCGCGACCGCCAGGCAGTGGTCAAGCCTCTCTCCATCTCGAGCGGCGCCAACGACGCGCGCGTCGACCGATCGAGGTTCCGGCTCGAGTTCGACTGGACGGGCACGCTCGACCCCAGCGGCTACCTCACCATACCGGCCGCCATCGATGGATTGGGCGAGATGCTTCCGGGCGGTTGGCCGGTCCTCCGATCGTCCAACCGGCAGCTTGCCATCTCAGCCCGGGACCTGCTGGCGGAAGCACTGCACACGCCCGTCCAGGCGCCCAACTCGATGACCGGCTCCATGGCCGCGCTCCGCCTGCCGGGGGGACCGTGGCCGCGCCCCGAAGTCATGCGGCGGATGTCGATGATCGAGGCTGCGATGCGCGGCCGCCGCTTCGAGATTCCATTGATCGTGTGGCCTTCGCCGTGGCTCGTGGATGCCGGAGACCTGCCGGAATCCACCCAGTTCGATCTGCTCGTCCGAATCTCGGCCCAGGCCTACAACTACCTCGGCCAGTACGAGCGATTGGCGTCGATTCTGTCGGGCTTCGCCGGAGTCAACCGGCCAACTGCGTGACCGTGCCTCACGCGACGACCACCGGTCCCGCGCCGTCCACGATCGCGACGGGGTAGACCCGGCCCCTCAAGCCCGTTCGGCTGTCGTACTCGCGCGCCACCGCGGCCTGTAGAGCCGGCACGGCGTCGGCCAGCACCAGGTTCACGGTGCAGCCCCCCGATCCGGACCCGGTCATACGGGCGGCCACGACGCCCGGGATCGCCAGCGCCACTTCCACCATCGTGTCCAGCTCCGGCGAGCTGACCTCGCACAGGTCGCGCAGCGAGGTGTGCGACTCGGCGAAGAGGCGGGCGAGTTCGTCCAGATCGCCGGCGTCCAGCGCCGCCGCCGTGGTGAGAACCCGCGCGTCTTCGCCCACCACGTGCTCCGCGCGCCTGGCCACGTTGTCCGGAAGGAGCGCGCGGTGGCGTCGCAGCGAGGCGGCGTCGAGATCGCGCAACGAGGTCAGGCCGGGCATCCGTTCCGACAGCAGGGCCACAGCGCGGGAGCATTCGGCTCGGCGCTTGCCCTCGATTGCAGAGTGCGAGTCGGGCCGAGCGCCCGTGTCGCAGACGACGACGCGTACACCGAACGGCAGAGCCACGTAGCGGGAGTCGAGGGACCGGCAGTCGATCAGCAAGGCCCGATCCTCGCGGCCGGCACTGCTGGCGAGCTGATCCACGATGCCGCAATCGATGCCCACGTATTCTCGTTCGGCGCGCTGGGCCAGGGCCGCCAGTGCGGCGGCGGACGGCGCGTCGCCGTCGCCGAGCAGGGCGAGAGCCGCCGCGAGCTCGAGCGCGGCTGAGTCCGCCAGCCCTGCGCCGACCGGAATGGTCGTATCCATTACGCCGTCGAAGCCGCGGATCGGCTGGGCCGACTCGCGCAGCGACCAGGCGACACCGGCCACGTAATCGATCCACGGACGATCCAACCGCCCCGCTGAGGGTGCCAGCTCGTCGATGCGGAACGAGCCGACGTCGCGCAGATGTCTGGACATCATCCGGACGAGCCCGTCGCGGCGCCGGCGGTAAGCGATCCATGTGTCCAAACCGACAGCTACTGGCAGCACGAAGCCGTCGTTGTAGTCGGTGTGGTCCCCCATCAGATTCACCCGCCCGGGGCCCCGGACGAACTGCACTGGCGCGGCGCTCGCCTCTGTGCCGGCCCAGGCTCGCGCCGCGGGCCCGCCTCCGGTTTCGGTGTCAGGCCCGAACACGGACTCCAGGGCGGCCGCCAGCACCTTCATTCGTTCGAAATCGGGCTTTCGTAGTGCCATCGGCAGATGCTAGCCGAGCCGGCCCTCGTTCGGTCGGCCGCAACACCCACCACTCGGCGTGCGACCACCACGCATCGATACCGCGAGGGGGCACAGATGTTGCGGTCGCGCAACACGACGGGGCCCGACCTCGGTTGCGGCGCGCCGGTGGCTCTAAGATAGCGCCGTCGCAGCCTAGCCAAGCGCACGCGCGCCGAGCCCAGTTTGGGGCCATGTTTGCCGTCGAGCCTCTAGTCGGGGTACTCGCGGCGGCCATCTTTGTCCTCGTAATCATGGCCGCCTTGTTGACGGCTGCCCTGCTCGGCCGCGGCCCCCTCTGCGGCCGCTTCCTCGAGATCGACCGCACGCCCCGGGAAACCCGCGATCGGGCGCAGAGGGATCGCGAGGTCGACCCGACCGCATTCGTGACGCCGGCCTCCGCCAGGACACCGGCGGCGGCCAGGACGCCGGCTGCGGCCCGGACACCGGCCGGCGGCACTTCCGGTCGCGGGTCGGGTCACCAGCCGATTCGACTTCTGGCGCGCGACCGCAGGTCGGCTCGATCCGATGCCCTCGCCCGCCGCAGCATGCGCCCCGCAGACGACACCCTCGACGAGGTCCTGCGCGGCAGCTTCGGCGTCGAGACGTACAGCCGGGCAGTTCGGGTTCTGGCCTGGTCGTTCATCCTCATCGTCCTGCTCGTCGTGTCGATAAGCCAGTTGTGGCAGTCGGTCCAGCCCCAGATCTTCGCCACTCTGATCCTGGCCGGGGTGTTCATCCTGGTCGTCCACGAGTTGATCCCGCCCCACAGACTCAAGACGGCGCGAATGATCGTCGAGGGCACGGCCGCGATCGTCTTCCTGACGATGCTCGTGCTCCTGACCGGCAAGTCGTCCAGCCCGTTCTTCTTCATCTTTGCGCTGCTGGTGGGCGGCGCCGCCCTGATCGCCTCGCCCACCGTGACTCTGATCCTCACGCTCGAAACCACCGTGGCCTACGGCCTCGCTGCATTCTCCGGCCCGCTCGATCCGGCGACGGCGCGCGACACGTTCGCCCGCGTTGCGATCAACCTAGCCGCTCTCGTCCTGCTCGCCTACTCGGGCATGGTCGTTTCCCGAGTCCAGCGCCGGACGAGAGAAGCGGCCATCCGGCTTTCCACGGTCGACTCGCTGACCGACCTGTACAACCGGGCCTTCTTCTTCAACGCGGTCGATCACGAGATCCAACGCGGCAAGCGTTTCCGCCGCGGCTTCTGCCTGCTGATGATGGACCTGGACGGACTCAAGGCGATCAACGACCGATACGGCCACTACGAGGGCGACGTCATCCTGCACGGGGCGGCCCAGATGATCCGGGCGGGGCTGCGAAGCATCGACGTCGCGGCCCGTTACGGCGGCGACGAGTTCGTGGCGCTTCTGCCCGAAACGGACCCGAGCGGCGCCTACGTCGTGGCCGAGAAGATCCGCCAGATGGTCAGCGAGCTCGTCGTCGAGTCGGGCGGAAACCAGATCACCTCGTCACTCTCGATCGGCGTGGTTTCGTATCCCGAGGATGGTCAGACCGCAGACGAGCTGATGATCGCGGCCGACGAGGCGATGTACTCCTCCAAGCGCCTCGGCAAGAACCGCGTCGTCGGCTACGCGGAACCGGGCGAAATCGCACCGCCGGCGCCGCTGAGTCGACGCCCGCCGGCGCCGACGCCCGGTTTCCGGCCGCTCTCCGGGGACGCGGCCGACCGCCGCGCCGACGGCGGGCAGGATCGCTAGGTCCCTAGTCGGCAGCGCGTCGGCCCTCGTCGGCGGCGCGTCGGCCCTCGTCGGCTGCGCGTCGGCGGCGCGTCGGCAGGTCGTTGTCCCTAGGCGGCCCGAGGCGGCCCGCCTCGCTCGTCGGCCAGCGCGTCGGCCCGAGGCAGCGCTCCTCTGCCGCAGCCCGTCGCGACCCCTGCCATCGGCCGGCAGCGCGATCCGCTAGCATCTACGAATGGCCAGATTCTCGACTCGCGCGATCATGGCGGCTACGCGCACGCCAGAAGTCAATCAGACACCCTCGGCCGTTCCCATCTACCAGTCCGCGGCCTTCTCGACCGGCGACGCGGCGGAGCTGGGCGACGTCCTGACCGGCGCGCGGCCGGGCTACGCATACTCCCGGATCGACAACCCCACCACGGCCGCGCTTGCCGGTGCCGTCGCCGAGTTGGAAGGCGCCGAGGCCGGGCTGTCGTTCGCCACCGGCATGTCCGCCATCCACGCCGCAATCGTGTCGACGGTCAAGGCCGGCCAGACCATCGTGGCGACACAGGCCACGTACGGGACTACGCGCGATCTGATGGTCCGGGTCCTGGGCGGCCTCGGCGTGACGACCGACTTCGTCGACCCGACGGACCTCGCGGCCGTCGATGCCGCGCTGGTCAAGACCGGCTCCCCGATCCTCTACGTGGAGACCATATCGAACCCCACCATCGTGGTGTCGGACCTCGGAAGCCTGGCGCAGGTCGCGCACAAGCGCGGTGCGCTTCTCCTTGTGGACAACACGTTTGCTTCTCCGTACGCCTGCCGCCCGATAGAACACGGCGCGGACCTGGTGATGCATTCCGCCACGAAGTACCTCTCGGGCCACGCGGACGTGCTGGCCGGGGTCGTGGTCGGCAGCCGCGAGCGAGTCGATGCCCTTCGACCGATTCTTGTGGACGTCGGCGGCGCCCTTGCCCCGCTGGCCGCCTTCCTCGTCCTGCGCGGCCTTCCCACGCTGTCTCTGCGGATGGAGCGCCACAGCACCACCGCCCTCGAACTGGCGTCGTGGCTGCAGGGTCAGGACATCGTGGACCGCGTCTACTATCCGGGCCTGCCGACCGATCCGGGCCACGCCATCGCGAAGCGGCAGCTCGACGTCTTCGGCGGCATGTTCGCCTTCGAACTGCAGGGCGGCCGCGAAGCCGGTCGGGCGTTCCTCGACGCCATGCGCATCGCCGAACGAACGGCCTCACTCGGCGCCTTCCGGACGATCACCACTCACCCGCCCTCCACGACGCATCGCCAGCTCGACGCCGCCGCGCTCAAGGCAAGTGGCATCGCGCCGGGCATGCTGCGCTGCTCGGTTGGGCTAGAGGACGTCGAAGATCTCCGCGAGGACTTCGACCTGGGTCTGGCCGCGGCTCGCGAGGTCGTCGCTGGGGCTGGCGCGGGGGTCAGCGCCAAGTAGCGCGTCGGGGCAGCGCGGCGTTTCCGAATTCACACCACGGCGACATTGGGCTGCGCGTGCAGGCCCCGATGATACGGGTGGACCCGACTTCGAGCACCTGAGCCGCTGCGTCGACCCGCCGAGGCGTCGAGATCGCGGATTTCGTCACGGATTGGGTCGGCACATCCCCGATTCCGGGCACTTCGCAGATCGCGGCGGCCGCGGTGGCCGGTTGCCGTTGCCCAAAGTCGATCTCATGTGAATTCGGCAAGCTCGACGGGGCGCCCCGGCCCGCCCGGCCCGCCCGGCCCCCGGCCCGCCCGGCCCCCGGCCCGCCCGGCCCCCGGCCCGCCCCGGGCCGCTGGAGAAGAAGCCTCCCCGGCACTCAGGCCCAGGGAGGCTTCCGAATTCGAGGTCGACCGGTCGAGCCGGCCGGACCACTAGTACTGGAAGAGCAGCTCGCGGTACTTCGGCAGCGGCCACAGCGTCGTCGGCGACGAGCGTCTCGAGCTCGTCGGCGACCGCGCGCAGCTCGTCCTGCGCCGGGATCACCGTCGTCGTCGAACGCCTTGGCCTCGGCGTGGACGTCGCCGCCTCGTGGGCAGCGTGCTGCGCGTGCTCCAGGGCGTCGATCGCGTCGACGAGCTTGTCGGTCAGGGCCACGACCGCATCGAAGACCTGGGTTGACGCCCTTCGACGTGCCGGCGGCCATCGAGCTGGCCGAGGTACTGCACCGCCGCCGGCAGGATCATCGTCTTGGCCATGTCGAGCGCGCAGTTGGCCTCGATGTTCTGGACCTTGACGTAGCGCTCCCAGATGATCTCGACGCGGGCCGCGAGCTCGCGCTCGGACAGCACGCCGAAGCTCGGCGAAGAGCTTCTTGGCCTTCGCGGTGGCGAGGGCCGGCAGCGCGTCGACGGTGCGTCCGGTTGTTGGGCAGGCCGCGCTTGGCCGCTTCGGCGTGCCATTCGTCGGAGTAGCCGTTGCCCTCGAAGAGGACCTGCTTGTTGCTCCTTGATGATCCCGGACAGGATCTTGGTCAGGCCGTCGAAGTCGCAGGGCTCGAGCTTGTCGAGCTCGTCGGCGAGCTGCTCGAGCGACTCGGCGACGGCCGTGTTGAGGACGGTCTGCGGCCAGTAGATGGGGGCCGAGGATCCGACCGCGCGGAACTCGAACTTGTTGCCGGTGAAGGCGAACGGCGAGGTCCGGTTGCGGTCGGTGGCGTCCTTGCGGCAGGACCGGCAGCGATCGTCACGCCCAGCTCCATCGAGCCGCCCTTCTTCGAAGTGGACGCGGCACCCTTCTCGAGCTGGTCGACGACGTCCTCGAGCTGCGCGCCGAGGAAGACCGACATGATCGCCGGCGGCGCCTCGTTGGCGCCCAGGCGGTGGTCGTTGCCGGCGTCGGCGATGCCGACGCGCGAAGGAGGTCGGCGTGGACGTTGACGCGCGCGGATCACGGCCAGCCAGGAAGGCCAGGAACTGGGCGTTGGCGTGCGGGTCGTGGCCCGGGTCGAGCAGGTTCTCGCCGTCGTCGGTGCGCCATCGACCAGTTGTTGTGCTTGCCGGAGCCGTTGATGCCGGCGAACGGCTTCTCGTGGAAGAGGAACATCAGGCCGTGCCGGAGCGCGAGCTTGCCGCATCGTGCTCATGACGATCATGTTGTGGTCGCGAGCCGACCGAGGTCGCCTCGTAGACCGGCGCCATCTCGAACTGGGCCGGCGCCACCTCGTTGTGGCGGGTCTTGGACGGGATGCCCAGGCGCCACAGCTCGCGGTCGAGATCCATCATGAAGGCCAGGATCCGTTCGCGGATCGAGCCGAAATACTGGTCCTCGAGCTCCTGGCCCTTGGGCGACGGCGCGCCGAAGAGGGTGCGGCCGGTGAGGATGCAGGTCCGGCCGCTGCTCGGCCAGCCGCCG
The DNA here is from genome assembly GCA_963835845.1 of uncultured Chloroflexia bacterium. Classification (GTDB taxonomy): domain Bacteria; phylum Chloroflexota; class Limnocylindria; order Limnocylindrales; family CSP1-4; genus Fen-1039. The sequence continues at coordinate 5,751 of CAWIGT010000003.1, read as the reverse complement.
GTCGACGAGGAAGTACTCCTGCTCGGGGCCGATGTTGGTGAACACGCGCGCTGGCGCTCGTGTTGCCGAACCAGCGCAGGACGCGCAGCGCCTGCTTGCCCAGCGCCTCCTGCGAGCGCAGCAGCGGGATCTTGTGGTCCAGCGCCTCGCCCGTGTAGGAGACGAAGGCGGTCGGGATCGTGAGGGTCACGCCGTTCGGCTCGACCTGCAGGAAGATCGGGACTGGTGACGTCCCAGGCCGTGTAGCCGCGGGCCTCGAAGGTGGCCCGGATGCCGCCCGACGGGAACGAGCTGAGCGTCCGGCTCGCCCTGGACCAGGGTCTTGCCGCGAGAACTCGGCGATCGTCTGGGCGTCGCCGATTGGGCTCAGGAACGAGTCGTGCTTCTCGGCGCGTGCGAGCCGGTCATGGGCACGAACCAGTGGGTGTAGTGGGTGGCGCCGTGGGCCATGGCCCATTCCTTCACGCCCTGGGCGACGGCGTCGGCGATGGCCGGATCGAACGGCTCGAGGCCCTCGATGGTGCGGCGCAGCTTCTTGAAGACCGGCTTGGCCAGGTACTGGCGCTGGGCCTCCTCGCCGAAGACGTACTGGCCGTAGATGTCTTCGCCCGGCGTGCTCGAGGTAGTTCTGGGTTGAGGCAACCTTGTGGCTCGCGATCGCCTCGATGGCCTTCTGGCGCGCGGTCAATTCGACTCCTATCGACTTCGAAGAATGGTGGCTTCCTACGCAAGTCCCCATCGTTGGCCGCTGAGGAAATCGCATTCGTGGATCGAACAAGAACGCTACCGGACTGAGTGGGAGATGTCCAAGGCCTCGATCGGAACGGACCCCAAAATGAATCGGAAATGAAACCGTTCCGGACGCCAGGATCCGAGTGCAGGCGCAGGGCGGGGCCGCGTGCGGGGCCGCGGGCGGGGCCGCGGGCGGGGCGGGGCTGCGTGGCGGGGCGGCGGGGTGCGGGGCCGCGGGGCGGGGCGGGGCTCGCGTGCGGGTCCGGGGCCGCGGGGCGGGGCCGCGGGGCGGGGCGGGGCCGCGTGCGGGGCCGCGTGCGGGGCCTCGTGGCGGGGCCGCGTGCGGGGCCGCGTGCGGGGCCGCGTCCGGGGCTGCGTGGCGGGGCCGCTGGCGGGGCCGCGGGGCGGGGCCGCGTGCGGGGCGGGCGCCTGGGCGCCCCGGAATTTCCTTCTACTCCTCCGGGGAGTGCTAGCTGCCAGGACGCCCACGCGGAGCTGCAATTCACGGTCACCCGCAGCGCGGGGAGGTGCTTCCGGGCCGTTCCCAGCAAGCCGAATTGGGGACGATGGCACTTAGCACTCTCCCGGGTGGTAGAAGGAAAGGCATGAACCGGAGTGGGGGCAGGCGGGCCCTCCGCCCGGTCTCCGGCCCGCTCCCCGCCCCGCCCGCACCCCCGGGCTTTCGCCTGCCCCCGCCCCCGCCCAGCGCCGCGGCCTGCCGCCGCGCTGCCGCGCCGCCGCCCCGCTGCCGCGCCGCGGCCCCGCCCGCGCACCATGCCCCGCCCGCGCCGCCGCCCCGCCCGCGCACCATGCCCCGCCCGCGCACCATGCCCCGCCCGCGCCGCCGGCCGCGCGCCTCCGCCCCGCCGCGCCGCGGCCACTCCCCTACAGCAACGCCGGCCGCACCCAGTCCTTGCCGAGGACGTGCTCGTCGAGGAACGCCAGCACGGTCTCGTACCAGATGCGGGAGTTCTGCGGCTTCAAGATCCAGTGAGTCTCGTCGGGGAAGTAGAGGAAACGGGCCGGGACGCCGTGGCGGGCCAGGTCCGTCCACAGCTTCAACGCCTCGCTGACCGGCACGCGGAAATCCTGCTCTCCGTGGATCACCAGCATCGGCGTCCGAATCGAGGCCACGTTCAGAGCCGGCGACTGACGGTCGTACCGCTCAGGCTCCAGGTACGGGTCGCCCATCTCATGCTCCCAGTCGACACCCGTATCGGTGGTGCCGTGGAACGGCCGCAGGTCCCAGAGCGACGCGTGGGTGACGATCGCTCGGAACCGATCGGTCTGGCCCGCGACCCAGTTGGCCATGTAGCCGCCGAAGCTGCCACCCGCCAGCGCCGTCCTCCCCGCGTCCAGGTCGGGCCGCGCGAGGGCGGCGTCCGTCGCGGCGATGACGTCCGTGTACGGCGCCTCGCCCCAGCGGCCCCAGCCGCGCCGGATCATCTTCTGCCCGTAGCCGAGCGATATCGCCGGGTCCGGCATCAGCACCGCATAGCCGCGCTCGGCGACGAGGTGTGGGTTCCAGCGCCAGTGCCAGCCCGCCCACGAACCCAGCGGGCCGCCGTGAACGAAGACCACCAGCGGGACCGGGCTGGATGAAGACGCCTCCGGTGGAAGAACCAGCCAGGAGCGAATGGTCGTCCCGTCTGCGGCGGTCGCGGTCAGCCGCTCCACCCGCGACCTCGCGACGAAGCCGCCTGCGGCGTCTGCGCCGCCGGTGCCGATGCCGTTGGGGAGGTCGACGGCCGATTGATCGGCCGTGTGCGCATCGAAGCGCACGATACGGGCCGGGGCAGACACCGTGGAACGCAGCGCGTACACGGTCGAGCCGTCCGGCGAGGGGCAGAGACTCGACAGCGCCCCGTCGGCGACCAACGCGGTGACGGCTACGCCCTCGATTTCCACCCGAAACGCGGCCACGCAACCATCGCGATCCGCGGTGAAGAAGATGGCCGTGGAGTCGGGCGCCCAAACCGGCGACTCGGGCCAGAGGTCCAGCGTTGGCGTGGCATCTCGGGCTTCTCCGGTCGCGAGATCGATGAGCCAAAGCGTCGTCTGCGCCGCCTCGTCCGGCGAGCCGAACGTCATCCGGGTCGCCGCGAGGTACCGACCATCGGGGGACACCTGAGGCGCCTCGTACCAGGCGTCGCCATCGGTCAGCAAGCGCCGCTCGCCGGTCTCGACGTCGATCGCCAGGATGTCGCTGCGCATCCCCGGCGTCTTCGGAAACTCGACCCAGCGCGTGTACACGGTCTCGCCGTCCGGCGAGACGTCGATCGCGGTTTCGATCAGCGACGCCGGCCCTGTGTCGCCGGTCAGGTCGTGCGGCTCCAGGCGCGCCTCGGAATCCGTGGTCCCGCCGGTTGCCGCGTCCGCGGCACCGCCGCCCGCCAGAGAGACCTCGAAGAGCCTCGTGCGTCGGGGCGCCAGCCACTCGTCCCAGTAGCGGATCGGGTAGGCGTCGAAAAGCAGCGCACCCACGCCCGCGTCCTTGCGCGCCTTCGCGCGTTCGGCGTCATCCGCCAGATCCCTGGCCGCGGGGTGAACCGCCGCGCCAAACGCCACCCGATCGGCCGAGCGGGCGGCGGCCACGGCGGCAATGCCGCCGTCCGGAGCGAGAAGCAGGCGCGCCTCGCCGCCCTCCGCCGGCAGCAGCCACAACGCGTTGATCTTCTTGTCCGGATCCGGTTTCGTGTCCGGGTCCGGCCGCGCGGAGGTGAACAGCAGCGACCCGTCTGGCAGGAAACACCCTACCGACTCACCCGCCGCCGAGCGCGTGATCCGCCGTGGCTTCGCCTTCCCGGCCGGATCGACCTGCCAGAGCGCAGACTTGAAGTCCTTACCCTCGGGCCCGAGCCGGCTCACCGCGACTACCAGACGCTTGCCATCCGGGGAGAGCTTGAGCGCCGAAAGGCGCGGCAGAGCCAGGAAACGATCGAAAGTGAGCGGCTCGCTCATCGCGCACCGCCGTGCCCGCTCCGGGCACCGTCGCCTGGGAGTACGTCGCCGCACAGATGAACTTCGAGGCCGAGCGCGTCGAACATCGCCGCCTTCGTCGCGAGTGCCTTGTCCGCCAATTCGGCCGTGGGCGCGTAGGCGACCTGGATGTGATTGGCCTTGTGCCGGGCCATCATCTGATCGCGGCTGACGCCGTGGAGGACGGCGTTGAGGATCGGCCACTCGTAGGACGTGGCGTGCCAGCGCCGTTCGACCTCGGCGGCCGGCAGGGCGACGGATGTGGCGCGCCCGAGGTCGGCGTGCAGCCGGCCGTCCATCACGAACACTCGACTCCACACCAGCTCGCCCGGCTTGCACACGCCCTTGAGCGTGCCGCCGCCCCTGGCGAAGTACATCGGCGTCTGTCGCTCGCTGATCGCGCTCGCGTAACCCTTCTCCAGATGCGATGCCGGAACCGCCCCCGAGATTTGGAGGAGCCAAACGAAGTCGTCGCCCCATTGCTCGCCCCAGCGGACGTCGTGGAGCGTCGTGGACGGATCCAGCCCGAGAGCGGTCCAGACGCGGTTGGTGACCACCGCGTCGACCGCGGCGCCCTCGTCGACTTCGTTGAAATGCGGAATCGCCTGGCCGGGTCGAATCTCGCGGCCCGTGGCATCCGGAGCCGGCGGGCGATCCGGGTTGTTGAGCAGGCCCTCGGCCAGATCAGAGGCCGGAACCAGATCCTTGAGTCCCAGCTGGTACTGGATGCCGATCGCGTCGCAGCCGAAGGTCTCCGCGATCCGGGCGGCGGCGATGTACATCTTCAGCTGCTCGAGAACCTGTGGTTCGGTCAGTTCGGTCGCTTCGTCCGTCCCGAACCGGAAGGTCATGCCGCGCGCCAGCAGCCATCCGAAAGCCGCCCGAGCTTCGAGCTCGTCCACGTCGCGCATCGCCGCGAACAGCGCCGACTGGCTCAGCCGCTCCTTGAAGAAGCCCGCCGGATTGAGCAGCTCGTCGTCGAAGATGGCGTTGTACATCCCCATGCAGCCCTCGTCGAAGATGCCCAGGATCGCCGGACGCCGCTTCAGTGCCGCCGCGAGCTCGCCGCCGGTTCGGGCCGCCTCAGCGGGGAGTTTCGACCGGTCCAGGTCGCGCACGTGCGAGGTGTCGTGCGTGATCGTGCCGTCGCGCAGCCACTCGCGAATCCCCGCCCGCGCGAAGTCGTCCCGAAAGTCGACGCTCCAGATGGAGCTGTACCGGACGCCCGCCTTCGTCATCGACGCGGTCAGGTTCAGGAGACCCACCAGACCCGGCCACTCCCCGCTCCAGTTGCCCGCAACCAGGATCGGCCCGCGGTGTGACCTCAGCCCCGGTAGCACGTGGTGCGAGTACTGCCACACCGCCTCGGCGACCACGACCGGCGCGTCGGCGTGTATGCCCGCGAACACGTCGAGACCCATGCGCTGGTTAGAGATGAAGCCGTGGCCGACCTCAGTGTCGATCGAGTGGCCGCGGATCAGTTCCACTCCCTCGCTCGCGAAGGCGTCAGCCAAACTGGCTTCGAGGGCCGCCTGCGCGGGCCAGCACAGCCGGTTCGCCGCCGGCCGCAGGTCACCGCTCGCGACCAGCACGACCTGGTTCTTGCCGAGAGGCGCGGGCCCCTCGCTCGACTGAACCACGGGTTCGAGAACGCGCATCTGGGCTCTCCGCTGGGGGGTGTGCAGTGATGCTAGCCCGACCCTGCGGTTGGCGCCAGGGGCGCCAAAACCCCTGCGTCCAGGGCCCGATCGGAGGCAGCGTTCGTCGCCGCTTTGGCGGCGCTACCCTGGGCCGAGCGGCCCTGCTATCATTCCGTGGCCCTCAGCGGGCACTTTCGGTCGGGGCGTGGCGCAGCTTGGTAGCGCGCATCGTTCGGGACGATGAGGTCGGAGGTTCAAATCCTCTCGCCCCGACCATTCCCATCACAAGTTGCGTAGGCAACAATCCGGCATCCATCAGCGCCTGGCCAATCAGCCAGGCGTTCTCGTTTGGCTGAGGGTGGGCCGCGACCAAGGTGCCGCCCTCGACATCGAAGCGGAG
>CAWIGT010000002.1:0-476095 GCA_963835845.1 uncultured Chloroflexia bacterium | reverse complement strand
CCGGCTCGGCCTACAACTCGCCGGCGAGCTGCAAGAAGCGGTGCAAGGCCGTGCGAGCGGCGGTGGCCGGGAACGGTGAGAGCGGCAGGGCGTCGTTCGCCGATCCGCCGTCGAAGCGGACGCGGCGGGCGAGTTGCGCCAGGGCGGCAAGGTCCGCCAGCTGTCCCTCCACGAACGCCCGAGTGACGAGCTCGCCGTGGCCCGGCACGACCGGTCCCGGGCAACCTCCAGCAGCCGAGCGAGAGTCAAGGGCCAATCCATCGGGTAGGAATCCTCGAAGGAGGGCGGACCGCCCTGCTCGACCAGGTCGCCGGCGAAGACGACGTGCACGTCGGGGACCATGGCCACGATGTCGTTGTCGGTGTGGCCGCGGCCGAAATGGCTCAGCTGTACGGCGCGATCGCCGAGCTCGATCGACACGCTCTCACGGAAGGTCTTGTTCGGGGGAGTGATGTGGGTGTCCGTGTACTCCTGCGCCACTTCCGGCATTGCGGCGGCGAGCGCGTACTGGGTCGTGCGGCTGTCCGCACGCAGACGCGCCGCGCATTGCTCGTGGCTCCACATCTCCGTCGGCAGAAAGGCGTAATTGCCGAAGGAGTGGTCGTAGTGGTGATGCGTGTTCGCCACCACGAGCCTGGCCTGGGTGATCCAGCGAATCTCGGCCGCCAGCTCGCGGCCCTGCCGCTCCGAGCCGCGCGTGTCCACGACCAGCGCCGTTTCGCCGCCGACAATGAGACCGACCGTTACGTTGAAGTCGACGAATCGGCGGACGAAGACCTGGTCGGCTATCTCGCGCCACATCCGGGCCTGGCGCGCGGCTGGATGGGTTGCCGTAGCGGCTCATCGGCACCCGGGGAACGGTCCAGGGCCGCTGCTCCGGAGCGCACAATCGCCCCTTGTCGTTAGCACCAATTCACCCCGAGTACGTGATCGTCTACCGCCCAGGTCCTGCCTGCGCCGACATCTACCCGGAAGGGTACTTCGCGCCGGCGCCGTGGCACAGTGCCCCGATGGTCGTGTCGAGCAAGGTCCCAATTTGGGGGTGGGGTGGCGGCTGGCGAGTCCGACTAGCTCTTCTGGGGCTCGGCTTCGTCGGGTGTGGCCGCCGCCTGCTCGGCCAGGGCGTGCGCGACCGTGTCCAGCGACAGCAGCGCGCACTTCAGACGCGCGGGGCTGATCTCGACCCCGATCAGGTCCAGCAGGTCCTCCGGAGTGATCTTCTCGACCTCCGCGACCGGCTTGCCCTTGATCTCGTCCGTCAGCAGCGAGGCGCTGGCCTGGCTGATCGCACAGCCGCGGCCGGTGAACGCGACGTCGCCGACCACCCCGTCGTGGATGCCCAGCATCATCGTGATGCGGTCGCCGCAGAGCGGGTTGGCGCCCTCGTAGCGGACCGTCGGATCCTCCAGGACGCCGAAGTTGTGGGGGCGGCGGTAGTGCTCGAGGATGTAGTCGCGGTAGAGGTCGTCCATGGGTGTCGAGGATACCGCTAGCCCGGCCCGCCGGGCTCGCGGTCGAAGATGCGGACCACTTCCCGGAGCCCGACGGCCAGGGCATCGATGTCGTCCGGGAGCGTGTAGACGCTGAAGCTCGCCCGGGCGGTGGCCGCCAGGTCGAAGCGCTCGTGGAGCGGCATCGTGCAGTGATGGCCGGCGCGAACGCAGATGCCGGAGCGGTCCAGGATCTGGGCCACGTCGTGGGGGTGGATGCCCGGCAGGTTGAACGGCGACGACTCCGCCCCGCTGGTCCGGTCGTCGGGCCATAGAGCTCGATCCCCGGCACCTCGCGCCCGAGCGTGTCCATGCGCGTAGCGCGACAGCTCGCTGCTCGTGCGCTCGGACCCGTCCATGCCGAGGTCCATCAGGTATTCGGCGGCCACGCCCAGGCCGATCGCGGCGGCGATGTCCGGCGTGCCGGCCTCGAACTTCCACGGGACGTCGTTCCAGTCGGACCGGCGCAGGTGGACCTCGCGGATCATGTCGCCGCCGGCCAGGAACGGCGGCATCGCCTCGAGCAGCTCGCGGCGGGCCCACAGCGCGCCGGAGCCCGTCGGGCCGAGCATCTTGTGGCCGCTGAAAGACGTAGAAGTCGGCGCCCGAGCTCCTGGACGTCGACCGGCATGTGCGGCACGGCCTGGGCGCCGTCGACCAGGACGAGCGCGCCGGCGGCGTGGGCCATCTCGGTCATCTCGCGGACCGGGTTGATCGTGCCGAGCGTGTTGCGACACGTGGGTGAACGCGACGAGCTTCGGGCTGGAGCCGGAGCAGCACCTCGAAGACGTCGAGCCGGAGCACGCCGTCGTCGGTGATCGGGATGAACTCCAGGTCGCCGTCCTTCTCCTGGACCAGGATCTGCCAGGGCACCAGGTTGGCGTGGTGCTCCATCTCGGTCAGGACGATCGTGTCGCCCCGGCCGATGTTGCGGCGGCCCCAGGAATACGCGACGAGGTTGATCGCCTCGGTCGCGTTCCGGACGAAGACGATCTCGTGCGCGGTTCCGGGGCGTTGATCAGGCGGGCGACGTTGAGGCGCGAGCCGCTTCGTAGGCCGCCGGTCGCCCGCTCGGCGATCTCGTAGATGCCGCGGTGGATGTTCGCGTTGTACTCGCGGTAGTAGTCGTTCACGGCGTCGATGACGGCACGTGGCTTCTGGCTGGTGGCGGCGCTGTCCAGGTAGACGAGCGGCTTGCCGTAGGATTCGTCGTCGCGAGGATCGGGAAGTCGGCCCGCAGCCGGTCGAGGTTCGAGTCGGCGACGGGCGGTCTTCGGCTGCGCCCGCACGGCGAGGCGGTCGCGGTGCTCGGCGCGATGGTCTGTCCGCCCTAGTGGGCGGCCTCCACCGGCTCAGCGATCCGGGCGCCTCATCGGTGACGTCCGTTCGAGGCCGGCCGCGGCGCAGGATCGGGCCGTAGCCCTCCTCCTCGAGGCGCAGGGCGAGGTCCTTGCCGCCGCTGATGACTGATCCGGCCGGCCGCCAGGACGTGGACGTTGTCCGGCGTGATGTAGTTGAGCAGGCGCTGGTAGTGGGTGATCAGCAGGACGCCCATGTTCGGGTTGAGCATCGCGTTGACGCCCTCGGCGACGATCCGCAGCGCGTCGATGTCGAGGCCCGAGTCCGTCTCGTCGAGGATCGCCATCTCGGGCTCGCAGCACCGCCATCTGGAGCATCTCGAGGCGCTTCTTCTCGCCGCCGGAGAAACCCTCGTTGACGTAGCGAGAGGCGAATGGACTCGTCCATCTTGAGCAGGGCCATCTTCTCGCGCATCGAGCTTGCGGAACTCGCCCATCGGGATGCCGCCCTTGAAGGCGTCCGTCGGGTCGACGTTGGGGTCCGGAGTCAGGCCCGGCCGGCGGGCGTTGATGGCCGAGCGCAGGAAGCTCGCCACGGACAGGCCCGGGATGGCCATCGGGTACTGGAACGCCAGGAACATGCCCAGTCGGGCCCGCTTGTCGGCGGAGAGCTTGAGGACGTTGTGGCCCTGCCAGAGAACCTCGCCGGACTTGATCGTGTACGCCGGGTGGCCCATCAGGGCGTAGGCCAGCGTCGTCTTGCCCGATCCGTTGGGGCCCATGATCGCGTGGACCTCGCCCTTGCTGACCGTCAGGTCGATCCCCTTGAGGATCTCGTGATCGGGGTTCACGGTCGGGGCCACGTGCAGGTCGCGGATGATGAGGTCTTGGTCGCTCACGATGACTCGGATGCTCCTTGGGCGGTGTGGCGGATTCGCTCAGTCGGCGAGGGTGAGGGGATTGGCGGAGTGCGTCGCCGCGAGCCCCGATTTCGCCGCGAGGCCGGTTTGGGCGCCCAGAACCGGCAGGCCGGTCGGGTTCAGTCGGGCCAGCGGCGGAACGAGGTCGGCCAGGGTCATAGAGTCCAGTGCGCCGGCGATGGCGTCGCGGACCCGGACCCACATGAAGTTGACGGTGCAGTGGCCGGTGCGTTCGCAGGTCAGGTGGCTCGGGATCGTCGGTCACGCAGATCATCGGCGCGATCGGCCCCTCCAGGGCTCGCAGAACCTCCCCCATCACGATCTGCTCCGGCGGGCGAGTGAGCTCGTAACCGCCGTGAGCCCCGCGCGTGCTGCGTACGAGGTCGGCGTCGCGGAGGCTTATGACCAGCTGCTCGAGGTATGCCCGCGGCAGGTCCTCCTGCTCGGCGATGTCCGCCAGGCTGGCCGGCCCCGTGCCGTGGCGCCGCGCCAGCTGGGCCATCAGGCGCACGCCGTATTCGCCCTTCGTAGAGAAGGAGACGGCCCCAGTGCTGTGGTACGTCCGGGTGGCCAGTTCGATGCTCCGTTCCGTCGGCGCGTCCGCCGCTCTGTACGCTGACCGCGCCGGCGGCGTAGCCGCCGCGGGTGGCCGGGTGTGGCGCTCGGGGGACGCCATGACCGCCTCGCGGCGGCGGGCGAGCGCCTCAACCTATCGACGTCCCGGTCGTTGCCGTTCGCGCGGTCGCCCGTGCGGCTCCGACAATTCCGACCAAAACCATCGGATATGAGTATAGGCGCGGCGAATGGGGTGTCAAACGGCCGTCCGCGCCGTTCATCGGCTCAGCGCCCCGGCACGAACTCGAGCACTTAGAACGCTGCTTCGAAACCGATTCGGTCTGCGCTGGGTACGACATCACCTCCGCGGTCGGGACAGCTTGGAGCCGGTCGCCTTTCGAGAACAGGAATTGGCGGGCGGCCCGGCTGCTGCTCCCGATGTGACCGAACCTTTGGCCGCCGGCGGTGGTCGTATTCAACGGTGATGCCGCTTGTATTCGTGGGCCCATCGCCGCTGCCGCAAAGCCGCGAACTCTAGCCGACCGAGCGTCAGCGAAGCATTACCATGGGCAGGCATTTCACGCAGCGTTCGGAGAGTAGACGTGTCGTACGACGTCATCGGCAAGATGGGGCGCGTCACCGCGGACATCACCCCGGGACACCTCGGCGAGGTGTTGATCGAAGTTCGCCAGGGGACGGAGCGATTCATGGCATCCGCGGCTGATCCCGAGGCGACGATCAAGAAGCATGCCCAGGTTCTGGTGGTCGGCAGCCTGGGGGGCCGGACGGTTGAGGTGGCACCGACCGATAGCGTGAGGCTCCCTAGATGAGTTCGGGTGACATATTCCTGGCGTCCATCGGGATCGCCGTTCTAGTAGTCGTCCTGTTGGCGATCCTCCTGTTCAGGTCGATGTGGCGCATCGCCGAGCCGGACGAGGCCCTAATCATCTCCGCGATTCGCAAGGGTCAGTCGGAGGGAATGGGTTTCAAGATCATCACCGGCAGTGGAACCATCGTGCTGCCCGGCCTGGTCAAGGTCAGAACCCTCTCGCTCATGGCGCATGAGAGCGAGATCACCGTTCCTTGCGTCAGCCAGCAGAAGATCCGACTGGACCTGCGCGGCGTGGTCGTCTACAAGGTCGGCGACGACAACCGCTCAATCGCCAACGCCGCCCGCCGCTTCCTGGACCGCCCCGCCCAGGAGCTCGAGTCCAAGGTCATGAACGTCTTCGTCGGCCACCTGCGCGCAATTGCGGGTTCGATGACCGTCGAGGAGATGATCAGCGACCAGGACAAGTTCGCCCAGCAGGTTCGCGAGCGCTGCACCGTCGAGATGGAGTCGTTCGGACTCGTCATCGACAGCTTCCAGATCCAGGCCATCACCAGCCCTTCCAACTACATCGAGAACCTGGCCGTGCCGCACCAGGCCGAAGTCGAGCAGAACGCCCGCATCGCCCGTGCCCAGGCGGACCAGACGGCGGTTGCCCAGGAGCAGACGGCCCAGGCCCAGATCGCCGAGTCGATCCGGAGCACCGAGATCAAGAAGGCCGGCTTCCAGGCCGAAATCGACCGGGCCCAGAAGCAAGCCAGCCAGCAGGGTCCTCTCGCCGAGGCCCAGGCTCGCCAGGCCGTCGTCGAGCAGGAGACTCTCGTCGCCCAGCTCCAGGCCCAGCGAACCGAGCAGCAACTCCAGGTAGACGTCCGCAAGCCGGCCGACGCCGAGGCGTACCGGCAGACCACGCTCGCGGCCGCCGGTCGCGATGTCCGCATCCGCCAGGCCGAGGCCGCGGCCCAGGAAGTCCGTCTTGCGGCCGAGGCCCAGGCAGCGGCCATCAAGCTTCAGGCGGAGGCCCAGGCGAACGCGACCCGCGTCAACGGCCAGGCCGAAGGCGACGCGATCAAGGCTCGCGGCCTCGCGGAAGCCGACGCCATCAAGGCCAAGGCGATGGCCGAGGCGACAGGCATCGAAAGCCGCGCGGCGGCGCTGAGCCAGAACCAGGAAGCGGTCATCGCCCAGCAGATCGCCCAGACCTTGCCGGACATCGTTCGGGCGGCGGCCTCACCGTTCGAGCACGTCGGCCAGTTCACCGTCCTCAACGGCGCTCAGGGCGTGACCAGCGCACTGTCCGAGGTCATCCAGCAGGCCGGGGCTCTGGCGATGGTCGCGCGCAGGACCATCACTCCGTTGCTGGCGGGCCCGGACGTGCAGCCGGCCCCGGGCAATGGCTCCGCGGCCAAACCGCGCTCCGTGGCAGCCGCTGAACCCGCTCCGGCGGTCCGCCGACCGAGACCCGCAGACGCTACCCCGAAGGCGACCGATCCGGCCAAGCGAACCGCCGCCCCGACCGACGGGTCCCAGGGGTAGTCGCCCCGAACCGTGAGTCGATCCGGCAAGTCATCGAACCCGGCGGAGCCCGCGAAGGCGCCGCCGGGATTCGTTTCCGGCCCCGACACGGGCGGCCCCGACACGGGCGTCAGCGGCAGTGATGGTGCCCAGGGCGGCGAGCTTCTCACGATCGAGCCCGAGGCGGTCGAGCGGATAGAGCGGCTCGCGGCCGAATACCTCGACTCGATCGTTTCGCTGGCCGCCGGCAGCTTCGAATACACCCGGGCAATCGACGCTATAGACCACCTCGGCGAGCGCGACTTCATCGCCACGGCGGCGATGAGCGGCCGCGTGCTGGACCGCCGCTTCGAAGCCATGCGCGGCCTGCTCGCCGGCAAGGCCCCGCTGGCCCGCCGGTTGGCCGACCTGCGCAAGACCGCCGCGGGTCTGGATCCGGAGAAGTTGAGGCTGACCGCCGGCGGCTCCGGGCACGCTCAACTCCGCGCGCTCGACCGCTACATCGAGCAGTTCGAGAAGTCGCGGCCGCGTCTGGACGAGCTGCTCGGCGCCCTTACCGAGGGCCGTTACTCGCTCGAACAGGACAACGCCGCGGTCGTGACCGAGCAGTCGTCGTTGGCGATGGAGATGGAGACGCTCCGCCAGTACGCGTACCTGGCCCGCCGCCTCGACGAGGATCTCGCCGTCGTCATGGCCGGCATGGCCGCCAGTGACGCGAACCGCGCCGCCGCGCTGCGGTTGGACGTTCAGCCGGTCGTCAAACGGCGGCGCGAGGAAATCCTGACTCAGCTCGCGATCGTCACCCAGGGTTACGCCGCTCTTCGAATCGTCGAGGAGAGGAACGCCGAGGTGATCCGGGCGGTCGGTCAGGCCATCACGACTACGACGGCAGCATTGAGGACCGCGGCCATGGTCGCCGGCGCCGCCGCCAGCCAGCACGCTGCTCTCGAGCAGCTCGAGGCCGCGCGCGAAGCGGCCTCCACCATGGCCGACCGCGCGGCCGCGCTCGAGGAGGCTTCGGGCCCCGCCGGCCGATTGGCACTTCTGCGCGAGGCCTGGAGCGAGGTCTATGCCGCGCTGGATCGTGTCGATTTCGAGAAGGCCGAAGTTCTGCGGACCATATCGCTGGCCGATCGCGAGCTGACCCGACCCAAAGTCGGGGCGCCGGACGGCCACGGCGGATCCGTTTCGAACCAGGAGTGAACCTCGGCGCCACTTCCTGCTACTTACCGGTCAGCCGGCCGGATGGGCGGCACAAGTGGAGGCTGGATCGAGCGTGGCGGCGGTCGCGGTCCTGGTCCGCGAGCGAATGACCGACAATTCGAACGTCGAGCTCGCGTTGCTGCACCGCCTCGGGCGCGGCGAACGAGCCGCGATCGACGGTCTGTATGCTCGTTTCGGGCGGCCACTGTTCGGCTACGTCCTGGACCTGGTCGGCGACCCGGGGCTGGCCGAGGAGATCGTCCAGGACACGTTCGTCGCGGCGTGGCGTGGCGCGTCCCGGTTCGAAGGGCGCTCCAGCGTGGCCAGCTGGATGTTCGGCATCGCCCGCCGCCAGGCCCGCGACCGGCGCCGTGTCCGCAAGCCGGAACTCGTGCCGGAGGATCAGCTGCAGTCGGTGGCCGCGACCGGCCACGATCCGGAAGCGGCGGCCATCGCCTCGGCCACCCGTGCGGAGCTGACTGCCGCGCTGGACCGGCTGCCGGACCATCACCGCGAACCACTTGTCCTGGCCTTCGCCTACGAGTTGACCGGGCCCGAGATCGCCGTCGTGCTGGGCATACCGGCGGGCACGGTGAAGAGCCGACTCCACACAGGCCGCCGGGCGCTCCGGGCCGCGCTCGAAGAAAGGGGACCGCGATGAGCCGGCAGGCCGATTCCGCCAAGCGCGAGTCGTCCCATCCTCTCGATCTGCTCTCGGATCTAGTCGCGGGGACGCTGCCGCCCGCCGAGGCCGCCGGCGTCAGAGCCCATGTCGACGAGTGCGCCACCTGCGCGGCCGAGCTGGCGGCCTGGCGGGTCACCGCCGTGGCTTTGCGCGAGCGCGGTTTGCGGGCCACGCCGTCGGCGGGTCTGCCGGACCACATCGCCGCGGCGATCGGCGCCGAGTCGAACATGGCGGCCAGGACGCGGCGACGAGTGTCGTGGCTCTTCCGGTTCGTGGCTGCGCAGCTGCCGGTGGTCCGGCGCGACATCTGGCCCGCCTCGGCCGTGGTCATGGCCATCGGCGCCGCGATCTCGCTGGTTCCCACCCGCGGTGCCCCCGGCGGCGCGCTGGGTCTGTTCGCACCCCTTGCCGCCGCCATCGGAATCGCGATGATCTACGGCCAGGACAACGATCCCTCGCTGGAACTGGCCCTGGCCGCTCCGGTATCGCCCCGGCTGGTCGTCATGGCCCGCCTGGTCCTGGTTCTCGCCTTCGACCTGATCCTCGCCGTCGGGGCGAGCCTGGTCCTGGCGGTCGTCAACGGGCCGAGCGTGGCGCTGCCGCTCATTGGCTCGTGGCTCGGTCCGATGCTGCTATTGGGCTGTCTGAGTCTCGCCCTGTCGCTTGCCCTGGGCACCGTCACCGCGATAGCCATTGCCGGCGCGCTGTGGGTCGTTCGCGCTCTCGAGGTCACGGACGGCCCGGTTCTGCAGCGGCTTGCCGGCCTGGCCCCGGCCATCGACGCGATATGGCAGACGAGTCTGCTGACGCTCGGCCTCGCGGTCGCGATCCTGCTGATAGCGATCGTCATGGCCCCGCGGCGCGATGGTCTCGCGGCCTCGCCCGCTCTCTAGCCATTCCAACTTCAGGAGTCCGATGTTTCCTACTGTCCGTATAGATGCCGCGCTCAACGGCAAAGCGGCCTATCTCGTGGCCCCGGGAGTCGTACTCGCGGCGGCCGCTGTCGGGCTGCTATTTCGCGACAGCGCCCGGCTGATCACGGCCGCGCTGGAGACCGCCGTGCCGCTGGTGGCGGGCATTTTCGCCGCCTCGCTGCTGGCCTCGGAGCCGTCACTGGAGTTGCAGCTCTCCACGCCCAGGGGCTTCCGACCGGCGGCGCTGCGGCGGCTCGCCATCCTCATCGGCTGGACCGCCGGCGTGTGTCTGGTCGGCTGGTGGATCGCCGACCTCGCCGGCGCGCTGTCGGGCTGGCGCCCGCCGGTCGGAGCGCTCGAGTCGCAGCTGTTGTGGCTGCCGAGCCTGGCCGCCTATTCGATCGGGGGCAGCCTGCTGGCCGTGGCTCTTCGAAGCCGGTCTTCGGCGGTCAGCGCCATCGCCCTGTTCTGGGTAGCCAGCCACGCCTTCCACGACGTCATGACGACGACTCCGTGGTTGCGCGTGTGGTATCCGTTTCTGACGACGTACGAACCGGGAGCTTCGGATTGGGCCATCACGAGGCTCGTGCTCCTTGCCGCCGCGCTGGTCGCGACGGTGGCGCTGGTGGCGTGGCTGGGCGCCGGCGAGTGGCTGTTGAGTGGAGAGGATCGCTGAGTGGAAACCGCCGCGCGTCTCGTCGCCGTTTCTTCATATGAGTTCCGCATGCAGATCAGGCGCCGCTCGGTCTGGCTCGTGCTGGGCCTGCTGGGGGCCTACATGCTTCGCGTCCTGGTCGACCAGAACGGGAGGGTCGACACGATCGAGCAACTCGTGCCGGAATGGGCCTGGCTGCTCCAGGTCCTGTGCCCGATAGCTGTGGGCGTCCTGCTGGCGGATCGATTCCCGCGCGACCGCCGGACTCAGGTCCAGGACATTCTGGAAGCGACCCCGGCGGCCGACTGGCTGCGGCTCCTCGGCAAGTATTTCGGCGCCACGGCCGCGACGCTGGTGCCGGTCCTGATCCTGTATTCGCTGGGTTTGATCTGGCTCGCCGGCAGCTACGACGTATCCACCGTCCTCAGGCTGGCCGTGCCGGCTTTCGCGCTGATCTGCCTGCCGGGATTGCTGTTCATCGCCGCGTACTCGGTCTGCGTGCCGATCGTCATGAAGGTGCCGCTCTACCAGTTCCTGTTCATCGGGTACTGGTTCTGGGGCAACCTGATGCCGCCCCAGATAATGCCGACCTTGCGCGACACCTGGCTCGCGCCGATCGGCATCGTCGCCGAGCAATCGTTCTTCGGCATCTTCAACGAGGGCCAGACACCCAACTGGCGGCCGGTCGACGGCGTCATAAGCGTCTGTCTTCTGCTTGCCTTTGGCGCCGCGGCGCTCGTCGCCGGGGTTCTCGTGCTGCGCTGGCAGCGTTCCCGAGCCTGATCACGCCACCAACCCGACCGGCTGCGTGCCGGCCGACCGGAGGAGCCAACATGCGAATCGAAATCGAAGGTCTGGTGAAGACTTACCACGGTGGCGTCCGAGCCCTGGACGGCGTCGATCTGACGATCCCGGGCGGGATCCACGGCCTCCTGGGACCGAACGGTGCGGGCAAGACGACGCTGATGCGCATCCTCGCCGGGATCCTGCACGCCAGCGGCGGCCGGGCTCTCGTCGGCGGGAACGACCTGTCCACCGAGCATGGTCGGACCGAAGTCAAGCGGTCGCTTGGCTATCTGCCCCAGGAGTTGGGCCTGTATCCGGACCTGAACGCCCGCGAGTTCCTCGAATACGTAGCCCTGCTCAAGGGCATGGACGACACGCCGGCGCGGCGCGGCCGAGTCGCCGAGTTGCTCGAGACGGTCGGGCTCCAGGA
Source organism: uncultured Chloroflexia bacterium (assembly GCA_963835845.1). Lineage (GTDB taxonomy): Bacteria > Chloroflexota > Limnocylindria > Limnocylindrales > CSP1-4 > Fen-1039. The sequence goes on along the minus strand of CAWIGT010000002.1, from coordinate 464,815 downwards.
TCAGGCGCGCCGCAAGCTCAAGACCTTCTCGGGTGGCATGAAGCGGCGGATCGGGATCGCCCAGGCGCTGCTCAACGACCCGAGCCTCCTGATCGTCGACGAGCCGACGGTTGGGCTGGATCCCGAAGAACGGATCCACTTCCGGACTTTGCTGGCTGAGCTGGCGGGCGCCCGCACGGTCCTGCTGTCCACGCACATCGTCGAGGACATCGCCCAGACGTCGCGCTCCGCTCTCCGTTTTGGATCGCGGCCGGATTCGCTTCACCGGCACGACCGCGGAGCTTGTCGGCGCGGCCCGCGGGCACGTGTTCACGATGCGCACGGACGGGCCGCGCCCGGAAGGCGAGCTGACGGTCGTGTCGATGATCCAGCACGACACCACGACCGAGTACCGCGTCGTCGGCTCGGAGTCGCCGGCAGGGGCCGTAGAACTCGAGCCCGGGCTCGAGGACGCCTACGTCTGGCTGATGCGTTCGGCTCGAGACGCGGCCGCCGCCGCCTGAGTCCCGACGCCGCCGTCCGGCGCGGTCGGGACTCAGCCCGAAGCTACTGGGCCAGGCGCGGATACAGTCGAGCTGCGATCGCGATCAAGACTACCGTCGTAGCCGAGAGCACCGCGAAGTCCAGCGCGAGCGGGAAGCTCTCGGTCGAGCCCTGGACCATCAGGCCGCGGAGCGCGTCGACCTGGTAGGTGAGCGGGTTGACCTGGGCCACGACCTTGAGCCAGTCGGGCATGATCGAGATCGGGTACATGGCGCTGCTGGCGAAGAACAGCGGCATCGTCAGGATCTGGCCGATGCCCATGAACCGCTCGCGCGTGCGGACGAGGCAGGCGATGACCAGCGAGAACGTGGCGAAGGCCGCCGATCCGATCACGACGACGAGCGCCACGCCCACGATCGAGAGCGGGTCCAGACGGAGGTGGACGCCGATGACGATCGCCAGGACGTAGACCATGGCCGCCTGGACCAGCGCTCGGAGTCCGCCGGCGAGCGCCTTGCCGGTTACCAGCGCGCTGCGCGACGCCGGGCTTACCAGGTACTTGTGCAGGACGCCCAGGTCGCGCTCCCAGATCACGGCGATGCCGAAGAAGATCGCCGAGAACAGGGCGCTCTGGGCCAGGATGCCCGGGCGCGAGGAAGTCGATGTAGCCCAGGTTGCCCGTCGGGATGGCACGTGTCCTGGGGCCAGGACCTGGCCGAAGATCAGCAGCCACAGCAGCGGCTGAACGGCGCGGGTCAAGCAGCTCCGTCGGGTCGTGGCGGAGCTTTCGCAGCTCCCCTTCGGCGATGGTCCAGGAGTCCAGGAGGAACCGGACGACGCGCCGGTGGCTCAGCCCAGACGGCGGGCCGTTCGGCGCGTTCGAGCGACGTCACGGTATTGGCCTCCTTGTTCGCCGGTCTCGCTCAACCCTGAGCCGGTGAAGTAGCTGAATGCGTCGTCGAGGTCTTTGCCCGCGCCCGACTGCGGCGGCCAGTTCGGCCGGCGTGCCGAGGGCCACGAGCTTGCCGAGGTGCATGAAGCCCGACCCGGCCGCACAATTCGGCGGCCTCGTCCATGTAGTGCGTGGTGAGCAGGATCGTCGTGCCCTCGGCCTCGCGGAGACCTGCGAATGTGGCTCCCACACCGCTCGTCGCGCCGTCGGATCGAGGCCGACGGTCGGCTCGTCGAGGAATAGCACCTCGGGCCGATGGAGCATCGCCTGGGCTATCTCCAAGCGGCGGATCATGCCGCCCGAGAAGGTCCGCACCAGGCGGTCCGCGGACCCCTCGAGGTCCATGAATTCGAGAGCCTCGTCGATCCGGCTGCCCCGCTCGGCGTCGGGGAGGTGGTATAGCCGGGCGCTCGTCATGAGGTTCTCGCGCGCAGTGAGCGCTCCGTCGGACGAGAGCAGCTGCGGCACGTAGCCGATCGAGCGCCGGACCAGGCGGGGTTCGCTATGGATGTCGTGCCCGGCAACGCTGGCGCTGCCGCTGGTCGGCGGCAGAAGCGTGATGAGCATCTTGATCGTCGTGGTCTTGCCGGCGCCGTTGGGGCCGAGCAGCCCGAAGACCTCGCCGGCCTGGACGTTCAGGCTCAGAGCGTTGACCGCGGTCAGCGTGTCGAACCGCCGCGTCAGTTCATGGGTGGCAATGGCTGGAGGCATCGATCCTCGATCTTCGTATGTTTCGACCCGCAAGGCGGGCCGGCAGTCCCAAATCTTGACGCTGGCCCAAAATACCGGGCCAGTTTTGGCCGTCGGCTGCGGAATCGGTCATCAGTTAGTCCGCTTAAGTGATGTACCATAAAGCTCGTGGCACACACGACCCCCGACCAGGTTGCGGTAGCAATCCTGGAGACTATTCCGCCGTCGATGCGCGCCATCCGAGAGCAGATGCGGTCCGGCCGCGTCGCCGGCATGTCCGTGGCGCAGTTCCGGCTCCTGTTGTTCGTGCGGCGCAATCCCGGCACGAGCCTTTCGCATCTCGCGGATCATCTGGGCACCACTCTGCCGGCGGCCTCGCAGCTGGTCGAGCGATCGGTGCAGGCCGGTTTCGTCACTCGGGCGCAGCACCCCAAGGAACGCCGTCGCGTCGAGCTGCGCCTGACGGAAGCGGGCGACGTCGCGCTGGCCGAATGCGACGCAAGGACTCGGGCCTGGCTCTGCGATCTCCTGTCGTCCATGGATCAGGCTGAGTTGGATCGCCTCGTGGTTACGCTCGGGGACCTGAAGTCGATCCTGACCAGCGAAGGCGCATAGCGGATCCGCCTGCCGTAACCTCGGGGAGACGGCCGTTCAGTGCAATGGTCCTTATGCCCGCCGGCTTCGCGGCCGACCGTCTCGGCCGCCGTCACTTCCTGGTCGGCGCGTCAAACTCCGTACCGGATTCGGCGAGTCCAGCTGGTGCGTCTAACCATCGAATACACCTAACTAGTACTTGACACTAACTCTCATAACATAGACACTGCCAATCGAGAAATACTGCGGAAAGGCGGTGTCTACCATGACCCAGCTCGATAGCCGGCGCTTCGACGGCGTTTCCCGCCGCTGGCTGGCGATGGGCGCTTTGACCCTCGCTCTGATCGCCATCGGCCTGGACCAGACGGTCCTCAACCTGGCCCTGCCGACTCTGTCGGCGTCGCTCCACGCGTCGGAATCGCAGCTGCAATGGTTCGTTACCGCCTACACGCTGGCGCTCGCGGCCACCATGCTGCCGGCCGGTCTCATGGGCGATCGATACGGGCGGAAGAAGATCCTCCTCGGAGCCATCGTGCTCTTCGGCGTCATGTCGATCGCCTGCGCCTACGCCCCCAACGCCGAAGCGTTCATCGCGGCCCGGACCGTGCTCGGCATCGCCGGCGCGACGCTCATGGTCATGTCGCTGTCGGTGGTCACGGTTCTCTTCGCCGAGGCCGAGCGGCCGCGCGCGATGGGCATCTGGGCGGCCGGCAACTTCCTGGCGCTGCCGCTCGGTCCCATTGTCGGCGGCTACATCCTCTCCCACTTCTGGTGGGGCTGGGTCTTCCTCATGAACGTTCCGGTTGTGCTCATCGGGCTCATCGCCGTGGCCGTCTTCGTTCCGCCCTCTCGAGCGGAACATCGGCCCAGCATCGACATCCTGGGTGTGCTCCTTTCGAGCGCCGGCCTGACGCTGCTCATGTACGGCCTGGTCGAGGCCGGCGACAACGGCTGGGGTTCATCGAGCGCAATCGTTCCGTCGCTCTGCGCGCTGGCGACGCTCGCGGCCTTCGTTGTGTGGGAGTCGTGGTTGACGGCCCGCCCGAACGGCCAGCCTCTCGTCGACCTCGGGCTCTTCCGCTCCCGCAGTTTCAGCGTCGGCGTCGTCCTGGCCGGGGCGGGCATCTTCGGCATGTTCGGCGTCCTGTTCACGCTGCCGCAATATCTCCAGGCGATCATGGGCGTCGATGCCCAGGGCGCCGGCCTGCGCTTCCTGCCGACGATCGCAGGTCTCATCGTCGGCGCGGTCCCGGCTGACAGGGTTGCGGCGCGCCTCGGCCCCAAGATCACGGTCTCGATCGGTTTCGCCATCCTGGCCGTCGGATTGGGCCTCGGCAGCGCCTTGACCACGACGAGTGGGGATTTGTTCATCGCAGCGTTCACGTTCGTCGTGGGCGCCGGCGCCGGGCTGGGCCTCGCCACGGCCGCGTCGGCGGCGATGGTCGAAATCTCGGCCGAGCGAAGCGGTGTCGGTGGTGCGCTGATCCAGGCGATCGTCAAGCTCGGGCCCGCGTTCGGGGCCACGATCCTGGGCAGCGTGCTCAACTCCACGTACCAGGGCCAGGTTTCCGTGGCCGGCCTGCCGGCCGCGGCCGCCGCGTCGGTCCAGCAGAGCGTCTTCGGTGGCTTGGCCGTGGCTCAGCAGATCGGCTCGCCGGCGCTTCTCACCTCGGTCCAGAACTCGTTCGTGGCCGGCCTGGACGACGCCTCTCGGGTCGCGGCGGTCATCGCCGTGGCGGCTGCGGCGGCAGCTCTCGTTCTGCTGCCGCGCCGCGCCCCGGCCTCGGCCTCGACTCCGGCCTCGACTCCCGCCGGCCAGTTCGACACCACCGGCGAGCCGGCCGCACTGCGTGGCTGAGCCCACGCATCCGCAGGTGGTTCGATCGCCGGTCGATGGGTCGGCGACCGACCCGCCTTGTCGGTCACCGGATTGGACTGGCGCAAGATCGTCGCCAGGCGCGAGAATGTAGCCATGAGCGAATCGCCGGTGATCGACAAACCCGGGCTACGCGAGCGCAAGAAAGCAAAGACGCGGGCCGCGATCCAGGAACAAGCCCTGCGCCTGTTCCGTGAGCAGGGTTACGACGCCACCACCGTCGAGCAGATCGCCGACGCGGCGGAAGTCTCGCCGAGCACGTTCTTCCGCTACTTCCCGACAAAAGAGGACGTCGTCGCGTATGACGCCCTGGACCCGCTGATCATTGCGGCGTGGCGGGCTCAACCGGACGACCTGCCGCCGATCGCCACCATGCGTCGGGCGATGTGGCAAGTATTCAAGTCGATCGAGCCACACCAGATCCAGGAGATGATGGATCGCGGTCGACTGCTCTTCGGGATCCCGGAGCTGCGCCAGGCGGCCGTCATGGAACTGCTCAAGTCGAGCCAGATGGTCACCGAGGAACTGGCGGCTCGCCTTGGTAGATCGCCCAGCGATCTGGAGGTCCGCGTCTTTGGCGGCGCCGTGATGGGCGGGCTGACCGCGGCGGTCCTGCCGCTGATGACCGACCCGTCGCTCGACCTGTTGACCGAAGTGGACAAGGCCCTCGACTTCCTCGAAAAGGGGATGCCCCTCTAGTGCACCCGGCGCTCGAAAGCGGTCAAGTCTGCCTCCCGCCGGTCCGACGACTAGAGCAACCAGCCGTCACAGGTGGGTCCCACGACCATGCCACGCCCCGCCGGCGTACCCGCTTCGCCGGGTGGCGCCGGCACAGCCGCGACCACGACGCCGCCGGATTCGGGATTCGGAGCGCGGTTCTATGCTTCGCGGCACCTGCGGAGCGCCCGTCCGTACGGGCCCGCCGGGCTGATTCCGGTGGATGAGTCGCTCGAGCCGGCGGACACCGCGCCGCAGGATCCGGTCGAGATCGCCACGCCCGCGCCGGCCGAGGCTGCCGCCGAATTCGCCGCCCCGGCCGAGGCGCAGGCGACTGCTCACCAGCACCTGACGTTCGACCAGCCGCGCCGCCGCCGCTCGGACACGGGCAGCGGGCCGCGATTGCAGCGCGTCCTGGCCGATCAGTCGAACCAGCCAGTCGCGTCCGGGCTCTTGCATCTCGATCCGGTCCTCGTGGCCCTGGCCGACAGCGAGCGCCACTTCCGGACCCTCGTCGAGCAAGCCGCCGACGGCATCGTGGTTGCGGACGCCACCGGGCGGATCACCCTGGCCAACTCCCGCGCCTGCCAGATGCTTGGCTACCCGCCCAGCGAAGTGGTCGGTCTCGAGCTCCTGGATACGTACTTGCCCGAAGATCGGGATATGGGCCGGATCCATCTGGACCATATGTCGGCAACGGCGATGCGCTTCGAGCGCCAGCTGCTGCGCCGCGACCGGACCAGCATCCCGATCGACATAAGCGTGGCCCTGCTATCCAACGGTGAGCGCCAGTTCATCATGCGCGACGTCACGGCACGTCAGCGGGCCGAGGATGCCCAGGCGGCCGAGGAGCGACGCCTGCGCTCGTTGCTGCGGATCTCCGAAGTGGAATGCGACAGCGTCCCCGAACTCCTGACCGTGACGCTGGCCGAAGTGGTCGCCCTGAGCGACAGCGCGTTCGGCTACATCTACGCCTACGACCAGGCCAGCGGCGCCTTCACTCTCCACTCGTGGTCGCGGGATGCCGACGAAGCCAATCAGATCGGCGACCCCAAGTGGACATACGAGCTCGCCAAGTCCGGCATCTGGGCTGAAGTCGAGAACCAGCGCACGCCGATCGTGGTCAACGATCTGGCCCCCGTCGAGGAAGCGGATCTCGATGCCGGCGGCGCCGCGCCGGTGTCGCGGTTCATGACCATCCCGGTGATCAGCCACGGCGAGATCGTGGCCGTCGTCGGTGTCGCCAACAAGACCGAGCCTTACACTGAAACCGACGTCATGCAGCTGACGCAGATCATGGACGTCGTCTGGAAGATCGCCGACCGTCAGCAGGCCGAGGGCACGCTGCGCCAGTTCGCCGATCAGCTGGAGGCCCGTGTCGAGGAGCGGACGCTGGAGTTCGAGCGCGCCCACGCCGAGCTGGAAGCCGCCAACCTGGAGATCGCGGCCACCAACTCCGAACTGCAGCGATTGCTGAAGGAGCAGGCGCGGCTCCAGACCGAACTGGCTTTCCGGGCCCTGCACGATCCGCTCACCGGGCTGGCCAATCGAACCATGTTCCAGGACCGTCTCGACCGGGCCCTCCGCGCCAGCGAACGCGGCGTCGCGGTGCTGTGGATAGATCTCGACCATTTCAAATCGGTCAACGACATATTCGGCCATGAGGTCGGCGACGAGATCCTCATCGCCGTGGCGGAGCGACTGCGAGAAGTCGTTCGCGACACGGACGACATTGCCCGTATGGGCGGCGACGAATTCGCAATCGTGCTGCCCAATGTCGTCGAGAGCGAAGCTCAGTTGGTGGGCGAGCGGGTTCTCGCCGCGCTGACCAGCCAGGATGCCTTCAGGCTCCAGGTCGGAGCCAGCGTCGGTGTGGGCTGGCAGCGAAACGCGACCGGCGACGGGCGCACGCTCATTCGCCGTGCGGACCAGGCGATGTACCGCGCCAAAGCCAGCGGTGGCAGCGCCTCCATCATGTACTGATACTGCCCTGAAATACAGATGATTTTCCCAGTGCGGAACTAGACAAAACCGCGTTGAGACGTGGTACCCTCCGCCTCGACGGGCCAATAGGCCCCGGAACCCGCGGCTGACCACGATCGCTCCTCTCAACGTTCTCGGCGAGACAGACGTGTCGCTGAGGCCGCACGAGCAAGGAGCGTTCTTTGTACGCATCGGACAAGACCCTGGTTTGCCAGGACTGCAACCAGGAGTTCGTCTTCAGCGCAAGCGAGCAGCAGTTCTATGCGGATCGCCAGTTCAGCGAACCGCGTCGCTGCCCGTCCTGCCGCGCGGCCCGCAAGGCCCAGCGCGGTGACTTCGGCGGCGGATCCCACAGTGGTGGCGGCGGCGGAAGCCGCGGCGGCTACTCCTCGGGGCCCCGCGAGATGTTCTCGGCCACTTGCTCCAGCTGCGGCCGCGAAGCGCAGGTTCCGTTCCGCCCAAGCGGCACCAAGCCGGTCTATTGCAGCGACTGCTTCACGTCTCGTCGCTCATAACCCGGGGCCGCGAGGCCTTCGATAGAACGCAAAGAACCCGGCGAGTAATCGCCGGGTTCTCCTTTTCCGGATCCTCGGGGCGCTCGATACAGCGATCGCGGGTCGACCGAGGTTCCGCCGCCGCCGGCCCACACAGCCGCGGCACCCGGACGCCGCCCGGCGGCCACACGCTGTGGCAACGCAATCTGGCTTGGCCACGTCGCCGGGGACCGCAAGACCGGCCTGACGGCCACACACCACCGCGCCGGAGTTTGCCGCGGCCACATCGCCGTGGCGAGGGCGCCGGGGGTTCCTGCTCACATTCGGCAGTTGTAGTCCTGGTACTGAGGCGCCCCGGAAAACGTCGGATGATCTCGCCTTGACGCTGATTGGGGTGGACAAATTGCCGAGCCGTGGGGTCCGATCACGAATTGAGTTCGAGATTGCCGATTCCTCCCGCCACACAACATTGTTGAGAGTGAAGATAAGCAAGTTATCGAATCGGCCGCGGCGAGTGGGAGAACCTGCGGCCGTGGCGGGTCGACGCGCGTTGCGGGCCACCGCCGGTGCCGCGGGCCGCCGACCGCCGCGACCCGCCACGTGGCCGCCGACCGCCGGTGCCGCGGGCCGCCGACCGCCGCGACCCGCCACGTGGCCGCCGACCGCCGGTGCCGCGGGCCGCCGACCGCCGCGACCCGCTACGTGGCCGCCGACCGCCGGTGCCGCGGGCCGCCGACCGCCGCGACCCGCCACGTGGCCGCCGACCGCCGGTGCCGCGGGCCGCCGACCGCCGCGACCCGCCACGTGGCCGCCGAGCGCCGCGCGCAGCCGCCGACCGCCGCGCCACGTCGCCGCCGACCGCCGCGAGCCGACCCACCGGCCGGATCGGATGCTCCGAGGCCCAACTTGTTCCTCATCTTCGGTGTCACCAGTACTAAGTGGCGACCGCCGTCGTGTCTCTCCGGTCAATCCGGCTTTGTTAGCCAAATACGTCTAACCAGCGGTGGGCCAGGGCGTCGGATTACCTGCCGTGGCTCGACTTGCCGCCGGCATGTCTGCTTACTAGTTGCCTGGCCGAAGTTGAGTGATGATCGTTGGTGCCACGACTGAGTCTGCCGTCGTGGCGGGCCATGAAGCCGCCCAGAGCTCCGGCGGCCGGCCCAAATCGCTCGTCCGCCGGCCGATGGCGACGATGCGCACCTGCTCGAGGACCCTCTAGCCCAGAGCGACCTTCGCCAGGGCCGATGCGGCGGCGACAGGGTCGGCCCATTCGGCGTTGGTCAGGACCACTATCGAGAGGTGGTAGGCCGGCAGGTACTCCATGGCCGACCAGAAGCCGTCAAGGTGGCCTCGATGACCCCACGCAACCTGGCCGGCGACGGTAGTTTCCTCGAGTCCGAGGCCGTAAGGCCACTTCAGCTTGTATTGCAGAGTGGGCGAGATGTCGACCATCGATGCCAGCGTGGCGTTGTCCAGCACCGCGCCGCCGTACAGAGCGGACGCCCAGACGGCCAGGTCCGACGCCGTAGACACGTATGCGCCGGCCACTCCAACGGCGGTGGCTTCGGCCGTGAAGGGCAGCATGGTCCCGGCCGAGTTGTCGCGAGGGTTCGAGGCGGGAGGCATGTATCCATGCGCCTCAGGACCCGAGGCGGCCTCCTCGGTCTGGAGGAAGGTGTGGCCGAGGCCCAGGGGCACCAGGAACATGGACCGGACCAGAGCGGCCACCGTCTGGCCGGTGGCCTTTTCGGCCACCATGCCCAGCAGGATGTAGTCCGTGTTCGAGTAGTTGTAGCAAGCCCCGGCGGCGTACGGGAGCTTGAGGAGCCTGGCAAAGACCTCGTCGGCGGTCCAGGTCGCGGCCGGGTGGGCGAGGACGGCCGGCCCGATGCTGCCCGCGGGGTCGAACACGTCGTCGATGCAGCTGGTGTGGTTCAGCAGCTTGCGGATCGTGATGACGTCAGCGCCCGGGAAGTCCGGCACGTACTTCGAAAGCAGATCGTCGAGGCCGATCGTACCCGTCATCGACAGCCGCCCGATCAAAGCTGCGACGAAAGTCTTGCTGATGCTCGCGACCGAGAAGAGCGTGTCGGTCGTTACGGGCGTCGCGGGCTTGAGGATCGCCGAACCGGCGACGCCCGCCCAGACGGTGCCGTCCGGAAACGCCACCGCGGCGGCAACGCCCGGATAGGTATTGGCCCTGCGCAGACCGTCGAGGGCGGCCTGGAGGGCGGCCGCGGTCGGCTGGTCCAGGTGGACGGCGGGAGAACTCGGGGCGGCAAGCTGCGACGTTGGCACCGGGACGATCGAGATGTCCGGAGTCGGCGACGGCGTGGGCGTGGGGATTGCCGTGGGTGTGACGGTCGGCGTGGCGGTCGGCACGGGCGTCGGGGTCGAACTTCCGCACGCGGCCAGGGCCACGGCGAGCAGCAGGGAGGCAGCCGTTGCGGCCAGGCCGCCGCGAATTCTCCGGATAGTCACGACGTGAATGATGCACCCGGAAGCAGCTTCGGCGCCGCGTCGGCCGACGATGCCGCTTGGGCCGATCAGAATCGGCCCGTCAACAAAGGCGGCCCAGCTTTGCAGCCGGGCCGTCCAGGTTTCGATCGATTGCGAGCTTGCGCTCGAGTTTCAGCGGCGGCCACCGCCGAAAAGCCGGAGCATGAACAGGAAGATGTTCACGAATTCGAGGTAGAGCAGCAGTGCGCCGATCACGGACGCCTTCTCCATCGACCCCGTCATGGCCGCGAACTGGCCCTGCGAGATGCGCTGGACCGTGGACGCGGTGAGGGCGGTGAAGATCAGCACGCCCGCGATCGAGATGATGATGTCCAGAGTGCTGTTGCCCAGGAAGACGTTCAGGATGATGGCTACGAGCAGGCCCCATGTGGCCATGGCCAGGTAGCCGAACATCGAGCTCAGCGACCGCTTCGTGACCGCCCCGTAGAGGGCGGCGCCGCCGAACATCGCCGCGGCGCTGACGAAAGCCTCTGCGACCGTCGCGGCCGTCCCGGTGCTGGCCGTGTAGGCGACGATGATCACGCCGAAGGTCAGGCCGTTCAGGGCCGCATAGACAAAGAAAAGGCCCAGTGCCACGAACGCGTTGATGCGTCTGATCGCGACCTGCAGACCGACGCCGATCACCATCTCGACGATGATCACCGGCAGCCACAGGCTGAGCACCGAGTCCGCCAGGCCGGCGCTTCGCTGAACGACGAAGGCGATGCTGGCGCTCAGCAGCAGCCCGAGGAACATCCAGGTGAACGCCTCGGACAGAAAAGTAGACGACAGCCTCGCAGCCGGCCGCACTCCCAGCTGCTCGAATGAATTGGAGGAATATCGATAGTCGCTCACGGGTTTTCTCCGATTCGGGTCACCGCCCACACCCACAGCTGAAATCGTGTGCGGCCTGGCGGCGGTGGCCGATCTCCCCTTGATCGTACGACAGCCACCAGCGCCTCGCATGATCCCGGCGAGAGGTTGCGCGGTATCGGCGGCCGTGGACGCTACTCGGCGGGGTCGCTCCGCCTGCGCCCCGAGCCCGCCCTGGAGGGAGTGGCGGCTCGCGACTCGCCCTGCTCGGCGGCCCTAGCCAGGATCCACAACAGATCGGCGAGGCGGTTCAGGTATGGCACCAGCTGGTCGTCGCCGACCGGCTCGGCCCGGCGAACTGCCACGGCGCGGCGCTCCGCCCGCCGAACGATGGTCCGCGCCAGCTCGAGCGCCGCCGACAGCCGTGTCTCGCCCGGAACGACGAACTCGCGCGGCAGCTCGATCGCGGCCTCGGTCTCCGCCAGCAGCGCGTCCAGGCCGTCGACCATTGCGGCCGTCACGCGCGTCTCGCCCGGTTTCTGGCGGTCGACGGCGCTCGGAGTGGTCGCCAGTTCGGCCCCGACAACGAACAGCTCGCGCTGGATACGCAGGATGAGGTCGGCGAGGAGGGCCAGCGTGCCCGGCAGCGTTCCGTACTGGGCCTTCATGCCCAACTCGGCTCGCGCCAGACCGAGGGCCGCCACGGCCTCGTCGACGGCCCCGTAGGCCTCAGTCCGTTGATCGTCCTTGAAGACTCTCTCGCCGCCGAACAGCAGCCCGGTGGTGCCATCGTCGCCGCGTCTCGTGGCGACTGCTGACTTGCGTTCTGGCTTGTCCGGCATCATCCCCTCGTTCGAGCTAGGACGTCACCACATGAGGCCGGCGTCGCGCGGATCCCAGCGCTCGGCCAGAAGGGTCACCTTGACGGGATGCTCCAGCACGGACTCGGTCTGGTCCTTGATCTGCTGGATCATCGAGCCGGCGTACGGGCAGAACGGCGTCGTCAGGACCATCTTGATCTCCGACGTCTCGCTGCCGATGATGATTTGCTTGATCAGCGCCAGCTCGACCACGTCCATCCCGAGCTCGGGGTCGACGACCGACCGGAGCGCATCGAGGATGGCCAATTCGGTCGCCCGGCGCTGGGGGTCGAATGCCGCAGCGGTGCCTGGTTCGGGGGCTTCGGTGCCGGCTGAGACGGGCTGGGTGGGGGCGGCGTTGATCGCCTGGCTGGTATCGCTCATGGTGGGAGATATCCTACCAGTTTCCTCGGAATAGTCGAAACAGGGTGCCAGTCTGGCTCAGGCGGTGGGGCGCGTCCCGGCCTTCTGTTTGGCGACGACGACTCCCGGGATGCGGAGATCTTCGGGCAGTCTCGCCGCTTCCTCGTCCGTGAGCCCCGGTCCGGCGAGCGATCCGTCGCGGCCGAAGAACTCCTTGTAGGCGTCCTTGTGCTCGGCGGCGTAGCGGTAGGCGTGAGCGATGCCGACCAGGCGCAACTCGGGATGCTCGCGCATAAGCTGGGCCACGCCGTAGCCGTCGCGCCTCAGCTCGAGCAGCTGGCGAACGGTCAGCCGGGTGTTGTAGCAGAACGGCTCGCCGCGCATGACCAGCGGATCGACCTTCACCCACTTGATCGTCATGTCAGCCTCCATGCGGGCAGTCGCGCCGTCGGGCGCTCGGGAGTGGCGCGGTCAGACGCCGCGGTAGATCCACTCCAGGAAGGTGTTCCTCTTGTGAGGGTCGCCGCCCAGCCGGCCGTTGCGCCTGAAGACGGCCGCGGCTCCGTCGAGCGCTCGGGCGGCAACTTCCATCTCGTCGGCGCTGAGGTGCGGTTCGACTGCGCTTCGCATGCCTTCGCAGCAGGCCGCCAGATCGCCCTGCGACATTCCTCGGCGCCGGTAGATGGGTCCGAGCCACTCGGCGAACTCCGTCAGCCAGAGTGTCTTGTCGCTGGCCAGGCACATCGCCAGCCGCTCGACAATCAGGGTTCCGTCCCGGAGCAGCGTCCGCAGCGCGATGTCGTCGTTGCGGGTCCGGATGGTCGGGTCGGCTCGGACCGCGGCTTCGAGGGCCGCCGCGGAAACCTGTGATGCGATGGCGCGGAGCCTGGCGGCCGCGGCCGCATGGCCGGCTGTCATGTCTATCGGAGCGAGTCCGAGATTCGGGTGGCGGTACGCCGGCTCGGTGGCGACCTTCCAAACCGCGGCAGGCGCCGCGGCCCTGGTGCGGGCGGGGGCTCGCTTGCCGGCGGGCTTCGCCGCCACGGCTGGAATCCTGGCGGCCGTCGGGGCCGCGGCGGTCGCGTCGACCTTGCCGGCGGCAGCCCCGGCGGGCTTCGTTGCCGCGGCCCTGGTGGTCCCGGCAGTGGCGCGGGCCGGCGGCTTGGGGCTGGTTTCGCTGCTCTCTGTCACGACCGGAAGTCTAGCTCACCCGCCGCACGCCGCGTCGCCACCGACCTCGTCGCACCGCCCGGAGCGCCCTACCAGCCATCCTCGCCGAAGCCCGCCGAGCTCAACTCGTCGGTGAGGGCGCCCGGCGTCAACTGCTCTCGGAGCAAGCGCACGAACCGATCGGGCTGATCGTCTACCGGCCCAAGCTCGAACCAGCGGCGCACCAGCCGCTCGCCCTCGTTGGCGCCGATGACCTGAGCCCGGCCGATCGGATCCTCGATCAGCGCAAGCCGCTGTTCGGCCCGCTCCGGGCTCGTCATCAGATAGCGACGGAGGTAGGCGGCGACCTCGTCGCGGCCGGCGCCGTCGGCGTGGAGCAGGAACGCGGCGTTGGCCGGCACGGACCTCAGGCTGGCCCTCGCCCTTCTGATACGTAACTGGGCATCGGCCGCTTCGCGGGCGCGCGCCGGGTCCGAAGCGACGGCCAGGCCGCCCCGTTCGTACAACTCGATCAGCAGCTCCGGGAGTGTCGCATCGGGAGCGACGATGCGCTCGCCGAGCATCGCCACGCCTTCGCTCATCAACGCCTCGGGTGTGTTCAAGAGCGTCACGCTGCACTCGAGGCGGCCCAACTCACGGACCAGGTGGCGCTCCTTCCAGGCGCGCTCGAGGTGCCGGCCGGGATAGCACTCGGTGGCCGCCATGTGGATCAGCCCGGATGGCGAGCGCACCCGCTCCGTGTTCAGTTCGATGAGTGTCCGACCCGCCCCACTGTACTGGCTGAACGCGCTCCAGGGTCCGCCCGAGACGTACACGAAGTCGACGCCTTCGTCGGCGGGCAGTCCGACGAGCCGGCCGGCCCGTTCGCGCATCTGACCTACGAGCCACTCGACGACACCGGGCAGGCGGTCCGGCTCGATCGCGAAATCGGCCTCCCAGGCGGCCAATCGTTCGGCGACGGTTTCGTCGGGCGACCGGGACGCGGGCAGCAGTCGGGCGATGTCGTCCGCGGCCGATTCGAAGACAGCCTCGGGTGCCCGGTGCGGCGGAGCGTCGAACAGGCAGGCGACGTAGTCCGAGAACGGCAGTGGATCGCCGGCGACCATCAGGGCCTGGGCCTCCAGCGCGACCAGCTGCGCCCGCAGCCAGCGCTGTCGGTCCTGACTCGGCGCCTCTTTCGACAGTCGCGAATTCAGGGTCGACGCGTCTTCGCCCAGACTCGAGGCGGTCCGAGTTGGCTCGGCCCCGACCCGGGCCTTCAGCTCCGCCGGGCCGAAATACGCGTCCACGAGCCCGGGGAGCAGCGCGTCGACCCGCAGCGCGAGCAGAAGGTAATCGCCGGCGATCGAGTCCGGCGCGGGTGCCGGGAGATCGCCGCTGACGGCCGGCCCGCGCTCGTTACCCTCCAACGTGCCTCCGGATGAGCCGATCACTGCAACCGCGGACAGGGCGGTCCTCAGGGGACGAATGGTAGCGGCCCGCGGGAGTTGGGGCGAGCCTCAGGGGCCGGCCGGCGGGCATCGCCAGCCATCGCCGGCAGGTGGTCACGAGGCGGGCGCAGCCGCGTCCGCCCGCCGTCGACGAGCTGCCGCGCCGGTGAGCGAGACGGCATCGATCCAGCTCTCTCGAGCCGCCCTCATGGCGATCGTGCGCGGCCCGGGCCTGCCATTGCCGATCGGTCGCCCGTCGAGCAGGACGAACGGGATCACTCCGCCGATGCTGGAGCAGATTGCCGCTTCGTCGGCCTCGTACAGGTCCTTGAGCGTGAGGTCCCGCTCGACCATTTCGAGGCCGACAGCATCGCCGTGTTCGACGAACCAGGCCCTGGTCGTTCCGGCCAGGAGCCCGGTCCCGAGTCGAGGAGTGGCGCAGACGGCGCCTCGTATCAGCAGCACGTTCGACGTCGTGGCTTCGGTGATGCGTCCGTCCGTGGTCAGGAAGATGGCATCGTCGGCACCCGAGCGCGCCGCCTCGAGGCGAGCGAACACTAGCTCGGCCCTCGAAGTCGTCTTGATGCCGGCGATGGGCGAGTCCGCGTCGCGCCGAACGGCGCTGGTGATGAACCGCTCGCCGGCCTCGAGGATCTGCGCGGCCGGAGGCTTGAACGGCCAGGCCTGGATCGCGACCGATGCCGTTCCCCCCGCGGACGGCAGGACGCCGCGCGCCGGATCGAAGCCTCGGCTGACGGTGATACGGATCACCGCGTCGCCCGGCGGTTCTGCGCCGTCCCAACCTTCTGCCGCGAGGAGGTCCGCGATTCCGGCCGCCACAACGTCGTCGCCGAACGGAAGCTCGAACGAGAGCGCCCCGAGGCTGGCGTGAAGGCGGGCGAGATGCCCGTCGAGTTCGATGGCCACGCCGCGTCGGGCGCGCAAGGCCTCGAAGACGCCGTCGCCCACCTGAAAGCCCCGGTCGTACACCGACAGGTGTGGCCCAACCGAGGGCAGCAGGCGACCGTCCAGCCAGACGTGGGCAGCTGTGGGTTGGATCAAGGTCTCTCCGCTCAGGAATGAAGGTGGGGCGCCCAGCCGAGGGGGAAGCGGGCGCCCCATGAGCGAATCATGCACGAACGCGGGCTGCCGTGTGAAGAGCCCCCGGCATTTGGTCTCCGATCGGTCGCCCGATCGACGGACGTCAGCTTCGTGCCCCGAGATGATACGGGCAGCGCCGGCCGGGCGCTGGCCAGTTTTCGGTCCTGGGCATAGAAAAGCGGCGGGGCCGAGGAGGGCAGCCCCGCCGCATTTTCCTGAGAGTGGCTTGCTACGCGCCGGCGATTCCGGTGTCGAGATCTGGCTTGCTGGCGCCGAGCAGCGCCTCCGGCTCGCCCTCGATGGTGATCCGAGGGATCCACCGCAGGAAGCCCGGCATCCACCAGTTCCACTCGCCGAGGAGCTTCATCAGCGACGGCAGCAGGAGGCTGCGGACGATCGTGGCATCCACGAGGATGGCCACGGCCAGGCCGATGCCCAGCTCCTGCATGATCGCGAGCTGAATGGTGAAGAAGGCACCGAAGACGCAGACCATGATCGCCGCGGCGCTGGTGACGGTGCCGGCAGTGATCGTGATCCCCTTGACGACGGCATCGGTCGAGGCGAGGCCGCGGTCTCGGGCTTCCTTGACCCGGGTCAGGATGAAGACGTGGTAGTCCATCGAGAGCCCGAACAGGATCGTGAAGATCATGGCCGGGGCCCAGGCCTCGATGACGTTGGGCCTGATGCCCGTTATGTCTTTGAACCAGCCCTCTTGGAAGAGCAGAACCAGGACGCCGAAGGCGGCGCCCGCCGACAGCAGGTTGAGGATGATCGCCTTGACCGCGATCACGATCGAGTGGAACGCTACGAGCAGGAGCAGGAAGCTCATGCCCAGGACGAAGACGATTACGAGCGGCATCTGGCCGCCGTACCAGTCGGCATAGTCCATCGTGTAAGTCGCGTCGCCCGAGACGTAGACGCGAGTACCCGAAAGTGAGCCGAAGTAGCTCGGCACGACCGAGGCACGGAAGTTGCGAGCCAGATCCCAGTTGGCCATGTCGTTCGGACCGCCGGGGATGGCGGCGGTCACGTCGACCACGCTGCCGTCGCCCGAGTAGTTGACCCTGGTCGTGGCGGCGTTGACGCCCGCGATCTTGCCGCTCTTCTCGTCCGCGGCGAAGGTCTCGATCGCGGCCGCGGTTTGTCCTTGCCTCGCGTTCGTGACGATGACGTCGATGGTCAGGTTTCGGCCGGCCGGCCAGCGGTTGGCGATGAGCTCCCACGCCCGAACTCCCTCAACGCTGTGGGGCAGGGTGGACACATCGCTCGTGGTGGACCCGAGCTGGAGCTTCGACACCGGCGCGGCGACCAGCAGCAGGACGGCTCCCGCGGCGACGGCCGAGATTACGGCCCGGTTGGTGGCCAGCCGAACGATGGTGCCCCACACGCCCCGACCCTCACCGCGCTCGCGGGAGAGGAACGGGATGCCGAGGCGCATCACCTTGCGGTCGAGGATCGAGAGCATGGCCGGCAGGAAGGTCAGGCTGCCGGTGACCGAGATCAGGACGACCGCGATCGAGCCGATAGCGATCGACTTGAAGACGTCGTCGTCGATGAGCAACAGGGCGCCGAGCGAGATCATCACGGCCAGGCCGCTGAAGAAGACGGCGCGACCGGCTGTCGAGCTGGCGACTTCGATCGCCCCGAACTTGTCACGACCGGCCGACCGCTCCGTGCGGAACCGCGATATCACGAAGAGTGAGTAGTCGACGGCCACGGCCAGACCTATCAGAACCACGATCTGGGCCACGTACTGGCTGACCGGCGAGACCGCCTGACTGTAGATGCCGACCATGCCCATGGCCCCGACGATGGCGCTGAGCGCCAGGATGATGGGGACGAAGGCGGCCACGGCCGACCGGGAGGCGATCAGCAGGATGAGGAACGTGACGATCAGGGTCGGCAGCAGCAGCGCGTCGAGCGAGCCGTTGACGTAGTCCCCGAAGTCCGAGTTGATCAGGTTGTTGTCGAGCGTGAGGAGCGAGAGCCCCGGATAGTCCTTCCTGAACTGATCCTCGAGGGGCCGGATCGCAGCCGCCTTGATGCCCCGGACTTCACCGTCGCCTGCGATCTTGGCAGTGACAATTGCCGTGGTGCCGTCGGGCGATATGACTCCGGCCGCCTGGTCGAGAGCGGCCGCCGCCAGGACGTAAGGATCGACGACCGCGGGAAGCTGACTGTCGGGCGCCTGGTAGAACACCGGAGCGGCTTTGCCGTCGACGACCGCGGTGAGAGCGGTCAGTCGGGCCGTCATGTCGGCGATGGCCTTGAGGTTGGTCGCCGAGTCGAGCTTGCCGATGCCGCTCGGCTCGGAGACGACCAGGTAGAAGGTTTCGGTGTCGACGCCCTTGACGCCGGCATCGTCGAAGACGTTCCAGCCCGTCTGCGAGTCGCCGATGGTCTTGCCCTTGTCCATGACGGACTGGGCGCGCTGGCCGCCCAGTGCCACGCTCGAGATCATCAGGCCGATCGTGAACACGAACCAGGCGGCCAGGATGGGCCAGCGATGCCTGGCGCTCCAGACCGCGACTCTGACCGTCCAGGGCTCGCGTCCCCGGGTCGGCCCGCCGGTTGCCACTGCCTTGCTCACGGTTGCTCCTCCCCTGGTGCCGCTGCCCGCGGCACCAGCTTCCGATGTGCGGGTTCGGGTTTAGGCCTGAGCCGGGGTCGCGATCGACGGGACGACGGGCGCCGGCGCCGCGACGCGCTGCGGGGCGGCGTCGCGGATGCGCCCGTCGCGCATCCGGATGACGCGGTCGCAGGCCTCGCCGACTTCGGAGTCGTGCGTCACGAGAACGATCGTCTGGCCGTGCTCGCGGTTGAACTGACGGAACAGAGCCAGGACCTCTGCCGAGCGCTCGGAGTCGAGGTTGCCCGTCGGCTCGTCGGCCAGGATGATCTCGGGCTTGTTGACCAGAGCTCGGGCGATGGCCACGCGCTGCTGCTCGCCGCCGGAGAGTTCGCTCGGTTTGTGGTCGCCGCGCTCGGCGAGACCGACCAGGGCGAGGGCCTCGAGCCCGGCCTGCTTGGCCGCTTTGCCCTTGATGCCCGCGTAATCGCAGGCCAGGAGCACGTTCTCGAGGGCCGTGAGCGTGGGTACGAGGTTGAAGTCCTGGAAGACGAAGCCCATCCGGCGGGAGCGGATCCTTGTTCGGGCGTTGTCGGAAAGCGTCGCCATGTTCTCGCCGGCGAGGTACAGCTCCGGCGCGGGGCCGTGGTTCGGATCCGGGGCGTGGAGCAGGCCCAGGATGTGCATCAGGGTGCTCTTGCCGGAACCTGAGGGGCCCATTATCGCGATCATCTCGCCCCGCTCGATCGAGACCTCTACGCCCTTCAGGGCTTCGACCGTATTGCGCCGGCTGAGCCGGTAGGTCTTGCGGAGGTTGTGTCCTTCGAGGATTGCCATCGTTGTGTCTCCTTGGCGGGCCGCTCGCGCGGCCCGCGATGTGGTCGGAAGGTGGAAGTGGGTGCTGCTACTCGTATCGGAGAGCGGTGACCGGGTCGAGGCGGGACGCGCCCCAGGCCGGGATGAAGCCGGCCAGCGCGCCGAGGATCGTCGCGAAGGCGACCGAAGAAAACGCCGTGCCGAAGGTCAGATCGAAGAGGATCGTGGCGGACTCGCGGCCCGCGTTGTTGCCGGCGGTTGTGATCAGGAAGCCCAGCAAGAGCCCGAGCAACCCGCCGACCAGGCCGATGAAGGCCGACTCGGCCACGATCTCCCGGCGAATGCGCCAGCGAGAGGCGCCGATGGCGCGCTTGATGCCGATCTCACGAGTTCGTTCCGCGACCGACATGGCCGTGGTGTTGATGACCGAGAGGCCGCCCACGAGCAGGCTGATCAAGCCGATGCCGATCAGGATTGCATTGAGCATCGAGGTCGCCGCGCCGATCTGCTGATCGAAGTCTTTGCCGGTCATGGCGTCGACACCGGAAACGTTCGTCTCGATCTCGGCCGCGATCTTCTCGGTGTCCATGCCCGTCCTGGGGTAGACGACCAAGCCGGTGGCGATCTCATTGACGTTCAGCTTGTCCGCAACCAGAGACGGCAGGGTCTTGATGAAGAGCTCCTGGGCCGCCGACATCGGCACCGTCGCCGAGTTGTCGGGGGCGGTTAGGGTAGGTTCGAGGATGCCGACGACCTGGAAGCGCTGGCCGCGCAGGACGACCGTGTCGCCGACCTTAGCCTTCTTCTGCTGCGCGAGGTCCGAACCGAGAACCGTGACGTTGTTGTTCTCGTCGGCGGCGGTCAGGGCGCGGCCGCTGGCGTAGTGGAGCTGGAAGGTTTCGAGGCCCTTGTCGGCACCTGCCGGAGAGGCGTCGATCATCGAAGGCGTTCCCATGGAAACGCCGCTCGAGGTGTCGTCGAGCAACAAGGCGACGGTGGGGACGACGACGGCCACGCCGTCGAGCGGGGCGATCTGGTCGACCATCTTGGTCGAGAGCACGCCGCCGATACCCATCATGCCGCCCTTGGCGCTGACGGTGACCTTGTTCTGGTAGTACTCGCTGCCGCCCTTGACCAGGGCGTCGATCTTGTTGGCCATCGAGCCGAAGACGACCAGCGCCATGATCCCGATCATGATGCCGGTGATGGTCAGCGTGGACCGCAGCTTGCGGCGTCCGAGGTCTCGCAGTAGTCGCATCTGGCGTCTCCCTTGTCGTCTGGTCAGTTGGCTTCGTGTCTTCGTAGGTCGAGGACGCTGTGCTCGCGTCTTTCTCGTCGTAACGAAAGCTACGAGTCATGGCCCGCGCCGCAGTCGTCCGAGACGGCTAATGGCGGGTCGTCCAGCCGGGTGAACTGGCACTCATCCCTGCGGATGACGGGCCGCCCCCAGGGCCGGCGCAGGGATGACGATCGGCGTCCGGCGCGCCTCGGACGACCGCCGACCGGTCCGGGGTCGTGATCGCGGCCTCGATGCACCGACGCTCGTGCCGACGCGGCAGGCAGGGGCGCGAGACGCATGGGCGCCGATCCGGCAGCTCGGCGCAGATCCGCAGGGCTTGCCCGCGTAGACCCTACGACCGGCCCGGCGGTGCCTCTCGCTGCCCCCGGAGGCTTGAACTAGACCAGGCCCGTCTCGTAGGCCAGGATCACGGCTTGGACGCGGTCCCGGATGTCGAGCTTGCTGAGGACGCGCGAGACGTGCGTCTTGACCGTAGTCTCGGAGACGACCAGCTTCTCGGCGATCTCCGCGTTCGACAGCCCGCGCGCCATCAGCTTGAGGACCTCGAGTTCGCGCTCGGTCAGTTCGTGCAGCGCGGGAATGGCATTCTCGTTGGCCGGTGGCAGCCGGCTGGCGACGCGGTCCAGCAGGCGGCGCGTGACCGAAGGGGCCAGCAACGCCTCGCCGGCGGCAACGATCCGGATCGCCTCCACCAGGTCCTCCGCGGGCGCATCCTTGAGCAGGAAGCCACTGGCGCCCGCCCGGAGCGACTCCACGACGTACTCGTCGAGGCCGAACGTCGTCAGCATCAGCACCTTGACCGGCTCCTCGACGCCCGGGCCCGCCAGGGCTCGAGTGGCCTGGATTCCGTCCATGCCGGGCATGCGGATGTCCATCAGGACCACGTCCGGCTTCAGGCGGCGGGCCAGCTCCACGGCCGTTGCCCCGTCTCCGGCTTCGCCGACGACGGTCAGGTCGGACTCGGCCGACAGGATCATCCGGAACCCGGTCCGTAGCAGCGGCTGATCGTCGACCAGCAGCACTCGCGTCGTCACAGGTCGTCCTCTATCTCTGTCCGGCCACGGGGCCGGCCTTGCTCGGCGGGATGAGGCGGAACCACTCGAACCATCATCGGTGGCATGTGCCTGGGCTGGACTAGTGGCTCCGACCGGGCGACCCTGCGCCGGACCTTCTGGTGATGACTGGCCACCGCGGATTCTTCCATCGCGGCGCGCGTGGCGTCTCGCTCGGACCTGGCTCGTGCCACGTCGTCGGGCTCCACGGGCATCCGGGCGAAGACGCGGTAGCCGCCCGGCAGAATCGGGCCGGCTTCCAGCACGCCGCCGAAGAGTTGCACTCGTTCTTTCATACCGACCAGCCCGTGGCCGCCGCCTCCCGGCCCCGCCAGCAACGGCGCCGCAGCCCCGCGGCCGTCGTCCAGGACTTCGATCTCCAGTGTGTCCTCTAGGTAGCGCACGACCACCTTCGCCGTGGCCTTGCCGCCGTGCTTCACGGTGTTGGTCAGGGCTTCCTGGACGATTCGATATCCCGCCAGGTCCATGCCGGCAGGGAGGCAACACGCGTCGCCTTCGATGACGAGCTCCACGGGCAGGCCGGCGTCTCGAACGTGCTGGATCAGCCGGTCCACCTCGCCCAGGCTGGGCTGCGGGCCCATGCCCGAATCGTCCGCGCGAAGCACTGCCAGCATCCGGCGCATCTCGGCCAGGGCCGTGCGGCCGGCACCCTCGACGGCCTCGAGCGCATGTTTGGCCGACTCCGGATCCTTGTCGACGACTCGCCGCGCCCCCGCCGCCTGGACCACCATGACGCTGACGTAGTGAGCCACGACGTCGTGGAGCTCGCGGGCGATGCGAGTACGTTCTTCGGTCACGGCCGCGAGTGCCTTCTCCTCCCTCTCAAGTTCCAGCGCCGCCGCCCGCTCTTCGAGTTCCCTGGTATAGGCCCGGCGAACACGCAGGTTGTCGCCGATGAGCCAGGCCAGGCCGAACGAGAGATACGTCGAGGTCAGGGCCGACGTCCAGCCCATCGAATTGAGAGTCGCGTAGGCGGCGAAGCTGACGAAGATGCCGCCCGCCGTTATGGCGGCGGCGATCACCGTGCGGCGCCTCGGCTCGTGGGCGGCCACGGTGTAGAAAGCTACGAAGACGCCGAGTTGCGCGCCGGTTCCCGGATACCCGAGAAGGCTGTACAGCGTGATTGCGAGCCCGGTAGCGTAGAGGACCCGCATCGGATTCCGGCGGCGCACCGCGATTGGAAGCGTCTGGACGACAAGGAGCGGCACGCTGACGAGGTCCAGGTGGACTCTGGCCTGCGCGGCGGTGTATATCGCCGCGCTCGTCAGGATCAGGGCCATGGCTACGTCGACGTAGTCCTGGTTCCAGCGGATCGTCGGGAAGCGCCGCAGCAGCGGGATCGTGCGTTGCATGATCGCAAGTTACGCCGCGGCGCGGCCCCGCGCATCGGCCCCGCGCACGACGCCCGCTGGTTCCCGCGGATGAGCTGAGGTGAATGGCCCGGGCTCGTCGCGCACCGGCTCGGCCAACCCTCCGCTCATCGCCTATCGGCCTGGCCGGCTTCGGCCGCGTGGCTCAGTCTGGCCTGGACGAGGCGAATCCAGGGCTCCCGACTCGGGCCGAATTGACGTAGGTGACGGTCAGAACGCCGATCGGCCGGCTGGTCAGCATCTGAGTCCAGAGCAGCGCTCCGATGATGATCCAGATCGTCAGCGTGGCGAGCAGGCCGCGCCAGATGCTCCACTGGCCTTCGGCGTAGTGCTGGCCGGCCGGCACATAGCCCTGCTCGAGCAGCAGCACCGCGTCCCGGTGGAACGCATCTATGACCTCCTGATAGGTGTCGCCTCGGTATCCGCGAATGACGACCGAGCTTCCTCCGGTCACCGGCCAGGTGTCGATCTCCACGGCTCGCTCCTCCCTCCAGGACTGTCGATTGGCTGAGCCGCCCGCGAGTCACGGCTTTGGCGCGGCCTCCCACATGCCGTTGCGCTTCTCCCCCGCATCGGTCAGCAGGTAGATGCCGCTGAGCTTGTCGGGCGCTACGAACGTGCCGCTCAACTCCAGGGTGTCACTGGATTTGCCGACCACCGACGTGAACGCGGACGAGTCGAAGTTGCCGTCGAGGACGTGGACGACCGAGGCCGTCCAGATGTGGGTGAAACCGTCGACGTCCACCCACACGACGGTCGCATTGACCAGGTCGGTGCCGCTCACGGTGAACGTGAAAGACAGCTCCCCGGGCGCCGAAGGACCGTCGGTGGAAACCGCCGACCAGTCGCCCGTGTCGGGGACCGGGGGCGGGGCCCTGGTGACGCCCGGTTCCAGGGAAGGCGTCGGGCTCGGCGTTGGGGTCGGTATGGGGGTTGCCGTCGGCGTTGGCGCGGGTGTCGGCGTGGCCTGAGCCGAACCGCAGGCGGCGCTGCCCAGGACGGTGCAGATCAGACAGACGGCAAGCAAGACCCGACGCATTGGACCTCCGATCAGCATCCGCTCTGACGCGGGCTGATGCACCATCCCGACGATGGCCGTTTGACGGTCACTGGGCGTGACCCCTCAGGGGGCCATTGTATGGACCGGACGCGGCTTGCGGAATGGCCGTGGCGGAACCGGCCGATCGAGGTCGCGGCAGCTTCTCCACGTCGGGTTGGGCCAAGATCAACCGGGCCACCGAACTGCGTGGGGCTAGAGGAGCTCCCCGTGGGACCAGCCGGTGGGCTCGCCTTCGCGCGGACGGGGTTCCTCGCCGGGTGGATATTCGAAGGCGGGCTCTTTGGTCGCCGTCACTGCGCCGGCAGAGGCGGCGCGCTGCGGCCGGCCGCCGGCCACCGCGACTGCGGGCGTCGACGCGTTCGAGCCCGGCTCCAGAGCGGCAGGCGGGTCGCCGGCCGAACCCTGCGCCGCCGTACCTTCGATCGCGCCGACCCCGTAGGGGACCCATTTCGCCGGATCCTGGAGCCGGTGAGCGGACTCGTTGCCACGGCGATGCGTCTCTTCGAAGCCGGACGGCTCGATCCACATCTGCCGCCCGTCGAGCAGACCTTCGATGCCGCCCTGACCGGCTTCCGCGCGCGGGTTCCGGCAGTACTTGCAGTTCGCCTTGTCGTGCGACTGGTAGTGCTCGGGCTCTTCGTAGGTGGTTATGTAGCCCTCGTAATTGCGCAGCACTACCTTGTGGTCGGAGTAGCTGATCAGGTAGTTGGGCATGACCGGGATCTTGCCGCCGCCGCCGGGCGCGTCGACGACGTAGGTCGGGACGGCGTAGCCCGACGTGTGGCCGCGCAGGCCCTCCATGATTTCGATGCCCTTGCCGACCGGAGTCCGGAAGTGGCCCGAGCCTTCGACGAGATCGCACTGGTATATGTAGTAAGGGCGGATTCGGAACTCGACGAGCTTGTGGACGAGCGCCCGCATGATGTGCACGCAGTCGTTGACACCGGCGAGAAGCACCGATTGGTTGCCGAGCGGAATGCCGGCCCGGGTCAGCTTGTCGCAGGCGCGGGCCACTTCGGGCGTGAGTTCGTTCGGGTGATTGAAGTGCAGGTTCATCCAGAGCGGGTGGTACTTCGCCAGCATCTCGCACAGGTCGTCGTCGATGCGCTGCGGCATGAAGACCGGGACGCGCGAACCGATGCGGATGATCTCGATGTGGGGGATCTCGCGCAGGCTGCGGATGATCGACTCGAGCAGCTTGGGATTGAGCGTCAGCGCGTCGCCGCCCGACAGGAGCACGTCGCGAACCTGCGGCGTGCGGCGCAGGTATTCGAGCTGGGCCTCGACGTCGTGGCGGTTGAAGTTCTGCGTCGCGTCGCCGACGATGCGCGACCGCGTGCAGTAGCGGCAGTAGCTCGCGCACTGAGTCGTGACCAGCATCAGGACCCTGTCCGGATAGCGATGGACGAGTCCCGGAACCGGTGAGTGGCGGTCCTCGGCCAGCGAATCCTCCATCATCGCCGTGAAGGCCTCGTGCTCGCAGTCGGTAGGGATGACCTGGCGGCGGATAGGGTCATTTGGATCGTCGGGGTCGATCAGGCTCAGGAAGTAGGGCGTGATGTCGACCCGGAACTTGTCGGGCGAGGAAAGGCCGGCGCGCTCGTCGTCGGTCAAGTTGAGGACGCGGCCGATCTCCTCGACCGAATTCACGCGGTTGCTGAGCTGCCAGCGCCAGTCGTTCCAACGCTCGTCGGGCACGTCGGCCCACATCGGCGCGCGGCGGGCGACGGCGGGGCGGCCGTCGGGGCCGAGAGCCCGGGCGGGGTCGCGGCGGTTGACGAACGGGGCGTCGTCGACACGGGCGAGCGGCTGAAGGGCAGAAACGCGGGCGGAAGTGGGCTCGGAAGCGGGCTCGGAGGCGGGCGCGGCGTCAGCGGGCCTGGCCAGGTGTCGTTCTCCAGCTCCGGGCTCGACCATGACGCGCCTCCGACTTCGCCGCTCGTGCCGTGTTTCGGCCGCGGCAGGCAACGCATAAACCCTATGCACTCTGAATGTTGGTGGATCATACAACGCCGGCGGTGCGACGGCCGATGGCCCATTCGGTGCGCCCTCCCGGCCCGCCAGGCGGGCTCGCCGTCTCGGGTTTTAGGCCGGCCTGCGCGAGCCTGCCTTGAGCGTGGCCGTCCGGGCCGGTAGTTTCGATCGCGGCCCCGATACTGCCTCAC
The DNA here is from genome assembly GCA_963835845.1 of uncultured Chloroflexia bacterium. Lineage (GTDB taxonomy): Bacteria > Chloroflexota > Limnocylindria > Limnocylindrales > CSP1-4 > Fen-1039. The sequence goes on along the minus strand of CAWIGT010000002.1, from coordinate 438,437 downwards.
GGGGCCGTGCCGCGATCGTGTACCTTCTGAGCAGCCACCGTACAAGGCGGGCGCCAGCTGCCGGGCCATTCAGGGAGTAGATCCATGACATCGACCGCCTCGGGACCCATCCAGAATCCCGTCCTGCGCGGCTTCTATCCCGATCCTTCGATCTGCCGAGTGGGCGACGACTACTACATCGCCAATTCCACGTTCGAATGGTTCCCGGGCGTCTCCCTGTCCCATTCCCGCGACCTCGTCCATTGGGAGCAGGTCGGCTACGCGCTGACCCGCTCGAGCCAGCTGGATATGCGCGGCGATCCCAACTCCGGCGGCATCTGGGCGCCTTGTCTCACCCATGCCGACGGTCTGTTCTGGCTCATCTACACCGACGTGCGCGGCTGGACCGGTGCGTTCAAGGACGTGCGCAACTTCCTGGTCACTGCCCCGTCGATCGAAGGCCCCTGGTCCGAGCCCGTCTTCATGAACGGTGTCGGCTTCGACGCCTCTCTGTTCCACGACGATGACGGGCGCAAGTGGTACGTCCAGATGATCTGGGACCACCGCCCGAGCAAGAACCAGTTCGGCGGCATCGTGCTGCAGGAATACGACGCCAACGCCAGGAAGCTGGTCGGGCCGAGCACGCGCATCTTCGGCGGGACCGCCCTCGGCTTCGTCGAAGGTCCGCATCTCCTCAAGAAGGACGGCTGGTACTACCTGACCTCCGCCGAGGGCGGCACCTTCACCACACACGCCGAGACGGTGGCGCGCTCCAGGACCGTGACCGGTCCGTACGAGGAGATGCCCGGCAATCCGCTCATCAGCTCCGTCAGCGATCCCACGAATCCGCTCCAGAGTGCCGGCCACGGCTGCATGGTCGAGACCGCCGCCGGCGAGTGGTATTTCGCGCATCTGTGCCGCCGGCCGATCGTCAACGGCCGCTCGATTCTCGGCCGCGAGACAGCCATCCAGAAGATCAGCTGGGACGCCGACGGCTGGCCGCGCCTGGCCCAGGGCGGCGTCCTGCCCGCGGTGGAAGTGGCGGATCCGGGTTTCGCTTCCCATCCGTTCCCCGAGACCCCGGCCCGTGACGACTTCGACACCCCGAAACTCGCGATCCAGTGGAATAGCCTTCGCCTGCCGCTCGACGAGGCCCACTACAGCCTGACGGAACGTCCCGGCCATCTCCGGCTCAAGGGCCACGAGAGCATCGTCTCCAGGTTCGACCAGACGATCGTCGCTCGCCGTCAGCGCGCTTTCCACGTCCAGGCGTCGACCGTCGTGGAGTTCGCGCCCGACAGCTTCCTGCAGTCGGCCGGCCTGGTCGCCTTCTACAGCACCGACGACTTCTACTACCTCTTCGTGACCAAAACCGACCACGCTGACCTGGCCATCGGTCTGATGGCCTGCGACCGCGGCACCATCAGCTATCCGGTCGAGAAGGAATTCGACGTCAGCGCGCTGGATCGGGTCTACCTGCGGGTCGAGATCGACATGGCCCAGCTGCGGTTCTACTACAGCCAGAACGGCAAGGAGTGGTTTCCGGTTCGCGACGCGCAGGACTCCTCGATCCTTTCGGATGAGTACGCAGTGCCCTGCGCTTTCACCGGCAACTTCGTCGGGATGGCCTGCCAGGACCTCAGCGGCTCGGGCAAGTCGGCCGACTTCGACTGGTTCGAATACCGCGAGCTCTAGCCTTCGACTCCGAACCCCGCAGCGCGCTCGAGGGCGACTGCCTGGAGCGCCAGTACCGACATCGAGTCGGTAATCTCGCCGCGCCCGATCATCGCCATCGCCTCGTCGAACGGGAGCCAGCGGAATTCGATCCGCTCGGTTCCCTCTGGATTGGCCGTGCCCGCGATCGGATCGGTCACGACGAAGAGGACCGCGTTCTCGTCCGTGACGGAGTTGGAGAGATCGCAGCGGCATAGCTCGCGCCAGGTTCCGCCGGCGTAGCCCGTCTCTTCGGCGAGTTCGCGTCGGGCTGCTTCCTCCGGCGACTCGTCGAACTCGCCGCCACCCTCGGGGATCTCCCAGGAGTAGCGGTTCAGGGTGTAGCGGAACTGCCCGACGAGCAGGACCGTGTCGTCGGCGGTCCTGAGCGGAACCGCTCCGATCGCCCTGTGCAGGAAATGGACCACGCCGTAGATGCCGGGCTGGCCATCGGGCCGGACGACTTCGTCGTGATACAGCTCGATCCAGGCGTTGTCGTACACGAGGCGGCGCGACTCACGGCGCCACGGGTTCAGTTCGCTGTCGCTCACCGGCCAATCGTAGCGGCTGAATGTGTGGCGGGCGGCGGCACGTCGGAACCACGGCCACGGTGGCGCCGTCTTGGCTCCGAACAGGACCGACCGAGAAGGAGCGCACGACCATGGACGACAACGACCCGAACGCCACGACCGCAGCAGTTGCCACTCGGGTCCCCGACCGGCCGATCGGCGCCATAACGATCGGCCTGGCGATTGCCATGACCGCGGCCGCGAGCCTCGTAATCGGCATCGTGCTGGGTCCGCTTCTGAGCGGCCATCCGACCCTGGCGGCAGACCCCACCACTTCAACTGAGCATGTCGTCACCGTCTCGGGCATGGGCGAAGTCAGCGTCGCCCCGGACGTGGCCGACGTGATCCTCGGTGTCACGATCCAGAAGCCGACGGTTGCCGAAGCCCAGTCAGCCGCCGCGACCGCAATGGCCGGTGCGGTGGCCGCCGTCAAGAAGGATGGGGTGGCGGACAAGGACATCGTCACCACCGACGTGAGCTTGACTCCGGTGTACGACTACAGCACCGGCGGGTCGGCGCCACGGCTCGTGGGCCAGCAGTTCACCAATACCGTCAAGCTCACGGTTCGCAATCTCTCGTCCGTTGCCGCGGTAATCGACGATGCCATCTCCGGCGGGGCGACGACCGTCTCCGGCATCACCTTCCGCCTCAACGATCCCACGGCAGTCCAGGCCCAGGCCCGCAAGCTCGCCATGGCCGACGCCAAGAGCAAGGCCGATGCGCTGACTTCCTCGGCCGGCGTTGCGGTGAGAGGCGTTGCCTCAATCACAGAGACAACGGCCACCACGCCGGTCTACTACGGGGCCCAGGATGTGGCCAACCTGGCGTCCGGGTCCGCCTCCACACCGATCCAGACGGGGACGACGGACATCCTCGTCCAGGTCACGGTCGGCTATCTCATAGGCTGACCGTCGAGCTGCCGTGGCTACCGATATATCGGCCGAGAGCGTGCCCGGAACCGGCTCCAACGGGCGTTCTGTCGCGGCCAAAGTCGTAATACTGCTCAAATCGGTGAGCTTTCTGCCGGCCGTCACCCGACGGCGGGACCAACGGCAGGGGTGAGGTCCGTCTCCGGCGCGATACTGTTCGGATCATGCGACTAGACCTCACCAAGCGCAGCGACTACGCCATCCGGGCGATGCTCGCTCTCACCATGGCTCGCGAAGGGTTGCTGAGCAGCCGCAAGATCGCCGAAGAGATGAAGATTCCGCCGCGGTTCCTGCCCCAGATCATGGGCGACCTGACCCGCGCCGGGCTCGTCAACGCTCATCCCGGTCGAGCCGGCGGATACCAGCTGGCCCAGAAGGCCGACACGGTCACACTCTTGCGAGTCATCGAGGCGGTCGAGGGCGACCCGCATCGCCAGATCTGCGTCATGCGCGGCACTGCGTGTGGCAAGGACGGCGAGTGCGGCGTCCACGACGTCTTCTACGCGGCCGAGAGTGCGATCCTCGCCCAACTGAACGGCGCCACTCTCCAGGGGATCATCGACGCCTATCTGGCCAAGCAGACCGTTGCGGCGGCAGCCGGGTAGTTCCGTCGGGGTTCATCAGACTGAGGGCGGTCCGGCTTCGACGCGTCTCGGCTTTGGCGCGGGTCGCTTCGTCGCGGTCAGCGCGGCGGGCGATAGCGAGACTCCCATTCCTCGAGCAGGACGCTCATGTGGATCTCGTCCCAGAAACGGCCGTCGCGGAAGATCGCCTGACGCGCCCGCCCTTCGACGCTGAAGCCGCACTTCTCGTATGAGCGAATGGCTCGCTCGTTGAATTCGAACACCGTCAGCGCGACCCGATGGAGGGCCAGACGCGTGAAGGCGTGGGCCAGCATGAGTTCCGTCGCCTCCGTGCCGAAGCCCTTGCCCCAGGCGTCGCGCTCGCCGATGGTGATGTGGTAGAGCGTGGAGCCGTTGTCGCCGTCGAGCTGGCTGAAGGCGCACGTTCCGATCAGCCGGTCCGTTTCGCGGACATGAATCGCCATCGCCAGGAAATCCGAGCCCATGATCCGTGAATAGAAGAAACGTTGGACCTCGTCCGCGGATAGGGGAGCCTGCTGGTAGCGAGTGAGACGCGCGACCTCGGGATCGGAATACCAGCGCGTGAATGCACGCAGGTTCTCCGCGCGGTGGCGGCGAAGAACGACTCGCTGACCCAGGATGGCCTCGGGTCGCCAGGTTTCACGTTCAGGCGCTGCGGCCACGGCGGCCTCCGGTTCGCCAGAGTGGATCGGCCCAGACAGGTCGAGCGGGTTTCACTAAACGAAGGTATACCATCGCCGCCATGCGTGGCTGGAGCGAGTTGGCCGAGCGGGTCGCTGGCACCACTCGCACCTCCGAAAAGACGTCGCTGCTCGCTCGCTACCTGGCCCCGCTGCCGGAGGCGGACTTGCGTGCGGCCGCCACGTTCCTGGCGGGCCGACCCTTTGCCGAGATAGACCAGCGATCCATCGGCCTTGGCTGGGCGACGATCGCGGCGGTCGTGAGCAAGCTGGCCGGGGCTCCCGCAGGCGCGCTCGGCGCCGCCTACGACCGCTCGTCCGATCTTGGGCAGGCCGCCGCGGAAGTCCTGGCGATGCGGGCTGATCCACCGGATACAACCCTGGGCCCCTCGCTCCAGGAAGTCGCCCGGGCCTTCGCCGCGACGGAGAGCGCCCCGGGATCGGCGGCCAAAGCCGCGATATTCGCTCAACTGCTCGAGCGTAGCGACCCCCTGACCGCCAAGTACGTGGTCAAGGTGCTCACCGGTGAGCTGAGGATCGGCTTGCGCGAGGGGCTGCTCGAGGCCGCCATCGCCGAAGCGTTCGGGCGGCCGCAGGCCGACGTGGGCATGGCCCTGATGCTGACCGGCGATACGGGCGAGACGGCCGTGCTCGCCAAAGAGGACCGCCTCCGCGAAGCTCGCCTCCGGCTCCTGCATCCCATCAAGTTCATGCTCGCGTCGCCGGCCGAGAACTCCGCCGAGATCATCGAGCGCCTCGGGCCGACTGTCTGGGTGGAGGACAAGTACGACGGCATCCGCGCTCAGCTTCATCGGCGCGGATCCGACGTGCGGCTCTACAGCCGCGACCTCCACGACATCAGCGGGCAATTCCCGGAGATCGTCGAGGCGGCCGGGCCACTCGACTGGGACGGGGTTCTCGACGGCGAGATCCTGGCGTACGCCGGCGGCCACGTCCTGCCGTTCCTGACTCTCCAGGCCCGACTCGGCCGCAAGGAACCCTCTGCCGCGGTCCAGACCGAGGTTCCGGTGGTGTACGTGGCCTTCGATCTGCTGGCCATTGGGCCGCGCTCGGACGACGGGGCCGCCGCGCTGAACGCTGACGGCTACCACTCCGCCAGCGGATTCGCGGCCGGGCCCGCGGCCAACGGTGTCGGGATCCCGGACGGCGCCACGAGCCCGGACGGCGCCACGACCACGAACGGTGCCACGAGCCCGGACGGCGCCACGATCAATAACGGGCGCGCCGCCGCCGTGGCGCCACTGCTGGGCATGCCGCTCGCGGATCGACGCCGCCGACTCGAGGCGCTGGACCTGCCACTCCTCGCCGACGGCGGGCGCTTCGCCCTGTCCCACCTGGTCCTGGCCGACTCGGTTGAGGCATTGGACCGGGTATTCGACGAGGCCCGGGCGAGGCGCAACGAAGGGCTGATGGTCAAGGATCCGGACAGCACCTACACCCCCGGGCGCCGCGGCCTGGGCTGGCTGAAGATGAAGCGAGCGCTCGCAACGATCGACTGCGTCGTCGTCGGCGTCGAGGTCGGCCACGGCAAGCGCCATGCAGTTCTGTCGGACTACACGTTCGCAGTCCGGGACGAGCCCGGCGACCGGCTGGTGACCATCGGCAAGGCCTACACGGGGCTGACGGATGCGGAGATCGCGGAGATGACCCGCTGGTTCGAGGAGCATACCGTCCGCCGGTTCGGCCGCTACAGGCAGGTTGAACCGGTCGTCGTGGTCGAGGTCGCCTTCGACGTGATCCAGCGGTCCAGCCGCCATCAGTCGGGCTTCGCGCTGCGTTTCCCTCGCATCGTGCGGCTCCGCATCGACAAGAGTCCGACCGAGATCGATACGCTGGCGAACGTCGAGCGCCTGCACAACGACCTTCAGCTTGGCGCCGAATATCTCGTGACCGCTCAGGCGAGAAGCTCACGGAAGAAGCCGGTCGAGACCGCCTGAGTCGGCCGCCGCCGGCCTGCTCGTCGAGCCTGTCCATCGGTTGCCCTGGCGCCCTCACGGCGGGAGTCCGGTGCGGTTATCCTGCCGTCCATGCTTGGCTCATTCAACCCATTGCAGGCGCTACCGCTGACGGTCGTCACCGACAAGTTGATCATCCAGGGCACGCTCCAGACCCGTCTCCGCCGGCTGACCGACGTGATGAACGAGCCCGACCTGGATCATCTGGTCCTCTTCGACGCCACCTTCATGGAGCTGGGATCGCGGCGCGTGCTCGCCAGTGCGGGGACGTCCCAGATTCAGCTCGCGGACGCGCTCTTCGTACACACGTCCAGTTCGACCGAGTCGGGCACTGCGATGCGGACCCCGAAGCAGCCGATCCAGGCGACCGTGGTCGCGCCGCCGTTTACGGTCGAGGGAGAGATACATCTTCCCTTCGAAGTCGAGCTGCACATGGCCCTCGACGTCTTCACGGGGCGGTTCGTGCCAGTAACGCAGGCACGCTACTGGGCCTACGGAGTGGCGGAGTCGCCCATCTACGTGGATCTGCTCGTGGTCAATCACGCCAGGGCGCACTTTGCCATTGCCGCGGGCACCAGGTGGTCAGGCGAGCTCCAGGGCCCGAGTGCCGGAGGCGCGCAGAACCCCTGGTAGTGGAGGCCGGCGGCGGGACGCCGGGCCGACTGCGGGCCGGCGGCGGGACGCCGGGCCGACTGCGGGCCGACAGTGGGCCGACGCCGGGGCCGGACGAGTTCGGGGCGTCCGAGCCGCAGCCTGGGAGGCCCTACTGCTCGGCGGGCAGGTCCAGCCGGTCGCCCCATTCGGCCCAGCCGCCGTCGTAGACCGCTACGTCATCGCAACCGACGAGCATCAGCGCGAAGGCCAGCTTGCAGGCACCCAGGCCGGAGGCGTCGTAGCAGACCAGGCGGCGGCGCGACATGACGCCCGCCCGCCGCAGAATTCCTTTCAGGTCGTCGGCGCTACGGAACTGCCCTGTTCGTTGCTCTGTGGTGGTAGCCGCCGGCACGTTGATCGCTCCGGGGATGTGGCCGAGACGCCTCGTGGAACCGGCATGACCGGCATATTCGGACGGGGCGCGAGCGTCGAGCAGCTGGGCCTGCGGCGAGCCCAGAAGCTGCTTGATGTCGCTGGCGGTCAGCCGCAGCCGGGTTTGCAGGTGCGGCGTGAACGTGGTCGGCGGCCGCAGTTCGACCGCCGTGGAGACGTCCTGGCCCAGTTCTCGCCAGCCCTCGAGGCCACCGAGCATGATGCGGGCGGAGTCGAAGCCGTAGACCCGGAGCGTCCACCATGCGCGCGCCGCGTACGAAGCCCCGATGTCGTCGTAGAGGGCCGCGACCATTCCGTTACCGATCCCCGCTCGCGTCAGCGTCTCGGTCACCTGCCGTGGGCCGGCCATGAGCAGGATCTCGCTGTCCTCTTCCTGCTCCACAAGGTCCTTCTGCCAGTCGATGTACGAAGCTCCCGGGATGTGACCGGAGGCGTACAGCCGCTGTCCGGAGCCGTCGGGACGCCAGCGCAGGTCCAGCACGCCGAACCCGGGCCGCTCGAGGTTCTCGGCCAGCCATTCCGGCGTGGCCAGCAATTCAGGCCTGGCATATCCGCTCACGTTGTAGCCAATCACTCCCTCACCCCGGATTCCGTGCCTGGCGCCGCCGCTGTCGGTTCAGCGGCTCCGCCGGCGTGCGGTTGCGCCGCCTCGCTCCGTAGTCTGCCGGGCGTCCGCGGCGATCGGCGCTGAACCGTGCCGGGCCGCCTGGCGACCGACGCCTATCATACGAACCGTGGTGACGCCGTTTCTACCCGACGATCAGAAGATCCCCGCGATCCGCGAGGCTCTCCCCTCCACGGCCGCGGGCATCTACCTCAACACCGGTACGGCCGGGCCACTCCCCAGGGAGACGGCACGGGCAATGGCCGAAGCCGAGGCCTGGGAGCTCCGGACCGGCCGAGCCGACGCGAACCACTACAGGGACTCGCTCGAACGCATGGCGGAGGCACGCGCTGCGATTGCCGCCGTACTCGGCACGGACCCCGGCCACATAGCTCTCACGCACGCGGCCACGGACGGGATGAACGTGTCGTCGTGGGCGGTCGACTGGAAGAACGGCGATCGGGCAGTCACCACGAGCCTCGAGCATTCCGGCGCGCTCGGACCGCTCTGGGCGATCCGGGAGCGGTACGGGGTCGAGTTGGCGATCGTGGACGTGGGCATGGGCGGTGTCGGGTCCAGCGGCGGCGCCGCATCCGATACGCCGCCGGCCAATTCCTCGGAAATCCTGGCGGCCTTCGATCGGGCGATCCTTCCGGGTACAAAGCTCGTCGTCCTGTCTCACGTCACCTGGGCCACCGGTGCCGTCCTGCCCGTTGCGGAGATAGCCAGGCTGGCGCGCTCACGGGGCGCCCTTGTCGCGGTCGACGGCGCGCAGGCGGTCGGGGCAATCCCCGTCGCGGTCGAAGATCTCGGCGTCGACTTCTATGCGGTTCCCGGTCAGAAGTGGCTGCTCGGCCCGGAGGGTTCGGGCGCTCTCTTCTGCGCTTCGTCGGTCCTGCATCGACCGCTGATGACCTTCGCCGGATATTCCAGCTTCGAGTCGATGGACCTCGAAGCCAACGGCAAGTCCTGGCCGGACGCCCGTCGCTTCGAACACTCGACCTTTCACCAGCCGTCGGTCCTCGGCCTGGCCCGCAGCGCCGCCTGGCTTTCGATGTTCGTCGGTCTGCCGTGGGTCTACGAACGCATCGCCCGAATGGCCGGCGAAGCCGCTCGGATGCTCGCCGAGGTGCCCGGCGTCGAGGTCCTGACCCCTCGCGAGAACATGGCCGGCCTGATCACGTTCCGGATCGCCGGCTGGAATTCCGGCGCGGCGCTGCACGAACTGTCGCAGCGGACGCTGTGCATCGCCCGCACCATTCCGCTGCTCGACGCGATCCGGATCAGCGTCGGCTTCTTCAACACCGAGGGGGAACTGCGCCGCTTCCGTGACGGCGTGGCACTTGTCGCCTCGAACACGCCCGAGACCATCCCGCATCGCCCGCGCATCGAGGTCCTCCGCGGCGGCGTGGACTGAAGCGCCGTCCGCTGCCGCGGAGTGGCACTGCCGCCGGTCCTGGTGACGGCGGCCCGGGTGACGGCGGCCCCGGGTGACGGCGGTCCCGGTGACGGCGAGTGGTGGTTTTCCTTCTACTCCCTTCAGGAGTGTTACGGGACGCCGGCGTCGGCTGGGCGCGGCGATCGGAATCCCAGCGTCGCCGACGCTCTCGCAGCCGGCCGAATACGAGCTGATCCGACACGTTTCGTTCGTCGAAACCGCCGTATGGCGCAGGCGACGGCCTCGAACCAGCCCCGCCACAGGTCTGACGCGACCCGGTTCGCGATACCACTCCCCCGCGGAGTAGAAGGAAGAAGCCGGCGTCCAAACCACTCCGCGGCCGTGTTGCGTTGCGACTCCCTGGTGTACGATCCGCCCGCGGCGGGGGAGTAGCTCAATTGGTTAGAGCATGGCTCTTATACAGCCCCGGTTGAAGGTTCGAGTCCTTCCTCCCCTACCAAGCGCCGCTTCACGAGTCGGGGAGAGAGCCACCACCACATGCCGTACCCGATCGTCGGCGGCCTTCGATCCATCGAGTTCGGCTCCCCGGGCCGGCTGCGCTCGGAGTTGACTGCGCTCGTCCTCGCTCGCAAGAAGCGGGCCACGGCCGGCCTGCTGTCCGAGTACCAGGACGAGGGCGAAGCGGTCGAACACGTCGGTGAGCGGCTGGCCGTGCTCGACAACGACGCCCGGCACGTTGCCACGATCGAGGTCACGCGCGTCGAGATACTCCGCTTCGACCAGGTCCCCGACGGCTTCGCGCGCGCCGAACCGAAGGGGAGGGAGACCTGAGCGCCGCCGACTTTCGGGCAAGCCACTTGCGTTACTGGTCGCGGGAAGGAGCTTCGGTCTCCGACTCCACGCCGGTAGTCACGCTCTACTTCCATCTCGTCGAGGACCACAGCGCGGAGGCCCGCAGCGACGCTGGGCCTCACTCTTTCAGCTCGGGCTCGCGGCCGTCTCCGGGTCCAGCCTGATGCTGTCGACAAGGGCGTCGACCTGGACTTCCATCGGGGCCAGGTCGGGGCCGCGGAGAATGGCGCTGATGTCGTACAGCGTCTCGCCGGGCCCGGCGCGTCCGATCATCCAGTAGGGGTGCTCGTCGATCAGATCTGGCGGCACGACCGGGATCATCTCTTTGACGACGATCCAATCGCCGACGCTCTTGACGTCGAACTCAGGTGATCTGAAGCTACCGATGTCGACGGGGCCAGCGGAGCCGGTGGTAATGCTGACCGCCAGCTGGTTGGGATTGAGGTGGCAGCAGACCGGGTAGAGCGCGGCGTCGTCGCCGTTGGTGAAGCTGGCCGGGAAGAAAGCCGGTGTCACCTCGTGCCAGTCGGACGGGTAGTCGAACGAAATGCCCCAGCCCGTGCCCGACAGATGGCGGTGGATCAGTGCGAGCGTCGGACTTGTGGTCCGAGTAGGCGCAGGCGTCGGCGAAGGTGCCACCGTGGCGGGCGAACCAGGGCTCGGTCTGGCGGATGGCGTGGAGCCGCACGCGACCGCCGACACCGCAATGAGAGCGAAGGCAACGACGGTCCCGGTGACCCGCGCCACTCGCATGGCACCGCCGGCGTCCCGAACCGGCATCGGCGACCGAACCCACCGGCCGGACCCGCCACTCGTCGTCATCTGGCCCCCTCCAGTCATTCCGTCGCTGGCGGCGCTACCGAGTGTTCGCAGGGAGCCCTTGCCCGGATCACCCGCTCGACGCGTATCCGGAGGACGCCGGTGGCGCGGACGTGCGACCGCCGCGTCGCTCCGACTGCCCGATCGACGCTTGCGGTTACGCTCTTCTGCCAGCTCCCGGCAGCGACATCGAATGTGGTTGCCGCCGGGACGCCGGCGCTCCCGAAAGAGGTGCCATGAGCGGCCCCGGCGGAATCACACTCAGGATCCTGGGCATCCCGGTAACGATCGGCATTTCGATCCTGATCGGCCTGCTGGGCCTGGGCTTCCTCTCGCGTCTCGAGGGCGCATTCCTCGCGGAGTGGGTGGTCCTCGGCTTCGTGGCGTTGCTCCTTCATGAACTCGGCCACGCGCTGGCGTTCCGCCACTTCGGCGTCGAGTCCACGATCACGTTCTGGCTTCTCGGTGGTTTTACCATCCCGACCGACCAGGAGGCCGCCAGGCTTCTTTCGGACCGCCAGATGCTCGTAGTGTCGATCTCCGGTCCGCTGGTAGGCCTGATTCTCGGCGGCGCGGCGCTCGCGGTGTCCCCGGCATTCCAGGACGCGAGCAGGTCCATTCGCGTGCCGATTTTCCTCTGGACTTTCGTCAACCTGGTCTGGGCGATCTTCAACCTGCTGCCGATTGCCAGCCTCGACGGCGGTCAGGCGCTGGTACACCTCGCCGGCGCCGTTTTCGGGCGGGCAGGTCGAGTGCTCGGGCTCATTACCTGCCTGGCGGCAAGCGTGTTGATAGGCGTCGGGGCATTCCTGGTCGGGCTGGTTTCGCTCGCCTTCGTCGCGATCGTGTTCGGGTTGGCCAACCCGGCTGTCTACCGGATGCTCCAGGATGAATTCGAGTCGAATCGTCCTGCCCAAATCCGTTCGGATAGTCGGCTGCCCGGTCCCCGCGAACATGTAATAGACAAGGAGTAGCAGGCGATCCGGCTCCACGAACGCTCCCGCGCGGGGTTCGGCCTCGGCACTCGGCGTCCGGCCTCAGCCCGCGGGCGCGGCGCGAGGATGGGCCACGAAGAAGTCGGCGATGACGCGGGAGGCGTCGCCCGGCCAGCAATGGCAACCGCCGGCGACGATGCGTGTAACGACCTCCACCGCCCCCGCGCACGTCCACGATGTCGTGGTGTTGATGCCCTCGACGCTCGTTGCGGCCGGAGCCGAGCAGTTGTCCATGACGCGCCAGCGGGCAATGACGTCGGCCATCGGCGAGAAGACGATGTCCACTTTGCCGCCCTCCATCGGGATCGTACCGTCCGAAGTGCCGTGGATCGCCAGCACCGACACCGGCGATGCCAGAGAACACGGCACGTCGGCGCTGCCACTCGCCGTGGCCATGTTCCCCGAGACGGGCGCGATCGCGGCCACGATGCCGGACAGCTTGCAGCCCAGAAAGTAGGTCGCCATCCCGCCGCGCGAGTGGCCGGTGACATAGACGCGGTTGGGGTCGACTTCGTCGGTGGCCTCGAAATGGTCGATCAGGGTCCGAATGAAGGTGACGTCGTCGGCGCCCGGATGGCTGCCCCAGGTCGGCCCGCTGCCGAAGGCGTCCCAGCCGTCGGCGACTCCGTCCGGATAGACCGCGACCCAGCCGAGCCGGTCCGCCTCGACGTCGAAGCCGGTGCTGGTCTCCGCCTGGAAGCCGCCACCGAATGAACCATGCAGGACGATGACGAGGCCCGGCCGGGCGATCTCGCGGGACGGTCGGTAGACGCGGTAGGTCCGATCGACTGAGTCGGCGTGGATCGTCTCGACCTTCGTCTGGCCCGTCAACTGGGCGGCGATTGCCGTGGAATACGTCTGCACGAACGAGACCGACGGAACCACGACCGCGGCGATGGCCAGCAGGGCGATGGCCAGGGCAGCCTTGCGACCGGGAGCGGGAACCTGCGGCCCTCGCCGGCTCGACCCGAGCGGCGCCGGCCAGCCGAACAGCCATGCGCCTGCCGCCGCCGACCATAGCGCCGCCAGCAGCTCGACCGGCTCGATGGCCAGCAGTTGCGGCTGACTCGCCGCCGATCGCGCGGCCCAGACCGACGCCCAAAGGGCCAGGGCGATCGCCGCCACCGCGGTTGCGGCCGACAGCCAGGCCAGAACCGGAACGCTCCGGCGGACGACGACCGCCGCAAGCATGAGCGCAAGCGGCAGGACCAGCAGGGTAGTGTCCGCGGCCAGGGCGGCCGGAACGCCGACCGTGTAGCCGTGTGGATCGCTCGGGAGAAGCAGGGCCATCCCCAGACGGGCCGCGGCGGCCAGTGCCATCAGTACGGCCGTCACGCCGGCCGGCCCGCGCCAGCGATCCCGGCCCGCTGCCACCAGTCCGAGGCCTGCGGCGAACTCTGTCGCAACGAGCAAGCCCACTGCGAGAACGAGTGGCCAGTGCCAGTCCGAGTCGCTGAAGAATCGCTCAGGCCGCGAAATGAGCGAGTGACCGACGTTGGCGTGGCTGATTTCGATGACCGCCACCACCGCCCACACGACCGGCGCGCATAGACCGGAAATCCCGGCGGCCCTGATACGACCGGCACGCCGCGACTGTCCGTTGGGCTCGGTTGCGCTCATGTGCCCCTTCCGCTGCGGTGACCAGGGCATTGTGCGCGCTCGGGCACGGCGCGAGTCGGCTCCGACACGCCCGCGGCCCGCCGGGCCCGCCTGGCCCGCGCGGCAGGCGCCCTCGGCCCACCCTGCCGGCCGGCGGTGAGATCGCGATTGACCCGCAAGCGCCGGCCCTTACGATTTGCACCGCCATCCCTTTGGAGCGAGGTACCAACCGGCGATGAGTTCTCCGCTCGATCGACCCGATCGGCCGGCTGCACCAAATTCGGGCGCAAGCGAATCGAGCACGACGGACTGGAGACCGTCCACGCCTTCGGACCGGCCCGCTCAAGCGGCATATGCCTGGCCTGTGGGTGCCGGGAGACACGACGCCGAGCGAGTCGGCGTAGCCCGTCTGGCAGCCACCGTCGGCGTAGCGGCGATCGTCGCCGGCGTGGTGCTGGGCGGCATCGTCCTCGACGACGCCATCGCTGCCCCCAGCGCGGGTACCGTGGTGGTCGGCGGGCCCGTGACCATGACGGCTGCCCCGGGCTGGATCCTGGCCACGTCACCGAGCGGCGCCACGGGCTCGGCAAGCGGGATCGAATTGCAGAAGTCAGACGCAATCCTTACCGCGCAGGTCGTGGCGTCGGACTACACGGGCGACTCGGCGTCAGTGCTCTCGTCCCAGGAGCAATCGCTCAGCGGCGAAGCCGCCCAGGTCAGTTACGGAGCGGTGCACACAACGTCGATCGGCGGTCACGACACCACGTACGTCACCTTCGAAGCGAGCGTGATGTCGGCACACGGCCCGGGGATCATCGACGGCGAGTTGATCTGCATGGTGGTCGTGAGCGAAGCCGTCGTCGTCATGGTCGGAGCCCCGCAAGGCGATCTCAGTTCCTTCATCGACGAGGTGTCGACGATGCTCGCCAGCGTCCGGGTCGGGTCATGACCGCGTCAACGCTCCCGCGCTGGGGCCGGCAGTCGTCGATCGTGCAACCTCGCCAGCCCGCCTTCTGGCTATATGTCGGTCTGCTGGCGGTCGGCGGCTACTTCTTCTTCCAGGAGCAGGACCTCATGAGCAGCCTCCTCGAGGCCTGGCTGCTGTCGTGGGCCCTGGTCCTGGCCTATGCGACTCCGGTTGCCCTGCTCATCGTTCGGCTCGACCTGTTCGAGCGTGAGCCGAGGCTGATGCTGGCGGCCGCCCTGGTCTGGGGCGGGGTGATCGCGACGAGTCTGGCGGGGTACGCCAACCAGGCCTGGCTTTCGGTGCTGGGCAAGGTGGCGTCGCCCGATCTGGTGTCCCAATGGGGTTATGCCATCGTCGGGCCCGGCGTCGAAGAGACGCTCAAACTGATGGGCGTCGTCACTCTCTATCTGATCGCCTCGAGCGAGTTCGATGGCGTCCTCGACGGCTTCGTCTACGGGGCGCTGATCGGTCTCGGCTTCACCGTCGTCGAGGACGTGTCGTATTTCATCAACGCGGTGGCCGCCGTGCCCGGGGCGGTGGACCAATCGGGACCGGTCCTGGACACGTTCCTCATCCGCGTCGTGGGCGGCGGACTGTATGGCCACGTGCTGTTCACGGGGCTCACCGGCATGGGCTTCGCTTATCTCGTGACTCAACGAGCCGTGGCGATCCCCAAGCGCGTGCTCGGGGCGGCCCTGTGTATCGCCGCCGGCGTGTCGGCCCACGTCGTCTGGAATTCGCCCTGGATGGACTCGGTCCTGCAGACCACCGACGGCGCCAGCCCGAGCATCGGCCAGTGGCTCGAGTACGGCGCACTCAAGGGTCTGCCGTTCCTGATCCTCCTCGTCGTGCTCGTGTACCTCGCGACGCGAAGCGAGGAGGGCATTTACCGGTCGATCGTCGCCGGCGAGCCGGATCCGGCCGTGGTCACCGAGGACGAGATTCGATCGCTTCGGAGTCTGTGGGCCAGGCGGTCGGCCCGGGTTGCCGCGGCCCGGCTTTACGGCCCGGGGGGTTCGCGGCTGACCGGACAGCTGCAGTCGGCCCAGATCGAGTATTCGATGATTCGTAGCCGCTCGGACTCCCTGGCCGACCCGGCGCTCCAGGCACAGCGCCGGAAGATACGGGCAATCCGCGATCAGCTCTCGGCGGGGAGGGCGTGGCCGGCCGCCGGTTGGGGTCCCACCGGCAGTTGGGGCGGTCCCACCGGCAGTTGGGGCGGTCCCACCGGCAGTTGGGGCGGTCCGGTCTGGACTCCGACTCACCTGGTGCCGGCCGGCGGCATCGCCGTGTGGGCGGCGCCGGATCCCACGAAGCCTCCGTTCGCCAGCTTGCCTCCAGGCCTGGGACTGGCCGTCGTGGCGAGCGCCGGCGCCTGGGCGCAGGTGCGCGACGCGAACGGCGCCACCGGCTGGGTGGACGGGCGACTCCTGGTCGAGCGACGCTAGCCGATCGCGGCGCGGTACCGTGGCGCAGCGCCCTTTGGCCTATGACATTTGCCGCCCGGGGGAGCCACAATCTGGACCCCAGAGGAGGGTGAGCTCGGAATGGCTGCAGAATCGAACGATGACCTCGACGGTCAGGCGCGAGTCGTCCTGATCTTCCCGGGCTGGAACTGGCATTCCTACACGGGCGTGGCGCCGGCGGCGCTGGTCGCCCTGGACCGCCAGGTCTACTACCCCGGCGACGTGAGCAAGGGCTTCCGTTTCGAGCTCGACGTCTCGCCCGGCCGGCACGATCTGACGGTCATTCTCGGCGGCAACTCCCGATCGGTCCCGATCGACGTCGAAGCCGGCCGGACCTACGAGATCCCGCTCAAGTTCGGCGGCCGCTGGGGCGCCCTCAAGATCGAGTTTCCCGAAGACGAACGACCGCCCCAGGAGGCCTGAGCTCGCGCCCTCGATCTGCTCCCGGGCGCGGCGATCAGGCTGTCGTCACCGGCGACGGCGCCGCCGATCCCGCGATGATGCGCATCGTTTCCCGCGCGATCATCCGCTCCTCGTTCGTGGGGACGAGCAGCACCCGGACGCGGCTTGACTCCGACGCCAGGTCGACCGCCCGCCCTCGCTCGCTCGCGTTCTTCGCCTGGTCGAGGTCTACACCGAGGAACTCGAGACCTCGGCACGCGCGTTCCCGGACCACCGGGCTGTTTTCGCCGATTCCCGCAGTGAACACGATCGCGTCCAGGCCGCCCATGGCCGCGGCATACGCGCCGACGTACTTGCGGATTCGATAGCAGAACACCTCGAGCGCGAGTTCGGCCCGAACGTTGCCGTCCGCCGCCGCGTTCTCGACGTCCCGCATGTCACTCGAGAGCCCGGAGATGCCGAGCAGGCCGCTCTCCTTGTTGATGATCCGGTCGATGTCCGAGACGGATGCATCCAGCCGGCGGGCGAGATAGACCAGGATCGCCGGGTCGAGATCGCCCGAGCGCGTGCCCATGACCAGGCCCTCGACAGGGGTGAGCCCCATGCTCGTGTCGACGACGCGGCCGCCCTTGATCGCGGCCATGCTGCAGCCGTTCCCCAGGTGGCAGGTGACGATCCGCGACATCTCGCGCGCGACTCCCTGACCGGCGAGCATGTCCAGGGCGATGCCGGCCACGTACTGGTGGGACGTGCCGTGGAACCCGTAGCGCCGCACGCCGAGCGAGGTGTAGTAGTCGTAGGGGAGCGCGTACATGTACGCGTAGTCCGGAATCGTCGAATGAAATGCCGTGTCGAAGACGGCCACCTGAGGGACGCCGGGCATCAGCCGCAGGCAGGCTCGAATGCCGTCGAGGTTCGGCGGATTGTGGAGCGGCGCGAGCTCGCTCATCTTCTCGACTTCCTTGAGGACCTCGTCGGTGACGAGCGTCGGCTGGACGAACTTCTCGCCGCCGTGGACGACGCGGTGCCCGACCGCGGCGATCTCGTCGACGTGCTTCACCACGCCCCTGTCCGGGTCCGTCAGGAGCGCGAATACGCGGTCCATGGCCTCGTCGTGGCAATCCATCTCGGCGTCGAATGCGACCTTGCCGTCGCGCTCCGTCTCCTGAATGATCCGGCCGGTTCGCTGGGCCATGCCGATGCATTCGGCCAGGCCCTTGGCGACGACCTCCTCGGTCTCCGCGTCGATCAGTTGGTACTTGAGCGACGAGCTGCCGCTGTTCAGGACGAGGATCTTCATCAGTTAGTAGCCTGCGCAGCCGTGATGGCAGCCACGTTCACGATGTCGAAGGCGTCGCATCCTCGCGACAGGTCGTTCACCGGGCTGCAGAGGCCCTGCAGTACCGGGCCGAACGCCTTGGCCTTGGCCAGCCGCTCGGTGAGCTTGTAGGCGATGTTGCCCGAATTGAGGTCCGGGAAGATGAGCACGTTCGCCTTGCCGGCCACCGGGCTGCCGGGCGCCTTCTTCTTGCCGATCCAATCGACGAGCGCGGCGTCCGCCTGCAGCTCGCCGTCGATCGCGATGTCCGGGCGCCGTTGCCTGGCGATCCGCGTCGCCTCGACGACCTTGTCCACGATCGCGTCCTTGGCGCTGCCCTTGGTCGACAGCGATAGCATCGCGACGCGCGGCTCGAACCCGAGGAGGTTCTTCATGGTGTTCGCGCTCTGGATCGCGATCTCCGCGAGCTGGTTCGCGTCCGGGTTGATGACGAGGCCGCAGTCGGCGTAGATGAAGGCGCCCTCTTCGCCGTACTCGCAATCCGGAACGATCATGACGAAGAACGCCGAGACCAGCCCGCAGTCGGGTGCGGTGCCGAGGAGCTGGAGTGCCGGCCGGATCGTGTCGGCGGTCGAGTGGGTTGCGCCGGAAACCTGCCCGTCGGCCTCGCCCTCATGCACCATCAGGCAGCCGTAGTAGAGCGGGTCGAGTACGAGTTGGGCCGCCTTCTCCTCGGTCATTCCCTTGTGTCTGCGGAGATCCAGCAACATGGCGGCGAACCGGTCGCGCTCGGGCGAGGCGGCGGGATCCACGATGCGGCATCCGCTGATGTCCGCGCCGGCCTCCTTCGCGGCCGCCTCGATCTTCCATAGCGGGCTCACCAGGATGACCTTGGCGAGGCCCTCCTTGACGATCCGTTCGGCCGCGGTAACGGTCCGGACGTCGTCGGCCTCCGGCAGAACGACCGTCTTTTGGCCCGCGCGAGCGCGTGCGTAGACGGTCTCCATGACGCTCGATGTCATCGTCGAACCCACCCCTCGATACCCGCTGCGTCGGTGCGGTGCGCCGCCCGGTCACGAACCGACGAGCCCTCTCGGAGAACTGCTTCGATATCGCGCGGGGTGTAAGCCGTGCTCATACTGCCGCCTTCGTTGGTGCTGAGGGAGGGCCTGCGGGGACCCGCCTGGAGTGCGGGCGCCCCCGCACGGGAATCGCGCTGCAGGGGGCGTCAGCGGTGTTTGTGTGAGCTTCCCCGATTGGCTTCGGAGCTTGTAGGGCCAATGGGCTTCCGGAGTGGGCCGGAAGGCCCGAGCCGGTCCGTGACATCGGCGGGCCGCTCTACGGGGCCCGCCCTGCCGGCTTCCTCTGAATTCCGCCGCTGACGGCGGGAATCGCGCCGAGCCATGCCGAAATCGCGCCGCCGGCGCCCGGCCCAGGAGCCGCCGTCGACGACCCGAGCCGAGACCGCAGCATGGCGGTTGTCACTCGTCACCGGTCCTGGTGTTCGGTGTCCCAGCACACCGGCCGAAGGGACCTGGAGCCGTTGGGCCGTCTGGCGGAGGCTTCTGAGGCGATTGTCGGAATTGTGCGGTGAGGGGAGGTCTTGTTGCCTTGCGAACGGCCTTACAGCTGCTCCCGCGCGGCCGCTCAGGCGCCTGCGCGAAGCAAGGGTCCTGGGTGCCATTACGGCCGTACCATTGTTCGGGCCCCCCGGCCGTCCCATCCTCCGGCTCATGACGGACATTACTGTCCGGCGCCGTGGGCTTCCCATCAGCTTGCTGGTGGCATCGCCACTAGCGCTGCTGCTCCTTGGTGTGGCCGTTGGCACGGCGGCCGGGCACACGACCCGGCTGACCGACCCGGTTGTTTCGCCGAGCGTAGCGGCGGCCGGCACCACGATCACGTTCCAGGTCAAGTTCACCGACGACTCGGGGGCCCCGCCCAGGTCGGTGTCGGTAGTAATCGATTACGTACCCGCATCGATGACCGCGGCCGGAACCGATTTCGCTCACGGGGTGCTGTTCACCGCAACGGCGGAACCCGGCGTTGGATGGCACGACGTCCACTTCTTGGCGGTGGATTCCGGCGGCTCCACCGACTGGGTTGCCGTTCCGTATCTGCATATCACGCCGGCGGCCGACCCGACCCCAACTCCGACGCCCAGACCGACGGCCACCCCCAAACCGACGGCGACGCCAAGGACGACACCGACCCCCAGGCCGACTATCACGCCGAGCCCGAAACCGTCACCGATACCGACGCCCACTCAAGCGCCTGACCCCACGCCGCCTCCGGCGCCGACCCCCAACCCGACTCCCGCTCCCACGCGCGTTCCGCCGCCGCAGCCGACCCCGGTCCACGGATCGGACGCGACCCCCGCCCCGAGTTCGGGGAGCGGCCCCGAAGCGGGCGCCTCCCCTGCATCGTCGACGGGACCCGGCACCGACCCCGGTGACATCGGCCCGGTCACGGGCGGATCGACCGGCGCCGGACCGAACGGCAGCCCCCCGCCTGGTTCATCGCCCGAGCCGAGCGCGGTCCCCGCCGCCGACCCTGCGGCCCAGGCTGGATCGGGCTCGCTGTTCGGCGACCTGTCCCAGTACGAGATCACTCACGGCGTAGCCCGTGACGGCGTGCCGGTCGGCCTGGCGGCCCTGCTCGACAGCCGCAACACGACGCCACAGCAGCTTGCCCAAGAACTCGCGCCGACCGTAGCCACCGCCACCGCCGCGACCGCGACCTGGGCGGCATTCGCCTTCTTTGGCAAGCGACGTCGCGATGACGACGAGCCGGACGAGGAACTGCTGGCTGCGGCGGCCGCTACCGGTCTGGAGACGGAGGCCGCGCCCGGCCTGCCGACCGTGGATGAGTCGCTGCTTCCGCGCTGGCGAAGACCGTCGCTGCAGAAGGTGCGCCGAACCGATCCGCTGCGCGCAAATGCGGCCGCCGCACCCAGCCTCTCGTTCGAGTCGGCAGGCGTCCTGCCGCTCGAGAATTACGAGCGCCGGCGGATCGGATATCGGCTCGTTCGCCTGCTCGACTCGCCGGACGAACTCCGCGCCACGGAAATCGGCGTACTGGACCAGGGCGACGAGGTGCAGCTGCTCCAGCGTCACGGGGTCTACTGGCTGGTCCTGTGCCCGGACGGACGCCAGGGTTGGGTGCACCGTATGACGCTGGCCTCAACCCCGAGCGAGATAGAGGCCGTAGCAGAGCCCGAACCCGAGTCCCAGCTCGATTGGTCCGAGACCGACCCTGCCGCGACGGCCGAATACCCGGAGGCGTCCAGCTCGGACGGCCTGCTCGAGGCCTACATGGAGGCTCGCCGTGACGTCCTGCGCACGGCGGCCGCCGACGGAACCGGCGAGCCCGATCCAGAGCCGGAATTCGAGCCCGAATCCGCGGTTCCGTCGGCCCAATTCGGCGATTTCGCCGCTTTCGTCTCCGCCGCGCACGCCTTCGAGGCGGTCGAGTCGGTCGAGCCGGTCGAGCCGGTCGAAGCGGTCGAGGCGACCTTCGAGCCAGTCGAATCGGTCGAGTCGGTCGAGCCGACCCTCGAGCCCGCCTCCGGCCTCCAGCTCCAGGCCATCGGGCCGAACATCGCTCTTGAACCGGAGCTCGCCGCCGAATACGTCGGGCCGGACATCGCTCTTGAACCGGAGCCCGCCGCCGAACCGGAACTCGCCGTCGAGCCGGTCGCCGAACGGAAACTCGTCGCCGAATACGTCGAGCCGGTCGCCGAACCGAAACTCGTCGCCGAACCGGAACTCGCCGCCGAACCTGGCGAGGAGCCAGCCGCCGAACCCGAGCTCGTCGCCGAATACGTCGAGCCGGTCGCCGAACGGAAACTCGTCGCCGAATACGTCGAGCCGGTCGCCGAACCGGAACTCGTCGCCGAACCGGAAGCAATCGCCGAACCGCTCGAACTGGCTGCCGAACTCGAACTCGTCGCCGAACGGGACGCGATGGCCGAACCCGTCGAATTGGCCGCCGAACCGGAACTCGCCGCCGAACCGGAACTCGCCGCCGAACCTGGCGAGGAGCCGGCCGCCGAACCCGAGCTCGTTGCCGAACCCGAGCTCGTCGCCGAACCGGAACTCGTCGCCGAACCGGAACTCGCCGCCGAACCTGGCGAGGAGCTCGTCGCCGAACCGGAACTCGTCGCCGAACCGGAACTCGCCGCCGAACCTGGCGAGGAGCCGGCCGCCGAACCGGGACTCGCCGCCGAACCGGAACTCGCCGCCGAACCTGGCGAGGAGCCGGCCGCCGAACCGGGACTCGCCGCCGAACCGGAACTCGCCGCCGAACCGGAACTCGCCGCCGAACCGGAACTCGCCGCCGAACCGGAACTCGCCGCCGAACCTGGCGAGGAGCCGGCCGCCGAACCGGGACTCGTCGCCGAACCGGAACTCGCCGCCGAACCGGAACTCGCTGCCGAACCTGGCGAGGAGCCGGCCCCTGTCGAGGCGATCGGGGGAATTGAACTCGAGCCGACAGCTGCCCAGAATGCCGCGGAGCCCCAGCCGATCCTTGACCGGGCCGCGGAACCCGTGGTAGACGAGGCCGTCTACCAGCCCGACGAGTACTTCGGAGCGGCTATGGTCGCCGACGTGTTCGCGCCGCCGGTCGACGCCGTGCTGGCCTTCGAAGCCGAGCCGTACCGGCCTTCCGCGCCCGAATTCGGGGCCGTCGCTAAGCCTTCCCCGACCGCCGAGATCCCTTCGGCCTGGCTTCCCGACGCAGGACCAGCATGTGCTGGTGCGACGATGTTGGGGACGAACGAGCGCGGGTAGCCGTAGGGCCGCAAGCCGCGTCCCGGCCTGGTACCAGATCGATGTCGCCCTTGGCGCGAAGCCCACGCCGCTCCGCCCGCGCCGCGAGGTCCGACGCCGGTGAACATGTAGCGGCCCGTCCTGGTAGGCGTCGCGGACGATCACCGCGGCATATCGCCGCGCGCGGAGGACGCGCAGCAGCTCGGCCAGGACCCGCTCCATCCGGTCCAGGAACGTCGCGTAGTCGGCGCTGTTGGCCAGGTCGCCGGCCGATGCGTGACCATGGCGTAGTCCGTCCGGCGGTTGGCGTGGTTCTCGGCGCAGCCTCCCGCCGGACATGGTGATCGGCAGCTGGATGTTGTAAGGCGGGTCGGTCGCCGACGAAGTCGACGCTTCGAGGCTCGAGCCTCCGCCAGACCGATCCAGCGCGTCGCCGACCGCATCTCCAGCCCCGACGGATCGAAGCCTCGCCGCCGCCCGGGTCCGACGGGCCGATGTCGGCGAGCCTCGGGCCCGCAGGCCGTCCCGCTCGGCGGCCAGCGGGCGAACGACCGCTTCGTAGACCTCGACCCAGCGCGGCTCGATCTCGATGCCCGAGCGCCCGCCGCGGGTCCGCGCGCGATCGCCGCCCCGAGCAGCGTGCCGCCCACGCCCGCGAACGGGTCCAGAACCAGCTCGCCCGTCCTGCGTGAAGAACTCGATGAGGCGGGCCATGAGTCGGGGCGGCTTGTTGGCCCCGTGCGGCTTGCGCGCCGCGTGGCCGAGCTCCGACGGGTAGGCCGTGTCCCCAGACCGACTTGGTGAAGTAGAGCCACTCCTCGCCGGAGAGCTCGTTGAGCGTGTTGGACGGATGTCTTGGACTCACCTGTCGAGCTTAGCCGGGATTGCTCGGTCGCCGCTCGGGTATCGGTCCGTCATGTCTACTGCAGGACGGCGGCCGCGACTGGTACGAAATGGCCGCCCGCTCCGATGCCCTCTCGGGTTACGCTGTCGAGGGGAGGATAGGCGCCGCACTGTGCAGCACCGGCTGTGGGACACCCGAACACATGACGACGACAACCCACGACCACAGCGGCCTGGGCCGCAGCCTGGACGGACACTCGCCGCACAGGCGGCTTTGGAGTGACCGTTTCGTCGGTCGTGAGCGTCAGCTGGAGCGCATAGCCATCGGGCTGCAGGCCGCGGCAGACGGCAAGCCCACGGCCCTGATCCTGTCCGGGACCGCCGGGCTGGGCATGAGCCGGCTGCTGGGCGAGACCCGCCGGCGCATCGGGGCGCTGGCCGAGCCGTTCGCCGCGGTTCACGGCGTAGCGATGCCGGCGACGGCCGGCGTTCCGTATGCGCCGGTCACGGCGGCCCTGGAACATCTGCTCGCGCCGCTTCCCGACGAGACGCTCGCGGCGCTGGTCGGCCCCACGGGCGACGCCATCGCCCGGCTGGTGCCCAGTCTGGCCCCGCGGCTCGGGGAGTTGGAGCTGCTGCCCAGCAGACCGCCGATCGCCGCCACCGAGTGGCGCGAAGCCCGCATGTTCGAAGCGGTGCTGGGTCTGCTCGAGCGTCTCGGCGAGCGGCAGCCGGTGGCGGTACTGATGGAGGACCTCCACCACGCCGACGCCGCGACGCGCGGGCTGGTGAGCTTCCTGTCCAGAGTCACACGCGGCCAGCGCGTCGTGGTGATCGGCACGTATCAGCCGGATCGCCTGCGTCGCTCGGATCCTTTCCGGGCGACGCTCGCCACTATGGCGACGTCGCAATCGGTGACCCAGATGGAGGTGTCGCCGCTCGATCGAGCCGACCTGGGCCTGCTGATCGAGGCCATCGAAGGCTCGCGGCCCTCCTCCACCACGCTCCTGCTCGTGGCCGAGCGCTCCCACGGCAACCCGCTGATCGCCGAAGAGTTGCTGGCTGCCCGTCGCGAGTTGCAGGGAGTATCGCTGGCGGGCACGTTCGACAGGCTGGTCACGGCCCGAGCCGCGCTTCGTTCGCCCGAATGCCGCCGCGTGCTGCGACTCCTGTCGCTGGCCGGCTCGATGGTCACGCTGCCCGCGCTGGTCGCCATGGCGGCCGAATTCGAGGACCGTTCACCCGCCCGACCGCCCAGATCGTCGACGGCGGCCCGGCACGGCGACGTCCTGGAGTCGGACATCATGGCCGGCGTGGCCGAAGCGCTGGAGCATGGCTTTTTCATCGAAACGTTCGGCGGTCCTGGCGGTGCGGCCGGTGGTGGACTCGGCGGCTGGGGCGGCGAGCGAGCTCGCGACCTCAGTCGAGAGGGTCTGGAAGCCAGGTATGGACGCAGGGATACCGGGCGGGCGGCGGGACGCCAGTCGAACGGGGACGCGACGCCACGGAATGGCCGGCGCGAGGATGGCCGGCGCGAGGATGGCCGGCGCGAACCGAGTGGCGACGGTCCCGAAGGGCGCGAATCTCCGCGAGGGACGACAGGGCCGCGAGGCACGAGCAGGCTCGCGGGCCAATGCGGACAAGGCAGCTCCCCAGGCACCCGCGGCCCCCGAACGGCGAATTGGCTTCCGCCACGAGTTGATCGCCGAGGCCATCGCCACAGACCTCCTGCCGGCGACGCGGCGCCGCTACCACTCCGCGCTTGCATCGGCTCGCCGAGATGAGCTGGATCCGCAGCCGGCCACGGCCGTCGCTCATCACCTGGCTGCTCACGAGCTGGCGGAGGCCGAGAGCGCCGCCCTCGAAGCCGCGGCGCGGGCCGAAAGCCTGGATGCCGGCGCCGACGCGCTTGCCCACTACGAGTGCGCGCTCGGCCTGTACGAGATAGTGCGTCCCGCCGAATTGGTTGCCCGCTTGTCGGACTTGTACGTCAAGGCCGCCGAGGCGGCATTCGCCGCCGGCGACCCTGCCCGAGCCTGTGCGTATGCCGAAGCGGCCGCAGCAACTCTCGACGATCCCCATGAGCGGCCGGCTCTCGGGCTGATCATGGAGCAGCTGGGCAACTATCGCCGCGCCTCGGGCGACCACGAGGGTTCCCTCGCGGCGTACCGTCGCGCCGTAGAGCTGGTCCCGCCGGAGCCGTCGCCGGCTCGTGCCCGCGTCCTGGGCTCGCTTGCTCAGTTCCGAATGCGTGAAGGAGTGTTCTCCGAAGCCAAGCGATACGCCCAGGAAGCCGTCGAAGTGGCCACGGCGGTCGGCGAAGACGCGCGCCAGGAGTTGCTCCACGCCACCTGCACATTGGCCGTGGCCGACGCCTGGGGCGAAGACCCCGAGCCGGCAGTGTGGAAGCTGCGCCAGACTCGCGACGAGGCGGCCGACATGGGTCGACTCGACGATCTTTTCCGCGTCTACGCCAACCTGACCACGGTCCTGGATCTCCTGGGACGCCGCGAAGAGGCCATTGCAATCGCCTACGAGGGCATCGCCGAGGCCGAGAGAGCGGGTCAGGCCACCGTGTATGGCAACTTTCTGCGCGCCAACGCGGCCGACTCGCTGTTCTTCCTTGGTCGATGGGATGAATGCCGCCGGCTTTGCCTCGACGCGTTGAGCTGGAGCCCGGTCGGGATCTGGTTCCTGACTCCGCTGCTGAGTCTGGCCACTCTGGAAGTGGCCTCGGCCGCAGGTGAGTCTGCGGGCCGACTCCTCGGCCAGACGCTGCTGGCCGTCGAGACAGTCCAGGACCCGCAGTTCTCCGTCCCGGCACAGCAGGCCGCGGCCGAGTATGCGCTCTGGCAGGACGACCTCGTGGATGCCCACAAGGCGGCGGATCGTGGCTGGGTCCGCGTCAGCGACACCGAGGACTGGCTCCTCATGGCTCGCATGGCCTCGACGTTCCTGGAGGTCGACGCCACCATCGCGCTCGAGGCCCACCGCCGCCACGACTTCGCCACCCTGGCCTCCGCCCGCGAGCGGAGCATGCCGGTCATGCTCCGGGCCGAGGCCGTGGTCCGGGCCTGCGGCGTGTCACCAAAGACGGGCTCGCGGCGCCAGGCGGACCTCGCCATCAAGACGGCCCGGGCATATCGGTCGCGGATCGAGGGCCACGACGAGGCCGAGACGTGGGAGCAGCTGGCACTCGAATGGGCGGACCTGGGCGACCCGTACCAGGCCGCTCGTGCCCGCTGGCGTCAGGCCGAGGCGTTGCTGGAGCAGGCGCGCGGCCGGACCACGCGCACGGCCGCCCGCGAGCCCATCACTCAAGCGGCCGAGGCCGCGTTCAAGCTCGGGGCCTGGCCGCTCCTCCGGGCGGTCGCCGAACTCTCCAGCAGGGCCCTGCTGCCGCTCCCCAAGCAAATCGCCACGGCCCTGGAAGGCCGCCTCGATGCGGTGGCCGCGACGCGCTCCGGAAGCAGGACGGGCTCGCAGCCTCGGTCGGCCCAGGCTGGGTCGGCTGCCGGCCCGAGTTCGGCCAGGGTGAGTGGTTCGACCGCCCGCTCGGAAGCGACGTTCGTGTCCGATTTCGTGACCCCCTCGGCCGGGCCGGCGCCGCACGATTTCGGTCTCAGCAAGCGCGAACTGGAAGTGCTGGCGCTGATCGCAGAGGGCCGCACCAACCCTGAGATTGGGCGGCGACTATTCATAACGCGCAAGACGGTCGCGGTCCATGTCAGCAAGATTTTGACGAAGCTTGGAGTCTCGGGCCGGGTCGAGGCGGCCGCGGCCGCGATCCGGTTGGGCATGACCGACCGCGACTGAAGTCGCCCCGGCTTTCGGGCAGGCCAGGCATTGCGCGCCTTCCCTTGCGCTCCGTCACCGCCGAGCGCCCCAGACATGAAGAAACCCGGATCTCGAGACCCGGGTTTCTCTTGGGGCCTCAGGCCTACCAGCGCTTGCCCATCAGATGGATCAAGCCCAGCACGACCGGGGTCAGGACGATCAACGTCACCGCCGGCTCCCTTGCTTGCTGATGCGTTCGCACGCGCAGGCCGCGTGCATCGGTGTCAACGGTAAGTTGATTGCCGGGGCTTCCACAATCGGACCTGTGTACTGGGGTCCTGCCGCCACCCGTATGGGTACTGGTTGCGCCAACCCGAATGGGCCACGACCAGGCCGGGCTCCTGGATCGCGAGAATCGGTCCCTCGGACCACTACACTGCCGTCAGCCTGACGAAGGGCAGATCACGCCCGCTCTGTGCCGGCTCGAGGTGAAATGGCGTGCCTACGGACATCTCGTTCCAGTTCGATATCCTGATCCGCCTGGTTGCGGCGGCTCTTCTCGGGGCGGCACTCGGGCTGGAGCGCGAGGTCCATGGACATCAGGCCGGCATGCGGACGCACATGCTCGTCTCGCTGGGGTCGGCCGTCTTCACGGTCATGTCCATCTATGGCTTTCCCAAGCTGGCCGACACCGCCGCGACGGACCCCAGTCGAATCTCGGCCCAGGTGGTCACCGGCATCGGCTTTCTCGGCGCCGGAGCGATCATCAAGTACGGCACCAACATCCGGGGCCTGACCACCGCCGCAAGTCTCTGGGTCGTGGCCTCGATCGGGCTGGCCGCAGGCGCCGGCGCCTACTTCCTCGCGCTTTCCGGAACCATGATCGGTCTCCTGGCGCTGTGGCCGATGCACGTCCTCGTCGGCAAGTTGCAGCTGAGCGGCGGCCGTCTGATGCACCTTCAGCTTGGACTCAAGAAGCTCGAAGCATTCGCGGGCGTCTCGAAAGTGCTGCTCGGCCACCACGTGGAGATCCTGTCCGTGTCGAGCGAGAAGTCGAAGACGGGCCACTTGATGGACCTGGAGATCAGGTTGCCCAACATGGCCCAGAGGCACCCGGTTCTGACTGACATCGAGGCTCTCTCGGGCGTTTCCGTGATCGTCGTGAAGGAGGTCGAAGAGGCCTGAGGGCCCGACCCCGCCTGACAACCGGCCGCCTTGTGACGCGCCTCCGCCTAGTCGCGCTTCTCCTTAGCCAGGACGTCGTCGACGGCCGCAAGGAGCGCGCTCGCCGTGAACGGCTTGGCCAGGAAGTCGATGTCCGGCTCCAGGACGCCGTCGTGGACGATTCCCTTGTCCGTGTGGCCCGACATATACAGGACGCGGATTTCGGGCCGGGCCTCGGCCAGCTTCAGGGCGACTTCCCGGCCGCTCATCCCGGGCATGACCACGTCGGTGAGCAGGAGGTCGATCGCATGGCTGCGGGCCACCTCGACGGCGGTGAATCCATCCGAAGCGGTGAGGATCTTGTAGCCCGCCACCTCGAGCACGCGGCTGGCGAATTGGCGCACGCCGCTGTCGTCTTCGACCACGAGGATCGTGCCCGTCCGAGCGAGGGGAGCGGCGATGACCGCCGGCGCGTCCGTGCCGGACGGCGCCGTCGGGGCAACTCGCGGCAGCCTGACGGTGAACGTTGACCCCACGCCCGGCCGGCTGTCCGCGCTGACGCTCCCGCCGGACTGTCGCACGATGCCGTAGACCGTGGCGAGGCCCAGGCCGGTTCCCTTGCCGGGGCCTTTGGTGGTGAAGAACGGCTCGAAAGCATGCTTCAGAGTCTCGGCGTCCATGCCGTGTCCGGTGTCGGTCACGGAAATCGACGTCATCGGCCCGCACGGACCGAACTCCGATAGACCCTGCGATCCGTCGCAGCCGGCGATCTCTATCCTGAGCGTGCCGCCGACCGGCATGGCATCCGCGGCGTTCACGGCGAGATTCACGATCACCTGCTCGATCTGACCCGGATCGGCCAGGACGAAGTTCGAGTTGTCCGGAACAGAAGTCAGGAGCCTGATGTCCTCGCCGATGAGCCGGTGGAGCAGCGGCTCGAGGCGTCGAACGATTTCGCCGAGATCGACCACCTCGGGCTGGAGGACCGTGCGCCGGGCGAAGGCCAGCAGCTGGCGCGTCAGTCCGGCGGCGCGGTCGGCGGCCTGCTCGATCTGCTCCAGGTCGTCTCGTGGCCCATCGCCCGGTGGCAGCGATGCCAGGGCCAGGCTGGCGCTGCCGCGAATGGCGGTCAGCAGGTTGTTGAAGTCGTGCGCGATCCCACCGGCGAGCCGGCCTATCTCCTCCATCTTCTGTGCCTGGCGAAGCTGCTCCTCCAGTTCGGCCCTTTCGGCCTCGGCGCGCTTGCGCTCCGAGATGTCTCGCGCGATGGCGAGGAGGATGCGGCGGCCCTCGAGCTCCACCATGGTGGCGCTCATGTCGACCGGTATCTCCGCGCCGTCTCGGCGCTTCAGCCCGGTTTCGAATGAGAGCGAGCCCCTGGCCATGATCGTCTTGAGCCGTTCCGGAAACGTCGCCGCGTATTCCGGCGTGTCGACGTCGAGCGGAGTCAGGCCGAGCAGTTCTTCGCGTGAGTAACCGAGGCGTTCGCAGGTTGCCTTGTTCACCTCGATGAAATAGCCGGTCGTCGGATCGAGCATGAAGATCGCATCGCCGGCACTTTCGAACAGTCGCCGGAAGCGCTCCTCCGACAGTCGCAGAGCCTGCTCCACGCGATAACGGTCGGATATGTCCAGGGCCACGCTCACGATGCCGGTTATCTCTCCGGTCTGGGACCGGAGCGGGGCCTTGGTCATCAACAGGCGCAATCGGGGCCCGTCTATGGGCGTCGTGTCGGATTCATAACTGACGATCGTGCCTTCGTCGAGCACCTGGCGGTCGCGCGCGGCCTGAAGCTCGGCGTCCGGCATGCCCAGTTCGGCCACCGTCTTGCCGATGACCCGGCCGTGGTCGTGGCCTATGACCTGGACGAACGCGTCGTTCACCATTTGCAGCCGGCCGTCGCGGTCCTTGGCTGCGATGGCGCTCGGGATGGCGTCGAGGAGCTGCTGCATCAAGCGAGCCTGCTCACGCAATGCCTCGTTGGCTTTCGTTCGCTCGGTGATGTCGCGATGAACCGCAAGGATTGCCGGCCGGCCGCGGAATTCGATCCGGCGAGTCACCACCTCGACCGGGATCTCCGTTCCGTTCCGGCGAAGGTGGGTCGACTCGAAGGAATGGACCCCGCCTTGCAGCGTCAGTTCGACGTTCCCCGACACGAATGGGGCGGCCGAGGGCGCGACGATATCGGCCAGACCCATATCGAGGAGCTCCTCGCGCGTGTAGCCCAGGCGCTCGCACACGACGCGGTTGACTTCGACGAACTTGCCGTACGGTTCGTGGATGGCCACGCCGTCGCCGACGCTGTCGAAGATGGCCCGCAGCTGCTCTTCGGACCGGCGGATCGCCTCGTCCATCTCGTGTCGGGCCGTGATGTCGCGCACGGAGGACACCACGCCGATGATCTCTCCGCCGGCGTCCCGATGCGGCCGATTCGTCTGCAGGACCCAGCCCCGCTTGCCGGTTCGAGCAACCGCGAATTCGAACTCGCGGGACGTGGACGACTCCCCGGACCTGGCCTGGTCCAGATCCAGGCCGACACCGGTGGCCATGACTTCTGGGAACAGCTCGAAGGCGTCTCTGCCCAGAACCCTGGTCGCGGGGAGGCCCGTCAACTCTTCCATGACGGGGTTCCAGACGCGAAAACGGAGGTCCAGGTCGTAGACGATCATGCCTTCACCGGCACTGGCGATGATGGTCTCGGCGAAGGCGCGCTGGTCCCTGACTTCGGCCTCGGCGCGAAGCCTGTCGGTCACGTCACGGAACACGGCCGCGAACTGGCCGGCTGCGGGCCGGTAAGCCCGGACTTCGAAATGTCGACCGATGGCCGCGTTGTAATTCTCGAAATGGTCGGGCGCGCCGGTGAGGGCCACTCGCCCGTATCGCTCGATCCATTCCGGTTCCAGATCCGGAATCACCTCGAGCGCCCGTCGCCCAAGGATGTCGGGCGCCCGCAGGCCGGTCAGCCGCTCGAAGGCCGGGTTGACGTCCAGGAATATGTAGTCGATCGGACGACCGGATCCGTCGCAGACGATCTCGTGCAGCGCGACGCCATCGAGGAGCTCGTTGAAGAGCTGGCGATAACGCTCCTCGCCGCCGGGCCGGAGTGTCCCCGACGGGCCGTTTCCCGAGGTGTCTCGAGGCGTATGGCGAACTCGATCAGAGGTCACGCGACCCTCCGTAGGCGCGTGTCGCCGGACCGGTCTTGCCGGCCATCCCGCGACGGAGCTCTCGCGAACGACTCTGCCGTCCTGGGTGGGGAGACCGAGGATCGCTTGGCGTGATCTTGCTACGTAGTGAGGCGCTCGTCCATGGCCGAATCGCCCGGGCTGCCGGACTTCCGCGCCGCCCACCCGCCGGCACGGCGGCGCTCAGAGTCCCGGCGTCGAGGCTCGCCGGCTCGCCCCGTGTCGTTCCTAGAGGGCCTTGACCGCGGCGATCAGCTCCTGAAGACCACGTTTCGCGTCGGCGAAATACATACCCGTCTTGGGGTTGACGTACAGCGGGTTGTCGATGCCGGCGTAGCCGCGACCCATCGAGCGCTTGAGCACGATGATCGAGCGCGCCTTGTCAACGTCCAGGATCGGCATGCCGAAGATGGGGCTGGAGCGATCCGATCGGGCGGCCGGGTTGGTCACGTCGTTGGCGCCGACCACCAGAGCCACGTCCGTCCGGTCGAACTCCGGATTGATGTCGTCCATCTCGCGCAGCTGCGGATAGGGCACGTTCGCCTCGGCCAGGAGCACGTTCATGTGACCCGGCATGCGGCCGGCCACAGGGTGGATCGCATACGAGACTTCGATGCCGCGGGCCTCGAGCAGGTCCGCCAGTTCGCGGACGCCGTGCTGCGCCTGGGCGACCGCGAGGCCGTAGCCCGGGACGATGACGACCTTGCTCGCATAGGCGAGCTGGATCGCGGCGTCGTCGACGGAAACTTCGCGGACGGAGCCACCCACGCCACTCAGCTCGGCCTGAGTGCCCTCCGCCGAGCCGAAGCCGCCGACCAGGATGTTGGCGATCGATCTGTTCATGGCGGTGGCCATGAGCCGCGTCAGGATCGCCCCCGAGGCTCCAACCAGGGCGCCGGCCACGATCAGCATCACGTTGCCGACGACGAAGCCGGCCATCGAGACGGCCGTGCCGGTGAAGGCGTTGAGGAGCGAGATGACGACGGGCATGTCGGCGCCGCCGATGGGCAGGACCAGCATCACGCCGAAGGCCAGGGCGCACGCCAGCCCGATGACCAGGAGCAGGTAGAGCACGCTCGTGTCGTAGGTGACGACACCGGCGCCCGCGAGAATCAACACAATCGAAACGCTGATGCCGCAGACGACGGTGAACCAGGACACGATCCGGCCGCCCGGGATCATGATCGGCTGGCCCTTGATGCGACCCATCAGCTTGGCTGAGGCGATCAGCGAGCCAGTGAACGTCACCGAACCGATCAGGACGTCCGCCAGGATGAAGAGGGTCCGCCAGCCGTCGAGGCCGGGAACTCCGCCGGCGAGGACGCGGTGACCGTCGAGCGTGAGGAAGTCGCTGAGGGCCAGCATCGCGGCCGCACCGCCGCCCACGGCGTTGAAGAGCGACACGAGTTGCGGCATGGAGGTCATCTGGACGGTCCGGGCCATCCTCAGCCCGAGGCCGCCACCCAGGGCCAGGCCGGCGACGATGATTACCCAATTCCAGATGCCCACGGAGCCTTCGCCGACGAAGATGACCTCGGCGGCGACGGCGATGATCATGCCCGTCGCCGAAAGACGATTGCCGGTTCGGGCGGTGGCGGGCGAGTTCATCAAGTGCAGACCGACCACGAAGAGGGCCGCGCCGACGATGAAGGACAACTGGACCAGGTAGCCGATGTTGGTGGCGCTCATCTGGGTCCCCTCGTCACCTGGCCGACTTGTCGTTCGTTGGCACCGGGCGCCGTTTGAACATCTGCAGCATCCGGTCGGTCACCCAGTAGCCGCCGACGACGTTTGCCCCGGCGAAAGCCATCGCGGCCAGGGCGAGGATCGCGGTCAGCGGGGTATCGGCCGTTGCGGCAAGACCGATGGCGCCGACGAGGACGATGCCGTGGATCGAGTTGGTGCCCGACATCAGCGGCGTGTGGAGAGTGGCGGGAACGCGGCTGATAACCTCGAAACCCAGCAGGATTGCCAGGACGAAGACCGTCAGGTAGTCGAGTAGGGTTCCGACGTTCATGCCTTGGCGCCTCCCCGCGATGCGGGCTGCAGGAGCTTCAGGGTAGCCTCCTGGACTACCTCGCCTCCGTAGGTGATGACGGTAGCAGCCGTGACTTCGTCTTCGAAGTCGAGCCGGAACTCGCCCAGCTTGACGAAGTTGAGCAGCAGGTTGGTTATGTTGCGGGAATAGAAGGCGCTCGCGCCAGTAGGCATCGACGCGGGGAGATTGAGCGGAGCGTGAATGGCGACTCCGTTGGGCGTGATCGTGATCTTGCCCGGGTTGGAAAGCTCGCAGTTGCCGCCGAGCTCGCTGGCCGCCATGTCCACGATGACCGAGCCCGCCCTCATGCACTCGACGGCCGCGGCCGTTACCAGGACCGGCGGTCGACGGCCGGGAACCTGGGCCGTCGTTATGACGATGTCGTGCGAGGCGATCACGTCGTTCAGCTCATCCTGCTGAGCGGCCTGTTCCTCCGGCGTCAGGGATCGGGCGTAACCGCCCTGTCCGGTGCCCTCGATGGCGGACCTGAGAGTGATGAATTGAGCGCCCAGCGATTCGGCCTGCTCCTTTGTTTCGGAGCGCACGTCGTAGGCCTTGACCTGGGCCCCGAGACGTCGGGCGGTGGCGATCGCCTGGAGGCCGGCCACGCCCACGCCCAGGATCAGAACGTTGGCCGGCCTGGCGGTGCCGGCCGGTGTCGTCAGTAGCGGGAAATACCGACCAAAGGCCTCCGCGGCGACCAGCACGGCCTTGTATCCGCCGACGTTCGCCTGCGAGGAAAGCGCATCCATGCCCTGTGATCGGCTCAGAGTCCGAGGTATGGCGTCGAGGCTGATCGCCGTCACGTTCATGCGGGCCATTTCGGCCATCGATTGGGGATCCAGCAGCGGCGCGAGCATGCCGATTACGACCTGGTCCGGATGCAGCAGCTTCATCTCTGGCGGGGCGGGACGGTGGATCTTCAAGATCACGTCGGCCTGCGAGTAGAGCGCAGGAGCGGTCACGATCTTGGCCCCGGCTTCGGCGTAGTCGATGTCCGGAAACCAGGCCTGGGCGCCGGCGTCCCGCTCGACGAGCACGTCCAGATCGGCGGCTCGCAGCTTATCGACCGCCTCCGGGACGAGCGCGACCCGGCGCTCTCCTGAGGCGCTCTCCTTGGCGACGCCAATTTTCATAGCGCTATCACCTGCTGTACGCGTCATGGATCGGCCCGTTCAGGGCGAGAGCGTCCAGCAACAACGCCGGGCATCCGCGTGGACGACCGGCGCCCGGTCAGGAAGGACGCCAGGGAAGTCTAGCCGGGGAGCGGAGTATGTGTCTCCGCGGACGGCTCTCGGAGGCAGGTGGGACCCACCCGGATGGGTCGTGGATCGCGGGGCGCAACCACTCCCCCGCAAACGCCGTTATCGGGTCGAATGCGAGCCGCGCCACGCGGTCCGCCGACGATGCCCGACCCGGTGGCGTGCAGCCGCCGGCCCGGGTCACCTCTTCCGGGTCGGCCCGGGTTCGGCCCGGCTCGTTCACACATACTGCGGCACGCGGCCCATCGAATTCGAACAAATATGTGGCCCCATGGCAACAAAAGGGTATAGTCCACTGACTGTCGTCATTTGGTGGACGACTACGATGTCTGGGTCCTGTGCTGGGAGAGAGGAACAATATGGTCACTGTTCGGAAGGCCGACCCGGCGCTCATGGACAAAGGAAGCCAGCGGCCGCGCGAGCTGAGCCCCGCGGCACGTGAGCGCGAACAGCAGCAGCGACAATTCAAGCGGCTGATCGGGCAGCTCAAAGGTCCTGAGCAGGTATTCGAAGTCCGCCTCGATCCGACGGAAAAGCCGATAACGATCCGTCAGCGCCTCCTGCGTGTTGCCGCGGAGGCCGAGGTCGAGATTGCGGTCCGCAAGCACGGCGACGGTTTCCTGGTCGGGCTTCTCACACCTGACCGGCGAACCAACCGGGGCCGGCGGGCGGCGGGCGTAAAGGTCTCCTGACCCAACGATTCGCTGCTTCGGTCAACGATCGCTAGGCCCTCGCTCTTCGAACTGCGCGCCATCCGCACGTTTGGCGCGATGTCCGCGATGTCCGCGGCGTGACCGATCGACGGTCCGGCGGATCTAGCCCGGCTCGTGCCAGGTCGAGTGTTCGTTGGATTCGTGTTTCGTCGAGATCGGACTTGCGTAAGATGACTGCAAGCAACGTCGAGGCGGACGTACGCAACCGCGGGTAGGTGGCTGCAAGTCCAAGGGAGGCCTCCACTGAGTGCCGATCCGGTCCGCAGCGGGACTTCAGACGAGATCGCGATTCCCACCGAAGATCCGGCGGCGCATCCGGCCGGCCGCAGCCGCCTGGTAGAGATTCGTTGCGCTTTCGCGGGGAGGGCGCGCAAGGAGGCGGACGCGGCCGCGGCTCGCGTGGACGAGGCCGTTCGGGCCTGCTCCGACCAGGCGGAAGCCGTGGCCATGGCTCAGGCCGACGTCGATCCGACCGCGATCCATCTGTCCAAGGAAGAGGCGCATCGGACGTTCAAGAAGGCAGTCAAGTCCGCCCAGGACCGGCTGCAGGTCGAGGCCGCGGCAGCGGCGTGGCTCGACGCGATCAACGCCATCAACGGTCGCAGCCGCGCTGCCGAGGCACGCCTGCGGCGCGAGCGTCGACTCGCCGAGGAGTTCCTCTCCGAACTGACCAGGCGGTCCGACACTGCCGATGCCAGCGAGACGATGGCCGAGTCGGCCATGAAGGCCTGCGCCGAAGCCAGAGCCGCACTCGAGGAGGCCGACTCGATCGGCGTCGACACCGACGGGTCGGCCACGGACCGCACCGGTGCGGCCGGGGACGTTGCTGCGGGCGCGGACGTTGCCGCGGGCGCCTCGTGGGCAGTCGCCCTTGCCTCGGCGCGGGCGGCTTTGGCCGTGCCCGCGACAGAGCCGGCCTCGACGACTCGATCGGCCGCCGGCGTCCCGGCCAGGGAGGTCGCGACTGCCTCCAATGTCCCGACCGCAGCGGCCGCGTCGCCGGAGTTCGACGAAGGCGCGCCTCCGGCCGATCGGCTCTCGATCGACATCCGGGCCGAGCACCCGCAGGCGATCGTCCGGTTGATGAGGCGCGACGGCCGGGTGCTCAGCGCACTGGTCGATCGATTGGCGGGATCCGACTCGACGGCTCGAGGGACGTGGCAATTGCGTCTGTCCAACTTCGTGGACCTGGTCCTGGCCGCCGCCATCGAAGCTGCCTGCCTCGAGTTCCAGCCCGGGAATCCGTTCTGGGATCAGTTCACCGCCGCGCAATCTCGGGAGATAGCGCGTGGCCTGGCCGCTCTCGGGTTCCGCTTCGACGGTTTCACGGGCTTCGTCGACGGCCGAGTTCCCTCTCAGCGCGACCTTGCCCTGGCCGTCGGCGCCGCCGGTCTGCTGCCGGTCCGAGTCCGCTACTGGCCAAGGCAAGCGAGGCGGAGCACCTCTTCAGCGGAGTTTATGCGTCGGGTGACGCGTTCATCGCCGCCGGAGCGCCCGCGCTGACGCTGGGCGAACTCGTGGGGCTGCTGGGCCACCGAGCCGACCAGCTGGCCGATCTCTGGAACGATTGGCCGAGGGTCCGGCTGCTCCTCTTCTCGACGACCGGATAGGCCCCGCTTGCCCGCCTCCTAGGCCGAGCGCGTCTGCGCGGCGGCGGCTTCCACGGGCTCAGGATCTTCGTCTGGATCCGCATCGATGACCACGAGCCTGTAGCTCTCGGCGGCCGCGACGCCGATCACGGCGCCCTGCTCCGTCATTCGACCGCGAACGCGGCTGAAGACCGCCTCGGGATCGTGCAGCTGGCTTTCGTGACAGCGCAGCGCCTCTATCTTGCGATCGGCAGTGGAGGTTACGTCGATCCAGACGTCGGCCTGGTTGGTCCACATCAGATACAGGCGCCGCACCTTGTGAGCGGCCAGCCCTCCCTTGGCCAGCCAC
Source organism: uncultured Chloroflexia bacterium (assembly GCA_963835845.1). GTDB lineage: Bacteria > Chloroflexota > Limnocylindria > Limnocylindrales > CSP1-4 > Fen-1039. The sequence continues at coordinate 400,865 of CAWIGT010000002.1, read as the reverse complement.
GGAAACGCCATCGGGTTGCGCGCGGCCGGGTACACGGCGTCGATCGCGGCCATAGCCGCCGCCCGATGATCCGTGTGGTTGACCCCGCCGCCGCGATGAACGACGACCTCGGGATCGCCGCACAGAACGGCGTCCGGCTTGAAGGTCCGGATTTCTCGCACGAGCATCTCTCGAAGCGGGAGGTCGTTGGCGAGATTGCCGTCCGGTTGATGCAGGAACGTCACACCGCGATAACCGACGATCTCGGCCGCTCGGCGCTGTTCTTCCTCGCGAGCGCGCGCGAGCTCCATCGGATCGAGGGTCGGGTCTTCGCCGCCGGCATCGCCGGACGTGCAGCAGACGAGCCAGCCTTCCGCGCCGGCGTCGATCCAGGCTGCGGCCGTCCCGGCCGGTCCGAAATCGGCGTCGTCGGGGTGGCCGACGATGACCATGAAGCGGTTGGGCCGCCAGGTGTGGCCGGTGAGTTTGGCGTCTGTCATCTTCCTGCCTTGGAGTGGCTTGCCGTGCGTTGGCCCGCCGGAAACGTCGTTGTCGATGGGCAACGCACACGAGTGGAAGCCCACGTGCGCCCATCGAGATCGCCCCATCGACGGTTGCCTGATGGAGTTATCATGCCGGCCGAGGCTTCGCTCGTCTCCCCCCACGGGCGAGGCCTCTCTCTATGCCCGGCACTGTACACGAGGGCGCGCCGAGACCCGGCCGCAAGTATCTTGGGCGGCCGGCAAGCGAGATCCGGTACGAAGATCCGGCCCGCCGCGCGCTCGGCGACATGCGGCCGGCGCGGAAGTCTCAGGCGGGAGTCGCGCGCGCTTCCCTCAGCGCATCGAGCACCTCGACGGCGTGGTTGTCGGGCGTGACCTTCTCCCAGACGTGGGCGACGCGCCCGTCCGGACCAACCAGGAAGCTCGTCCTCAGGATGGTCATGAAGGTCCTGTTGTCCTTCGTCCGTTCCCCCCAGGTGCCGTAGAGCTCGGCCACGGGGTGGCCCACGTCCGGAAGGAGCGTAAAGGGCAGACCATATTTGGCTCGGAACGCGGCCTTGCTTTCGGTTCCTTGCGGACTCAGGCCCCAGACCTCGGTGTCGGCGGCCTGGAAGGCGGCGTGGTTGTCTCGGAACGAGCAGGCTTCCTTGGTGCAGCCGGGCGTGTCGTCGCCCGGGTAGAAGTACACAACGGTGTAGTGGCCGCGCCGGTCGGACAGGCGATGCAGCTTGCCTTCGTCGTCGCGGAGCTCGAAATCAGGGGCGAGCTCGCCCACTTTCGGCATCGCGCTCATTGAGCCAGGCTAGCAGCGAGGCCGAAAGGAGCCTGCTCCGAGGGCCGGGTCGCCCGCTCTGCGGGATGACCCGTGCGGCTGGTGTAGGATTCTCGGCAACCGAATACGCCTCCGGGGAGCGCCACAAGCGCTGAGAGTGCGGCTCACGCCGCAGACCCGCCGTACCTGATCTGGGCAATACCAGCGAAGGAAGCAGGCTCGACCACTCCCTCGCCGCACTCCCCGCGGAGCGCGGCGACATCTGCCTTCCGAGGTCGACGATGCAAGGGATTGGTCCACGATGAGCGGCACCGAAGCCATGGGCGAGGCGCCCCGACGGCCGCGCGCCCTGACGATCGCCGGCTCGGATTCCGGTGGCGGGGCGGGCATACAGGCTGATCTCAAGACGTTCACCGCGTTCGGCGTATACGGCGCTTCGGCCATCACCGCGGTCACGGCCCAGAACACCATGGGCGTCCGGGCGATCCACGAGATCCCGCCGGATGTCGTCGCCGCCGAAATCGACGCCGTCCTGGACGACATCGGCGCCGATGCCGCGAAGACCGGGATGCTGTCCAGTGCCGAGATAATCGAGGCCGTGGCAGACCGGCTGCGCGCGCATTCCTTCGCGCCGCTCGTGGTGGATCCCGTTATGGTCGCCAAGAGCGGCGACACCTTGCTCCGACCCGACGCGGTCCAGGCCCTGACGCGGCTTCTGCTGCCGCTCGCGGCCGTGGTCACGCCAAACGCCCCGGAAGCGTCGGTCCTGTCCGGCATCGAGGTTCGCGACGCCGAGTCGGCGAGAGAGGCGGCGCGACGGATCCAGGCCCTCGGTCCGGCGATGGTCATCGTCAAAGGCGGTCACCTGGACGGCGATCGGTCCGACGACCTGGTCTTCGACGGGCGGGCCTTCGAGGTCCTGTCGGGCAGGCGGATCGTCACTCCGCACACGCACGGCACAGGTTGCACATTCTCCGCAGCCATCGCCGCCTGCCTGGCGCGGGGCATGACGCCGCTTGCCGCCGCCACCGAGGCTCGGGCATTCCTGCAGGGAGCCATCGAACACGCAGAACCGCTCGGAGCCGGCCGCGGGCCGGTCAATCACTTCTGGAGGTCGTCCGATGCCTGAGCTCGAACTGGCCGAGCTGACCGCTCAATCGCTTGGTCGGATCCGCGAGCGCACGCCCCTGATCCACAACGTCACCAATTTCGTCGTCATGAACGACACTGCCAACCTGCTGCTGGCGCTGGGAGCCTCGCCGGTCATGGCTCACGCAATCGAAGAAGTGCGCGAGATGGTGGCCTACGCCGGAGCGCTCGTGCTCAACATCGGTACGCTCGAGGAGAGATGGATCGAAGCGATGCTCCTCGCCGGCACGGAGGCCAATGCGCGTCATGTCCCGGTCGTGCTCGATCCGGTCGGCGCGGGCGCCACGCGGTTCAGGACGACGACCACGGAGCGGATCCGGTCGGCCGTCCGGGTCGCGGTGGTACGTGGCAATGCCGCCGAGCTGGCCGCGATCTCCGGCATGGAGGCAGAGATCCGCGGCGTAGATTCCGTGTCTGCCGGAGATCCGGCGACTGCCGCCAGGTTGGCCGCCGCTCGCTTTGGGGGCGCGGCCGTCGTCAGCGGGGCGGTGGACTTCATCGCCGACGCGACGCGTGCGGCCGAGGTTCGCAACGGGCATCCACTCATGGGCCGCATAACCGGCTCCGGCTGCATGGCCACCGCCACGGTCGGGGCATTTCTGGCGGTGGAGCCGGACCCGTTCCTGGCCGCGACCGAGGCGATGATCGCCTTCGGTATCGCCGGCGAGATTGCGGCAGAGCGTAGTGCCGGACCGGGCACGTTCCGACAGCAGCTCATGGACGCCGCGGCGGCGCTCGACGAACCGACCATCCTGGCCCGCACCAGGGCATCGGTTCGGGAGACGCAGCCGGCATGACGGAAGCAACTGGCCGGCCGGTCGGGCAGATGGACGAGCCGGACTCGGGGATCGACGCTTTCGAAGCTCACGCGGGACCGGAGCGCACGCGGCGCCGCGAACTGCTGCGGCGAGCCGGCGTCTATCTGGTGACCGAGGAGTCTCTGAGCCTCGGCCGCCGTTCGGAGGACGTCGCCGAAGCTGCGCTGGCCAACGGCGTGCGCGTCATCCAGGTCCGTGAGAAGGAAGGAACTGCTCGCCGGGCCCTGGAGATCGCGATCGCCCTGCGGCGCCTCACGCGCGACGCCGGCGCCCTGCTGATCGTGAACGACCGGGTCGACATCGCGCTCGCGGCTGAAGCCGACGGGGTGCACCTGGGCCAGGGGGACCTGCCCATCGCAGCAGCCAGACGCCTCATGGGCGAGGACGCGCTCATCGGACTCTCCATAACCGAAACCCTCCAGCTGGGCCTGCCCGATGCCGTCACGGCCGACTGCCTGGGGGTCGGTGCCATCTTCCCGACCGGATCCAAGCCGGACGCGAGCTGGACTGGGCTCGGGTTACTCGGGACGGCACGTGCCACGGTGGAACGGCAGGGGATTGCCCAGGCGGGGGCGACGGTCCGGCGATCCGCCCCGCCGCCGATCGTGGCGATCGGTGGGATCACTCTCGAGAACGCGGGCCGGGCAGTCCTGGCCGGCGCGGACGTGGTGGCGGTCATCAGCGCGATCACTCGAGCGCCTGACCCGGGCCGCGCGACGGCGGAGTTGATGAAGGTCGTTCGGGAGGCCGGGGTGGAGCGCGCGTCGCGAGCGGTTCGAGCTGCCCACGATGAGTCCTTCGGAGCGACGAGGTGAGTGGTGCCGGCGAGTTCGAGTTGATCGAGTCGCTCGCCCGCCGTCTCGATCCCGCGGCGGACGGTCTGGGCATCGGCGACGACGCCGCCGCGTGGCAGCCATCTCCGGACGCTCTGGTCGTGGCCACCACGGACATGCTCGTGGAAGGCGTGCATTTCCGTCTCGACTGGACTTCGCCACGCGACCTGGGCTGGAAGGCGCTGGCGGTCAACCTGTCGGATCTTGCGGCGATGGGGGCATGGCCGGGTCGAGCGCTCGTGTCGGTGGCGCTTCTGCCGGGCCAGCAGCGAATTGTCGAGGAGATCTACGACGGCCTGAGCGACCTCGCCCGCTCCACGGGCACGCGCGTCGTCGGCGGTGACACCGTCCGTACGTCGGGGCCACTCGTGATAAGCGTGGCGCTGGTCGGCGAGGCGGCGCCGGGCCGGCTGCTGCGACGCGACGGCGCGCTGCCGGGCGACGTTCTCGTGCTGACCGGCACAGTCGGAGCATCGGCCGCCGGCCTGGCTCTGCTGCTCGAGGCCGATCGCGATCGGCTGTCCCGGCCGGAAGCGGCCACGCTGCTGCAGGCTCACCATAGGCCGAGCCCGCGCCTCGCGGTCGGTCGGGCCCTGGCGGAGATGGGCCTGCGCTGCGCCATCGACGTGAGCGACGGAGTGGCCAGCGAAGCCTTGCATCTGGCACGAGCGAGCGACGTAGCCATCCAGATCGACCTCGACCTCCTGCCACTCGATCCCGCGGCGGTGGCGCTCTTCGGCGACGAGAGGGCGCGCCAGTTCGCGGTATCCGGAGGCGAGGACTACCAGCTGCTCTTCGCCGCGCCCGAAGATCGACTGGCCCAGGTGACCGCAACCCTGGCCGCGGACGACCGCATCACGGTCGGCCGTGTGGTCGGGCGCTGCTCGGGCGGGCGCGTCGATCTGGTCGAGGCGGGTCGAGTCGTCGATCCCGGCCGGCTCGGCTACGTGGCCTTCTGACGATGGGCACCCTGACGGATCGACTCACGGGCGGAGAGCTGCCGGAAGCGCAGCCGCTGGGCGTCCCGCGCAGCGATCTTGCCGCAGCGACGATCGGCATCGAGCGAGTGCCGGATCGCTTCCGAATCCTCGGCTTTTTCGACTATTTCGTCCTGTGGGCCGACCTTGGCGTCGGGCTGCTGGTGCTGCTGGCCGGCACGGCCCTTGTGCCGGGCCTCGGCTTCTGGGAGGCGATCGCCGCGATTCTCGTCGGCACGCTCATCGGCAACGTCATGCTGGGCCTCGCCGGTGTCGTCGGCAGCGACCACGGAGTTCCTTCGATGGTCAGCCTGCGGCCGAGCTTCGGCCAGTGGGGCAGCTACCTGCCCAGCCTCATCAACGTGGTCCAGCTTGTCGGCTGGGGCGCCTTCGAGCTCGTCATCATGGCTCAGGCGTCGGCACGTTTGAGCGAGTCGGTGCTCGGCTCGGCGGCCTACCCGCTCTGGACGATCGTGTGGGGACTCGTGGTCATCGCCTTCGCGCTGGGCGGCCCGCTGGTCGTCGTACGCCAGTGGCTGGAGAAGGCGGGGATATGGATCGTCCTGGCCACTGCCGGCTGGATGGCAATCTACGTGGTGGCTCACGCCGATTTCGCGGCCCTGGCAAGCCGGCCCGGCGACGGGAGTATTTCCTTCGCCCAGGCGATCGACCTGGTCGTGGCGATGCCGATCAGCTGGCTGCCGCTCGTCGCCGACTTCAATCGGTTCGGTAGCAGCTCGAGATCGTCGTTCTGGGGAACCGTATCGGGCTTCGCCGTCTCCAACGTCCTGTTCTTCACCCTCGGCGTGATGTTGATCCTGGTGCTGCCGGGCTCCGATCTCATCGCCTCGATCATGACCGTCGCTTTCGGTGCCGCGGGCCTGGCGCTGCTTCTCGGCGACGAGACCGACAACGCCTTTGCCGACGTCTATTCGGCCGCCATCTCGGTCAAGAATGTCCTGCCGGCGCTCTCCACTCGAGTCCTGGTGGCCGCTCTCGGCGGGCTCTGCCTGGCAATAGCGCTGACCGTGGATCTCGGCAACTTCCAGAGCTTCCTGTACCTCGTCGGGTCGCTGTTCACGCCGCTCTTCGGAGTCCTGTTCGCCGATTATTTCGTCCTGAGGCGGCGTCACTACGGCGTCGAGGACTTGTACCCGACGCCGGGGCAGGACGGTGCTCGAGGCATCAATCCAATCGCCCTTCTGGCGTGGGGTTGCGGCATCGCCGCCTATCTGGCTGAGACCACATTCGTCGGCTGGCTGGGCGGCACGATCCCGTCGCTCGTGGTCTCGCTCGCCGTTTACCTTGTGGTGGCCGGCGCCGCCGACCGCTACCGCGCGTCCATATAGGTACTCGGTAACCCTATCGGGCAGTTGCGATCAACCCATCCGAAACGCGACCCTGCACGAGGACTGTTCGTACGGGTGGTCGAAAAATACCGTGCCGGCGATGCATCCAAAACAGCTTCTGCGTCGAATAGGAAAGTAGTGGCATGACGCCAGGGCTGGATGGCGCCCCCCACTTGAGGGACCGCGTTCAGCCACTGTTCCGCCGGGTAGTCAAACCGATACCTTTTGGGAAGTTCAACTCGAACGGATGGTAGATTTCGAGACGTGACCGATCTCTCGCACCCAGCCATTCAAAGGGTGATCGAGGTCGCCTCTCGCAAGGGGGTGGCGCTCGATATTCGAGTCATGCCGGATACCACCCACACTGCCGAGGAGGCCGCTGCCGCGGTCGATGTGGAAGTCGGCCAGATCGTCAAGTCTCTGGTGTTCGTGGCCCCGCGTCCCGAGGATCGGCTGCTCCCCATCGTCTGCCTGGTATCGGGTGGAAATCAGGTCGACCTGGCCTTGCTGGCTGCGGTCACCGGCGAGTTCGCCATCCGCAAGGCCTCCGCGCGCGAGGCTCGCGAGCTCACCGGGTACTCCATAGGCGGAATCCCGCCGTTCGGACACGGCCGCGATGTGCGGATCGTCATGGATCAAGACCTCACGCAGTACCAGTGGGTCTGGGCCGCAGCCGGTACGGACACGGCCGTCTTCCGGGTTTCCCCGCACACCCTCCGAATGCTCGCCAACGCCGTGGTCGCGCCTATCGCCGCCGCAGCGTGGATGCCTCGCCAGGCCGTTGGGTCGATGGACGGCCGTCTCCAGTTCGAGGCCGGAACCACCGCCTGAACCGCAGCCAGGGCGATCGCGCGCATACAGAACGTGTCTGATCGGCGTCCACGCATGCAGAATCTGGCTTGCCGACGGCACCCTCGCGGGCCCCGCCGGGTGGGAGTTGTCCCCAAAGCGTGGATAACTTGTGGACAGCAATCGAAACTAATTCGGTAGTAGGTGGAAAACCCGATTGTATGGGTCCGTCCAATCCCCTAGGGTAGTTGATAGCCCGAAGGTGCCGAGCGCCTGCTAGCGGCCGCGATGACATCAAAGCTCACGCAGCGAGTAGGTTCCTTCGGGCGTTTCCTTGTGTTCGGCGTTCAGCGTCGCCGGATCCGCAGCAGTTGTGCCGGGGCCAGGCCAAGCGTTCGAGCGGCGTGGCCGTGACTGATCGCCACCGAGAGTCGACCTGCGGAGTCGGTGCACAAGAGGGGCTCGCCGGCAGCGGCCTCGCCGTAGGCCAGTCGCCAACGCAACTCGATCTTGTTGAACGAGGTCGCGGCCGCGGGGCCGGCGCCTTCAACTACCAGCGTGTCGCCGGGGACGACGGGGCCCATAGCCGCCTCGAGATCGGCGAGAGTGGCCAGCAGTTGGGCAGAACCGAACGCGTCGATGAAGACGACCGCCGCATCGAGCGCTCCGGCTCCGGCCCGCGGCGCCGGCAGGTCCAGCTTGGCCAGCGATTCGACGGCCACCGCCGGACCAAGCGCCTCGATCGGCACGCCGAGCGAGAGGTGAGCCGCCGCCGGCGCGAAGACGTCGCGAGCGTGGAACGTCCGACTGACCTCGGGCAGGCGGAAGGCCGGGTTGACCAGCTGGTGGGCCGCAGTCACGCCGCCGAGCCGCTCCGCGGCCGGGATCAGCAGCCCATTGTCCGGCCCGACAAGGAAGTCGCCTCGACCGGTCCGGAGCGCAACCGGCCGGCGGTCCGTTCCCACGCCGGGATCGACGACGGCCATATGGACTCCTGCCGGCACGAATGGCAGCGCGGCCCACAGGACGGCCGCGCCCTCGGCGATGGCATAGGGCGTTATTCCGTGGCTGATGTCGAGGAGCGTCGCGTCCGGGGCGAGGCCGAGGATGACGCCCTTGCAGGCCGCCACGGACGAGTCCGCAAGCCCGAAGTCGGTGGTCAGGGAGATGAGCGATCCGGACATACGCTGATCGTAGCCGTGCTGGATGCCGGCGGCGCGGCACGGATCTCAACGCCGCCGCGGCAATGCTCCACAAACGTCGAGGCGGTGATCCGGACAACCCGGACACCGCCTCGGCATTGTCGCGAAGCCCGGGCTGGTGGAGGAGGAGCCAGGGGCCTCGCAGATGTTCGTATTCAGGCGGCAGGCCGGAGCCCGTCGCAGTTCGTCTCACGCAGGCTCGGTCTCGGCCTCGCCCCAACTGGTATTCGTGTAGAGGTTGCGCAGGAACAGAAGTCGATTGACCTGAGCCAGCGACCAGCGTGTCTCGCACGGCTGGAGGCCGACGACGTAGCCGATGAGGCCGGCGGCATCGAGGCCGGAGAATCCACTGGTGATCAGCCGCCGATAGGCCGCCTGCGTCTGCAGCAGACGTGGCTTCATGTCGGGCGGGATGGGTGTCTCGAGCGACGCGATTTCGGGATCGATTTCGGCCGAGGCCGGGCTGACCTGGATTGGGACCGGTGCGCGGTCCGGTCGACCGGCACTCGGCCGCGGGCGTCCAGCGGCCGGTCGCCGGGCCTGAGGTCCGGTTTCGCCTGTGCTGCTGCGATCCGCTTGACTTGCCATGGTTCGAGCCCTTTTCTCCGTTGATCCCTGTATGTGAACAGTCGGTCACGGGGGCTCCGGGCACGAGCCATCCTCGGGTCCCGGGTTCCCCGGTACTTGCGGTCCAGCGCTGGTGCGTTCGCATGACGGCCTGCGGCCCGGTCCGGTGGGTCGACCGGCACTCGAGGGTTCCGACGGCCGCGCTGGTCGCTTTCGGCTTGCACGGACGCCGCCGCCGACGAGCGGGCCCGAGCGCCGCTCGATGCGCCGGCCCTCCGTCCTGCCGGTGCGGTTCTAACGCGAGCCGATCCGGACGGGTGCGACCACGGCACCTCTGCGGCTAGACTGCGTTCGTGCGTGTCCGCCAGTTCGAGTTGCGACTCCTAGCCGTTGCTCTCACGGTTCTCTGGGCCGCGGGCGGCGGCATCGTCCTGACGGCCTACCAGCCCGGCGGGCCGATCGACCTGCTCGTCGGCGCGGCCGCGTTCCTGCCTATCTTCGTCAGCGTTGCCGCCATCGTCTGGCCGCCGCTGATTCGGAGCGACCGCGGCTCGGCCGGGGTGTTCTGGCTGGGCCTCATCGCCGGCCTGCTGCTCCTGCCGTCCATCGCCGGTGTGGCCGGCCAGGTCATCAGGGGCGGCACCGAGCCGCTTCTGCCCTCACTGGAGGTCACCTATCCCTGGGCGCTGGCGCTGCTGGCCACCAGCCTTTTCGCCGGGCTCGGAATCAGCCGCCAGTTCATCTCCGAAACCGGCATCGGCCGGCGTCGCTTCGTGACCGCGGTCGTCTTCGCCGTGGTGGCGACATCGGTCATCGGCGGTCTGTTCGCCGGTGTCAGCCTCGCCGACAACGCCGCATTGAACGACAAGCCGGTCGCTCATTCGAGGTTCGGGCCTGCCGTCGCGGACTCGAGCGTAACGTCCGCCGGCTCGACGCCCGCGGCTATCACGCCGCCCAACTGCAACCAGACCTTCGCGACACCCAAGACGGCCCACCTGGAGTTCGATCTCTCGGCGAACGTGGACTCGCGGGCGGTCGGCACGGTCAGCCTGACCGGACTCAGGTCCGGCCAGGACGAGTCCTGGACCGCCCAGGTCGTTCGGAGCGATCTCTTCGGCCAGTACGGCGCCGTGAGGATCGGGCAGTCGGGCTGGGCCACCTCGCCGGGTCTGCCCTGGTCGAGCGTCTCGCCGCACTCACTGAGCGGCCAGATGCTCGATCTCACGGTCCTCGCTGGTGCTCTTACGCTGGCGAACAGGGCGACCGCCGAGAACCATGGCCTCGAATTCGTGGAAGGCGCCCAGGCCCGCCATTGCCGTATCGCCGTGGACGGCGGGACGTTCGAGGCGTCGTTCCCGCAGACGACATGGCTTGTCGGTAAGGCGTCGATGGCGACGTGGCGGGGCCAGGTCGACTTCTGGGTCTTCGACGACGGCGAAGTCGGCATGATCGTGGGCACGGTGAACGGCGACGCCGAGGACATCCTGCCGCACGGGTTGCAGGCCACGGTGGAGGTCAGAATGACCGCGACGTATCGAGACACTCCTGTCTCGATCTCCGCGCCGCACAACTGACCGCCCGCCGTGATGCCGCCCGCGGACCCGCTCGACACCTCCAAACGCGATCGACTGGCGCGCTTCTACCGGGTCCTTCGTTTCCTAGCCGCCCACCCGGAAGGGGCCGGCGTCGATGCCATCGCGGGCTTCGTCGCGATGTCGCGCCGGACCGTCTACCGCGACCTGCAGGCTCTGGAAGGGGAGATCGGGATACCACTCTGGAGCGAAGGTGGCCGCTGGGGGATCGTCGAAGGCGCGTTCCTGCCGCCGCTCCGGCTGAACCTGGACGAGGCGGTGGCCTTCTTCTTCGCCGCTCGGCTCACGGCTCAGTTCGCCGACCGCTATGACCCGGACATGGGCGCGGCATTCCAGAAGCTGGCCGAGATTCTGCCGCCGGTCGTCGCCCGGCACCTCGAGCGCACGGTCGACGTACTCGCCAGCCGACCGCCCGACGAGCGCCTGACGCGGCACCTCCGGCTGCTGGCTCGTGCCTGGGCGGAGCGCCGCGTGGTGGAGCTTACCTACGACGCCGCAACATACAGCCCGGGCCGGCCGCCGCGACGGTCGCGGGTCCACCCGTACCTTCTGGAGGCATCGTCGACGACGCGGGCGCTGTACCTGATCGGCTTCGACGAGTCGCGGGGCGCCGTGCGTACTTTCAAGCTGCAACGAATCCTGGAGCTGTCACTGGCTCCGGATACGTTCGAGCCGCCCGATCCGGCGGTCGTCCAGGAGGGGCTCGGACGAGCCTGGGGCGTCATCGCGGATCAGGAGGAGGTCGAGGTGGAGCTCCGCTTCGACGCCGCCATCGCCGGCCTCGTCACGGAAACCACCTGGCACCCGACCGAGCGAGTCAGCCACAACGAGGACGGCTCGGTGGTCTGGCGGGCGCGAGTCCCGGGTACGCTCGAGATCCGGCGCTGGATCCTGCAATGGGGCGCCCAGGTCGAGGTCCTGTCTCCGCCGGAGCTTCGCGACGAAGTGGCGGAGACCTACCGCAAGGCGGCGGCGCGGTATTGACGCGAGGCGATTGGCCCAGTAGTCGGATAGGCTTGGGCAATGCAGGACGAGTTGGCGAAGAGCGCGGCGACTGAGGGCGCGGCCGACGGTCAGGTCCACCCGCAGATGTGGGCCGTCAATCTCGTCAGCGACCCGATCCATGGCTACATCGAGCTGACGAAGCGGCTCAGCCCGGAGCACGCCCGAGCGCTCGGTCTGGCCGAGGAGGCGACTGCCGAAGGCGACCTGCTGGACTCGGCGTGGCTGCAGCGTATGCGGCGCATCAGCCAGCTCCAGAGCGCTCGTTGGGTTTTCCCGACTGCCGAGCACAGCCGCTTCACTCACAGTCTGGGCGTCCTGCACGAGGCCGGGCTGTGGGCTCGACACCTCTACCCGAGCCTGCGCACGGCGCTGGCGGCAGTCGAGCCGGCGACACGGCCACCGACCGAGGGCCTGGTGGTCGAGACGTTGCGGCTGGCCGGTCTGCTCCACGACGTCGGTCACGGGCCGTTCGCTCATTTCTTCGACGAGCACGTCCTGTGCCACTTTCGAGCCCCGGCGGACCCGCGCCGGGAAGGCTCGTCGCCGGAGTCGCCGGACGGCAAGAGCCTGACCCACGAGGATCTGTCGCAGCTCATCATCGAGCGCGAATTGGGAGAGCAAATTCGCGGCATCCGCCGAGCCCCCGGCGCCGTTCCCGAGCACGACGCCCTGGCCGCCCACGAGACGATCGATCCGCGCTGGCTTTCTTACCTCATATCCAAGCCGGCCCTGACCGACCCGTCGATGCCGCGCTGGGTGCGCTGGCTGCAGCCGCTGCTTTCGGGCGTATTCACGGTCGACAACCTCGACTACGTGCGACGTGACGCGTATCTGATCGGCGTGTCGACCGGGCCGGTGGACGTCGAACGGCTGCGGCGGTACAGCTTCGTCGGGCCGGGCGGGCTGGCGATCTACGAGCCGGGGCTCGGGGCCCTGGAGATGTTCCTGACCGCGCGGTTGTTCATGTACCAGCAGATCTACTACCACCGCTCGGTCCGGGCGATCGACCTGGACCTGGCGGGCGTGTTCCGGCCGAGCATCATTGCGATCTTCGGCGACGGATCGCCGGCCGACGACCTCGGCCACTATGCCGATCTCGACGAGTACGCGCTGCTGCATCAGGCGGCGCTGTGGGCCCGCGGTGAAGCCCTGTCGGTGCGACCCGAGCCGGGCGACGGAACGGTGACGCCCGAGGTCGGCCGGGCCTGGGCGTCGATCCTCCTGCGGCGGCCGCGCTGGCGGGCCGGAGCGGAGATTCGGCGCAACTACGAGACGGGCGGACGGACCGAAGCCCAGGCTCAGGCCCGGCGGGAGCTCGGGCCGGAAGAACCAGGGCGCGTGACCGTGGACCTGGCGGAGATCGACGCGCGGCCCGCCGAGGCCACGGCAACCGATTCGCTGCTGGCGGTGGTCGGGCGGGACGGGACGCCGGCGGCGCCGCTCAGCGAGGCCCTGGCCCGGCTGCCCGCGTACTCGCTGGTCGCCCGGCGATATACCCGTTCGGAGTAGTCGCCGGTCTCGAGCACTCCGGCCTCGTCGGCGGCGAGCCTATACGCCCGCGGGGCCCTCGCTGCCCGGCGGCGTCGGGGTCGAGTACCTGGTCGGCGCGGGCGTGGTGAATTGCGGGCACGGCGCCGCCTCGATCGGGCGCAACGCCCTCATCTCGTCGATCTCGCAGCGGAAGGGCAGGACCAGCAGCGGATTGATCCGGGCGACTTCTTTCGCCGGCATCAGGTCCCTGGAGACGATCCCGGGGTCGAGCGTGAAGGTGGCGGCTTCGGTCGTGCTGAACAGGCCGAAGTGGACGTGGCAGCCCGATGCGTTGCCGGTCGCGCCCTCGTAGCCGATGACCTGGCCGGCCTTGACCTGCTGACCCACCTTGACCGTGACTTTGCTCTCGTGGGCGTAGATGCTCCGGTAACCGTCGCCGTCGTCGATGACGATCACGATCGGCAGGCTGTCCCACCATTTCTTCCTGTTGAGCAGGTTGTAGTACGGCGTGAGGTCGCTGGTCCAGCCCATGAAGTCGTCGTACTGACGACTCGCCGCCAGAACCGTCCCGTCGTGGGCGGCCATGACGTTGTCGCCGCACGAGGAGGCCATGTCCACTCCGTCGTGGAAGTGCTGGCCGTCGACGATGAACTCACCCCAGCTCGAGGGGCCGAACGGCAAGGTTATCTTGGGGCTCGCCAGTGGCCAGACGTAGCCGGGGAGGATTGGACCTTCGGTCGGACCCGGCTCGATCGTCACCAGGTTCTGTGCGGCGGGTATGACGGCGGCGCTCGAAGGGCGGACCGAGGGGTCCGATCCGCCGGCCAGCGCCATGGCCGAGCGGAGCAGCAACAGCCCGACAACGGCGGACATCAGGACCACGCCGAGTACGAAGCTCATGGGGATCCGGGTCCCGGCTTCGGAGTCGCGAGTGGGCCATTCGACGCGAAACCGGCCGCGGAAATTGGTCACGCTGAGGTTGTAACACGTCCGGAACTCTTGTGCGAGCCGGCTCGGGACTCGTCACGTCTGGATTCACGACGTTCTATCGGCCGCCCGGCCATTTTCGGCGCCCACCGTCAGGAGCGGCCGGGACCGCCCTTCCGGCCCTTCGCCGGCCCATCGCCGGCCCATCCGTCCCGAAGAGTGCCACGGCCTTCCGCATTCGACCGCGTTCTTCTAACGTTTAGTAAGTAGCTCTTGTATTCCCGTCACGTTCCATCTGCCCCCGTTGTGACCTCTTGGGCCCGTTGTGACCTCCTCGGCTGGCCAAATCGGTCGTGACTGGTGCATGCCCACCATTCGAGGAGCTTGTACGTGGACGTCACACAGCTGGACCGTCTCCAATTCGCCATGACGATCAGCTTCCACTTCATATTCCCGGCGGTGACGGTCGGTCTGGCTGCGCTTATCGCCATCATCGAGACGTTCCGGTGGTGGACGAACCGAGACGTCTACGACCGCCTGTCGGTCTTCATGACGAAGCTGTTCGCCGTGACGTTTGTGATCGGCGTCGTTAGCGGCATAGTCATGGAGTTCCAGTTCGGGACCAACTGGTCTCGATTCTCGGGCTTTGTCGGCGACATCCTCGGTACGCCGCTGGCGGCCGAAGGGATTTCGGCCTTCTTCCTCGAGTCGGCCTTCGTCGGCATCGTCCTCTTCGGCCGGCATCGCGTCAGCTCGACCGTGCGTTGGATTTCCGGCCTGCTGGTCTTCGCCGGCACGACTCTGTCGGCTTTCTGGATCCTCGTGGCGAATTCGTGGATGCAGACGCCGGACGGCTTCGCCATCGCCACCGGCGCGAACGGCGTGCAGAAGGTCGTGGTAACCGACTGGTTCAAGGTGATCTTCAATCCGTCGCTGCTGCCTCGATTCATGCACACCGTGACGGCCTGCTGGGTCGTGGGCGCCTTCTTCCTGATGGGCGTCTGCGCCTGGTACGTACTGCGCGGTCGCGGCTCGGACGTGACCACGATCGGCCTTCGACTCGGCATCGTGGTCGCGTTCCTCGGCGCCGCCGGGATGTTCGCCACGGGCGACCTTCAAACGCGCGAAGTCCAGGCGAACCAGCCGCTCAAGTTCGCCGCGATGGAAGGCGTCTGCAACAACGAGACGGGTGTCGGCCTGTCGCTCTTTGGCGTGCCGCCGAGCCAGGACTGCAGCTTCACCGGCAACTACATCGAGATTCCATATGGCTTGAGCCTCCTGTCCGACTTCAACCCCAACGGCTCTATCACCGGCCTCAACTCCCAGCCGGATCAGTCACTCTGGCCGCCCGTCGCCGAGGTCTGGTTCAGCTACCACACCATGGTCGGCCTCGGCGCCCTGATGCTTTTCATGATGCTTTTCGGGGTTTACTTCCTGTGGCGCGGCACGCTCGAGAAGCATCGCTGGTGGCTGTGGGCGGCCGTCCTGGCCATCCCGGCGCCGATCCTCGCCACGGAAGTCGGCTGGATGACGGCGGAGGTCGGCCGTCAACCGTGGATCGTGTACGGGCTGATGCTGACTTCGGCGGGGACGTCGCCGTCCGTCTCGGCGACCGACGTGACGATCTCGATCTTCGCGATCCTGTTGGTCTACGCGTTGCTGTTCTTCCTGTGGATCTACGGGTTGACGAAGGAGATACGGATAGGCCCGGAGCGCGGACCGGAGGATGTTTCGCCGTCGACCGATTCGGCCCGGCCCGGTCCGGCTTTGGCCGGTTCGGCCGCGACCGCCACAGGCAAGGGAGGCCGCTGACATGTCGCTCGCGACGGTCTGGTTCCTGCTTGTCGGCTGTCTGCTGGCGGGCTACGCGATCCTCGACGGGTTCGATCTGGGCACGGGCGTGTTGCACCTGATCGTCGCCCGGAACGACGGCGAACGGCGCCAGCTCCTCGGCGCAATCGGTCCGGTCTGGGACGGCAACGAAGTCTGGCTGATCACGGCGGCCGGGTCGCTGTTCGCGGCCTTTCCACTCGTCTACGCCACGATCTTCTCGGGCTTCTACCTGGTCATGGTCTTGTTGCTGGGCGCGCTGATCCTGCGCGCGGTTTCGATCGAGTTCCGCGGCAAGGAGACGGCGCGGCTGTGGCGGCTCGGCTGGGACGTAGGTTTCTCGCTGGGATCGACTCTGGCGGTGATCCTGTTCGGCGTTGCGCTCGGCAACGTCCTGCGCGGCATTGCCCTCGACCCCGACGGCGCCTATCGCGGCGGAGTGACGGGTCTGCTGAACCCGTTCGCTCTGGCGGTGGGACTCCTGAGCCTGGCGCTGGCGGTCCTGCAGGGTTCGTCCTGGCTGGTTCTCAAGTCCGAGGGCCCGGTCCAGGCTCGGGCGCGGCGTGCCCAGGTCGTGGCCATAGTCCTCGTCGCACTCGCCTCAGTCGGCGCCGCGGTGCTGGCCTGGAACGACGCTCGGCGGGCCTTCGACAACTTCGGGAACCCGCTGGCCTGGGGCGGTCCATTGCTCACGGCCGTCGCCCTGGCCCTGATGCTCATGGGCGCCAGGGCCCGCCAGGACGGTCGATCGTTCCTATTCTCGAGCCTGTCTATCGTCGGGCTGGCTGCGACGGCCGGCACGGCGCTCTACCCGAACCTGCTCCCCGCGGTCGATACCGGGCGAAGCTTGACGGTCGATAACGCGCACTCGTCCGACACCGCCCTGACCCTGCTGCTGATCGTGGCCCTCATCGGAATGCCCATCGTCGTCGGCTACACGAGCTTCATCTACTGGAAGTTCAAGGGTAAAGTCCGGCTCGAAGAGGCCGGCTATTAGGTGCGGCCCGAGGATGGCAGGGCCACGCCGACCTACCGTTCCTCCTTGCGCCTCTGGGTGGAACCGCTCGGCGGCTTCGTGTTCGTGAACGGGGCCGGCTGACGAAGCTCGCTGCCATCTGAGCCGGGTGAGCCGGAGTTCCGTTCGGCGTCGGGGCGGCCCGCTCTCTACCAGTCCGGATTAAGCTGGCGGTCCAGCCATTCGGTTGGGGCCACATGCGGGCGGATGAGGCGGGCGCGACCCTTCCGGATCGCGATCTCGGCCGCCGTCGGGTGCGACAGGAAGAGCGGCATCGATTCGGTGAAGCCGTAGGCGCCGACATCCTGGACGGCCACGAGGTCGCCGACGCGTGGCCGTGGCAGCATTGCGTCAGTCGTCAGAACGTCGATGCCCGTGCACAGCGGACCCGCGACGGTGGCATGGACCAGCGCTCGAGGACCGTCGTTGGCGAGCAGTGCCAGTCGATGTTCGGTCTGTACGAGAGCCGGCCGCAGGACGTGGTTGATGCCGCCGTCCAGGATCGCTACCGGCGCCGACTCCGGCCCCTTGACGTCCACGACCCGGGCCACGTAGGCGCCGGCGGGCCCGACCAGGAACCGGCCCGGCTCGAGCAGGACCTCCAGCTGGCCGAGTTCCGGATCCGCGTCCCAGCGCGCCTTCATCTCGGCCAGTCGGCGGCCCAGGCGCATCAGGTCGAGAGGCCGTTCGTCGTCGGCGTAAGGGATGCCCAGGCCGCCGCCCGCGTCGACGACACGCAGCGGCGTGCCCGTCTCCAGCGCGACCTGCCGGCCGACGTCCACGAGGTCCGACACGTGGCCGGCCAGCTTCTCGGCATCGCGCAGGTTCGATGCGCCGAAAGCGTGGACGCCGAGAAGCTCGACATGCTCGGACCCGGCCGCCTCGCGGGCCGCCTCCAGCAGCGTAAGTAGAGGCATGCCGAACTTACCCTCGACGCCGCCGATGAGCCGCACCGTCTCCAGGCGCGCGTCCTCGGTCACGGACAGGCGAAGCACGACGGGCTGGCGTCGGCCCGCGGCCGCGGCGATCGACTCCAGCCGGCGCAGCTCGCCGGGCGATTCGACCGTGACGAAGCCGATCCCCGCCGCTACCGCCGCCGCCAGTTCCTCGTCGCGCTTGCCGGGCCCGGTCATCGAGACGGACGCCGGGTCGAAGCCGGCCCGCAGGACCAGCTCCAGTTCGCCGCCC
The DNA here is from genome assembly GCA_963835845.1 of uncultured Chloroflexia bacterium. Classification (GTDB taxonomy): domain Bacteria; phylum Chloroflexota; class Limnocylindria; order Limnocylindrales; family CSP1-4; genus Fen-1039. Next base: position 382,879 of record CAWIGT010000002.1, on the reverse strand, counting down.
GAAGCTACGTCCGCCCCGACGCCGCAGCTGCGCAGATGCGACACCACGGCGAGAGCCGGATTGGCCTTGACCGCAAACGCGATGCGGAAACCGGGCGGCAGTGCAGCCCGCAGCGACTCCACGCGCCGGGTCATCAGGTCCAGGTCGTAGACGTAGAAAGGCGTCCCGAACTCCTCGGCCAGGGATGCCGGCGAGATCCCGGCCAGCCGGCCCGCGTCCAGGATCCGATCGGGGGCGGTTGCCGGGCGAGTTGCGGGGGCGGGCGTCATCGGAGGGCCTCCTCGAGAGCGACGCGAGCATCGGTGCGCTCGTCGCGGTACTTGACCACGATAGCCGCCGAAAGGGCCAGTCCGTAGGCCGCCGCGAACTCGCCTGCGACCCGGCGGACTCCGGGCGCGACCACCGCCCCCGCCGGAACCACGAGCGGTTCGGCCAGGGTCCCGACGATGACGCGGTCGCGGGCCAGGTCGTAGAGGCGGCTCGTGCCGGTGAGGATGACTCCGGCGGCGATCACGGCTCCGCGCTGAACCAGGACGCCTTCCAGCAGCGCGGCCTGGGCGCCGACGAAGACCTCGTCCTCGACGATGACCGGTCGCCGGCCGGGCGGTTCCAGGACGCCGCCGATCTGTACTCCGGCGGAGAGATGGACGCGCGCACCGATCTGGGCACACGAACCGACCAGCACGTGGGAGTCGACCATCGTGCCCTCGCCGACCCACGCCCCGACGTTGACGTACGAGGGCGGCATGACGGTCACGCCCGGCGCAAGGTAGACGCCGCCGCGGACCGAGGTCCCGCCCGGGACGACGCGCCAGGGCTTGCCGGCGGCATCCGCTGCCAGTGCCTCCTCCGAGCCGAGGAGATCCTTGACCGGCAGTCCGACGCGGTCGCGGAACTGGAACGCTCCGTCGAGGTTCCATGTCCTGGTTTCGTGATCGGCGAAGAGGCCCAGGATGGCCTGCTGAACGGTCGAATCCACGCGCCAGCCGCCGGGCGCGGCCGCGTCGGGATGGGCGGCCCGGACCCGGCCAGCGTCCAGGTCGGCCAGTATTGCCGCGGTGGTTTCGGTGGCGCTCACGCTCGGGCGGCGGTGGCGGTTCGGGATCGAGCGGTCGTTCGTCCGATCCCGCCGAGCGTCACGACGTTGTCCGACTCGAGCAGGCCGCCGGCCTCGAGGATCAGCCGCAGACGTTCCCTGTGCGGCTCCTCGAGCGGCATCAGTGGCATTCGCAGCGCGTCCGTACACAACCCCAGCATGGACATGGCTGCCTTCACCGGCACCGGATTGGGGCCGCCCACGAAATTCGCCTTCATGAGCGGCAGCCAGCGCTCGTGGAGCCGGCGAGCCTGATCCCAGTCGCCGGCGAAACCGGCGTCGCACATCTCGGCCATTTCGGCCGGGATCTCATTGGAGCACGTGCAGATGACGCCGTCGCCGCCGAGCGCCAGCATCGGCATCGTCCACGTGTCGTCGCCGGCGAAGACCGAGAAACCGGCCGGACGATCGCGCAGGATCGTGGCGATCTGGTCCATGTTCGCCGACGCTTCCTTGACCGCCACGATCCGGGGATGCTCGGCCAGGCGAAGGAGCGTTGCGGCTTCGACGTTGACACCGGTTCGGCCGGGTACGTTGTAGACGACGATCGGCAGATCGCCCTCGTCCGCGACGGCCCGGAAATGCGACTCGAGCATGCGCTGATCCGGCTTGTTGTAGTACGGCGCGACGACGAGGGCGGCGTCGACGCCCAGCTCCGCCGCCCGGCGCGTGGCGCGGATCGCGGTCGCGGTGCTGTTCGAGCCGGTTCCGGCGATGACACGGACGCGGGCCCGGCTCGGCCGTTCGGAGGCGATCTCCAGAGTGGTGGCGATCACCCACTCGTCTTCCTCGTGGCTCAACGTCGGGGTCTCGCCCGTGGTGCCGCAGGGAACGAGGCCGTGGATGCCGGCATCGATCTGGCGGCGAACCAGGCTCCGGAAGGCCTCTTCGTCGATTGCGCCGGATTCCGTGAATGGAGTCACGAGGGCAGTGAAGGCTCCTCGGAGCTGGCGATTGAGCGGCATCTGGGTTTACTCCTCGGTCGGTTGCGGGTCGGTGGGGACGTGGGCGGGGCGGCGACGGTTGGCTATCGATGGGCGGTCGAGGTTGGCGGTGATTTCGCCGTCCGATAGTGGGCTCACCGGACTGGGGCGCCGCTCGAACGGCCTCCGGCCGCGGTCCAGCCATTCGAAACCGTCGTCGATTCCGTCGCCGTCTCCTCCGCCTGCCTGGCAATGATCGAATTCGACAACTTCGTCGAACGTGTGGAAGCCGGGGTCGCGCGGTTCCGCGAGCAGCCACTCCGCGGCGGTCACGGCTCCGGCGGCATAGGCCGAACGGTCGCGGGCGGTCAGACGCATCTCCAGGCTCTCGCCCGGGGCGTCGAACCCGACGAGGTGCATGCCCGGCGCAGCACCGGCCCGGATAACCGACACGTCGAGCTCTTCCGGCGCTGGCGAGCCCTGGGCCATGAGCCCGGCGACCCGCGTCTTGCGCGGATGGGCGGCGATGAGCCGGCGCGACAGTTCGAGAGCGGTCCCGGACGGACGGTCCGTTTTGGAGCGGCGGTGCCACTCGACAAGGTACGGGTCGTATTCGGCGAACGGGCCGAATAGCCGGGCCGCGTCTTCGACAAGTCGGGCGAAGAGCGTCACGCCCAGGCTGAAGTTGGACGAGGCCACGGCGTCGGCTCCGTTCTGGACGAGCAGGGCTTGGACGCGATCGCGGTCCGCGGCCCAGTTGGTGGTACCGATTACGAAGTGGCGGACGCCGCCGTCCAGAGCCGTCGCGACGTTCTGAGCCACGGCCTCGCCGACGCTGAATTCGAACACGATTTCGGCGCCGCGAAACGCCGACGGGCCGTGGCCCGACGGGGAATCCGGCAGGCCGAGGATCGCCAGAGGCGGAGTGTCGCGGCCGGCGACGGCAGCCGCTACGGCGCGACCCATGCCTCCGTCTCCGGCGACGATGCTGAGCATTCGGTTCCCTCCGTCGTGGTCCTGAGTCTCTGTTCTGATCCGTGGTCTCATGGCTCGACCGCGGTCGTAGCGTCTCACTGGATGCCTGGCGATCTTCCGGTGACCCGCTCGTGGCCCGCTGGTGGCGGGCCGGTGGCGGGCCGGTGGCGGGCCGGTGGCGGGCTTTCCACAAAGAAAGCCGCGGCACCTGCGGTCGGTGTCGCGGCCCTGGGGAGCCTCTCGCCCTCGGCTCCGCGGTTCGATTCGAACGCCGCCGAGCCCTAGGGCCGTGCCTCCCGGCAGGGCCGCCAGCGCTTGGACTTGGGCTTGGCGAGCGTTTGAATGGACCTCATTCGCGGATTATGCACCCGTTGGCATCGATGCGCAACGATTGCGCAGATTATGCAGTCTGCATATGGTGACGCTGCATAGAAGTGATGCATGGCGGATTCCACGGCGGATGGAGGGCGGCCCGGGCGCGGCGACGTGGCGTGCGGCAAGGGCGCGGCGGAGGCGCGGCGACGCGGGGGAGGCGACGCGGGCGCGGCGGAGGCGGGGGAGGCGGCCGGGGCGCGGCGACGCGGCGGAGACGGGGGAGGCGACCCGGGCGCGACCCGGGCGCGGCGGAGACGGGGGAGGCGCGGCCGAGGCGCGGCGGAGGCGGGGGAGGCGGCCGGGCGCGGCCGGGGCGCGGCGGGAGACGGCGGAGGCGACCCGGGCGCGGCGGAGGCGGGGGAGGCGGCCGGAGCGCGGCGGAGGCGGGGAGGCGCGGCCGGGGCGCGGCGGAGGCGGGGGAGGCGGCCGGGCGCGGCCGGGGCGCGGCGGAGGCGGGGGAGGCGACGCGGGCGCGGCGGAGGCGGGGGAGGCGACCCGGGCGCGACCCGGGCGCGGCGGAGGCGGGGGAGGCGGCCGGAGCGCGGCGGAGGCGGGGGAGGCGGCCGGGGCGCGGCGGAGGCGGGGGAGGCGGCCGGGCGCGGCGGAGGCGGGGGAGGCGGCCGGGCGCGGCCGGGGCGCGGCCGAGACGGGGGAGGCGGCCGGGGCGGCGTTTTGCTCAACATCGGCGCGAGCAGTACTAAGTGACAAATCGCGCCCGGTTGAGTCCGCGAGACTGCGGAATTGGGGCTGAGTTAGCCGTCAATGGCTAACTCGTGGCCCTGACAGATGAGTCCCCGACCCAGTCGATCACTTTGCACTACTGGTACTGATATTGAGCAGAAATGAGATGGCCGCCATGGTCCGGGGTACCCGCGGCGCTGCGGCGCGGCCTCGCCGGAAGTGTCGGCGTCGAGCTGTGAGGTCGCCCACCGAGGGCCGTTGCGGGATTCCACGCGTTTCGGGACGTGGGCCCGGTGCTACCGTTTCGGGCAATGAGGTGGCCCGTCCGCAACTTCGTCCGGGTGATCGTTCCGGTCTCGATTGCCGCGGCGGCGGCGTTATCGTCCGTTGCGGCAATGAGCTTGCCTGCCCCAGACCCCGGCCTGCATCTGGCGTATCGGGACGGTCAGGTGGTCGTCGCGTCGGTCGATTATGGGACCGCGGCCCAGATGTCCGGGCTCGAGGCCGGTGACGTCGTGGTCCAGTTGGACGACGCGGAAGTGCTTCGCGCCACGGAGGCAGAGAAGCGGGCCATCGCTCAGGCGGGCCGGTCATGGTCGTACGTGCAGACGGTTCCTCCGTATCTGGTCGCCGACGAGTTGGTGGCGAAGGTCCAGGCCTCGCTCGCGGAGGCACTCGGCAGAATCCTCACTCCGCTGTACGCGGCCAATCCGAATTGGTGCGCCCCCGACGGGACGTGTGGCATGTACCTGCCGTCGACCTTCGGCTTCTCCGAATACGGCTCTTACCACTATCTGCAGGTCGCCCCGCCGTCGTCTCTGCCGGTGTTCGTCGGGTTGGCAATCCTGATCGGCGGTTGGTGGCTCCTCCGCCGGGGACGAGCGGGCGCCGCCCTCGAGCCGTATGCCCTGACTCTGCCGCTTGCGACCGCGGTGCCACTCCTCGTCCTGCCGCTCGAGCGCTACCCGACGCTACCGGCGACCGTGATTGCGTCGGTGCTGGTCCCGCTGGCGATGCTGCCACTGGCATTCGACTTTCTCGAACGCATCCGAGGCAACGGCCAGCGCCGGCTGATGCTCTTGCTGATTCTGGCGCTGGCGATCGGCTCGCTGGCGGCGGGCCTCCAGATACCGAGCAGCCCGGGCAGCGGCGGCACGCGCCTGTGGCGCGCGCTGCTGGCCGGCTGTGTCGCCTTCGCGCCCGGGCTCGCGGTGGCTCGGCCATCCCTGAGCCTCGCTTCGATCATGTCGTTCCTGGGGCGCATCGCTCCCGCTCGACCGGCCGTCAGGAGGCTCGCCGACTTCCTGCCGACGCGGCGTAGCACGTCGGAGTTGGCTCTCGAATTGGGCCACACGCCGCGAGCTTTCGTCGAACGGGCGGACGTTCTGGCCGCCGCCGTGACTCCTGGGATCGCCGCGGCCAGCCTCGCCCCGGCCAGTTCGGTCGAAGTCTGGCCGGTCCTGTTGTGGTTCGTGGCGCTGCTGATCGCCACGAGGTTCACTCTGCGACCCCTGGTGCGGTTGGCCCTTGCCGCTACCCGACAGCGAGATCTGGTGATGGCGGCTACGGAACGTGAACGTGCGCGCATCGCCGCCGACATACATGACGACGCGCTGCAGGATTTGACGATGCTGGTTCGCCGCCTCGATGCCGCCGGCGACCCGGCCAACGCTGAAGCCGCCCGCGAGGTCGCCCAGCGGTTGCGGGACATCTGCGGCGACCTGCGGCTGCCCGTGCTCGACGATCTGGGTGTGGGTCCCGCGCTCGATTGGCTATGCGGGCGCTCGGGGTCGGGGACCGGCCGCGTCGCACTCGAGCGTGGAGCGGATGAGACGAGGTTCCCGGCCGAGGTCGAGCTGGCGGTCTTCCGCGTCGCCCAGGAAGGCCTCTCGAACGCGATCAAGCACGGCGCCCGGCCGATCGTCGTCCGTTACCGAGCCGGCGACGGCTGGATCGAACTCGAGGTCGACGACGCCGGTCCTGGCCTGGCGGCCGACGCCGCGACGAAGGCCGAGCTGACCGGCCACCTGGGGCTGATGAACATGACCCAGCGAGCGGAGACGATCGGAGCCGCTCTGAACATCGGGCGCAGGCCGGGCGGCGGGACTCGCGTCTCGCTCGTCTGGGAGCGCTCAGCGGGCCGGGCAGCGGCGACGGCCACGGTGCGGGCATGACTGATCGAGCGGGCTCGGCGGCGGGCTCGGGGGCGCGCCACGGTGTGGGCATGACCGATCGAGCGGGCCGGCCGATCGGCGTCGCGATAGTCGACGACCATCCCGTAGTGCGCGAGGGGACGGCCGCCCTGCTCGATGCCCAGCCCGGACTGCGAATGGTTGGAACAGCGGCGTCGATCGAGGAGGCCACGCCTCTGCTCGATCCAGAGGTCGTGGACGTGTTGCTTCTGGACATCCGGCTGGGTTCGTCGAGCGGACTGACGTTGTTGAACGGCGGCTCTGAACGGGTCGGCGGCGCTGAACGGGTCGGCGGCCCAGGAGCCGGTGGCGGCTCGCGAGAAGGTGGCGGCGCTGAACGGGTCGGCTGGGGTAGGCCCGCGATCCTGGTTCTGACCGCCTACGACTACCCGCAATACGCGGCCGCGGCGCGGCGTCTCGGCGCGGCCGGGTTCATTGTCAAGACCGCGCCGGTCGCGGAGCTCGTTGCAGCGATTCGATGCGCGGCCGCCGGAGGAACGTTCTTCGGCAGCGGGTCAGAGGTCGTGGCTGTAGACAACGTGTCCAGGCGGGAGCTCGAAGTCGTGCGTCTGGTGGTGGATGGCGCGAGCAACGACGAGATCGGAGTCACGCTCGGCATCACTACCAAGACGGTCGAAGGTCATCTGCGCCGATTGTTCGAACGGCTCGGCATCCAATCCCGAACGGAACTCGCGACGCGAGCTCTGCGGGAAGGCTGGCTGGACGTTCCGTAGCCGGACCGCCGCCCACCTCGCCCACCACCGCCGCCGCCCGCCGCCCACCGCCGCCGCCCGCCGCCCACCTCGCCCGCCACCGCCCACCTCGCCCGCCACCGCCCACCTCGCCCGCCACCGCCCACCTCGCCCGCCACCGCCCACCTCGCCCGCCACCGCCCACCTCGCCCGCCGCCGCCCACCTCGCCCGCCACCGCCCACCTCGCCCGCCACCGCCCACCGCTCGCCCGCCGCCGCCCACCTCGCCCGCCACCGCCCGCCACCTCGCCCGCCACCGCCCACCTCGCCCGCCACCGCCCACCTCGCCCGCCACCGCCCACCTCGCCCGCCACCGCCCACCTCGCCCGCCACCGCCCACCTCGCCCGCCACCGCCCACCTCGCCCGCCACCGCCCACCTCGCCCGCCACCGCCCACCTCGCCCGCCACCGCCCACCTCGCCCGCCACCGCCCACCTCGCCCGCCACCGCCCACCTCGCCCGCCACCGCCCACCTCGCCCGCCACCGCCCACCTCGCCCGCCACCGCCCACCTCGCCCGCCACCGCCCACCTCGCCCGCCACCGCCCACCTCGCCCGCCACCGCCCACCTCGCCCGCCACCGCCCACCTCGCCCGCCACCGCCCACCTCGCCCGCCACCGCCCACCTCGCCCGCCACCGCCCACCTCGCCCGCCACCGCCCACCTCGCCCGCCACCGCCCACCTCGCCCGCCACCGCCCACCTCGCCCGCCACCGCCCACCTCGCCCACCGCCCGCTTGTGGCGGCGATTTCGCTCAATATGGCCCTGGGTAGTACTAAGTTGGGAAACCGCGCCCGCAGCAGCCAAGAGGCCGCGAATGGGCCGATTGGTTAGCCGTTCTCGGCTGACTGGTCGAGTGATTTGCCACTCGCGCCGGGGTCGGCGTCGCTTTGTACTGCTGGGACCGATATTGAGTGGCGAGGAGGTCGGAGGCGTCGAGGCTACAGCGCCACCCGCCGCTCCCAGCGGGCGCTCTCGAGGACCGCGTCGAGGCTACAGGGCCACCCACCGCTCCGAGCCGGTGCTCACAAAGGACCGCGTCGAGGCTACAGCGCCACCCACCGCTCCGAGCGGGCGCTCTCGAGGACCGCGTCGACGAAACGAACGGCGCGGGCGCCGTCGGCGAGGGTTGGATAGCCGAGCGAGTTTGGAGGGGCCGTGGGCGCCGGCGGTGGCGTGCCCGATGCGACTGCCGCGTAGAAAGGCCGCAGTAGATCTCGGAAGGCCTCGGCCCAACCTTCGGGATGGCCGGTCGGCAATGACGGCAGGCCGGGCGTGTCGTAGCCCTCGGCCGGGTCTCGGGCAATCAGTCTCGCCGGCTCGCGACGGGCACCCATCCACAGTTGCTCCGGCATGTCCTGGTCCCACGCCAGGCTCCGCCGCGAGCCCCCCAGTTCCATGGTGAAGTGGTTCTTCCGGCCGTGGCTGACCTGCGAAACCATGAACACGCCGCGGCCGCCGCCGGCGAGCCGCAGGGCGAATGTGGCCGCGTCCTCGGACCCGATCTGGACCGTTTCGCTGGGGCCCGCGGCGGCGGCAAAGGCCTCCACTTCGGCCAGGGGCTTCTTCCGGGCCGCAAGGAATGTTGCCAGGTCCGCGAACACCGCCTCGACGCGAGTACCGGAGACGAATTCGAGCGTGTCGAACCAGTGGCTGCCGATGTCGGCGACAGCGCGCGAGACGCCTTCGGCCGGATCGATGCGCCAGTTCCAGTCCGTTTCCTCGGCCAGCCAATCCTGCAGGTAGGCTCCGTGGACGAGTTGGACGTCACCGATTTCGCCGGCCTCGACGAGCGTGCGCGCCTTGCGGATCATCGGGTAGCCGCGATACGTGAACGTAGTGGCGGCATGGCGATCGGCGTTGTTCGCCGCCGCGAGCAGTCGCGCGGCCCCGGCCGAATCCAGCGCCATGGGTTTCTCCATGACCAGGTGCTTACCCGCCTCGAGCGCAGCTACTCCGAGTGGAACATGGCTCGCGTTGCGGGTGCAGACGTGGATCACGTCGATGTTCGGGTCGTCGATTACCGATTCGATGTGGGTGGTCCAGCGCTCCACACCGAGGGCGGCCGCCTTGGGCTCCACGTGAGCGGCGGAATGTCCGGCCAGCAGGACGACCTCGCCGTAGCCGCCCCGCCGCACCGCGTCGACGTGAAGAGGCCCCACGAACCCCGAACCGATTACGGCGGCACGCAACCTGCGGCCCTGGCGGTTGATTTGGGTATCGGCAGTCATATACCACTCCCGCACTTCGTCCGGATGCGGTCAGTATGCCGCCGGCGGGCTCGGCGAGCACAGACGACCGAAGGGCGCTACTTCAAGGCCTCGGCCAGGATCGCTTCAAGCTGGTCCCACTCGACCAGGAAGGCGTCGTGGCCCTTTGTCGACCGGATTTCCCGGTAGGCCGCGTCCATGCCGGCCCCTTTGGCCGCGTCGACCATCGTCTGTACCTGGTTCGTGCCGTACAGGATGTCGCCCTCGATGCCCACTCCCGTGAGCCGTGTCCCGTAGGCCGACAGTCGCCGGAGCGCAGACACCGCGCCACCGCGATCGCGGCCGATGTCATGGGTGTCCATCGCCCGCACCAACGCCTTGTAGGTCTCTTCGTCGAAGCGCTCGAGGAGTTTGTGGCCCTGGTGCTGCAGGTAGCTGACCACTGCCGGCGTTCCTTCGGCTTCCAGGCGGCCGGCGAACCGCAGCTCGAAGTCGATCTCGCTGCGATAGGTGGTCATGGCCAGCTGGCGGGCCAGGTCGAGACCGTCCATGCCGAGCTTGTCGATCATCTCGAGCTGGATGTGGTCCCAGCCGACGGCGAGCTGGCCGATGCGGGCCGGCGCGGCGCATCGGCACGACGCGGCTGATCTCGCCGGGCCGCTCGAGCGCGATCTCCAACGCCACCATGCCGCCGAGCGATCCGCCTGTGGCCAGGGCGAGCTTGCCGATGCCGAGGGCGTCGAGGAGGCGCCATTGGGCGCGAGCCTGATCCCGGACGGTGACTCGCGGAAACGCCTTCCCATACGGCTTGCCCGTAACCGGGTTGCGGGACGTCGGTCCGCTGGTGCCGTAGCGGCTGCCCAGCAGGTTCATACATGTGATGCCGAACTTCTCGGTATCGAGAATCTGGCCCGGCCCGATCAGCGGCGCCCACCAGTCCCCAGCCGCGTCGGCCGAACCGGTTAGGGCGTGGACGACGAGGATCTGGCGGCCTTCGCCGATCGGGACGCCGTCGTGGCGATAGGCCACCACGAGGTCGGGCAGGACGGCTCCCGACTCCAGGGCGAAGCGCCCGAGCCAGCGCGAGACGATCTTTCCGGCTTGAGGATCGGCAGCGTTGTCCACTCCGTTCAGGCTACGAAAACCGAGGCCGTCCCGTGCGGTCGAACGCCGGGGTCGTCGACGGCGAACGTCGGTCCGGAGGCGGCCACGGCCGAGGACGGCGACGCACCGGACGGCGACGCACCGGACGGCGACGCGCCGAGCTCCTTTCGGGACCCGGCGCGCGTGTCTTGGCGATGATTGGAGGGATCGGCGTGTCGATCCGCCGAGGTCCAGTTCATCGGTCCGTCTCCGACTCACTTGCCGCTCCGACCGGCGAGCCCGATCGAATGCCGGTCGCGATGCCGATGGCCTGCTCGAGGTCGGCGATCAGGTCGTCGACGTGCTCGAGGCCGACCGACAGCCGGACGAGGTCCGGCGTGACGCCGCGTCGCCACCTGGTCCTCGTGCGGACAGCTGCTGATGGGTGGTCGATGCGGGATGGATGATCAGCGACTTGGCGTCGCCGACGTTGGCCAGCAGGCTGAAGAGCTTGACCGTGTCGATCAGCTTGCGGCCGGCATCGACGCCGCCCTTGACCCCGAAGGTCACGATGCCGCCGAAGCCGCCCGAGAGGTACTTGCGTGGCGAGCTCGTGGGCCGGGTGCGATGCCAGGCCCGGGTAGCTGACCCATGTCGACCGCCGGGTTGCCTCTCGAGCCACCTGGCCACCGCGAGGGCGTTCTCGCTGTGGCGCTCGATCCGGAGCGGCAGCGTCTCGAGGCCCTGCAGGAACAGGAACGAGTTGAACGGGCTGAGCGCCGGGCCCGAGGTCGCGCAGCACCTGGACCCGCAGCTTGAGGATGAACGCCAGCGGCCGAACGCGTCGGTGTAGCTGACGCCGTGGTAGGACGGATCCGGATCGACGAAGTCGGCCTTGAAGCGCGGCGACGCGGCCCAGTCGAACTTGCCGCTGTCCACGACGACGCCGCCGATCGCGGTGCCGTGGCCGCCGATCCACTTGGTCGCCGAGTGGATGACGATGTCCGCACCGTGCTCGATCGGCCGGGACAGGAGCGGCGCGAAGGTGTTGTCGACGACGAGCGGCACGCCGTGCGCGTGGGCGACGTCGGCGATGCGCGCGGATGTCGTGGCACGTCCAGGCGCGGGTTGCCGATCGTCTCGAGGTAGACGGCCTTGGTCCTGCCGTCGATCGCGGCCTCGAAGCTGGTCCGGCTTCGTCCCGTCGACGAAGCGGGTCGTGATGCCGATCTTGGGCAGCGTGTACTGGAAGAGGTTGTAAGTGCCGCCGTACAGGCTGAGGCGCTCGTCACGATGTTGTCGCCGTGCCCGGCGAGGTTGAGGATCGTCAGCGTCTCGGCCGCCTGGCCGGACGCGACGCCCAGGGCGCCGACGCCGCCCTCGAGCGCCGCGACCCGCTCCTCGAAGACACCGGTCGTCGGGTTCATGATCCGGGTGTAGATGTTGCCGAACTCCTGGAGCCCGAACAGGCGGGCGGCGTGGGCGGCGTCGTTGAAGACGTAGCTGGTGGTGGCGTAGATCGGCACGGCCCGGGCGTTCGTGGTCGGGTCGACGTGCTGGCCCGCGTGGAGGGCGAGGGTCTCGGGGCGGAGGGCGGGATTCTGGTCGGACACTGTGATCTCCTCGGTGCGGACGCCGATGGCGCCGCATGGCCAAAGCTGGAGCGAAAGCGAGCTTCGCTGGGTTGGTCCCGGGGGAGCCCTGGGGTAGGGCCGGAGGGTGTGGCGGCTGCCCGATGTGGGGCCAGGCGAGCTGGCCCAGGTCCGGAGAAACAAAGAACCGCGGCTCTCGATGGAACCGCGGCCCCGGGACCGATCCTCGGTCTGGCTACGCTGCTAGTCGAGCCAGATCCTCAGACCCCTTCCTCCGCACTTCGGGGCCGCCAGGTCATGGCCATCATGGAACTGCGCAGGCGACGCGAGCTTTCGCTCGTAGCCATGCGCGAATTCTCCCGGCGGCTGAAGGTGTGGGCGTTCATTGGGGGCGAAGTGTAAGTGCGTGGCTCCAATTAGCGCAAGGCCGTCCCAATTCGGGGCCGGTGGCGCGATCACGGTGGACGTATCGGCGCCGACGGCAGCGGTGCCCGGTCGGGCGGGGCGGTGCTACCGTTAGTGGTGTCGGGATTGCCGTTCGTCACGGCGCCGGGCAAACCCCATGCTCCGCGAGGTATGGCAGTCGTGTCGAATTCTCCGTCCAGATGGTGCCGCCCCGCCCGTCGGACCGACCGATGACGATTTCCCGTTCGGTGAGCCCTCGCGTCGCCGGCCTGCTGCCGCTTGCCGGCCTCGCCGCGGCGGTGATCCTGTGGGGGACGAGCTTCGTTGCCACGAAGGCCGCGTTGACCGGCTTCGGTCCGCTCGTCGTGGTGGGGGCGCGAATGCTCCTTTCGTCAGCGCTGATGGTCCCGTTGTGGTCTCGAGTCCCCGTCCCGGACCGCCGACCCGGCGACTGGCGCTGGCTCGCCCTGATCGCACTGACCTATCCCTGCCTGTACTACGTTCTCGAAGGAAACGCGCTGACTCTCACGACGGCAAGCCAGGCCGGCGCCGTCTCGGCACTGGTCCCGCTCATGGTCGCCGTCGGAGCACGGGCGTTCCTCAGCGAGCATCTGTCCGGCCGGGCGATCGTCGGGCTGATTGCGTCGATCGGGGGCGTGGTCGTGCTGTCCGCGGCGGCGCCGGACGAGAGCGGCGCACAGAACCCCGCGCTCGGCAACGCACTCGAGGTTCTGGCGATGGTCACTTACGCCGTCTCCACGATCGAGTTGAAGCGCCTCACCAGCCGTTACGACCCGTGGTTCCTGACCGGGCTGCAGTGTCTCGTCGGCGCCCTGTTGTTCCTGCCGGCGATCTTTCTTGCCGCGGGCGAAGACTGGGGCCGGGCGCCGCTCGACGCCTGGCTCGGGATCCTCTACCTCGGTCTGCTGGTGACGTTGCTGCCGGCCGGGCTGTACAACTTCGCGCTCAGCCGGATGGGCGCGGCTCGGACATCGATGGCGATCAACCTGACCCCGGTCGTGGCCTTGTTCACGGGCTGGGCGATCCTCGGCGATTTGTTCGCGCCGCTGCAGCTCGTCGCCTGCGTCGTGATATTCGGCGGCGTCCTGCTCGGGCAGATGCAGGGCTCGCCGGCTCGGGGCCCATCGGAGGGCCGTCTGTCGGTCGACCGCGCATCGGAAGTCCCGACGTCGGCGTCGCCGGCCCCGTCCGCCCCGGCTGAGGCCGAATAGGCGGGAGCGCGGCGGGCAGGCTCGCTGGCTTAAGCTTGTCGGGCGACTCCGTACACCGTCACGGCCCCCTACGCACATAAGCCCGAACCGCTCGCACCGAATGCCCCGCCGGAGATGACATGACCGCCCCCGCCCGCGCACATTCCTACGGCATCGAGACCCGCGCCGTCCACGCCGGCGCCGTTCCGGACCCGACGACCGGCGCCAGAAACGTCCCGATCTTCCAGACGGCCTCGTACGTCTTCCACGACGCGGACCATGCGGCGGCGCTATTCAATCTCGAGGCCGAGGGCTACGTCTACACGCGGCTCGGCAACCCGACCGTGGCGGCCCTGGAAGCGCGCGTGGCCAGCCTCGAGGGCGGCACCGCCGCGGTAGCTGCCGCTTCGGGCCATGCCGCGCAGATGCTCGCCTTCTTCACGCTCCTCGGCCCGGGCGACCATTTCGTGGCCTCGCGATTCTCTGTACGGCGGATCGATCACCCAGTTCACCCACACCTTCCCGCGCCTCGGCTGGCACGGAACCTTCGTCGATCCGCGCAACGTCGACGAGGTGCGAGCGGCGATCACACCGAGAACCAGGCTCGTCTTCACCGAGAGCCTGGCCAATCCCGGTGGCGTCGTCGTCGATCTGGAGGCCCTGGCCGCGGCCGCCCACGAGAACGGCATTCCGCTCGTCGTGGACAACACCCTGGCCACGCCGTATCTTTGGCGGCCGTTCGAGTGGGGCGCGGACGTCGTCGTGCATTCCATGACCAAATTCCTCTCCGGCCACGGTACGTCTCTGGGCGGCGTGGTCGTCGAATCTAGGCCGGTTCGACTGGGCACGCGACGACAAGTTCCCGGCGCTCACCGAGCCGGATCCCGCTTACCACGGCCTCGACTTCTTCGAGACATTCGGGCCGACGGGTTCTCGACGAAGACGAGGGCCGTGGCGCTGCGCGATCTCGGCCCCGCTCTTTCACCGCAGAACGCGTTCTACATCCTGACCGGCATCGAAACCCTGCCGCTGCGGATGGATCGTCACGTTGCCAACGCCACGGCGGTGGCCGAGTTCCTGGCCGGCCACCCGGCCGTGGCCTGGGTCAGCTATGCCGGGCTGCCGTCCAGCCCCTATCGGGCTCTGGCGGCCAAGTATCTGCCGCGAGGCGCGGGCTCGGTCTTCACCTTCGGCCTGCGAGGCGGTTACGAGGCCGGGGTCAGGTCGTCGAGTCGGTGGAGTTGTGGTCGCACCTGGCGAACGTCGGCGACACGCGATCGCTGATCATCCATCCGGCGTCCACGACTCACCGCCAGCTGACCGACGAGCAGCGCGACGCGGCCGGAGCCGGCAACGACGTGATCCGGCTTTCCGTGGGAATCGAGACGGCGGACGATCTGATCGCGGACCTGGGGCAGGCCCTCGACCGCGCCGGACGGTAGTCGAGCCGGTCGACTAGCTGGTCGGCTTGCGGCGGGAGTTCGGCGAGATCGCGGCCAGCCGGGCCTTGGCCCGAAGCGTGAGCGGGTTGTCCTCGCCCAGGGTTCGCCGGTAGCCGTCCACGACGGTTCGGGCCTGATTCCGGGCGGCGATCTTCTTGCCGAGCTCCATCAGGGCCATGGCGTCGCGACTCACGACGTCCAGCGTGTCCGGATCTTCGGGGCCGGGCTGCTTGCGCAGGATCGCCAGGGCGTCACCGTATCGGGCGTGCGCCGTCGCCGCGTCTCCGAGTTCGAGAGCCACGTCCGCGAGCAGGCCGAGCAGATCGGCGACCGCTCGCCCTCGTTTGCCCTGGACCCGGGCGTAGCCGTCCAGCGTCTTCTGGAGCGTCACTCTCGCCGACTCGAACTGGCCGAGCCGCTCCAGCGTGAGACCCAGGTCGTGGCCCATGGTCAGCGTGCGCGGATCGTCCGGACCGAGCGTCTCGATGCTGGCCGCGTACAGTCGTCCGAGCGGACCGGCCAGCCGTTCCGAAATCACCCGAGCCTTCTCCTCCTCGCCGATCTGGTCGTGCGCCTCGGCCAGCCAGCTCAGCGAGTTGAGAGTGCGCTCGTCGCGAGAGCCGTGGAGTTGCTCGTGGATGTCGACGAGCCGTGCCCAGCAGCGCTGAGCCTCTTCGAGTTCGCCGACCTTGCCGAGCTCCCAGGCCAGGCCGCGCAGCGCTTCGACGGTCTCGTCGGCCTCGGCACCCAGGCGCCGGTCCTGGGTCTCGTAGAGGCGGGCGAAAGCATGGCGAGCGTCCGTGTGAGCTTCCAGCTTGCTCAGGACGCGGGTGAGGCCCTGGAGAGTCCAGACCGTGTCCGGCTCGTCGGGGCCGATGGTCCGGGTCCGGGCCTCCGCGAGCTCGCTGAACCGGGCCGCGGCACCGCTCAG
The DNA here is from genome assembly GCA_963835845.1 of uncultured Chloroflexia bacterium. Lineage (GTDB taxonomy): Bacteria > Chloroflexota > Limnocylindria > Limnocylindrales > CSP1-4 > Fen-1039. Next base: position 367,011 of record CAWIGT010000002.1, on the reverse strand, counting down.
GTCGCCGAGCTGTTCCAGGTTCCAGGCCAGGTCGCCCAGCGCCCAGAGCGTGGCCGGGTGGTCCGGACCGAGGATCTTCTGGCGTCGGTCCAGCAGCTGAACGTCAAGGTCGTGGGCGCGCTTGTGGTCGCCGCTGCGTCCGACCGAGTCCGCCAGGCCGGCCATGGCGTCGAGCGTGGCCACGTCCTCCGGTCCCTTGAGACGCGTCAGCTTGTCGAACAGAGCCCGATACGCGGTCGCGGCCGGTTTGGCTTCGCCGAGGCGGAGCAACAGCCGGCTGTGCTGGGTCATGGCGTTGACGGTCTCCGGCGTGTCGGGTCCGAAAGCGCCGGTGGTCGCCGCCAGCGCCTGCTCCGAGAGCGCCTTGCCCGAGGCGCGATCACCGGTGCCGACGAGGGCGCGAGCGAGGCCGAACATGGCGTCGAGGGTGTCCGGATGGGCCGGCCCGAGAACGCGACGGCTGCGATCGACCCGCTCGGCCAGCACTTCGCAAGCCCGCGGATACTCCTCCATGGCGATCAGGACGCCGCCGAGGTTGGTCATCGTGCGCAGGGTCAGGGTGTTCTCCGGGCCGAAGACGCGGCGCTGGGTGTCCAGCAGCTGCTCGAACGTGGCCCGGGCCGCGGCATTGTCGCCCAGTGCGCGATGGGTCAAGCCCAGGTTGTGCATGGCGCTCAGCGTGGCCGGGTCGTCGGCGCCCAGAGTGTTGCGCCGGCCGTTGTAGACACGCTCGTACAGTGGCCGGGCGGTCGCCGGTTCCTCCATGAAGGACAGGGCCACGGCCAGGCCGTGAACGGCCGACAGGGTGTCGAGGTTGCGCGGGCCGAGGACTCGCTCGCATCGCTCCATGAGGACCGTATAGGCGTCCCGGGCGACCAGATGCTCGTCGAGTTCCATGGCGATGGCGGCCAGGCGCGCCTCCACCTCTATCGTGGTGGGATGGTCCGGCCCGAGGAGCTTGCGCCGAGCCTCCAGCACCTGCCGGCAGACCGGCCGCTGGGAGCGAGGATCTTCGATTTCCTTCGAGCAGGACGCTGAGGTCCTGTAGCGCAGCCAGGCCGGCAATTGCTCTAGCCGGGCTACCGGCTGTCGCGCGATCCATCGACAGAGCGATTTCTCCTGTGAGCCCCTGTGGCCACAATCATGCCAGGTTCGGCGCAGCGCGGTTCCGAGACGCGGCGGGCGCCCGGTGGGCCGCCGGTAAGCGAAGCCGCGAGCATCGTGGCGGCTGGCGCCAAACGCCGTGATGTCCGACCGGGCGAGTCCCGGCGCCGGACTACTCGAGCCGGACTACGCGACGCCGGACTGGAAACCTGGCGAAGCCACCGTACGGAGCGACACAGCCAGCTCGCGGTTGACCAGAAGCGTCCGGAACCACTCGCTGACCGGTTCCTGGCAGAACTTGTACTCGAGGACCGCGTCCGTTATGGCGACCATCGCCGGGCGGCGGCTGAGAGCTCGGACCGGGTTCGCCGTCGGCGGGGCGTGCATGAAGCCTTCGGCGGAATAGGGTCCGAGCCGCATGTTTACGCCATTGGGCTTGGTCGCAAGGCGGCGCTTCGGGTCGCCCCGCGGGCCGCTGGCGACGACGATGTCCAGCTCGCCTCGATCGATCTCGAGCTGGTCGAACACCTGCTTGTGGCCGTCCAGGGTGCTGACGAGGGTGACGTCGTGGACGACGATCGTCGGTCGGCTGTTGAGCAAGTCAGCGAGCCGGGCGTCATCCAGGTCGACCTTGCCCTCGACTCGGCAATCGTCGGCGAACCCGACGAAATCTATCTGTGTACCCATCTCTTCCCCAGTCCGCTGCTGCGCACCGTGTGGAATTCCCTATGGGGTACGTCGGCTAGAATCGTCATGCTCAGCATACGCCGAACGGGGTAAGGGACTTGCCGTAAACCGCACTTGCGCGGCCGTCGAGACCGGTGGTGCGGCCACCGAACCGGCCGCCGGCCGACGGCTACTGGCCGCCCGAATCGCTCGTCCCGCCCGCCGCGGAAGGGCCGGTCCGGACCTTCTCTCCGGACGCGTTCGCGGCTGCGGCGGCGGGCACGGCGGCCTTCGATCTGCGGCCGACGCTGCGTTCCTCGCCGCGCAGAAGCCGCCCGATGTTGTCGAGGTGGAAGGCCCAGATCAGGCCCGGCACGCCGACTCCGTAGACGAAGTAGATCGGCGCGAGCGGGGTCAACGTGGCGACCACGATCATCGCGATCCCGCCGATCAGGCTCGCGCCGAGCGACCCCAGCGACGAGATGCGCGTTATGAGGATAGTCAGCGCGAATACCGGGAAGATGGCGAGCAGGATGATCGGGGCCAGGACGATGGCGCCACCGGTGGCGGGGGAGACGCCCCGGCCGCCGTGGAACCCGATGTACGGGGAGCGGCTGTGGCCGACGATCGCCGCCAGCGCCGCCACGACCTGTGGAACGGGCCCGCCGCCGAGCGCCACGACCAGCAGAACCGCGGCGGACGCCTTGGCCACGTCCAGCAGCCCCGACACCGCGGCCCAGCGAAAGCCGACCGCCCTCGACACGTTGGCGCCGCCGGTCCGCCCGCTGCCGACGGTCCGGGGGTCGGTCCCACCGATGAGGCGAGTGACGATGATTCCGAACGGAATGCCGCCGAGTAGATAGCCGGCCACGAGTGCGACGGCGACCAGGGCGAGGTCTGGGTTCTGCATCGCGGGGAAGTATAGGACGGCAGAACCGGCGAAGGGCCATGCCTTCATGCCCAGCCCGTACGGGTGGGCAGATCTGGAGTGCCCACGGCACGGCCCGCCCGAGGGCCGGCCGCGCCTGGGGACGGGAGGCTCAGGTCCGGGGGCCGTTACCCGCCAGCTCTGCCAGGAGCCGCTCGGGATGGCCGCGGAACCAGGCTCGCCGTGCCGGGTCTGCGGCAACTTCATGGACGAGCCGGGCCAGCCGGGCGTTCACGGGAGCCGCGACGCCGTTCGGCGGCGCCGACGCGAGCCACGGCCCCGTTCATCCACGCGACCTCGCTTGGCTCGGTGCACGCAGCGTCCGGCGGCGCGGATTGGACATGGATCCGCAGGGAAGGCGCCTTGCCGGAGCGGGCACCGCCGACGAGGCGAGTCAGGATCGGGCGCATGAGCCAGGCCGGCATCCACCGCACGCCGAAGGCCAGCCACGGCACCGCTGCGCGCGGCAGCGTCACCGGCCGCAGCCCGAGCCGCTTCATGACCGCCAGGGTCTCGCGGAGCTGGCGTCGCTCGACGTCGAAAAGGCGGGGGTCGCGGTAGATCGCATCCGCGTCCATGTCGAGGATGGCGCCGGTGGAATTGGCCATCAGGTTGGTGATGAGCTTGGACCATTTCATCGGCGCCGCCGCGGGCAGTTCGGCGGCTCTCAGCCCGGCCTCGCTCGAAGTCGCCCAGCAGTCCCCGCACCAAAGGTCGCGCCGAGTCGTTGGCCGCGGCGATGGCAATGCCGCCCGGGCCCAGCCGGTGAACCTCGTCCTCCGAAGCCAGCCTCACAGGCACCGTCAACGAGCCCGCCAGCATCGGGGCGGCCGGCCGGATCTCGGCCGCGATATCGTCGGCGCCGATGCCGTTCTCCACGGTCAGGGTCGGCACGTCCGGCCAGAGCAGCGTGGGTGCCAGGGCTTCGGCCAGGAAAGGCATTTTGACCGCGACCAGGATCAGGTCCGGAGGCGGAGCGTCCTGTGTCCGCGTGTATCGGTGGACCGGAACTGTGGTGCGCGACCCGTCGGGGCCGACAAGGATCAGCGGTCTATCCGAGTCGGGCTCGAAGATGCGAATCAAGGTCACGTCGTGGCCGACCGCTCCGAGCAGCGCGCCCAGCAGCGACCCGACCGCCCCGGCTCCCACTACGAGCGTGCGGCGCGGGATGCCCCCGGTCTGCGCCCGTGCGGTCACCGCCAATTCTCCGGACCGCGCCCGCAAGGTCGCGGCGGGCTCTCCGGCCTCGGGTTCGTGGACTGCCATGGCCTCCGGTTGACCTGCTCTGACCGTACCTCGGTCATCGGGCCTCGCCTGCCGGCGCCGGCCCGCCTAGACTAATCGGCCGAGGGCCCCCGCGCATTTTCCGAGGGAACGCGGGGTCGGAATGTCTGGAAGCCACCGGAGGGCATCGAGGCAATGCGCGTAGCCGGCCGCGGACGCGGTCGCTGGGGGGCGCTGTGGGGTCCGGGTCTGTACCTGGGCGCTGTGCTCGCCATCGTGGCGGTCTGCGCCGGCAATTCGGTTTCGACTCTGGCGAGGACCGGAGCCGGTTCCGGGAGCGCCGCATCGGGCTCGGCGTCCGCGCGCCTTCCCGGCCCGTCCAGCCTCACGGTCGCGACAAAGGGACCGACGGCCGCACGGCCTTCCCGGACTGCGCCCCCGGGTACGTTCACGGGTGCCGGGTCGACCCAGGTCGAGCGGCTGAATGCCGTCCTTCTCGGGGACGGACGCGTGCTCATGGTCGGTGGGCGCGACAACTCGAACAGGGCTCAGGCGTCGGCCGAGTTGTTCGACCCGGGATCGGACGCATATCTCCCTGCATCATCGATGACCGAGCCGCGCATCGATCCCAGCGTGACGGTACTCCAGGACGGCCGGGTCCTAGTCGCCGGAGGCGCGAACGACAGCGGTCCGCAGTCGTCGGCCGAGCTGTTCGATCCCGGCAGCACGGCATTTCAGCCGACGGGGTCGATGTCGATCGCGCGAGCCGGAGCGTCCTCGTTCCTTCTTCCCGACGGCGACGTGTTGATTCTCGGCGGCCACGACGTCAACGGCGACCCCGTGTCGACCGCCGAGCTATATCACCCGAAGTCGGGGCGTTTCGGCCGGACCGGCTCGCTCAACCAGGCCCGGCTCGACTTCGGGGCGACCGAACTGGCGGACGGCCGCGTCCTGGTTGTCGGCGGCTGCTGCGCCCCTTCGGGGCTCGCATATAGCTCCGCCGAGTTGTACGACCCGACCACGGGCGCCTTCGATACGGCCGGGTCGTCGCAGCACGGGCGTGTCTTGCCGTCGGTGGTTCTGTTGTTCGACGGCACGGTGCTGATCGCGGGTGGCGCCGAAACCGGCCTGGCCGAGAAGCCGCTGGCGTCCTCGGAACTGTTCGACCCGGCAACTCTGGCGTTCGACACGATAGGGTCGATGAATTCCGCGCGCGACGGGGCGGCGGCCGTTCTTCTGCCGGGCGGCCGCGTCCTGATGACCGGCGGGGGCGACCGCAGGGCCGAGTTGTTCACGCCCTGGTCCGGACAGGCCTGGGCCTATACCGGCGAGATGACGGCAAACAGAACAGACACTGCGATCGCGACGGTCCTTGCCGATGGCCGCGTCTTCATCCTGGGCGGCGGGTTTGGCGCGGATTTGCGCAGCGCCGAGATCTACCAGCCCTGAGGCGGCGGCCGGCATTCCTGAGGCGGCGGCCCGCGGAGGCTAGTCCCGAGAAATTCGGAACAGGCGCTTCAGGCCGTTGAAGGCAACGTGGCGCCGCAACTCGAGCAGGGCCATAGCCGGATCGACCGCCGAGGGGCACACCGCCGTGCATTCGAGAGCGTCGTGGCAGCCCCAAACGGAATCCGGCTCTGCCGCAAGCGCCAGCACCGGCCCGAGATCCAGACCGCGTGGCTCGGAGACCACGCGAGCAACCGCCGCCAGCGCCGCGGGGCCGAGATAGGTCGCGTTCGTCCGCGAGATCGGGCAGGTCGACAGGCACAGGCCGCATTCGATGCAGTTCTCGAACCGGCCGTACGCTCTCACGCCTTCCGGCGGCACCACGTCCGAAGTCGTCTCCGCGGATCGGACGAGCGGCAACCCGGCGGCTTCGAACCGGGCGTAGAAGTCGACCATGTCCGTAGCGAGGTCGGCCACGACGCGCTGGTTGGCCAGCGGTTCGACCACGACCGGCTTCTCGACGGGGAGGTCTCCGATTCTCGTGTCGCAGGCCAGCATCTCGCGGGAGTTGACGCGGACGCCGCACGTGCCGCACGAGGCGTGCATGCAGGAGTGACGGACGACCAGCGACGCATCCTGGCTGCGCCTGACTCGCAGGAGGGCGTCCAGGAGCGTGGTCGCCGGCTCGAGCGGGACCTCGAAGTCGTCGAAATGCGGCCTGCCGTCGCCCTTTCTGAAGCGGGAGATGCTCAGATGGAGGATGGGCTGAGGCGGCGGGCCGGGCTCGACTTCGGGCGGCGTGCCGGCGGCTGCCTGGTCGCCCGGCTCGATCGAGTCGGAGGCGATCGAGCCGGCGGCGGCCGGGGCGACCGGCTCGACGGTCGCAACTTCGCGGTCGGTGGGCCCGACGGAGGCGATTGATTCTGCCGGCCGTTCGGCCAACGCGGGCTGTTCGGCCAACGCGGGCTGTTCGGCCAACGCGAGCCCTTCGGCGGTGATCGACTGCTCGTCTCCCCGCGGCTTGCCTCGGAATCGCGGCGGTTTCACGCCGAGTACCACGCCGTGTGCGGCAGGAGCACGTACTCGCCGGTCTGACACGGCCGGTCGATACCGAGCTTGGCGCAGACGACGTCGGCGGTGGCTTCGGCCATGGCCCGAAGAGTCGTGGCCTTGCCGCCGGCGATGGTCACGAAGCCTTCGACCGGCTCAGGATCGGTAGCGTGGTCGAAGCAGCGGAACTCGCGGGCAAGGTTGCGGCCGGCGGCCTCTGCGTCGTCGCCTTCGCCGGCCTCGCCGCGGCGGGCTCTCTTGCGCGCGGGCGCGGCGTCGGGCTCGCCGCCGACGAGCGGTCGAGCCGCGGACCAGGTCGCCCTGATCTGAGCGTCCCCGATCGCCGGCACGAGCATCGCCCCGGCTCGGATCATCGTTTCGACCTGGTCGGCCGGAGTAGTGAGATCGTCCGGGTCGTCCACGATCCAGGAACTGGTCCCGATCACGGTCATCTGGCGTTGTGGCAGCACGATGTCCCCGTCGCCGGGGGCGTGGAGTCGGTTTACGACCATGTTGGTGTAGCGGCCGCGAACGGCGACGAGCACGCCCGGCGAGGGCACGACCGGCACCGAGACGCCGGCCAGGGCCGCGACCTTCGCCGACCACGGGCCGGCGGCATTGACCACGATGTCCGCCCCGATGCCGTACTCACGGCCGGCGGCGTGGTCGCGGACCCGAACACCGGTGGCGGTTCGACCGGCCATGGTTACGGAGATCACCTCGCTGAACGTCCGGATGTCCGCCCCGTGGCGCCGAGCTGTGGCGAAGAAGCGGAGCGGGACCCGCATCGCGTCCATGGTCGCGTCGGGGACCTGAACCGCGAATTGCAGGGCCGGGTTCAGGCCGGGCTCCATGCGCAGCGCCCGCTCGCGCTCGATGCGTTTCGCCGGCACGGCGCACTGCCAGCACGACTCGACGAATTGCTCCTCGTAGGCGGCGTCGGCGTCGTCGATGGCCACGAACAGACCGTCGTTTTCCTCGAACGAGCCCGGGCAGATACGGCGTAGGATCTTGTTCTCGGAGATGCACTCGATCGCGGCGGCCCGGTCGGTTGGCGCGTAGCGGGCGCCGCTGTGGAGCAGGCCGTGATGCCGGCCCGTGGTTCCGGACGTGACCTCGCCGCGCTCGACGAGAGTCACGCGCAGGCCGCGCAGTGTCAGGTCGTGCGCCAGGGCGCCGCCGGTGCCTCCGCCGCCGACGATCAGGACATGCGGCGGAGTCCGGGTCGCTGCGCCGCCGTCACGCACTACCGTCGCCTCGCCGCGCATGGCGTCGCCACCCCCCTCGACCGAACGACCCATATGGCGATCCACCTGCTTAGGTTAGCGGCCCGCCGCGGTGGTCATCGAGGCGCCGTCGAGGTTGCCCTGCCGATCGCCTGAGGAGCGACGCCAGGGGGGACGTTTCGGATGCCCACGAGCACGTGTCCGGAGCGAGCGACGACGCCCACGGAAGACGGGCGGGCTACAGGACCGTCCACCTGTCCTCGCCGAGAGATTTGCGCCGTCTAAATCTGCGGCCGCGGCCGGAGTAACCGCCCTGGTTGCTCCGCTCAGCCTTCGCTTTGGGACTGCTCCGTGGCCGCCAGAGCCGCCAGAGCCGCCGAGACGTTGCCGCCGACGGTCTTGAGGATCTGCATGTACAGCGCTCGATCTTCCGCCTTGACGCTGGCTGGCACTCCGGTTACCGCAACTGTTGCGGCCGGAGTAGCCGGAGGCGGGGGAGGCGGTGCAGCGGGGCGCTCGGCGTGCGCAGCCGGAGCCGGATTGCTTACGGGCGCATACGCCGGGGCGGCGGCTTGAGCCGGAGCATTGGTCGATGGGGCGATGGCCTGGACGTTCACTTTGGTTGCCTCACTTTGCGTATCAAGGGTATCGGCTGGTCGACGCTAACCGGGAGAGCATCCAGGCCGCCTGATGCGCGCAGCGGGCCGAATCGGCACTCGAGGTCAACTCCGCCGCGTGCGGCCGCACGATTGGATGCGTGACAGGCCGTCGTCGAGGATCGCTCCTGCCGGTCGTGCTGGCCGCTTTCTTCGTCGCCGGCTGTGGCCGGGCGAGCGTCACGTCCTCCCCGTCGATCCTCGCCGCGACCGCCCGAGCGACGGCGCCGGCAACGATCGCGACCGCGCCGAGCCCGACGCCACCGCCCACCGCCGTACCCACACCGACGCCGCAACCTGCCGACGACTGGCCCGTGTATCACCTCGACCCGCAGCGAACGGGCAACGCGGCCGGCTTTCCTGCGCCGACCGGCGCGGCCACGAAGGCGTGGTCGGCGCAGCTGGACGGCGCCGTCTATGCCGAACCGCTGGTCGTACACGGCCAGGTCATAGCCGCGACCGAAGGCGACAGCGTTTATGCCCTCGATCCTCAGACCGGGGCGACGCTATGGCATCAGAACCTGGGCACGCCCGTCCGGCGGGCGGCGCTTCCCTGCGGCGATATCGACCCGCTCGGGATTACCGGGACGCCCGCCTACGACCCAAAGACCAATTCGATATTCGCCGTGGCCGAGGTCGCCGGGCCAAAGCACGTCCTGTTCGCGCTCGATCCCTCGAGCGGGGCGGTTCTCTGGTCCAGAAACGTCGACGTCGCCGGCGAGGACCCCACAACCCATCAGCAGCGGCCGGCTCTGGCGGTGGCCAACGGCTACGTCTACATCGGCTTTGGGGGATTGGCCGGCGACTGCGGGCAGTACACGGGCAAGGTGGTCGGCGTCCCCGTCACCGGCCAGGGCGACACGATCCTGTACCGGGTTCCGGTCGCGCGCGAAGGGGCGATCTGGGCCACCGGCGGACCGGTGGTCGACGCGTCCGGGAACCTGTACGTCAGCGTCGGCAATGGCAGTTCCACGACCAAGTTCGACGGCAGCGACTCCGTCCTGGAGCTGTCGCCGTCGCTGCAGCTCCTGTCCAGCTTCGCGCCGGCCACGTGGGCGGCCGACAACGCCGGCGACGCCGACCTGGGTTCGCTGAGCCCGACGCTGATGCCGGGAGGCCTCGTCTTCATCGCGGGCAAGTCCGGCTCGGGCTACGTTCTGCGGGCGGGAAGCCTGGGCGGCATCGGCGGACAGCTGTCCACAGCCAGGCTCTGTGCCCCGTTCGGCGGCTCGGCCACGACCGGGGACACCGTGTTCGTGCCGTGCACCTCAGGGCTGATGGCCGTCCGGGTGGGCACCGACGCATCGATCAAGGTCGCCTGGCAATCGAGCTCGGGAGCGACGGGCTCGCCCGTCGTGGGCGGCGGAGCCGTCTGGAGCCTGGACATCGGGTCCGGTCGGCTGATCGCCCTCGACTCCGCCACGGGCGCGATTTGGGAGAGCATCGCGACCGGTCAGCTGCCGCATTTCGCGTCGCCGACGCTGTGGCGCGGGATGGCGTTCGTCGGGACGCGCGACGGGATCTTCGCCGCCAGGGTGTAACCGGTACCCGTTTCGGAGCGAAACCGTGTCCGGCGGTCGCGCGGTGCTTTGCCACGACCGTCTCTATGCGGATACTGTCTCTCGGAAACACGGACCCGCCGTCTGGCGTGGCAGCAGGGAGTATCGCGATGGCGCTGATGACACCCGCGGAGGCGGAGGCGTACCGCCAGTCCGTCCTGGACGCGCTGGGCGGCGACGACGCTCTTTCCGTTCAGGAGACCGAGCCCGAGTTGTGGGCGCGTCTGATCGGTCAGGCCGGGGCGCATCTGCGCACGCGGCCGGAGCCGGGCGAGTGGTCGGTCCTCGAATGCCTCGGCCACATGACCGATTTCGGAACTGATCACCTCGGCCCGATATCGCTGGGTCCTGTGCGAGAACGAGCCACCGCTCGTCGGCTTCGACCAGACCTCGTGGGTGGCCGGGCTCAATCATTCGGCAGGAGATCCGGCCTCGCTCCTGGAACTCTTCAGCTCCCTGCGACGAGCCAACGTGGCTCTGTGGCGCCGGACGCCGGCGGCTGACCGCGGCCGCATCGGCCATCACGCCGAGCGCGGTCCCGAATCGTACGAGCTGCTCTTCCGCCTCCAGGCAGGCCACGGTAGGGTCCACCGCGCCCAGGCGGAGCGCGCGCTGGCACAGGTTCGCCGGCCCCGACCTGTCGGCTGACCCTGACACGGCCGCTGCGGCTGGCTTACCCTTCGCTGGAGGATCCCGGGCAGCGGTCGAGGAGGTCTGGCGTATGAACGCGGCCGTCATTGCCGCCGCAGGCATCACGTCTCTGGCTATCTTCCTGTTCTTCATCGAGGGCGACGGCCTGGCCGAGAGCCATGTTCGCGTCCGCACCCAGATCCTCAACACGGCCCGCTGGGCCATCGTCATCGCGCTCAGCTGGGTCCTGATTCCCGCGGCCTTCGCCACGGGACCGGAGCGGGCCGCCACCATCCTGGGGCTGGCCGTCCTGATCGGCGCCGTCGTTCTGATCCCGGTCAAGTGGTTCGTCCGGCTCGGCGGTCGAGAGCAGGGCTGGGAGCTGCGCCGGGCCAAGGTCGAAGTCGCCCTGCTCGCCAACAAGGTGCGGCGAGATCCGGGCTCCTTACCGGTGGGCCGCCTGCAGGCGGCGATCGGCCGGATCGATGCGCTGCGCACGCCCGCCAGCGAGGAACTGTGCGACCTGCTCGTGGCGGAGCTCGAAGACCTCAGATCCGGCAGCGAGTCGTGGAACGAGGCGGGCCGGCGCTCGATCCGCATCGACGACCTGTGCCGGCGGCTGTGGCCGGAGGACATGCCCCCGCCGGAGTACGACCCGGACGAAGCCACGTTCCGCTGGCATCTCTACCGGACATTCGGCCGGATGATGGAACTCGGCAGCATCCGGCGGACCCGTTCCTCGAGGGCCGCGTTCAGCCGTCTGTGCCATACGCTGGACGACTTCCGCCGCCCGGATACCTACCGCTTCATCGATGCCGTCAAGCAGTCGGCCGATCGATGGCTGGCCCTGCCGTGCCGAGACGAACCCTGGATCGAGTCGTTCGAATTCCAGGCGTTGGGGCCGGACGGACTGGCGGAGGTCAAGGAGCTCTGGGCGCGCGACGCGGTGATGTGGGGCGCGGACCTGGACGACGACGATCGCTGGGCCATCAAGCAAGACCTGGTCCGGCGTGCCGCGGCGACCTCGAACGCGGACGAGGCCGCTCCACCTGCCGAGCTGGCAAGCTGACGGGCTGAGTTGGCCCCGCCCTCCGCTTCTCCCGGTCGCCGGGCGCCGTGGCCTCGACTTGCGGGTGGCGACGCGGCGTTTGCCATCGCCGTCGTCGTGGTCTACGTCCTCGCCACGCTGCTGGCTATCGAATGGCGTGGCTTCTTCACCGATCGGATGATGCTCGTCGCCGAGCGCGTGCTCGGAGGTAACCTCGACTCGCCGGCTTTGATGGGCACGATCGACTCTGTGGAGGCGGGCGGCCGCTACTACCTCGCTGTGGGCCCGCTTCAACTCCTCCCGTACATTCCGTTCGCGGCCGTACCAGACCTGCAGCGCGCCGGCGGCTACGTGACCGGTCTCCTGTTCGGTCTTCCGGCAGCCCTGCTCGCGCTCCCGCTCGCTCGCGCCTACGGAGCACGAGGTGGCGCCGCCTACTGGATCGCCGCCTTCACAGCGTTTGGTTCGCTCCTGCTGTGGGTGTCGGTCTTCGGCAATTTCTACTTCCTCGGGCAGGCCGAGTCGTTCCTGGCGCTGACGATCTTCCTGATCGAATGGGCAGGCAAGCGCAGGCCGGTTGTCCTCGGCGCTTGTCTCGGCCTGTCGTTCCTGGCCCGGCCGACGACGATCCTGGCCGCGGTGCCGTTCGGTCTGGCGCTCCTCTGGATGCGTCGGGACCCGCCGGGCGCGATGGCTCGGAGCGCCGCGGCCTTTGCGCTCCCGATCCTGGCCGCAATCGCGGCGTATGGCTGGTTCAACTGGGTGCGTTTCGGCTCGCCGCTGGAGTCCGGCTACGGAATCTCGCACATGGTGATTCCAGGCCTCGTCGAACTGCGTGCCCAGGGTCTGTTTTCTGTCGTGCACATCCCGGACAACGTCAGGCTCATGTTGCTCCAGCCGCCGGACCGGGTCGACGGTTTCCCGTTCCTCTCCGCCAGCCCTTACGGAATGTCGATGGCACTCGTGTCGCCGGCTCTGATAGCGTCGGCCTGGGCGGGAATCCGTCATCCGACGGCCAGGCTGCTGTGGGCCGCCACGCTGCTCGTGGCCGCGCCGGTGCTCCTCTACTACGGCGGCGGGGTCGTCCAGTACGGCTACCGGTACTCCCTGGACTTCACGCCGTTCCTGGTGGCCCTGATGGCACTGGGGTCGGACCGATGGAAAGGCTGGCCCGAGAAGATGCTCGTGGTGGCGAGCATCGGCTCGGTCCTGGCCGGCCTCGCTTGGTACGGCACGACCTGAGTATCGGGCCGGTCATCGCCCCAGAATGCGGTCCACCTCGGCCATCTGAGCCGGCGTCAACGGGCCGAATTCCATTGATCGGGCGTTCTCCTGGACCTGAGCCACGGTCCGGAAGCCGGGGATCGGAATCGTGTTCGGGCTGCGGCCCCAGATCCACGCCAGGGCGCCCTGGGCGAGCGTGCGGCCGCCGCTGGTCAGCACCTGGCGGATCGATTCCAGTGAATCGAGCCAGGCTTGACTCGGCTGCCCGTTCTTGATGCCGGCGATCCACGGTGCGCTGTGGCGGACGTCGTCGTCGCGGAATGTGGTCGTGGCGGTCATCTTGCCGGTCAGCATGCCCATGCCCAGCGGCCCGCGGTTGATGCTCGCCAGGTTCAGCTTCTCGGCGAGCGCGAGCAGTTCGGCGCTGCCGTCGAAGATATTGAGATTCTGCTGGACGACGCCGCAGGCCGGCAACGTCGAAAACGCTTCGATGGCATCGACGCGGTCGGTGCTCCAGCCGTAGGTCCGGATCTTGCCCTCCGCGACCAGCTGTTCGAGGACGTCTCGAACCGGCAGCGCGCGCTCGATCTCGAGACCCCAGATGTGCAGCTGGAACACGTCGACGTAGTCCGTGCCCAGGCGTCTCAGGCTGGCTTCGAGGTTCTCGCGGACGTGGGGAGCCGGGCTGCTCGCTTCTTCGCTCGGGCCGTACGGGACGACGGTCCTGGCCGTTTCGTCGAGGTCGTAGCCGAACTTCGTGGCGATGACGACCTGATCGCGCCGGCCTTCGAGAGCCTTGCCGAGAACCCGCTCGCTGTGGCCGGCGCCGTAGTTAGCGGCGGTGTCGAAGAACGTGACGCCCAGATCCAGCGCGGCGTGGATCGCCCGGGTCGATTCGGTGTCGTCGACGGTGCTCCAGCCGGCCGGGGATCCTGCCATCAACCACGGTCCGCCGATGGCCCAGCAGCCCATGCCGACGGCCGAGGTTTCGATGCCGCTGCGCCCGAGTGTTCGCTTCACGATGCTGACTCTCCTTTGGGTCTCTGGCACTCGTAGCCGAGCGACGCCGCCATGGGCGCCCAGACGTACGGGACTGCCCGGTTCAGACTAACTCTCGCTGCCCGATCGGGCAGGCCGGCCCCTCGTTGTCGGGCCTGCCGAGGGAGCGGCTAGTGCCAGGGGATCGGGGTGACGCCGTTCGCGCGCTGAGCTCTCACGTCCACCCAGCCGTAATCCTGTTCGGCCGCGAGCACGTGCGGCTGAGCTTCCGTCCACTCGCTCAGACCCGTTGTCGCGGCGTCGGAGAAGCTGGCCTGGCCGATCATCGTCGTCTCGACGAAGTAGTAGGAGTCGTTGGTGTCGTCGACGCGGATGCCCACGTAGGCGTGCCCGGGAACGATGATGATCGCCGGCTGCATGCCCAGCGCTTCCGCCACCGACGCGTACAGGAGCGTCAATTCGATGCAGTTGCCGCTCGCTTCGGACAGGACCTCCTCTGGCAGCCGGATCCTCTGCGATGAGCCGGGAGCGAAGCTGATCGTCGTGCTGATGTAGGTCAGGCTGTAGTCGGCGGTCTCCGCCTGCCAGACGTCCGAAAGGCGTTGCAGGACGGTGCCGTTGTTGTCCTCTTCGGCGTCGTATCCGCTGGTCATAGCGCCGCTCGGGTCGTAGTTGGCGGCCTTGCGAATCAGATCCTCGACCCCCGGGTCCGTCGGCGTGACCATCGCGGCGATGAGGTCGAAGTCTTCGGCCTGGCTGAAGCCGTCGATCGCCCAGGGGAAGTCGCGGCGCGAGGAGACCATCGTGGTGCTGGTCTGGTCCAGGACCGTCCGCGCCTGACCGGCGTCGAGATACGACAGGACCACGTGCAACTCGGCCTGGTGCTCACTGCTCAGGCCGTCGATCGCGGTGGGAGTCAGCGCGGGGTTCTGGCGGATCTCTTCGGTCGCCCCGGCGGCGATCGTCACCGTGTCCGTGGCGGCGCTGGTGTAGCCGTTGATCTGGCTAGTGGCCACGACTTTGACCGGCGCCGTGTTGCCGTTTTCCACGGTCAGGATCACGAAATCGTCCAGGAAGTCGCCGTAGAGATGGGCAATCGGCGTGATCAGAACGTTCTTGTACGTGTAGTCCGCCGTTATCTGGTCGACCGTCACGGGAGCGGCGGTGGCCCGGGCGACGCCCTGGTCCGCGGCGCCGGACCCGATCGTGCCCGATGCGCCCGGGACGGCCACGTGCGCGGGAGTAGCCGCAAGCGTGGCCGCACTCAGGGGTTGGCCCGTCACCCGAGGAGTTCGACCCGAACTCGTGCACCCGCCCATGACGACCAGAACGAGAACGACAGCCCCGAACCGCGCGGCGCCGCGCAGCCTGGTCGAACCCATCGGAACCTCCCTGGCCCGCCCCGCGACGGGTCTGCTCGTGGGTAACGGCCCCCACCGGATGACGGCTCCCGTGGGGTGACACTGCGGAGATCCTAGCGTTGACCCGGTACCACCACCAGACGCCAATTCGGGGGGTCTCGGGCGGCCGGATCAGCCTCGAACGACCCGAAGATCGAGGCTCGAGCGGTTCAGGACGTCACCGCCACGCTCGTCGCCGCCTGGCCCGGCGCAGATCACGATGTTCTCCAGGCGCACGCCCCAGCGTCCCTGGAGATAGATGCCGGGCTCCACGCTGAAAGCCATGCCGGGCTGGAGCGGCGTGGAGTTCCCGGCGACCATGTACGGATCCTCGTGCACTTCCAGGCCGATGCCGTGGCCCACGCGGTGGGTGAAGCCCTCACCGTACCCGGCCGCCTCGATCACCCCGCGTGCCGTCGCGTCGATCTGCTCCGCCGGGACGCCGGGCCGGACCCCCGCCGTGGCCCGGGCCTGGGCATCGCGGACCACATCGTAGACGCGCCGGAATTCCGGCTCGGGTTCGATGCCGTCCTCGCCCGCGACCCAGATCGTGCGCGTCGTGTCGCTGAGATAGCCGGCCAGCGTGCCGCCGATGTCCAGCACGACCGGTTCGCCGGCCCGGATCCGGCGATCACTCGCATCGTGGTGAGGCGAGGCTGAATTGGGTCCGGAGCCGACGATCGCGAAGTCGGCAAGATCGTGGCCCTCATCGATGAGCCGCCGCCGGATCTCGCGACTCACCTCGGCCTCCGTCCGGCCGACCAGGGGCCCCGCGGCGATCGCGTCGATCGTCCGGTCGGCGGCCAGTGCGGCGAGTCGCAGCAGCCCGGCTTCGTCGGCGTCCTTGACCTGGCGCAGGGTTCGCATCACGGCGCTGGCGGGCTGGAACCGCTGACCGGGCAGAGCGGCCTGGAGCGCCAGCACGTGCATGGCCCACAGTCGGTCCGACAGACCGATAGGCGTCTGCCCGTCGCCCCCGACCAGGCCGGCGACTACGAGCGTGGCATCGTCCGATTCCTCGAAAGAGACGACTTCGGCATGCCCGCCGGCAACCAGGGGACTGGCTCCGGCTTTTGTCGCTTCCAGACGCGGCACGACGAACGAGACCGCTCCCCGGCGCGGGATCACGAGCAAAGTAAGCCGCTCCATCGGCTCGCCGGAGAAGCCCGTCAGGTAGCGCAGATCCGGCCCGACTCCCAAAAGCAACCCCGCCAGGCCCTGGTCGGAGATGGCTCGACGGCACGCTTCCAGGCGGGTGGCGTAGCGGTCGGCCGGGATGGTGCGATCGGTGTCGTTCATGAGACGGAGATTAGCGCGTCTCGGGCGGTCGGGCGGGCAGTCATCGGGCGGTCGGGCGGCAGCCGCGCAGGCACTCGAGCGCGCAGGCGGGTGGCCGGCCGCGTGGCAGTGTTCCTGGCGCACATTCGGTCTGCGAAGTCCCGCGGAGCGGATCGGGCCGTACTCGCTGAGCGCAACCCGCGACGCAGGCCCGCCGCAGCCGCATAGCATCGGGTCAAGCAGGACAGGCGCATGGGAGCGGCCGTCACTGCCGTGGAGCTATCGCGGGATGGTCGATGGCGCTCGATAGCAGAGTCGTCTGGTTTGCCGACAAGCGTGCCGCATACGGCTACGTGGCGGAGTTGCGGCGGCTCTACGACCTCGGCCGATGGCAGGATCTGTGGGTCCACCGGACCTCCGACGGCGCCCTGGTCGAGATACCGCTGGCGGCCTGGGTTTCGGTGCCGCTGTCCGACCTGACCCGGAGGTTCGGCGGCTGGGCTCCGGCCGGCGGTGAGGAGCTGGACCGCCTGAGGAGTGCCGTCGTCGCGGCGCGGCGATCCAACCGCGAGTCTATGTCGAGGGATAGTCAGACGGATCGGCGGGCCGGCCAAACCCCGTCGTTCGGCTCGACCGCCATGCCGGGCAGCCCCGCCGGACGCAACGACAAGTAGCGACCTGCCGCCGCAGCTGCGCTATTTGCCCGTCATCGCCTCGACCAGCGGCGCCATTGCCTCCATGGACCGGGCCGGGATCGTGTAATAGCTGACGCCCCAGAGGTCGCGGTGCCGTTGCAGCCGCTCCCGCAACGAACCCAGGCTGCCGTACAGCACGTACGGGCTGCCGTAGATCGACGTAGCCGACCACATCGCCGCAGCCCGAGCGGTTCCGAGAGGCGAGTTCCCGCTGCCCATCATCCCGGCAAACCCGATCCACACATTGATCTCAAGTCGCTCGAACCTGTCGCCGGCCGCCTCCCTGATCCAGGCGATCTTCTGCGACGTGGCGCTTTCCGTCGCCTGGCGCACGCGAACCCGGCCGCGATCGTCGAAACCGGGCGTCAGCCCGACGATCTCGGCCTCGCGAGCCGCGAGCTTGAGCATGCGTGGCCCTCCGGCGCCGATGGCGAGCGGCGGTCGTGGCTTCTGGACCGGGCTCACGCCGACCGAGGCCTGGTCGAGGTTGTAGTGCGGGCCGTGATGAGTGACCGTCTCGCCTGCCAGAAGCGCCTTGATCAGCGGGATCGACTCCTCGAGCCGGTCGATGCGGCGGCCGGGGGCCGCGTACTCCATGCCGAGCTGCCGGTAGTCGCGCGTCATCCAGCCCGCCCCGAGTCCCATCTCGAAACGCCCGCCGGAGAGGACGTCGAGCGTGGCCGCCTCGCGGGCCAGCATCAGCGGGTGGCGATAGTCGTTGGCGAAGACGAACGCCCCCATTCGCAGCCTGGTCGTGGCCGCGGCGGCCGCCGCCAGGGCCGCGAACGGCGACAGCTGCCGGCCGAGGTGGTCGGGCATGACCAGCGAGTCGTAGCCGAGCGATTCGACGCGGCGCGCCAGGGCCGCCCAACTCTCGCCACTCGGCGCGTTCGACTGCTGCACGGCGAAGCGGAACGGGTGCATGAAACGAGGGTACTCCGGCCGGCCCGGGAACCGAGCCAGCTCCGGCGGCGGCGAAACGAAAGGCCGGGCAAAGCGCCCGGCCTTCGACGTTGAGAGCGGTCGATCGACCGCGAGGCGTCAAACCGCTTCGACGATCGCTTCCTCGAACTGGGAGTTGTAGAGGTTGAAGTAGAAGCCCTCGCGAGCCATCAGCTCGTCGTGGCTGCCCTGCTCGACGATCTTGCCCTGGTCCATGACCAGAATCTCGTCGGCATTGCGGATGGTGGACAGGCGGTGGGCGATGACGAAGGCCGTGCGACCCTTCATCAGGCGTGACATCGCCTGCTGGACCAGGATCTCCGTTCGGGTGTCGACCGAGCTCGTGGCCTCGTCGAGGATCAAGATCTCCGGGTCGGCCAGGAAGGCCCGGGCGATCGT
Organism: uncultured Chloroflexia bacterium; assembly: GCA_963835845.1. Classification (GTDB taxonomy): domain Bacteria; phylum Chloroflexota; class Limnocylindria; order Limnocylindrales; family CSP1-4; genus Fen-1039. The sequence goes on along the minus strand of CAWIGT010000002.1, from coordinate 348,537 downwards.
GAGCAGCTGCTTCTCGCCCTGCGAGAGGTTCGAAGCGTCGTCGTCGATCACCGTGTCGTAGCCGTGTTCCATCGTTCGCACGAAGTGGTCCACGTGTGCGGCCTTGGCCGCGGCCACGATTTCCTCTTCGGTCGCATTCTCGCGGCCGTAGGCGATGTTCTCCCGGATCGTGCCACCGAAGAGCCAAGTGTCCTGGAGCACCATGCCAAAGGTGCCGCGGAGCTTGTTGCGGGTGATGTCGCGGATGTCGATGCCGTCGATGCTGATGGAACCGCCGTCGAGTTCGTAGAAGCGCATTAACAGGTTGACGACGGTGGTCTTGCCGGCGCCGGTCGGCCCGACGATGGCCAGCACCTCGCCGGATCGGATGTCCGCGTTGAGGTTGTCGATGAGCGGCTTGTCCGGTTCGTAGCGGAAGGACACGTCCTTGAGGGTTACGTGGCCGGTGACGTGCTCGAGCGGAGCGGGCACGGCCGGATCGGGGATTTCCTCCTGCTCGTCGAGCAGTTCAAAGACACGTTCGGCCGAGGCCATCGTTGACTGCAGGAGGTTTGCGATACTGGCCGTCTGCATGATCGGCTGGGTGAAGGAGCGCGAGTACTGGATGAAGGCGAGAACGTCGCCGAGCGATATCTGGCCCGTGGCAACCTGAATACCGCCGATGACGGCGATAGCCACGTAGTTGAGGTTGCTGAGGAAGTTCATCGTGGGCATCACGATGCCCGAAATGAACTGGGCCTTGAAGCTCGCCTCATAGACTCGCTGGTTCTCTTCGTCGAACCGGCGTATGGCGTCTTCCTGATGTCCGAACACCTTGACGACGCTGTGGCCCGTATGAGATTCCTCGACGTGGCCGTTGAGGGTTCCGGTGCGCGCCCATTGCGCCGCGAACTGCTTCTGTGAGCGGCGCGCGATGAACATCGTCGACACTGCGGCCGCAGGAATCACCAGGAGTGAGATAGCGGCCAGAAGCGGGCTGATCCAGAACATCATCGCCAGCACGCCGACGATGACCGCGACCGACGTGATGATCTGGGTCAAGGCTTGCTGAAGTGTATTGGCGATGTTGTCGATGTCGTTGGTGACACGGCTGAGAACGTCGCCGCGCGGATGTGTGTCGAAATACTTGAGGGGCAGCCGGCCGAGCTTCTGATCGACGTCGCGCCGCATCCGGAACACGGTGCGCTGGGAGACGCCCGCCATCGTGTACCACGACACCCAGCTGAAGAAGGTGGCGACCAGATACAGACCCACGAGGCCCAGTAGGATCATTCCGAGCCCGCCGAAGTCGACTCCGACGCCGGGGATGGCGTTCGTGCCGGCCACCTGGTCGGCGATGGGGTTGTGACTCTGGCGGAGAGCGTCGACGACTTGCTGGTGGGTCGTCCCCAGCGGGAAGAACTGCCCGAGCTGCTTGCCGATCAAACCGTCGGTCAGCTTGTTGATTCCGTTGCCGAGAATCTTGGGCCCGAATACCTGACCGGCGGTGCTCATCAGGGCGACGAAGGCCACCAGGCCGATCCACTTGCGTTCCGGCCGCAGATCGCCCAGGAGGCGGAAGAACGTCTGGCGGAAGTTCTTCGCCTTCTCGGCGGGCATCATCATCCCGTGGCCCATAGGCCCGAAGCCGCCGCCCCCGGGCCGGCGTCGACCGCCCGGGCCGGCGAAACCGCCCGGTGCCCCGGCCGGAGCCTTGGGAGCGCCGGCAGCGCCCGTGCCGGCCCCAGTAGCCGCGCCGGTGCCGGTCGCGATCGGGCGCCCGGCCAGGGCTCCCGAACCGCTGCCGTCGTGGCCGTTGCCGTGGCCGTTCCCGTTGCCGTTGGTGCTGTGACCGTCGCGGCCGTTCTCGTCGTAAGAGGGGCCGCTCATGCCACTTCCTCCCGGGTCAGCTGCGAGTACACGATCTCGCGATATGTGTCGCAGGACTCCATGAGTTCGTCGTGCGTGCCGACGCCGACGATCCGGCCGTTGTCGAGGGCCACGATCTGATCGGCGTGCATGATTGTTCCGACCCTCTGCGCGACGATGATCACCGTTGCGTCCTGGGTCTCGCCGCGCAGGGCACCTCGCAGCTGCTGGTCGGTCTTGAAGTCCAGGGCGGAGAAGCTGTCGTCGAAGATGTAGACCTTCGGTTTCTTCGCCACGGCGCGGGCGATCGCCAGGCGTTGACGCTGCCCTCCGGAGACGTTGGTGCCTCCCTGGTCTATCTCGGCCTCGAGCTGACCGTCCATCTTGGAGACGAAATCGCGAGCCTGGGAGATGTCCAGAGCGTGCCAGAGGGCTTCGTCGTCGGCGGTCTCGTCGCCGTAGCGCAGGTTGCTGGCGACGGTGCCGCTGAAGAGGAATGCCTTCTGGGGCACCACGCCGATGTTCTGCCAGAGGTCCTCCAGACGCAGCTCGCGCACGTCCACGCCGTCGAGCCGGACGGTGCCGGAAGTAACGTCATAGAAGCGCGGGATCAGGTTGACCAGCGTCGACTTGCCCGATCCCGTGCCACCGACGATGGCCGTGGTCTGGCCCGGCCGGGCGGTGAAGGAGATGTCGCACAGGACTGCGTCTTCGGCCCCGGGATAGCGAAACTCCACGTTGTCGAATTCCACGACGCCGCGTGAGTCCGAGATCTCGGTGGGCACGTCCGGGTCGCACAGGTTGACTTCCGTGTCGAGGACGGCCTGAATGCGTTCCGCGGCGGCCGCGGCCCGAGGCACCATCACGAATATCAGCGCCGCCATCACGACGGAGAAGAGAACGAGCATCACATACTGCAGGAACGCCGACAGATTGCCGATATTCATGCCGCCCGAGTCGATGCGGAGTCCGCCGAACCAAACGATCGCGACGGTCGACAGGTTCATGATCCCGAACAAGAACGGGATCATCAGCGCGAACAATCGGTTGACACGGAGCTGGGTCTGCGTCAGGTCCTCGTTGGCATCCCCGAAACGACGCTCCTCGTGCTCGGTTCTGACAAAGGCCCGGATTACGCGGACGCCGGCGAGAGTCTCGCGCATGACCTGGTTGATTCGGTCCGTCTTCTTCTGGACGGATCGGAACATGGGCAGCGCGCGTATGGCCACGATCGCGATGACGCAAATGACGAGAGGGATGATCACGATCAGAAGACCGGAAAGCGGCACGTCCTCGCGGAGGGCCATGATGATGCCGCCGACAGCCATGATCGGGGCCATGATCATGATGTTGAAGGCCATGACCAGGACCATCTGGACCTGCTGCACGTCGTTCGTATTACGAGTGATCAGCGAGGGCGTGCCGAAGGCGTTGGTCTCCTTCTGAGAGAAGCTCATGACCTTGCGGAAGATCGCGCTGCGCACGTCTCGGCCGAACGACATGGCCGTCCTCGAGCCGTAGAAGACCGCGACGATGGAGCAGATGCCCAGCATCACCGTGATCAGCAGCATGAAGGCGCCGGTGCTGATGATGTAGCCGGTATCGCCCTTGACGACGCCGTTGTTGATGATGTCCGCGTTCAGGCTCGGCAGATAGAGGTTGGCGATTGCTTGAATCGCAACCAGGACCAGCACGATGCCGAGCGACCATCGATAGGGCCGCAGGTATCGGGACAGGAGCTTCATCATCGGCGGGGATCCTTGGTGGTCATTCGGTGGCGATCCTTTGCTGGGTGGTGTCTCTGAAAGAGTGGTTTCGGATTGTGCAGGACCCGTGAAGGCCGGCGGGAGAAGTGATGGTCGGCCTAGTCCGTGGGCGGGCCCGCCTCGCCTGCCGCAGGCACGTTCGGCGTCGACGTCGGGGTCGGGGCGTCGGGCGCCAGCGCCAGCACCTTGCTCCGCGCGGCGTGGATGGCCCGCATCGCGACGTGGAGCGAAGCCATCTCCTCGTCGCTGAGTTCGGCCAGTACGCGGCTGAGCACGTCTCGGCGTTGCGCAGCCATGTCTCGAAACACCTGCTCGCCCGCCGGAGTGGGGTAGACCATGACCTGGCGGCGGTCGCCGGTGCTGTGGCGACGCTCGACCAGGCCGCGCTTCTCCATGCGATCGACGATGCCGGTGGCGCTCGCGTCCGACACGTCCATGGCTTCGGCCAGGCTGCTCATTGACAGTGCGCCGTCCGCCTCGAGGGCGGAGAGAACGTTGAGATGGACCAGGCTGAGCGCGTGGCGATGCCACGTCTTGAAGATGCCGCCTCGGTCGCGCGCCGACCAGGCGGTCATCTCCTCGAGCATCTCTCGCTCCAGGATCGAGCGACCGCCCGGTCCCGGCGCGGGCTCATGAAGGCCGACCTTGCCGGGCGCGAGTTGCTCCAAACTGCTCTGCTCGTTGGTGATATTCCGCATGACGTTGATTATATGCTGGCGTGGCAATCGCCCAAATTGCCTACGCCGGCCGGGGACCGGGCGTGGCTTCCGGTCACCGCGGCTGCCCGTTGGAGTGGTTGACAGACCGGCCGGCCGGGCGTCGAATGGCGTCTCATGCGCTCCACTCACTTCACTATTCGGATTCCGTTCGCTCTAGCAGCGGTCGCTCTGGCTGCGGCGGCCTGCTCCATGACAGCCGCCCCAACCGGCCCAGCCGCCCCAGCCGGACAGACCGCCCAGGCGGCCGGGGCGAGCAACGCCGCCTTCCCGACGGGCCCCGTCCCGGGCAACTCCGTCATCGCGCCCCTTCCCACCGACGCTCCCGGCAGCGTGGTTCGACTCGCCGCACTGCCCTCGTGCGGCGCCGAGATCCTCTTCGAGGAGGACGTCGACATCAGCCCCATTCCCACGGCCCCCGGCCCCACGACCGATGCCGCGGCCAACCAGCAGGCGACCGATTGCCTGACTGCGGCCTGGGAGAACGGCCTCCAGGCGGAGCTGGACGTGTCCTCGATCAGTGACGAGGCGGACGAGATCTACTCGATCTACCGCCTGCCCGGCGACGGCACGGTCCAGGTCATAGTCCGTGTGCATTCTCACTCGGACCGGACCATCGCCTGGACCCAGACAACCTGCCGTCAGCTGTCGGTCCAGGAGGGCACGGTAACGCCCGCCGATTGCGACACGGAGACGCCGATCTCCTGAGCGGTGGCCGGCGGAAGAGTCGGCGCTATGGCTCGATCGCCGGCGGCCTCCGCGGTGCCTCCGCGGCCGGCGGTTGCGCGGGTCACCGAATCGAGCCCGTCGAGCATCGGCTCCGGAATAACCCTGCCCTTTGGAGTTGGTCTGTCTGAACCACCCGAACGGGGGGCAAGAGGGCCCGGCCGCGGGTACCTGATCGCCATCGACTTGGGCTGCCGGCGGGGCCAAGGTTGGAGCGTCCAGGTCGGCCCACAGCCGCCGTCCAAATCGCAGGCAGATTGGCACTCCCCGCCTAGCGTGCCCCTCGGGTTTCAGCCCGGGCGCTCGGGGCAATTCCGGTCCGCCCCCAGCCGTATCGGACTCTGCGGAGCCGTGCGACAAGGGAGGAAACATGTCCATCAACCCTGCTCGGCCTGCCGGCGAGCCCACGGGTCATCCGTCCCGGAAGCTGCGGCTCGTGGTTATCGCAGCGGCGGCCATCGTCGCCATGGCCACGGTCATGACCGTCAGCGCAGCTTCGGCCGGCCTCTCGGCCCCGTCACAGGCCACGCTCGGTTCCCAGATCACCGTCAGCGGCAGCGGCTTCACGGCCGGCCAGACTGGCAATCTCACCTACAACGGCGGCGTCGTCGAGGCCTTCTCCGCCGCATCCAACGGCGCGTTCAGTCTCCCCTTCACGGTTCCGAGTTGGGCCGTCGTGGGTTCGGGCCGCATCACCGCTAAGACCAGCGGTGGCACCGTCATCGCCACCACGACCTTGAGCATCGTCGCGGTCGGCGCGAATCCGACACCGCCACCGGCTCCCGCGGCGGGCGCATGGGTTGCTGTGCCGGCGCAGGCCGCACCGGGCACGACCATCGCCGTGACCGGCGGCGGCATGGCCGCGGGCCAGAGCGGAATCCTGACCATTAACGGCTGCCGGGAGGCCACGTTCGCCGCCTCGTCGGCCGGGTCGTTCAGCGTCGCATTCCCGATCCCGAGTTCCACCTCGCTCGGTACCGGCCGCATCTCCGCCAAGACGAGCAGCGGGTCGCTCCTCGCGACAACGACGCTTACGATCGGCGCCGGAGCGCCGGGCCCCACACCGACCCCCGCACCGACCGCCAATCCGACCGCCAATCCGACCGCCAATCCGACAGGCAGCGCGGCCCCGAGCCCCACGGCTCCCGTGTCGGGCAGCGTCCCTGACTTCAGTCACGTCTACGTAATCATCTTCGAGAACAAGGAGTACTCGAGCGTCATCGGCTCGAGCAGCGCTCCCTACATCAACTCGCTGGTCTCGCAGTACGGCCTCTCGACCAGCTTCTACGCCGAGCGCCATCCGTCCGAGCCTAACTACATCGCCCTCACTTCGGGCGGCACGCAGGGGGTCACCGACGACGGCGTCTACAACCTGGGCGTGAACAACCTCTTCGATCAGGTCACGGCTTCGGGCCGGACCTGGAAGGCCGTCATGCAGGGCTACCAGGGCAACTGCTCGACCGCGTCCTCATCGTCGGCCGTGGTCGACGGCGTCGGCAAGTCGGGAGCCTACGTCCGCAAGCACGATCCGGCGATCAGCTACACCAGCATCAGCGGCAACGCCGCCAAGTGCGCCAACATCACCAACCTGGCCAGCTTCGATCCCGCCGCGGCGAACTTCCAGTTCATCACGCCGAACATGATCAACGACATGCACGACGGTACGATCGCCGACGGAGACAACTTCCTGAAGGCCTTCCTGCCCAAGATCACGAACAGCGCCGCCTTCGCCAACTCGGTCGTCTACATCACCTTCGACGAAGGCACGACCAACACCAACGGCGGCGGCCACATCGCCACGATCGCGGTCACGCCGAACATGACGGCGGGCTACAAGACCAGCGCGACCTACACCCACTACTCGATGCTCCACACCATCGAGCAGGCGTGGGGTCTGCCGTACCTGGGCAGCGCCGCCTCGGCTACGAGCATGGCGTTCCCCTACTAGACCGCTCCACTCCCCGAAATCTGAAGGCGACCGACCGGGTTCACCGGTCGGCCGCCTTTCTCTGTCTGTTGCGGCGTCTGCGTGAACGCCTCAGCGGGCGAGGCAGACCTCCATCTCGAAGCGGCAGATGCTCCGATCGAAGCCGAAGAGCCGGCCGTTGATCGCGCCACTCACGCCGCCGGACGGGTCCGGGGCCAGCCTCAACAGGTCCAGCACGGTCTGGAAGTCGTCGAGCCGCATCGATCCAGCAGCCGGGTCGCGAGGTTCGGCGCCGTCGGTTTGGGCCCACGCGGGCGAGTCGTCGGGCTCCGCGTCGGGTGGATCCGCCTCGACGTCTTCCCCGTCCGGGTCGTCTTCCGCGGCGACGGCGGAGATGGTCTGCTGGGCCCGGACTTCGTCGTCCGCGAACTGGCGATTCGAGTCGTCGATCAGGCGCATCTTGAGACTGTAGGTCAGGTCGATCGGGCCGTCGTCACGGTCAAGCGGGGCCAGGGCCGGGGCAGATTGACCCACCACATACAGGCCCGCCTGGGTCACCGCGTCAAGGGCCGCATCGACACAAGACGGACACCCGTCGAATTCCTGCGCCGAGTACGATCGGCAACGGACTGTGGCTACGTCGCCCATTCCGGGCTCCTCCATCTCATTCATCTGAGATTTCATCCATCACGAGGCCAACATAGGCGCGCCACATGAACGGAAGTCTTAACGCTCCGTTAGCACCGCTCCGTTCCACGTACCGATCCGGGCGCGGCCGGACCAGGAGCCGCTCCGGGCGCTACCGACTGGCTTCGGCGGGTCGGGTCGCTGCTCTGGCCGCCGCGCTCCTTATCGTCGCCGCCTGCGGCTCCTCGCCGGCGACCGCCGCCCCGTCGCCCCCCGGCCCCACGCCGACCGCAGAGTCGAGCCCGGCTTCGTCCGCCATCGCGAGTCCGACCGCCGGCTCGTCGGTCTCTCCGGGCCCGACCTCGACGACCGTCACGGCCTTTTTCTATCTCTGGTACGGCACCGCCGCGCATGACGGGGCCTGGCGTCACTGGAATCAGAATGCACATCAGCCTCCCGACGACATCGCCTCGCAGTTCTACCCGGAGCGTGGCCCGTACAGTTCTCGCGATCCCGAAGTCCTCGCTGCCCAGATGGCCGACCTTCGGGCGGCCCGAGTGGGGGTCATCGCGGTCAGCTGGTGGGGCCAGGGCAGCTGGGATGACCAATCGCTCCCGGCGCTCTTCACCGCGGCCGAAGCCGCCGGCATCAAGATCGCCTTCCATATCGAGCCGTACAGCAAACAGACCGTCGCTTCGGTGGCCTCGGACATCCGCTACTTGGTCGGCCGGTGGGGGTCGTCGCCGGCCCTCTACCGCGTCTCGCGGCCGACCTCGGGCGATTCGTCGGCGGCGCCTCGGCCGGTCTTCTATCTGTTCGCCGCCAGCCGCCTGGCCAGCGCGGATCTCAAGACCGCGATCGCCGGGCTGCGAGGAACGCCCGACGACGCTCTCGTGATGATCCACTCGCCAAAGGCGGTGTCTGCGACCCGAGTCGGCGCCGACGGCGTCTACACGTACGACGCCATGGCGTCGCCCGATACGTTCGCGGGGCTGGCCGCCGACTGCCGCTCGGCGAATATCATCTGCAGCCCGAGCGTCGCTCCGGGGTTCGACAACCGCCAGGCCGTGACCACCGGTCAGCAGGTCGTCGATCGTCAGAATGGCGCCCGCTACGACGCCATGTGGCAGGCTGCGATCGCGGCCAGGCCGGAGTGGATCAGCGTCACTACCTTCGATGAATGGCATGAGGGCACGCAGATCGAACCGGCGATGGACTTCAGCGGGGGCTCGCGGTCCTATACCGGCTACGAAGGCGCCTACGGGGCCACCGGTACGGACGCCCCGACGGCTTATCTAGTGCGGACGGCTCATTGGGTCGGGGTGTACACCTCGTCGGGCGGATGACGTCCCGGCGCGATGAGGGCGGCGCGTCGCAGTCGCGGTCCGGCCCGGCGCGGTCCGTGGCGGTCCACGGATCGGCGCAGTCCGTGGCGGTCCACGGCTACTGGAACGCGGGCGTCGGATCCGCGGGAGCCGGCAGGTTCGACGGAGGGCCGAGCGGGTCGCTGCCGTCGTCGATCGAGATTGGGACCGGCCCGCTGCCGATTCCGTAGGCCCAGACCTGCAGGTAGTAGACGCCGGCGGGGAGTGGCTGTCCCGAGGAGTCGGTCAGGGCGAAGGGAGTCGCAGAGCCCGTGATGTCGTGACGTGACGTGCCCGCGGTCACGACCGCGGCTCCGCTCGCCGAGCCGCCGCCGGCCGGCGAATTGGAACCTTCCTCCAGGGCCGGGTCGCCGACGCCGGACTGCCACACACGCGTCACCTGTCCGCCGGCGTCGTGCCGGTACACGGCTGCTTTGTATGCGATCGCTCCCGTGCCGACCACGACCGAGAGTGGATAGCGGTTGGTCACTTCGACGCCGACGTCGAGGGCCGAGGCGTGCACCGGGGCGCCGCCCTCGATGCTGATGGTCGGTCCGGTGGTCGATAGCCGCGGCGCCGCCAGGGCCCTGACCTGCAGGAAGATCGGGCCGGCCACGTTCGGGAGGACCCAGACCCCTACGAACGCGCCCACGGCCACCAGGCCGAGCAGAGCCAGCGCGAGGCGAAAGGCCCTCGGTCGACGCGGGCGCGGACTCTGCGCGGATCGGCCTTCGAAGGCTGGGTCGGTCATTCGGACGAGTCTCCCGCGCGATTCCTCATCCTGAAGCCCATGAGCATCAATCCGGCGATGATCGCCAAACCCACCAGAATCGAGGCCCAGATGTCGACGGCCGGCGTCGAATGCCCCAGGCTCGCGCCGTAGTCAGGCGCCGGCGCCGGGGTCGGAGAGTGGGTCGCCGGCGCGGCGGTCGGGGCCGAGGAGCCGAGCGCGAACGAAGAGCCCGGCAAGAATCCGAATTGCTGCGGCGGCGCTCCGGTGAGCGTGGTCAGGACATCGAGATACTGGTAGCCGAAGTTGCGGCTGGGCTCGATGAACGAGGCTTCGGTGAATTCGTTCCAGCTGATGACCGCCATGCCGTCGGGCCCGGTCGCGAGCGAGTCCGCCCAGGACTGTGTCAGCGTCTGGCCGTCGCGCCGGTCGACGATGGTCGTGCCGCCGTTGAGAGTGCCGTCGAAACCGGCCGTGGCCGGCGCCAGCCACAGCCCATGCCCCGCATGGACCGCCTGTCCCAGCTGAGTCAGGCGCTTCTGATATCCCGGAGTCGAGAGCGGATCGCCCGACGACCAGTAGTAGGCATCGCCGTCGAATAGGCCGGCGCGGGCCTGATAGTCGGCCCCACTCGTTTCCGAACCCAGAAGCAACAGCCGGGTCGGCGCTCCGACCGCCGTACGCACCGCGGCGATATCTGAAGTGCTGAATTTCCAGGTGCCCGACCAGACGACCGCCGGCTTGCCGTAGACGTCGAAGACCGGATCGGAGCCGTAGTGGTCGATGAACCACGAGATGTCCGAGCTCACCGTGGCGGCCGGGATCGGGTTGCGGTTGACGTCCAGGCCCTCGTAGATCAGGACGAGCTTGAGCCCCTGACGATGACACTCGGCAACGAGCTCGGAGAGGGCCTTGTCCAGGTTGGGGGTGTTCTTCCAGCTGGCGATGAAGGCGTCCACGCCGGCGGCTCTGGCCCAGGCCACCTGCTGGGCGATCACCGCCGGGTTGGTGCTGTCGTAGGCGCCCAGGAGGGGCAGGTCGTTCTTGGTATGAGTCCAGCTCGACTGGTTGAACCACATGTAGTAGTAGGCCAGCACTGGCGGGTGCGCCGAACTGGCCGACGCCGCCGGTGAGGACGCCGGCCCGACGGCGCGGACCGGGGCCGCCGCCAATCCCGCACTGAAGAGGGCCGACAGCGCGGTGGCGACGAGTACGGCCGCAAGGACGGCCCCTTTCGGCGCAGTGGCCTTGCGGCGCGATCTCGAATTGGGTCGGGCTAGTTCTCTCGTAACGCTCACGACGGCCACGTCACGTCTTGCCGGCTAGCTCGATGAAGGAATTCGCGCCGCGCTCCGGCGCAGCCAGGCCTTGAACAGGTAGAACCTGCCGACGACGGCGAGGAACCCCAGGATCAGGAGGATCAAGCCGGCACCCAGACCGATGTCCATGAACGTGATCACCCGGAGGGTCGCGTCCTGCGGCTTGGACAGCGCCACCGGCGTGGGCGGCGTGAAAGCCGAGGAGTTGAGATGGAGCTGGTACTGGCCGCGCGGCAGGCTGTCGAAGGTCACCTGACCGTCGCCGCCAACCGGCCTCGAGACGACGTAGCCGTCTGGGTACGTCAGCTGGATCTGCCCGGACACGGGGGAACCGAAGATGGCATCGTGAGTCTGGACCGTCATCTTGTAGAGGAGCAGCTGGATCGTCCAGGTCCCGTCCTGGGTGGGCGTCCAGGATTGCTGACCTCGATTTACGCTCTCGGCCCCGTGGATCTTGATCGATATCGCCCGATAAGTGATCGGGGAGGGAATGAGCTGCTGTCCGGCGCGGATCGTCGTGGCGGCGCTCCACCACACGTCGTTGACCCCGGTCTGGGAGTTGATGACGACGTCGCCTTCACCCGTTCCGGTGCTGAACTGAGCCTGGTCGACGAGCGATGGATCGACCGGCTGGTTGTCCAGGTCGACGTATTTGATGTGGGCCCGGTAGGCCACTTTGAGGCCCATCGAGTATGTGGCCGGGCCCGTGACGTTGATAGTGCGATTGGCCGTGAACACGTTATCCAGCCAGCGCACGAAGCTGGCGCGGACCGTGGCCGTCGGGGATGTGTCGGCGTTGAGGTCGGCCGTTAGCTGGTACGTGCCGCTCTTCGGCACTGGCAGGGCCGCTACTCCGTCGGGTCCGGTGACCGCCGACAGGCTGCCGAGCGTATATCGCAGGTTCGGCAATGGCGGCACGGTCTGGATCTGGATGGCCGCCGAGAGGATCGTCAGGGTGTCGGTGGCTGTAGAGCCGGCCAGGCCGTGAGTGCCGCTGAACAGCACTCCGAGCGAGTATTGGCGGGCCTGCAGGAACTTGTTGCCCAGGATCACGAACGAGATCTGACCGTTGTTGTCGGTCTTGTCGCTGCGGATCTCCTGGCCTTCGAGGAACAGGCTGAGGTGCTGGCCACCAAGCGGGTTGCCGCTCGCGTCCTTCAGCACCGCAACGACCGTCACGGCCTTACCCAGAACGCTGCCGGTCGGAACCTCCAGGGTCACCGTGGTCGCGGTGCCGACGGTGACGCTCCTCGGAACGGGGATCGGGACCGGCGTAGGAGTCGGCACCAGGCCGGGGGTCCGGGTCGGGAAGGGCGGCGGGGTGTCCGTCGGGAGGAACGGCGTCTGAGTCGGGAACGGCGGGGGGGTCGGGGATTGGAAGGGCTGGGGCGTCGGGAACTGGAACGGCGTGGGCGTCGGGAACTGGAACGGCGTGGGCGTCGGGGTCGGCACTGGCGTCGGCGGCGGCGTGGGCGTATCCGTTGGGAGTGGCGGAGGCGTCGGAGTGTCTGTCGGCAACGGCGGCGGAGTGGGAGTGTCGGTCGGCAGAACGAACGGAGTGTCTGTCGGCAACGGCGGAGGCGTCGGAGTGTCGGTCGGCAGAACGAGCGGAGTGGGGGTATCGGTCGCCAGCCCGGGCGCGGCCACGAGGATGGCGGATGACGAGGCCATCGTCGCCGGCGCGGTCAGCAGCAGAACCGCGGCGACGACGCCGCCAATCGCCGGGAGCCTCCTCGAGATTCGGCGGCGGTAGGTTGGCTCTGTGTTCATGGCAGGGGCCTCATGCATGGTCGAGCTCCTGACGCCGCCAGGGCTTCAACAGGAAGAAGAGTCCGAAACCGACCGCGAGGGCCACTACGGCGGCGTAGATCGCGAGCAGAAGCGGCCGGTTGTGAGTGTCGAAAGTGGGTTGAACGGGGTACGTCTGGGCCGGGAAAACTGGGGCCGATGGTGGCCTGCTGAAGTCCAGGGCGTCGGCGATGCTGTTGGCAGTTGCATCCCGCGCCGTCAGCGGCTGGAGCCCCCAGTTGTCCTCGATGAAACGCAGCACGGAGGTGAAGTCGTAGGTGGTGCTGTCGATGGTGCCCGACCTCGCGTAAGGCGAAACGAAGATCGCCGGTACGCGGAAGCCGTACCCGTCGCCGTCGACCTGCGGCGGCGCGACGTGGTCGTACCAGCCGCCCCAGTCGTCCCAGCTCAGCACGAACAGGCTGCTGTCCCACGCCGAGCTGCGCATCAGCGACGTCACCGTGGTGGCGCCGAATGACTGACCGACGGTGATGTCGCCCGGTGGGTGCTCCGACAGGCCGCTGGGGGCCAGGTACGCCACTGCCGGCAGTGTCCCGTTCTGGAGATCCGTGTAGTACTGGCTCAGGTCGACGATGTGCGAGGCAAGGGCCGGGTTGTCCAGGAAGCGCGAGAAGTCGAGCAGAGGCGCCCAGACGAGTTGAGCCGATTTCGCCGATGAAGCGTTGGGGTTGCGGAAGGTGATCGTGGGGTCGTAGTTCTGGACGTAGAACTTCCAGGAGACCCCTGCGGCCTGGAGCCGGTCGAAGATCGTGGCGAAGTCGTAACCGTTGGCCGGCAATGTGCCGCCGGGTCGGGCGGCCACGGCGAACATGTGGTTGACCTCGCTCGAGCCCCAGGCGGAGCTGAAGAACCTCTGGGCCAGGACGTAGTTGCTGGCCAGGTTGTAGTAGAGCGGCAGGTCCGAGCCGTCGTAGTAGCCCATGGTCAAGTTGAGCGGCAGGTTGTACTGAACCTGAGCGTCGGAGAAGCCGTCCATCTTGCCGTTGTCGTAGGCCCGTATCGCAGCGGACGAGCCGTGGTTGAGATCCACTGTCCGGTGACTGGACAGGTGGAACCTCTGGAAGCACTCAGTTGCCGAGGGCACGGGCGTTGGGCTGGGATTGGCGGTCGGCGAAGCCTTTGGCTTGGGAGTGGGCGCGGGTGGCCCGCTCGGGGCGGGACTTCCCGATCCACTCACCGACGGCGAGGGGGACGGCGACGGCGATTGGGTCGGCGCAGGAGTGGGAGTCGGGATCCAGTTAGGCTGGCAGACGTCCGCCGGCGGTTGGTCTACGCCCGGGAACGCCGAGAAGTAGTTGTCGAAGGTGTGGTTCTCCTGCATCAGGAAGACGACGTGCTGGATCGGCTTGCCGGCGGCCCCGGCCGGGCCAACCAGGGCGAGCGGCGCAAAGCCGAGTCCTATCGCAGCGGCGACGGCCAGCGCGCGCAGGTGTCCCGGAAGCCCTCCTCGGCGGCGCAGCAGTGCCGCGAACCTGCTCATGGACGCACCTCATAGATCTCGATGACTACTTGCGTGGTCACTGCTCCCGAGTAGTCGCGCACCTGGGCGTGCTGCTGGTAGACGAGCACGCCGTGGTAGCGGGCGAGGTACTTGCGGAGCGCGGCATCGAAGTAGGGCGAACGTTGGGCCGACCAGATGTCGGTGGCGATGTACTGGATCTTGTTGAGCTGCAGGGCCCGGTCCGGGTTGTTGATCGGGTCATAGGCGGGATTGCGGCGCAACGGATTTGGGCTCACCGACAGGCCGTACGCCTGCCGCTGACCGTAGAACTCGACGATGTTCGCCAGGGTCGGACCGATGGTCAGGAATGTGGCGCCCTGGGGGACGTTGTCCCGGATCCACAGCCCGGCGTCGCGGCCGCCGGGCAGACCGCCCGTGCCCGCCAGAGAACTGGTCATCGTCGTAGTGTTCACCGCCAGTGCCGTGGGCACGGCGACACTGCCGAGGGTGATGGCCAGGGCCAGAGAGGCGCCGACCAGGGCGTAGCGCCGCCATTTGGATGCCGTGTCTTTCAGCGTGGCAATCCGGTTGGCCGTCCCCGGAGGCAGCCGGCGGCTTTGCTCCGAAACAACCCGAGAGAAGGCGGCACGAGCAACGACGGCTCGTGCGCGAGCGGCTCGTGAAGCCGCGGCGCCCCTGGCGGCGGCTTGAGCCAGCGCAGCCCGCGCGGCCGCGGCGCCGGTCGCAGGTGTGCCGGCGGCGTCCGGAGTCACGGCATCCTGGGACGTGGCCCCCGCCGGGAGAACGTCAGCCGGCTCAGTCGCGGCCGTCAGAGTCGGCGTTGCCTCAGTCGCGGCCGACTTAGTCGTCCGGTCCGGAGCCTTCCTGACGGGCGCGCCGGCGAGCGATCCCGCCGGCCCCTGTCCCGAGTGCGCTTCGGCGGTCATCGCCTGGGCGCGGGATAGCAGCCTGTCGAAAGTCAGGCCGACAAGAATGGTCACCGCCGGCGCGATCGGCAGAAGGTACTGATATCCCTTCACCGGCCACACTTCGAAGAATGCGATGGGAACGCCAATCCAGGCCACGAGAAGCCTGTCCTGCCAGCGGCCACGGCGAACCACCAGGACGAGCCCGACTCCGGCGGCCAGCACGATCAGCGGGCCCATGGCTCCGGGCAGGATGTCGGCGTAGAACGTCCAGGTATGGTTGGGCTGGCGCAGCACTTCCCAGAGGAAGAAAGCCTGCGCCGCGCCGGTCCCCTTGCCGATGAGAACGGCTGCCGGATACGGCCCGAATGCGACGACGAAGATCCCCAGCGCCACCAGGAGGCGCACCAGCGAGATCTTCACTTTTGGCGTCAGCAGAAGGTAGGCGGCCGTAATCGGGATTATCAGGATCGCCGTTTCCTTGGCCAGCACCGTCATCCCGGCCGACAACGCTGCCGCGTACAGCCATCTGGCGGCGCCGTCGCGGGAATAGCGCGCCAGCAGGTAAATGGTCAGCAGGAACAGGGTCGTCTCGGGTCCGTCCAGGAGCGCCTGCCTCGAGACGATGACGTGATAGGGCATCACGGCCAGAACCGCGGCTGCGATCAGGCCCGCGCGGCGGTTGTATAGAAGCGATCCCGTCGAGTAACACAGGCCGACGGCGGCCACGCCGAAGGCTATTGCCGTCAGCCTGGGAGTGACGTCGTTGACGCCGAAGACGCGAAAAGGAATAGAGAAGAGGAACTGCACGAGCAGTGGATGAGCGCGGAAGATTGCGAACAGTCCGCTATCGACCGGGTCGCCCGCAAGAGCGGCGCCCTGACCGGCGTAGACGGCCTCGTCGTTGTTGAAGCCCACTCCGCCGAGGCCCCACAACCGCACCACCGCGGCGGCGGCGAGTATCCCGGCCAGAAGTAGCCAGGTCCGCACGCTGGTGCGGACCTGGGTCGTGGCATGAGCCCCTACTTCCCGCCCGCCGGCCGAAACGCCGGGGATCTCCTTGGCGATCCCGTAGGTTCCGAAGGAATCCAAAGCAGCGGCTTCGGCTCCCAGGGTGAGGGGGCTCTTGCCGCGAAGTCTTGGCTTCGCGGCGGACCTGGCGGCGGCCCGATCCGTGGATCGGTCAGGGTCCCTCATTCTTCGTCATGGGTGGCGTAGGAGCCGCGGCCGTTGAGTCCGGCTCGGCCCGAACGAGGCCCGGGTTCGTATGACCCGGCGCCGTAGGGTGAGTAGGAGTCCAGGGCACGTGACTCGGCGTAGACGCCTGCGGACGAGAAACCGGCGTCAAAGCCTGCGGCCGGCCCCTGGTCGGCGTCGACCGGAACCCCAGCCGAGGCGTGACGATCCGGGAGGATCGGGAAGCCGGCGTGTTCGGGCTGGATCGGGAAGCCGACGGGCTCGTCCGTCTCGATCGGAATGCCGACAGACTCGCGATCTTCGCCGAGGATCAGCTTGGGCAGCAGCTCGCCCCACTCGTGTCCGCGTACTCGCAACCGCCAGATGGAGACGTTCTTCATGGCCGAGGTAAGGAGTTCGCGCTCGCGGGCGCGCAAGGCCATGTAGTCGAGGCCGTCGATCACGAAATGGGGAGCCAGAGTGGCAAACGGCGGGAAGCCGTAGGCGTCGTCCGTGTTCTCGATGAGCTGGTCGATCGCCGCGTCGAGCGGGACGCGCTCCTGGACCGGCTCGCCGCGCTCCATCAGGAAGACGTTGGCGATCTTCGCTTCGGGAGCGATGTGGGCCGGCAGCAGCGACGTGATGTGGTACTTGGGCGGCGGCACCATGATCTGGAGCACGCTGTTGATCGACATGATCGGCACGTTCAGGCTGCCGAGGCCCTTGCCGACAGTGCGGCCGCTCTTGGAGTGGACCCGGCTCTGGACCTGGAGTTGCACGCGCTTCTTGGGGCTGAGCGTGTTAGCGTCGACCGCCCGGGTCATGGTGTGATAGGAGAGCGTCATCGGCTTGGGGAAGGTGCGCACGTAGCCGGCCGGATCGATGATGGCCATGTCGTCGGAGATGAAGCGCCAGCCGCGCTCTCGCACCAGGTTGATGACCGTGCTGGTCTTGCCCGTGTCGGTCTGCGCGGACAGCAGAGTCGCCCGCCCATCCACGTCGAGGCCGGCCGAGTGGAGCAGAACGTAGCCCTTCGAAACCAGCACGAAGCGGAGGAGCGCCTCCACGACGTTGGTGTAGAGGACGTGTCGCGACAGCGACAGGAGTTGCGAGGCTTCGACCTCGATAGGGTGACCGAGGGTCACGTTGAAGTCCGCTCCCAGGACACCCAGATGTTCGCGGTAGGTGACGCGGTCGCCCTGCCTGGTCAACCGGATGCGGGCGTGAGGCGAGAGTGCGACGCGGCGAGTCCTGATCCTGATGTCCGGAGGCGAGACGTCGATCGTTCGGAAATAGGCCAGCTCGGGCAGTTCGGTGTCGGAGTCCAGCCGCAGCAGGCCGCCGCCGATGTCGTAGCGATAGGCCAGGGCCGGCTTGCCCGAAGCGTCGGTCGCGTCGAACTGGCTGGCGCGCTTCGGCCGCCAGACCAGGCCGTCGGAGACGGCGAAGCGCAGCACGAACAGGGCGCCGAGGGCGATGAGGTTGGACGATGCGGGGCCCAGGCCCACGTAGTCGCCGAGAAGCCAGAGTATCGGCACGCGCAACAACAACAGAGCGTTATTCATTGCCGCATAAGAAAGGTACCGGGCCACGGCAGAACCGTGGAAACGGCGTCCGGAGAACGCCCATAGCTCGTTGCCGAGGAAGTTCCAGGTCGTGGAGGCTTCGGTCGACACGACGGCGGCGAGAACGAACCAGAATGCCAGGCGATGAACAAGGCCGACGTATACGAGCTCATTGACACCAATGCCGGTGAGCCCGACGGCGAGGAACTTGAAGAGTGCGAAGAAGCGGGGCGGCACAGAAATCCTTGATTTGGGAAGCATGAGGACCTTCATGAGCTGAACCCCCGGCACACGCCGAAAAGGCGGATTGGGACGCTTTCGAGGAAGGGGCGGCGGCCGTGCAGCGGCCTTGAGATTGCTGTCGGGAGGGCCTCCTCCTGGGCTTGGAAACCCCGACGTTCGCGGCACACTAGCAGAGCGCCAGCGGCCAAACCAAGAGTGGAATAGTCAACGTTCCGCGGGGCGGCTCGCCACCTTGCGGGCTGCTTGCAGTCGGCGGACGCGTCTCGCCAGCCGGTCTCCGCGGGGGCCTCTGGGCTACATGGTGCGAGACGGTTTTGCGGCCGGGACCTCACCCCGAACCGCCGCCCATCGCAGGGCGACAACCACCTTGAATGCCTCGAGGACTATCGCCTTACTCATCTTGGAAGCGCCCTCTCGGCGCTCCTCGAAGGTGATCGGTACCTCGACGATGTGCGCTCCGAGTCGGTGCGCTCGGAAGGTCATCTCGATCTGGAAGGCGTAGCCGCCGGCATGGACCGCATCCAGATCGATCGATTGGAGCAGGTCGGCGCGCCAGGCCTTGAAGCCGCCGGTCAAGTCGCGGTAGGGCAGCCGCAGGACTATGCGAGCGAAGATGCCACCGCCTCTGCTGATGAACCGGCGCACCGGATTCCAGCGAGGTATCACGCCGCCCGGCACATAGCGACTGCCCAGGCTCAGGTCGGCCTGGCCGGAGAGGATCGGCTCCAGGAGCGCCGGCAGATACCTCACCGGGTGGCTGAAGTCGCAATCCATCTGGACGATGACGCCGGCGCCGCGCGCCGAGACGTTGCAGAAGCCGTCCAGGTATGCCTTGCCGAGGCCTTCCTTGCTCTGCCGGTGGAGCACTGCGACGTTCGGCCGCTCGACCGCAAGCTGGTCTGCGATGTCTCCGGTGCCGTCCGGTGAGTTGTCGTCGACGATCAACACCGAAGCCTCGGGCACGGTCGCCAGGATGGCCTCCGTCATCGGCCGGACGTTGTCCTTTTCGTTGTAAGTGGGAAGCACGAACCAGATACGAGGCGGCTCAGCAGCCATGCGGACATCCTCCCGATGGACCGGCAATAGGGGCTATTGGAGACGGCGCAATCTACAACCGACTGGAGGCTGCTGACGACGGCTCGTCCTCGGTTGCAACGTCGCGTAACGGGCCGTTGCGGCTGGTGAAAGAAGAGGCCCGGAAACCTGCTGGATAGGCCAGGCCAGAGCCGGATCGTTCGGGTAGGTGCGGCCGGCGGCTGGCGTGCGCGGTCGGCGTGGGCGGTCGGCGTCGGGGATCGACGATCGCGGTCGACTGCTTGCGGGGCGCAGAAGCTACCCGGCGTTCGGGATTCCTAAGGAACGCAGTTGGCTGTCCCGGAGTCGGTGAACGAGTAACCGGGCGCCGGGACGAAGCGCCAGCTGTAGCTCGTGGGAGCCAGGCTCATCTCGATGACGCCGAAAGAGGCGTCGTTGCGTACGACTTCCCCGGTGAGGGGCGCCGCCACGAAGCCATAGTGGTTCTTGCCGCCGGTTCCTACGACGAACTCTGTGACTCCGGCCGCGCTCGGCTGTCCCAGGGCGTTGAGCGGGACGAACCGTTCATAGTCGTGGTTGTGACCGCTCAGGACCACGTCTACGTGGGCCGCCACGAGGTCCGCCCAGATGGCAGCCATCTGAGTTGCGTCGTGATGCTCGCCCGACGACCAGCGTGGCTCGTGCCAGTAGACCAGCGTGCATACCGTCGGGTAGGCCGCGAGGTTGGCCTTCAGCCAGAGTTCCTGCGGGGAGCCGGCCTGGCAGCCGCCCACGTGCGAACACTCGGAATCGAGGCTGATGAGGTGCCAATCGCCCAGGTTGAAGGCGTAATAGGCGGGCACGCCAAAGTAGCCGAAGTACCCGGCGGCGCCGCTCGTGAGGTACTCGTGGTTGCCGATGGCCGGGTACATGATCGAGCGGTACCTGCCCCAGGTTGGGCCGAAGACGGTCTTGAATGCGGCCAGCGTGCCGTTCTCGTACTGGTTGTCACCCAGAGTGAGAACCGCCGTGGGGCTCAGGGCGCCGATGAGATTCGCCGTGGCGGCCTGGTCTCAATCCTGGGGAGTGCCGACGTTATGGGCCGGATCGCAGGCGATGTCGCCCGCGGCCACGATCGAGACGTTGACTCCGGTCCTGGGGGCCGGCGGCCCGGCGGGCACCGTAGGGGCCGCCTGGCGCCCGCGCACGACGCCGACGACGCTACCCGAGCCCGCCGCCGATCCGGCCGGCGACGCGGACGCCGACGCGGAGGGGCTCGGCCCGACAGAGCCGGCGGAGCTTGCCGACGGCTCGAGGGTGGCGGCCAGGACCGACGCTGCGGGCGATTCGGTGGCGGTGGAGGAGGCGGTCGGGCTCGGCGTCGGGCCGCCGTTGGAACAGGCCCAAACAAAGGCGGCGACCATTCCGAGCGACGCGATCGCGGCCGCGTTGCGCGGGTGGGGGCGGAAGCGGGACGTCATCGCGACCTCCTCGAAACCGGTCGGCCCCGGCAGACGGACAGCTGAAACGCGGGGCGGCGACGTGGCGCCGGTTGATGACCAGTCTCGGCGGCGGACGTCCGGAGCCGGTCCCGACGACGGGTTGTTCCGGCGTCCGGGCCACGCGTCACGTCGACCGACCCGTACAGGGGGCTCTCCACCGCCGACAGGGTTGGGTGCCTGGTCCGCACCACTCCCCGCACGGGTCGTACTAGCCAGGAGCGTTCACCAGCCTCTTCCCCGTAGGGGCCCCAATGCCCTACCGTTGCGCTTCGCAAGCCGGTACGCATTCCGAGCTGGTTGCCATCTATCTGGGCCATGTGCGGGCCACGCCCTGGGGCTAGCTTGGACTCGTGCCAACGCATCGAGTGGCTTCGGCGCCGGACCACTCGCGCCGCCACCCTGCAATGCGGGCGCCGGGGAGTTCCGCCATGTACCGCGTCCGTCCGGGGGGATGGCGTAATCACGCTGTAGCTCGGTACGGGCGTCCCCTCGGCCTGGTGGCCGCCGTCGCCCTGCTCCTGGCGACCGTTTCCACGACTGCCGACGCGAGCACGTCCGCCTCGGTCAAACCCGTCGCCGACACGTGGACCAACTCGTCGCTGCCGTCTTCGAACTACGGCGCCAGCACGACCCTGAGAGTCGACGGCGCGCCCGCCTGGGTCGCGTATTTGCGGTTCAACGTCACCGGGGTGACGGGCTCGATCAACCGCGCGGTACTCCAGCTCCATCCCAACAGCTCGAGCAAGGCGGGCCTGTCTGTCCACGGTGTCGCCAGCACCACATGGGGCGAAACCACCACGACTGGCGTGAGCGCGCCGATCATCGGATCGATCGTCGGCTCATCGGGCCCTCTCTCGAGCGGCAAAGTCGCCAGTATCGACGTTACTGCGCTCGTCAGGGCCAATGGGCTCGTGAGCATGGCTCTCACCGACAACGACGCAACGGCCATCAGCCTGGCCAGCCGAGAGTCGGCATACCCGCCACTGCTCGTCGTGACCGCGATCGCCACTACTCCGCCTCCGACCCTCCGGCCAACAACCGGCCCCACGGCGACGGCGACGGCGACGCCGGCGGTGTTCCCGACCACCGCCGCCACTCCGACGACCGCCGCCACCCCGACCTCGGCGCCTACCGCTGCCCCGACCGCGACTCAGGCGCCCATCGCCGTTCCGACCTCGGCGCCGACCACGCCGCCCAGCTCCTTGGCGCCAGTTCGCGCGGCCTTCTACTACCCCTGGTTCCCTGAAGCGTGGAACCAGTCCGGTCTGGATCCGTTCACCCACTACAACCCGACCCTCGCCTTCTACGACGGCGCCAGCGCGACAGTGGTCGCCAGCCAGATTCAGGCGATGCAGTACGGCAAGATCAGTGTCGGGATCGCCTCGTGGTGGGGCCAGGGCAGCCAGACCGACGCCAAAGTTCCGCTGCTGCTATCCACCGCGGCCGGAACGGGCTTCAAGTGGGCTTTCTACTACGAGGCCGAAGGCACGAGCGATCCGAGTGTCGGCCAGATCCAGTCCGACCTGGCATACATCAACAGCCATTACGGATCCAATCCGTCGACGTACACGATCGGCGGCCGGCCGGTGATCTTCGTCTACGCCCAGCCCGCGGACGGCTGCGGCATGGCCGCCCGTTGGGCTCAGGCCAATGCCTCCGGCGCCGACTACGTCGTCCTGAAGGTCTTCCCCGGCTACGCCGCCTGCGCGAGCCAGCCCGACGATTGGCACCAGTATTCGCCCGCGGTCGCGGAGGACCATCAAGCCGGCCACAGCTTCTCGATCAGCCCCGGCTTCTGGCTGGCCACATCCGCGAGTCCTCGATTGGCCCGGAGCTCGACTCGCTGGCAGCAGGAGGTCATCGATATGGTGGCCTCGCACGAGCCATGGCAGCTGATCACCACGTTCAACGAATGGGGCGAGGGAACGGCCGTGGAAAGCGCCTCGGAATGGGCCAGCACGACCGGCCACGGAACGTACCTGGACGCGCTGCACGACCACTAGTCAGGGACCCGGCCTACGACCGCCGCGGCCGGTCCAGGGTCAGTGGAAGAACTCGGCCATGTTCGCCGCCGAGCAGGCCTGGCCGAGACAGCCCAGATTCCACGAATCCTCGATCGTCCGAAGCAGCGAGTAGTGGTCGTAGGCCGCGCCGGAGGTGAATCCGGGCGTCACCATCGGGCTCACGACGACCGTCGCCACGCGGCCGCCGCCGCCGATGTCCGTCTTGCCCTCGTCCGTGGTGATGAACAGCACGCCGCCGGCGAATGCCGGACTTGACGTGATCGACGGCACGAACGCCTTGAGGAAGGCGTCGCCGGTCGCGATCGAGCAGCTGTGCATGTCGTTGCACTCGTTCGGAACGATCATCTCGAAGTCCGAGACGGCGGGGTCGAAGTGCGCCAGGTCCTGGATCCGGGCGCAGCGGGTCGGATTTGACGTGATGGCTGTGAAGCTGACGGCGGGATTGTGCTTGCGACCGTACGTGCCGGCAGCGCCAACGCCTTCGCCGCTACCCGCGTGAGTCGAGCCCGTGTAGCAACTGCCCGGGTAGTCCTGTGCGAACACGTTCCAGGTCTTGCCCGCGGCGTCGAGCTGGTCGAAGAGGCTCTTGCCGGTCAGGTCGTGTGTGTTGTCGTCGGTAACACCCTGGGTCGACCCGGATACAAGGGCGACGTAGTTGGGCTGCGAGGGATGGGCGACGCCGTCGTAGTTGGTCGCGAGCCCGTATTTCGCGATCAAGCTGTTGAGGTAAGGTGCCTGGGCGTTGCCCACGAGCGAGCCGAACTCTTCGTTCTCGAGCACCATCAGATACACGTGGCTGAAGGCCGGCATGGCGGCCGCGGCCGGAGGGGTCGTGGCCGCCTCCACTGGAGTCGGTGAAGCGGGCAGGGGCGCCGGGGTGCCGGGCTGGCTGGTGTCGGGCTGGACCGTGACACTGGCGCAGCCGCTAACCAGCAGGGTCAGGGTCGCGAGCGCGGGAATCGCGCGTTGACGTAGGGACACGACTGGAGCCTCCGATTTGCCGGGTCGGGCCGAACCGCAAATTCCCCGCGGCGCCCTGCTGGGTGCTTCCTGGTGGCAAGCCCGAAGCCCGAACAACCCTGGATCGACGCCCGGTGTACACCCGGGCACTTCCGCCGGCTCTCTGCCGGTCAGGCCGGGCGCACCCCGCGGATCGACCTACCCGCCAGGCAGGACTGACCTGCCGGTCGAGACGCGCAGACCCAACTATCACTATCCGAACCCGCTCGTGCCGGTGCTGTTCCTCTTCGTACCGATCGTTGCGCCCGCCCTGATTCTGTTCGACAGGCTGCCCCCGCGTCGTTCTCTCAGGCCCGACCCGGCGTAGCAGGCCGGCATATCCGGACGCTGCCGCTTGCTCCGTGAGGGTCTCCGCGGACCGCCCACCCCGGATCTCCCGACGAGTGGGCTGGCGCTACCCTCTCGGTGCCGCCGGGTCACTGGCCAATTCCACCATGCCGCCAGGCGCGACACCCCTAACGGTGAGCCGCATCCGTACCTAATCCTGACGTTATCGCATTCTTTACTCGCGTGAATGCGCCGCCGCCTCCCGCCGCCACCCCGCTCCATTCGTTGCCCGCTGCCTCGGTCCGGCTTGGCTCTGCTGCCTGTGCCCGCCGGAATCCCTCGCCTGCCCATGCCCAACGTGGAGAACTAGATGAAGACCGTTCACCGATCGCACGCGGCGGCGCGACTTTCCAGCCGAGCAGTCCTGCCGAGAGCAATGCGTCTGGTGCAGGTCTTCCTGCTGGCGACGTTCGTGCCCCTGTTCGCCGCAACGGTCGCGGTCGTTGCGCCGGCCGCGCCCGCAGCCGCGGCAGGCGACCCGGTGATCGCTGCCGCGGGTGACATTGCCTGCGATCCTGCGGATCCGGCGTTCAACAACGACCTGGGGACGTCGAGTCAGTGCAAGGCCAAGGCGGTCTCCGACCTTCTGGTGGGCGGCGGTTTCTCGGCCGTGCTGGCGCTCGGGGACGACCAGTACTACTGCGGCAGCCTGGCCGCCTTCGACCATTCGTATGACTTGAGCTGGGGCCGGGTGAAATCCATCACGCACCCGGTGGTGGGCAATCACGAGTACCTCACCCATGGAGGATCCGGGCCTTCCACCGGCTGTGACACGACCAATACCAACGCAGCCGGCTACTACGCCTACTACGGCTCGGCCGCGGGTGCCCCCGACCAGGGGTACTACAGCTTCGACGTTGGGGCGTGGCATTTGATCGCGCTCAACGCCAACTGCACCACGGTGCACGGATGCGGCGCCACCTCGGCTCAAGGCAAATGGCTCGCGGCCGACCTCGCGGCCCACACGAACCAGTGCATCCTGGCCTACTGGCACATTCCGCTCTTCAGCTCCGGCGGTCGGGCCAACGCCAACTCGCTGCCCTTCTGGACCCAGCTGTACAACGCGCACGCCGACGTCATCCTGGACGGTCACGACCACATATACGAGCGCTTCGACCCGCAGACGCCGGCCGGAGTCCTGGACCCGACCAACGGCATCCGGCAGTTCACCGTCGGCACCGGCGGAGCCGACCACACTTCCTTCACGACCGTTGCCGCCAACAGCGTCGTCCGCGACAACACCAGCTTCGGCATCCTGGAGATGACGCTCCACAGCAACAGCTACAGCTGGAAGTTCGTGCCCGCGACGGGCTCGTTCACCGACAGCGGTTCGGCTTCGTGCCACAGCTCCGGATCGGGCGCGACCCCGAGCGCCACGGCCGTGACCTCGGCGTCGGCGAGCGTTTCGGCGAGTGCGTCCGCCGGCGCGACGGCGTCTACCGCGCCGTCGGCCAGTCCCGGCGCTTCGCCGGCAGGCGGCGGAACCCCGTCCACGACCACGTTCAATCCTGTCGCCGACAGCTACGTCGACGCATCCAATCCGAGCACCAACCACGGCACGGCGACCACCATCCGCGTGGACGCCTCGCCTGTGATCCGCTCATTCCTGCGATTCGACTTGACCGGTTTGAGCGGGACTGTGTCCAGCGCCAAGCTGCTCATCTACCCGACGAGCTCCCAGACGTCCGGATTCTCCGTCTACTCGGTCGCCGACAATGCCTGGGGCGAGACGGCTATCACCGATGCCAATGCGCCACCCTTCGGCGGCTACCTCGGCGCCTCGGGCAAAGCCACGTCCGGGACGTGGACGAGCGTGGACGTGACGAGCGACATCACCGGTCCAGGGCTCTTCAGCTTCGGGCTCTCGACCACCAACAACACAGCCCTATCGCTGTCGTCGCGCGAGGGCGTGCAACCGCCCCAGCTGGTGGTGACGACGCTCGCTGCTCCTCCGCCCAGTCCGAGTCCGCTGCCGACGGCCGCCCCGACCGACACCCCAATTCCGACCGACACGCCCGCGCCGACTGACACGCCCGTACCCACGCCTGCGCCGACCGACACGCCGGCACCGACCGACACGGCGGTACCGACCGACACGCCGGCACCGACTGGCACACCTGCGCCCACCGATACGCCCGTTCCCACGGCGGTACCGACCGACACGCCGGCACCGACTGGCACACCTGCGCCCACCGATACGCCCGTTCCCACGGCGGTACCGACCGACACGCCGGCACCGACTGGCACACCTGCGCCCACCGATACGCCCGTTCCCACGGCGGCACCGACCGACACGCCGGCACCGACTGGCACACCTGCGCCCACCGCCACGCCCGTTCCCACGGCGGCACCGACCGCCACGCCCGTACCCACGGCCGCGCCAACGGCGGCCCCGGCTACCGTGACCGTCAACCCGGCCGCCGATAGCTACGTCGACGCATCCAACTCCTCGACCAACTACGGCACGTCCGTGCAACTCCGGATCGACGGCTCGCCGGTGGTTCGCTCGTACCTGCAGTTCAACGTCTCGGGCGTGAGTGGGACTGTGACCGGGGCGACGCTCCGGATCTGGGCCAACACGGCCCAATCGACGGGCTACGACGCCTACTCCGTGGCGGACAACACCTGGGGCGAAACCACGATCACCGATTCCAATGCCCCTCCCTTCGGGGCCAAGCTCGGCAGTTCCGGACGGATCACCGCCGGGTCGTGGACCAGCGTCGACGTGAGCTCGTACGTGACCGGCAACGGCACCTACAGCTTCGGCCTATCGACGACCAACAGCACGGCCGCGTCGCTGTCTTCGCGAACTGGCGCCAACCCGCCGCAGCTCGTCATCGGCGTCAACGGCGGCGCGGCGGCCGTGGTTCCGCCCGCTTCGCCGGTGCCGCGCAGCCCATCGCTCCCGGGCTCGCTCGCGCCGCTGCTCCTGCTCCTCTGGCCGATCCTGTTGTTCTGGTCTCTACGCTGGGCCCCGCTCCCTCGGTACACCGTGCAGCCAGGTCGCCGCCCGGTCGTCGGCTCGATGGGCTGGGCGGCCCGAGCGCCTCGCGCCTGGCGCCGCTGAGCGGAAGCTGCCCGAGTCAGCTCGCTCCGGGCCGCGGCCGGCCGGGTCGACCGAGTCCGAAGCTCTACGCCGCATCGGATGGTGGTATCTATCCATTCGGCGTCGATAGCCGCTCACGACGACTTCGAGCCTAGCCCTGGGATAGGACCAGCAGGACCGCCAGGACGACGAAGAAGACCGCCAGGATGGCGATCTCGAAGAGGAGCTTCGCGGCCGGGTTCTTGGGTGCCCACCGGTTCGACGCGTAGTTCCACAGGCCGACCCGCAGGATGCCGCGCGCACCGGACGCGACCGGCTGCCGCGGCGACGGCGCCGCGGGACCCGGCGCCGGAGAGGGAGTCGGCCCCTGGTTTGGATAGCCGGGGTTGGGCATACCCGTCATGAGATCTCCTCCCTTGGCAACGGCGGTTCATCCACTCCCCGAAAGGGTAGCGTCGGCGCGCGACAGTCGCGTGCCGGAGACGTAATCCGATCGAAAGAGTGCCCGGCCGAGACTGCGGGTCATGACAGGCTCCAGTCAAACGCCCCGCCAGATTGCCAGCTTCGGCGCGATCGGCGTCGCGAGCACCGTCGCATACGTGGCCCTGTACGCCGCCGCAAGAAGCGTCCTTCCGGCCTCCGCCGCCAACGCACTGGCTCTCGTGGCTACGGCCGTGGCCAACACCGCCGCGAACCGGCGCCTGACGTTCGGTGTCCACGGCCGGGACGGACTCGCACGTGACCACACCGTCGGGCTGGTCGCCCTGGCCGTCGCACTGGCCATCACTTCAGCTTCGCTTGTGATCCTGACGGCCATCGCGCCGCACCACGGCCGGCTGACCGAGGTCGCGGTACTCGTCGGGGCCAATGCCGCGGCCACTCTCGTTCGCTTCTCGCTCCTGCGCCTCGTCCTCGACCGGGCGCATCAGGCCCCCGACTCGCCACGACCTGTACTCGCTACGCTCTCCCAATCGGAAAGGACACGAGGATGACCGCCATCACCGGACCTGCATCCATGCCGCGCATCCGGCCCGTCGAAGGCCTTCGCGGCCTCGTCCGCGGCAGCGTCGACGAAGCCGTCTGGGTTCGGCCGGCTTTCGTGGGCGTGCTCGTCCTTGCCGCGGTCCTGTATATCTGGAACCTGACCGTCAGCGGTTACGCGAACACGTACTACTCGGCCGCTGCGCTCGCCGGCTCGCAGAGCTGGTCGGCCTGGTTCTTCGGCAGCTTCGACGCATCCAACTTCATCACCGTGGACAAGCCGCCGCTCAGCACCATGCTCATGGGCCTTTCCGTCCGGGTTTTTGGGTTGAGTTCGTGGTCCATCCTGCTGCCCGAAGCCCTGCTCGGAGTGGCCACCGTGGGCGTCCTGTTCCTGGCCGTGAAGCGGTCCTTCGGTCCGGCGGCGGCGACCATCGCCGCGATTGTCATGGCCCTCACCCCGGCCGCGGTCCTGATCTTCCGCTTCAACAACCCCGATGCGCTTCTGACCTTCCTCTTCGTCCTTTCGGCCTGGGCGCTGCTCCGCTCGCTCGAGCACGGCAGCTACCGCTGGATGGCGTTCGCGGCGACGCTGATCGGCCTCGCGTTTCTCACGAAGTACCTGCAGGCCTACCTGGTCCTGCCCGGCTACGCGCTCGTCTTCGGCTTCTCCGCCAATACGACCCTACGGCGCCGGCATCGTTGGGCTGGGATTGCTTTGGCAACCGTGCTCGTGACCAGCGGGCTGGTGGGTCGCAGTCGTGGAGATGCTCCCGGTCGGCAGCAAGCCCTTCATCGGCGGCAGCACGACGGGTTCGCCGCTCGATCTAATCTTCGGCTACGACGGTCTGGGCCGGATCTTCGGCGCCAGCGGTCCGGGTGGCGGCGGTTTCGGCGGCGCGGGAGGATTCAGCGGCGAGGTCGGGCCGCTGCGGCTGTTCAACGACCAGCTGTTCGGCCAGATCGCCTGGCTCATTCCGCTGGCGGTCGTCTGCCTGATCGTCGGCATGTATCAGCGACGCTGGGCCCATCGAACCGACCTCGCCTTCGCGGGCTACCTCCTGTGGGGCAGCTGGTTCGTGGTGACGGCGATCGTCTTCAGCTACATGTCCGGAATCATCCATTCCTACTACGCGGTTGCGCTTGCGCCCGCCATCGGCGCCCTGGTCGGTGCCGGGCTCGTCGATCTGTGGAACTCGCACCTGCGGATCTGGCTCGGTGGCGTGGCGGTCGGCGTCGCCTGTCTCGCGTCGGCCTGGTTCGGCGCCACTTTGCTCGATCGCACGCCCAACTTCGACCCGGGCCTGGGTCCCGTGGCGATCGTCCTGGCGGCCGTAGCGCTCGTCGTCCTGATCGTGGTCTCAGTGCCGCGCATTGCCGAGAAGGCGCCGGTCAAGAGGATTGCCGTGGCGGCGGCCGCGGTCGGCATCACGGCGACGTTGCTCGCACCGGCGGCCTATGCCGTCAATACGACCGGCATCGCGTACGGCGGCGGCGATCCGCATCCAGGCCCCGGCACGACGAGCGGCTTCGGCGGCGGGCAGGGCGGCTTGGGTGGTTTCGGTGGCTTCGGCGGCGGATCGGGTGCCGGGCAGGCCGCGACGGGACTCCCCGGTGACGGCGGGTTCGGCGGCAACACCTCCGACTCGGCGCTCATCCAGTACCTGATTGCCAATCGCGGCAGCGCGAAGTGGATCGTGGCCATGAACTCGGCCCAGGAAGCCGGCTCGCTCGAAATCGCCGCCGGGCAACCGGTCATGGCCATGGGCGGCTTCACCGGCTCAGACCCCGCACCGTCGCTCGCCCAGTTCAAGAGCTACGTGGCTTCCGGCGAGCTTCGCTTCGTGGTCGTCGGCAACGGCGGCGGCTTCGGCGGCCTGGGCGGCGGTTCGAACTCGACGGGCGTCGACTCGTGGGTTACCTCGACCTGTAAGCTCGCGAACTACGGCGGCTCGGCCACCCTCTACGACTGCGCCGGCGCGGCGGGGTAGCAGCGGGCGGGGCGGAGGGCGGTCGGCGGCCGAGGTTTGGCGGCGGGAATGGGCACGCCCCCAGTCAGCTCTACCTTGGTCTCACCGCCCACAGTGACATGAACTGGAGCGCCGACAGGGTCGATCGGGCCCAAATCGTCCAACCGGCGGTGTAGCTTCCTCTGAATGCCCACGACGAGAGCGTGAGATATGCTCGCTGACGCTGGCCCACCATCGGAGCGATTCGGCCCGCGAGGGCCGGTGAGGATAGGCGATGCAATCCGCGGGTGATCAGACCGGTCAACCACAGGAGTTGACGTTTGAGGGGGGCGCCGACGATCTCGCCGAGTACGCTACGTGGGATGATCGGCGCCTCTCGGCCGCAGCCATTGATCGCCTCGGGAAGCGTCTGCGCCACGTTGACGTGGTCACGCCCCAGGACCTAGCTCTTCTGCAACAGTTGAGGCAGGAGCACTTCTCGGTTCTGACGGCCGTTCAGTCGGAGATCTACGAGCGCCTTCCAGACGTAGTTCAAACGTCGAGACTGAAGACCGTCCAAACGATCGTAGACAAACTGCGGCGCGAAAGGACGGCTCTCAGCCGCATGCAGGACATCGCGGGCATCCGGATTGTGGATGAGATGAATTCGAGCCGAACAGGACGTTCTGGTGTCCGACGTCATGGATGCTGTCGGCGGAGGAAGACTCGTAGACAGAAGGAGCAGGCCACGTTTCGGCTACAGGGCCGTGCACCTGCTCGTGCGGCGGGACAATCGCTCGGTGGAGATACAGGTCCGGACGAGGATGCAGGACCAGTGGGCTCAGATCGTCGAACGGCTGGGTGATACATGGGGCCGTCAGATACGGTACGGTGAGCTTCCGGCTGAGGCTGATCGATCGATTCTAGGCAATGCGAAGATGACGCGTCGCAGG
This sequence comes from uncultured Chloroflexia bacterium, assembly GCA_963835845.1. GTDB lineage: Bacteria > Chloroflexota > Limnocylindria > Limnocylindrales > CSP1-4 > Fen-1039. The sequence continues at coordinate 317,538 of CAWIGT010000002.1, read as the reverse complement.
CTGTGGAATTTAGTGCAGAGTGTCTCAACTGTCGTCGATGCATGGGAGGCGGCAGTGGTAAGTACACTCGGTGAGCCTCCCGCCGAGGACGCCGTGGACATGGTTGGGATGTCGCGCAAGGATATCGACGAAGTCTTGGAGAGCATCGTTCAAGCTCTGGAAGTCGCCGACCGACTATAGTTGAGTGGACATGCGTTACTTTCTATTGATCTACGACCAGCGCGATGGCAAGGTCGTGAAGACAGAGGAGTTCCCTCGATCGGCTGCTGCGGCGGCCCTAGAGCGACGCTTTGAACTAGAGCGCGAGTACCGGGCCGACCCAGCAATTGAGGTCGTCCTTCTCGGAGCCCCTTCGTTTGAAGCCCTGCTCAAGACTCACGCCCGGTACTTCAAGACGGCGCGAGAGCTAGCGACGCCGGTCTGAAAGTAGGCCCGCTGGACTCTGGCCCAGCTGTCGGTCGTTTTGCGCTGCAGCTCCCAGCGCGACTCCGTTGCTGGTGAGCGTTTGCCTCTCGTGAGGTCGGTTGTCGCATTGCTCATCTTCTCCTAAGACGAGTGAGCGGGCACAACGGATTTAGGGTCCGGAAGGCGCTGGGGACGTGATCGTGGCGGCGCCCTAACGACGGGGCCGCTCTTCTTGTAATCCGTTCGAAAGGGGACGCGCCGCATCCTGGCGGCATGCACTTCGAACGCAACATCCGGGCCAGCGGTGCCGCATCGCTCGGCCCGCCTCTCTCCCGGCCGAGGCGGCACCGTCTGTCTGGTGGCGGCCCTGACTCCGGGCGATCGGCCGGACGACGGCGGGCGCTACGATGAGCCCCGCCATGTCCTATCCGACCAGCCGACGCCACTGAGCGAGGAGCGGCGATGCGCGTGCTCGTGGCTGAAGACGACTCGGGACTGCGCCAGGTTCTGGTGATGGGCCTCAAGGACCATGGCTATCAAGTGGACGAAGCCGAGCGCGGCGACGACGCCATCGACCTGCTGAAGTTCTACGACTATGACGTTGCGGTGGTCGACTGGCGCATGCCCGGCGTCGAGGGGATCGAAGTGGTGGCCTGGGCGCGCAAGCACGGCAAGCCCACGGCGATGTTGATGCTGACCGCCCGCGACGCTCCGCCGGACCGGATCCGCGGCCTGGACGCCGGCGCCGACGACTACCTCGTCAAGCCATTCGACTTCGGGGAGTTGCTGGCGCGAATGCGGGCTCTCCAGCGCCGACCGCGTGGCGTCGATGCGCCGGTCATCTCGCGTGGCTCGCTCGCGCTGGACCCGATCCGGCGAGAAGTCACGGTCGCCGGCCGCGCCCTGCCGCTCACCGCCACCGAGTACAAGATCCTCGAGTTGCTGATGCGCCGCTCACCGGCCGTAGTCGATCGCAAGACCATCGCCGAGCACGGCTGGGACGACGAAACCGATCCGCTCGGCTCCAACGCGATCGACGTTCAACTGAGCCGGTTGCGGGCCAAGCTGCCGAGCGCCGGCGTTCGAATCGTCACCGTGCGCGGCGCGGGCTACCGACTGGAGGAAGCGTGAGGGCCCTCGGCCGCCTGCGCGGCCGTCCGCGCTCGGGTCGCCTGCACCTGGGTGGCCCGCACATCGGTTGGCCGCGAGCTCACGGTCCCGCCGGCCCGTCGGTCCAGGCGCTCGCCATCCGCGTGGCCCTGGCCGCCAGCGCCGTCGTCGGCGTGACCTATGTCGTCATCGCGATCGTCGTTGCGGTGGTCGTTTCGAACAACCTGACCTCGGAGGTGGACGGGCATCTGTTGCAGACGTTGAGCGTGGCCGGCGCCCCCAGCCAGCCCGGCGTCCTGCCCGAAAACGGCATCCAGGCAGGTCCCGGCTTCGATCCTTCGCGCCAGGATCCGCACGGGCCGCCGGTGCTGCTCTGGACCGTGGCCGCGGACGGAACGGCGACCGGCCAGGGGTTGAACGACCTCGCCCTGCCTGCCGCCGACGCCTCGATCACCACCCCAACGACCGTCTCGATCCAGGGCTACAGCTATCGAATTGCCGGCCGGGCGGTCGACCAGAGGGCCGGCACCGTCGGGCCCGCCCGGCTCGTCGTCGGCCAGTCGCTCGACAGCGTCTCGCAAACGACGTCGACACTTGTCGTCGCCGAAGTCGGGATCGGCTGCACGCTCCTGATCTTCGTGTTCCTCGGGTCGGTGGTCATCGGCCGCCGAGTGGCTCTGCCCGTCGAGCGAGCCCGCCAGCGCCAGCTCGAATTCACGGCCGACGCCTCGCATGAGTTGCGGACGCCGCTGTCGGTGATCGAGGCTCAGGCGACGCTGGCCCGGGCCCGCGAGCGCGACCCCGCCTGGGACGCCGCGGCGTTTGCCCGCATCGACACCGAACTCAAACGCAGCCGCCGGCTGGTGGACGACATGCTGTGGCTCGCCCGATTCGATTCGACCGGCGGGTCGCCGCAGGCCGAGCCGGTCGACCTGCGCGTCCTGGCCGCGCAGACGGCCGACCGGTTTGGAGCCGTGGCCGAGACTCGAGGCCAGACGCTCGAGGTCCGGCCGGCCGCGCCCGAGCGAGCCGGCGCCGCGAATGCCGACGCGATCGTCACTGCCCCGCCCGAGTGGCTCGACCGTCTGGTCGGGATCCTGCTGGACAACGCCTGCAAGTACTCGCCGCAGGGCGGCCGCGTAACCGTAGGAGTCGCGGCGGAGGGGCGGCGCGTCCGGCTGACCGTCGACGACTCGGGGCCCGGGATTCCCGACGAGGAACGGGGCCGGATCTTCGACCGGTTCCACCGTGCCACCGATCAGCCGGGCGGTGCCGGGCTGGGTCTGGCCATCGCCGACGCGATCGTTCGGTCGACCGGCGGCCGCTGGCATATCGGCCAGTCGCCGGCGGGTGGCGCCGGCGTCAGCGTGAGCTGGCCGCGCTACATGAGCGGCGGCCGGGATTTGCGCGCAGCCGACTGAACTCCCGGTCGGGGGCCGGCCAGATTCCGCGCCGGCCTCGTAACCAGTTCGACAGCATCCCCGGGCCAATCTGTCGTCTGAACGCCGGCGCCTCACCTGTCGGATCGGTGCCGTTGGACGATTGCTCAGGAGACACTCGATGACCACCCCAGCAGACTTCGGAACGACCCCTCAGCCGGGCTCGCAGGCGCCGATCTGGCAACCGGGCTTGCTCGCCGGAGAGCCGGCCGAGCCGGCGCGGCCGCTTGACTCAGCCGGGCCGGCCGGCTCGAGTTCTGCGCCCGACCCCGGTGAGATCGACGCCTCGACGGACTCGCCGCCCGACGATCCTGCCGTTCTTCCCGCCAACCAGCCGGCCGCGGCGCCACCGGCCAGGTATCAAGTCACCGTGCGACGCGCCGGTTCCACGACTCTGCTGCTCGCGATCTCGGCGATGATCGCCCTGGGCGGGATCGGTTTCGCCGTGGGCCGGGCGACCGCCACGGGCCAGACCGGTACCGGCCAGACCGCCGCCCAGAATGGCGCCGCGAATGGTCTGAACGGCGTGCCCCCGTTCGGCGCCAACGCCAGCGGTGCTCCCGCCTTCGGCCCCGGCGGCCCCGACGCCCTCGGCTTCGACCGTGGCGCGATCACCGGCACCGTGGTCGGCGTCACCTCCACTTCGATCACGATCCAGCTGGCGAATGGCCAGACGGAAACCGTATCGATCGGTTCTTCGACGACCTATCAGAAGCAGACCACGGCAACGAGCGCGGACGTCACGGCGGGTGCGACGGTCACGATCCAGACGACGGGTTCCGGGACCGGCGCCGTGCCGGGCGCGGCCGCAAGTTCCAGCCCCGGCACGACGACCCTCACCGCCACGAGCGTGACGATCACGAGCAAGTAATCCCAGACGTGTGGGCGCGAGCGGTTCGGATGGGTCGTTCGCGCCCGCTCCATTTCCGGCGGCGCAATGTGCAGTGGGAATTCGTGGCCTCAGGGATGCCGGACCACGATCGATCGGGCGACCTCGTCGTGCCAGGCTCGCTTGAACGGGTCGTTCGAGGCCAGGACCGCCGACACGATGCCGAGCGGAAACAGGATCGTCACCGCGAAGAAGATCATGTACCTGACCAGGACCGCCCCGATCCCCAACGCCTCGCCGGTCGACGCCCGGACCACTCGCATGCCGAGGGCCTTCTGCCCGAGCGTGGCACCGAAGACGTACCAGCAGACGGGCTGGTAGACGAGCGCCAGCAGCCACCAGCCGAGGTACACGGCAGTAGCCGCGGCGGATTCGGGACCGTTCGCCGGGTTCGACACGCTGAGCGCGGCCAGCACGATGGCCACTCCGAAGAAGACCACGCCGAGGATGATCAGGTCGATGACGAGAGCGCCGAACCTGGCCGCGACTCCGGCCCACTGCAGCCCCGGCTCGGGTCCGGGTGGCGGCACGATGGGCGGTCTGAACCCCGTCCAATAGCCCCAGGCCGGCTGGCTGCCCCAGGCCGGTTGGTTGCCCCAGGCCGGCGCGGATCCGGCCGCGCCCGGCCACTGGACGGGCCCGGGCCAGGTTTGCCGATTCGGAACGGGCCCCGAACCTTGCGCCGGCCAGCTGTTCGGCGCCGGCCACGAACCGGGCACTTGCCACGAACCGGGCACTTGCCACGAACCGGGCACTTGCCACGAACCGGGCGCCGGCCAGGCGTTTGGCGCCGGCAGCATACCGGGCGACGGCCCAACTTGTGGCGCCGGCCATGATCCCGAAACTTGTTGCGGGGAGTCGACGAAGGGTCGATCGGGCGGGGAGGTGCGCTCGTCGATCGGGGTGGGCGAGGCGTCGCCCGGCGAACCCGAATCGGTCTTGGTGTCGTCGTCGGCCATCCGCCGCCTCGTTCCGATGCGCGCAGAGCAACGCCGGCCATGGTATCAGCGAGCCTCAATTCTACGGAGGCCGCTTGCCACCGGCTTCGCCGCCGGCTCCGGCCGGAGAGTCGGACGACATAGTCGCCGCGCCGAAAGGCCGGAGCGGCCGATCGCAAGCCACGCCGTTGATGGGCGAATTCGGCGGCCTCGGGTAGTCTTTCTCGGCGTGGCCTGGAAGTCGCCCGGACGATTCGTCGGCTCCGCACTCCACGGCCTGCTCGGAGGCAGAGTTGAACGTTCGTTTCGACCGCATCGCCCGCATCCAGGCGGCCATGCGCGAACAAGGCTGGATCGCGATCGTGATCCTCAACCACGACGACTACCGCTACCTGTTCGGCACGGACCGGGCTCAGCCGCGGGCGATCATCCCGTGCGAGGGACCTCCGGAACTCGTCGCGTTCACCGGCGAAGAGCCCGAACTGAGGGCCGCCCTGGCCGACGGCAGCGTCAGGGTTTTCGGCAGCGTCGGCGGGCAAATCCACGACGTCGTCGGCAAACTGCGCGAGCTTTCGGCCGCGGCGCCCAAGTCATGGGCCGCGAACGGCAGGTTCAAGGTCGGGCTGCAGATGTGGTTCGGTACGCCTGCCTTCCTCGTCGATCTTTTCCGGCAGGTCAACCCCGGCGTCGAGGTCGTCTCGTCAGACCCGATCATGGATCCGCTGCGGAGTGTCAAGGAGCCGGAAGAGCTGGGCCTGCTCGCCGAAGCCCAGCGGATCGCCGGTCTGGGCATGGATCGAGCGCGCGAGATGCTTCGGCCCGGCGTCACCTCGCAGGAGATCGCGACCGAGGTCACCTACGCGATGATGCGAGCCGGTTCCGAAGGCACGAGCACCCCGATCTACGTCAACTTCGGCGTCCAGACGTGCATGCTCCACGGCCGGCTGAGCGAGAGTCCGCTCGAGCGCGGCCAGCTGGCCCTGATCGACCTGACGCCTACGGTCGAGGGCTACTGCGCCAACCTGGCGCGCACCTTCGTGCTCGGCGAGCCGGACGCCCGCCAGGGCGAGTTGATCGCCACCTACCGCGAGATAGTGGCCGCGGTCCGTGGCGGCATGCGACCCGGCGTCACCACGGCCCAGCTCGACGAACTGGCTCACTCGGTGTGCGTGGCCCATGGCTTGGGCGACATCCAGGTATACGGCATCGGCCATGGCATCGGCCTGCGCTTCGAAGAACCCCCGGCCTCGACCATCATCCCGCCCCACAAGAACCTGCCCCTCGTCGAGGGGATGACCGTCACGATCGGCCACACGATCCTGGCCATCCCGGGTTTCGGCGGTGTGCGGTTCGAGGACATCTATCGGGTCGGTCCGACCGATCCGGCGATCCTGTTCGACTACCAGATCGACCCGATCGTTCGGACCTGAGGCGCCCGCGAACCGTTCGGGGACCCAGAGCCGGCGGCGCCGGAATGCCCGCGGCGCGCGGAATGCTCGCGGCGGCCCCCCGAACGCGCGCCGCGTTCAGGACCCGGCGGCCGAAAGCACGAAATCGGTACCGAAGGCCGCCAGTAGACCGATCGTCAGCGCGACTCCGGTGACCATCGGCAGTGAGAAGCGGCGGGCCACCGCCATCATCTCGTTGAAGACGAAGATGAGCGCGCCCGCGGCCAGGCCGAGGAAAAGGATCGACAGGACCGGCGAGACGACGCTGTAGCCGATGACTCCGCCGGCGAACGTCGGCCCGCCGCCGACGAATCCGGCCATACCCAGGAAGCCCCAGCTCGGCGTCTCACCCTGGCTGAGCGGCGCCCCGATGGCGAAGCCCTCGGTCGTGTTGTGGAGCGCGAACCCGATCACCAGCAGCAGCGCGAACGTCGTAGCCCCGGTCGCGGCCGACTGCCCGATCGCCAGGCCCTCCGAGAAGTTGTGCAGCCCCAGCCCGACCGCCGTGCCCAGAGCGATCTGCCGCGTGGATATCGCCGCCCCGTTCTCGCGGCGGGCGGCCATCCTCGAGGTCAGGTACGTGACCGACAGCAGTCCGAAGGCCACGCTCAGGGCGAGGGTCGTGGCATAGCCGGCAAAAGTGGCCATTGAGCCGCCGGCCCGCGCCTGGTCGAGAGCCTTGCTCACCGGCTCCACCGCCTGGGCCAGCACATCGTAGACGAGGAACAGGACGACGCCGCCGGCGGCCGTCGTCAGGCCGACTTGCATCCGCCGCGACAGCCCCCGGACGCGGCCCACCGGCAGTCCGAGGAATATGGTCCCGCCGGCGAACGCGGCAAGGATCACTGTCTGCGCGAAGCTCATCGACTCCTCTCGGGACGTGGGCCAATCCTGAGTCAGTTACTCGGAATTAGCGCGCATCGTAGCCGGAGCATCGCGGCGGGTCAAGGAGATTCCGCCCGCCTGTGGAGTGGCGCCGGTCTACTGCGTCGCGGGCCGCCGCCGAAGCGATCTCCGTCGGGAGAGGGCGAGCAATGCCAATCCCAGCAGTCCGATCCCAGGAGTGATCGCGATCGCCGCGTCCTTGACCGTGACCAACTTGAGCGTCTGGGTATCCGACGACGGCACCGACACGGTGTCCCGGTATTGGGTCGGCCCGGCATTGTCGAGAGTCACCGAATACCGACCGGCAGGCAGGTCGGTGAAGCTGACCGTGCCGTCCGAAGCGACGGGCTGCACGACCGAGCCTCCATCCGGCATCGCCAGCTTCACCTGCCCTGAGACCGGCGCCCCGAGGAACGCGTCCTGAGTCCGGAGCGTCAGGTCGTAAAGCTGTAGTCGGATCGTCCAGGTACCGCCGACGCTCGGCGTCCACGCCGCCTGGTTGGGGGCGAGCACATCGACCTCATGTACCGTGACGGATCTGGGCCGATAGCTGACCGGCGTCGGGGTCAATGTGCTGCCGACGGCCGACGATGTAGTGCTCGACGTCCACCAGATCTCCTGAGTGCCTGTCTGGGCGTTGAGGGTCAAGCTGGTTCGGTCGCTGGCACCGAAGACGGCTTTGCTGACGAGCCTGGGATCGACGGGTTTGCCGGCGGCGTCCACGAAGTCGAGGTGGGCTGCCGCGGCCACCTTCAGGCCGAGTACGTAGGTCGCCGGACCGTCGACGGTGATCGTCCGATCGGCCGTGTCGATGCCGTCCTCCCAGCGAACGGCGCTGGCTTTCTCGGGAGCGCCCGCCGTCTGGTCGGGATTCAAGTCGGTCGTGAGTTTGTAGGTGCCCGAGGCCGGCACGGGCAGATCGGCAGTGCCGTCGGGTCCGGTGTACGCGGTTGCCCCTGCCAGCGAGAACTCGAGACCTTGAACCGGCGGCACCGTCTTGATCTGGATGGCGGCCGAGGTCACCGTCAGCGTGCCGTCGGCACTGGAAGGGTTGTACTGGTGAGTGCCACCGAAGACGACCTGCATCGCGTACGCCCCGGACTGCTTGAGTCGGTGTCCTGCGATCGTGGTCGAAACCTGTCCTCCCGCGTCGGTGGGCCCACCGAAGACCTGGCCGCCGTCGAACACGACGACCAGGTACTCCCCGGCGAGAGGATTACCAGAAGCGTCCTTGAGGGTCGCGGTGATTGCCGCGTCCTGGCCGATCGCGACTGAAGCCGGCAAATTGAGAGTCACGGCGGTCCCGATCGCGGTCGGCTTTGGAGCGGGCACGGGCGGCGCCGGCACCGGGGGCGAAGACGGAGGCGGGGTCGGGAAAGGCGGGCCCGGCGGGAAGGACGGGCCCGGTGTAACGACGGGACCGCCGACGACCGTCAGCACGACGATGTTCGACGACGTCCCACCCTGGAATGGCCCGAAACCGCCCGATACCGCCCTGAGCGAGTAACTGCCGGGGAACGACAGCCTGGAGCCGGCGATGGTAAACGCAGCTTGTCCCGAGGCGTCGGTAGTGGTCGTACCAGCCGGGAAGCGGTTGACGAACAAGGTCACCGACTGGCCCGTCAGGTTCTGGCCCTGCGAGGGCTGCCAGGTGGCCACGGCGGCCACGTCCTGTCCCGCGACGCTCGTCGACGGCGCCTGCAGGCTCAAGCCACCTTGACGGAACGCGGCGACGGTCGGAGAGGTCGCCCCGGGCACGAGCATCGTCGCAGCCAGCCAGATGAGGACCGCCGCCAACGCAGCAGAGGGCATCCTGGCTGCATGATGCGGGCGCCGGTCGACTGGGGAGTGCATCGGTCGTCCTCCGTGTCGGCCAAGAACGGCGACCTTACGTCTGCCGGGCGGTCCGGAGAACCTACCCGTCCCGATCCCCGGCCCGATTTTCAACCGGCGTTGCGTCAGACGGTCAACGAACTTCGAAGGACCGCTTGGCCAGACCGAGCCAGTAGCCCTCGATCGTGAACTTCGGCGCCTCCGAAGGATTGGTCGCCGCACCCAATGCGACGAACAGCGGCGCGAAGTGCTCGACCGTCGGGTGGGCGTAGGGCATGCCCGGGGCACGGTTGCGGAAGTCGAAGAGCGTGTCCAGGTCGCCACGCTCCAGCGCCTCGGCCGCCCACAGGTCGAAATCGACCGACCACTCGGGCGCGCCGGGCCGGCCGTCGAAGTAGTCATGGACGAAGGGCAGGCCGTGCGTCATGAATCCGCTGCCCATGATCAGCACGCCCTCGTCGCGCAACGGCGCGAGGCGGCGGCCGATCTCGAAGAGGTGTTCGGGTGACAGGTCCGGCATCGACATCTGCAGAACCGGGATGTCGGCCTTCGGGTACATCATCAATAGCGGCACGTACGCGCCGTGGTCGAGGCCGCGTTCGCGCTGCGAGACCGGCTCGCTGGGCGGCATCATGGCTTTGACCCGCTCGGCCAGTACGGGAGCGGCGGGGGAGTCGTAACGAATGCGGTAGTAACGCTCCGGGAAGCCGTAGAAGTCGTAGACGAGGGGCGAGGGGTTGACCGCGCCGAGCGTCAACGGCGCCGACTGCCAGTGGGCGCTGACGACGAGAATCGCGTGTGGACGCGGCAGCCTGGCGGCCCAGTCGGCCAGCTCGACGGGCCACAGCTCGTCGTCGACAAGAGTCGGCGCGCCGTGGCCGAGGTAGACGGCGGGCAGTCGGGCGGGCGAGGTGACAGCCGGGCCTGGGCCGGTCGACCCCGACGGTTCCGTAGCTTCCGTCGACCCCGTCGGTCGGGTGGGCTCGGGTCCGGTCGGTTCAGGCATCGGAGGCCTCGCCTTCGGTCGAGCAGCCGGACTCCGTGCGCATTCGGTCGCGCAATATCTCGAACACTCGGAAGAGCGTTTGCTGATCGGTCTCGTCGAGCGAGGTAAGCAGGCCCCGGATCGAGGCCTGGTACGCCGAGAATTGGGCTTCGACGAGGTTCGCTTCGCAAGCCAGCTCCACCATCGTCACTCGCCGGTCCGTGGTGTGGGGCACCCGCCGCACCAGCCCGTTGACCTCCAGGCCGTCGACCAACGCCGTCACGTTCCTGGGGGTGACGCTGAGCTGGTCCGCCAGATCTGCCATCTTCTGGGGCCCGTGGCAGTGGAGGGCATTGAGAAGCCGCAGCCTCGGAACGCTTGCGCCGGCCTCTACCGCCCGGCGGCGAACCCACCTGTCGAAGGTCGCGGCGAACGCCGCAGTCTCGCCCGCGAGGGCGCCGAGCGAGAACTCCCCGGCAGCGGCAGCGGCAGCGGCAACGTCGTGCGGCGTCTCGACGGCCGAGCGCGACGCAACCGGCGGCGCCGCGGCGGATCGCGACGCAAGACCGGACCCCTCCGGATCCGCCGCCTCAGACGTTGGTGTAGACATTCACTATATTCCTTGGTATTGTTGACGCCGCAACGTTACCACTGTAACGATGCATATGTACACGATATACCGATGCGACCGAAACGCCAGGCGCGGCGGCGGAAGTTGCGGCAAAAGGTCTGAACCGCCTGCAGCCGCTCGCCGGCCGAGACGTTGCAGGGCGCCAAGCCCGGAGACTCAAATGACAATGACCGAAGACAAGACGATCGATCGTTTGCCCGCCAACGAAGCGTTTGCCGTGCCGGCCGACGCCGCCGCCATCGAACGCGCCACGGACTCCCTCCGCTCGCACGGTTTCGAGGTCCAGGTGGTTCCCGATGCCGCCGCGGCGCGCGAGGTGGCTCTGAGCCTCGTGCCCGAAGGTGCCGAGGTCGGCCAGGGCGCATCGCGGACGATGGACGAGCTGGGCGTCACCGAAGTGATCGAGAAAAGCGGCCGCTTCGAGGCGGTCCGACCGCGTACTCGGGCCATGGACCGAGCCACGCAAATGCGCGAGATCCGAAAGCTCGGTGCGGCTCCGGACGTGCAGGTCAACAGCGTCCAGGCCGTGACAGAAGACGGGCGCATCGTGGTTGCGTCGATGACCGGCAGCCAGCTGGGGCCGATCGGCTTCGGCGCCGGCCGGGTCGTGCTGGTCGTCGGTGCCCAGAAGATCGTGCCGGATCTGGCGACCGCCTTCCGCCGAATCGAGCAGTACAGCTATCCGGTCGAGGATGCCAACATGCAGGCGGCCTACGGACGGCACAGCGCCGTCAACAAGATGCTGATTCTCAACGCCGAGATCGCGCCGGGCCGAGTGACGGTCATCCTGGTTCGGGAGCCGATCGGTATCTGAGACCGGCGCGGCCCAGCCCGGCCCTGAAGCCGGCGCGGCGGCCGGCCACGACGCGCCCACCCGGTGGCCAAGTCGGTCCGTCCGCCCGCCCGCCGGATCGATCTGGCCGAGGTCGAGGTCTAGGTAGGCTGCCGCCCCGTCGAGTCCTCGGGGTCGGTCGGAGCACCATCTGATTCACCCGGTGGCGAGGCCGGCGGCTCGGGGCCGGCCGGCCGGCCGGGTACGGCCCCGGGATCGACGGATCCGACGGTTCCGGTTGCAGGCGTTTGCCAGCGCGGCGGTTGGCCGGTGGGATACCCAGGTGCGGAGTTCTGATACGGGAACCCGGAGCCGGCAGGTCCGGCGGGCGGCAGGGGATACGGCCCAGTCGGAGGCGCATAGGGCCCGGCGGCGTAGGGTCCGGGTGCGGGGGCACCCCAGGGATTCGGCGCGCCCGGGTACTGGCCGGGTCCGCCTGGGTATGGTCCACCCGGATACGGCCCCGAGACGGAGGGCGCGGGGCCTGACTGGCCCCACCCGCCCGGATATGGACCGCCCGCATATGGACCGCCCGCATATGGACCGCCCGCATACGGACCACCCGCATACGGACCACCCGGGTACTGGCCGGGTGCGGACGGTCCCCAACCACCCGCCTGGGGTCCGCCAGGGTAAGGTCCGCCTGGATTTGTTCCGGGCCCATACGGAGAGCCCCAGGCGTAAGTCGGCACCGGCGGCGGACCGTACAGAGACGGATCCATACGTGCCCTCTGGCTCTCGTACAGGACGGCCGTGATGAATATGGCCAGGCCCGAGGCCGTCGTGCCAATGGCCAGGGCCAGCGCCTCGCCCACAGGGTGGGCTCGGATGACGAACGGTAGGGCAACGATGCTGGCGACGATGCCTAAGGCAATGACGATCAAGCCCGTCATCAGGCCCCAACCGAACATGCGGAGCACGGACCCGTCAGAAAGACGCCAGCTCTCGCGAATGCCTTCGATCGGGCCGAATCCGTCGAATACCGCCATGCTCGTGAGGAAGAGCCGTATCTCCAGGTAGATGAGGACCGGGACCCCGCCGAAGATCAGGACCAGCAACAGCAAGCCACCCAGGGGCGGGCTGGCGACGAGCACCGCGATCACTGCGACCACCGCGACCACGAACGCCACAACGATGGCAACCCCGATCAAAACCCCGGATACGAGACTGAGCAGGCCGCGCCCGATCACGCCCTCGATCGTCACCGGTCGGTTGCGGAGGCCCGAAATCGCAGTGGCGTAGAAGACCCAGCTGGCCACCAGGCTCAGGACTTCCTGTAGTAGCCCGACCGCCAGGAACGCCAGGAGAAGGGACCAGAACCTGTTCGCGGCATCGGGCTCAAATACGAGCCGGTTCGTGAAGGGGTCCGTGTAGTAGAGACTGCGGAAGTCCGTGTTTACGACGATCGAATCCACGATCGCGTACACCACCAGGCCGACGAGCCAGACCACCGCGATCAGCGGCAGCCACAATCGCCACCAATTCCACAGATAGCGGAAGCCGTCCTGTATGCCTTCAGTGACGGTGATCATGGCTGGATGCGCCCTAAAGGTGAACACTGGCCCTCCTGGCAGACGCCGACCGATCGCCCCGCGACGGAACGCTCGCTACGGTCGAGTCTACTCCGGGGCCGAACGGCCGCGGACAAGGGCGGATCTGAGCCGGCAGGCCGAATGAGCGGCGGCGGGGATGGGATGTCAGGTTCGATCCGACCGGAGCCACGCCCACGCCCGCCGGACCACGAGCCGCACCACGAGCCGGACCCCCGCCGGGCCACTCGCATCGCTGCGCGCCACCCATGATTACCGCTTGACCTTCAATCAACTTGAAGGTGTAGGGTCGTTGCATGAAGGTTTCGGAGTTCGCCAGGCGTGCCGGCGTGACCCCTTCCGCCGTCCGTTTCTACGAGGAAGTGGGCGTCCTGCCGCCGGCCGCGCGTCGCGACAACGGCTACCGCGACTACCCGGAACAAGCACTTGCGCGGCTCGGCCTCGTCGTCTCGCTGCGGCGGCTGGGCCTTTCGCCGGTGGACGCCGGCCGTCTCGCGGCCCTGTGCCTGGAGCGCGGCGAGGTGGACCTGGACCTGGCGCCGCTGATCGCGGGCCAGAGGGCCGCGATCGAGAGGCAGCGCGCCGATCTCGATCGCGTTGACGCGGAGTTAACGGACCTGGAGTTGACTATCGCCGCAGCGAGTCGATCCCGGCGGTTCGCCACCGGGGGCGGTCGACCGCAGCCCGTCGCCGGCGCGGTCCGGCACGAGACGCGTACAGCCCGGCAAATTGCGGGCGGAGATCAATTCATCGTGGACCGAAAACGACACGCCGCCGGATCATCCCGGCGCACCCCGGAGGAAGAAATGGCCACCGACTCAATTCGAGTTCTGTTCGTCTGCACCGGCAACTCCGCCCGCAGCCAGATAGCCGAGGCTCTCCTGCGTGATTTCGGCGGTGCGGAGTTCGAAGTGATGTCGGCCGGAACCGAGCCGAAGGGTGTCAACCCATTCACTATCCGCGCCCTGGCCGAGATCGGCATCGACTGGTCCGGCGCGCAAAGCAAGTCGGTTACCCAGTTCATCGGCCAGCCGTTCGACTACGTGATCACTGTCTGCGACCGAGCGCGCCAGACCTGCCCGGTGTTCCCCGGCGAACATAACTCGCTCCATTGGGGCCTCGACGATCCGGCCGAGGTCGAAGGCACGGACGAGGAGAAGCTCGCGGCGTTCAGGCGGACGCGAACCGAAGTCGCCACGCGACTGCGGCCGTTCGTCGAGCTGGCTCGTCGCGCCCGGGCCGGGGATGCGGCCCGAGGTGAGGCTTCGGTTTCGGCGCCTCGCTGAGGTAGCGACGTTCCACAACCGCGGCTGACGCCGCGGCCCGCCGTGATCAGCTGGGACGGGCGCCGCCGCGCCTCGCCGGAACCGCCGCGGACGCCGGCGCGTCCGGCCCCTTCGAGCGATCGAGATAGGACTGGGCCTTGTTCACCTGAGTCGTGAGGGCGCCGATGGTCGTGGTCATCGTGTCGAGCGCCTTGAGCTTGAACGTGTCGATCTCGTCCATCGTGGCGTAGATGTTGTCGAACGCGGCCTGGAGCTTCTCCAGGTCGATCGTCGAGTTGGCCGCCTGCTCGTTGATCGCGGTCGACTGCTGATGCAGCATCGCCGAGGTGCTTTCGATCAGGTTGGAGGTGGTCGTGTTCAAGGCTGTGATCTGGTCGAGCACGAGCTTCTGGTCGCCGAGCGCCTGGGCGACGATGACGGCGGTACGCAATGCCGAGACGGTGGTCGTGGTGGCCCGATCCACGCCGCGGATCAGCTCCAGGTTGTTGCGCCGGATCACGTCCAGCGAGAGGTAGCCCTGGACGCTGACCGCCAGCTGCGCGGTGAGGTCCTGCGTCTTCTGCCGGACGGAGAAGAGCATGTCCTCCTTGAGGATCTTGGCTCGCTCCGGATCTTTGGCCTCGACTTTGGCGATCCTCTGCGTGAGGCTCGTATCCAGTTTCTGGGCAAGGTAGATGTACTGCCGCAGCCGCTCCATCGTCTGCCACAGGTTCGCCTTCTCGCGCTCGAGGTCGTCGTTGTCCCGGGAGAGCTCCGTCTGGCCGCTCTGGAGTCCGGCGACGACGGCGTTGATGTGGCTCTGGCTGGACTGATAGCGGCCGAAATAGGCTCGCAGCTTGTCGCCGAACGGAATGAAGCCCAGGAGCTTGCGCGGGCCGAAGAGCTCGCCCTGATGGCCGGGGTCGAGCGCGTCGATCTGGCGGCGCAGCTCCAGCAGGCTGGTCGACACGGTCGCGGAGACGGCGATGCCGCCTTTCTGCATCGAGCCGATGGGGCGGTTGAGCAGGCGCGATGAGAACTGGGCCGCGGCCTTGATGTCGTCGTCGCCGAGGGTTCGAATGTCCGATATGCGCGATTCGAATTTGGGATCCTTGACGTCCAGCTGTGTTATGGCGACGACATAGTCGGCGACCAGGCGATCGAGCCTGGCAAGCGTGGCCGCGTCGAGCTTGATCGAATTGGTGGCCTGCGGCTCTTCGACGACGGCGACCGGCGTGGGCGGGACGAGGGCCAGGGACGAACTCTCGGTCGCAGTAGCGTCCGCTACGGGCGCCACGATGCCCGAGGCCTTGGCGGCCGTCGCGTCCGCTTTGTCGATCTTCAGAGAGTCGCCCATCGCCCAGTGCTCCTCCGGTGGCTCCACCTACCCCAACTCGATAAAGGTTACAGCCGCTGAGACGGTCTGGCATTGCCTTTGCGCCCTGGGCTCGAACGGTCCTGGACCCCTACGGCCCGGTCGCGACGCCGATACCCTCGTGGGTAGCTTGTGCGCGCCGTCCATCCCATCGAGCCCGGACCGCTTGTCTACACTGGGACCGGCATTCCCGCCCGCGCCCCCATCCGCCCGCCGCCACCGCCGTTACCGATTCGAATGGAGTGTAGGAGCGTGACCCAGACCGACCAGCCGACCGGTAGCCTGCAGGTCCCTACGATCGGTGACGTCTATGAGGCTCGACGCCGAATCGCCGCTTACCTTCGCCCGACGCCGCTCTATCGCCACCCGGCCCTGTGCGAGCTGCTCGGGACCGACGTGTGGGTCAAGCACGAGAACTTCCAGCCGATCGGCGTCTTCAAGATCCGCGGCGCCATCAATCTCGTGTCGCTCATGAGCGACGAAGAGCGCCGCGCCGGCGTCGTGACCGCCTCCACCGGCAATCACGGTCAGTCGGTTGCCCGCGCCAGCCAGCTATTCGGCATGCGCGCAACCATCGCTGTGCCTGCGGGCGCCAACCCGCTCAAGGTTCGAGCGATGGAGCGACTGGGCGCCGAAGTGCTCCCGCATGGGCGCGACTTCGACGTGGCCCGCGAGTTCGCCGAGAAGCTCGCGGTCGAACGCGGCGCCCGCTACGTCCACGTCGCCAACGAGCCGCCGGTCATCGCCGGTGTGGCCACGGAAACTCTCGAGGTATTCGAGGAGCTGCCGGACGTCGACGTCATCATTGGCCCGGTCGGCGGCGGCAGCGGTATGGCCGGGGTGTGCGTCGTGGCCGGCGCTCTCTCGCCACGCACCGAAGTGATCGCAGTCCAGGCCGAGGCGGCCCCGGCCGCGTGCCGTTCGTGGCAGGCGCACGCTCTGCTCGAGGACCGGATGGAGACTGCCGCCGAAGGCGTGGCCACTCGCGTCGGCTTCGAGTTGACGCAACGTATCCTCTGGGGCGGCCTCGCCGATTTCGTCCTCGTGAGTGAGGACGAAATCCGGTCGGCGACCGCGGCCATGATCGAAGGCACTCGAACACTCGTCGAGCCGGCAGGGGCCCTGGCCCTGGCCGCGGCGCTGAGAATGCGCGATCGCCTGGCCGGCCGAAAGGTCGTCCTGAGGTGCACAGGCGGCA
This sequence comes from uncultured Chloroflexia bacterium, assembly GCA_963835845.1. GTDB lineage: Bacteria > Chloroflexota > Limnocylindria > Limnocylindrales > CSP1-4 > Fen-1039. The sequence continues at coordinate 300,755 of CAWIGT010000002.1, read as the reverse complement.
ACATCAGCCCGGCCCAGCTGCGCGAGGTCCTGGCTTGACTCTGGATCCGTGGGGGCCGGTGCCGGATCCTGTCGGAAGCCGAACAAGGCAGGCCTGTGCATCCTTTTGTGCGTTTGTTATCGAGTCGCTAACACGCGGATACAACGGCGTACGAGAAGCTTCGCGCACATGAGGAGCATGAATTTCGCGCGACGGTTCGAGCTCAGGCCGAAAGTGCATCCGGCCGCGGATACGCCACCCCGTTTGCTTGCCTGCGATCTGGACGGGACGCTCCTCGACGACCTGGGCGCCCTGCGTCCGATCGTCGTGTCGGCTATCGGCGCGGTACGGGCGTCGGGCGTCCACGTGGTGATTGCGACCGGTCGAAGCCCGTGGGCGGTCGCCGACGCTGCCCGGACACTCGGCTTGCCGGGACCCCAGATCGTCATGAACGGCGGCGCCTGCGTCTCGCCGTTGACGGGCGAAGTGGCCTGGGCCAGGAGGCTCGAGCCCGACCTGGCGCTCGAGGGCCTGGCATTCGCCGACGGATTGGGTTCGTCGCCGCTCCTGGGCTTCTTGCACGGCCACGTTCGACAACGCCAACCGAGGTGGCGCTCCCTGGTGCCCGACTTTGCCGCTGGGCCGCATCTCCGCGAGGTCGAGTCGATTGCGTCGATGGCCGGCCTCGGTCCGATCAGGGTGTACGTCCCGACTTCGCGTCGCGAGCACGCGCGGGCAGTCGCCCAGGCCCACAGCCGGTTCGGCGCTCGAGCGTCGGTCGTCTACAGCGACGAATTCGGCCTCGAGATCATGGCTCCCAATACGAACAAGGGGACCGCTCTTGCCGCGGTTGCCGCCGCGATGGAAATTGAGCGCTGCGACGTGGCGGCCCTGGGCGATGGTCCGAACGACAAGCAGATGCTGGAGTGGGCCGGCCGGAGCGCGGTTCTACTTCCGCCGACCGGCTCGGGCATCTCCTGGCGATCCGTCATTGCGAAGGCATCGCAAGTCGTCCCATCGTCTGCCGACGACGGGGCCGTGGCGGCCCTGCGTCGCTTCTTTCCCGGCCTCGACTTCGAGGGCGCCCGCCACGATCTACCTGCCGCCTGAGCCAGCCGGGCGACCTTCCCTCACCCCAGATCCGATTGACTTCAGCTGCCGGGTTTGACGGCCATATCAAACAGTGCGAGCACCAGTGTGACCAGGACAAGCCCGTAGCCCAGAAGAAGACGGTCAAGCGCTTGATCGGCGGCCCGACGGTCGGGTTCACTGCCGGTCGAAACCTGTTGCAGGCGGGTCGCGCCTCGGTTCAAGAACACCAGGCTGAGGAGCACCGCCAGAACGAAGGCGCCGAGAGCGAGCAAGACCCAGAGCTGCGTCACCGTCCACTCGGAGCTGCCAAGCACGAGCCAAAGTCCGGAGACAAGCACCAGCAGCGATGCAGGGGCGATCACTCGGATCCCCACGAACGCCAGCGTGTCCGCGAACCGGCCGATTGCGGCCGGGTCCCCTGTACGGCGGACACGAATGCCCACCAGGGCGAGCAGGCCGTTGCCCCCGACCCAGACGACCGCGCCCGCCGCGTGAGCGAGTTGTAGCCAGGCATCCAAATTCATCGATTTCCTTCCATTGTCAGCGACATGCCTCGAGCCCCGTCCGCCTTGTCACGTTGGCCGGGTATCTTTCGTCACTGGCCTGACGGAACGCGATTGAAGGACGTGACCATGGCCGAAAGCGACTGGTTGGCCGACCAATTCGAGGCGGAGCGCACGCGCCTGCGGGCGGTGGCCTACCGGATGCTCGGCTCGCTGAGTGAGGCGGACGACGCCGTCCAGGCGGCCTGGCTCCATGTGAACCGCTCCGGGACGAGCGGAGTTGCGAACCTGGGGGGATGGCTGACGACGGTCGTGGCGCGGGTTTGCCTCGACATGCTGCGGTCGCGCAACTCACGTCGAGAAGAGTCCCTGGAACCGCATCTGCCCGACCCGATCGTGCATGTGGCGGATACCGTCGATCCCGAGCGGGAGGCTCTCCTGGGCGAGTCGGTCGGGCTGGCGCTCCTGGTTGTGCTCGACACTCTGGATCCCGCCGAGCGGGTGGCGTTCGTGCTCCATGACGTCTTCGCGGTTCCCTTCGATGAGATCGCCCCGATCGTGGGACGCACCCCGGTGGCCGCGCGTCAGCTGGCGAGCCGTGCCCGCCGACGTGTCCATGGCACAGCCGAGCCCGAGCCCGATCTGGCTCGACAGCGCAAAGTGGTCGGAGCCTTCCTGGCGGCCGCCCGCGATGGCGACTTCGAGGCGCTGCTGGCCGTGCTAGATCCGGACGTGGTCCTGCGCGCCGACAGCGGCGTCGTTCCCGGCGGCGGATTGAGAGTCCTGCGTGGTGCTCAGGCCGTGGCCGAGCAGGCCCTTGCCTTCGCCCGGCGATACGGTCCAATCGCCCGGCCGGCTCTCGTGAATGGGGGTGCAGGGATCGTCGCGGCCGAGCCGGGGCAGCTTCGGTCGGTCCTGGGCTTCACCATTCGCGGCGGGAAGGTCATCGAGATCGACGTCCTCGCCGACCCAGAACGCCTGCGGCGGCTGGACCTGAGTGGCCTCGATGGCTGACGCGGGGCGGTCGGACCGCGCTGTGGCTCCCCCGTCCGCCCTGGAGGTGGCGCCGGTCTCGCGCTCCGCAGCCTCGTCTTCACTCTCGTCGTCCCGGGCGCTGGCGGCCTTGCGATCCCCTGGTGGATCCTGGCACACGGCGCCGCGAGGCCAGGGGTGGCCACCTCGCCCGGGCTGGCGCTCATCGTCCTGGGAGTCGGACTCTATGCCTGGTGTCTCTGGCTCTTCGCCACCGTCGGGAGGGGAACCCCGGGACCGTGGGATGCTCCGCGCCGACTCGTGGCCGTCGGGCCGTACCGCCGGGTTCGTAATCCCATTTACCTTGCCGCTCTGCTGGTCGTCCTCGGCGAAGCCTTGTGGTTCGTTTCGCCGGCCCTTCTCGAGTACGCGGCGGCGATGGCGATCACCTGTCATGTCTTCGTGATTGGCTATGAGGAGCCGTCGCTGAGTCGGACTTTCGGAAACGCCTACGCCGAGTATCGGCAGACTGTCCCGCGCTGGCTTCCGCGATGGCCACGGGGCGGGTGAGACGCCGGCCATGTCCGCACGTCATGCAACCGGCGCGGTGCTCGTTGCCGGCTTCGCGATCGTGTTCATGCACGCGCGCTGGGCCATCCGGCTGCTCAATCCCGTTTTCAGCCGTTACCTGGCAGCCGGCCTGCCCGGTGGACCCAACGTCCTGCTGACAGTGCGTGGACGCTCCAGCGGCCTGTCACGCCGGACGCCGGTCGCGATGTTGCGGGTCGGTGACCGCCGCTACTTGCAGGCCGCCTTCGGCGAGGTCGGGTGGGTCAAGAACATCCGGGCCTCGGGCCAGGTCGCGGTAACAAGCGGCAGACATACCGATCACCTGGATGCAGTCGAGCTTCCTCCCGAGGCGGCTGCGGCTGTCATGCAGGAAGCACTTGCTCGCTTCAAGCCTTCGCGCCTCCTGCGCTCCGTCGTTGGCCCCACGATCCGCCCACCGGCCGGCGTTCTCCGCTGCTTCGGGGTTCGGATCGACGAGACCTTCGATGAGTACCTGGCCGCCGCTCGGCGCCAGCCGATCTTCGAACTCATTCCCCATCCCTGCTGAGCGGGCGATCGCCGCAGGAAGGCGGCAAGGACTGAGTGAACACGTGCGCCACATCTCATTGGCGGTTGGGACGCCCTGCCGAACGACGTCGACCTGCGGACCCAGTTCAGGCCAGGGGAACCGCGGTAGGGCTCAAGCGGCTTCACTGGGCCGGCCTACGAACCCAAACGCCAAATCGGCCTGAGGCTGGACGGGCCTGCATTTCGAGCAGAATCAGATGCACTATCTGAGCGCGGTCTCCATGACGGCATCGTTCCATCCTTTGCTTATTGGGGCGAAGAGCCCATTCGACCGCGGGTTCCGTGAGCTCAAGGTGCATCTGACGGAGGAGGCCCGCGCTCACCCAAATTGACGCGATTGCCCAGGGTGGAAGGATTTCGCTTGCCACTGCACCGTCGCGACCCATCTCCATACCGAGTAGCTTTGGCAGCCAATGGCCTGCTGGGCCAAAGTGTCTCGGAGGAGGGCGTCGGAAATGGCTACGTGCGCGTCTTGTGGCTACACAAAGACGCCCGAGGGCAAGCCCACCTGCTATCGGTGCGGCAAGTCGCTCGCTTCGTCGGAGGATCGAAACACGGCGAACGCGGTGTTGGACGCCGGTTCCAACCAGATCATCGTCGTCTACTCGCCGGCTGACACAAGCAACGAAGTGGACGTCGCCGCCGCATACGGTGCGGTTGCCATGGACGCCGCCGAAAAGTCTTCCAGTGGCTGGCGGATCGCATCGACCACCGCGGTTACGACGCGTCATGCCCAGGCATTCATGGGTCGCGAGGGAAGCGGCTACGAGACCAAGTTGTCAGTCGTCGTCGTGTACTCGAAGTCCTAGTTTCCAAGGGAGTTGACCAGGCCCGTGACCGTCTCGAAACATTCCCGCTTGTTTGAACCGCGACGGTCGAGGGCTCCGGCGACCGACAGCGAGCCCGAGGACTAGTCGGCGTCCGAGATCCATCCCTGGCGATGGCCTCTCGCACGAGTGATGTCCGGCTCGTGACGTCGTAGCGGTCGGACATGCTGGCTCTCGATCCTGGCCAAGCCTCGACCGAGCCTTCCACGGCCGCGCTATTCTGACCGCGACCAGAATGCGAGGGTCCAGTGCCCGAAGCCCCACGAACCACGGAACGCGGCGCCTGTGGAGATACTGACAACCTGACGTGCGTTCGTTTCTCGATTACGGTTCGTGCACCGATTGATCGGGCGTTTCGAGTATTTACGGCGGAGCTCGACTCGTGGTGGCCGCGAGAGCATCGAATTGGCCGCGCCGAGATGGCGGTCGCGATCGTGGAGCCCCGGGTTGGGGGTCGCTGGTACGAGCTGGGCGTGGATGGCGTGGAGTGCGACTGGGGGGTCGTACTAGCCTGGGAACCGCCGCACCACCTGGCGTTGTCATGGCATCTCGATGGCGATTTCCGCTACAACCCCGAGGGCGCACACGCGAGCCGGGTCGATGTCTGGTTCGAGGCGGTGGGCCAGCGCACGACCGCCGTAGTTCTCGAGCACTCCGGCCTCGATCGGCATGGACCGAGCTGGCCTCGTCTGCGCGAGGGCATATCGCGTGGTTGGCCGGCCGACCTGCAGCTCTATGCGCGACAGATCGAGGTTGAGGCGCCCGTCCCGCCTGGCGGAATTGAGCTTTCCGTAAGTTGATGCTAACGTAAGCCTTGGCTAACCTCCTGTCAGCGGCACAAGGGTGTCGGACTGGAAGGAGACAGCCATGGGCGCACCGGTTGCTTACTTCGAGATTGTGTCGGCCGATGCCGAGCGAGCACGCAAGTTCTACACGCAGCTATTCGGCTGGAAGATCGTCGACATCGGCGACCCCACCTACGTCATGATCGACACCGGGGCAGGCGAGGGCGCGATCGGCGGTGGCCTCGGACAGCCGCAGCGAGAGAGCGATCCACGTGGCACGAAGATCTACATGCGTGTGGACGACCTGCAGGCCTACCTCGACCGTGCCGAACAGCTGGGAGGCCATACCGTCGTTCCGCCTACGCCCTTACCGGGCGACTTCGGCTCGTTTGCAGTGTTCGCAGATCCTGACGGGCAACTAGTCGGCCTCTGGGCCTGAACCTGCCCATGCCCGCCATGGACGACACGCTCAGTGCGATCTCCGAGCCCAACCGACGAGCAATCCTGCAGCTCGTGGCCAACCGCGAGATGGCGGCGGGCGAGATTGCGGGCCATTTCTCGGTCACCAGGCCGGCGATCTCCCAGCACCTCACCGTCCTCAAGGAGGCCGGTCTGCTCGTGGAGCGACGTCAAGGCGCACGACGCCTCTATCGACTCCGACCCGAGGGTTTGGACGAGTTGCGGGGCTTCGTCGAAGAGTTGTGGCCCGACGCGCTGGCAAGGTTCAAGGCGGCGGCCGAGGCCGAGCCACACCCGTGACGGCGATACCGCGCCCGATGCGTCAACCCGACAAGGGAGATCCTCGATGAAACACCTGTTCCTGGCGATCCACCATCCGAAGCCTGACCACGTCGACGACTTGGTCGCATCTATGGGCAGGTTCGGGTCGCAGCTCGACGCTGTCACCGGGATGTTGGAGGCGAGCGCCTGGCGAGATGGTGAACGGATCGTGGCGATCTCGATATGGGAGTCACGCGAGCGCTTCATTGCCGCCGGGCCGGCCATGGCCGGCGCCGTCGCCGACGTCCCGTTCCCTGAGTGGGAGTCGCGGCCGCGCGAGCTGTTCAACCTCGAGGAAGTCGTGATGACCGAACGCGACTGAGGTCGTGGTCAGTCGATTTGCTGTCCCCGCGGCAAAGAGTGCCTCGGCCCGTTTCGCTGGCTCTTCGAAGCAACCTAGGTGATGGTCGCCGGCATCGCCGACGCACCCCAGGTCCACCCCCTGGGATACACCCACGGGTCAGCCACGTACTTCGTCATCATCAGCCCCGATCGCTGCCCATCCGATGGTCGAGACGCCATTTGAACCAGGCCGCCACCCGCGCCGCATGCGGAGATGTCCTAGCACGCTGAGGCCGGTGTGGTGCAATGGACACGTCTGGCGGCCTGAGCGCCGACTCATGCGGGCCCTGTCCGGAATCGGCAGCCGGCTTCGACGTCTCAGGTGAACGGCGCCAACGAAGACGCCGACCAGAGGAGACCGCGATGAAGTTCATGATCTCAACCTACGCCACGCAGGCGGACTACGACGCCATGGCCGGCAAGGCCTCAGCGAACACCGAATGGTCGCCCGACGACTTTGCGGCCATGGGCTCCTTCATGGAGTCGTTCAACCGCGAGCTCGACGAATCGGGTGAGCTGGTAGAGACCCGCGGCCTCGACGCGCCGGTCCATTCGCGGCGGATCCAGCTCAAGGCCGGCCTTCCGGTCGTTACCGACGGGCCGTACGCGGAGACAGCGGAGGTGCTCGCCGGCTACTGGATCGTCGAGTGCGCGAGCTTCGATCGCGCAACTGAGATCGCCGCGAAGCTCTCGACAATTCCTGGTCCAGAGAGCGTCCAGGCCCGCGCCTACGCCGACGTCCGTCCGATCGTCGAGTCGCGAGACGAGCTCGCCGAAGGCTGAGCGCGCTCCGTGACCGACCCCAGGATCGAGGACCTGCTGCGCCCCCTGGCGCCGCAGGTCCTCGGCGCCCTCGTCCGCCGTTACGGGCATTTCGACGCGGCCGAAGATGCCGTGCAGGAGGCGCTCATCGCGGCCGCGACGCAGTGGCCCGCCGACGGTATCCCCGCCAATCCAAAGGGCTGGCTCGTAACCGTAGCCTCGCGCAGACTCACCGACATGCTGCGAGCTGAACAGGCTCGCCGGCGGCGCGAGGACGCCGTGGCAGAGCGGGTCCTGTCGGCCGATCGGATGGCGCCTGCCGCCGACGCAGCCGCCGACTATGCAGACGACACACTGATCCTGCTCTTCATGTGCGCCCACCCGTCGCTGTCCCAGGCCTCGCAGGTCGCGCTCACGCTGCGTGCGCTCGGCGGACTGACTACCGCCGAGGTCGCCCGGGCGCTCCTCGTGCCCGAGGACACTGTCACGCGGCGGATCAGCCGTGCGAAGCAGACCATCAAGGACAGCGGCATCGGGTTCCGCCTGCCACGGAAGTCCGAACGCGCCGATCGGCTCGCCGTCGTGCTACACGTCCTCTATCTCATCTTCAATGAGGGTTATGTGAGCACCGGAGGCCCGAGTCTTCAGCGCCCCGATCTTGCGTCTGAGGCGATCCGACTGGCGAAGATAGTTCACGGACTTCTGCCCGACGATCCCGAGGTCGCGGGATTGCTCGCGCTCATGCTCCTGACCGATGCCCGACGCCAAGCACGCACCGGTCCCGGCGGCGAGCTCGTCCCGATGGACGAGCAGGACCGGAGCCGCTGGGATCGGGAGAAGATCATGGCAGGGATCGAACTCGTGGACGGCGCCTTTGACCGGGGCGTCGCCGGGCCCTACCTGCTCCAGGCGGCCATCGCGGCCGTCCACGACCGCTCGTCGAGCGCCGGCACGACTGATTGGGCTCGGATCGAGCGGCTATATGACCAACTTGCGCTGATCTCGGACAATCCGATCGTCGCCCTCAACCGCGTTGTAGCGGTCGCGATGGCGCACGGCGCGGCTGCCGGACTCGAATTACTCGCTACGCTCGAGGCGGACAGGCGGGTCGACGAGGACCACCGGTTCTACGCCGTGCGCGCGCATCTACTCGAGATGGTCGGCCGCATCGATGCCGCGCGTGAGGCCTATGAGGCCGCCGCCACCCGCACGGGCAACGTGGCGCAGCAACGCTACCTGCGAGCGCGAGCCGCACGGATCTAGACCGATCGAGGCCCCCGGCTCGAAGGCTGGCAGGCAGGCTCCGAATGGTGCCCATATCCCGGTTCCGGGTTCCACGAGGATCGACTTCTGGGCTCTAATCTCGTCAGCAGTCTGGTCGGAGGCCTATGCGTGGATCATGGTCGAGACGCAGCGATCAGGCCAGCCCGCGTCTGCCGGGTGGAGTCGGCAGATAGGCCGCGTCTGCCTGAGTGGGCGGGTTGCGAGATATTGAACGCCGCGGTCACTGTGATGGATGAGCCCGGGCAGCTCCTTGCCCCGAAAGGCGAGCGCCATCTCAAGGGCATCGAGGGCGAGATCGGTCCGGAGGTTCGCCGACGTCCGCCAGCCGACGATCCGTCGGGAGAAGGCGTCGGTGATGAAGGCGGTGTAGGCGAAGCCGGCGTCGGTCCAGACGTAGGTGAGATCGGCGAGCCAGAGCCGATTGGGGGACGATGCGGTGAAGCTGCGCTCGACGAGGTCAGCCGGTCGAGCGGCCTGATCGTCGGGTCGCGTTGTCCGGATCGTCTTCTCCCGCGTGACGCCCTGCAGGTTGACAGCCTTCATCAGGCGGGCGACCTGGTCGCGGCCGGCGTCGAGGCCCAGGCGGTGGAGGGCCTTCCAGACCTTGCGGGCCCCGTATACCCCGAAGTTGGCCCGGTGGACGCGAATGATCACGTCCTTGAGCATCGAGTCCGAAACGTCGCGGGCCGATGGGGGCCGAAGGCCGCGACTGATCTACCTTTGCGTCAACCCTGCATTAAGGGTTCGTCCCATCCAAGTGCCAGCATGCCGACGGCGGTCATTCGGCCTTCCCGGAGCAGCCTGGCTGCGTGCCGCAGGTTTCTGGAAGAAGCGGTGCCTCTTGACTTTCTGGGCGTGAATCGCTGCAGGTAGGAGCCTGCGTCTCCTGGCAGCCTTGTGCTCTCGCTCCATCCGAAACACAGGCCCTCGTCAAGGACATCTTCGAAGCTCACCGTGGGCACACCTGCGCGACCCTTGAAGATCCGCACGAAGATCCCATTCGAGGTTGCGTGATTGATCTCGAGCCATGCCCGCAATGCGGCCACGTTCTCGAAAGTCAGGATCGGCAGGTCAGCCCTCATGGTTTGCGTCGTTCCCTCCGCTTAGACCGACAACTTACCCTTGTCGTGACATCAGCACCTCGATGTAGTGAGGGTTCTGCATGAGGCCAAGGATGTTGCCAAAAGGGTCGACCACGGTGGCCATTATGAATCCCTGACCCCGATCTTGCGGAGCCTCGAGTGGTCCGGCGCCCCTGGCGAGTACCAGATCAACCGTGTGGTGGACGTCATCTACATGCCAGTAGACAACGATGCCGGCCGGGCGGTCTGGAAATGCGAGATGCGGCGCGTACTTGCTGTCGATGATGCCGACTTCGGTCTGATTGTCGCCGATTCGGAACTCCGCGTGCCCCGGTCTTTCGAAGTAGGGCTTTGCGCCGAGCAACTCGCCATTGCAGTCGACGGCGGACCGATGATCCGCCGACCACAGGCTGATGGTCCGGCCTGCGAGCAGGCGCGGGAGGGTTGGCCCGCCTGACCCTTGGGGCCGGCGGTCGCCGCGGCGGCGATAGCTCTGGTGCAATGTGTGCTGGGGCTCTACCTCACCAACACAGTCGTTGCGGCGGGCCATGCCGACGCGGCAGGTGCGCTGGCCGAGGCGATCAATCGGCTCGACGGCGTGAAGATGTTCGTACTGCGGTCATCGCCGCCGCAGGAAGCGTAATGGCCCGCAGGTTCGGGCTGCTGCCACGCCGGTTGCCGTGGACTGGCGTCGCTCTGCTCGTGACAATCATCGCCTCGGGAATTGAGTACTTACTGCTGGACAGAACCCTGGCGCTGGCCGCATGGGTAGTATCTTTGTCGCTGCTCCTCGTCTGGGTCACGGGTGCAGGCGTGTCGCTGGGTGGCCACATGGCTTCAGCCAACCAGTCGGCGGACAACTAATCGCTCGCCGTCAGCCTGGCCCAGTAAGCTGTCAGAACCTCGGGAGGTCCCTGACCACGCGCCAGATGCCCATCCGCTTCCCGCCCTTGCTTCTGATGCCGGTCTTGAGCTGGTGGAATCGGATGCTCCGGGCTGGGCCAGGGCTGCGATGCCAAGTAATCCACCGCCCAATCAGATGCTCTAAACGAGCGTGGTCTCGGTGATCGCGGCCTGCCTTGCCTTTCTTGAACTCGGCAGGACGACTCGCCAAGGCGGTGCTCGGAAAGTTGCACTTGGCCTGTGTTGCCCCTCCGCGGAGCAGCGAAAGAGCGGAGAGGAATGGGCCATGGCAGGGTCAGGGTTTGGGCCGCGCATACCGGGCCGACCCCGGCGACTGCCTGTTCGGATGCGTCGTTACCAGAGCCATCCGCACGGCCCCCAGGGCAGACGCCATTCGTCCCAATGAGCCAGGCACAATCTCGACTTGCCGTCCGAAGTGGACGGGCGAGCGACTGATCGGCGGCTGGCCGGCAAGTGACCCGTGCGGGCGACGACGGTTGTAGACGCCGCGGCGTTGCCCGAGGTTCGACGGGAAACGACCTGTTCTCACACGCCTTCGACCATCTCCCCCGATATTTATGAGCGTTGACGAACAGAATAGCGACACCTAGTCTGTCGCCCGTGACGACACCACGGCGCTCCGATCTGGCCAGATGCGAGACTTCCACGAACCCGGAAATCTTCGGCGCGACGGCCGTCGGGTTCGATTCGGTTCGCGAGGCGTTTGCCTCCAACAGGCGGACCGGCGACGAGCTTGGGGCTGCCGTCGCGGTCTACCGCCGTGAAGAGTTGCGTGTCGACCTGCTCGGCGGGTCAGTTGCGGATGAGGCGCCCCACCCTCCGGACTTGCTCCGTGTGGTCCACTCAGGGGCGGACGCATGACAGAACAACGAGACATGCCCAGCCCAAGTAGTCGACCGCGGCGAAGTCCGACCATGCAGGACGTCGCAAACGCAGCAGGGGTCACGCAGCCGACTGTCTCAAGGATTCTAAGTGGCTCGCCGGTTCAGGTAGCGTTTGCCCCGGAAACGCGAAAGCGAGTCCTCGATGCCGCCCGCCAGATGGGTTATCGACCCAATCCACTGCCAAAGGGCCTGGTTGGTGCATCCACGAGCTTGCTTGGCGTCGTTGCTCGCGCGAGATCTGCGGGCCCATTCTTCGCCGGCGCCATGCGAGCTATCTTGGCGGAGGCGACGGGGTGGGGCTGTGACATTGCGTTTGGACACCTCCAAGGTCAAGCCTCGGACTTGGTGGTCCTGCGCACCATCCTTGACACCAGGCACTCAAATTCGGTCATCGTGATCGGCGACATCAGCGACCAGCCACTTTGGCTCCAGTACCTGTACGAGACAAACCTAAATGTCGTATGCGTCTGGATGGGCACGCCGGCTAGGACCGATGGCGCGACGGTTTCGGTCGATAACCGCCGTGGAGTCTACGAGGTTGTCGATCACCTCCTGGAGCTCGGTCACACGCGGATCGCGTTCGTAGGCGGGCATCTCTCGATGAACGCTACGTCCAGTGATATCCAGGAGAGGCTCCTCGCCTATCGGGACCGCCTCGCCAATCGATCCATTCGGTTTCGGCCGGAGTATGTGGTTCGCTGCTCAAGCACGGTGGCAGAAGGTGCTCGTGCCGTCGAGACGCTCATGGCTCTGCCGGAGCAGCCGACTGCGGTCGTAGCAGCCACGGACGTGCTGGCGATTGGCGCGCTCTACGGCGCCAGAGAACGTAACGTCGCTGTTCCGACCGAACTGTCGATCGCCGGTTTCGACGACCTGCCAGAGGCGGCGTATACAAGCCCGCCGCTGACTACGGTTCACCAGCCAGTTCGCGAGATGGCGGCGGCAGCCGTCCACGCCGCGATCGCTGATGGCTCGCGCGTCCCGTTCGCGACCATCCTCACGCCGCGACTCATCGTCCGCGGCTCGACCGGCGCGGCTCCGGCTGTGGCGAACGGTCTGGGCGGAGGACACTAAACGATGCGCGCACGCGGTGCGACGCTCTGCCCCAGAGTCGTTCAGATCGCTGGTTCGGTCATGCTTTAGGCGCCCGCTGGGCGCGTCCTCATGCGTTAGCAATCCCAACTCGAAGAGTTCGCTTAGTCGGTCAGCGAGAATACTCGAGCGGCAAGACGGCGACCCGTCGCTTTCTTCATCGACGATTTCGAGCTGATGACCCGTCAGCTCAAGGCGATCCAGTACCAAAGCTGGCGTCGCCTACGGCAAAGCCTGCGCGGAGGGGCCCTCTACTTATGGAGACTCGCAGGGCATGTGCACGCGTCGAAATCTGCACAATCAGATGCTCTACATGCTCTGTGCGAATTCGCCGGCCCTTGGCCTCGGCTTTTCGGGCACCGTATACTGCCCCGGTTGCTTCACGCCTCGGAGCGTCGGAATCAGATGCTCTATGTGAGCGTGGAACTGCGCGCCCGTAGCTCAGTGGATAGAGCATCTGACTTCGGATCAGAGGGTCGGGGGTTCGAATCCCTCCGGGCGCGCCAAATTCCCTCGTGAAAAGGCCCCTCCGGGCTTCCCGGGAGGGGCCTGATTGTTGGAATGGCAGCAGATGTGGCAGCAGATTGTTTCCCACGTGCCGCCGAGATCAGCTGCCGGTCTCCTTCTTGTCTTGATGTTCGATGTCACGGTCCATCTCAGACAACAGGTTGCCCATCCGGTCGGCCGCGTCGCGCTGAAGCTCCGGTAGGACGTGCGCGTAGATGTCGGCTGTTGTCGAGATGAACCGTACTGGGTTTGATGGAGGCTCCATCTCTTGGAGGATGATGGAGCAATGTCAGAGAACCAAGGCAGTCACGACCACCGTCACCGCTACCCACCGGAGCTTCGAGAGCGCGCCGTCCGGATGGTCTTCGAGACGATCGAGCAATCCGGCGAACGCAACGGAGCCGTCACTCGAGTAGCCCGCAACCTCGGCATCGGAACCGAGTCTCTTCGCCAGTGGGTCCGCCAGGCCGAGGTCGACAAGGGCGCCCGCGCCGGCCTCACGACCGAGGAGCGTCGGCGCATCGTCGAGCTCGAGAAGGAGAACCGGGAGCTGCGCCGCTCCAACGAGATCCTCAAGAGCGCCGCGGCTTTCTTCGGGGCGGAGCTCGACCGCCGCTCACAGAAGTGACCCGCTACATCGATCGCAACCGTGGCTCCTACGGGGTCGAGCCGATCTGCACTGAGCTGCAGATTGCCCCCAGCTCCTACTACGCCGCTCGCAGTCGGCCCCCATCGGCCCGCGACGTTTCGGACTCGATGCTCAAGGACGTGATCATTCGCGTCCACCGGGCCAACTTCGGGGTATACGGGGCCCGCAAGGTCTGGAAGGCCCTCCACCGCCTGGGCCTCGACGCCGGCCGCGACCAGGTCGCCCGCCTGATGAAGGCTGTCAACCTGCAGGGCGTCACGCGGGAGAAGACGATCCGGACAACGCGACCCGACGATCAGGCCGCTCGACCGGCTGACCTCGTCGAGCGCAGCTTCACCGCATCGTCCCCCAATCGGCTCTGGCTCGCCGATCTCACCTACGTCTGGACCGACGCCGGCTTCGCCTACACCGCCTTCATCACCGACGCCTTCTCCCGACGGATCGTCGGCTGGCGGACGTCGGCGAACCTCCGGACCGATCTCGCCCTCGATGCCCTTGAGATGGCGCTCGCCTTTCGGGGCAAGGAGCTGCCCGGGCTCATCCATCACAGTGACCGCGGCGTTCAATATCTCGCCATCCGCTACACCGAGCGCCTCGACGAGGCCAAGGCCGTCAACAGCGTCGGGAGCAAGGGCGACAGCTACGACAACGCCCTGGCCGAGTCCGTCAACGGGCTATACAAGGCCGAGCTCATCCGCCGCCGGAAACGATGGCGAACGCTCGGGGAGCTCGAGCTCGCAACCGCGGCGTGGGTCCATTGGTACAACACCGAGCGGCTCCACGGCACCTGCGGCGACATCCCGCCGGCCGAGTTCGAGGAGGCCTACTATCGCCAACTAGAAGAGGCGCATGCCGCCTGATTCCAATTCCGGGAGTCTCCACGGAACCCAGGGCGGTTCAGGGGCTTGTTACGACTTTCTCTACGAGATCAAGGGACGTGATCGGTCGCTACGACTCGACTGGCGCTGGGCGAGAGTCCCGAGATCCTTGGGGAGACGGAGCCTGGGTGTGATTCTGCCCAGGTCGATGAACAGTCCGCACCGATGAACTATCCGCACCGATCGAGCCAGCGCGCCAGACCCAGCTGCGATGCCAAGCGCACTAGACGGCGCAGGGGCGACGGCCTCATTGAGCTGATCCGCTACCCTTTCCGTTGGCTTGTCAGGACCGACAGCGGCACGCCTCTAATGCGTTCCAACAGCGGTGACGTATCCCGCCCAAATCCCTCCTCCCACACGAGCCAACCTCCCCGCACCGAGACCCGGTAACTTTCGTTGCCTTCGGTGTCCACCTGAACTGGAGAAGGCCAGCCAGGCTGCCAGACGGTCAGGACATCCTGCCAGGCGCTGTTCCAATTCTCTTGTTCCCACCAGGCCACGGTGCCCGAGCCGCAAGCCATGCCGTCGATACCCTTGGTTGCCGCGGCAGAGTCCACGGGGCTGATCGGCAGTGAGTTTGTGAACGGCGCGGTCGCCGAGTAGAGGCGCGGCGCCTGAAAGTTGCCCGTGGTGTTCTGGCTGGCCAATGGATCCGCCACCCACGCGGCGAGCGATGCCTCAGCATTGATCTGGAAGACGTCGCTGCCGATCTGCTGTGAACCCTCGCGCGAATTCCAATGCCATAGCTGCAGGTGGCCGATGGCACCTATCTGGTTCGCGGTCCCGGTCGAATACAGCAAACCGCTAGTAACCAACGCAATGTCAAATGGCTCCGCGGACGTCGATACCGTGGACCGGACGGCCCCTGTCAGATCCATGATCTCTATCTGCCACCCGTTCCTCGTCGACTCTGCCATTGCTACCTGCTGGCCGTCGAATCTGATCTCCTTCACCAGCTTGGGCCCGCCGTAAGCAGGTGCGAGAGACTGCGAGAGCACCGTGACCGCGTGGGTGGACACGTCCATGTCTTTGACCGCCCAGGTCTTCGCGGGGGCGCTCACGTACGGACCGGCATGAAGGATCTCAAGCCAAATTAGCTGATCACCAACAACCTGCACCGACTCGATGCCGATCCGTCCGGAAGCAGTCTGCTGCGCTTGATACACGACCTTGACAGAATCGGTCGTAAGGTCCCCGTACCAGATACTCCCTTGATTCGCGTAGTCCGTAGCGTTGAAGGCAACGCGGGACCCATCGTTGCTCAGGTAGGGGATGTTCGGCTTGGTGAACGGCCCGACGTCCTCGCAGGCATCGGAACCTAGTGGAATACCAGCATGAGGGAAGGCGTACAGTGGCTCGGGTCTCGACCCGCGGGAGTCACCGCATCGAGTTCCCGCCAATGGCGTAACAACGGCCGTCGCGGGGTTCAGCAACGCGGTGGGGGACGGCGGGGAAGCCAGCCCAGGCTGCAAGGTTCCAGACGAAGGTTGGACAATTGTTGCCCCACAGCCCGAAACCAAGAAGACCGTGGCGAGGGACAACGCCCTCGCCACGGTCTTACATCTAGTACCAGACCGGGTTTGTGCCATTGCCAGACGTATCCATGGCCTGGAAGTAGTTGGCTCGGGGCATCGTCCAAAAACACCCGTCGAGCTGAGATGAACTGTAGTACGTGCTGTAGCACGAACTACTGCCACTAACGTGGTACGACCACGGATCGTAGCTCGTTACCGTGCCCGCGAGGTCGTCGTACCCTGCTGATCCCGTGGCGTGGAAGCCCCCCGATTGCCACCCGCCATAACCTCCATTCGACAGGTAGACCCTGACGTAGTTAGTTTCGCGATCCGGCACAAGGGCCGCGAGATCGAAACGAATGTACTGCATCAGGTCGGACGAATCCGCCGGCCAGACATCCACATAGTAGAACCCATAGCCGATGCTGCTGAACTTGGAGTTCATCCAACTCAGAGCGTGCGGATCCCAGACCCCGAGGCCGTGGTCCCCGCCGTACATTTGACCATACAGAACATCCTGACCCCCGAGTTCGGATCCGGTCCCCATGGTCAGGTAGCTCGTGTTGATGTCCCACACGGCGACCGTTTGTATGAACGCGACGACACAGTAGTATGTCCGCATCTCGTGCTTCGTCGGCAGGTAACCAGTGATACTGACGGCACACGGGTAGAGTCCGCACGCAGACATTGGGTGCACGTCGGTCCTTGGGCCGACATCGGTGGCTCCGGAGCCTCTCTTGATCGGGTGAACCACGACCTGAGCCGGCGTCTTGCCCGCGACAAAGGAGGCGAATTGAGACGCCTTGAGTTCCGCGTACCCTGCGGGTATCCCGTCACCCACATTCGTCAAGCCGCCAGGCCCGACCGCGACGCCAGTTCCCGCGTAGCTAGCTATGTTGGCGCCCGAAGCGTTTGGATCGGCCGCTGCGACGCTACTGGTGGTGACGGTGCTCGCCACCGCGGCAACCAACACGACGGCGCAAAGGCGACAGTACCTGAGCCGTACCATCATGGACCCCCAGTCTGTGGACTTTCGGACTCCCAACGAGCCCCGGTTAGGGATGATGCATGCCTGGCGGACAACGGGGCAATCGGCCAGTTGACGCATCGGTCAAGAGTCAATAGACCAAACGCCGCACGCCCGACTAGTCCAGGACAACCGAGTCGCTCATCAACCTCGGACAGCTGCCGCGAAGCCAACGCGCGACCTTCCTAAGACACACTCGTGAGAACGTACGGTCCGGACGAGTCAGTCCGCCAGACTTGTAGGTGCTCTGTCAGGGGGCCACTTGAATCAGCGAGCCTACGATCCAGCCCGGCTCCACCATCCGGCATGCGGCCACGCCCGTTCCAGCCCGGTAGCGCCGACGTCTAGCCAGTTCGACCGGCAGGACGGCGGCCAGCGCGATCTCGTATCTCAGTTGGAAAGTGTCGGCTCCACTCCTCTCGCCCCTCTTCCCCAGGATTGGCTATGCGGCGAGAAGAGCCTGGACCATCTCGTCCAAGCCCTCGATCACGATGGTTGGTGGAGTGCGCTCGAATCCCTCCGGGCGCGCCACTCATTCGAGTAGTGCCTACCAAGCCCAAGGGCATAGGCACCCGGCGTGAGCGCATCTATGTGCAGATTCGGTCGTCAGTAGTCGGCGAGTCCGCGGCTACCAAGGGTCCACGGCCCCTCGAAGGTCGAAGCCAAGGCTGGCGTAAGCAGCGGTGCGCTTGGATTGCATCCGCGCCAGGACCGGGATCCTGTGGTCCACGTAGTCATGCACCTCGACCCGCGCCTTGCCCTCGACCGGCCTGAGCACACGGCCGACATACTGGACAATTCGGCCCCGGAAGGCGATCGGGAAAGCTACGAACAGCGTGTCCAGCGGCGGACAATCAAAGCCCTCGTCCAGTAGACTGCCGGTGGCGACGAGCACGACGCCATCGCCCGGCTGCGTCGCCGAGAGTCGATCGACGATCGCTCGTCGCTCTTTTCTGCCGACGCCTCCGACCAGGACGTCTGGGCGAACTCCCATTTGCTCAAGTCGATCGCGGATAAGGCCCACATGCTGCTTCCATTGAGAGAGAACGAGGCAGTTGCGGCCCGACTGCACGGCCGCAGCGATGTCGCCACAGACCTGGCGAGTCCTAGCGTCATCCTCTACCAGCGCGCGGAAGACGGCCTGGATTGTGGGAGGCACCTCGCTTGTGCCGGTGACCGGACCTAGGTGGTTGGTCGGATGGACAGTCAGCGTGCGCACCACGCTCGCCGTCGCGCCCGGGTCCCCGCTCATCCGATGCCGCACCGGCCCGCAGTACATGGTTATCAGTCCCTCGAGTCCGTCTCGGCGGTAAGGGGTGGCGGTCAGTCCCAACCAGACCGGCGCGCCGATCTGGCGGACCACGCGCTCGAAGGTAACGGCAGGGACGTGGTGGCATTCGTCGACGATCACGAGCCCATATCCAGAGGTCAGTTCGTGGATATCCTCCCGGCGCGCCAGCGACTGCACCATCGCGACATCGACGACGCCCCGAAGGCGGCCTGCTCCGCCACCGAGCGTGCCGATCTGGCGGCGTTTGAGACCGAGATGCTCCTGCAGGCGCTCGCGCCACTGCTCGGCGAGGGGCTGGCGATCAACGAGCACGAGCGTGCTGGTCGTCCGCTGGGCAATCAGGGCGCAGCCAACGACTGTCTTGCCGGTGCCCGGCGGTGCGACAAGAACGCCGAGCTCGTGGCGGCGCAGCTCATCGAACGCGACTTGTTGGTCGGCGTCGAGCACAGAGCCAAGTCGAACCTCGATGGTCCGGGAAGCCCAGGCGGTCTCACGTACTTCCAGATGGCTGCCGGCCTCGACGGCAAGAGACACAGCAGCCTCACGCAGGCCCCGCGGCAGCAGAAGCTGGTCGATCGACTCTTCATAGCAGCGGATCAGCCGCGGCGTGTTCCAGGTCGAGAGGCGCAGGCGCTCCTTCTCGTAGTACTCGGGGTTGTGGAGAGAGGCCAGATGCTTGAGAGCCGAGACGAGCGCAGGAGGTAGGCCGATGCGATCAATCGCCAGCATCGCGCCGGCCACGGCCAGAAATCTTGGAGGGCGGTTTCGGTCCGTCCCCGCGGAACGGGCGACGGTAGGTCGGTTCGACCGGGCCGGTTGCTACCTCGCGAAGCTGCTGCGCGAGGAGGTTCACCCCGCTCACCGAGCCCCGTTGGAGACCCGAGAGGAAGGCGAACTGATCGTCGTGCGGCGTAAGCGAGTCGTCGAGGAACACGGTCGTGCCGCCTTTTCGGCAGGTGCCCTGAAGCGGAAGTGCGATCAGGTTGCCGAACGAACCTTTCGGCATGAAGTCCTGCGCCGGGAACAAGCGGTCATAACTCGCGAGGTCGAGCTCGGCGCGGATGGTCATTGCTTCTCGGAGCAGATGGGCGCCGATCCTTCGTGCGGCAGATGCCGGGACTGGCCCTGCGAAAAGGATCCACACATGGGCGCCGTCACCCGAACGCGAGCGCTCGAGCGCGGCGTCGAACCCCAACGTCCGGGCGGCGTCCTGGTAGGCGCGCGCGTCCAGCGGCCAGGTCGACCCGTCGAAGTCACACGCCAGCATGCGGCAACTGTCATTGGGCAGTAACGGATACAGACCGACGTGAATGCGGCCAGACAGGTGGGCCTCGATGACTTCGTCTGCGAGCGGGAGACATGCGCGGTCCGGTTTTCGTGCGTTGGCCGGCCCGCCCACAACCGCCGGGCTCCAGCCCGACTTGCCCGTGCGAGAGTTGTCCCATCGAGTGGCGTAAACATCGTCACGACCGCAGAACAGGGCTCGAAACAGGCCGATCTTCGCTCTGGACGATGACCTGGCGTCGAGCTTTGGAAGGGGAGCGACGTCACTGTCGCCGAAAAGGGTCGTGCCGCCGGCAGCGAGCTCCGGAGTCCACGGCGGAGGTGGAGTATCGACGTTGTCGGCGCGCGTTCCGATCATCTCGCGAAGCCGCGCGTTCTCGGCCCGGAGAGTATCGATCTCGCGCTCGAGGTCGTCGCGTGAGCGCACAGGACTGTGGTCTGAACGATCAGTCACTGGCTGAGCGGGTGCCGCTGGAGCCCGGGAACCAAGACCAAGAAGCCCTCATGGACAAAGGGATCCGACCGGAATGACGTGCACTCCGTCGGGTCGCGTGTAGGCGTAGCCGGTGGAAGTGATTACTCCCAGCGCGAGCGGCGGCCCGATCTTCGAGGTATCGACGCGTTCGTCGGCCAGCTTGCGCAGGTGCCTAGCGGCTTCATCGACCTGGTTGAGGCCGATCTTGACCTCGAAGGCGGCCCAGCGACCATCGGCTAGCTCGATGACCGCGTCTGCTTCCAGGTCAGTGTTGTCGCGGTAGTGGAATACGGAGGCTTCGATCGCCTGGGCATATACGCGCAGGTCCCTGATGACCATGTTCTCGAAGTAGAACCCGAGCGTGTTGGGATCGCGCAGCAGAGCCTCATCGTTGATTGCGAGTGCGGCGACTGCAAGAGATGGATCGACGAAGTACCGAATTGGTGCTCCCCGCAACCGACTACGAGAACGCAGGTTCGGACTCCAGGCCGGCAGTTCGTCGATCACCATCAGGCGCGCGAGCGTGTCGAGGTAGCCTGAAACGGTCTCCGGTTTTCTCGTGCCATCGGAGCCGTTCACGTCCGCGGTGATTGTGTTTAGCGACGCCGCGGACCCTACGTGTCGGGCGTAGGACGAGAGGAGCTTCCGGACGAGCGCCGAATCGCGTTGGCGGCCACCGCTTGCTCGGTCGACGTCGGCCCGGGCAATCTCGCCCACATAGCCGCGCATCGCCCGCAGCGCACGAGGGGTCGAGAGTTCCAGCAGCTGAGGCCAGCCGCCTCTGGAGACCAGGTCCGCGACGTCGCGGATGGTGAGCCCCGAGTCGCCCGCACGGACGGGTGCCCCATCCAGGACTTCGGCGAACGAGACCGTTGCGGTCGATCGCCCGAGTTCATGGAGCGTCATCGGACGCATCCTCAGCCGCAGGAATCGTCCGGCGCCAACATGTCGAGTCTCGTCGTCAGGTGGCACGGCTGAGCCTGCCAGGATGAAAAGGCCGGTTACCCCGCGCTCATCGACGGCTCTGCGTACGGCGTCCCAGACGTCCTTGACTCGCTGCCACTCGTCTATCAGGCGGGGATTGTCACCCACAAGAGCCAGCGATGGGTCAAGCTCGGCTGCTGCACGGGCTTGGGCATCCACGTCAAAGCGCACCTGGCTCCGGGCGATCTGGCTGGCTGTCATGGTCTTGCCGACCGACTTGGGCCCCTCGACGAGCACGGCGCCAACGCTTGCAAGCGCTTCGCGTAGCTCCGAGTCCACCACGCGCGGTCGATACTCGGGCATTCGCTCCTTCTCGCCTCGTTGCGGGCGGCTCGTGTCTTTGGCCCTCGGATTGTCGCCCGTGGCTCCGTTCAGGTCAAGCCGGTCAAGGGGTCATTAGCAACGCCCTCGGGAGGTCGTTAGCAATGCCATCAGGCAGTCGTCTGCAATCTTGTCGGACTGGCCTCCGTGTCTCCAGGCCGACTACGTTGGGACACCGTGTCGTGTGGGGTGCCACTATTAAATCATCAAGCATCGAGCTTGTACTCGCAAAGCAGTCTGCCGAGCGGGTCGCGTCGACGGACTTGGTTGGGCGATGCCTTCGCGGCGAAGTGCGCGGATGGGCTAAGCGGCCAGTAGCCTCTCGACCAGCTCGTCCAGGCCCTCGATCACGAATGTTGGTAGCGTGCGTTCGCTTCCCTCCGGGCGCGCCACTCTTTCCAGTAGGTTGCCCGAGCCCGGCCGGTCGCCGAGGCGTCAAACGCCTCGTTTTGAGAGTGGCGTCGCCGACGCGAGCCGATGTGTCAGATGCCCACTCCGTCGGCCAGGATAGTCAGATGCCTGCCTCGACAAAACGGATTGAGTCAGATGCCCATAGCCCCGCGCTCGTTCTGTCGGTGTGGGTGCCAACGGTCGGACGGCACGGAGGCGCGCGTCGGCGTCCTTGGCGCGGGCAAGGAGAAGTTCAAGCCCCTGGGGCATGATCGGCGAGCGCGGAGGCTGCTCGCCCACGTGGCACAGGGACGCTCAGCGGAACCTGATGTCCAATTCGCGGTTCGCAGCGTCGATGTCGAAAGCCTCCGGATCAAACGAGCCGCCGACCCATTCGAGAACCGAATCGTGCTCCGTGTGGTGCGGATCGGCAACCGCTACGAGGAATCCTTCGAAGCCTGGAGTGCCGCCGACATCCTCGGGCGGGCAGGCTCGAGCGCCGTCGACAACGCGCGGGTAGCGAGTTCGTGGCCGCGGCGCCAGGACTGCCTCCACGACGATGTCGTGCTCCCAGCCGTCGCCGAAGTCGTACTCATAGACGAATGACTCGCCGACGTTGACCAGCGAGCGCAGCGTCGCGCGGCGGTCGTCCTTGAGCGGCACGCCCATCGGTTCGTAGTCGGCATCGGGCACTCCGTATTCGAAATCGCCGATCCGAAATGCGTGGAGGTGGTCGTCCTGCCAGCCCATCGCGGCCTGCAGCGCCACGTGCAGCCGAGCAAGCTTGATCTCGGCCGGCACCTCGAGCCTCCGCCAGATCGCGGGCTCAACATCCTGCAGGATCACCTTGATCTGAGCGATGTCTCCTTCCCGCATGCCCGTAGTCTGCTTCACGGCTGCTCCTGTCCTTGGCCCTTCGCTCTCGATATCACCGCCGCAGCGGACGCCGACTTGCCCGGGCGTTGCTGCTGGATCTGGAAGATCCCGGCGATTGCGAGTTCACGGGCCTTGGTCGGCATGGTTGGGTAGAGATCGTTGGCTTCTTCGACCGCGCTGCTCATCGCCGCGGCGACGGCGCCGATCGACTCCGATGCGTCGCGTTCGGGGATGCCCCACGATTTGGCCTCTGCCACCAGGTGCTCGCTCCCGATCTCGGTGAGCTTGAATTTGCCGCCTATGGAAAGGCCCAGGGTCGTCTGGCGGGGCAGGAAGGCGATCGTGGGCGCTACGTCGTACAGGGGCGCAAGGCGGACGGCGTTTCCTTCGTGCAGGAGGGAGATGTTCTTGGCGTGAGAGTCTGCGTTCCTCAGGGCCACCGAGGCCGCCACTTGCTCCAGGAGCCGGATCAATTCGGCCGGTGGATCGACGGCCCGCTCGACCAGGATTCTGGCGAGGCGTGCGAACGACGGATCTTCGAGGTGGCCGGGTCGAGCGTACTTGAATCCGACCGGGAGGCCGAGCGCCTGACAGAGGTCCTCCTGATGGATCCGGACTATCCGGTCGCCGGGGTGTTGGCGGTCGTAGCGGGTAACGACGATCACGGGCCGGACGCCGAGATCGGTCGATAGTTCCGCTGAGGATGTGTACGTCGCCGCACTGGCCACGCGGAGCGCCCATGCCTCCGCAGCGGCGAGTCCCGGCCACAGGTCCGGCTCGGGCTTGAGGATGTGGGTGGAGGGGGCTCCATCGATCGGGAGCGCCCAGCCCTGGGCGATCCGGGCTAAAAGCAGCTTGTCTTGAGCGCCGCCGAGGGACATACGGATGGCGTCGTCGGGATCGAGGTCTATGGACGGGAGGGCGTCGAGGCGTTCTGCCACGCCCGCATCGGCGATCGGCTCATACCGGCCAGAGGTAGGGGATTGGCCCTCCGGCAGCACCGCGACAGCTCCGGCGCACTCCCAGCCAATCTCACCGAGCAGACCAAACGTGTCCTCGGGCCGCAGGCCGAATCTGGCCGCGAGCCGCGTCCGGCGGTCGCCCTCTGGGAGCAGGCCGTCGAACCAATTCCGTGTCAGCTGCGAGGACCAGGTGGCAAGGCCGGAGGTCGCTACCGTGAGGGGCGCATCAATGCCGGGTGAGTAGAGCAGATCACCGGCGGCCGTCCTCTCGAGGGTTCCGACCCGACGATCGGACATCCAGACCGCGAGGGTGCTTGTCATTCCGGGCTCTCTTCGATGAGTCGGCTGCGCTTGGAGTGAATCGTGGCCACGGATCCAAGAATGGCGAGCGCCCGGATTGCGACGTCGACGTTGACAGCCCCGCCGGTCTCCAGCTTGGCCACCGTCGGGCGGGAGACCGAAAGCCACTCGGCGAGGCGCGCCTGAGTCCATCCGCGTTGCTTTCGCAGTTCACGGATGACTGCTCCAAGGTCAGTCGTGTTGAAGATGTCTCGGGCTGCCATGGTCCACCTGGGTCGGAATGCCAACTCTTCTTGACGCGGTGCCTGGTCTGAGAACGGTAAGCTCGGAATGTCAACGTCCGTTCGCATCTTAGCTCGACCGGGCGACATGTCAACGGATGTTCGCATCCAGCAGGGTGCGGGGTGCCATTACTCGTCATCAAGCAGCGCGCTCGATGAATTCAGATGCCCACGGTCCCGCGCTGGTTCTATCGGCCCCGCGCTAGTTCTGTGAGATTCTTCGCGCTATAGGCGTCAACCACGGCCGCCGGGGGAGCTTCTGAGGATCTGAGGCTCGACCAAACGACGTATGACGCGACGTCAGACTGAATCGCCCGTTCGCGGTGAGCGCTCGGTTGAGTAATAGGCGTATCCGCCCGATCCCAAGCGTGACGATCGGCGTCGACGCCGGAGTCCCATCAGAATCGCGGTTTGCGGAGCGCCAGTCTGGTTTCAGCGGCCTAAATGCCGCGGACGACGCGCGCGATCTCGGCGGCGATCTCCTTGATGGTCGAGTCCGATGTCCGAGCGGCGACGGTATCGGCCAGCGTGGGGCTGTACGCCAGCATGTCGTCGTGATTGAGGCCGTGCCAAACCGGCAGAACGCGCTGGCGGCCACCGACCTGGAGGGCGACTATGCCGTCGAGCTCTCGCTGCGCGGCGTAGAAGGCCTCCGCCGCGGCAAGGTACTGCTTGAGTTGGCCCTCGCCGGGTGGAGTCCGGTCGTACTTCATCGCATTGCGAGTGGCCCGGAGTGCCTGGAAGCGGCGAGCATAGATGCCCAGGCCGGGCTGGTATGCGTCGGTGTAGATCACGAGACACTCGATGGCCCGGGCATGAAAGCCGGCCTCGGATCCCAGGAGCTTGTACCCGTGGGCTAGCGCAATCGCCTCGCCGCAAATCATCATCGCCTCTTCGAGGTTGTTCAAGGCTGACGACACCGTCGCGCTGCTCTCTTGGGGCCGCGTCAGGCGCCGCCCAGGATCTCCGGCGCGGCGTCAGGATCGCGCGCCCCCGCTCCCGGCGGGTCATCGAGCCGGTCCTCCTTCTCCCAGGCGGGTTCGCCGGTCTCCTGGTGCCGCTCGCGACCCAATTCGCGTCGCTCGCGGCGCGGCAGCGGCTCCGCCGCCGACGAATCCGGCACGCCCGTCAGGATCGACTTGATCCAAGACCCCAGCGACATCAGCGTCTCCTCCGCGACGATCGAACAGCGAGGCTCGACCTCATTTTGCGTCACCGCGTCAACCGGCCGCCGTCAGGCCTCGGGTCGCTGAGGGGACCGTTGTCCCCTCCCCAAGATTGGCTATGCGGCGAGGAGAGCCTGGACGAGCTCGTCCAGGCCCTCGATCACGAAGGTTGGTGGCGTGCGCCCAATTCCCTCCGGGCGCGCCAGACTCTAGCCCGCGAGCCGCTTGTAGCGGATCCGGTGTGGCTGGTCGGCGGCGGTGCCAAGTTCTTTGTGGCGGAACGCTTCGTAGTCGCTGACGTTGCCCTCGAACCAGCGCACCTGGCTGTCGCCCTCGAAGGCGAGGATGTGGGTCGCGATACGGTCCAGGAACCAGCGGTCGTGGCTGATGACCACGACGCATCCCGGGAAAGACTCCAGCCCGGCCTCGAGCGCTCGCAATGTGTCCACGTCGAGGTCGTTGGTGGGTTCGTCGAGGAGCAGGACGTTGCCGCCCGACTGGAGCAGCTTGGCGAGATGAACCCTGTTCCTCTCACCGCCGGACAGCGTACCCACGAGCTTCTGCTGGTCCGTGCCACGGAAGTTGAAGCTGGACACGTACGCCCGCGCGGGGATCTCGCGCTGGCCGACCTTGATGAACTCGGCGCCCTGTGTGATCTCCTCGAACACCGTCCGAGTCGCGTCGAGGTCGTCGCGGCCCTGGTCCACGTAGCTGAGCTGCACGGTCTCGCCGAGGTTGATCGTTCCGGCGTCGGGCGTCTCCGGGCCTACGAGCATTCGAAACAGCGTCGTCTTGCCCGCGCCGTTGGGCCCGATGATCCCCACGATTCCCGCTCGCGGCAGCGAGAACGTCAGGTCCTCGATGAGCAGCTTGTCGCCGTACGCCTTTCGGAGGTGCGAGGTCTCGATGACGGTGTGGCCCAGGCGAGGGCCCGGCGGAATCGCGATCTCGAATTCTCGGGCGACGCCCTTGTCGTTCTGCGCTTCGGCGAGGAGCTGGTCGTAGGCCCCCAGTCGAGCCTTGCCCTTGGCCTGGCGTCCGCGGGCCGATAGACGGACCCACTCGAGTTCGCGCGCGAGCGTGCGCTGGCGCGCATCGGCGGTCTTCTGCTCCCTCGCCATTCGCTCGAGCTTCTGCTCCAGCCAGCTCGAGTAGTTGCCGGAGAATGGGATCCCGCGGCCGCGATCCAGCTCCAGGATCCACTTAGCCACCTTGTCGAGGAAATAGCGGTCGTGTGTGATGGCCACGACCGTGCCCTCGTACTCGCCGAGGAAGCGCTCCAGCCATTCGACCGATTCGGCGTCGAGGTGGTTGGTCGGCTCGTCCAGCAGGAGCAGGTCCGGATGGGAAAGCAGCAGCCGACAGAGGGCAACGCGACGCTTCTCACCGCCGGAGAGGACGCTGACATCGGCATCGTCGGGCGGACAGCGCAAAGCGTCCATCGCGATGTCCACGTTCCGTTCCAGGTTCCACCCGTCGGTCGCGTTGATCCGGTCCTCGAGCGCGGACTGCTCGGCACCGATGGCCTCGTAGTCGGCATCCGGCTCGGACCATTTCGCCATCACGGCGTTGTACTGGTCGATGAGGCGCGCGACCTCGCCGACTCCGTCGAGCACATTCCCCTTGACGTTCTTTGTCGGGTCCAGCTGCGGCTCCTGGCTGAGGTAGCCCACGGTGAAGCCGGGCGTGAGCCGTGCCTCGCCGGTGAACCCGTCGTCGAGCCCGGCCATGATCTTGAGCAAGCTGGACTTGCCGGCGCCATTGGGACCGATGACCCCGATCTTGGCGCCCGGATAGAACGAGATCGAGATGTCCTCGAGCACGGTCCGATCGGGTGGGTAGTGCCGGGCAAGCTTGTACGAGGTGTAGATGAATTCAGGCGGCATATGGCGTCAAGCGTACCGACTGCGTGACGACTTGTGCGCGTGACGGGGGCGCGGCCGCTTCGAGAGCGACTTGGTCGCGTCGAAGATCTCCGGCATGGGCCGGGCGCGCCAACTTCTGAGTCGTCCAGGTCCTCGATAGGGCCAGGCTGCACTGAAGGGCATATTTGCACTAACGTGCATGAATGCCGTAGAATGCAGCAATGAGCGACTCAACCGGCCTCCGCGAGCGCAAGAAGAACGAGACCCGCGTGGCCATCCAGCAAGCGGTGCTGTTCCTCGCGCTCGGGCGCGGTCTCGATACCGTCACGGCAGACGAGATCGCCGCCGCAGCTAATGTCTCGGTGCGCACGTTCCACAACTACTTCGGTTCCAAGGAGGAAGCGCTGGTTGCCGCCTGGGTGTCGGAGTTCGAGCTATACGTCGATGCCCTGCGCGACCGGCCGGCCGACGAGCCGATCCTCGACGCGCTCGAGCACGTCTTCGGCGAGCTCGCATCCCGGATCGTGGAGCATCCCGGCGAAGCGGAAAACCATGCCGACCTCCTGTGGACCAGCATCGCGATGGCCCGCTACCGATCGGTTCTCCTTGACGAGGCGATTCGGATCGTGACCGACATCGTCGCGGCCCGAACCGGAACCGACGCGGCAACCGACATCTATCCGCACCTGGTGACGGCCGCCGCGATCTCGGCGATGGTCACCGCCTACCAGTTCACGCGGGTGACCGGAGCGGCCGACGACCGTTCGCGCCTGCTCAGCCAGGCGTTCGAGCTCCTCCGGTCCGGGCTGCAAAGATCGCAGCCGCCGCCCCCCTGATCGTCGTCTTCCCCCTTCCCCTTCGCCCGCCCACCTGATCCACGCCGTCCGGGACCGCCGCGCCCGCCGCCCTCCCCAACCCCACGGAGAATCATCATGGCAGAGCTGCTCTACCGGATCGGCCGGACCGCCGCAACGCGGCGCCTGGCCGTCGTCGGGACCTGGGTCGCGATCCTTTTCCTTGTTGTCGCCGCCTTCGCCGCCTTCGGCAAAACGCCCTCGAGCGACATCTCGATCCCGGGTACCCCGACCGCGGTCGTGACCGAGCACCTCGCCGTCTCCATGCCCGGGACCGCCGGCGCGACCGGCACGGTCGTCTTCAGCACCCGAGACGGCTCGCCGTTCACCGACGCGCAAAAGGCCGAGGTAGCCAACGCAATCGCGCGGGCCGCCAAGGTGACCGGCGTGGCCCGCGTAGTCGACCCGTTCGACACGCAGGCCCAGGTAGAGGCGCAGGCCAAGCAGATCGCGGACGGTCGCGCCAAGATCGAGGCGGCCAAGGCCCAACTCGCCGATGGCCAGAAGCAGCTCGACGCCGCCAAAGCCCAACAGGCCGACGGCCAGAAGCAGCTCGACGGTGCGAAGGCACAGCTGGCGACCCAGCAGCAACAGCTCGACGCCGCCAAAGCCGCGCCCGGCGTCACCGCGGCCACGCTGGCGCAGCTAAACGCCCAGCAGCAGCAGCTCGATGCCGCGAAGGCGCAGCTCGACGCCCAGCAGAAGCAGCTCGACACGGGCGCCGCCACCATCGTCTCCAAGCAGCAGGAGATCGACGCAGGGCACGCGACGATCGCGGCCCAGTCGGCACAGATCGAGCCGGGCGCGACGCTGCTGGAGCTCGCCGCGAAGACCAGCCTGGTCTCGGCGGACGGCACCACCGCCCTCGCCGCCGTGATGTTCACCGGAACCAGCATCACCGTCCCCCAGGAGCTCAAGACCGCCGTCATGTCGGCGTTCCTTACGCCCGCGATCGACGGGGTGGACGTCAACTTCTCGTCCGGCATCGCGCAGGGGCTCCCGAACCTCTTCGGCGGCGGCGAGCTTGCCGGCATCGTGATCGCCGCGGTCGTCCTGCTCCTGATCGTGCGGACCGTGATCGGGGCCGCCCTTCCGATCGTCACCGCGCTGCTCGGCGTCGCACTCGGCGCACTCGGCGCCCTCTCCCTGGCCGGCGTTGTCGACATGGTCTCGGTGACGCCGATCCTCGGGGTTATGCTCGGCCTCGCGGTCGGGATCGACTACGCGCTGTTCATCATCAACCGCCACCGGCGCCAGCTCCGGGACGGCTATACGGTCGCGGAATCCATCGCCCTCGCGAACGGCACTTCGGGCAACGCCGTCCTCTTCGCCGGCTCCACGGTCGTCATCGCGCTGCTCGCCCTCAACCTGACCGGGATCCCGTTCCTCGGCCTCATGGGGACCGTCGGCGGCGTGTCCGTGGCGATCGCCGTTCTCATTGCGATCACCCTGACGCCGGCGCTGCTCAGCCTCGTCGGGATGCGCATCCTCCGCGGCAGCGAGAAGGCGCGCCTCGCGGACCAGGTCGGGCCTGCGCCCGTGGCAGCGGCGCGCCCGGTTCCCGCCTGGCGGGCGATCGCCCTCGCGGTCGTCGGCGTGGCAGCTCTCGCGGTCATTGCTGTCCCGTCCACATCTCTGCGCCTCGGCCTCCCGCTCGGCTCCGCGGACAACCCGAACACGACGCAGCACAAGGCGTACGACCTGATCGGCGAGAAGTTCGGCGAGGGGGCCAACGGACCGCTACTGGTCGTCGCCGATCTGCCGGCCGGGACCACCGAGGCGCAGCTCCTCGACGCTCAGGCCGCCGTCGCCAAGCGACTCGCGGGTTTCGACGGTGTCGTCGCCGTCGCCCTGGTCGGCGCCTCGGCCGACCGCACCGTCACCGCGTTCCAGGTGCTCCCCGCGGAGGGACCGTCGAGCGTCTCGACCGAGCAGCTCGTCCAGGCGCTCCGGGCCGCCTCCCCGCTCGAGGGCGGGATCGCCATCGGCGTCGCCGGTCAGACGACCGGCAACATCGACATCAGCGAGAAGCTCGCCGGCGCCCTGCCGCTCTACATGCTCGTCGTGGTCGGGCTCTCGCTCTTGATCATGGTCGTGGTCTTCCGCTCGCTCTTCCTCCCACTCATCGCTACCGGCGGCTTCGTCATCTCGTACTTCGCCGCGCTCGGCGGTGTCGTCGCCATCTACCAATGGGGCTGGTTCGGAGCGATCTCCGGGGTCTCCACGCCGGCACCGATCCTCGACTTCCTGCCGACGGTTCTCTTCGGGATCCTATTCGGCCTGGCGATGGACTACACCCTCTTCCTGGCCTCGGGGATGCGAGAGGCATACGCTCACGGAGCACCCTCGAAGACGGCGGTCGTCCTCGGGCTTCGCGCCGGGCGGGCGGTCGTCATCGCCGCGGCGATCATCATGACGTCGGTCTTCGGCAGCTTCGTCCTCTCGGACAGCGCGATCATCCGGCCGATCGGCTTCGCGCTCGCTTTCGGCGTCCTGGTCGACGCGTTCCTCGTCCGGCTCCTGATCCTGCCGGCGCTGATGACGCTTGCGGGCGACTGGGCCTGGTGGCTCCCGCGCTGGCTGGACCGCCTGCTCCCGAACGTCGACGTCGAGGGTGCCTCACTTGAGCGGCGGCATCCACACGTGGCCGCGGATCACCTGGGACCGGCGTAACGAAAGGTCTCGTGGAGGGCTCGGACGCAACGTCGCGGAGCGCGGGCCGGCGACGACGGATGACGCTGCGCTCGGCCTTGAGGTCAAACCGGGAGCATGCTCCCCGGTATGGTCCGCCGCATCTCGACGAGCGTTCCGGTCGTGAGGCGATTTCGGGTTGGGGGAATCCTCTTTCGCCGACCAGTCCTTGGTGAAACGCGGATGCTCTGCACTCGCGATCTATGCGGCTCGGAGTACCGCAACCAGTTCCTCCACGCCCTCGATCACGATGGTTGGTGGCGTGCGTCTGCTTCCCTCCGGGTGCGACACCTCCGGGCGCGCCACTTCTTGGCCTGGATTCTGGCGCCGGCACGGCTCTCCACTGCCACGAGGTTGGTTGAATTGCCCCGGCTGAGAGTCAGGATCCCGCCCGGGCGGTCCGTGGAGTCAGATGCCCGCGATTTGACCCTCGCGGAGTCAGGTGCCCACGGTTTGAGAGTCAGATGCCCGTGCGCACTTTGCCGGCACGGCAGCTTGAGTCACGCGCGGTCGAAGTGAGCCTCCGACTGTCAAATGCGGAGCAACTGATTGCTGCACCGAACCCGTGGCCGTGAGGGGTTCGGCGCCGAGACCATTCACTTAGTCGGCTTGGGCAGAGCCTTGTCGGGGTCCGCCGAGGCAGTAGTCGCGGTAGGCGCTGAGATCGACCGTCGCCGGGGTTCGTCCCCAGGCCTAAGCAGCATCGGCGGGCGAAACTCCGGCTCGCCGGCTCGGCTCCCCTATGACTTATCTCCGCCGCCAGGTTCGTCATGACCCGATGGCGTACGGAGTCAAAAACCTGGATCTGCGCATTCCAGTATCTCGGACAGTCGCGAATCTGAGTTATTGATCCCCATGGCTCCGGCGAGCTCATCGAGCGTCGAAGCAAGGGCGATTGAGCTGGCCGCTGACCCTCTGCTCACGACAGACGCCGGATAGTCATCCGAACCGTGGTCAACTCCCGGTGCCGACACCGCTTGGTTCCGATAGCGCCAGGTAGAAAATCGAGGTCACTGTTGCAGCCGCGAACATAGCGAGCTTGGCCTGGGGGATCGCCAGGACGACGCTTCCCAGCCTGGGCGGGTTTGCGACGCTGGAGCCCGCCTGAACGGTGGTGAACGCTTGACCCTCGGGGGTACGCAAGGCGAGTATGGTCAGATTGGTGCCGAGGATCGTGGACATCTGTGCGCCCGAGATCGGAGCTCCAGATTCCAGGGTGTTCGGTACGGCGACAACGCTCACCCTGGCGCCGGGCGCCAGAGCGCCGCCGACTGCCGTTGACGGATCGACCGGGATGGCAAAGGCCACCTCGTTTGGTCCGAGGGCCATGCCAGATCCTGGTGCCTGCCGCTCCGGCGCCTTGTCTGCCCCTGGCGTCTCAAGCTTCTGGCCGGCCTTGACCGCACTTTCTTCTCCGGCATCCGGGCCGGTCGAGTGCGGTGCGGAAGCGGCGGCACTCTGGGCTGCCGCTTCCGCGATCATCGCCCCTTGGGCGGCCGCTGGGTCTTCCGCCATTGCGGCGGGGGGAGCGGTGGAATCACGGACGATCAAGGTGGGTTCGAAATACCGGGTAAAGGGTTCCCGCGACGCCCCCGGGGTCTGGGAGAGCTCGACCGCCATCCTGACGCCCTCGGCCACGATCTCGCGGGTGGGCATCCGCAAGGTGGTCAGACCCGGGACCGTATAGGCAGAGATGGTGAGGTCGTCCCAGCCGACCACCGAAAGCTCCTTCGGCACGATCCCACCGACCGCATAGGCGGCGTGAAGCACTCCCACCGCGGTCAAGTCAGTGGACGTGGCGACGGCCGTGGGTGGTAATGGCAGACTGAGTAGGGCCTGCAGCGCAGTCTCTCCGCCGCCGAGTGAGTTCGGGACGCGTTGTATGTAGCCTTCCGGCGGTTCGCCGAAGTGTTCCGTCATGAACTCCACATAAGCCTGCTCGCGCTGCCTGTTGTTGCCCGGAAGGCTGGCGCTGATGAACGCGATCCGCTCGTGGCCCAATTCCACCAGATGTTCCAGCCCGACGATGGTGCCGGTGTGGTTGTCGACATCGACCGACGGAAACTCGACTGGGCTGACGCCTTGCCATAACGCCACCACCGGGACACTCAACAAGCGCAGGTCGCCAAGGAGGCTCGGCTGGTCTTCGAGGTCGCCGACGAGGATGACCGCGTCGCAATAGCGAGTCTCGAGGACCTTCTCAATGGACAGTCCCTCCTGCCATCGGCCCTGGCCTCCAACGACGATGTTGTAGCCGTGGTTGCCCGCCTCGGTCGCGAGAGCTTCAATGGCGTCCGCGAAGAATGGGTCGCTGAAATCTCGCATGACGGCGCCGATGAGCATCGTTCGAGCGCCGGCAAGCCCGCGTGCCAGAGGGTTCGGTCGAAAGCCCAGCCGGTGGGCGGCTTCCATGACCCGTTCGCGCGTTTCCAATGCAATCGGCACACGCGAAGGCGCGGCATTGAAGACACGCGACACCGTACTCCGATCGACGCCCGCGGCCAGGGCCACGTCGCGCATCGTCGGTGTTGACGAGACTCGCTCTGGCCCAGACACTCCGCGGTTCTTGGACGGACGTTCCGGCACGAGATCGAGCCTCCCTGGCTACACGCCTGGCCACTCCCGCACGAGGCGCCGAGGCGGTGGTGTGGCGACCGAATGCCAGGCTGTTTGAGCCTACCATTTCGGGCACGGCTGCGGGCCTGCCGTCTACTCGGTTGTCGTCCGTGACCGAGTCGGAATCCAGACCCGCATTCCCAGGCCAGGGCGATTCCCCCAGGCGAAGTATGGCAATGCGCTCAATCTGTTCCGTCGCGCCGGTTCGAGCGTTGTCGCCGAACTTCCAGCGTTCGCATAGGGCCATTCTGGCCGCGAAGGATCCTCCCGGACGAAGGCGTCAAACGTAACCCTGGTCAGCTCGCCCAGTTCGGGCTCTGACTCCACGGTGGTCTCGACGTTCGGCGGCACTGCCACTTCGACAGACTCCACGGACTCGCCAGGCTCGAGATCCGCATCTTCCAACGCATACACCAGCGGGCCTCGCTCCAGCGCGACGCACCCACGGATGGCATCGATCCGCGGGTCGGGGACCGTCGCTCTGGCGGGCATCGCCAGCGTCAGCTCGACTCGATCCCCGTCACGCCAGACACGGGTGAGATCGATGTTTCCCGGGCCGGACGCAACGACGACGTTTCCGCCAACACTGGCGGTCGCGGAGGTGCACCACCCGGGCACGCGCATGGAAAGTGTCCACGGCTCCTCCACGGTACCGGACACCTCGATCTCGACTGTACCCTCCCACGGGTAGGCGGTTCGTGTTACGACTCGCACCGGGCGATCGTTGGCGGACGCGTCGAATGTGCCGTCGACGTATTGCTGGAGCTGTACGCCGCCACTGCTCACCGTAGTTGCCAGGTCGGGGAAGGTGGACAGGAAGCGCATCAGGTTCGGCGGGCAGCACGCAATCGGAGGCCATGGACTGCGGCGCGTGGTGGCATTGCCCTCGACGACTTCGGCCCCCTGCGAGCGGCGCATCAAGGGGTTCGAGTAGAAGAACTTCGCTCCGTCCAGCGCCAGGCTCGGCAGGACGGCGTTGAAGGCCGTGCGCTCGATCAAGTCGGCGAACCGACTTTCTCCCGTCGCCAGGAGCAATCGCCAGGCGAGCATCACGCTGCCGATGGCAGCACAGGTTTCGGCGTAGGCTCGATCGGCCGGCAGCTCGAATGCATCTCCGAAGGCCTCGTCTCGATGATGCGCCCCGAGGCCGCCTGTCAAGTACGTCCGGGACGAGACCATCGACTCCCAGCGTCGGATGGACGCTTGCAGCAGCTCACGATCGGCCGTTTCGACCGCGAGATCGACGACGCCGCAATCGAGGTACATCTGGCGGACGGCGTGCCCGGTTGGCTCCGCGGCGATGCGGGCCGGCTCATGGTCCTGCCAGTACCGGACGCCGTGGCGGCCCTTGCCGAGCAGCCCGTGGCCACGTCGCTCGATCAGGGTGGCGGCCAGTTCCAGGTACTCCGCCCCGCCCGTCGCTCTGTACAACTCAACTAGAGCCATTTCGATCTCGGGATGACCGCAGATGATCTCCCGCCGGCCCCGCCCCAGCTCCGCGTTGATACGCCCGACGAAGCGGCGTGCGATTCGCAGCAGGCGGTCGTCGCCAAGACTCCTATCCCACGCTATGGCAGCCTGCGCGAGATGCCCGGCCACGTACAATTCGTGACCCCATTCCATGTCCGTGAACTCGCGACCTGGGAGCGCGACCTGGTAGAACGTATCTACGTAGCCGTCGGCCCGCTGCGCCTTCCCGACCAGGTCTATCATCGGTTCCGCCAGGCAGAGCAAGGCGGGATCGGGCGACTGGCCTAGCTCCCAGCCGACAGCCTCCAGCCACTTGTAGACGTCCGAATCGAGGAACGGCGCCGTCGTCCCCCCATCGTCGATCTCTCCTCGATAACCGGTGTCACTTCCCGCGTTGGCCAATTCGAAGTTGACTAGGTTTCCGGCTGCCCGTAGCTGAGCGGCCCCGTGCGGGATGGTGACTTCGTGGTTCATCCGTCGCCGGTCCGCCCACAAACCACCCTCGATTCGGTTCCTGCTCAACCCAAGCGGGCGCAGCCGCACTGCCGCGTTGAGCGTCGGAACAACGGGGGCAACAGTCCCAATGTGGGTTGACCCAATCGGTGGGCGGGGACGGGCGGGACTGGCCATGTAGCTCCTTGAGGTCTGGCAGTGGCTTCGGACTGTCTGCTTGGCGTCCCGGATGGGACCGGCCGCGCAGCCCGATTGTGCGCACGCGCGTGCCGTGCGTCAAGGTCGAAAGAACTCGCTTGTGCACACGCGGGTGCGGTGATAGGATCGCGCCTGCTCAGAGCCGTCAACCCGGCACCTGCAGGCCGGACGGCCCAAGCGGCAAATCAGTCTGTATCGGAGAGGAGCATGGAATGAGGAACTCGTCTAGGCTGTCCACGCTCGCGGCCATTGCTGTGGTCGCGGTCGTGGGCTGCAGTTCGTCGGCGACCCCGACGCCGGGGGCCGCTACCCCGGTGCCGGGCACACAGGCGCCGGCGGCCAGTGTTGCCCCGGGTGCCTCTGCGGCAGCGACGCCCTACAGCGCCGGCGTCGACGACGGCACTCGCATTTCCGTCTGGACCCGGGCCTCGACTCAGTCGCAGGCGCAGGAGCTGGTAGCCGCCTACAACGCTACTCACAAGAACCAGGTCGACCTGACGGTCGTGCCAAATGACAACATGCAGGCCAAGGTTGGAGCAGCCGCCGGTTCCGGCTCGCTGCCCGACATCATCTCTGGCGACGTCGCGTTCATGCCTAACTGGGCAGGCCAGGGTCTGTTCACAGACCTTACCTCGGACATCGCCGCGCTTCCATTTGCCAGTACGCTGACCCCAGGCCCGATCAAGGCATCGACGGTTGGCGGCAAGGAGTTCGGCCTCCCGTTCATCCTGGATCTCTCAGTTTGGGTCTATAACAAGGACCTGTTCCAGAAGGCCGGCATCAGTGCCCCGCCGACGACTCTCACCGATTTCGCTGCTGACGCCGACAAAGTACAGGCGCTCAACATCAGCGGCACTTATGGGACCGAGATCGCGGGCGAGTGCTTTGGCTGCGAGGTATTCACCTGGTGGCCGAGCATCTGGGCAGATGGCGCTCAGGTGATGAATGCCGACGGCACGGCCGCAACGCTCAATACGGACGAGGCCAAGAAGGTCTACGCCCTCTACGCCGGCATGGTCAAGGACACCGCCCCGGGCGACAAGTCCGAGGCCGGCGCGACGTGGATCGCAGGCTTCGAGGCCGGCAAGGTCGGCATCCAGTCATTCCCGGGCAGTGCGCTCCCCGCCATTCCCTCGTCGGTCAACTACGGCGTTGTGCCGATTGCCGGCGTCACCGCCGGTGGGCAGTCGACATTCGTAGGCGGCGATGGCATCGGCATCACCAACACCAGTAAGCACGTGGACCAGGCCTGGAACTTCCTCTCCTGGACACTCGGCGATTATGCCCAGACCGAGATCGTGGCTAAGGGCGGCAACTTCCCGGTCCGCTCCGATCTGGCCACCAACTCTTATTCCGCGGCCCTGACGTACAACTCGGTGATCAGCGGTGTCTTTCCCAAGGGCGTGACCCCGCTGGCCAAGAACTTCGGGTCGGCTTACAACGACGCCAACGGCCCGTGGGGCGTGCTCACGCGCGACGTCCTCTACGGCGCCGGCGCCAACAGCCCCAACCTTGGAACCGAGAATGACGCGATCACCAAAGTCCTCGCCGGCAGCTAGTGGCTGACCGGCGTCCAATAGAGTAACCAGCAATATCGTGGGGCGGTCCAGTCGACTCGGGCTCGCCCCACATCCTCTTCAAGGGCAGAGTACGGAGGTTTGTTTCAGCCATGGCGATGGCGTCTTCCAGCGCCCCGGCTTTGCGTCCGGTCCGGCCCCGCAGGTGGTGGTCGACACATAAGCGGTCGCACCAGCTGATGGGCCTGCTGTACGTGGCGCCCACGATCGTCTTCGTGGTGATCTTCTTCATCGCACCTCTGGTTCTCGTCGCCAACATGTCGGCCAGCCATTGGACCCTGCTCGGCGGCGACAAAGGAATCAATCTGCCCGACAACTACACGGCGATCGCCGATAGCTCCCTGTTCTGGCCCGCAGTCGCGTTCACGATCGAATACACAGTGTTGGCCACTGCGCTATTGGTGGGCATGGGACTGGGCCTGGCGCTGGTGATCCAGAGTGGGGGAAAGTGGAAGGGTTTCCTCCGGACGTCGTTCTTGCTCCCGAGCGCCATGGGGCTTGCGTCGGCCTCACTGCTGTTCTATGGCTTGTACTCGGATCAGATCGGGCCGGTGAATTCAATTCTCTCGTCGATGCACCGGAGTCCATACGAATTCCTCACCGAGACGCTCGGAGCCTTGTGGTGGACCACCTTCCTGATTGTCTGGAGGTTCGCCGGTTTCTACATGCTCATCCTGCTCGTGGGTCTGCAAGCGATTCCGCGCGACCTGTATGAAGCGTCCGCCATTGATGGCGCCAATCGGTTTGAGACATTCCGCTTCATCACGATCCCATTGCTTCGCCGTTCGCTCGCCTTGTCGCTGATCCTTTGCATCACGGGTTCCATGCTGGCGTTCGACCAGTTCTATATCCTCACCCAGGGCGGGCCGGACAACTCCACCGTCACGATCGTGCAGCTCATCTATCACTACGCGTTCCAGTCGCAAAACCTCGGGACAGCCGCCGCGCTCTCGGCAGTGCTCCTGGTGGCTCTGATCGTCCTCAACGCCGTTCAGTTCGGAGCCCTCCGTGGCTCCGAAGCCAAGTAGGCAGTGATGACAGCCACAGGAACGACGGCCGACAGAATGATCGCGACGCGGCTTCGGCAGGTTTGGACCGGATTGAAGACAACGCCCTACTATGTGATCTCGGGCGCCCTCGCCATCGTCTTCATGTTTCCTCTTGCCTGGGCGGCGCTAGCCTCGGTCAGTGGCACGCCCGGCTCGACCCAGGCGGCGGGCTTCGGTGCCGGCAACTACCAGACACTCTTCGCCTGGCAGGATGGCCTTCCCACGTACTTCCTCAACAGCCTTCTGCTGGCGTGCGGGACCGTCGTCTTCACGCTGGCGGTGGCTCTTCCGGGGGGATACGCCTTTGCCAAGTTCGATTTCCCGCTGAAGAACGTCATCTTCATGGTGACGCTGGCGATCCTGATGGTCCCCGTCGCCACGATGCTCATTCCGTTGTTCGTCCTTCTCAAGGCCCTGGGCCTGCAGGACTCGCTTCTCGGAGTGGCCCTCGCCATGAGCATGTTCCAGCTGCCCTTCGCCACGTTCATGATGCGTGTCTCCATGGAGGCCGTCCCCAAGGAACTCGAGGAGGCGGCTCAAGTCGATGGTGCGGGAACGTTCGCAGTCTTCCGACGGATCATCCTGCCCGCGGTGCGGCCTGGGATCGTCACGGTCGCGCTGTTCGCGTTTCTGGCGGCCTGGAACGACTTCATTACGCCACTGATCCTGATCAGCGACAGCACCAAAGAGCCTCTGGCACTTGCCATGACGGCGATGCGGGAGCAGTCGATCGGCATCATCAACTACGGCTCGCTCGAGGCCGGTGTCGTCGTAATGGCCTTGCCCTGCCTGATCCTGTTCTTCGCCCTGCAAGGTGAGTACGTTCGCGGCTTCATGTCCGGAGCGATCAAAGGTTGATACACCGGCGCCGGCCAGCCCTGCGGGCCGTCGCTGCTCTTCCTGTGAATACCAGCGGGCCTAGTCTCCTTCGTCCGCTGGTCCTCACATTTCGTCTTTCGACAGCCGGCCTGCCTCCATTAGGAGGACGCACAGAGTCAGGTCTGCCCTAGACCGTTCCGACCCCAGAGGACATCACCGAACCGTGGCGCAAGACCTCGCGCCCCGCTCGCCGGAAAGCCAACGTGGTTGCCAGGGACGGTGCCTCCATTAGATAAGGGCAGGCGTATCGCCGACCCCTATCTCTAGCTCCGTTGGGAGAGCGTACAGAAGGGAGGTACTAATCCGACTCATGCCAAGGCCGCATTGCCGTCCCCGAGTAAGTCCGTCTGCGTCCGAGCAGAAGGGCGAACGTCGAGCAGGGACCATAAATAGGAGGGTCTGAAATGGCTCAAACGCCGCCAACGGGAGCGCCCCGAAGCTCAAGTCGTGCCGTGAGAACAGTCTCGGCGGCGATCGCCGCCGTCGCGATGATCGCGGCCGGCGCTGCATTGAACGTCGCGCCGGTGTCGGCCGCGACCACGTCCAATACTCTCACCGTCAACGCCAACACGACACTGCGTTCGGTTACGCATGTCGCGACCGGCAGCCTGTACGGCCTCGCCAATGCATCGCAGCCATCCAGCTCGGTTGCGTCGGCGATCAAACCCAGCGAATTCGTTCAGAAGCCCCAGGGCGGCGCGCAGCAACCCGACGGCGACATCCTGACGGTGGCGCCGACCGCGTCCGCGTCGGGCGCGAAGCTCGTCGCGCGCTTCATCGACTACTACTCCGGCTGGCCGTACTCGTTCAACTCGAGCAACTGGCTGAGCACAGTGGTCGACGGCCAGATCTCGCAGTACAAGGCCTCCTCGTACTACAGCACGATCTCCGCCTACGCGCCGTTCAACGAGCCGGACAACACCTGGAACACCTCCAACGGCACGTTCAATGACATGTGGGTCAAGACGTACAACGAAATCCGGGCCAAGGACTCGTCAAAGAAGATCCAGGGCCCGAGCTTCTCGGACAACATCAGCGGCAACAGCCGGGCCCCGAGCATGCAGGCGTTCCTGCAGAACGCCAAGAACACCAACACCGTGCCCGACATCCTCTCCTGGCATGAGCTGAGCAACGCCGGCAAGATCGCCGGCGACATCTCGACCGTCCAGGGCATCGAGGACAGCCTCGGCATCAGCCGGCGCCCGATCGACATCGAGGAGTACGCCGCACCATCCGAGGTCGGCATTCCCGGTCCGCTCACCGGGTACATCGCGAAGTTCGAGCGCCTGGGCATCACTAACGCCGAGCTGGCGTTCTGGAACCAGTCCGGCGCCCTCGGCGACCTGCTGACCGGCAAGGGCGGCAGCCCCAACGCCGCCTACCGGATGTACCAGTGGTACGCCGCCATGAGCGGCAACATGGTCCAGGTGAACGCTCCCGCGCAGACGGGCATCGACGGCTTCGCGGCCGTACCCTCGGCCAGGAACCAGGTCAGCATCGTCGTGGGTGGCTGCTCGGGCTCCTGCGCGGTCACTGTTAATCAGCTGAACTCGCTCAGCCTCGGCAGCACGGTCAGCGTGAAGATCGAGCAGGTGGTCTCGAAGGGCCGAACGACCGCGTCCTCCGGCGCGACCACGCTGTCCACGACCAATTACACGCCGTCCAACGGCACGATCTCGGTTCCGATCACGATGAACACCAGCGACGCGTGGCGGATCACGATCACGGCCGGATCGGGCGGTGGCTCCACGCCGACGCCGACGTCGGCGGGGACGGGCGCCAGCGGTCTCGCGGGCACCTACCAGATCACCAACTACAACAGCGGTCTGCGGCTCGACACCCAGAACGCCGGCACGTCCCAGGGCACCCTGTCGGTCCAGGCGACGACGAGCAGCGGCACCACTCAGCAGTGGAAGCTCGTCGCATCGGGCTCCCAGTACAAGATCCAGCAGGTCGCCAGCGGTCTGGTCCTTGGAATCCAGAACGCGTCCACCAGCGACGGGGCGGACGCCCTGATCTGGGGCGACACCGGAACGTCCGATCACCTCTGGACCCTGTCCTCGGATGGTGCGGGCCACTACAAGATCATCAACGTCAACAGCGGCAAGGTGCTCGGCGTTAGCAACATGAGCAAGAGCTCGGGCGCCCAGGTCCTCCAGTGGAGCGACACGGGCACCGCCGACCACCTCTGGACACTCACCAAGATCGGTTAACCCGCCGCGGACGGACGCCCGTGAGGGTGGTCCGCCCTTCGGGCCAGTCCAAAGGATGGGGCCGACGTCTCGCCGGCCCCCATCTATTTAGATCGGTGAGAGCGGTGATCGACGTCATCTATCGGTACCAGCGCGGGCGAATTGGACCATCAGGAGGAATCAGGTGAAAGCACTCGGAGAGTTCGAGGTCTGGTTTCTCACTGGCAGTCAGGACCTGTATGGCGAAGACACGCTGCGCCAGGTCGCCGAGAACTCCAGGAAGATCGCCGAGGCGCTGGACGGGTCGGAGGCTATCCCCGTCAAGATCGTCTGGAAGCCGGTCGTGAAGAACGCCGAAGCGATCCTCGCTACCTGCATCGAGGCCAGCGCCACCGCGAACTGTGTGGGCGTCATCGCCTGGATGCACACCTTCTCGCCGGCGAAGATGTGGATCGCGGGCCTGCAGGCCCTGACCAAGCCCCTGCTCCACCTTCACACCCAGTTCAACCGCGATCTCCCGTGGACCGAGATCGACATGGATTTCATGAATCTCAACCAGGCCGCCCACGGCGACCGCGAGTTCGCCCACATCGAGGCCCGGCTCGGTCTGGCTCGAAAGACGGTGGCTGGCCACTGGGAGGAGAAGCGCGTTCAGGCGAGTATCGGTTGCTGGTCACGTGCGGCGTGCGGGCTGGCCGAATCGAAGCACCTGAAGGTCGCGCGCTTCGGCGACAACATGCGCAGCGTTGCTGTGACCGAGGGCGACAAGGTATCGGCCCAGATGCAGTTCGGCGTCGCCGTGGGCGGGTACAGCGTCAGCGAACTGGTCGATGCGGTCCGTGCCGTCCCGATCGATCGAGTGAACGGGCTCGTGGCCGAGTACGAGGCCTCATACGACGTCGTGGCGTCTCCGCGGGCCGGTGGGGCGAATCGCGAGGCCATGCTCGAGGCCGCG
This sequence comes from uncultured Chloroflexia bacterium, assembly GCA_963835845.1. Lineage (GTDB taxonomy): Bacteria > Chloroflexota > Limnocylindria > Limnocylindrales > CSP1-4 > Fen-1039. The sequence continues at coordinate 258,606 of CAWIGT010000002.1, read as the reverse complement.
CGGATCGAGATTGCCCTGCGTAACTTCATGACCGAGGGCGGCTTCGGGGCGATTACCGATACCTTCGAGAACCTGGACGGGCTCAAGCAGCTGCCCGGTATCGCCGCCCAGAGGCTGATGGCCGACGGTTATGGCTTCGGCGCCGAAGGCGACTGGAAGACCGCGGTCATGGTCCGCCTGGTCAAATTGATGGCCCGCGGCCTGCCCGGCGGGACCTCGTTCATGGAGGACTACACGTATCACTTCGCCCCCGCCGGGCCGAAGGTGCTGGGCGCCCACATGCTCGAGGTCTGCCCCTCGATTTCCGACAAGCGGGTCTCGTGCGAGATCCACCCCCTCTCCATCGGCGGCAGAGCCGATCCGGTGCGCCTAGTCTTCGACGCAGGCGTCGGCCCGGCGATCGTCGCCGCCCTCATGGACATGGGCGATCGCTTCCGCATCGTCGCTACGGAGATCGACCTCGTGCCGCCGGACAAGCCGATGGGCAAGCTGCCGGTTGGGCGCGCGGTCTGGAAGCCCCGTCCAAACCTGACCGTGGCCGCCGAGACATGGCTGATGGCCGGTGGCTCGCACCACACGCTGCTGACCCGGGCCATCGGCGCCGACGTGATGGCCGATTTCGCCCGGATGGCAGGTTGCGAGTTCCTCCTGGTCGACGCCAATACGACGGTCGATGGCTTCGAGAAGGAGCTGCGCTGGAACGAGGCCTATTACCATCTAGCGCGCGGACTGCGATAACGTCCAGCCCGCGCTCACCAGTCGAGGTTGAAGTTGTTGTCGCTTTCACTGCCGGAGCTACGTGAAGAGGTCTGGCGCGCCAATCAGTCGATCGTTCGGGCCGGGCTCGTAACCCTCTCGTTCGGCAACGCCAGCGGCGTCGACCGCGACGCCGGCGTCCTGGTGATCAAGCACAGCGGCGTGCCGTACGACGAGCTGAGGCCGAGCATCTCGTGGTCGTGGCGCTGGAGAACGGGGGAGTCGTCGAGGGCGAGTTGCGGCCGTCGTCGGACACGCCCACGCGCCTGGCCCTGTACCGCCGCTTTCTCGAGATCGGTGGCGTGGTCCACACGCACTCGACCGCGGCGACGGCCTGGGCTCAAGCCGGCCGGTCGATCCCGCCGCTCGGCACGACTCACGCCGGTCACTTCCACGGGGCGGTGCCGGTGACGTGGCGGCGATGGCGGCTCAGACGCTCGCTCTCAGCCCGGATGCGGGCCCGATGGCGGACTACCTCATGGAGCGCCATTTCCGGCGCAAGCACGGCCCGAACGCCACTAAGGACAGAACTCACGTTGAGTTAGAGGAGGATCGGATGAACGAGAGACCGGGTGGCTCGGCGGAACTGATCCGATCGGGCGGAGCCATCCTCGGGATCGAGTTCGGCTCGACCCGGATCAAGGGATCCCTCATCGCACCCGACACGACGCCGCTGGCGTCGGGCTCGCATGCCTGGGAGAACCAGCTCAAGAACGGCGTCTGGACGTACGACATGGAGGCCGTCTGGGCGGGCCTGGCCGACTGCTATGCGTCGCTCGTCCAGGATGTACGCGCCCGCTACTCCGTGGAACTGAGGACCCTTTCGGCCATCGGCTTCAGCGGGATGATGCATGGGTACGTTGCGCTGGACATAGATGGTGAGCCCCTGGTGCCGTTCCGCACCTGGCGCAACAACATCACCGGCCGGGCCTGCGCCGAGCTGACTCCGCTCCTGGACTTCGCGGTGCCGCAGCGCTGGAGCGTCGCCCATCTGTATCAGTCGATCCTGGAGGCGCAGCCCCATGTGCCCCGGATCGCTCATCTCACCACGCTGGCCGGATACGTCCACTGGAAGCTCACCGGCGAGCACAAGGTGGGCATCGGCGAGGCCTCGGGGATGTTTCCCATCGACCCCGAGATGGGCGACTGGGACGCCGTGCGGATGGCCAAGTTCGATGCCTTGATCGCACCGCGCAAGCTCGGATGGAAGATGCGGGAGATCCTCCCAGACGTACTCCCGGCAGGACGCCCGGCAGGCAAGCTCACCGCAGAAGGCGCGAAGCTTCTCGACGCTTCAGGCACGCTCGCCGCCGGCATTCCGCTGTGTTCCCCCGAGGGCGACGCGGGCACCGGCATGGTAGCCACCAACGCCGTCCGCCCGCGCTCCGGGAATGTCTCCGCGGGCACCTCGGTATTCGCGATGATCGTGCTGGACAAGAGTCTGTCCCGCGTTCACGAAGAGATCGACATTGTGGTCACTCCCGACGGCAAGCCCGTAGCCATGGCTCACTCCGACAACGGATCATCCGATCTCGACGCCTGGATCGGACTCTTCGGCCAGGTGGCCGCGGCTCTTGGAACCCCCGTCACCCTCGACGACCTCTACGGCAAGCTCCTCCCGCTCGCGGTGCAGGGCGACCCGGACGCGGGCGGGCTTCTGGCCGTCAACTACGTCTCGGGTGAGCACATGACCGGCTTCACCGAGGGCCGCCCGTTGTTCGTTCGCCGGGAGGACGCCACGTTCACTCTCGAAAACTTTGTGCGAGCCATGCTCTTCGCGTCGCTTTGCGCAATGCGGACCGGGATGAACATCCTCACCGAGGAGGAAGGCGTTGTCATCGAGGAGATCCGTGGCCACGGCGGGTTCTTCAAGGGCGGTGACATCGGCCAGCGCATGATGGCTGCAGCACTCAACGTCCCGGTCAGCATTCCCGCCACCGCTGGCGAGGGCGGAGCTTGGGGCATGGCCGTGCTGGCGGGCTTCATGCTTCGCGCCGATGCCGCACAGTCGCTGCCGGACTACCTCGACGAGCGCATAGCTGGGAGCATCGGCAAGCCGATCAAGCCGGCCCCGCGGGATGTCGAGGGTTTCAACGAGTTCTTCGCACGCCACAGGGTGGGGCTCGCCATCGAGCGGGAGGCAGTCAAGGCGCTCAGCTGAGCGTAGGTGCCCTACGTGGACCGTGGGGAATGATCAGGAGTGGGAAAGGTTCCGGGTGGGACCGGGAGCGGCCCATCATCGATGTCCTCCGCGGCAATGACGAAGTTCGCGGCGATCCTGCCGTGAGTGTCCTCATCAGAGTCAGAATCGAGGCGTGCGGCGTCTCGGTTGAGGAACGCCAGAAAGTCAGCCTGGGTTGTTACGCGTGCCACGATCGCCCCCCTTGAGCCAGACGACTGGTCCGTTGAGAACCTTGGTGAGGAATTCGCTCCCACCGGCGGCGGCCTCGGCTTCGGTGTAGGTGGTTGCGTTCACCTGTCGACCCGCACGGCCAGCGATCGTCTCGATCCTCCCGAGCAGATCAAATAGCGACAACGCCCCGGGATCGCGTGCCACCAACGCCAGGTCGAGGTCGGAATCGGCGCGCTGCGAACCTTTGGCGAAGGATCCGTATATGGCCGCGGTCACGATGTTCTGATCATGGCCGATCTCTTCGATGAGTTCTTCGTACCCACCAAGCGTCTTGACGGCGATTGACGCTAGTTCGTCGAACACGAAGCACCGAGGGTTGGCTCGGTAGCGCGATGTTTCACCCTTACCGACCTTCTCAACGAAGCCGTCGGCAACCAACTTGTTCAGGGTGTTGATCGCGGCCCGGCGGTTCACTGAATCGCGCAGGGCAGCGACAATCTCGATGAGGCGAAACGAGATCTCAGGGTTGATATAGAAGAGGCCGATCAGCCGCATAGCGGCCGCCGTGCCAAAGAGTCCCGACTGGCGCACGTGTAAGGTCCACCTCCAGCGGTGCATCTATAGTGCACTTCTAGTGCAGTATGAGTGCACCAACACTCCCGAGTCAACCACCCCGAGGATTTGCACCGGGGCACCATTCCCCGCCCGTTGAGTCAGGTTGAGGCTCATCGCAGAGTCCGCATGTTGGCGGCGAACGAGTCCGCCTTGAGGCGTACAAGCCCCTAGGGCATGTCCAACCCCGAGCCCCCGCTCGGCGGAATGACCGGACGTCCCGCTGGTCGCAAGGGTGCGGCGCTGAGATCACGGCCGCTGCCAGCACGCTAACTTGGCAGCCTCCCTCGCACGCAGCCGCGGTCCGATGAGGATGTCGTGAGCGACCGAATCCAGGCGGCTTCCGAGGGCGACCGCCAGTGCTGCGCCGACGATCGCGCCTCCCGCCTCGATCTGAAACTGCCGCCAAAAGTCGACCATGGTATAGCCGATGTTGTTGCGGCCGTGGGAAGTCCAGGTCAGGGCCCTGGCGCGAACTCGATCGATCTCCTTCGCGGGGCCCTCGCGAGCGCCAAGCGCCCGAACGTTCTTCCAGGCGTCCTCGAGCGCCTCGGGGCTCGTCGAGTTCCAGGCCGCTCGCAGGGCAACGAGCTGGGCCTGGTTCAGGCGCGCGAGCTGGTCGAAGAACACATCCATCTCGACGGTATCGACCAGATTTCGGTCTCCTGGCATGTCCCACATCTGTCATGTCCCTCGACTGGTAGGAACTAAGCCTTCTCTCCTACGGCCTCAGGACGGCATTTCTCCGTCCCCCGCGTCAGGAACTCCAACGCCTACTAGCCTAACAAAGGTGGTCCGTCGACAGTCCGTCCGGCGATGGACCTAGAGCGGGCTGACGCAGCCAAGCGTTTCGTTGGGCCGGGTCGCGTTGAAGAGCTGTCCCTAACGTTCCATCGTGTCGGGCCAGCCGCCCAAGCCAACACGCCAAAAGTGCCGGCGCCGCACCTAGGCGTTGGCCCTCAGTCGGGGCTTTGACAGCCCTCCTGAGAGCCGACACTTCCCTACGGAGGGTCCAAGACCGCCAGCCAGGAGCTTTGCGTGGACGCGATATCGGCCATCCAGTTGAACACCGCGCAGGTCAGCGCCGTCGGGTTGTCACCGTTGCAGTCGCAGCCGCCCGTCACGCCGCCCACTGCTGGGGCCGCCCAGGGCACCACCGGGACGACAGCGACCCACGGGCATCACCACCATCACCACGGCGGGGGCGCGATGGGCGCCGCAGCGCAGCTGCTCGGCATGAGCACCAGCGACCTTGGCTCAGCGCTGCAGAGTGGTCAAAGCCTAGCTTCGATCGCATCGACGCAGGGCGTGAATCAGAACGCGCTGGTGAGCGCTATCGCGGCCGCCGTCAAAGGCTCGAACTCCAGCCTCACCGCGGACCAGGCCACCCAGATCGCAACGGAGATGGCCACGCGAACACAAGGGACTCCGAGTCAGCCGGGGGCTGCTGCACAGCAGGCCGCGGCCAGCGCCTGGACCGTGGGGACTCAACAGGCCCCTGTCAGCACATTCGACATCGGCGCCTAGCTGTGATCTCCAGAGACGTTGTTGACGAGGTCGATCGGTAAGCGCCCGCCGAGTGCGGTATGGGGTCGAGCTCGATGAAGACCAGGACACATAGCCGGCGCAGGAAGACGGTATCGACGGTCAGGAAGTCTGTCGCGCCGGTCACCAGCGTCACCGTCAGCGCCGCCCCGGTCGCGACGAATGTGACCGCGGCGACGAATGAGTCGCGACATCGGTGACACCTGATCGGCGGGCCGCTCGGGGCACCGTACATGACGGCGTCAGGTGCCTTGGGCACGGCGGAGGGCATCCCTCGCTACGCCGGATGCATGGCCTCGAACAGTACGAGATGGGGCGGAAAACTGCGTCGCTTTGGGTCTGAGGTCGGCGCCTGTCGGTTCCGATCCCACCCTGGAGAGGATCGACCAGCTGCGGCTCTCGCGGCGCTTTCCTCGGCCCGGCGTTCATGCCATCCCGCCTCTTGAGCCTGGAAGGGTCGTTCTATGCGCCTCTCTGTCAAGACCAAGCTGCTCGGCAGCGCGTTCGTCCTGCTCGCCTTCATGGCAGGCCTGGTCGGTCTCGGAATGGTCAGCCTCTCCCAGGTCGGCGATCAGTCCGCGACGATGGACAGCGGGGTAGTCGTTCCGCTCAGCGACATCGGACTGGCTTCCGCGAAGGTCCAGGAAATGCGCCTGCTGGTGGCCAAGGTCTTCCTTACGGCAGGCGATCTGCAGCAGCAGACCGTGGCGTCGATCGGTGACGCGGACAAGTTCATCGATGACTACATGGCCAGGGTCCAGCCGTCCCTCACCACCGACGCCGGCAAGGCGGCATACAACGACTTCGTGCAGTCCGTGGCCTCGTATCGGGCCATTCGCGACAAGGCCATCCCCGTTGCGGTCGCGGGCGATCCCGTGACCGCGAACGCGTCCGTGGCAAAGGACGGAACGCCGTTCATGACGAAGGTGATCACAGACGTCGACACGATCCACGGCGAGATGACGGCTCGGGCCCAGGAGGAGTCAGATACGATCGGTTCGACCATCGGCTTCGCCCGGAACCTGATGATCGCGTGTCTGCTGCTTGCCATAGCCATCGGGTTCGCGATCACCTTCAGGACGGCGCGAGGCATCGTCAGCGGCGTCAAGTCGGTTCAGGAGACGCTCGGTTCGATGACCGATCGATGTGCGACCTGGCTGGAGCGAGGCCTGGCCGGCATGGCCCAGAATGACCTGACGGTCGCGGTCTGGGCGGAGACGGAGCCGATCTCCAAGTACGGCACCGACGAGATCGGCGAGACCGCCCAGGTCGCCAATCGTATGCTCGAGAAGTTGAAGTCAACGATCGCGAGCTACGAAACGGCCCGCCTCGGCCTGGCCGAGACGATCGGCGAAGTCCGTCGAGCAGCCGACGAGGTCGCCCGAACCTCGGGCGTGGTGAGCGCCGCCTCGACGCAATCCGGGGAAGCCTCATCGCAGGTCGCCCAGACGATCAACCAGGTCGCCAGCGGAGCATCGGATCAGGCGCGGGCCGCCGGCGAGACCTCGTCCGCAGTGATAGAACTCGGGTCGATCATCGAGCAGGTTGGTTCCGGAGCCTCGGAGACCGCCCGCAAGGTCCAACTCGCGAGCGACGCGCTCGACGCAACGACCCGGGCGGTTGGGCGGGCAACGGCCGCTGCCGAGCAGAACGGTCCCATCGGCGATCGGATTGACGCCGCGCTCGAGCAGGGTTCGATGGCCGCCGACAAGACGGCCATGGGCATGGGTCGGATCAAGGACGCCGTTGAAGGCGCGGCCGTCAAGGTCGCCGAGCTCGGCGCCAAGGGCGATCAGATCGGGGCCATCGTTGAGACCATCGACGATATCGCCGAACAGACCAACCTGCTTGCGCTCAACGCGGCCATCGAAGCCGCGCGCGCCGGGGAACAGGGCAAGGGCTTTGCCGTCGTCGCGGACGAAGTCCGAAAGCTCGCCGAGCGATCCAGCCGCGCGACCAAGGAGATCGCGGCCTTGATCGGCGAAGTCCAGCACGGTACGGCCGAAGCGGTCCAGGCCATGCAGGTAGGCGCGCACGAAGTCGAGCAGGGCGCGGATCTGGCCGACCAGTCGAGCGCTGCGCTGGACGAGATCAAGGCCTCTGCGGGTGCCCGTCAGGTCATTCTCGATGACATGCTCGGTGCGATCGACGAAATCGAACGCATGAGCGCGCAGGCCGTAGCGGCTTCGCAGGCGATTGCGGGCATAGCTGGCGAGACGAACAAGGCCGCGGCTCGAATGCGCGAAGGCGCCGACACGGTCACCAGTTCGGTCGAGTCGATTGCGGCCGTCTCCGAAGAGAACTCGGCTGCGGCGGAAGAAGTCTCAGCTGCGACTGAGGAAATGTCCGCACAGGCCGAACAAGTCGTCGGCTCGGCTGCATCCCTGGCCGCCATGGCGTCCGACCTCGAGGCCCTCGTGGCGCGGTTCAAGATCCAGGCCGCCGAGGTTGGCCACGAAGCCGGGATTCGATCGGTTTCCGAACACCGCACGCACCGGGACGCCCGGCGCGCTGCCTGAGCATTGCCAGAACTGGAGCAACTCCGATGACGGAAACACAAATCGTCGTGTGCGAACTCGCCGGCGAGCGATACGGCGTAGACATCGGTTCGGTCTACGAGATCATCAGGTTCCAGCCGATCACGGCCGTGCCCGCGGCACCGAGCTTCGTCGAGGGCGTCCTCAACCTGCGCGGCCGGATTATTCCGGTGGTTGACCTGCCCGGCCGCTTCGGGCTCCCACGCGGAGACCGGACCAAGGCAAGCCGGATCGTCGTGGCCGGGACCTCGGGAATGCGCGTCGGACTCATCGTCGACAGCGTGTCCGAAGTGCTCATGATCCCCGAAGAATCGATCGAAGCGACACCGGAGGTCGCCGGCGGCAACGACGCCGCGTATATCAGGGGCATCGCCAAACTCGGCCAGCAACTCGTCATCATTCTCGATCTCGACGCACTCTTCGGTACGGCCGAGCGAGTGAGCCTCGACGCGGCCGCCTGAGCCCAACCAATCAGGTTTTCGCGTGACCGATCTAGTCTGAGCGCGGAATCCCGGGCCCCAGACCCGCGGCAAGCAACTACTTTTGGACGCCGCCGTCGATCGCGACGGGCAGTTCTTCCTGATAGAAGTCCGGCTGGACGCAAAGGACGTATCGCCGGCGTTGATTCGCCTAGGCGAGCGGCTGAAGAAGGCCGCATCCGCCGGGCTGCGTGGCCCCGAACCCTCGGCCGTGGCGGTCGCCGGCAGCGGACAATTCGCGCTGAGCCGGCTCGGCCTCTAGCCGCTCGCCGGAGACTCGGCCGCCGGCTCGGACGCTGACGGCCGGGCCGCTGACGCCTCGGGCGCTGACGGCTGGGCTGCGTCCACGACGCAGAACCGGTTGCCCTCCGGGTCTTCGAGGATCACGTAGTCGGCGTCCAGTGGACGACGCTTCCATTCCACGCGAGACGCCCCCAGCCGGACGAGCCGCTCGACCTCGGCAGCCTGATCTTCGGCATAGAGATCCAGGTGGATCCGCGGCGGAAGTTGGACGGCCGAGCGGACCCGATCCAGCGAAACGTTCGGTCCGGTACCGTCGCGCGGCCTGAGCAGGGCGAAGCCGTCGTCCTGGATGCGGGGGACGTAGTCGAGTGCGGCCGCCCAGAACTCGACCTGGCGGGCGAGGTCGTCGACGCGAATGACGATCGATCCGACACGGAGCACGCCTCAGCCTACCCCGGCCCGGCCCCCGAATCGAGGTGTGTGCGCGTCACGCAATACGCCTGCGACGCCTTCGAGCTACCGACGGACCGGCCGGCCGCCTCAGTTCGCGATCCAGTACGTGACGATTGCCATCCCGAAGGTCGCCGAACGGACCAGCGTGTAGCCGGGCTCGGTCACCTGCGGTCCGGTCGCCTGCACAACCCAGAGCCGATCGCTCTGATTGGCGTCCGAAGGGGCGCAGGAATTCTGGGTCAGGTAGTAGTCCATCGCGTCCCTCGACATGCCGTCGTAGGCGACCCGGGCCGCGCAGTCGGTCGCGACCAGTTCGGCCGCCCCGCGGTAATCCTGGTTGTGGGCCGCGAATTCTCGGTACGCGATCTGCTGCGGCAACACCAGGGCAAGGAGAATCGCCGCGGCAACCAGCAACCTGGCGGGTCGGACGGTCGTGGAGGCCGCGGCCACCAGGATGGCGATCCCCGGAGCGGCTCCCAGCAGATACCGCGCCAGGTAGAGCGGCGTGAACAGGCTGACCATCCACAGCAGAACCGGCGTGGCGACCGCCGTCGTCAAGCCCAGAACGAACAGTCGCCGGTCGCCGCGACTGACGAGTATGAACATGGCAAGACAGGCGGTGACGGCAAGACCGCCGGTAATCACCGACAGCCCGGTCCACAGGTAGTCGAGCTGGACCGGCGGTATCCAACCGATCTGGCCACGCTGTACGAAACCCAGGATCGCGAGTGGAGTCACCGCCGCGAAGGCCGCCGCAACGGCCGCCGCGAACCGGCGCCACTGCCCGCGTCCGATCGCCAGGACGGCAATCAGCTGGCCCGGCACCACCAGAAGCGACAGCAAGTGGAAATACCCGACGACGACGAGCGCTGCCGAGTAGCCGACCCACCAGCGTCGCTCATTCTTCGATACGCCCCGGAGCAGCATGAAGGTGGACACTGCAACGCCGGCAACCGCGAAGGCGTAGGGCCGCGCCTCCTCGGCGTAGCGGGCAACCCCGGGGAGCGCGATCATCACGAACCCGGCGACTGCCGCGGCTCGGGTTCCGGCCCCGTCGCCCGTCGTTTTCGAAACGGCCCACACGGCGACGGCCATCGCCGCTGCCGACGGAAGACGCAGCGCGATCTCCGAGTTCCCGGCGATGGCGGTCCAGAAGTGGAGGAGCGCGTAGTACGCGGCCTCGACCGCATTCGTCGAGCCCAGGACCGTGGTCAGCATGCTGCCGAGTGGCTCGTTCGCGTAGCGCCAGCTGTGGCCCTCGTCGATCCACAGCGACGGGCCGGCGATCCCAACCAGGAACGTCAGGAAGGCCACCGCTCCGCTGAGTGCGGGCACGCCCGGCCGGGAATTGCGCCACGCGACAGCCGCGCGCGGCATCCGCGCCGACCCTGCTTCGTTCCCGCTCATCGGGATAGCCTACCGGCAACCATGCCGCGGATGGCGGTTCGGACGACGGGTGTCCGTCAGGGCCGCTCGAGTACGGGCCTGCAGGCGGAGCGTTGTGTCGCCGTGCGAGCGCCGATCGACATCGTCGGCGGAGGCCAGCGTCCGCCGTGTACGCTGGACTCGACTCCTCGTCGGCCTTGAGCAGGGAGGCATCGTCATCATGGCCAAGGGACTCGCATTGCCGGCGGTCACGGACGCCGTCCGGATCGTGCCACTACACGTACCCGAGGAACTGGGCATCGCCGGCGCGCTGGCTCCGGCAGGTCCGCCACCGCAGCTGACCTATCACAACGGCCACCTTCTGGAGACGGTAGAGGTCTTTACCGTCTTCTGGGGAAAGGCCTGGACGACGGCCGCCGACAAGACGCTCGCCGGGAAGATCAACACATTCTTCGACGCCATCCTCGTGAGCCCCTTGATCGACCAGCTCGCGGAGTATGGCGTGGCGGGCCACCAGATCGGCCACGGCAAGCGGGTGGGCACCGCGACCGTGACGACGCCGAGCCTCGGCCATTCGATCTCCGACGGCGCCATCCAGCACTTCCTGCAGGGCGAGATCGGATCGAACGCGGCGTTTCCTAAGCCGACTCCGAACACCCTGTACTTCGTCTACCTGCCGCCGGGGACTTCGGTGGCGCAGGGCGGCGCACGTTCGTGCCAGGCGTTCTGCGGCTACCACAACGACGTCGCCGGCCAGCTCTACTACGCGGTCATGCCGTATCCCGGATGCAGTGGCTGCACCGGCGGCCTTAGCGCGCTAGACGCGCTGACCTCCACCAGCTCGCACGAATTGTGCGAGGCGATCACCGATCCCGTGCCGGGCCGGGGCTGGTACGACGACGGGAACAACGCCGAGATCGGCGATCTGTGCGCGTGGAAGACCAAGACCGTGGCGGGGTACACCGTGCAGCTGGAGTGGTCCAACAAGGCCAACGACTGCGCCTAGCCGCTGCACTCGTCGCCCGTTCCTCCCGGCGCGCCGGTCCGACCGCCCGATAGGACGACTGCCTCCGCCGCCTGGCGGCTGCTAGTGTCCGAATCCGGTCGCTGGAAGAGGATGAGCGAATGGTTGACGACCTTTCGGTGCAGGTGGACGAGTACCTGAGCGGACTCCTCGTGCCGCCCGACGCGATGCTGGACGCCGCGGTCCGGGCCGGCATCGATGCGGGCATGCCGCAGATCCAGGTCTCGCCTGTCCAGGGCAAGCTGCTCCATCTGCTGGCGCAGATCCACGGCGCGCGGCGGATCCTGGAGATCGGGACGCTGGCCGGGTATAGCACGATCTGGCTCGCCCGGGCACTCCCGCCCGACGGCCGACTGATCAGCCTCGAGCTGGATCCGCGCCACGCCGAGGTCGCCCGAGCGAATCTTCGGCGAGCGGGCCTCGACTCGATCGTCGAGGTTCGGGTGGGTCCGGCCGTTGACTTGCTCTCCGGGCTGGCCGCGGAGGCCGGCGAGCCGTTCGATTTCGTGTTCGTCGACGCCGACAAGGAGCACAACGCGGAGTACGTCGCCGGCGCTCTCAGGCTCTCACGCCCCGGGACCGTCATCGTCGTGGACAACGTCGTCCGCCACGGCGCGGTCATCGACGCGACCAGTAGCGACCCTAGCATCCTGGGCACACGCCGGATGTTCGAGCTGATTGCTCGGGAACGCCGGCTCGACGCGACGGCCATGCAGACCGTGGGAGTGAAGGGCCATGACGGCTTCGCGATCCTGCGCGTAAAAGGTTAGGAGCGAGAGGGCGTCACGGACGCGTCCGGCCGGGGCCGCGCACACGGTTGGCCCGGCCCTGGGTGCCGGGAGCGTCAGCGCAGCCGAGCCAATCCCCGGTTCATGACCGGCCGGCCGAAGGCCCGGCGTGGCGGCCTCCAATCCAGCAGCAGCCCAGCGGCCACGAGGACGGCCGTGAGCAAGGCCATGATCGGAGGCCGGGGATCCTGGCGCCCGGATGGTCCTGGTGCGAGGATCGAGCCCGCGCCCGTCCAGGCCACGACAAGCTGAGGTGGATTGGCGCCCTCCCGCGACGAGAGTGAAACGGCCGTGGCGTTCGTCGTCGACAGGCCGAAGCTGTAGGTGCCGTTGCCGTTCACCGCGGCAGTCACGTCGACGCTGGTCCAGGTCCCCGCGGCGATCTTGCCCGAGCTTCCGAGTCTCGTCGGGCCGAAGGCCGGGGCGTTGGCGTTGGTGATCGAGGTTTCGCCCCAGGCGGTGCTGGCGACCGGATTCACGTCGTAGCCGGTCGTCTGGGCCGAGTTGGCGTAGACGCGCAGCACGGCCGAACTGACGTTCCCGGCCACTCCGGAGACGTTGAAGCGGACGAACGAGCGGACCGACGGCGAGCCGTCGACCCGGACCTGTGCGGCGCCACCGAAGTTGGCGGCCGGATTCGAAGCGTCGACGTAGCTGTCGGCGACGGCCGCGAAGGTGCCGCTGCCCGCGGTGCCGGTCTGGGTGGCGGTCGGAGTCGTCGTGCCGGTCGGGCCGGCGGTCCGAGTCGCGCTTGGAGCCGCACTTGGAGTCGCGCTTGGAGTCGCGCTTGGAGTCGCGGTCGGCGCGTTGGTCGGAGAACTCGTCGGCGAGCCGCCAGGCCCCGGGCCTGCGGTGACGATCACCAGCTGCGGTGGGTGCGAGCCCTCGCGCGACGAAAGCGAGACGGCCGTGCTGTTAGTGGTCGACAAACCGAAGCTGTAAGTGCCGTTGGATCTCACCGTAGGCGTCACGTCGACGCTGGCCCACGATCCGGCGGCAATCTTCCCCGAGCCGCCGAGTCTGGTAGCGCCGAACGGCGGCGAGTTGGCAGCCGTAATGGCGGCCTCGCTCCAGGTGTTGTCAGCCACCGAGTAGGCGTCGTAGCCGGTCGTCTGGGCTGTATTGGCCCAGACACGGAGCACGGCGCTCGTCACCGTTCCCGCGATCCCGCCGACGTTGAAGCGCAGATATGAGCGAACGACCGGCGAGGCGTCGAATTCGAAGGCTGGCCAGCGAACCGTGCGTCGCGTTCGGGGTCGACACGTCGACGTAGCTGTCGGCGACCGGCCCAAGGTCGTCGAGCCGCCGGCTCGTGGGCTGGACGACGCCGCCGCGCTGGCCGTCGGGTCGGCGCTCGGGCTGGGCTGTGGCATGGCGTTGTGGCAGGCGGCCGTGCCGCTGTCGGTGAAGCTGCCGACGGCGGGCTCGAAGTTCCAGGAGTAGCTGCCCGAGTGCAGCGTCAGGGCGAGGGCCCCGAAAGTCGTGGTGTCGCGCACGACGCTGTTGGCCGCGACCGTCGCGATCGAGGTGTGGTTGGCCCCGCCCGTGCCGACGATGAACTCACGAATGCCGTTGGCGTCGGCGACGCCGCTGGCATCCTGTGGATCGAAGCGTTCGTAGATGTGGTCGTGGCCGTCGAGAACCACATCGGCATGAGCGGCGTAGAGCTGCATCCACAGCCAATAGCCGTTCTGGGCGGCCCGGCCTCCGGAGCTGAACAGTGGAATGTGCCAGTACGCGAGGATGCACTGGTTGCGATGGGCGGCCAGGTCGGCGGCCAGCCAGAGGCCCTGTGGCGAGCTGGGTATGCAGCCGCCCACGTCGCTGCAGTTCGAGTTGAGGGCGATGAGATGCCAGGCCCCCACGTCGAAGCTGTACCAGCCCCGGCCCGGCGTTCCGGCGGCAGCGCCGAAGTAGTTGAAGTAGCCGGCGGCTCCAGCGTTGGTGCTATCGCAGCCCACCGTCGGCGTGGATCCGCCCGCCGTCAGGTACTCGTGGTTGCCGGGGATCGGATGGGTGATCGACTTGACTCGGCCCCAGGTGGGATCGTAGGCCTGCTGATACTCGGCGAGGCTGCCGCAGTAGTGCTGATCGCCCAGCGCCAGGACCGCGTTGAAGTTGCCGTTGACCAGCAGATTCGAGGTCGCTTTCTGCTGGCACTGGTCCGGGCTGCGCGTGCCGTTGAGGCCGTTGAAGTCGGGGTCCAGCGGATCGCAGCCGTAGTCACCGGCGGCGGCGACGGTTGGGTCCGCGGCGGCGGCGACGGACGTTGTCCCGACCGCGGATAACGCCGTGATCCCGGCCAGTGTCATCGACGTCACCACCAGGAGATGGCTCCCGACGGTCAGGATTCCCCGGTAACCTGAGCCACTGCCTCGCACGTGCCCCTCCTCGTCGCGCCGGCACCCGTCGAGCGGGCGGGCGCGACCCAGTCCGATCCGCCTCGATCCCTCAGGCCCGAGCGAGCCATCGAAAGTGTGCCCGCGGCCCGGTTCGGGAGAACCTAGTCTCGGACGCCCCATCAGGTAAGGGCCGGTAGTAGCCCATTAGTACTGTCGACCTACCTGATCTGACCCACCCGGAGCTTGGGCCCAGGGGAACCTCGATCGTTCCGGCGCGCCGGGGTCGTTCCGGGGCGCCCTCACCGAAGCGAACGCCGGTAGCGCAACTCGCGTACCCGGACACCCCAGACTTCCTGGGTGCGTTCCAGTTCATCCGGGCGCCAGCCGTCCGCCAGATAGAAGCGAATAGCGCGCTCGTTGCCGGCCAGGACCCACAGGACTGCCTGGTCGAAGCCGAGCTGCGACAGCTTCGCTCGCGCGTCCGAGATGAGCCGCCGTCCGATCCCGAACCCCCACGAGTCCGGGTCCACGTACAACGCGAGGAGCTCGCCCAGACCCGAGGCCTCGCGGTCGCGGCAGGGTCCGGTCGTGGCGAATCCACGGATCGTGCCGTCGGCGACGGCCACGACTGTCGACGGCGTCGCCGGGTCCGTGGCGCCAAACGTGTACCGGCCGAGGCGGTCTTCCGGCCGCAGATCGTCCAGGTATTTGTCCGGCAGTAGCCCTCGGTAGGCCGCTTTCCAGGATCGAACGTGAACGCCCGCCACCTCGGCGGCGTCCTCGGGCCTGGCCGGTCGAACGATCAACATGCTCGCCATTCTGGCATCGAGGCGGGCTCGAGACGATGGCGGGCCGCGCCGCCCCCACTGTCCGAGGCCCGGTTGGCCGGAGTGCGGCCGGCGGTTCGAACGCTCGCCGCTTGGTCCGTGGTCTGGTCACAACGGACCAGTCGCGCGTCACGACATAGGGCACCCGCCGCCGAGACCTACTGGTCATGCCCTCGGGCGGATCCGGCGGCCAAGGTGGGGATACACCCAAACGGTCAGGCCCGGACGAGCGCCGGCCACCGTCCGCTGCGCCCGCGGAGGTACCCCATGACATCCCCCTTCCGATCGATGCACCTCACCAAGGTGCGACTCCTGATTGCCGCTGGTCTTCTGGCGGCCTTCGCGATTCCGGTCGTCAGCCAGGTTGCGGCCGCCGGCCCCTCCTACCGGCTGATGGTCTCTACGTCCCCCGGCCCGGAGCGCGGCCACCCCGCTCTCCGGCGTTCAGCTCACCGGCAATGCCTACATCTTCATGACGCCGACCCGCGGGGTCACGCGTGTCAGCTTCTGGCTCGACAACCCCACGCTCCAGGGCTCGCCGAACCACGTCGACCTAGTGGCACCGTTCGATTTCGTCGGCTCGACCTCGACCGGCTCGGCCAGGCCCTGGAACTCGGCGGCGCTGGCGACCGGCCGGCACACGCTGACGGTCAGGGTTCTGACGAGCTACAGGACGACCGTCACGACGACGACGTTCAGCGTCGGAGCCGGCACCGCCACCCGCGCCGGCGCCACGCCCAGGCCCGCAGCCAGGCCCCGTCCGGCGGCGACGCGCGCCCCGACCCCCGCCCCGACTATCGCTCCCAAGGCCGCGGCTACGGTGACGCCTCGGCCGACTGCCGCGCCGACGGCGAAGGCGACCGCTCCCGCCCCGACGGCATCTGCGCCGACCGCGGCCCCGACCCGCGCGGCGACCCCGGCCCCGACGGTCGCCCCGACCTCAGGGACCGACCCGAACGCAATTCCGACCGGGAATCTGACCGGCTGGAAGAACGTCTGGGCCGACGACTTCAACAGCTGGAACGCATCGAATTACTCCGTCTATGCAGCCGGCTGGCACGACACCACCGGCAACGGCTCATACACGCCGAGCATCATCTCGGCGGGCGGCGGGAACCTGAACATCGACATCCACACCGTCGGCGGGGTTCACGAGGTCGCCGCGTTCATCCCGCTGCTGCCCGGATCGTCGGACGGGAACGAGCTCGGCATGAGGTACAGCTTCCGCATCCGCGCCGACTCGATGCCCAACTACAAGGGCGTACCTCTTCTGTGGCCCCAGTCCGAAGCCTGGCCGCAGGACGGTGAGATCGACGGCCCCGAGAGCGACTTCACCGACCAGCCCGAAGCCTTCATCCACCACCAGAACGGAACCGGCGGCGGCGACCAGGACGCGTTCTCTACGCCGAACGGCACGAGCTGGCAGCAGTGGCACACGTACGTCGTCGAATGGGTTCCGGGCGTGAGACTCGACATGTGGATCGACGGCAACCATTGGGTCCACGACACCACTCGTATCCCGTCCACGCCGATGCACCTGGTCATGCAATTCGAAACCTCTATCTCCGGAGCGATGCCGGCCGACAGCACTGCGGGTCAGGTGCAGATCGCCTGGCTGTCCGTCTGGACCATGGCTTAGTCGAGCCCGGTCCGTCTCGCGCCCTCACGCGATCCTTCCCCCCGGCGGGGCGTCGATCCCGCTATGGTTGGGAGAGCGCGAGGGCGCGGAGGAGCTACGGTGATAACGAGAAATCTGGAACAGCCATCGGAAGCAGGTCGTGGCCGTCGGTAGCATCGCAGCGGCGCTGGCCATCCTGGCCGGAACGATGCTGGTCCTCGCCGCACCCCGCCCGGCCCCGGCGGCGAGTCCCTCGCCGAGCCCGCAGGTCGCCAGCGCCACGCCGGCCGTGTCGGCCACGGCCTCCGCAGTCAATTCACCGGCGTCCTTCGAGCCGAGTCCGTCTCAACTCCCGGCCGGCTGGGCCTACAGCGATCTCGACGGCATGCCGGCCCCGGCCGACCTGGCCCACCGACTGCCCGACGCGCTCATGATCGACGATTACTCCGCGGCCCGTCCGCAGGCGGGCTTCTCGACAGCCTCGATCGTCTACCAGGCCATGATCGACGACAGCTCGGACCGGTACATGATGGTGTTCCAGGAGGGCACCTCATCCGACATCGGGCCGGTCCGCAGCGCTCGGCCGTACTTCGTCTACTGGGCCGCCGAGTACAAGGCCCTGTACGGTCATTTCGGGGGCGACGCCGAGGCGCTCCAGCGCGTGATCCCCGCCATGTCCGCCAGCATCTACAACGAGGACGACCTGAACGGCGGCTCGTGCCCGTACCACCGCATCACCACCCGAGTGGCTCCGTACAACGCCTACACCAACTCCGCGGCGCTGGTCAGCTGCGCCGCATCCCGCGGCTACCCGGCCACCTTCCAGAGCCTGCCCGTGCGAGCGTTCGTCGAGGACAGCCCGGCCTCAGAGCATCCGCTGACGCAGTCGATCACGATCCCCTATCTCGCCGAGCACATCGGCTACAAGTACGACCCGCCGTCCAATTCATACCTGCGCTCCGTCAACGGCAGCCTCCAGATAGACCCGGCCAACTCGAAACAGGTCATGGCCCGTAGCATCGTGGTGATGTTCCAGGCCTACGCGGTTGTGCCCTCGCTCGACAAGCTCCGGCCCGTCGTCACCAACGTCGGATCGGGCAAGGCTATCGTCTTTCAGGAGGGCCGGGCGATCACGGGAACCTGGAAGAAGGCTTCGAACACGGCGCTGACTCAGCTGTACGACGACGCGGGCAACGTCATTCCGCTCGTCCGCGGCGAGATCTTCATGCAGAGCGTCCCGATAGGAACCGCGGTCACGTACAGCTAACCGCAAACAAAGGCGAGCCACGACGCCGCGGCCCGCGAGCCGGTTGGTCCGAAGACACTCCGACGAGCCCTGATCAGGCAGCCCGTCAGCTCGCGTCCGGATCCGAGGCCGAATGCCCGCCCGGGCGGTTGAGCGACGGCGAGGGACGCCGCATCCGGCCGCCCTGGTCCTTTGCCCGTTCGACGAACTCCCTCGCTGCTGCCGTCCCGAAGACCCTCGCCAGGTCGGACTCGGTGGCGCGCTCGTTCTGGCTGAGCAGCACACCGGCGCGAGCGAGGCTGAGCCTGAGTACACCTGGGGCGACGCCGAGCAGCGCGGAAAGGGCGTACAGGCTCACGGTCACCGTAGACATCGATGCGCCTCCTGGCGGTCAATCGAAGAACAGGCGGTTGCGGGATTGGGAGCGACGGTCATGTGATTGGCCTCTCCTTCCGCTGGCGTGCAAACGAGGTATCGGCCGGGGCGTCGACGGCGCCAGAAGGGACGGGCGTCCACGTCCAGATGCTTCGCAGGATCGGGATCAGTTCCCGTCTGTGGCCCACTAACAAGACCGTGGCAATGATCAGATAGATCGCTGAAAGACGACCCGAATGGCGAGATCGGTGAACGGGAACGGCAGCAGGAAGAGGACCAGCAGGGCCCCTGGCGCCCGCAAACCGAACCGCAGGTTCGCCGGTACGGCAAAGGCGAGCAGGGCCTGCGTGCCGGTCAGCAGGAACGGCCTGCCGCCGCCCGGCCTTGAAGACCTCAGTCGGGGCCCGGTCCTCAGCGCGAGAGTTGCATGTCGACGATCGCGCCCACGATCAGGCCGACCACGACTCCCGCGCCGACCATCAACCACAGCTCACCGGACATGAGCAGCCCAAACAGAAGCCCGAGCGCCGCTCCTATCGAAATCCCCGTTCCGGTTGCCACTCCGGCGGCGGGGCGTGGCTGCTTCATCATTTCGCGTCCTTTCGTCTGCCTGATTTCGCCCGGCATTGGATTGGGACCGGCCGATCAACCGCCGGCCTGGACTCCGATGAGACTGCCGACGGCATACGTCACCGCTGCTGCTGCCGCCCCGAGCACGACCTGGCGCAGGGCCGCGTACAGCGGCGGGCGATGGGTCAGGCGGCTGATGCCGTAGCCGAGCAGAGCCAGAGCCCCAAGGCTCAGGCCGAGGCTCGTCCCGAAGGCGGTCCCGCCGGCGAGGAGAACGTAGGGGATCAGCGGCACGAGCGCCCCGATGGTGAAAGCCACGAACGAACTTGCCGCCGCCGCAGTCGGCGATCCGATCGAACGTGCGTCCAGCCCGACTTCTTCGAAGATGAGCAACGTGGCCGCGTGTTCCGGGTCGGCAAAGACCCGATCCACGAAATGCGACGCCTCTTCGGCCGTGAAGCCGCGTCCTCGATACACGCGCGCAAGGATCTCCCGCTCCTGATCGGGCGTATCGCGGATCTGCGTCCGCTCGAAGGCGAGCTGGTGGTCGAGCAACTCGCGCTGGGACCGGACCGAGATGAACTCGCCCACGGCCATCGAGAAGGCCCCGGCAAGGAGGCCCGCCACACCGGCAAGGACGATGACGCCCGGCGCGGGATTTGCCCCGGCGACGCCCATTACCAGCGCCAGGTTGCTGACGAGCCCGTCATTTGCCCCGAACACGACCGGTCGAAGGACGGCGTTCGCCTGGGTCTCGTGCGGCGAAGTCTCCCGCTCTGACATCGGCACGAGGAAGGGGATTCAATTCCAGAAGCGAAGGTCTTTCACGCGGTGGATCCACCCTGCGGCAACTCCAAGAGTCTATCCGAGCCGATCGGGCACGACCGGGCGGAGACGGGAGTCGATGGGCCAAGAGCCACGACTTGCACGGCCTCCCTCGCGGCCCGCCCGCGAACCGCCAGGTGAGCCCTCGCGAGCCGCCGCTTCGGTCGGGCCGGCCACAGGCTCAACCTTGTCGGGCCCCGCCTCGATGACCGGCCGAGCCGGATCCGGCCCCGAGGGGCAATTCACCGGGAGGACGTCGTCGATGAACACCGCGCCCCGCAATCTCGCGGTCGCCCTATTGGCTCTGACGTCGCTGGTCACCGCCGCCGGCCCGTCCGGCCCGGTCGTCCCGTCCGGCTCGGCCGGCACCGTCGGCTCGATGGGCCGTTCTGGCACAGCGGGGCCTGCGCTGTCGGCGGGCGATTGGCCCGTCTATCACCTCGACGCAGGGCGGACAGGCTTCGACTCGTCGTTCCCGACCTTCACCGGTTCGCTCGCCGGCAGCTGGTCTGCCCCGTTGGATGGCGCGGTGTATGCGGAGCCGCTTGTGGTCAACGGCGAGGTCATCGCCGCGACCGAGGGAGATAGCGTCTACGCCTTGAACCCGGCGACCGGCGGCGTCTTGTGGCGGCGGAACGTCGGCGCGCCCGTGCCGCTCTCCACGCTCCCATGCGGCGACATCGATCCGCTGGGGATCACGGGCACGCCGGCGTTCGACCCCGTGACCGGCTCGCTGTTCGTGGTCGCAGAGGTGACCGGCCCTCAGCATGTCCTCTATGCCCTGGACCCCGCGACCGGTGCGGTTCTCTGGTCCCGCAACGTCGACCTAGCCGGCGACGATCCCCGGACCCACCAGCAGCGCCCCGCCCTGGCGGTCGCCAACGGCTACGTGTATATCGGCTTCGGCGGGCTGGCCGGAGACTGCGGCCAGTACGTGGGTGAAGTCGTGGGCGTGCCCGCGACCGGGTCCGGCGCCACCATCTCGTATCGGGTGCCCACCAGCCGCGAAGGCGCCGTGTGGGCGACCGGCGGACCCGTGATCGACGCCTCCGGTAACCTCTACGTCTCCGTAGGGAACGGTGCGTCCACCACGACGTTCGACGGCACCGACTCGGTCCTCGAGCTCTCGCCCACCCTGCAGCTGGAGAGCATCTTCGCGCCGTCGGGCTGGGCCGCCGACAACGCCGGCGACGCGGATCTCGGCTCGTTGAGTCCGGTGCTCGTTCCCGGTGGCTGGGTCTTCATCGCCGGCAAGAGCGGCACGGGTTACGTCCTGACCCAGGGCGCGCTCGGCGGCATCGGCGGGCAAGTGTCGTCGGCCGCAGTGTGCACGGGTTTCGGCGGCGCGGCGCACAACGGCGACACGATCTACGTCCCCTGCGTCGGGTCGATGCGTGAGGTCGAAGTAGGGAGCGGCGGATCGTTGGCCGTGGGCTGGCAGAGCAGCGCCGCGGGCGGACCGCCCGTCATCGGCGGGGGAGCGGTCTGGAGTGTCAACACGAGCTCCGGCCGGCTCTTCGCCCTCGATGCCGCGACCGGGGCCACTCTCGGGTCGGTGCCGGTGGGGGCGGTGCCCCACTTCGTCTCGCCCACGCTATGGGGAAACGAGATTCTCGTCGGGACGATGGCCGGCATCTCGGCCGTGTCTGAAACCGTGCCCGCGACGTACCACCCGATCAGCCCCGCTCGACTACTCGACACACGCAACGGGACCGGCGGGCTGGCGGGCCCGTTCAGCTCCCGCGTGGCGCGGACGTTCGCCGTGACCGGCGGCGGCAGCCCGGTCCCGGCCGGCGCCACCGCCGTGACGGGGAACTTGACGGTGACCCAGCAGACGAGCGGCGGCTTTCTGTTCGTAGGCCCCGTAGCGGAGAACAACCCGACCAGTTCCACCCTCAACTTCCCGGTGGGCGACGATCGCGCCAACGCGGTCACGGTCGCTCTCGGCGCCGGGGGGACGCTGTCTGTTACGTATGCGGCGCCCACCCTCGGCCCAACCGCGCAGGTCATCTTCGACGTCACCGGCTTCTTCACCCCGGACACCACCGGCGACACATATCACGCGCTCAGCCCGACGCGGATCCTCGACACTCGCAGCGGGACCGGCGGGCTATCGGGCCCGTTCAGTTCGCACGTGTCGCGGACGTTCACCGTTGCCGGGGCGGGCAAGACCGTGCCATCCGGCGCAAGTGCCGTGACCGGCACGCTGACTGTGACCGAGCAGACCAGCCGCGGCTTTCTGTTCGTAGGCCCCGTAGCGGAGAACAACCCGACCAGTTCCACGCTCAACTTCCCGGCGAACGACGATCGGGCCAACGCCGTCACGGTTGCTCTGGGCGCCGGGGGCACGCTCTCGATCACGTATGCGGCACCGACGTCGGGACCGACGGCGCAGGTCGTGTTCGACGTTACGGGCTACTTCACGCCCGACACGAGCGGTGCCTCTTACCACCCGCTCAGCCCGACGAGAATCCTGGATACGAGGAACGGAACCGGCGGATTGTCGGGTGCCATTCATTCGCACGTCGCCGCGACGTTCGCCGTGGCCGGTGCCGGCGGCGTTCCATCCACTGCGGTTGCGGTCGCCGGAAACCTCACGGTGACCGGGCAGACCAGCGTCGGTTTCCTCTTCGTCGGGCCGGTCGCCCAGAACAGCCCCTCCACTTCGACGCTCAACTTCCCGGTCGGCGACGACAGAGCCAGTGCCGTGACGGCCGAGGTCGGTGCCGGCGGCACACTCTCCGTCACCTACGCGGCGCCCGCTATCGGCCCGACGGCCCAGGTGATATTCGACGTCTCCGGGTACTTCGGTCCGTAAGAGCCGGTGCGCGAACGTCGCTCGGCGGTCGATCGAAAGCGGCCGCCGGCGGGTCTCCAGGCTTCGCGGTCGACTGTCTGTCGCGCCTGCCGGGCCCGGTTCATCCTGAAGTAGGTCTGAGGGCTCGAGACAGGGCCGGGCCACCTCCTGAGACGTATCCACCACGCGCGGCATAACCCTGGCCGAGCCTTCCTCAGACTCAGGTGGTAGCAAGATGACCTTTCGAAAGTTGATGGCCGCCTCGGTGGCGGTCTCGATCCTCGTAGCAGCCTGCAGCGGCTCCGCCGCGACCCAGATCCCCGCCGGCGTTACAGGAGCCCCGGCAGCCGGCTCCGGCACCACCGTGATGGCAAGGACCATCGGTGGCGTCAGCACCCTCGTCGGCGGTGCCAACGGCATGACTCTCTACGACTACGCCAACGACGTGGCCAACAGCGGCAAGAGCGCCTGCAGCGGTGGCTGTGCCACGACGTGGCCGCCTCTGACGGTCGCGAGCGGGACCACCCCGACGGCCGGACCCGGAGCCGGCGGCAAGCTCGGGACGATCACCCGTGACGACGGGACGATCCAGGTCACCTACAACGGGCTGCCCGTCTATTTCTACGCGGGCGACTCCGCCCCGGGCGACACTGCGGGCAACTACCCGGGTTGGGTCAGCGTCAAGGCCTGATCGTACGACCTGCACCGGGCGGCGCCGACCCGAGTCGGCCCGAACTGACTCCTGGCAAAGTGGCGACCCCGATGAGCGACTCCCCGCCACGGCGCTCTGAGCCGGCCCTCAGGGCTTTGGCGTCGGGGTCGCTTTCGGGGTCGGCGCGGCCGGCGCCGTGCGGCCGATCAGCAGCAGCCCGTTGACCATGGTGTAGCGCGACGTCCACGTATCGGTGTGGATGACCGTGCCTGCCGAGTCGGTCACCGTGCGCGTTTCCGAGGTGTCGAAGCCGTCCGTCGGATACTCCGCCCTGGCCTGCTGGCCGGGGCTCAACGTGCTGACGTACTGAGTGAAGTCCGACGCCTTGACGACGTTGGCTTTGAACGAGGGAGTGAAGGTGACCGTTCGGTTGAGCGGCAGGCTCCACAGCTCCATCGTGACCGTGCTCTTGGATCCCGTGGTCGAACCCGCCAGGATCAGGATCGGGTTCGGCGTGTCGTTGGTCCATTTCAGGTCCCAAACCTGGTAGCCGTCGGAGAACACCGTGGCGTCCAGCCCGACCGGATAGCGGTCGATGTAGTAGAAGTGCGCGTGCCGCTCGTCGATCTGCAGCCCGGCTCGCGCCGCCGCGTTGAACATGGTCGTGGACGCGGAGCAGATGCCGCCGCCCATCGCCCCGGTGTGGTCGCTCTTGCCGTGTTCGATGACGCCGCCCAGGCCGTAACCGTGTGCCTGGTCGATGGGGCCGACCGCATTGAGGAAGCTGAACTGCTGGCCCGGCTGCACGATCTGGCCGTTCAGGAGCTGAGCCGGGACGCGAATGTTGGCGCCGTTGGCGTTGCTGATGTCAGGGTAGAAAGTCGTCGTCCAGCCGCCGATCTTGGTCAGGCCGCCGACGCCGTCGATGGTGATGTTCGGCGCGAGCGACCTGGTGACGCCGGCGATCGTGGGCATTTGAGGGCCTCCAGAGCCGAGCCCGTTCAAGTACGCCTCGAGGGTCTGCGCGGTCGCGGCGACGTCGATGTCGACGCCGGCCTTGCCTCCGACGAAATTGGTCGGGAAGCCCGCGCTGTCGAAGACCGTGGTCGGCTCGACCGCCGGGATCCGGACCTGCTTGGAGAGCCCGGCCAGGTACGTTTCTATCTGAGCCGGATCGGCCGTGGGACGGTACGAGCTGCCCCGGCTTGAGTCGAAGACGATCCAGCCGCGGACCGTCTGGGCGTCGATCGTGACAGCTTTGAGCGGCATCGACGGTTGGGCTGATGCGCCCGCCTGGGGATTGGACTGCGAACTGCCGCCGAACGTCAGGTTGATGGCCACGACCATCTTCTGCGCTTCGGCGATGGCGGCCTGGGCGTCCGCGTCGGTCACCTGTGGCTGCAGCGAGACCAGCGACCCGCCGACCTGGAACGCGTTCGACGTGCCCGGATCGACCAGGCCGTCGACGATCTGGCGGGAAATCGCGACCTCGTCCAGGCCGCTGCCGGCGGCGGACGGTGTATAGCTGAACGTGCCGCCCTGGAGGGCGACCTGGGCGTCACGAGGCAGCCGGTTGGCGCTCGTCGCCTTGCGAACGCTCGTGGCCACCGCGACCGGGTCGATGCGCACCACAACTGGCACTGTCTGTCCACCGATTGCGGTCCGGAGCATGGCCACCGCGTCGCCGATGAGGTTCCCGGAATGGCCGATCTGCATCGCCTGATCGGCCATGTATTCGACATCCGGGCCGCGGCCGAGTTGGCCGTATGGAATCGTGGTCTTTCCGGCTGGCGTGGAAACGGTGACGTCGCCCCGGCTCAGATACGCATAGGTCGACGTGAGCCGGGCAACCACCTGCTCGCGGCTCATGCCCGAGACGTCCACGGAGCCTGCGTGTACCCCCGACACCACGCGGTTGGAGTTGAGGCTGATGGCTGCGAACGCAATCGCGGCGAAGATCGCGAGCGTCGCGACGGCCGATACGGCGAACGCGAGGGCGAATCCCAGCACGGAACGGCTCGGCAGCCGCCCGAATTTCGCCCGGCCCAGAACGTCGAGGCCGGCGACGTGCCAGGCTGAGATGCCGATCGTGGTTCCAGAGGCTGACTCGTCCTGCTCGGGCTCCTCCCGGTCGGGTGCGACCCAGCCTGCGGCCGCGTCGGCTCCCAGGATTTCGTCGACCAGATCTATCTCTTCGACTGGCATGTCCGTTCTTACCCTCCACGATCGACCGGATCGCGACAGGTCAGCAATACCTAGAGTACCCGGCTGTGGATAACTCAGTCTCACGCGGTCCGCTGGATGCGAGCTCTCCACTCCAAATCGGTCCGGCCCGTCCAGATCGCACCGGCCGGTTTCGGGATGTTTGGCGGCGACCTTCTGGTCGGCAACTTCGGCAACGGCCGGATCAACGCCTACGACCCGATGACGGGCGCGTTCAAGGGCCAGCTGCTCGATGCCAGGGGTAGGGCCCTCGTCATCGACGGCCTGTGGGGCCTGCAATTCGGCAACGGCGTCGCCGCCGACCCGACGACGCTCCTGTTCAGTGCCGGACCCGACCGCGAAGCGCCCGGGCTGGTGGGCGCGCTCACGATGGCACCCGATCTGCACTGATCGGTTCCCACCGACCTGAAGTCCAGTCGTGGCGCGGTCCCTCGAAGAGGGCGGCGCCGCTCGTCTGTCCGGACGCGTAGTGCGGGGCGAGACGCGCCCGCCGTGGCACCGGCCCACCGGGTCGTCCGCTTACGCTGCTCGCAGGCACCGGTCCTCCTGGTTCGCCGGATCGATCCTGCGAACGAGCGCCACCAAGCGGAAGGGTCTTGCCATGCAGACGGCCGACGCTACGCCCAACTCCGGCAGGTCGGAGTCCGCCCTCGAGAGCCAGCGGGACGAGTGGTACAAGCCCTCGGCCTCGGTCGTAGAGCAGGCGTACATCAAGGATTGGGATGCCCTGGCCCGTGCCGCAGACAAGGACTTCGTCGGCTTCTGGGAGGAGCGGGCCCGTGAACTCGTGGACTGGCAAGAGCCCTGGAAGACGGCCCTCGACGATACCAACAAACCGTTCTTCAAGTGGTTCGTCGGCGCGAAGACCAACATCGTCTACAACGCCATCGACCGGCATCTCACGACGCACCGCAAGAACAAGCTGGCGCTGATCTGGGAGGGAGAGAACGGCGAGCAGCGATCGTTTTCCTATCACGCCCTCAACCGCGAAGTCAGCAAGTTCGCCAGCGTCCTAAAAGCCCTCGGCGTGAAGAAGGGCGACCGCGTCACGATCTACATGGGTCGGGTGCCGGAACTGCCGATGGCAATGCTGGCCTGCGCCAAGATCGGCGCCGTTCATTCGGTTGTGTACGGCGGGTTCTCAACTGAGGCGCTCCACGGCCGCATCGAGGATTCGCAGTCGCGCGTCGTCATCACCTGCGACGGCGCTTTCCTCAACGGCAAGATCGTGGAGTTGAAGCGCATCGCCGACGAGGCCATCAAGCGCGCTCCCATCGTCGAGCACGTGGTAGTGGTGAAGCGCACGGGCCATGACGTGCCGATGGAAGAGGGCCGCGACATGTGGTTCCACGACCTGATGGCGCTGCCGATCGCCGACTGGCGCTGTGCGACCGAGATCGTGGACGCCGAGGATCCGCTGTACCTGCTCTACACCTCGGGGACGACCGGCAAGCCCAAGGCGATCGTGCACACCCACGGCGGCTACCAGGTGGGCATCGCCACGACTCTGAAGTATGTATTCGACCTGCGCGACGACGACCGGTGGTGGTGTGCCGCGGACCCGGGCTGGGTGACCGGCCATTCATATATCGTCTACGGGCCGCTCATTCTCGGCGCAACCGGCTTCTTGTATGAAGGAGCCCCGACGTATCCCTATCCGGACCGGTGGTGGTCCATGGTCGAGAAGTACGGCATCACCGTCTTGTACACAGCGCCGACGGCGATACGCGGTTTGATGCGCTTCGGCGAGGCCTGGCCGAACCGCCGCGATCTGTCTTCATTGCGACTGCTCGGATCCGTGGGTGAACCCATCAACCCCGAGGCCTGGCGCTGGTATTTCAAGAACATCGGCAAAGAGCGCTGCCCGATCATGGACACCTGGTGGCAGACCGAAACGGGTATGTTCATGATCACGCCCCTGCCGGTCGTGGACCTGAAACCTGGCTCCGGGACTCGGCCGTTCTTCGGCGTTGAAGCTGACATATACGACGAGCAGGGCCATCCCGTCGGTACCGACGAGGAAGGCTTCCTGGTCCTGAAGCGGCCGTGGCCGGCGATGATGCGCACGATCTACGGCGATCCCGACCGGTACGTGGCGCAATACTGGACCAAATATCCCGGGGCATACCTGACCGGCGATTCGGCCAAACGCGACAAGGACGGGTACTACTGGATCATCGGCCGGGTCGACGACGTCATCAAGGTGTCCGGATATCGACTCGGTACTGCCGAGGTCGAGTCCGCCCTGGTCAGCCACCCGGCCGTGGCCGAAGCGGCGGTAATCGGGCTCCCACACGAGATAAAGGGCCAGGCCATACACGCGTTCGTGCTCCTGCGCCACGACTACACAGGATCTCCTGAACTGGCCGAAGAATTGCGCCAGCATGTAGGGTCGGAGATGGGACCAATCGCCAAACCCGAGGACGTCAAGTTCGTGGACCAGCTGCCGAAGACCCGGTCCGGCAAGATCATGCGGCGCCTGCTGAAGGCTCGCGCCCAGGGTTTGCCAGAAGGAGATATCTCAACTTTGGAGGAGTAGCCAACTGGGTCGCCGCCCGGCGATAGGAGTTGGGAGCCGTCGACCGCGGCGATATCGTTAAGGAAAGTGAATTGGGACGCAATATTCGGCCGCTCCGAGCGCCGTGGGGATGATCCCTATCGTGAAACCCGCCTTTACTTAACAAGTCGTAAATGGGCACTCTGCCAGGGTCGTTGGCTCTGGGCACCCGCGTTCGGGTGCGTCGTCAGATGAGCCGGACCTGAGCAACACAGGCGATTCCGATCTGCCCGGGGAGGACATACCGGGGCGGACACATACGCGGGCAGGGCACAGAACGTGCTTCCCGGTGCGCGGACGAAGCCGGCGTCAGGCTTCATGCGTACGCCGGTCCGCGACGGCACGCTCGGAAAGACGAGCCGGAAAGGGAGGCATGCGATGCCTGCTACCGTCACCTCACAGCCGCCTCGTCCACCCTCCAGCCGGCGTCTGCCTCTCCCGCTGCGCGTCGCTCCGGTATTGGTCGGGGCCATCCTCGCGTTCACCGTGGCGGTAACGGTGATTGCGTCCGGGGCGACTCTGTCGGCCCCTTCGAAGGCCAATCCCGGGTCCACCATCATGGTTACGGGACATGGACTCCCTCCGCGCCAGAGCGGCAGCCTGACTTACGATGGCGCGAAGATCACCAAATTCAGCACGTCCGCTTCTGGCTGGTTCAGCGTGCCGTTCACGATTCCCGGCTACACGCCCATCGGCCACGTCGGCAGGATCTCCGCCAAGGAGGCCGACGGGGACGTGCTGGCGACGACGACGCTCGTGATCGGTAGCGGCGACGGCACGCAGGCCTCGATATCGGTGCCGGCCCAGGCCGAGTTGGGCACGACCATCACCGTCGCCGGCAGCGACTTCGCAGCGGGCCTGCCCGGATACCTGACTCTCGACGGGCTATCGCTTGCACCGTTCGTGGCGGGCGGGGACGGTTCGTTCAGCGTTCAATTCCCGATCCCGTCGACGGCGAGGGTGGGCACCGACCGCATCACCGCCCGGATCGATTCGGATTTCCTGGATTGCGACGACGACGCTGCTCGTGGGCACTTCGCCCGCCCCCGCCGCGCCGCCCCCGCCCGATGAGACGCCCGCCCCGACCGACACTCCGGCGCCCGTCGTCACGCCCGCCCCGACCGACACCGCGGCACCGACGAGCGCGCCCGTCACGCCGGCTCCGACGCCGTTGCCGACGGCTCCGCCCGCCCCGACGCCACCGCCACCGCCCAGCGCCGGGCTTCCCGACTTCAGCCACGTGTACGTCATCCTCATGGAAAACCACGAATACTCGAGCATCGTCGGCGCGAGCAGCGCTCCGTACATCAACTCGCTCATCGCCAAGTACGGTCTGGCGACGAGCTACGACGCCACCAACCACCCGTCGGAGCCCAACTACATCGCCCTGACTTCGGGCGGCACTCAGGGCGTAACCGACGACGGGGTCCACAACCTCAAGGCCAACAACATCTTCCAGCAGGTCGCCGCCTCCGGGAGAACCTGGCACGCTTACGAGCAGGGCTATCCCGGTAACTGCTTCACCGGTGCGTCTTCTGGAGCGGTCGTCGACGGTCCCGGTCTGTCCGGCTCCTACGTCCGGAAGCACAACCCGGCTATGAGCTACACAGGCATCAGCGGCAACCCGGCGAGTTGCGCGAATATCACAAATCTCGCCAGCTTCGATCCCGCGGCCGCCAACTTCGAGTTCATCACTCCTAACCTGATGAACGACATGCACGACGGGTCCATAGCCCAGGGCGACGCATTCCTGAGGGCCTTCGTGCCCGCTATCACCACCAGCGCCGCCTTCGCCAACTCAGTCGTGTTCATCACCTGGGACGAAGGCTCCAGCGGCGTCGGCGGTGGCGGGCACGTGGCCACGATCGCGATCACTTCGAACATGACCGCGGGCTTCAAGGACACGACCGCGGCCAGCCACTACTCGATGCTCCGAACCATCGAGCAGGCCTGGGGCCTGCCGCTCCTGGGCAGCGCGGCTTCGGCCGGGGCCCTCGGCTTCCCGTATTAGCGGGTCGGGAATCTTCCAGCGCCTGGAGGGCCTGGACTCGGAGGTTGTGTCCCGTCCAACGCCCTCCGTGCAACGCCCTCCGGGCGCGTCCAGTCGCGCCGGTACGCCCGGACTCGGCGGTCAGGATTCGGCGGCGAATTCCTTGACCGCGGCAGCCAGGCCCCGCTCGTAGACCTCCACGACGTGGTCCCAGCGCGCGTCGGCTTCGACGTCGATCTTCTTGCGGGCCGGGTCGGCGTCGTACCAGGCGATGGTCTGCTTGATGCCTTCGGAGAAGGGCATGACGCACCGGAACTCCGGCACGAATCTCTTGATCTTGGTCGTGTCGAACACGGAGCTCACCGCGGCGTCGCCCAGCAGGCGCCCTCTCATGTCCGGTACGCAGGCCGAGATGAAGTCCGAAGGGATGTGGACGATCCGCAGCTCCGCACCTGCGGCGGCCGCGATCTGGCGGTGGATCTCGTCCCAGGTCATTGGCTCGTCGGACATGATGTTGAAGGCGTGGCCGATTGCCTGGCGCCGACCGAGCAGGCCGTCGAAGGCCACCGCGAAGTCGCTGTTGTGCATGACCGTCCAGAGTGAAGTGCCGTCGCCGGGGACGATGATCGGCTTGCCCGCGCGCATGCGGGCGATCTCCGTATATGGCGCCGACCAGCTGCTGACCGCCATCGGCACCGACCAGTTCCCATACGTGTGAGATGGACGGACGATCGTGATGGGGAAGCCGTCTTCGCGGAATGCCCGCGTCAGACGCTCCTCGGCCTTGATCTTGCCCTGGGCGTAATCCCAGTACGGATTGCCCAGGGGCAAATCCTCGCGCATGAGCCAGTGGCTGAGCGGCTTGAGATAGACGCTCGCGGAGCTGATGTAAATGAACTGGTCGGTCCGATCGCGGAAGAGACGCATGTCCCGTTCGACATCCTCGACCCCGTAGCCGATCCAGTCGACCACCGCGTCGAAGCGGTGACCGGCCAGGACGCTCGTGCTCGCGGCTTCGTCGTGTACGTCGGCGACGAGCGTGGTCACGCCTAGCGGCGACCCGGAGCGGCCGCCGCGATTGAGGTGGAAGACCTCGATACCACGCTCGA
This sequence comes from uncultured Chloroflexia bacterium, assembly GCA_963835845.1. Classification (GTDB taxonomy): domain Bacteria; phylum Chloroflexota; class Limnocylindria; order Limnocylindrales; family CSP1-4; genus Fen-1039. Next base: position 227,299 of record CAWIGT010000002.1, on the reverse strand, counting down.
CCGCCAGGGCCGTGCAGGCGCTGCTGATGAGGCCTGTGCCGCCGACGAAGAGGACCTTCATGCACGTCTCCTGTGTGGGCGGATCAGCATAGTCCCGACCCCGTCGGCGAGCCTATGATCCGCTGATGCTCCTGTCTCGGAATGTCTTCAGCGCAGCTCGACTCGATCGTCTGGACGCCGTGCTCGCCGCGATCATCGTCGTCCTGCTGTGCCTTTCGGCCGCGGTGGTCTTCCTGCCCGTGCTCGGCGGGCAGCACGTCGAGGCCGGACTAGACCTGGTCCTCGACACGCTTGCCACGGTCGTCACCCTCGGCGTGGCACTGGTCGCATGGGTTCGCTACCGCGAGATCGGGGCGCCCGTCGTCCTGTTCCAGGCGTCGGCCGTCCTCGTCCTTGCTATCGCCAGCGGCGCGAGCCTGCTGTTCATCGTCGGCCGCGTTGACGTGGCCATCGCCGACTTCGGACTGAACATGCCACGCGAGGCCCAGCCGCAGATCACGACGGCCGGTCACCTCATGGCGGCGGTGCTCCTGGTTGTCGGGGCTACGGTTTCGCTGCGAGGCGTGCGGGTTCGCCAGCACTGGCTGATTCTCCTCGGCCCGGCTCTCGGCCTGCTCGCGATCATCCAGCTGGCCAACGTGTGGAGCCCGTTTGTTCCATCGCTGAGCTCTGTGTTCATCTACTCCTACCTGCCGACCTGGCCGGGTTTCCAGCCGGCCCCGCCGACGCCGACCCAGGCCGGCGTCGGAGTGCATCTTGCCGTCGGCTGCCTTTTCGGGCTGGCGGCGGAGTTGACGCGGCGTCACCACCGGCGGAGCGGCACGATGGGGGACGGGTTCCTGGCAGTGGGATTGGTCTTCGCCGCCTTCGGTGAGTTCCACACTGCGTTCTACCCGAGCACGTACGGCGGCCTCGTCAGCAGCGGCGACATCCTCACCGTGGCGTTCGCGCTGGTGCTGTTGATCGGCATCGAGGCCGAGGGCCGGGCCACGCGGGCCGAGCTCGGTCGGGCCAACGAGAACCTGGCGCGGCTCAAGGATGCCGACGTGCGGCGGGCCGCGCTCGAGGAACGAACGAGACTCTCCCGCGAGCTCCACGACGGCGTCGCCCAGGACCTCTGGCTGGCCAGGCTCAAGATCGGACGCCTCAATGCCAGCCCCGACCTGGGCCCCCAGGCGCGAGAAGTCGCCGACGAAGTCACCGGAGCGATCGACGCCGGCCTGGCCGATGCTCGTCAGGCGGTCATGGCGCTGCGTCTCGGGAGCAATTCGGCGGTCTCGCTGCGCGAGTTGATGGCCCGGTACGTGGACGACTTTGCCGATCGCGTCGGGCTGCGGGCCGAATTCGAATGCGAAGGCGAGCTGCCGCGGCTGACCCCGCGCGCCGAAGCGGAACTGCTCCGGATCGTCCAGGAATCGCTCAACAACGTTATTCGCCATGCCGACGCCACGGTCGTGAGGGTTCGAGCGAGCGTCACCGACTCGAAACTCGAGCTCGTGGTAGGCGACAATGGTCGAGGCTTCGAGTTGTCCGAAGTCAGGGAAGGCTCCGTCGGTCTGGCTTCGATGCAGGAGCGCGCCCTCATCATCGGAGGCGAGTTGACTATCAATTCGCGACCGCAGGACGGCACCCGCATCCGCGTCTGCGTGCCGCTGAACGCCGCCGGGCACGCCGGCGCGGTCGCACGGCCGTGACCGAAGCACGTTCGCAAACTCGGATCAGGGTGATGCTCGTCGACGACCACGCCTTGGTCCGGGCGGCGGTGGCACAGGCCATAACGGCCGCAGACGTCGAAATGGTCGGCGCGGTTGCCACTGCGGAAGAAGCTCTCGTCGTGGCACCCGAGATTCGCCCGGATGTACTCCTGGTCGACATCGACTTGCCCGGAATGGATGGAGTACAGCTTGTCCGGGAGCTGGCGCCCCGTCTGCCTGACACTCGGATCGTGATGCTGACGGTCTCGACTTCGGACCGCCACCTCCTTGAGGCGATGCGGGGCGGCGCGATCGGCTATCTGACCAAGGACATCAGCCCCGAAGCTCTGTTGCGTGCGGTCCGCGGCGCTTACGACGGCGATCTCGCCATGGATCAACGCCTGGCCGCGCGCCTCATCCGCAGGCTCGTCGAGAAGTCACGGCATGCCCCGGCCGTCGTGGACGATCCGGGACTGGCGACGCTGACCGATCGCGAGGAGGAGGTCTTGCGCCATCTCGCCGACGGCCTCACCGACCGCGAGATCGCGACCGTACTGACAATCTCGCCACGCACCGTCGGTACCCACGTCAGCAGCATTCTCCATAAGCTGGATGTGCGGAATCGGGCGGAAGCGGCCCGACGGTATCGGGAACGTGAGTGAAAACGCCGCCGGCCGATCCGACTACGTAGTACCGGATACGTGGTCGACTACGGGAGGTTACCGATGGCAGTAAGTAGAGGCCTCGGTACGCTGCAGCGTGGTCCAGTCGCAGGACCGCGCCGTCATGCCCCGCCAGTCGATCGCGTCGGCCCGGCGCGAAGAGGAGAGCACCGTTGATTGGAGGCCTCCGCAGATCACGGAGGGTCACGCACTGGGGTTTCCTCTCGACGCTGTGTTCCCTAACCATGGCGATCTCGGTCGCAGGTTGTAGCACGGCCTCCGCCGTTTCCTCGCCAGCCGCCAGCCACGACCTGACCGTATATCACTGGTGGACGGCCGAGGGCGAGCGCGAGGCGATGACCCAGATCGAGCAGGACTTCAGCGCCGCCAACCCGGACATCGTCGTCCATGACAATCCCGCGGCGGGTGGCGGTGGCATAACGCTCAAGACCGTGATGCAGGGCAAACTCGCGGCCAACATGCCGCCCGATACGTTCCAGTCTCTTGCCGGTGGCGAGCTCAAGACGTACGTGTCCGGCGGTTACCTGGACAACGTCGACGACATCTGGGCGTCGCAGGGCTTGGACACGAAGTACCGGGCCGTTCTGGGCAAGATGGTCACATTCGACGGCCACAAGATGGCCATACCGGTGAGCATCCACCGGGCCAACTGGCTTTTCTACAACGTCAAGGTATTTCACGATTACGGCCTGGAGCCCCCGAGGGACGTCGACGAGCTCATCGCGGACGCGAAGATCCTCCAGACGGCGGGCATCACTCCGATAGGCCTGGGCACCCGCGACAAGTGGACCGCCGTCTTCCTCTTCGACGTGGTTCTGCTTTCGGTCGCCGGGCCCGACGTCTACGAGCAGTTCTACACAGGCTTGCTAGATCCCCAGACGAACCCGCTGATCCGGACCGCCTTCGAGAAGTTCGCGGAACTGGTTCCGTACATCACTCCCGACCACGGCAGCTACACCTGGAGCGACATGCCCGCGCCGCTGGGAAACGGCAAGGTGGCGATGATGGTCCTGGGCGATTGGGCGGTCCCGCTTCTGACCGAAGAAGGCTTCGTCGAAGGCACTGACTGGGAAGCCGTTGGGTTCCCGCAGAAGCCGAGCGAGGTCTTTCTGATGGTCGTCGACACCTTTACGCGGCCCAAGGGCATCGAGCACCCGGACGCCACGACCGCCTGGCTGCTCAACCTCGTCAACCCGAAGACGCAGGCGGACTTCACCGTCCTGAAGGGCTCGATCGCGGCCAATCAAGACGTGCCCGATTCGACGTACACCAATTCGCTGCAACAGCGTGCCTACGAGGCTTTCAAGACGTTGCGGCCGGTCCCGTCGTCGATCCACGGCGCTCTCGCGCCGCTCACCTTCCTCGACGAGTGGCAGGACCTCGTGACCGTATTCGTCTACAGCCCGGACGTCGATCGCGCCCTGAGCCAGGCGGCCATGCTCATGAAGAGCTACGACGTGGCCGGGAACAGCGCCTGGTACTGGGCGAAGTAGCGGTTCGCCGGCCAGCGCCTGGGTGTCGCGGCGGCCGTCGCGACGCACGAGTACGTAGCCGCCAGTACGGAGCTGACGACCGGTAGCCAGATAGGTATCGCTCCCGATGGCCCGTATGCGGCCCGAGTCTAGCGTCTGAGGACGGCAAAGCCGCCTGCCCAACGATCCCGTCGCATCGGGGCGGCCGCGTCGGTGGGCGCGAACAGACGTCATGCGGAGACGGAATGGCCGATCCATTGCTACAGGCCCGCGGCATCGTCAAGAACTACGGGCACGTCGAAGCCCTGCGCGGCTGCGACTTTGAGGTCTACCCCAACGAGATCGTGGCTCTTATCGGCGACAACGGAGCCGGCAAGAGCACGCTCATCAAGATCCTGGCCGGTTCCGAACAGGCCGACGAAGGCGAGGTCTTCCTGGAAGGCCAGGAGATCCATGTCGGCTCCCCGTTCGAAGCCATGAGGCTCGGCATCGAGACCGTGTATCAGGACCTTGCCCTCGCGCCGGACCTGGACGGCTCGGCCAACCTGTACCTGGGCAGGGAGATCATGTTGCCGGGTCTTCTCGGAAGGCTGGGCATGCTTGACAACAGAGCGATGCGGGCCGGGGCGCGCAAGGCTTTCGGCGAGCTCGGCGTCGATCTCCAGAACGCCCAGAGTGCCGTGGCCAATCTCTCCGGCGGCCAGCGCCAGAGCGTCGCCGTGGCTCGCTCGGTGGCCTGGGCCAGCAAAGTCGTCTTTCTCGACGAGCCCACCGCGGCGCTGGGCGTCGTTCAGACGGCGCGGGTCCTCGAGACCGTCAAGAGGATCCGAGATCGCGGAGTGGCCGCGGTCCTGATCAGCCACAACATGCGCCAGGTCCTCGAGATCGCCGATCGGATCGAAGTCCTGCGGCTGGGTCGCCGCGTAGCTCGCTTCGATCGGAAGGGCGCCACCATCGAACAGCTTGTGTCGGCCATGACTTCGGGCGTTGCCGAGGAAGGAGCAGCATGACCGCCGCTCGGTCGAGCCACCCGGAGTCATTCCGCAGTGCACTCCGAACCAGGCTCAAGCCTGCCGCCTCGCGCTGGGCCCTGTTCAGCCAGACTCGCGGCGGTTCTATGGTCGCCCGCGCGTTCTCGACCAATGGAGCCTGGATCTTCGTGCTCCTGATCGTCCTGATGTTGTTCTTCAACTTCATGGCGCCGGGCAAGTTCCTGACCGAATTCAACGTCCGGAGCATGGCCGAGAACGTAGCGGTCCTCCTTGTCATCGCCGTGGGCGAGACATTCGTCATGGCCACCGGCGGCATCGACCTGTCCGTCGGCTATGTGCTGCTTTTCTCCGGCGTCACCTCGGCCCAGGCCATGAATTGGGGCGGCAAGGATCCAACCAACAGCGGCTGGGACGTAGTTCTTCTCGGGCTGATCGTGGCCCTCGGCTCCGGTTTGGCCTGGGGCGTCGTCAACGGCCTGGTAGTGGCCAAAGCCAAGGTGCCCGCGCTCATCGCCACCCTCGGCACGCTCGGCATGTCGTGGGGCCTGGCCGAGATCCTCAGCAACGGCCAGGACCTGCGCTACCTGCCCAAGATCATCGCCGACATGGGGGCCAGCCGGGTTATCTTCGACAAGGTCCCGCTCGTCGTGATCGTGGCAATCCTGGTCGCCATCGCCGGCGCGATGATCCTGAGCCTGACCAGATTCGGACGCTACACGCTGGCCATCGGCTCCAACCAGGAAGCCGCCCGCCGGGCCGGCATCAACGTGGATCGCCACCTCATCTCCGTCTACGCGATGAGCGGCACGCTGGCCGGCTTCGCCGGCTTCATGAGCCTGGCGATCTTCACCACGACCACGATCTCGGGGCACGCCAACGACAACCTGCAGGCCATCGCGGCCGTAGTTATCGGCGGGACCAGCCTCGTTGGGGGAGTCGCCACGATCGCCGGCACGACGATCGGCGTATGCATCCCAATGGTCCTTTTCAGCGGCTTCACGATCCTCGGCTACCAGTCGTTCTGGCGAGACGTGGCCGTGGGCGCCGTCCTAATCCTGGCCGTCTACACCGACCAGCTGCGCCGCCGTCGTCGCGAGCGGCGCTGATCCCACCTTGTGCGCAATGCGGCAGGCCGGATTCCGGAGTGCCGGCGCAGTCAGTCAAATGGAACATGGATCAGGAGAGAGGAAGAGCTAATGCGAATCAGGAATATCGCGATGCTGGGCCTTGCGCTCGTCACCGTGGGTGCCTGCTCCGGCGCCGCGGCGACAGGCACGCCCAAGGCCTTCAACCTGACTCTCATCCAGGGAGTCCAGGGAGATCCGTTCTACGTCACGATGGCTTGCGGAGCGCAGGCCGAAGCCACCAAAGAGGGCGTGACCCTCAACGTCACCGGTGGCAACAAGTGGGACGCCACCGTCCAGAAGCCGGTCATCGACTCGGTGACCGCTGCCAAGCCGGACGGCGTCATGGTCGCCCCGGACGACTCCAAGGCGCTGCTCGCGCCGCTGAAGGCGATGAACGACGCCGGCATCAAGGTGACGTTCGTAGACACCCAGCTTGACGACACATCGTTTGCACAGTCGGTCATCTCGACCGATAACCTGGCCGGCGGGACGCTCGCCGCCAAGACTCTGGCCCAGCTCATCGGGGACAAGGGCACCGTCTTGATCGTCAACGTCGACCCCGGCATCTCCACGACCGACGCCCGCGTCAAGGGCTTCACCGATGAGATGAAGAACCACTCCGGCATCACCGTCCTCGACGTGCAGTACACGCACGACGACCCGACCGCCGCCACGACGATCACCACGGCCACCCTGGCCGCCCACTCCGACCTGGCCGGCGTCTTCGCGACGAACGTCCAGAACGCGGAAGGCGTTGCGACCGGCCTGAAGCAGGCTTCCAACACCACCGTCAAGACCATCGCCTTCGACGCCGGACCCAAGCAGATCGAAGACCTGAACGCCGGCATCGTCCAGGGCCTCATCGCCCAGGATCCGTACGGCATCGGCGTCGCCGGTGTGCAGCAGACGGTCCTCGCCCTCAATGGCCAGGCCACGACCAAGACCATCCAGACTCAGCTTGCCGCCATCACCAAGGACAACGTGAACGACCCGACGGTGCAGAAGTACCTCTACAAGGCCACCTGCAGCTAGGTTCGGTACCCGAGTCACATCCGCAAGTTTCGGTCGAGCCGTCGGGGCGCGACCGGAACGACATTCCTCCACCTGAGTCCAGCCTCCCCACCGGGGGCTGGACTCAGGTTCTGTCCGGGTGGGTCCTCGCCGACTACCAGCGCTGGTGGACGAGTGGCCTGACCCGCTTCTGGTAAAGCTGGGCGATGCGGTCCATGGTCTTTGGTGGCAACGGGGCGAGATCGGCCGCCGCTGCGTTCGCCCCAGCCTGTTCGGGGTTCTTTGCGCCCGGGATCGCTGCCGTGATGGCATCCGACATGAGGATCCAACGGAGTGCCATCTGCGCCATGGTCGCTCCGCCCGGAACGAGGGCACGCAGCTCTTCGACCAGGGACAGACCAGTTTCGTAGTCGACGCCGGAGAACGTCTCGCCGACGTCGAAGGCCTCGCCGTGGCGATTGAAGTTGCGATGGTCCGACGCTTCGAAGACCGAGTCCTTCGTCAGCTTCCCGGTCAGCAGGCCCGAAGCCAGCGGCACCCGAGCCAGAACTCCGACGTCGCGGCGCGCCGCCTCGGCCAGGAAGTGGTCGGCCGGTCGCTGGCGAACGATGTTGTAGATAATCTGGACCGTGGCGACACCCGGGAACTCGATCGCCTTGAGCGCCTCTTCGACCTTCTCGACGCTGACGCCGTAGTTGGCGATGGCGCCGGCCGCGACCAGATCGTCGAGCGCCGCGAACGTCTCTGGGCTGTAGTAGATGTCACGGTGCAGGCAGTGGAGCTGGATGAGGTCCAGGCGATCGACGCCCAGGTTCTCCCGGCTCCTGTCCACCCAGGCGCGGAATGCTTCTTGCGTGTATTGGGTCATGTCCAGCGGCACGCTTCGGCCCATCTTGGTGGCCACGAAGAACGACTCGCCGCTGCGCTCGCGCAGGAACCGCCCGATCAGCCGCTCGCTGTGCCCATCGCCGTACACGTCCGCCGTATCGATGAGGGTGACGCCGGCATCGGCGGCGGCGTGGAGCGCGCGAAGGCTGCTCGCATCGTCGACGTCGCCCCAGCTTCCGCCGATCGCCCAGGCGCCGAAGCCGATGGCGCTGACGGAGCGCTGGGTCTTGCCGAGCTTGCGGTATTCCACGACGAATTCTCCTCAAAAACGATGGTCGGACCGAAGGATACGTCCGCCGGAGCCCTAAGCCGGTCTTGACCAATCCAACCACTCAATTAGAGTGGTTAGGTGCAGTCCTGGTGAGTAGGTTCCGAACTGCCCGGCCCGTTACCTATGGGTCATTCAGCAATCCGGTGCGGGTGACTACTGTTGGCACCCGGCCGCAGAACTGCCGTGCTCAACGGTGGCCGCCGTCTGTTGATTGGGCCGCACCGCGGAGCGGTGTCAAATGCAAGTGAGGTCGAAATGGCGCGCCGGATGGTGAGGGGCAGTTTCGTGCGTGGTTTCGCGCCACTTCTGCTCGGGCTCGTGTTGATGGTCCCGGCTCTCGCGGTTCCTGCGATGGTGCTCGCGCTAGCGCCCGATGCGCCGACCATCGGCACCGCCACCGGCGGCAACGCCTCCGCGACAGTCACCTGGACCGCGCCTGGGTCGGACGGCGGTGCGACGATCGACAGCTACACGGTGACCGCCTCCGACGGAACCAGCACCTGCGTGTGGACGACTGGTCCGCTCAGCTGCAGCGTCAGCGGCCTGACCAACGGCACGTCGTACACCTTCACGGTGACGGCTCACAACGCAGACGGTAACGGGCTCTCGTCCGCTCCATCCAACGCCGTCACTCCGTCGACTATGCCCGGGGCGCCGACCATCGGCACCGCCACCGGCGGCAACGCCTCCGCGACAGTCTCCTGGACCGCGCCCGCAGACAACGGCGGCTTGACCATCGACAGCTACACAGTGACGAGCTCACCGGACGGAAAGACCTGCACCTGGAGCACCGGTCCGCTCAGCTGCAGCGTCAGCGGCCTGACCAACGGCACGTCGTACACCTTCACGGTGACGGCTCATAACACAGACGGGAACAGTGATCCGTCCGCTCCATCCAACGCCGTCACTCCGTCGACTACGCCCGGGGCGCCGACCATCGGCACCGCCACCGGCGGCAACGCCTCCGCGACAGTCTCCTGGACCGCGCCCGCAGACAACGGCGGCTTGACCATCGACAGCTACACAGTGACCGCCTCCGGCGGAGTCAATACCTGCACCTGGACGACTGGTCCGCTCAGCTGCAGCGTCAGCGGCCTGACCAACGGCACGTCGTACACCTTCACGGTGACGGCTCACAACGCAGACGGTAACGGGCTCTCGTCCGCTCCATCCAACGCCGTCACTCCGTCGACTATGCCCGGGGCGCCGACCATCGGCACCGCCACCGGCGGCAACGCCTCCGCGACAGTCTCCTGGACCGCGCCCGCAGACAACGGCGGCTTGACCATCGACAGCTACACAGTGACGAGCTCACCGGACGGAAAGACCTGCACCTGGAGCACCGGTCCGCTCAGCTGCAGCGTCAGCGGCCTGACCAACGGCACGTCGTACACCTTCACGGTGACGGCTCATAACACAGACGGGAACAGTGATCCGTCCGCTCCATCCAACGCCGTCACTCCGTCGACTACGCCCGGGGCGCCGACCATCGGCACCGCCACCGGCGGCAACGCCTCCGCGACAGTCTCCTGGACCGCGCCCGCAGACAACGGCGGCTTGACCATCGACAGCTACACAGTGACCGCCTCCGGCGGAGTCAATACCTGCACCTGGACGACTGGTCCGCTCAGCTGCAGCGTCAGCGGCCTGACCAACGGCACGTCGTACACCTTCACGGTGACGGCTCACAACGCAGACGGTAACGGGCTCTCGTCCGCTCCATCCAACGCCGTCACTCCGTCGACTATGCCCGACGCGCCGACCATCCTGTCTGCCGATCGCGGCAATCTGTCCGCGATCCTGACCTGGACCGTACCCGCCAACAATGGCAGCCCCATCACGGGCTACACCGTGACCGAAGTCACAGGCGATAGCGTGGGCGCTCATCCGACCTGCTCCGTCAGCCCTCCGGCCACTGGCAACACCTGCATCGTCAGCGGTCTGACCAACGGCACCACCTATACCTTCACCATTCTCGCTACGAATGTCGCGGGGCCCGGCTCGCCGTCGGCGGTGTCCAACTCGGTCGTTCCGTCCACCGTTCCCAGCAAGCCGGGAACCCCGACCGGGGTCAGCCACAACGGATCGGTGGCGGTCACCTGGACCGCACCTGCCTCGGACGGCGGCGCCGCAATTATCGGATACACGGTGACGGCTTCACCTGGACTGCTGACATGCGGCACCACCACTGCCCTCACGTGCACCGTTCTCGGCCTTACCAATGACACGCCCTACACCTTCACGGTAACGGCCACGAACGTGGCGGGCAGCACGACCTCCGACCCCTCCGCCGCCGTGACGCCTACCGCCACGGTGGCCACCAAGCCCGGGAAGCCGACCGTGGTACCGAGCGTTCACCAGGCGGACGTCACCTGGACGGCGCCGACAGACAACGGCGGCAGCCCGATCGGCAGCTACCTCGTCACGAGCGCACCGGATGGCAAGTCGTGCGTAACCTCGACCGGGCTCACCTGCACCGTCACCGGCCTGACCAATGGCCAGAATTACACGTTCACCGTCCGGGCCATAAACGTAAAGGGCGCCGGACCTGCCTCGGACGCATCGGACCCCGTGATGATCCTCACCGGCGGCACCTACTACCCGCTGACGCCGACGCGACTGCTCGACTCACGCGACGGAACCGGCGGGCTCGGGATCTTCTTCTCGCACGTCGCTCAAACCTTCCAGGTCACCGGCCGCGGCGGGGTCCCGTCAGGCGCCACTGCCGTGACCGGCAACCTGACCGTCACGCAGCAGTCCATGAACGGCTTCCTGTACATGGGTCCCACCGCCATGGACTATCCGACGAGCTCGACGCTGAACTTCCCCGTCGGTGACGATCGCGCCAATGCTGTCACGGTCGCGCTGGGTGCGGGAGGGACCCTCTCGGTCACCTTTGCCGCGCCGCATCTCGACCAAGTGGCGCACGTCATCTTCGATGTCACCGGCTACTTCGTGCCGGATTCGAACGGAGCCACCTACTTCGCCGTGACTCCCACTCGAGTGCTGGACTCCCGCAACGGCACCGGCGGCACGACGATCTTCTATTCGCGCGTGGCCCAATCCTTCCAGGTAACGTCCGACTCCGGAGTCGTTCCGACCGGGGCCCTGGCTGTGACCGGAAACCTGACGGTGACCCAGCAGACGAGCAATGGCTTCCTGTATGTGGGACCGCTTCGGGCCGATAACCCCACCAGCTCCACGCTCAACTTCCCCACGAATGACGACCGCGCCAACGCCGTGACGGTCAAGCTCGGAGCCGGTGGAATCCTGTGGGTTACGTTTGCCGCCCCGGGCTACGGGCCCACCGCGCATGTGATCTTTGACGTGACCGGCTACTTCAAGCAGGGCATGACCGGTGCCACCTTCGTGCCGCTGACTCCGACCCGGTTGCTCGACACCCGCGATGGCACCGGCCTCAGAGGTGCCTTCAGCTCGCACCAGGCCAACTACTTCGGTGTCACGGGCCGCAGCGACATCGACGTCAGTCTCAGGGTTCCCAGCGCGGCCACAGCGGTCACCGGCAATCTGACCGTGACCCAGCAGACCTCGCTGGGTTTCATCTACATGGGTAACTACACCATGAACAACCCGACGAGTTCAACGTTGAACTTCCCGGCAGCGGACGACCGGGCCAACGCGGTCACGGTTGCTCTCGGCGCCGGCGGAGTGCTATGGGTCACCTATGCCGCGCCGTCATACGGGCCGACAGCCGAGATAATCTTCGACGTGACGGGTTACTTCGTGCCGTAGGCCCTCGGCCGCGGCGCCGCACCGGCCGGCCAGGTTTGAGGACCGAGACTACGCGCGGGGGCTGAGCAAACGCGGCGACACCTGTGCCTGCCGGCCCCCGCTGCGGCCTACAATCCCGCTCACGGTCGGCTAAGCGGTCCGACGGCACCCTCCGTGCACTTTCCGGCGCCCGAGCACCGGCGTAACCGAACGTTCCAGCCCGCCAGTGGAGAAGCAAAGCGACATGCCCTTGCTGGCGGTGTTCGGCGCGGCATTCATCGAAATATGGCTGGGGGCGCCGACGGGGCTGGCGCTCGGACTGCCCGTGCCTCTCATCTGGGCATTGACCGTGGCCGGGTCGATGACGAGCGTCACCATCGTCGCCTTCGCCGGGGACGCGTTGCGCAGCCGGCTGCTGCGCCGGTTCGGCAAGGGCACCGCTCCACGCACGGGGCGCCTGTACGGCATCTGGCACCGATACGGCATCCCGGGTTGGGGCATGGTCTCGCCCCTGTTCATGACCCCTCCAATGGGCACCGGCGTCGCCCTCATGCTCGGCGCGCCCCGGCGCCGGCTGATGACCTGGATGTTCGCGGGCGTTCTGGCGTGGGCGACCATTCTCGTCGTCGCGGGACTCGTCGCCGTGGGATTGCTCGACGCGGTGCACTGATAACCGAAGCTCCGAAGCCCAGATTTCGGATGGATCTCGGCCCGATCGCGGACGATCGGAGTTCTTGCCTGACTGATCGGGTAGTGCCCCGGCTTATCAGGCAGCCTAGACTGGCCGGGTCTCTGCTGACCGCCGCCCCCCGGCCTGCGTTACGCAGCGGCAGGTTGTTCACGCCGGAGGCGGCTTTCGAGGAAGGCTGGCCGTGACAAGCTGCAGCAAGGGGGGATCGTCGGCATGGACGAGGGCAGATCGTCGGAGTTGTCCGGCAGCGCTGGTCAGTTGCGACGCCTCGCGCGCCTGGGCGCCCTGGCGGCGGCGCTCATAGATTCGGACGACGCCGTCCTCAACGCCGCGACTGAACGCGAGGTGTATCAAGGCCTGTGCCGGACTATCGTGCGCCATCTCGAACTTCCGCTCGTATGGATCGGCCTGGCCGAACCCGCGACTCAGCGGCTGTCCGTTCAGATTTCGTGTGGCGCCCAGAGCGGCGCCCTCGACGACCCAGAGTTGCGTGAAGGCGGCGATCTGCCCTTGAGCGGCATCGCCGGCGAGGCGCTGCGGACCGGCGTGGCGCACTCGATAGCCGATCTGGATTTCCGCTCGGTACGGATCGAGTGAGCGAGAGCTGGCGCTGCGCGCAGGCGTCCGGAGTGCCGCCGCCTTCCCGATCCGGACCGGCCACACGATCATCGGGACTCTGAATTGCGTCGCCCGAGAAGCGGATTACTTCGGCGCGCAGGAAGTGGCCATGCTCGGCCGGATGACCGCGTCCGCATCGAGCCGTCTGGTCGCACTGGAGTCGGAGCGCCACCGCCGCGACGTCGAGCATTCCATGGAGGCCAGCGAGGAGAGATATCGAGGCCTATTCGAGCTGGCGCCGGTCCCGATCATGGTCATCCAGCCGGGCCATCTCGAGGTCAACGACGCTTTGCTTGAGCTTTTCGGATTTCGGGATCGGGCGGAACTCGAGCAGGCCGGGCCGATCTCCCTGTTCGAGCCCGGCGACGCGGGCAGGATCGCGGAACTGCACAGCGCGCCCCAGGCCGAGGGCTCATCGAGGCTCGTGGTCCAGAGCGTCGGCCGGCGCGCCGACGGTTCGACCTTCCCGGTCCAGATCGAAGGAGTCCGGCTGGAGCTCGAAGGCGCGCCCTCGGCGCTCATTTTCGTCACCGATCTATCCGAGCTCGAGGCGGCCCAGGCCGCGCTGCGCAAGAGCATCGAGCAGTTCAAGGAGCTGGTCGACGCCTCGCCGATGGCGATCATCTCGGTCGAGATCGACGGCGTCATCAAATCCTGGAACCCCGCGGCGGAACGGATGTTGGGCTGGACCGAATCCGAGTCGCTGGGGCGATCCAGACCGGCCAACGTGGAGCAAAGGGACATGCTTCGCAAGATCGGTCTGGCCGAGGCGCCCCATATGCGCGGCCGGATAGCCCGGCACTGGCGGCGCGACGGAACACCGATCGACGTACGCGTGTCCAGCGCCCAGCTCGTCGACGGCGAGGGCAAGCCCGATGGAATCCTGCTGATGATGGAGGACGTGACTGAGCTCTACGGTCTCGCGGCCGAACGAGCGCGTCTCGCCACAGCCATCGACCAGTCCGGCGAATTTATCGTCATCACCGAGCCGGACGGCTCGATCGCGTATGTGAACCCGGCCTTCGAACGACTGACCGGCTACGGCCGAGATGATGTCATCGGCCAGAACCCGCGCATTCTCAAGAGCGGCCATCACAACGCTGCCTTCTACTCTGCGATGTGGGCGACCCTCACCGGCGGGAAGACGTGGCGCGGCACCATCGTCAACCGCCGCCGCGACGGGACGCTGTTCGAAGAAGATGCCGCCATCTCGCCGGTCTTCGATGCCGACAGCAAGCTGACGAGCTACATCGCCATCAAACGCGACGTCACCCGCGAGCGCGAACTCGAGAGCGAGCTCACGGCCGGCATCCGGGCGGAGGCCGCGGTCGTGGCGGCGCTGCAGGGGCTCAGCCCGAGCCCGCGGCTCCAGGACACCGCCAGGGCGATCTGCGAGCAGGTCATGGCTCTGCCCGAGGTCACCGCCGCGGGCGTCATGCTCTTCCTGCCCGGGGAACGCGTGCTTTCGCTCGCTGGCGTCGGGCCGCGCTCTATGACCAGACGGGTCGGGCGTACGCTCGTTCCCGAGCGTGGCGCGTACTTCCTGGCCCGCTCGAGTCAGGGTCCCTGGGCGGAAGTGCGGGGCGGCGAGGCCGGCGAGCGAGTGTCGAGCCCGGACGTGGTGACCGGCGGCGCCGACGTCGCGGCCTACGCCCCGATCCGCGGCGACGCCGGGCTCATCGGCTTGCTCGCCATCGGGGCTTCGGGAAAGAGCGCCGAGAGACGGACGTCGCGATACCTGGCGGCGACTTGCGAGTTCGCCATCGTCGCCGGGGCGCTGCTGGGGCCGGGCTTTCCCGAAGGCCCGGCGCGGTTCGCCGGGGCCGCACAGAATCCGAACGTCGGGAGCCCCACAGACCGAAAGCCGCCTCTCGCAGGCTGACCCCTGCGCCGGGGCCTCTAGCTCAGGAACTGCTCCAGGGCCGACTTGTCGGCCGAGGAGAGGCGGGCGTTCCGCGACTTCAACTCCAGCTGCGGCACCGACGTCTTGCCCACGAGCGCGGCTCGCATCCTGGGGAACTGGCTGCCTGTCCGGAGCTGGTACGTGGTGAAAAGCGCCACCTTGGGCTCCGGTCCGCTCAGTTGCGGCATGTCGCGCACGAAAGCCATCCACGGCGCGTCGGGATGTTGCATGACCACGAATAGCCCACTCGTCCAGCAGCCGAGGAACAGGTAGTCGGCGCCGGTCAGGTCGGCCATGTCGACCTCGCCGACCGAAACGACCTGCGCCGGGACGCCCTTCGTCTCGAGAAACGCCGCGATCTCTTCGCCGTAGCGACGGGTTACGCCGGAGTGACTGCGATAGACCACGATGGCCTTGCCCACGAGTGTCTCCCTCGAATCGACCGCTTCCGGCCAGCGAGTGCGCCGGTTTGTCGAGGAGATCATCGGACGGATCGGGCGTCGAAGCAATCGTTCGATCGGTCGACTGCGCGTCCGCCGCGCGCATGACGCCGGCGCGTTCGCCCCGGCCCAGGATTGGGACATCCAGCCCTTTGGCCGGGACGGCCGCGAGCGCAGACTGTCGGCCGTCACGTCGCAATCTGAGGATCCCATGAAGACCACCAAGAAGCAGGTCGACGACTTCCTGGCTCTCAAGCGCATTGCCGTCGTGGGCGTGTCGCGCGACCCCAAAGGCTTCGGCACCGTTCTGTGGCAGGAATTTCGACAGCGGCGATACGAGGCGATCCCCGTAAATCCGGTTGCCATGGAGATCGACGGCCAGCGCTGCTACGCCCACGTCCAGGACATCCAGCCCGGCGTCGACGGTGTGCTCATCATGACCACCAAGAAGTCGACCGACGATATCGTTCACGACTGCGCCGAGGCCGGCGTCAAGCACGTCTGGATGTACGGCGGCATGGCTCCGGGCGCGACCACCGAGTCCGCCGTCGCGTTCTGCGAACAGAACGGCATCGACGTGGTCGAGGGCCTGTGCCCGTACATGTTCTTCGAGGGTGCGCCCGCCTTCCACGCTCCGCACCGGGTATGGAAGAAGCTGACCGGGAGCTACCCGCGGTAGGTCGTGGTCTTCCGGCTGAACGCCCCGCCTGCGGCTCTCCCGTCCCGCGACTACGCGAGAGCCGGGCGCCCGCTGCCGGCCAGGGCGCAGTCCAGAGAGCGATAGGAATCGCGCAGCAGCCGTGCGACCTGCGGCCAATATGACGCGCCCGCACCGGCTGCGCCGTCCGGATCATCGGCCGAGCCGCGATCTCTGACCTCGGCGGCGAGCCCGCGCAGCCGCCCGGCTTCCGCGACGCTCTCGAGCGGGAGATCGTACAGGGCCACGTACAGTCGCGAGATGGCGTCGCCGGCCGCCTGGCCGGACGACAGCCCGAGTTCGCGCCGGACGGTCCACCAGCGCACCTCCCACTCGGCGACGCGCTCCAGCTGGGCGCCCCGGCCGAGCTTGAGCCAGCCGTATCCACGCACGACATCCGGCATGACGGACTCGTACTCGTTGCTCATCCGCGAGAATCGGACCGCCCCTCTAGTGAGCCACACGGCGGCGATGAGGGCTCTGGGCCAGCGGACGTGGGCCTGCTCCCGCAGAGTGAGAACCAGCAGCCCGAATAGCCGGATCGGCTGATGGCGGTAGTAGGCCTTCCACATGCGGAGCTCGAGCAGAGCCAGCCGATCGGGATCGAAGCTGGCGGTCCAGGCCGAACGGACGGCCTGGATCTGATCTTTGGCCTCGGTTTCGCTGCCTGCGTCGGCTCGGGAAGGCGGCTCGCCGCGCCCTCCCCTGCGGATAGGGATGTGGCTTGCGATGGCACCCAGCGACCGGGTCATGGCGCCTCCTCCGCTCAGCGGTTCGGCGGGCATCATCGGACGATCCTGGGGTGCGGGCCAGCGCGGGTGCGTGTGGCGGACCGCTTTGTGCCGGGAATCGGGGCCACGGGCGGCCGGGGCATTCGTGCTGGAGAAGAGCCCGCCCCGTCCGGCGCGGCCATTGGGTCGCGGCCGGCTCGGCGGCCTGATAGGCTCGCCCAATGGCCGAAGGCGTGGACTTCCTGGGCGGCTCGATCGGGCGGATCGTTCTGGCCGACAACCTGACCGTGCTGGCGGCGCTTCCGGACGACTCGATCGACCTCGTCTACGTCGACCCGCCATTCAACACCGGCAAGCGCCAGACCCTGCGGCGGCTCCGAACGGTCCGGGACGAAGAAGCCGGCGACCGAACCGGCTTCGGCGGCCGGCGGTATCGCACTATCGAGCTGGGTGCGCAGAGCTATGTCGACGTGCACGACGACTACCTGGACTTCCTCGAGCCGCGATTGGTCGAGATCAGGCGAGTTCTGCGGCCGAGTGGCAGCCTCTATCTCCACCTCGATCCCAGAGAAGTGCACTACGCGAAGATCCTGTGCGACGCGATCTTCGGGCGCGACGGCTTCCTCAACGAAGTGATCTGGGCATACGACTACGGCGCCCGAACGAGGCGGCGCTGGCCGGCCAAGCACGACGACATCCTCGTCTACGTGAAGGACCCCGACGGCTACTGGTTCGACGCCGAGGCGGTCGAGCGCATCCCGTACATGGCGCCGGGGCTGGTCGGGCCCGAGAAGGCGGCCCGGGGCAAGCTCCCCACCGACACGTGGTGGCAGACGATCGTGCCGCCGGGCGGCTCGGAGCGGACGGGCTATCCCACTCAGAAGCCGGTCGCGGTGCTCCGACGAGTGGTCTCGGCCTCGTGCCCGCCGGGTGGTGTCGTAGCCGACTTCTTCGCCGGCAGCGGCACGACCGGCGCCGCGGCCCTGGAGCTTGGGCGGCGGTTCCTCCTCGTCGACTCGAACCCCCAAGCGTTAGAGGTCATGGTGCGACGGCTCGGGGGAGTCGCCGGCGTCGAAGTACCGGGTAAGTAGCTGGGCGCCGCGCCGAAAGGAGTGGCGGGCGGCGCAGCCCCAGGGCCGGGCCGCGCGGGTTCGGGGCGGCGTGGAGTGGCGCGGTCGAGCTACTCAGCCTCGGGGGCGGCCGGCTGGATCGGCGCACGCCCGTTCGACGAGCTCGATGCCGCCGCGGCCTCCCTCGAGGCAGCACCGGCCGCCGACGCCGCGCCGGCCGCCGCCGCGACCGGAGCCACAGCCGCGGCCGGAGCCACAGCCGCGCCGCCGGCGCGCCGCTCAATTCTCACCGTCGGCATGAAGCGGATGGCTACGGCCGCAACCACGATCGCGTCGACCGCCACGAGAACGAAGACCCACTCGAGGCCGCCGGACAGGGCCGACCGGATCGCCGCCAGCTGCGCCGCGGGGATGAAGTTGCGGCCTATCGGGTCGAGCACGGCCGCCGAAGACGTGCCCACGGCCGCGGTCACGATGCCGCCGAGCAGACCCACGCCCACGGCGCCGCCGATCGTCCGGCTGAATTGGACCAGGCCGGTGGCGACGGCCCGCCGCTGCCAGGGAACCGCGGCCTGGACCATGACCAGGATCGTCGTCGCAGAAAGGCCCATGCCCAGACCCGTGATGGCCTCGCCGAGCGATGCCACCAGAAGTCCGCCGTCGAGCGTTCCGGGCCGGCTCGCCTGCGTGACGATGCACGTGCCGCCGACCAGCATGGCCGTGCCGACGAGGACCGTTGGACGGGCGCCGAAGCGCAGCAGAGCCCGCCCGCCCACTACCGAACCTACCGGCCAGCCGATCGACATGGCCGCGACGGCCACGCCCGCCTGCAGCGCCGTGCCGCCCAGCACCCCCTGGATCAGCGGCGGCACGTAGGTAGACAGGCCGAACATGACCACGCCCGACAGCCCGCCGATCGCCAGGCCGGCGGCTATCACCGGCACGCCAAGCAACCCGAGGTCGATGAGCGGCTCGGAGATGCGCCGCTCGAATACGACGAACCCGACGATGAGCGCGAAGGACGCCACCACGAGCCCGAGAGTCAACGGTGAGGTCCAGCCCCACAGCTGGCCGCCTTCCGTCGCGGCGAACAGGAGCGAAACCAGGCCCAGCGTCAGAATGCCGGCGCCGACCAGGTCCAACCGGTGCTGGCGCCGCTCGACGCGTTCGTGCAGATAGCGGCCGATCAGGAACGCGGCCAGCAGTCCGACCGGAGCGTTGACGAAGAAGACCCACGGCCAGCCGACGGTCGTGGTGATGACGCTGCCGAGCGCCGGGCCCACGACGGCGGCCGCTCCCCAGACTCCGGAGAACAACCCCTGGATCCGAGCACGCTGCTCGCTTTCGAAGACGTCGCCGGCAATCGTGAACGCGATCGGCTGAACCGCTCCCGCGCCGAGGCCCTGGATGGTTCGGAAGAGGATGAGCAGCGTCATCGAGCTGGCCAGGCCGCACAGCATCGAGCCCCCGACGAACAGGCCCAGGCCGGCCATGAAGATGGGCTTGCGGCCGTACATGTCGGCGAGTCGGGAGTACAGCGGCACGGTCACCGTCGAGGCCAGCAGGTACGCTGAGAAGACCCAGCTGTACTCCGACAAGCCACCGAGATCGCCGATGATAGTCGGCATGGCGGTCGACACCACCGTGCCGTCCAGGGCGGCTACGGCCAGGGCCGACATGACGCCGACGGCGACGACGAACTGCTCGGGCGTCATGCCGATCCGGCGGGCGATGGCGTGATGCCGGGGCGACGAAGTTTCGGGCATGGCCGACAGTTTACGAGTTGCGCCGGTGGCGTCCCACGGGCCCGTAGTTGCGCCAGAATTGATCCATGGAGCGAGGCTGGGAGCGGCGGCACCCCTTCCTGGAACTATCCGCCGGAGAGATCGAGCGGCTCGTCAGCCGCGCACTGCCGGGCCTGCGCGTGGTTTCGGCCGCGCCGTTGACCTCGGGTCTGCGAAACACCAACTACCGGCTCGAGCTGGCGGGCGACACGGCGGCGGTCCTGCGTCTATACGCGGCGGATCCGGAGGCCTGCGGCCGCGAAGCCGCCGTTCTGGCCGCGATCAGAGGTCTGGCGCCGGTTCCCCGCGTCCGCTATTTCGACGCCACGGCCGCGCCGCCCTTCGCCCTGCTGGATTGGCTTTCCGGCGTGCCCATGCACGAAATCCTCGACGACACGGACGACGCCACCACTCTGGCGCTGGCGGCCGTGTGCGGCGCCGCGCTGGCCGGCGTCCACTCGATCCGCTTCTCCGTCGCCGGTTTCCTGGGGCCGGACATGGACGTCGTCCGGCCGATGCCGGCCTGGGCTCCGGTGGCGCTGGACACGCTGGCGGGCCCGGTCGAGAACCGCCTCGGGTCTGACCTCGCCGCCAGGCTGCGCGAAACGGTGGAATCCAGCGCGGATTGCGTTGCCGCGGTCTGGTCGGACGCGGTGCTGGTCCACGCCGACTACAAGCCGTGGAACCTGCTCGTGCAGCGGGCGGATCCGGGATCGGCCACTGAACCCTGGCGGCTAACCGGGATCCTGGATTGGGAGTTCGCCTGTGCCGGCTGCAAGCTGATCGACTTCGCCACCTTCCTGCGGGGCGAGGCCGATCGGCCGCCGGGTTTCGCCGATGCCTTCGCCACGGCCTACCTGGCCGCCGGCGGGAGCCTCCCGGCCGAGTGGCGCCGCCTGTCGAGGCTCATCGATCTCCTGAACCTCCTGCAGCTGCTCGAAGAGCCGGATCCCCGCCGGGCCGAAGACCTGCGCCGTCTGGTGGCCGGGACCCTGGCCGCCGTCTGAGGCGACCGGCCGGTCAGCGGATCGGGGGCGGGGCGGGCAGCAGATCTATCAGGGGCCGCCGGGCCGCCGTCAGGTCGTCGGCGACCGTGGTCGCAGCCTTCAGCCGAAGGTCGATCAGATCGAGCAGCAGCGCGATGTCGACGCCGGCCTTGCGGGCCACCTCGGGGTCGAGTCGATCGACTGTTTCGAGGTGGAGGCGAGCGCCCCGCAAGTTCCGAGCGAAGCCGATCGGGTTGCCTCGAACGGCGTGGACGTAACCTGCCGCGAGCTTGATCAGGCCCTGGTACAGGGCTCGTTCCGCCAGGTCCGAGGTGCCCATCCAGGCCGGCTCCAGGAGCTCGTGCGCTTCGAAGAAATCGCCACGCTCATACGCCGAAATGCCGGCATCGAGCGCTTCGCGCCGTCGGCCGGGCGCGATCGGCCGGTAGGCCTTGAGCCGGTCGCCCTGCAGCACCGTCGATCGAGCCGTCTTCGCAGGCTCGCGGTCGGGCGCAGAGGCGTCGCCGTCCGTCAGACGAGATCCTCGAGGCGGCGCCGCCCGCTGAACCCTTCCGAGACCTCGTGCCACCATTCGACCCTGTCCTCGCCGAGGCGCCAGCACAGCCAGATGGGCCGGCCCGATGCGAGCGCCGGAAAGTCGACCAGGCCGGTCTCGATCTCGCGAAGCTGGATTCCCCAGCTGTCGATCTGGAGGACGGCGGCCTGCATCTGATCTACGAGGCCCTGCATCTTCATCCTGAGGCGCTGCGTCTCCTTGTCGGCCTCGAAACGCATCGGTCCCTCGTCCCCCGAGGTGGCGGCGGCCGCTCGCCGGGCGATCGCGGGCGCGTTCAGCTCGACGATCCGATCGCGCACGGCGACTACTTCGTCGCGCTGGGCGCGGAGGCGCAGGAGCGTATCGCGGACCTCTGGCAGTTTGGCGTTGGCGCGGTGGAAGTCGTAGAAGTCGGCCACGGCGGAAATCTTACTCAACTCCGGGCGGAAGGCCACCTACCCGCAGGGAGGAGCCGTTCTCCGGAACCGCCATGGCGGTCGCTAACGGTGCTCCGCGGCGTCGAGGCGCTCGCGGAGCCGGCCCAGACGGTCCGCGCGTTCCCCGGCGAACCTCTCGATGGCCGCCAGGATGTGGGCGCTGTCGAGGTGCGCCTCCTCGATCACTTCCTCGACCGAGCCGCCGGTCCGCCAGCGGTCGTCCCAGTCGGAGCTGAGCGAATACTCGCGCACGATCGGGTCTTCGGCCCAGTCGCGCATCAGCTTGTAGGCCCCGTTGGTGACGATCATCGAGTCGAGGCGGTCGGCCGGTTCCACCGTGGCGGCGCGATACGCGGCGTCCTGGCGGGCGAACAGCTGCGGGCTGATCGCCGCGACGACCTTGACGTTGAGACCGCGGCGATCCAGTTCGGGCAACACCTTGACCAGATTCGCGGTGCTGAGCGAGCCGCGCACGAAGACCGTGCCCGCCTTTGGTTTGTCCTCGCGGAAAGGCCGCATGACGTATGCGCCGCGTGCCGCGGCGAAGTGGCTCGGGATCCCGAGCGCCGTCCGGTCGGGGATCTCGACCGGCGGCCGTGTCAGGTGCAGGGCGATGATCGGCACGTCGGTGGCGCAGGCTGCGGCCAGCACGACCGGCACCTCGTTGTACTCCCAGGGATGGAGGTCGAGGACGTGGCCCTCCGGGAAGAGTTGCGTCACGCCCGGCGAGAAGATCCCGAAGTGGGTCCGCGAATCCTCGGCCGTCTCGGGGCCGGAGTGGCCGGCGACGTACAGCACCTTGCCGACGCGCAGGTCGCAGTCCTGGGCGAGCTGGCTGAAGAGGCGCAACGGCCCATACTTGAGGTAGCTGAATGAACCGTACGTGGAGCACGCGCCCCAGAACCCGTCGAACTCGGCGAACGGATCGGCGGCGAAGTTGACCGAGGCCATGCCGGCCATCATGCCCGCGTTGGTGAACTCGGTGATCTCTGTGGGCAGGAGCGCGCCGGTTGGGTTCGAGTCGCGTTCGTACCAACCGAAACCGGGCAGGTCGCCGAACGGTTTGGCGAAGCCGGCGATGTTGGTCGATTCGGCGAGGTCCGCCGAGCAGGCGATGAACAGCGGACGACCGAAGTCGCGTTTGGCGATTGCGTTGACGTACGAGCCCCAGGCCGCGAGCCCGGCGCGATTGGGCTGGCGGTCGCCGGGCTGGCGCCACATCTCGGCGGGGTAACGCTCGAAGTCGAATATGGCCGGCGAGCTTGCCGGGTGGACGCTCGACGGATGGGAGGCCTGGCCGGGGCTCGCCGCCCCGCCGCCCGCCTTGCCCGTCGTGGCGCCCAGCCGGAAGCCATCCACAGCCTCGGGCACGAGCGCCGCCACATCGAGCAGCCGGTCCGACAACCAGTCGACCAGACCCTCGTGGCGCCGCATGACGCTCATCGCGACCTGGAAGTTGGCGTCCGCTTCGGCGCGGAGCTCGGCCGGGTCAGCGGGCGCGGCCTCGCCGACGCCCTGATACGTGACGCCGTAGCGGGCCATGAACTCGCGACGCGCGGCCCAGAATTCGGGCGAGTGCCTCTTGTGCGGCGACCCGTGGCTGGCCGCGTCGAACTTGCCGTAGCCACGACCCTTGCGGGTACGGAACCACGCCATGCTGGGGGCGCGGGCGGGGTTCGGACCGCGGGCGGCGTCGAGCACGGCTCGCGTCACGGGCCCCCAGTCCATGCCCTGTTCCGTGCCCACGACCCGCCAGCCGTACGGCTCGAACCAGTCGACCGGCGTTCCGGGCACGACGGCCGACGCGGGCCGCTCGTCGATCCCGAAATCGTTCCAATCGACCAGGAAGACCAGGTTGGACAGCCCAAGGCCCCAGGCCGAGTTCTTGGTTTCGTGCGCGGCGCCGGGCGTCAGGCCGCCCTCACCCTCGAACACGAAGACGCGGACGTCGTCGGCGCCGGCCGCCTTCAGGGCCAGGGCCTCGCCCGCGGCGAACGGCATGCCGTGGCCCGACGGCCCCGTGTTCGCCTTGAGGAACAGCGTGCGGCCGGCCATCTCGGCGTGGCCGGGCAGACCGCCGCGATGCCGCAGGCCGGGAAGCTGCTCCCAGGTCAGGGCGAACCGGCCGTCCTCGGGGAAGCCGAAGCGCGGGTCGCCGGTCCGATCGAAGCGGGCCCGCAGCCCTTCGTTCAACACGGCGAGGGTGGCGTAGATCGAGCGGTACGGTGTGGCCGGCGGAAAGGACGAAACGGTCGCCGAAACGCAGCCACGGCCGGCGGATGTCCCAGCGCATCGCCCCGGTCAGGAGCAGGGCCAGGAGCATGTGGACCTTGGACCGCGAGCCGCCGGGGTGGCCGCTCTGCCGGTAGTCGAGCTGCAGGTCGATCAGCTCGTCGACGAGATCCTTCAGGACCTCGTAATGAGCGAATTCGCCCTCGGCCCGGTCGAAGAGCCGCTCGACCTCGGTTACGGCCCGCGCGCCGGTTCGGGCATCCGACGGCGCCTCGTCCGCGCGCGGCCCCGTGTGAGGCTTACCCCCGGTCGCCCTCACGAGACCGCCGCGCCGTGGCGCGCCTCGACGATCGGCTCGACCACTGCCCGCGTTCGCCGCACCGCTTCGGCGATGTTCTCGCGCGAGTTGGCGTAGCTGAAGCGCAGGTGCCGCAGCCCGACCTGTCCGAAAGCGGTCCCGGCCAGCGCCGACACACCGCCCTCGTGGAGCAGCCGATCCGCCAGTTCCGCGCCGGTGAGCCCCGTCGCGGAGATGTCGGGGAAGACGTAGAAGGCGCCCGACGGGCGCAGACACGTGACGCCCGGAATGTCGTTGAGGCCATCCACGATGAGGTCGCGCCGCGCCTTGAACTCGGCGACCATGGCCTCCACCGCGTCCTGGGGACCGGTCAGCGCTTCGACTCCGGCCCATTGAGTGGCGGCGTTCGTGCAACTCACGCTGTTGACGATCAACCGGCTGAACGGTGTGATCAGCGGCTCCGGAACGATGGCGTAGCCCAGACGCCAGCCGGTCATGGCGTACGTCTTGGAGAAGCCGTCGAGAACGATCGTGCGCTCGGCCATGTCCGGCAGCGACGCGATCGAGACGTGTTCGCCTTCGTAGAGAATCCGGCCGTAGATTTCGTCGGCCAGGATGGTGAAGTCGTACTCGCGCGCCATCGTCGCGATCCGCTCGAGGTCCTCGCGGGTGGAGACGCCGCCGGTCGGGTTCGCCGGCGAGTTGATGATCACGAGCTTCGTTCTCGGGGTCACCAGCGAGGCCAGTTCGTCGGGATCGAGGCGGAAGCCGTTCTCCTGGCGGATCGGACAGGGGACCGCCTTGCCGCCGACATAGGTCGCCATCGACTCGTAGATCGGGAACCCGGGGTCCGGGTAGATGACCTCGTCGCCCTCGTCGACGAGCGCCAGGATGGCGAAGAACATGACCGGTTTGCCGCCCGGTACCACCACGACTCGATCCGGCGTCACTTCGAAGCGCTTGCGCGCTGTGGCATCGGCGGCGATGGCTGCGCGCAGCTCCGGGATGCCGACGGTGGGCGTGTAGTGGGTCGCGCCGCGGTCGAAGGCCCGCTTCGCCGCATCGCGGATGTTCGCGGGAGTGTCGAAGTCGGGCTCGCCGATCTCGAGGTGGATTACCGACCGACCGGTTGCTTCCAGCGCCCGGGCTCGGGCCGCCGCCTCGAACGCGGTTTCCGTGCCGATTCGAGCCATTCGCTGAGCGAGCTTCATGGCGTATTCTCCTGTTCCGTCGCGCGGCCCCGCGGCCCGCCGGCAAGAGTCGAGCATGGCCCCGGGTCTCCGCACAGGTCAAGTTCAGCTTGCTCACTTGATGATGTAGTAGAGCTAAACTGTCGGCGTGCTCGGCGTGTGGCGGCTCCAACTCCTGCGCGAGATCTCGCGACGCGGTTCCATCAAAGCCGCTGCCGAGGCCATGGAGGTGACGCCGTCCGCGGTGTCGCAGCAGCTGGCGATCCTCGAGCGCGAGGCGGGCGTTCAGCTCCTGGAGAAGGTCGGCCGGCGGGTTCGCCTGACCGATGCTGCGCTCCGGCTGGTCCGCCACGCCGACACGATCACCGGGGCCATCGCCGCCGCCGAGGCGGACCTGGCGGGGATGCGTGAGGCCGTGACCGGGACGTTGCGCATTGCCGCCTTTCCGACGGCGGCTCGGGCCGTCATGCCGCCGGTGATGACGGCGCTGAGCCACGTTCATCCGGGATTGCGGGTCACGCTCCGCGACCTGGAGGCCGACGAAAGCCTGACCGCGCTCCAGAACGACGAGATCGACATCGCCATCGTCGACGACTACGGCGAGGGCTCGCGGGTGACCGATCCGGGCCTCTCCGTCTGCGAGTTCATGCGCGACCCTATCTACCTCGCGGTGGACGACGGCGCTCGGACGGCGCCTGCGCCCGCGACTTTTGGTGCCGATGTGGGTGAGCCTTCGGCGATGACGGACGGCTTGAAGTCTCGCGCGTCGGCCCCTTCTGCCAGCTTTCCAGCTCGTTCGGCAGGTTCCGCCCGAAAGAGCCCTCCAGCCGGGGAAGCCCGGCTGGAGGAGTTCCGCGACGCGTTCTGGATCATGGACACCGACAACAGTCACCTGTCGAGAGTGACCGTTCGGGCGTGCCGGGACGCGGGCTTCGAGCCGCACATCCGCTCGAGCTGCAAGGATTTCAGCGTGATCATCGCCCTGGTCGAAGCCGGCCTGGGAGTGGGAGTGCTGCCCGGGCTGGCGCTGCTGGACCGCCCCGTCCGGGCGCGCGTGCGGCCCATCTCGCCGCCGCTCGCCCGCCGCATATCGTCCGTGATCCGCCCCGAGCGCCGGGCTCACCCGATGATCGTCTCGGCCCTGGCGGAGCTGGAGCGATTCGGCGCCGCGTACGTGCCTCCGCTGAGTGGCCCCGCGGAGTAACCCTCACGCGAATCGCCGCGCCCTTGAACGGATCTGGCAATCGACACGCCGGGTTGCGGCCGCTTGATGGGGCCCCAGCCTGCGCCCGGGCATGGACGAGGCGGGTCTGGCGGGGCGGCCCTCGGAAGCCTGGCAGCCCCGCCCGGAGGTCGTCGATCAGGCCGGCGTACCCTGCGGCACCGCGCCCAGCTGCTGCATCAGCGCCAGAGCATCCATGACGCCCCAGTGCTCGTGGACGCGGCCGTCGTCGCCGAAGAGGAACATGTCGATCAGCTGCACATCCACGTGCTTTCCGGTGGCCGGCATGCCCATGAACTCGCCCTTGTTGGTGCCGCTGTACCTGACCCTCGCCACCACCTTGGATCCGCTCGCAATCACGTCCTCCGCGGTCATGCGCACGTCGGGGAAGGCCGCGAGCTGCATCCGGAAGAACTTCTTGACCCCTTCCTTCGTCGGCTCGAGGCCCGGGGTCACTTCATGCTCGACGAAGTCGTCCGCCAGATGCTCGCTGAAGCCGCCGATGTCCCCAGCGCTGATCAGCTCGTACATGCGTCGAACGGTAGCCACGTGATCCATGTTCGGGGGCCTTTCCGGGCGCAGGACGCGCCCAGCCGCAGGCTCGGTCTCGCCATTGGCCCCGCGCGACGGTCGAGGCGACCGTGTGGGGACGCCGCGCGGGTGGAGCTCGAGACTCCTCGCCTGCCTGCCGTATCAGTCGAGTTTCGGCGTTCCCCGATCGACTAGATAGTCGGGTCCCGACGGGTGAGCCGGCCCGGCCTCACGGTTGGGTGGACGCGGTCGCGGTCGGTGCCCCAGTCGGCGCCGGGGCCATGGTCGGTGCCGTGGTCGGCGCCGGCGGGGCGCCGCAGGGCGAGTATTGGTGGAGCAGCGACGAAGTGCAGGCCTGGTACGAGAAGTCGCCCGCGTTCTGCTGCCCTGGGCCGAAGAACGGGTACGCGGCCACGATCGAGACCACGAGGTAAACGCCCAGCAGCGCCAGCGGGCTGACCCGCTTCTGCAGCAGCCACCACGTCATCACGACCAGGCCGAGGGCAAGAGCGCCGGGAAAGAGCGGGTCGATGATTGCGGCCTGCAGGTTCAGCTGAGCGCCGGCGATGGTCACCGTGGGGGCCAGGTTCACAACGACGAACGTGGCGGCCAGCGCGCCCAGGACCATGTTGCCCAGCACGCCGGCGCCGACCAGGACCCGGTCGATCGTGCCCGACTTCAGGATGTCGGTCACGAATGAACGGCCGCGAGAGTAGCCCTGCATCCAGGCCGTATATCCGATGGCCACGATCACCACGGACACAAGGACGATGTAGATGATCGCGCCGAGCGGATTGCCCGTCGCGCCGGCGAGCGTCGGTACGGCGGATCCACCGGCCGTGCCACCGGCGATGCCGATGCCCAGAGCCAGCAGGATCGGCGTGATCGTGCTCTGGCTCAGAGTGTCGCCGATGCCGGCCATCGGCCCCATCAGGCCCGACTTGACCGAGTTGATCGCGTCGTCGGTGATCGCCGCGCCGTTGGCCCGCTGCTCCTCCATGGCGATGACCGTGCCGTGGACGACGTTCCCGAAATTCGGCTCGGTGTTGAAGAAGACCAGATGGCGCTTGAGAGCGGCCCGAATGTCGTCTTCGGTGGTGTAGAGGCGCTTGATGATCGGCGTCATGGCGTGGGCGAAGCCGGTGCCCTGAAGCCGCTCGTAGTTGTAGTTGGCGTGGGCGAAGAACGTCCACAGCGCCCACGATCGAAGGAGGTCGCCGCGGGTGAGACGTATCGCCGGTCGACCGGGTTCAGGCGTCGGGGCCGGTGCTCCGGCGGTCGCGTCCGTGGTCGAGGCGGCGGCAGTCGCCGGGGCAGCCAGTTCGGCCGCTCGATCGGTCGTGGCGGGACCGTCGCGCCGGACGAAATTGAGGTGCAGATAAGCCAGCGCCAGCCCGATCGCCGCCACGACGACGAGCGAGAGCGAGCCGTGAGTGGCCGTCATCAGGATGTAGCCGAGGAAGAAGTACGGAATTGCCGAGCCTCGGAAGATGAAGCGCATGTTCAGGGCGATGCCGATCGCCGGCAACACGCCGCCCGCGATGACCAGCCCGTTGACCGTCCAGAGCGGTAAGGCATTCAGGGCGTCCTGAACCGCCGCCGGGCCGTTGAGCGCGAGCAGGAAGACCGGCACGAAGCTGACGACGAAGAGGAACGACTGGCCGGGGACCAGGTTCATGAAGGCGACCCCGCCGATGTCGGCCTTCTCCGCCCGAGCGTCCGCCCAGTGTGCGAAGACTGAATCGACCGCCATCCGGCCGTAGAAGATGATCGTGCCGAGCAGACCCAGACCGAAGGCGATGGCCACGGCTTTCGTCGGGTCGAGACCGCTGGCCAGGGCCACCGTCGTACCGATCCAGCCGGCCAGGCTGGCGTCGGCGGGCAGGTTGCCCCCGGCGGAGATGAAGCCGAGGTATGGCACGTTGATGGCCGCGCCGATGAGCGTGCCCTGGGCCGGGTCGCCCAGGATCAGACCGACGAAGAAGCCCGCGACCAGCGGCCGATAGAGCGTGAAGAACGCCAGTCCGAAGAGCCAGGGGCTGTTGGCCAGGTAGTAACCGATGGCGATCAGGGCTGCCTGCCAGACGTTCACGCTGATGGTGTGAGTGGCGGCCGCGGGCGCGCCGCTGGCGCCGAGAGCGCCGCTGGAGCCGAGAGCGCCGCCGACGCCGAGAGCGGCGGCGGGCATGGCTGCTGCCAGCAGCAGAACCAGCGTGAGGCAGCCACCGAGAGCCGCGAGCTTCCTGAACATTCTTCTCCTCTCGATCGTGGCGCTTCGGATGCCGCTCATTTGCGTGAATCCAGCGAGCTGAACGGGATCGGCCGGTCGTCGGCGACGATCTGGATCTGGACCTGGGTACCGAGCTGCTCCAGCTCGCGCAGGTCCTGCATGTCCTCGGGGCTGACGGAGATCGTCTTGTGAAGGCGGTGCCTGCCCGGCCCCGCGCCCATGCCGCCCAGATCGACGATCTCGATCGGGACGCCGGCCTGGCGCAGGCTGAGCACGGTTCGCGGCGAGCGCGCCAGAACCATGACCGGCTCCGGAGTGGCGGCAAGCTCGATGCAGCGGACGGCGCCGGTGGCGATGTCGTGGACCTCCACCGGAACGCCCTGGGGGGCGGCGAGCGTGAGCACTTCTCGGAGGAACTCGTCGCGGGCGGTGGCGTCGTCCACGATGACGATCCGCTGAGCTGCCAGGGCCCTGAGCCACACGGCCACAACCTGGCCGTGGATCAGGCGGTCGTCGATGCGGACCAGGCGCAGGCTCATCGGAATCGGCCCGGGTCAGGAGGCGCGTCGGGCGCGGTGGCGCTCCGTCTCGACGATGCCGGCGCGGCCGACCTCGAGCAGCTGCTCGACGAGGGCCTCGTCCAGGTCGCCGTCGGCTAGGGCCGCCTCGACGGTCATGGCCAGGTTCATGCCCGACATACAGATGATTCGGGGCGAACGACGGCCGATGGCCGAAGCCACGTTGAAGGGCGTTCCGCCGAGCAGGTCGCACAGAACCAGGACGCGCCGATGGTCGTGGCCGATGGCGGTCCGGAGCGATTCGGCGTATCGGTCGGGATGGTCGGTCGGCTGAAGCCCGACGGCGGCGATGTCGGCGATCGGGCCGCAGATCATTTCGGCAGTGGCGAGCAGGGCAGCCGGCAGAGTCCCGTGGCCGGCGATAACGATCCGAAACGCTCGCACTCGAAGTCTCCGCGACACTTGACTCTGGCAGGACTTCCTGCAAATATTCTCACGCAATGTCTTGCACAAGAATGTGTGCCGTTATGGTCGCGGCTCGCCGCGGTCGTGTCAAGGAAGGGGCGACGGATGGCGTCCGGGGTCACGTCGGACGGGACCGGTGGGGCAAAGAACGACTCTGCCGGTGAAGCCGCAAGGGCCGGTACGGTTGGCCCGGCGAACGCAGCCCGGCCGGCGGTGGCCGACATCATCGGCGTCGCCGACACGACCGGCTTCGCCGAGACGGCGGGCGCTACCGACACGACGAGCCAGCGCGAGATGATGCGCCTGGTCGCCCAGCTCTATTACGTCCGCGAGTTGGGCCAGCCGGAGATCGCGGCGCTGACCGGCTTCTCCATATCGAAGGTGTCGCGGCTGCTTGCCTCCGCCCGGGCCGCGGGCGTGGTGCGTATTTCCGTGGAGGGCGAGCCGACCGCGCCGACACCACTGGCTCGCTCGCTTTCGGAGTCGCTCGGCCTCGAGGCCTGGGTCACGCCCGGTCACGAGACGACACCTGCTCTCGCCGCCAGACTCTGCGGCGTGGCCTCCGCTTCGCGTCTGGCCGGCGAGCTTCCGGTCGAAGGCGCAATAGGCCTGACAGGGGGCTACACGGTCGAATCGCTCGTGGCGGCCCTGCCCGCGATTTCGAGGCCGGGGGCCGTGGTCGTGCCGCTGGTGGGTGGATGGGATTCCAGCAATCCACACCTGAACAGCAACGAGATCGCCCGCCATATGGCCGAGCGTATCGGCGCGGGACTGCGCCTGCTGCACGCCCCCGGCCTGCTCGACAACGAGGCCACGACCGCCGCCTTGCTCTCCGACAGCGCCGTGACCGCCACGACGCGATTCTGGGGGGAGTTGCGGCTGGCGCTCGTGGGCATGAGCGGCGCGCCGCGTTTCGCACCCGGCTACGGCACGGTCATGGATCGACTCGACGAGGAAGGTCGCGCGCGGCTGACCGACAAAGGGGCGGTGGGCGACGTGGCCGGCCACCTGGTCCGGCTCGACGGATCGTTCGTCCAGGACGAGTGGGAGCGCCGCACTATTTCCATTCCCATCGAGATGCTCAGATCCGTGCCCCGTGTGGTCGGCATCGCCGCGGGCGTCAACAAGGTGGAAACGATCGTCGCCGGCGCGCGAACCGGCCTCCTCCACGTTCTGATCACGGACGAACCGACCGCGACGGCCGCACTGGAACTGGTCGCCGCGGGCCGGTAACGAGCCACTCCTCGGGTGGTCGCGGCGACGGCCCGGCGGTATAGTCAGCGCCGGGGCCATGTGAGGAGGCGGTCGCCAGTGGCGGCCGGCGCCGGCCCCGGATAGCCGATCCAGCTGATCGAGGGTCCGGAATGGCGGCTCCACGGCGGAAAGCTGCACCGAACGAGCAGGCGGCTCGTATGAGCGGCGGCGGCTTCGCAGTGGGCGGCGCGGTCGTGGTCATCGGCGGCATCGCCTCGATCCTGGCCGGCACTCCCGGCG
Organism: uncultured Chloroflexia bacterium; assembly: GCA_963835845.1. Lineage (GTDB taxonomy): Bacteria > Chloroflexota > Limnocylindria > Limnocylindrales > CSP1-4 > Fen-1039. Next base: position 195,336 of record CAWIGT010000002.1, on the reverse strand, counting down.
CCGCCCACGACCTCGCGCCGCTCACCGGCCCGGCCGACGTCGTGACGCGGTTCGGGCAGGTGGCGCCTTTGCTGGCGGCGTTCGCGGCCGCGGTCGTGGCCGTGCCGATCGCCGGTCTGATCGCCCTGAGACGACTGCCGCCGGTCGCGGCCGCCCTGGAACTGCTCGTCCTCGGCCTCGTGATCGAAGTGTGCATCGGCGGTGCGTCCGGGCGCGTCGGGCACTCTACGGACGGCGGCGTACTCTACTCGACCGTGGCGTGTGTGATGGGCGGGATCGCGGTGATCGCCGGCAGCATCATCTCCATGCTCGGGCGCGACTGATGGCCGCATCATGAGTCGCGACGCAGGCGCCGGATCCGACGCCGACAAGGGACACCAGTCGAAGGCGTTCGGCCGGTCGCCGGCCGCCGGCAGGCCGCGACGACGGCGAACCTTCGCCAGCGGCGTCGGCGCGATTCTGGTCGTCGACGCGCTGGCCCTGCTGCTCGTCGTCGCCTCGGGTCCCGCGGCGTTCCTGCTGCTCGACCAGTCCCACCCGAGCCCAATTCTCGCGACGTCTCCGCCAAGTACTCAGGCCGGCCCCAGCCCCACGCCGGATTTCTCGCCGGCCGCGGCCAACTCCGGCCCCGTCGCCTCGGCGCAGCCCGGCTCGTCGCAGCCGATCGGGCCGTCGGCCAAACCCGTCCTCGGGGATGGCTCGTGGACTCGCACCGACCCGCTGCCGCAGGCCACCTGGGCGAGTGCCAGCGCCCTGCTGCCCGGCGGTCGAGTCATGGTCGCCGGCGGCTCAGACGGTCAGTCGAGCTTCGCCGCGGTCGCGTCGGCCGAAATCTACGATCCATCCACGGGCAACTGGAACAGCGTGACCGACATGCTCCAGCCACGCGCGTACGCCATGGCGGTGACGCTGCAAGACGGCTCGGTGTTGGTGGCCGGGGGGTCGCGTAACGGCCAGCCGCTGGACACCGCGGAGCGCTACTTCCCCGGCAACGGGACGTGGGTTGCGGCCGGACGTCTCAATCTGCCCCGGACTCAAGGCACGTTGACGCTGCTGCCGGACGGTCGCGTCCTGGCCGTCGGTGGCGGCATCGAGGGCACGCCCGGCTGGAGCGCGACCGCCTCGGCCGAAATCTTCGATCCCAGGGCGGGCACGTGGACGATGGTGGCGCCGATGTCCGTGGCGCGGGCCCGACACACCGCCACCTTGCTGCCGGATGGCGAGGTCCTGGTGACCGGCGGAGCTACCACCTATCAGGGCGAGAGCGGTTCGGTGACGTCCAGCGCCGAGATCTACAGCCCGCGTACGAACGCCTGGCGGGCGGCCGCGCCGATGTCTCATCCTCGATACGTCCACGGAGCGGTTCTTCTTGCGGATGGCCGCGTCCTGGTGGCGGGCGGCTGGTACGGGACGAGTAACAGCGACCCGAGCCACGAGACCGCGGAGATCTACGACCCGGCCTCGAACAGCTGGGCGGCCACAGGGTCGATGGCGGCCGGCCGGGCGGAATACTGTCTGGTGAAGCTGGCCGACGGTCGCGTGCTGGCGACGGGTGGCGTCGATCCCGCCTACAAGGTCCAGGCGAGCAGCGAACTCTACGATCCGAGCACCGGTGCCTGGACGGCGACGGGCAGCCTGGCCACTCCGCGGATGTGGCCCGCCGTGCAAGTGCTGCCCGACGGCCGCGTTCTCGTTGCCGGCGGTGGCCTGGATGCCCTGGCTGCCCAGGTGACGGCGGTCTCTGAGATCTATACGCCGTCGCCCCGCTAAGCCGTCAGGACTTCTGTCGAATGCTCATCGAAAACGAGGCCCGGAACGCCTGCCCCGGAACCGGCGCCAGAAGCGACCACAGGCTCAGGACTCGGCGTCGTCGCTCTGAGGCTTCATTGTCCGGTGGGCGCTCGGGCTGAGCAGGTACCAGAGCGTTCCGATCTCGAGCAGCAACGACGCCGTGTGCACGCCCGCGGAACCGCGACCCGCGCCAATTTCGGTGAAGACGAGCGCCGCAATCGTCAGGCCGACGCCGAGAGGCCACGCCCACGACCGGAGCGCCCAGAGGCCGTAGGCGAGTACCAGTTCGAGGGCCGCGAGCACAACCAGGAGCGGCACGATTACCCCGGCCACGGCCGCGAGGCCCGACCCGGACGCGATGTCCGAGGCGCCCAACCAGGTATCGGCCGACAGCAGCAGTGTCACACCGACGGCGGTCGAGGCCAGCGCCAGCAGCGCTAGCTCGAATGAGCGCCGGCGGGCTTCCGTCGCGGCCGCATGCCGGGCCGGTATCAGGGGCCAGGTGGTAGCTTGCCCTGCCGTGCCCGACTTGAAGGTTCCGCGATGTATCGCCTGGTTCAAAGTTCACTCCAGATCTTGATCCCAGTCTCTGCCCGGAAGCTGAAACCTTGCTGAGGCCGGTCGAACCGGCCGACCGCACGCAAACGCCGACCCCGCCAGAGCCGCTCCACTACCGCAAGTCGGTAGCAGGGGTCGTCGAGAGCACGACCCCGGGCCGCGGGGCCTGGCTGAAGTCGAAGTCGGCCGTCAGGTTGCCCAGCTGCGACGCATTCTCACGAACGTCCGGGCGCGAGTCGGGCCGGCCGTCGGTCGCCGGATCGATCCGCTGGCCGCCCAGGAAGTCGTCCTCGATGAACTTGAGGTACGCGTCGAAGCTGAGCGTCTGGTGGTCGATGTACCCCGTACGGGCGAACGGGCTGATGACCATTCCGGGCACGCGCAGCCCGTAGCCGTTGCCGTCCACATTCGGCGGCACCACGTTGTCGTAGAAACCGCCCCAGTCGTCCCAGGCCAGGAAGATGGCCGTGCTCGACCATTCGGGGCCCTGCATCGCGGCGTCGATCAGGCTCGTTACGTACGACTGTCCGTCGGAGACGAGAGCGGGCGGATGCTCGCTGACTTTGCCGTTTGGCACGACCCAGCTGACCGCCGGAAGCGTTCCGTCCCTGGCCGCGGTCAGGAAATGGTCGACCGTCTGGACGTTGCCGGTCTGGCCGTCGGCCTTCACGTCGCTGAAGCCGGGCAACGGGTTCCAAATGCCGGGCACTTTCGCGTTCTGCTTGCCCTGCGTGCAGACCATCGCATCGTCTTCACAGTCGGGCTCGGTGCCGTTGGACAGGTAATAGCCCCAGCTGACGTTGTCTTTGTGGAGCAGGTACGTGAGGTCGGTCCAGGCGTACGGGTCCGGGTTCGAAGCCGTGGGCAGACCGGGGTTCTGAATCTCGCTCTGGCACGACATCGGATCGGCCGGGTCGGTGCATTTGGCCGACCAGCCCGAGACCATGAACAGGTGCGCCGGCAGGCTCCAGGAAGCGTTCGGCTCGAACATATGGTCCTGCAGCACGTAGTCGCCGGCCCAGGTCCAGTAGTTGGGGATCTCACGCTGGTCCATGTAGCCGAGCACGTCCGGCGTGCCCGTTCCCGCGCAGCCGGGGTTCAGCGTGATGGCGCAGCCCTTCGTCGCGTGTTCGGCCTGGGCCACGAACCCATCCATTGTCCCGCCGTCGATGTCCGCTGTGGCGTTGGCCACGTTGTGCGGCCCGCCCGAGTCCTTGTTCGACGTGCTGTGGAACGGCCGGTCGCAGCCGCCCGTGGCCGGGTTGGGGATGCACACGCTGGGGGTCGCGCCGTCCATCGGGATGCCGTCGGCGCCGGGATACGTCCCGAAGTAGGTGTCGAAAGAACGGTTCTCCTGCATGATCACTATGACGTGCCGGATCAGGTGGATTCCGGCCGCGGGCGTCGACCCAGGCGGGGCGGGCGAGGGCGGTGCGGCCGGGGATGCGCCGGAGGCGGGAGCGCCCGATCCCAGAACCGGCCCGGCATATGAGGACGCGGGGCTGCTGCAGCCGGCAACGATCAGGGCGACGGCGAGAGACAGGCCGCGGAGTGCGGCGGGACCGGCGGGACGTCGGGGCATGTCGGTGGTCCTTCCTTTGCCCCGAATCTCGGCAGGGTCGTTCTGCGGCGGTGGGACGATTTGTCAGCGGAACGTAAGCGGGTAGATCGGCGAGTCGGATGTCTCGCCTGGCGACCGCCCGTTCGACAGCCGCGGCCGGACCGGACGGCATAGAGTGAGCATCACGGGAATCCCCGGGCAATCGACGCCAACGGATGGAGGCACGGCCACCTTGAAGCATCTGGGCTTCGGTAATCGAGCGCAGGCGATTGCGTTCGCGCCGGCCATGCTGGAGGTCATCGAGGCGGGCCAATCCAGGACGTACACGGTGCCGCCGGGCCGCCGCCTCGTGGTCGGGCGCGATCAGGCGGCGAACATCGTCCTGGCGGATCAACAGGCGAGCCCGAGCCACGCCACGATCGAGCGTCTGGGGCCGGGCTGGCTGGTCGACAGCCTGGACGCGGCCAATCCGGCGTGGATCCTCGACCATACCGGCCGTGCCCAGCCGATCGAAGCCGAACTGGGACTCCGATCGGGCCAGCTTGTGATCGGCGGCAGCCAGGTGCTGCTCTACCCGCCACCCGCGACAACGGCACCGCCCGCCTCGACCCCCTCGCCCGAGCCTCCGACTCCTTCTGAGCGACCACCCGAGCTGCCTCAGCCGCCCGAGGCGCCCGACCGGCAGCGTCCGTTGGACAGCGATCCGCGCCCCGAGATGGGAATTCGAGCGTAACCGCAGACGCGGGGCACAATCTTCGGTAGGATCTCCTAGGTCACGGGCCGGTAGCTCAACGGTAGAGCGGGGGCCTTTTAAGCCCAAGGTTGTGGGTTCGAGCCCCACCCGGCTCACCAGAACTCGATCGTGAAACGACCCCTCGCCCGGAACGCCGGGGAGGGGTCGTTTGTCTTGAGTTGCGTCGCCAGCGTTGGAGGCGCCGGCGGTGCCCGGCGGCTTCTAAGGGTTCAGGTCCTGCGTCGCGGCCAGAAGCTGCGCATCGCCGGAGGCCTGGAATTGCGAGCCGGTCATCGCACCGAACGTGCTCGGGTCGAGCGGCAACGCGTTGGCCGCCATCTGGACGGTCTGGTCGGGCTTGATGCCGACGTTGAAGATGCGATTGCCGTTCGGGGTCAACCACCAGGCTGTGCCCAGGATGATGACCGAGCCGTCGGACAGCTGGAACGGCTGCAGAACAGTGCCCGTTCCAAAGGTGGTCACTCCGACGATCTTGGCCCGCTTGTTGTCCTGCAACGCGCCGGCCACGATTTCCGACGAGCTGGCGGAGTCGTGGTCCACGAGCACGACCAGCGGCAGGTCGGTATGACTCCGCTTCGCATCGACGTTGACGTCCGTGTTGTTGCCCTGGGCGTCTTGCTGGATGTAGACCACGCCGCTCGACAGGAATTCACTGGCCACATCCTGGGCTTCGGCGGCGTAACCGCCCGGATTGCCGCGGAGGTCCAGAACGATCGAAGTCGCGCCGGCCGACTGGGCCGCGGTGATGTCGGCCTGGACCTGGTCGGCGGCGCCCGTCGAGAACTCGGTCAAGGCGATGTCGGCTGTATGCGTGCCCGGAATCATGCCCCAGGTCGCGAGCGGGACGGCGACGTTGGCCCGGGTCACGGTGATGTCTACCGGCGTTGTCGATCCGAGATGGATGACGGATACGGTAACCGAGGTGCCCGCGGTGCCGCGGATCTTCGTGCCCAGCTGGTCGAACGTCATGGTGGTCGTCGATGCTCCGTCGACCGCAGTGATGACGTCCCCGGCTTTGATGCCTGCAGCCGCCGCAGGCGCACCGGCGATGACTTTGTCCACTTTGAAGACACCGTTGTCGTTCGACATCACGACGCCGATGCCGGCCACGCTGGCGCTCAGGGACGACTGCAGGTCCTTGTATTCCTGTGGAGTCAGGAACTCGGAATGGCCGGTGTCGCCGAGCGAGTCGACCATGCCCTTGAGTGCGCCATATAGGAGCTGCTGGTCGGTCACCGAAGACCGGCCGACGAAGTTCTGCTTGACGATCGCGAGTGCCTCGTCATAAAGGCTGTTGCTGGTGGTTGACGGGTTGGACGTTGCAGCACCGCCCGGACCCTGCGTTGAACCGTTGTTGGGGAACGCGACGTGGTCTGTCACCAATCCGCCGGAGAACGCGAGAAGGCATGCAGCAACGACGACGAGGATCTGAGGGAGCCGGCTGGGGCGGTGAGGCACGACTCCGCCCGACGGAGGCAGGCCGCCGCTATCGAATCCGCGGAATGGCTGATTCGGCGGCGCGCCGGCCGGCGGCTGCCAGCCCGTTTGCGGTTGAGGCGGCTGCCAGCCCGTTTGCGGTTGAGGCGGCTGCCAGCCCGTTTGCGGTTGAGGCGGCTGCCAGCTCGGTTGCGGCTGAGGAGGCCAACCAGGCTGTGGCTGCTGGGCCTGCCAGCCCGACTGGGGCTGCCAGCCGGGGCCGGCCTGCCAGGTCGGCGGCGTGGACGGCCGGCCGGGATCCCACTGCTTCTGTTCCGCGGGCGGAGCCGCCCATTGTGAGGGCAGCGGCTGCCAGGGGGATGGCGGTGGAGGCGAGGCGTCCGGGGCCGACTGGGGCGGCACGTTCGGCGCGGCAGATTCGGCTGCCGCTGGGCTCTCGGCCGAGGCCGCGCCGGTGTCGCCGGCTTCGGGCGACGGCTGAGCTCCGCTGTCCGGGTGCCAGCTCGCCGCCTTTTCGTCGGGAGGCGCGCCCGAACTGTCCTGTGCCTTGTCGTCGTCGAATCGCATGCCAGGCCTCCAAATTGTTGCTGCAGGGAACATCATGGCGCACCTGATCCTGCGAGCATGCTGAAGGCGAGAGCGTTGCGGGCCAAATGGTCTCGGCCGCTGCCGCCAGGGTCTCGCCGACTCGAGGCCCGTGGTCGTACGATGTGACCAGGAGCCGCGACCATGACTGACGAGGAGAAATCCGCGGTCGATACGCCGGCCGGGCCGGCCTGGCTTAGCCGTCCGGGCTCGGTCAAGCCCACCGTGCTGATCCTGGGCGGCTTTTTGACCGCGCCGCCGCTCTACCAGCCGCTCGTCCGGCGCCTGATGGATCGCGGCGCGGCCGGCACCGTCGTGGCCGACGTCTGGACGCCGGACTGGCTGATCGCCGGCGTTCGCGGGATCGGGCCCATCTGCAGCCGCTCGGCCAGGGCCTTGCGCGCGGCCGTGAGGCTCTCGGCCGAGGTCTCGGCCGGCGCCCCGATCTTGATCGTTGGACACTCGGCCGGGGGCATCACCGCCCGCCTGCTCACGGCCGCCGAACCGGTCGCGGGTCGAAAGCTCGGGGCGGCGCCGAGGATCGGGGCCATCGTCACTCTGGGAACGCCGCACCGACTCTCGGCCGGGGAGGGGATCGGCCGCCGCATCAACGACGTCGCGGCGGCCAGGGCCAACGCCGTAGCCCCCGGAGCGTGTTTCGCCCCGGAGATCGGCTACGTGTCGGTGGCTTCACGGGCCGTCCGGAGCAACCTGGCGGGCAGCCCACGCGAGCGTGTGGCGCATCTTCTATACAGGTCGGTGATCGGCCGCGCAGCCGTCCCCGGCACCGAGGGCGACGGCCTGGTTCCGGTGGTGGCCACCGAGCTCGCCGGCGCCCGGCAGGTTCTACTCGACCGTTCGCTCCACGGAGTCAGCGGCCGCCGCTGGTACGGCACGGACGACGCCGTGGAGGTCTGGTGGCCGATCGCCCTGGATGCCTGGCGCTCGGCGCTGGAATACAGAGCGCGAACGGCGTCGATCGCCGCCGGCGCGGAACCGATTCCAGCCTGACGCGACCCTCGGCCCGAACGGCGGCCCAACGGCAAGTTTGACGGGCACCCGGTGCGTCCCTACACTTCCCGACGCGGGGTGGAGCAGCGGCAGCTCGTCGGGCTCATAACCCGAAGGTCGGCGGTTCGAATCCGTCCCCCGCAACCAACATTCGAACATGAGTCGACCCCGAGAACATCTCGGGGTCGTTCTGTATCCGGGACCGATGAATTGCGGATCCCAAGGGAGCCGAAGCCTCAGGACTCAGCGGCGCTTCTTGGCGTGGCAGTCGACGCAGTCCGTGGCCCAGGGCAGAGCTTCGAGCCGTTCCGGCGCGATCGGCTTGCCGCAGGTCTGGCATAGCCCAAAGGCGCCGGCCTCGAGCCCGTGAAGCGCGGCTTCGATCATCGCGAGATGCGCCGCTTCGCGCCCTCGGAGCTGCTCGCCGCGCTGGCTTTCGGAAACTTCGGAGGCCGCGGCGGTCTGTGCGCCGTGGGCGACTTTGGGATGCTCGACTTCTTCGGACAGGACGAGACGAATCCGCTCACGCTCGCTTTCGAGCTTTCGTCGGGCGTTTTCGACCATTTCGGCGTCCATGCAAAGCATCCTACGCCGCTCTATCGGGTAGTGCGCGTCCATATGCGCAAGTTAGGCGGGCCATTCATGCTTGACGCGGCAGGACGCGCGCCCCTCGGCCGACCACTCCGGAGGCGCCGGATGCCCTTCGGGCCTACACTCATCTCATCGTTTCCGAGCCGGCGGGACAGGGCGGAAGCGGCCACTCGCCGGCCGAACCAAGGAGCAACGATGGCGTTCGCTAAGGACCCCGTTTGCGGCATGGAAGTCGACACCAGCACTGACCTCCATTTCGAGTACGAGGGCGAGACCTACTACTTCTGCAGTCGCGGCTGCAAGCTCGATTTCGAGGAAGACCCGGAGAAGTACCTGGATCCCGGGTACGAACCCCAGATGTAGGCTCGGCCGGGGTCGCAAGGACGGCTCCGCCGGATAGCTTGTGCGTGGTACGCTCAGAGCGAGCGTTGGGAGTGCCGCTGGGCCTCCAGCCTGATCCAGAAAACACGACCCCAGGAGAAGCCCGATGGCCTACATAATCGCCGAGCCCTGCGTCGACACGATGGACCAGGCGTGCGTGTCCGTCTGCCCGGTGGACTGCATCCACTTCGATGAGGGCGTCGACCGCACCCTGTTCATCGACCCGAACGAGTGCATCGATTGCGGCGCCTGCGAACCCGAGTGCCCGGTCAACGCGATCTTCGCCGAGGACGCCCTGCCAGCGCAGTGGGCGGCCTACACGGAGATCAACGCCCTCTGGTTCACGGACAAGGACGCGGCACGCGCCAAGGTCAACGCGGCCAAGCCTGCCTGACATTCACCGCAACTCGTCGAGCGCCCGGCCCCTGGGTCGGGCGCTTTCGATTCCCGCCCTTCCGATTAGTGGCGGTCGCCCGCCGTGCGGCGGCGTCGAATAACTGGCGGGTGATCGGGCCCGGCTAGACTTGGCCCATGCGTATCGTTTCGTTACTTCCGTCCGCCACAGAGATCGTCTGTGCTCTGGGACTGAGCGATCAGCTCGCGGGCATCAGCCACCGCTGCGACTACCCGCCGGAGATCGAGGGGATCCCGGTCGTCACGCGGCCTATCGGGGTTCCGGCGAGCGGTGGGCCGGCCGGATTACTCGACGAACTCGGGTCGAGCGAGCTGGATCGAGCGGCTCTGCTTGCCGCCCAGCCAGACCTGATCCTGGTCCGCGACGGCGGCCCGGGGCCCGGTTCCCGCCAGGTGGAGGCCGCCCTCGTCGGCGTGGAGAGCTCGCCGCAGATCGTCGTCCTGGACCCTGTCACTCTGGAGGGGATCTTTCATTCCATCACGACCGTCGGCGCGATGACCGAGTCGGAGGATGACGCAATCGAGCTGCTCGAGGCGCTGCGCGCAGACGTCGGCGAGATCGACAAGGCGGTCGAGGCTCGCCACGACCAGGGCCTGCGAGCCAAGCGGACGGTCGTGCTGCAGGGCCTCGAGCCTCTGCTGGCCAGCGGTCGATGGGTTCCGGAACTGGTCCGCCGGTCCGGAGGCTGGGATCTCCTCGGTCGGGAAGGCGAGACCGCCGCGGCGACGACGTGGGAGGCCATCCGGGACGTAGACCCGGAGATGCTCATGTTCGCGCCGTCGGGCCTGACGCTGTTGCAGGCCCAGGCCGTGTGGCGACGGACCGTCAGGCCCGAGTTCTGGGACGAGATAGAGGCCGTGCGGCGGGGCCAGGTCTTCTTCGTGGAGCCGGTCTACTTCAACCGTCCGGGGCCGCGAGTGGTGGACGGCGTCGGCATGCTCGCGGAAATCTTCGACCCCGAAGGCTTCGTTGACACGTCGCCGCCGGACAGCTGGACTCCGCTGGTCGACTGATTGGGGCGGCTCGGGAAGGCCGCATCGGAGTTCGTACGGCCGGTCGGAGCCGACTTCGAAATTGCCGGACGTTCCCACTCCATTTTCAGGATAAGTTCAGTGGGCCTGGCCAATATGCGCATCAGCTCCTCCCTCCTCCCAGGGCTAAGACGAGAACATACAGGCCGGTCGCTCTCCCTCCCTCAAGCGACCGGCCCTCGTCTATCCGGGGCATTCCACTGGTCGCCGGTTCCGGCCGCTGGTGCCCCGCGCAGCGCAATTACGCGCGAAACCAGGCTTCGGGCACGGTCCTCGGCGCCTATACTCGCCGACATGTCGCCCCTTTCGAACCGAACGGTCGCAACAATCGGCTCCGGCGTCATGGCCGAGTCGATCATCGCGGGGCTGCTGCGTGGCAAGCTCGTGGAGCCCCGGCAGATCGTCGGCAGCGAACCCAGACCCGAGCGGCGCGAAGAACTCATCGCCCAGTACGGCGTGCGAATGGTCGCCGGAAACCTGGAAGCGGCTCGCGACGCGGACGTGATCCTGCTGTCCGTCAAGCCCCAAACGCTGATGAAGGTGGGCCACGAACTCGGCGGCCACCTCCGGCCGGAGCAGCTGGTGGTGTCGATCGTGGCGGGCGCCAACTGCAACGTCCTCACGAATCTCCTCGGCCATCGCCAGGTCGTCCGCGCCATGCCCAACACACCGGCCCAGATCGGCCGCGGCATGACCGTCTGGTACGCGACGCCCGAAGTCGCCGAAGAGCAATGCGATCAGGCCAGGGTGCTGCTGCGAGCGCTCGGGGCAGACCTCCAGATGGAGGACGAGCGCTTCGTCGACATGGCGACGGCGGTCAGCGGCACCGGGCCCGCCTACGTCTTCCTGGTCATGGAATCCCTCATCGATGCGGCCGTCCATCTCGGCTTCCCACGGCACGTCGCCCACGACCTGGTCATCGAAACGCTGGAAGGCAGCACGGCCTTCGCCAAGGCCACCGCCCAGCATCCGGCAGTGCTGCGCAACATGGTCACTTCGCCCGGCGGAACCAGCGCCGCGGCCATCCACGAACTGGAATCCGGCCGGCTGCGGACCGTCCTTTCGGAGGCGGTCTGGGCCTCCTACCGCCGCACGATCGAACTGGGTCAGGATCTGGAGAAGGGCCTCGGGCTCGACGAAGCCGAGGCCGGAGGAAGCACGAACGGCAAGGCCCGGAACGGCGCCCGAAAAGCGCCGGCCGCACGGCGAACCGGGGGTTGAGATGCCCAATCCGAACGAGTCCAACGCGGCCGTAACCCCGAAGGGGCTGCTCGCGATCTTCGCCCACCCCGACGACGAAAGCTTTGGTGCCGGTGGCGTGATGGCCCTCGCCGCCGAAGCCGGCAACCCGGTCTGGGTTCTGTGCGCCACGAACGGCGACCAGGGTGGCAAGCCCGGCGAGATGGACGTGGACCACTCCCTCGATCCGGAGATCCGGCGCGAAGAACTGGCTTGCGCCTGTCGTGAGCTGCGCATCGCCGAGCCCATGTTCCTGGGCTACCGCGATTCGGGCATGGAGGGCTGGGGAGCGCCGGAAGGTTCGCTCAGCCTTGCCCCGCAGGGCGAGGTCGTGGAGCGGATCCTGACCGTGATCCGGCAACTGCGGCCGGCGGTCATCGTCACCTTCGACCCGGGCGGCGTGTACGGGCATCCGGACCACGTCGCCTGCTCGGCCACGGCTACTGCCGCTTATCGTCGAGCCGCGGCGGAACCGGGCGGCCCGATCGCGCTGTATCACCAGGCCCTGCCGCGCTCGTTCGTAGCCGGCATGCAAGCCGCCATGGAAGAGGAGCGCCGCCGCTCCGGTGACGACAAGCCGCCCAGCGCAGATGACCTGCGCCAGCAGGAGGCCTTCGGACGGCTGGCCCGGCCGGACGAGGACATCACCACGATGGTCGACATCGTCCCGGTGATCGAGCGCAAGATGGCGGCGCTGGCCTGCCACGACAGCCAGATGCGCGGCCGCCAGTGGGACGACCCCGAGCAGCGGGGCCAGATGGAACGGCAATTCGGTCGAGAGACGTTCGTTCGCGTCGATCCGGCCCCGGCGCCGGGTGAGAGGGAGGACCGGTTCATGGCCTTGAACTGGCAGAAGACTTGATCGACGGCCGGAGCCGTCTGGATGAAGACGCTGCGGAAGCGCCGCTGAACCGAGCTCGAGCGGTCGCGGACCTGGCTCGAGGGATCGTGGAGGGCGCTCGAGTTCGGCGCCCCTACCGCGATGGCCTGACCGTAGAGCAGGCCGCCGCCGTCGAGCCACCGCGGGAGTTCCGCCTGTCGCCGGATGGTCGCCGGGTGGCCTTCACGGCCGAGGCCGCGGGCGCCCGCCAGATCTTCCTGATGCCCATCCGCGGTGGATACCCGGAGCAGCTGACGGCAACCGAGAAATCGGCCTCTGATCCGCAGTGGTCGCCGGACGGCCGGCGCCTCGCGTTCGTGCGCGACGAGTCCATCTGGATGATCGACGTCGAGGGTTCGCACCAGGCCCTGATTACCCAGCATCCTGCCGGCAACCGCTCGCCGCGGTGGTGCGCCGACGGCCATCAGATCGCCTTCATCTCGCGCCGCCGCGGCTGGGATCAACTGTGGATCGTGGACGCTCCGGTGCCGCGCCGCGGCCGGCCGGCAACCCGGCCCCGATCGCCCGAGCCGACCCCGCTGACCGAGCCAGGCGTCGACATCGAGGACTATGCGTGGTCGCGGGACGGCCGCTCGATCGCGGTCACGTCTCAGCGTCTGCCGGATCTGCTCACTTCGCAGATACACCTCGTGGACGTTGCCACCGGCAAGGCCAGGCTCATCGCCGGCGAGGCGGCCTGGGAGACCGGCCCACGCTGGCTGCCCGACGGTTCCGGGCTGTTGATGGTCTCGGACAGGGACGGCTGGTTCCAGGCGGTGCGAGTCTCGGCCGACGCCAGGGAACGGATCGTCCTGACCGGGGGTGAGCGCGATCACGGTGAGCCGAGCGGCGGCTGGGGTTACGTGCCGCTGCCTTCGCCCGACGGCAAGCGCTTCGTTTACATTGAGGTCCACGACGGACTGATCGATCTCGTGGTCGCCGAGCTTCCGGCGATCGGCTCATCAGACGCCGACGGCGTTGCACTCTCGAATGGCGCCGGCCTGGGCGCCCGCGTCAACAGCCACCATGCGGCGGGCGGGCAATCGACCGTGCTAAATCCGTTCGAAGGCGCGTGGATGGCCATCGGCTGGCTGCCCGAGTCGTCGGCCATCCTTGCGGTCGGTTCCACCGAGCGCACCCCGGACGATCTGTGGCTGCTGCCGATGCCCGAAGCCGTCGCGGAGGGCGCGAAACCGCGCCAGCTGACTCACTCGCTTCCGGCGGTAATCGACTCCGATCATTTTGCCGCCGGCACGCGCATCGCCTTCAAGGCTCGGGACGGATTGACGATCCAGGGGACGCTCTATCTGCCCGCAAGCGCCGTTGGGGAGGAGGCGACGCGCGTGCCGTGCGTGGTCCACTCGCACGGCGGACCTACGCATCAGACATTCCGTGAATGGATGCCGTTCCGCCAGCTCGCAGTCGAAGCCGGGGCAGCCTTCCTGTCGGTCGACTTCCGCGGCTCGACCGGATATGGCCGCGAATTCCGCTGGGCGAACCGCGGCGAGTGGGGTCATGCCGACGCACTCGACGTCATCGACGCCGGCCACTGGGCCGCCGCGCAACCGTGGTGCGACGGCCGGCTGGCCCACTACGGCGCTTCGTACGGCGGCTACATGACTCTGTGCGTTCTGACCGAGGAACCGTCGATGTGGCGAGCCGGCATAGACCTGTACGGCGACTCGGACATCGCCGAGAGCTATCGTCGGGGCGACCGGCCGGGCCGAATCGACCTCGAGCGCATGATGGGCAAGCCGGACGATCCGGAAGCCGCGGCGGCATACCGGCGTGGCTCGCCGCTGTATCGAGCCGAACGAATCGAGGCCCCGCTGCTCATCCTCCACGGGCGCAAGGACAAGCGTGTCTCGCCGGTCATGACCGAGAAGATCGTCGAAGCGCTCGAGATCGAGAACAAGCACTACCAGGTCCACTGGTACGACGACGAGCCACACGGTTGGAAGCGACGCGAGAATTGTCGCGACGCCTGGAAGCGATGCATCGACTTCCTGCGACGTCACCTGCTGGAGATGCCGGACGAGGATTGACCGGAGGCGTCGGGGGATGTGGGGCCGTAAGCGGGAACAAGATCTGGTGGACACCCCGCAGATGGCTGCCTTCTTCGACATGCTGGCCCACCTCAACGCCGTGCAATTCCTCGGAATGCGTGCCGCCTGGCACGCTCTCGACCGCAAGAGCCACGAGGACGCCTGGGCGACCGTGCGAGCCGTGGGCGCTCGTGACGGCTTGACTCGATCCATCGACCGGGTCCGCAGCGAGGCTCGATGCTGGGCAATTCGCGGCTCGAGCAGCTACCCCTATGCCACGACCAACAACGACATCACCTCGCAGCAGCTCAGGATGGAAGCCTGCGAGGCCATCGTCGACGCCGCGCTGGCCGTGGCTCTCGGCAATCGCCTGGACCCCGAAAGCCACGACATCTTGATCGAGCCGCTGCTGTCGGCCACCGAACCTTTCTGAGGCCCGGCCCGCACTCCAATCAGGGCATCGGCGCGGCAGTCCGCACCTTTTCGGGCGGGCCGATGTAGGCTGCCGCCGTGGCCGACCTTCGAGTTGAACTCCTCGCCGTCGAGGACTGCCCGCACCTGGAGCAGGCGCGCCAGGACCTCGAGAGGGTGCTTCGCAAGGGAATCATCGAAGTGCCCATTCAGGTCATCTTCGTGACGAGCGCGGACGATGCCGAGTTCCTCGGCTTCCAGGGCTCGCCGACGATCAGGATCAACGGCGACGACGTCGATCCGCACCCGGACCTGCCCGTTGCGATGGGTTGCCGCATCTATCGAGATGCGGACGGCCGCATGCGGGGCTCGCCTTCGATCGAGTCGATTCGAGCGGCGGTCGACGCACACAGGCGCAACCGCCTCGAGGCGTTCCAGCGCGAAGAAGCGGCCAAAGTCGCCGAGTTTGCCCGTGAGGCCGACGCGGCCGAATCCTCACCCGAGTCCAACTCGCATTCCAGGGAGGGTTGAGAATGGGCCTGGCCGAGAGCGTCCGTCTGGCGCCGAATTGGACGATGCGCTCGCTGCTGATTTCGCTGTCGAAGCGGCAATCGCTGGCCCGGCTCGCCATCCGCAGCCCGCTCACGCGACCGGTCGTGGCCAGGTTCGTCGCGGGCCAGACCCTCGAAGAAGCGATACCGGCCATCGCCGCCCTCCATGACGCCGGGTTCGGGACCACCGTCGACGTCCTCGGCGAGTCCGTCGCCACGGCCGGTCAGGCCGCCGCGGCGGTGGATCGCTATCTCGCCACGATCGCGGCGCTCCGGGAGAGGGGCCTGGACGTGAACGTCAGCGTCAAGCTGACGCAGATGGGCCTCGATATCAGCCGCGATTTCTGCCGGGACAACGTGCTGCGGGTCGTCGAGGCGGTGCGGAACGGCGGCGGATTCATCCGGTTCGACATGGAGGACCACGCCAAGACAGACGCCACTCTCGAAGTCTGGCGGGTGGCCCACGAGGCGTATCCTCAGGTCGGCATCGTCATCCAATCCGCTTTGCGGCGCAGCTCCGCGGACGTCGACCGCGTCACGGCCGCCGGGGGACGGATTCGGCTGTGCAAAGGTGCCTATGACGAGCCCGCGGGCGTCGCATATCGAACCAAGGCGGCCGTCGACACCAACTACGCTCGACTGATGGAGCGGCTGCTGCTGGCCGATGCCCACCCGGCGCTTGCCACCCACGATCCGAGGCTCATCGCCAGAGCGATCGCGATCGCCGAGAGGGAGCGGATCGGTCCGGACCGGTTCGAATTCCAGATGCTCTACGGCGTGCGGCGAGATGTGCAGCGCGCGTTGCTCGAGCGCGGCTACGCCGTCCGGATCTACGTGCCGTACGGGCAGGAGTGGTATCCGTACTTCATGCGCCGCCTTGCGGAGCGCCCGGCGAACGTCGGCTTCATGCTGCGGGCGATCGTCAAGGAAGAGGGCCGGCGGGTCCTCGGCAAGTAGCCGACTTCCGCTCAAGCGCCAAATCGCGGGCTCGGGCGCCGCGCCCGCCGCCCTGTCGAGCCGGCCGCATTCGCCCGCCCGCCACGCGCCTATTCGATCGGCTGGCGCAGGACGGTCTTGAGCCTGGCCGGGTCGCCGCGGCGCGGGTCGCCGAGGTAGATCTCGTGATGGGCACCGCGTGGTGTGGCGCCCTGCGCCGCGATGAAGGCACGCAGCCCTTCGATCGTCGCCCGCTCCTCGGCGTACGGCCCGACGTGCATTACCTGGGCACAACGACCTTCGCGCCAGCGCTCAAGGCGCAAACGATCCAGCGCGTCCGAGTTGCCCTTCTTGCGGCGGACCTCAGCCACGGCAGAATCGAAGACCTCGGGCGTGACCGCGTCCGCCACGGCCATCAGGGCGCGCCAGCCCCACTTGTCCGGCGGCACGTTCATGTCGAAGCCGTGGTCGTCGTTCGTCCACCACAGCGCCTCGAGGGGCAGGATGGGCACCGCCACTCCGGCCGGCTTCAGTGCGAACTTGATCGTGTAGATGACCGGGAAGATCGCCGCGAAGGCCTTTTGGAACTCGGTCGTCGGGTACTCTGCGCCTTCGTCGGGTGCGCCTCTGCCGTCGATCATCAGATAGCCGAGTTCGGGGACGTCAACTACCACAGGTTGACGCGGTGGGTTGAAGAACGGGGCCAGGGCCCTCTTGATGTCGGCCACGGCCGGGGCGTTGGGGACGTTTGCCTCGGCCGCAGTCTGAGCCGGTCGTTTCGCCGCCGCAGTAGTCATCGCTTCCTCCCTGTGGTTGTCGATGACTTTCTAGGCCCTCGGGCAGGGTGAGAGTCAAGCTCTCACGGGCCGCTCGGCGTCCAGGGCCGACACCATCTGCTTGCAGTGCTCCTCGATGTGGCCGGCGAGCATGGAGTCGACGATCTGTCGGATCGTCATCTCGCCACGTTGTTTGTGCAGCCCGCGTCGGGAGACCTGCCTCTCGTCCAGCTCGAGCAGTCGGCGCAGAACCCGCTCGAGCGAGTTGTCCAGCCGCGCGTACAGCTCGGAAACCGGCAGCGTCCGGTCGCGGTCTATGGTGAGAAGGCGAACAAGGTCCGTGGGCTCCCGCCCGAACGGAACCGGCTCGATCGGCCCGGCGATCACCCGCTCTATCTCCCCCAGCCAGTAGGGAAGCATCTCGTCGACGTGGGCCAGGACCTCTCGGGCGACCCAGTCGCGGCGGCGGGGAAGTTCATCCGGCACCGGTCCACTCAACTCGACCCGACTTCGGACCCGGACCAGATTGTCCCGGGCCGTCCGCATCCTCTCGACTTGGGCGTAGAGAGTTGCCATATTTGGGCTGTTCTCCGTGGCGAGCACGCACCACTGTGGGGCGATGAATCCCAAGCGTAACCAATTCCCGGCCGAATGTGACCACCGACGGGCCGTGTGTTTCGCGGCCGCACCGGGGCGGTTCCGCCGCGCACCGGACGCGATCGGAGCCGGCCTGCCGGTGCTCACTGGGACGCCGACGTCCACGGTCGGCGGCCCGACTCAGGGTTCCTCGAGCACGACCGGCCGCGATTCGGCCGGAGTGGCGAACTGGGCAGCCATGACGCCGGCGAGGATGAACGCCGCACCGATAGCCTGGACCAGGGCGAACGTATCTCCCAGAAACGTGATCCCCAGGATGATCACGACGACCGGTTCCACGGTCGCCATGAGCGATGCCTGAGCAGCGCCGATCCGGGCGGCCGAGGCGTAGAACGCCTGGATCGCGATTGCCGCGGCAAACACGCCGATCCCGACGAGGCCCGGCCACGCGGCGGCGGGAATCTGCCAGGGCAGTATTGACTCACGGGCCGTGACGCCGAGCAGAAGAGTGGCGATCCAGGTCCCGGTCATCATCACCGCCCCGGCGACGGCCGGCGGAACCTCAGCACCCTTGCCTCTCGAACGCATGTCCGCCGTCTGGCCGGGCCTCTCGCCCGCCGTCCAGGCCGTGAAGACTATGTATCCGGCGTAGAAGATCGGCGAGAGCACGGCCAGCAGGATCCCGGTCTGGTCCGTGTTCGGCTGAACACCGCCGATCGTAAGGACGGATCCGCAGATCACTATGGCCAGCGACCCCCAGGCCAGCTTGCCCTCGAACCGGTAACCCAGGCGGAGCGACACCACCGCGACCAGGGCCGGATAGATGCTCATGATCAGGGCCACCAGGGAGATGTCGATCCGTTCGATGGCCGCGTAATAGACGCTTGCGTTGACCAGGAAGAAGGCGCCGTTGAACAGCAGCCGCGCCACGGTCCTGAGGTCGAGTTCGCGCAGGGCGGCCCGGGCGCGGGGTTGGGCGGCCAGCCATAGCCAGCTCACGACTGTGGCGAAGGCGAAGCGCCATACGAGCATCGCGATCCAGTCCACGCCAGCGGGATATACGTAGCGCTTGAAGAAGAGTGGTCCGGTGCCATAGGCGGCGCCCGCGAGCGCACCCAATCCGATACCGACGATCCGGCGGCGATCCATCCGAGAAGGCTATCAGGACTCCGACGGGTACTGCTCGGCGCCCGCCAATGAGGGTAGGTATGCCGTTGTACGGACGGCGGTGACAGGGAGCACTGAGGCGGTGACGGAGTGCACTATGCGTTCGGATTAGTAGGCATCCCACGGTTGGACCCCTCTAACGAGACTACGGACCGAGTACCGTCGAAGCGGTACGAGTGAGTCATATGCCCGCCCGCGGCTCGCCCCTAGGATCACCTGCATCGAAGCGGTCGAATGGCCGCCATGGCTGAGGTCGGATGCGATGACTCGGGCCCGCGAACGCTGCCCCCGTTGCGGAAGGCGCCTGGTGAGTACGCGCTTCGATACCACCTTCCGCCTGCCCGACCGCTCGGAGCGTCTTTGCTTCGGCATCCCCGGTGGACTCTGCGAAGACTGCCATCAGCTCTACATCGATCCGGAGCTGATCGAGCTGCTCGATCTCGGACAGGGTCGATGCGTCTTCGCCATCGAGAGCGATCTCGTCGTCCAGGAGCAGGCCTGGTCCAGCGCAGACTGAGGTCGGCTCCGGCGTTCACGGCAGTTGCAGTCGTTTTTCCGCCTGGCTCGAACCTGCCGAATTCGGCCGCCCGCCGGCCGGTCCGCTGATTGCCTGCAGTCGAACTACTTGCACGGTCGGCGCAAAATCTAGGGCGTGAGAGAACAAGATTCATCCGACTTCGACCCGACCGTGGACGCCGACCCGGCCGAAAGGCGTCCCGCCGGCATGTGCCGCGGTCCGGGCCACATCGTCGTCTATGGCAACCCTGCCTTCGTCGCCACGTTCGGTCAGGGCGCGGTTGGGATACCGGCGCGAGAGAGTCTCATCGACCTTCCGCCCGGTGCATTCGCGCTCCTGGATGCTGTCCTCGAGCGTGGGGTTCCGCTGGCTCGATGGATCCGGATCGGCGGCGAGGATTGGCGCATGACCGTCGCGCCGATGCTGGAGCCCGGAACGGGCGAGGTCTACGGGGTTCGGTTCCATTTGCGGGCCCGCTCCGACGTCCCGGTGGCGACCTCCGGGCCGGGCTGATCGTCCAGAACGCGCCGCCCGGTTACCTGAACGGAAGATGGCGGGCCGCGATGCGACCTTCTGGAGCAGAGGTTCTCAATGCTGGCCGGGGCGCCGGACTCGCTCGGCGATCCACAGGCTGACTGCCGCGCGGCGCCGAACCTCTGAGCCTCCGCCGGGGTGGCCCTTCAGAGTGGCGTCCAGCTCCAGCAGGCCGGCCATCGCCGCGTCGAGTTCGGGCAGTGCCCATGTTCGCGCCTGAGCGGCCAGCTTCTCGGCGACATACGGGTTGAGCTTCAGCGTCCTGACCAGCTCTCGCGCCGGGGTGCCCGCCGCGAGCAAGTCTGCGACGTCGATGAGCTGTTTGAGGCGCCGGTGTATCTGGGTGATCAGCAACGGCGCCGGGACTTCGTCCAGCCGCTCCGCCAGCTCCGCGGCCTCGGCGGCGCGGCGCAGCCCCAGAGCGTCGAGGAATGCCCAGGTCGACCCGGGTACTACGTCGGCGACAAGGGCCTTGACGTCTTCGGGGCCGATCGGGCCGTCCAGACGGTACAGAGCCAGTTTCTCCAGCTCTGCCACCGCCAGTTCGCCCTGCCGGCGGCGGTCGACGTCCCGCTCTCGCACGTTGGCCCCGACTCGCTCGGCCAGCAAGGCGGCCGCGGCCGGGGAGATGTGGATTTCCCGCTCGCGGGCACGCTCGCTTATCCAGCGAGCCATCTCCTCGCGCGTCGGGGCCACGAACTGGCGAACGTCACCGCCGGCATCCACGACGGCTTTGCGCAGCGCCTCGAGCGACGCCGGACGGCGGGCCGTGCCGTCGACGCTGTCCAGGAATGCCAGCCCGTTGCCGGGGGCCACTGCCCCGAGCGCTTCCACCAGCAGAGTAGCGAGCGGCCTGCTGGCGACCAGCGGCGCCGGCTCGGACACGACGACGAGCGTGCCGCCGCCGAAGAGCGTTGCCGTAGCCACTTTCTCGGCGATCTCGGCGGCTGAGGTGGACGAGCCGGTCAGGCGAAGCCGATCCAGCGGCGGGCCGTCGCCCGCCAGCCGAGTGGCGAGCAGGGCCGGGCCGCGATTAACCCCGTAGGAATCGTCACCCCAGTAGTAGCCGAGCGGCGCGGTCGGCGCCATCAGCGGCCTCCCGCTTCGGCGGCTCGAGTGGAGCCGGCGACCGGGCCGCCCGCCACGGACGCGGGGTCCACGGTCGCGGCCCCGGCTCCGGCCGGCTCATGCCGCACCGAAGCGATCGCCCGCCCGGTCCATTCCAGGCGTCGGACGTCGCCGGGAACTACGTCGGCGAGCTCGCAGACACGCCGCTCCAACTCAGCGGCGCGAAGGCGTACCTGCTCGATCGTCGCGGCGTCCCATTGACCGCGGGCGCGGCTCGCTCTTTCGACGGGCGGGTATCGCCGCTCCCAGGACTGGAACCGTTCCGCCATCGATTCCAGCCGCTGGCCGGCGCGCTTGTCTGAGTAGGCCACGATCAACGCCTCCGGCGAGACCGCCGCCAGCCAGCGCTCGAACCAGGCGGCATCGGCGAGCCGAGTCACCGGATGGCCGACGATGGCCTGTCCGAGTTCGGGATAGCCTCGTTGCGCAAGCCACTCGGCGGAGCCCTGGCCATGCGCCAGCCCTTCCACCGAGGGTCGAACGCGCTCGAGCTTGTCGACGTCATGCAGCAATGCGGCCGACTCCGCCAGGCGGCGATCGAGCGATCGACCGGCAGAGGCTGCCCGCCAGGCCAACCACCCGGCCGTTTCGGCCACGGCTCGGACGTGGCGCAAGTGCCACGCCGGTGGATCGAGTGATAGGAGCAAGGCCGCGCTCTCTCGACGGCTCGGTACAGACATCGACCGAATCGTACAGGAGCCCGAACGGTCGGGAAGACGCGAGCCGCGGACCGGCACTAGCGGCCGCACCGACGGCCGCACCGACGGCCGCCCGACGACGACTCCCGACCGGGCAGCGGTGACCGTGACAGCCACCCTGTCCAGAGTCGTTTCCACTGTGCCGTTCTGGTCGGTCCGAAAGACGCGCGAGGAATGGGCTCGCAGGCGCGCCATCGTCGCCGCGTTCGGATGGCCATAGGTGTTGTTTGCCCCGACCGATACGACCGAGACCCCGGCTCGGAGCGCGGCCAGCAGGACGTCCGACGATGCCGTGGCGCTGCCATGGTGAGCGGCTTTGAGCATGTCCACCGTCGGCAGACCACGGGCCAGGAGTATCGGGTCGACGTCGTCCTCCGCGTCACCGGTCAGCAGGAACCGCCGTCCCTCGTACTCGCCGAGCAGCACTACCGACGCGTCGTTGGTCTTGCGGTTGTCGGTGGCGCCGGCGTCCAGGTAGTCGGGTCGCCTCGTGCCGTCGTCGGGCCACAGGACGCTCAGTGTGGCATCGTCGAGCCGGAGCACCTCGCCGGTCGAGAGCCGCTCGGCCGCGAGACCGCGCGCCGCCAGCGCCGACTTCCAGGATCGATACGCAGAGGTGTCGGCCGGCCAGCCTGATTCGAACGCCCGCCCGACCTGGTAGCGCTCGACCACCGCCACCAGGCCGGCCACATGGTCGTCGTGGGGATGAGTGAGCACGATCGCGTCCAGCCGGCGATCCCACGTCGGTATGTATCGATCCAGGTCGGCCATCAAGACGCTCGGATCCGGGCCGCCGTCGACCAGGATCCGCCCGCCCCGGTCGCCCTCGAGCAGGACCGCGTCGCCCTGCCCGACGTCCAGGACGATGACGTGAACGCTGCCGTCCGGCCGCGCGGCGACGACGGAGCCGGCCACGACCAGGACGAGAGCGGTTCCCGCGAGGGTCCACCGGTACCGCGCTCGGACTCTCGGCCGCGCCGGCCCCCTGGCGGCCGGGCTGGACCCCTGGCGTTCGGCGTGCCTCCGGGTTCCGGCCCGCTCGGCACCCCGCAGGCCCCGGACCACAAAGAGCAACAAACCGACTGCCGCGGCGGCGGCCACGACGTTCGCCGGTACCGGCAGTGTTTGATTCGCGCCGGGCACGGCCGCGGCCAGGCGGACCACGGCGATCAACGCCGACAGGAGCAGCGCGGCGGGCATGGCCAGCAACCCGGTCAGCCAGACCGGGGCGCCGAGCACGGCGAGCCAGCCGGCGACGAACGCAACGGCGCCGGCGGCCATCACGGGCGGAACGAGCGGCACCGCCACGAGGTTGGCCGCCGGCGCGATGACGGCCAGCCGTCCGAACGTGAGCAGCGCGATCGGCAGAGTGGCCGCTTGCGCAGCCAGTGAGACTCCCAGGCTCTCGCGCAGCGCGTCCGGAATCCATGGAGCGCGTGCCGTGACCCACGCTGTGAGTGGCGTAGCCCAGGCCACCAGACCCGCGGTTGCCGTCGCCGACAGCTGGAACCCGACGTCCGCGACGGTGACGGGTTCCGCCACGATCATGATTGCCACTGCCCAGCCGAGCCCGACCATGACGCGAGACCCTCGGCCGCTCTCCACCGCGGCCATCGCGACTCCCGACATGACCGCCGCTCGCACGACCGACGGCGATGCGCCGGCGAAGACGGTGTACCCGACGATCGCCAGAATCGTCACGATCGCCCGACCGCGCCGGCTGAACCTGCCGCGCAACAGAGCAGCCACCGTCGCCGCCACGATCGCTATGTTCCAGCCCGAAATCGCGACGATGTGGCTCACGCCGGCCGTGGTGAACGCCGCGGCCAGGTCTCGGTCCACTCTGTCTCGAAGGCCGATCAGGATAGCCGCGGCCAGGCCGCCCTCAGGCTCGGGCAGGACCCGCTCGAGAGCGTCGCCGGAGGACTGGCGGATGGCCTCGAGCCTGCCGGCCACCGACTCGTCATGCGCGACGAGCTCCAGGGCCGTGGCCTCGCACGTCGCCGCGATGCCTTGAGCGGCGAGGAACCGATCGTAATCACTGTCGGTCAGCGGCCGGACGCGCCCCGACCACGAAATCGTGTCGCCGGCGATCAGCCGAGGGTACGCGGGCGTCTGCGCCGAGCAGCGCAGCCGAGTATCCCTCAGCACGATCGTGGCGATTTGCTGGCCACTCGACTCATGCGCGCTCTCTACGAAGGCCGGCCACGGACCGCCGCCGGCGGGCACGGCCGTGGTCTCGGGAGGAGCGGCGCCACCGATCATGAGCCCGATCGCCAGTCTCGCGGCGACGAGCGACGCTCCGAGCGAAGCCGCGGCCAGGGCCGACCCGAGGGGCCGGCGGCCGACCGCTCCCGCCACGCCCGATGCCATGGCCAGGGCCACTGTCGCGGCCACGGCCGCGATCACGGCCGCGGCCGAGTCTCCGCTGAGCGGCTGGTAGGACGCGGTGCCGGCCGCGACCACTACCCCGAGGGCGAGGGACGCGGGGCGCGGGAGCATCCGCGGCTCAGACCGTGACCTGGTCCCGGAACTTGGCGAGCGTCGATGCGGCCACGAGCTTGCGGCTCACCAGGTCATCGACCGAGGTGAAAGGCAGCTGCTCGCGCGAGGCGATTATCTTGGCCGCCGTCGCCGGCCCGATTCCAGGCAGCTCGTCGAGCTGGTCGGCCGTAGCGGCGTTCAGATTGATCGGGCCGCCGGGCGGTACCGAGGCCGACTCAGGCTTCGATGAATTTGTGGCCGCGTCGCCCCGCCTGGGGACGGTGATCAGCTGGGCGTCCTGAAGCTTCGCGGCCAGGTTGAGCTTGCTCTCCGCGGCCCGCGGATCCACGTCGGTCGAGTATCCGCCGGCCTTGTTGATGGCGTCGCCGACCCGTGAGCCGGCCGGCAACGTGTAGACGCCGGGCCGAACGACGGCGCCCGCGACCTGCACCACGATCGTCGCCGTCGACGCTGATGCGCCGCGTCCTGCGGTCTCGCCGGGCCCGCCTACTACTTCGACCTGCCCGCCGGGCTTCATCTCGGCGAACGCCACTACGCCGACGGACGCCGCGACGAGGATTGCGGCCGCTCCGACCATCAACAGCAGCGGCGAGGGTCTGGGCTTCCGGGTCGACTCGCCGACGGCCTCGTCCGATGCCTCGAGCGCCCTCCAGGGCGCGCTCATGCCCATTCCTCAGCTCCGATGTTGCGTGCGCGGCGGTGTCGAGAAGCACGCTACCGGAGGCGACTTACTTGCGACTCAACCAGAGCCGGCGTCGGATCGGCCCAGGCTCAACGGCCGCTCAACGGCGAATTGGCCAGCCTTGTCTGCGGCTCAACAGCCGCTTGTCTGCGGCTCAACGCCGCTCATCCGCGGCTTATCTCGCGCTTATCTGGCGCTCATCTGCAGCTTATCCAGCCCTGTGCGTGGCGCGCCGGATCCCCATATCGCCCTTACGGCGCCCGCGCGACGATGTCCCGCAGATACGCGTCGATCTCGGGTACCGATCGCAAAGCCTTCTCGAAGTAGGCGTTGACCGCCTTCAGCGCTGCATCCTGTACGCCCGTCATGTCTTCGGTGCGATCCGCTTCGGCGCCCCGCCTCTGGATCGAGGTTCGCAGCTTGAGCAGGTGGCCGACCATCTCGGCCTCCTCCGGCCCGTCGAGTGCCTGGATTGCCGACATGATCAGCTTGTCGACCTGCTCGGTCATCGTCTCGGCGTCGAAGTCGTCGCCCGAGCCGGCGGCGTCGTTGAGCGTCTCGACCAGTGCGGCAACCTGGTATAGCGCCGTGATCGGCTCGTCGAACAGCTCCCGGATGAACGCGGCCTCGGCGTAGTGGCCGTTCATCCGGAAGACGTTGTAGAGGCGCCGCGCCACCTTGCCGTAGCTCGGGTGCTCGACCGTGTACTTCCAGACTTCGTGCTCGAGTGTCTCGACGTAGTCGTCGACCGTGTCGGCCGAGAGCTCCTTGACCAGCTTCGAGAAGATCGGGATCGAGTCCGAGTCGAGGTAGACCTCTTGAAAGTACGGATCGAGGAACCCGTCGAGCGGCACGATCTTGCCGTCCGGACCCTCCCAGGTGGTGTCGAGGACGTTGCTCGCGTTCGCCAGCTTGCCGCGTGACGCATCCGAGATGACCCAATCGAGCTTGCACCAGCCCGGATCGCGGGTCGCGTCGGCCCAGGTGTAGGTAGCCGTGGTGCCGTCCAGCAGCTGGACCTCCATCTTCCCGGCGCGAATCTCGTCGATCGACCACGCCATGGGCGACTTCACGCCGACCGGCTTGCCGCCCTTCTTGGCCTCGCAGGGATGCTGGCCGAATTTGACTTCCCAGAGACGATGGCCGGGGCCACCGGCGGTCGCCAGGGCTTTCTCGCGGATCATGTCGGCCAGAATTGCGCAGGCTTCGGCGCGGGTATCCGCTTTGATGTTGATCCGCTCGAAGAAGTCGCAGTCGGCCGGGAACGAGTTGATCTTGCTCTGAGCGGCCGAGCCGGAGATCGAAAGCGCGGTCATGACGTTGGGGGGCCGATCGTCGAAGCCGACGATCTTGCCCATCTCGCGGAAGCGGGCCAGGTCTGCGGGGGCGAAGTCGAGCATCGTGACGCGATGGCCGTAGACGCCCGTGTCTACGTCGACGACGAGACTGCCGCCCGTCTCCTCGTTCGCCATGGCCTCGAGCCACTCCTGGGCCTCGCGCTCGTCGAGCTCGACGCCGAGCCGCCGGGCGGATTCCACGACCCTGGCGATCGCGGCCGAGTAGTCGCCGGCAGTTGCCCTGGCAGCCGGAGGGGTTGCCGCCGCTGCGCCCGGATCGTCCGCCGCCGCGACCGCCGCGGCCGCGAGCCCGGCAGGGGTTGCTCCGAGCGCCGGGACCGGATCGTCCGCCGCCGCGGCCTTGTCCATGCCTGGCTCCATGACGGCCCTCTCTTTCGACGTGACGGTCCCCCGAGTGGCGCGATTGTAAGGCCCGGGCGAGTCGAATCGGCCAGTCGGGCTCGGGCCGATCCTGCCAATCGGCAACCGGGGTAATACCGGGACGGCTGTTCGGCCCCGCGTGCAGCCGGCTCGGCGCCGGCGGTTCAGGTTCGGGCTCCGTGAGATCGTCCGCGCCACCGGAGCACGTTCCGAGGGCGGCTCCCGGCCCGAAATCGCACTTGAGCGGCAAGTCCGCCGCGAAGTTCCGGACCCGCACTGCTCCCATTCGTATCTGTCCAGATTGCGACGCGCGCCCTGTCTGCGGGTCCCGGCGAACCACCCACCTTCTCAACGGACTAGCATTCCGAGCCATGACAACCAGCATCGTCGCCCTCACGTTCGAGCACCGTCGCGAGCCGCTGGGGATCGGTGAATCCCGGCCTCGCATTTCCTGGCGAGTCGCCTCAGACGCAGCAGGATGGCGGCAGGTGGCCCACGAAATCGAAGTCGCCGCGGAAGGCGCCACGCCCTGGCGGAGCGGGCGAGTCGAGTCGGCGGAGTCGGTCCTGGTCGCATGGGAGGCGCCGGCGCTCCGATCGCGTGAGAATTGCAGCGTTCGGGTACGGGTCTGGGGCGCGGGTGACGATGCTCCGTCGCCCTGGAGCGACCCGGTCGCAGTCGAGGCCGGCCTCCTCGCCGCTTCGGAGTGGTCGGCCGAACTGATCGGGCCGGAGCGCGATCTCGGCGACCGGCCTGATCGACCGCCGGTCCTCTTCCGTCGAACGTTCGAAATGGCGGCCGCCGGAAAGGTCGAGCAGGCTCGGCTGTACGTCACGGCCCACGGCGTCTACACGGCCGAGATCAACGGCCGCCGCGTCGGCGATCACGTCCTCGCCCCCGGCTGGACGAGCTACAAGCACCGCCTTCGCTACCAGACTTTCGACGTCACGTCGCTCGTGGTCGCGGGCGCCGCCAACGTCATCGGCGCCACGGTCGCAGAAGGCTGGTATTCCGGGCACCTGGGCTTTCACGGTGGTCGCCGCCGGATCTGGGGCGACGACGTCGCCTTCCTGGCCCAGCTCGAGGTCCGGTACGCCGACGGCCACATCGAGACGGTCACGACCGACGCGGACTGGCGCTGGACGAGCGGTCCGACGACATCGGCCGGTCTCTACGCCGGCGAGGAATACGACGCCAGGTTCGAACCGGCCGGCTGGTCTGCGCCCGGGTTCGACGGCGGTTCGTGGACTCCGGTTCGAATGCTCGGCCGGGAGAGTGCCGAACTGGTCGCGCTGGCCGGGCCGCCGATCCGGCGCACACAGGAACTCGCCGCCGTCGCGATCAGCCGCTCGCCCACGGGGCGGACGATCGTGGACTTCGGCCAGAATTTGGTTGGCCATGTCCGCATCCGCGTCAGTGGCGATGCCGGGACCACCATCACGCTCCGCCACGGCGAAGTGCTCGAGGAGGGTGAGGTGGCCACTCGCCCCCTGCGCGGCGCGGCGGCCGTGGACCGCTACACGCTCCGCGGCGGCGGCCTCGAGGAGTGGGAGCCGAGCTTCACCTACCACGGCTTTCGCTACGTGGACCTGGAGGGCTGGCCCGGAGTCGTGCAGTCGCAAGACATTCGAGCCGTGGTCGTCCACACCGACATGGCTCGCTCCGGCTGGTTCGAGTGCTCCGAGCCGCTGCTGAACCGACTCCACGAGAACGTCGTCTGGACGATGCGCGGCAATTTCATGGACGTGCCCACGGATTGCCCGCAGCGCGACGAGCGGCTCGGCTGGGCCGGCGATCTGGCGGTCTTCGCTCCCAGCGCGAGCTTTCTGTACGACTGCTCGGGCATGCTGTCGAGCTGGCTCGCCGACGTTGCGGTCGAACAGGAGGCCTACGGCACCGTGCCGTTCTACGTGCCGTGGATCCAGCTGACTTTCCCGCTCGCGCCTTCTTCGGTATGGGGCGACGCGGCTGTCCTGGTGCCGTGGCTTCTCTACGAGCGGTTCGGCGACGCGGGCATCCTGCGCAGCCAGTACGCCAGCATGAAGGCGTGGGTCGACCAGATCGCCCAGATAGCCGGGTCGAGCCACCTGTGGCAGAGCGGGCTTCACCTGGGCGACTGGCTCGATCCGTCGGCGCCCGCAGACGCTCCCGAAGCGGCCAGGACAGACCGCTACTTCATCGCCTCGGCCTACCACGCCCTGACCGCCCGGGTTCTGTCCGAGGCGGCGGAGGTGCTGGACGAGGTCGAGGACGCGCGCCGTTACGGCGAGCTGGCCGCGGAGATCCGCCGGGCGTTCGAAGCCGAATACACCTCGGCCAACGGCCTGGTGGTGTCCGACGCGCAGACGGCCTATTCGATCGCTCTCGAGTTCGACCTGCTCGCCGGTGAGGCGCAGCGGGCACGCGCCGGGGGGCGGCTCATCGAACTGGTTCGGGCCAACGATCACCGAATCGGGACGGGTTTCGTCGGCGGACGGCTCGTCTGCGACGCGCTCACCAACGCGGGCGCCATCGACACCGCCTACCACCTGCTGATGCGGCGCACGGTCCCGTCCTGGCTCTACCCGGTGACGATGGGCGCGACCACGATCTGGGAGCGCTGGGACAGCATGCTGCCCGACGGCCGCCTGAACCCGGGCGACATGCTCTCGTTCAATCACTGCGCTCTCGGCGCGGTCGCGGATTGGCTGCACCGGACGGTCGCTGGCCTGGCCCCGGCCGAGCCGGGGTATCGTCGAATCCTCGTGGCGCCGCGGCCGGGTGGGGGACTGACCCGCGCCTCGGCCGCCCACGAAACCCCGTATGGTCGGGCCGAAGTCTCCTGGGTTCGCGACGGAGGCCGCCTGGAGGTGGACGTCGTGGTGCCGGTCGGAGCTACCGCGACCGTGCGATTGCCGGCGCCCGACTGGGAGGAAACCGAGGTGGGGCCGGGTCGTCATCACTTCGAGTGCCCGTTCCGGCGCGCCGAGGATGACCCCGCCCGCCCCCCCGCGCCGCCGCCGCTGGGCCTGCCGCCGGAGGGCGAAGCGGCCGTGTTCGAGGCCTAGGATCGCCGGGTGGCGCTGCCCCACTCACGGGCGGCCAGGCGCAAGTAGAGCGCGGCCAGCAGACCGGCCACGAGGATCGGGCTGGCGATCGCGACGGCGATGTCGACACCGGCCGAAGCGACCGGCACGAGCGAATTGGCAGCCAGCCTGGGCACGGTCAGGGCGGCGGTCAGCCCTCCCAGCGACGCGTACACGAGAAGCAGCTCACGCCGTGCGATCGACCCGGCCCTGATCAGCGCGTCGAACGCGCCGGCGTCCTCCTCGACGATGATCGGGACGACCAGCTGGAGCGGGACCAGCACGATCACCATGGCAAAGGTGCCGATCGTGAGGACCTGCGTGCCCACCAGGGCGTGGCCCAGCACCAGCGCGACGAGGAAGATCGGCAGGCTGACGGCGATCCCGAGTACGAAGTAGGCGACCAGCAGAGTCGGCACGGCCCCGGCTGCTTCCCTGGACGCCGCGCCCGGTGCCACGGGCGATCCTGTCAGCGCGGCCACCAGAACGATTACGAGCGCGGCCTGCCCGATCAAGACCGCGATCGATCCGCCCAGGCTGAGGAAGAACCCGAGGATCGCCTGGGGATGCCCGTAGGTGGCGCCGGCGACCAGGCTCATCGCCGCGGCCGGGACGAAGAAGGCGGTCGTGATCAGCACGACGTCTCGAGATCGGGCTCGCAGCACCCGTGTCACGACGGCGATGAGTTCTTTCAAGGGGCCTTCTCGGGGAACGTGTCGCCTTCGCCGGCCGGCCGGACGACCGCGAACGTCGCCGTTCTACCGGACAACGACGTCGAGCGTCGTCGCCCTACCGGACGACAACGTTGACCAGCTTGCCGCCGGCGTGGATCACCTTGAGAGGCGCCTTGCCGTCGAGCGCGGCGACGACCTTGGAACGCGCCAGCACGATGCGTTCCAGCTCCGCCTCCGACGTCCCGACCGGGACGGTCACCCTGTCTCGCAGCTTGCCGTTGACCTGGATGGGGACTTCGTGCTCGTTCTCGGCCGCGGCCGCCTGGTCCACCTTGGGCCAGGCCTGAGCGTGGATCGAGGCGGCCCGCTCGTCGCCCGGGCCCACGTCACCCGCGCCCAGCCGCGACCACAACTCTTCTGCGATGTGCGGCGCCGCCGGCGCGAGCATCAGGAGCAGCAGCCGGATCGCCTCGTCCCAGGTCGCGCTACCCGCCACCTCCGTTCCGCGGTATCGCTGGAGCAGGTTCGACAGCTCCATCAAGTGCGCGACCATCGTGTTGAAGCGCAACTCGGCGTATTCGTCGGAGACCACGGCCAGCGTCCGGTGAGCGGTCCCTCGGAGGGCCTTTTCGGCCGCGGCGCGATCCTGCCCGGCCGGCAGCACACCCGACTCGGCGTCGCCGGGCTCGATCCCGTGCGGATCCAGGGCCACGGCCCAGACTCGATGCAGGAAGCGGCTGACGCCGCCGATCCCGGTCGGGCTCCACGGCCCGCCCTGATCCCACGGTCCCATGAACATCAGGAACAGCCGGACCGTATCCGCGCCGTAGCGCGTCACCAGCTCGTCCGGATCCTGGACGTTGCCGCGCGACTTGCTCATTCGCTCGCCGTCGGCGCCCAGGATCTGGCCCTGGTTGAACAACCGCTTGAACGGCTCGCGCTCGTGGACCAGGCCGAGATCGCACATGGCCTTGGTGAAGAAGCGCGAATAAAGCAGGTGCATGACGGCGTGCTCGGCGCCGCCGGTGTACTGGTCGACGGGGCCCCAGCGGTTCTCGATCTCGCGGTCCACCGGTTGGGTTTCGTCATGTGGCGACAGATACCGGAACCAGTACCAGCTCGAATTCGATGAACGTGTCCATCGTGTCGGTCTCGCGCCGGGCAGGGCCGCCGCATTTGGGACACGTGGTGTTGACGAACGCGGCGTCGGTCTTGAGCGGGCTCTCCCCGCGGCCGCCGTAGTCGACGGTGTCGGGCAGGCGAACGGGCAGCTGGTCGAACGGGACCGGCACGATGCCGTCGGTGTCGCAGTAGACGACCGGGATCGGCGTGCCCCAGTAGCGCTGGCGGCTGATCAGCCAGTCGCGGATTCGGTACGTGACGGTTGCTTTGCCCTTGCCCTGCGCGGTGAGCATGGCGACGATGTCGTCGAAACCCTGGCGGGCCGGCTTGCCCGAATGCGAGCCCGAATTGACGAGCCGGTCGTGCTCGCCATGCGATACGAACGCGCCATCGACCTCGGCGGCGACGTCCGCATCCGAAACCTCGGGGCCGGCGATGACGCGACGGATCGGCAGGCCGAACTTGCGGGCGAAAGCGAAGTCGCGCTCGTCGTGAGCGGGAACGGCCATGATTGCGCCGGTTCCGTAGCCGGCCAGGACGTAGTCGGCGATCCAGATCGGGATTCGCTCGCCGTTGACCGGGTTGATCGCGTACGACACCGGTGAAGACGCCCGTCTTCTCGCGGTCGGTCGACATCCGCTCGATCTCGGTCTCACGGCCGGCGGCAGTCACGTATGCGTCGACCTCGGCCTTTCGGTCCGAGTGCGTCAGCCTGGGCACCAACGCGTGTTCGGGCGACATGACCATGAAAGTCGCGCCGTACAGGGTGTCCGGGCGGGTGGTGAAGACGCGCAGTTCGTCGCCACCTGGTTGAACTCATCCGGTGCGGTCGTGAAGACTACCTCGGCGCCCTCGGACCGGCCGATCCAGTTGGTCTGCATGAGCCGGATCGGGTCGGGCCATTCGATGCCGGAGAAATCGAGCAACTCGTCGGCGTACTTCGTGATGCGCAGATACCACTGGTCGAGCAGTCGCGCTTTTCGACCCGGGCGCCGCATCGCCAGCAGTGGCGGTCCGTGCCCTCGACCTGCTCACGCGCCAGCGTTCCGTCGTTGGGGCACCAGTCGACCGGCGACCTGGTGCGGTAGGCCAGGCCCGCCTCCAGGAACTTCAGGAAGAGCCACTGGTTCCAGCGGTAGTACTCGGGGTCGCAGGTGACGACCTCGGCGTTCCAGTCGAACGGGGCGCCCATCGACCGGAGCTGCCGGCGCATCTTGTCGACGTTCTTGCAGAGTCCATTCGCGGGGGTTGACGTTGTTCTTGATCGCGGCGTTCTCCGCGGGCAGCCCGAACGCGTCGAAGCCGATGGGCAAGAAGACGTTCTCGCCGTGCATGCGGTGGAACCGTCCGAGAGCATCGGTTGGCGTCTTGACGTACCAGTGCCCGATGTGGAGGTCTCCCGACGGGTAGTCGTACATCGTCAGCAGGTAGTACTTGGGCCGGCTCGTCGTCGCTCAGGTCCGTGTCGACGAGGCCGAGCTCCGCCCAGCGCTGCCTGCCAGCGCGGCTCGATTGCCGCGGGATCGTAGCGTTCTACGCGGGTGCGCTCAGTGCGCTCTGCTGCCGACACGATGGACCTCTTGCTGGCGGGTTCGGGCGGAGCCGTCCGGTCGCGGCGCCGCGCCCGCGCTGGTCCCGCGCCCGAGTGAGGCTTTCAGTTTAGCCGAGCGGCGCCGCGGATCGAGTCGCGGTCGGCTTTGCCCGCGCCTCAACGGGGAATTTGATCATCCGCTAATCGGGATAGCACCGGAACGACATTCGGCCCGCCGTCGGACTCCGGGCTGGGGCTCGCGGTCACTCTCGCCTGCGTCTTGCGCTTGGCAGGGCCGATGTCGGCTATTCCAGAACCAGAGTTGGGGCCGCTGGCCCGGCGAATTGTCGATCGTGTGCTGCCCGGGTTTGAATTTGCCCAGAATGCAAGGCCCGACACAGGCCTGGATGGATCTCGAAGCACGCTCCGAAGCCGCCGGCCATCAAACGGGAGTCGGCTCCTCAGCAGGACGGCATGCTCTCGGGCGTGGCGCCGGTTGGTGGACGTGTCGCTCACGATCAGCCAGACACTCACGATGCGCGGCGCCCAGCCTCGAGTTGCGGCAATCTGCTTGATCAGCCTGCGTTTGCGATCGAGGGTCCCGAGAAGCTCGTTGATGTCGACGAACTCCGTCTTCAGCTCGAACACGATCAGGTGCCCGGTCGCGGCGTGCCAGGCCAGCTGATCGACGATGCCTCGCTCGCCGTAGATAGAAAACGACACCTCCGGTTGGATTACCCAGCCGGGCGCGCCGGCGACGAAGCCGGCAACGCTGTCGGCAAGCCGTGAATGCCGTCGACTGAGGAGTCGGTCCAGGTCGCCGCCTCTCCACCGCCCGACAAGCTCGATTCGAACGTCCAGCGCGGCTCCAATCCTTCTGAGCGTAGCTACCGACAGCCGATCGCAGTGGCCGCGCTCAACCAGAGAAATAGTCGCGTGCGAGACGCCGGACGCTCGGGCGACATCTTGCTGGCGCAGCTTCCGTCGTCGCCGAACCGCTCGCATGACTGCGCCGAGTCTCTGGTCCTCCATCGCCCGAGTCTGCGCTGGACGGATCTACTCCCGATCAACACGCCGCCGGGCAGCCGCAATCGCGGCGGAGGCTCGGTGGAGAATTTGGTGGAGCTACAGGGATTCGAACCCTGGACCTCCTGCATGCCATGCAGGCGCTCTCCCAGCTGAGCTATAGCCCCACGCGACCGCGAATGTTACAGCAACCGGGCCGCGTTGCGCGACGCCGATTTCACAACGGCGCCCGCTCGGGCGCGCGGCTCGGTGGCCGCCCGCTCGAGCGCGCCGTTCGGCCGCGCCGAAGCCCTCGGCCCGGGATGTTGCCTCGGTGCGGGTAGCCGCCGGCCGAGTCGCAGGCGGCGGCCGGGTCGCAGGCGGCCGGGTCGCGGCGGCCGAGTCGCAGGCGGCGACCGGGTTGCGGCGAACATCTGGTCGCGCCCGGCAACGGATGGCAGGCGCCTACCCGGCCCGACCCGGTAACCTTGTGGAGTGGCCACCGCGACGACGACTGAATGGCGCGCTTCGCTGCGACTCGGTGGAGACCGGCTCGAATGCACGCTTCGGCGATCTCCGCGAGCGAGGCATCTCCGCCTGACGGTCGATCCGCGCCATGTGGCGATCGTGACCGTGCCCGCCCGCGCCGCCCGGAATCGAGGCGAGGCCGAGCGGCTCGCGGAGTCGTTCGTGGCCGAACGAGAGACCTGGCTGCGGCGGCATCTCGACCGCCAGGACCGCCAGCGCGACGCGATGGCCGCCATGGGCCCGGTCCGCGACGGCGGCACATTTCGGTACCGTGGTGAGACCCATCGGCTTCGAGTGGTTGCCGGGGAGCGGCGCCGGACCGCGGTCACTCGGGAAGGCGGGGACGGCGGCGACGAGCTGGTCGTCCGTCTCGGCCCCACTGAGAAGCGCACGCTTGACGTCATTCTGGAAGCGTGGTTGAGAGAGAAGGCCCGCGCCGCCATCCATCGCGAGATCGAGCGCCACGCTACGGCGTTGGACGTGGCTCCGGCGGCGGTCACGATCCGCGACGCTCGCACACGCTGGGGCAGCTGCTCCCGCACGCGGCGGCTCTCGTTCTCGTGGCGGCTGGTGCTGGCTCCGCCGGAGGCGCTCGAAACCGTGGTCGTCCACGAACTGGCCCATCTCCGCGTCTTCGGCCACGGGCCACGCTTCTGGGACATCGTGGCCAGCCGGCGTCCCGATCACCGGCTCTGGCGGCGCTGGCTGCGAGACCACGCCATGGAGTTGCACGGGGCTCTGGATCTCGCCGAATAGGTCCGTCCCTGCCCGATCGGCTCCGAACGGCGTCCCAGCCCGGACGCACATCTCGGTTCCGACGGCCCTTGGCACCGCCGGGCTCGCGGCCTAGAGTGAACGTGCGCCGATCGAGCACCACCGAACGGTAGCCCCGCAACCGACGCGCGCAGACGAAGGAGCCATAGATGCCCATCGTCACCATCTCTCGCCAGTACGGCGCCGGAGGATCGAGCGTGGCCGGGCTCGTGGCCGCGGAGTTGGGGGCCGAGGTCGTCGACAAGAAGCTGATCGAAGAGGTCGCCAAACGGCTCTCGATGATGCCGAGCGAAGTGGAGGCCGAGAGCGAGCGCCCTCGCACCCTTCTCGAGCGACTGGTCCGGTCCTTCTCCGCGCTGGAGCCGGGTCTGGGCGTGGCCTGGTCGCCGCCGTACCCTGACCCTCTCTTCGACGCGCGCCGGGAGATCATCGAGCTCACGGAGAAGGTCATCCACGAGGTCGCCGACGGCGGCCACGTCGTCATCGTCGGCCGTGGTGCGGGCTACGTCCTCGAAGGCCGGCCGGACGTGTTCCGCGTCTTCCTCCGCGCTCCCGAGGCTGTTCGGGTCAAGACTTTGATGGCTCGCATGGGTCTGGGCGAGGCCGAGACCCGTCGCAAGATGCATGAGACGGACTCGAACCGGGCCGCCTATATCAAGCAACTCTACGGCCACGATTGGTGCGACCCGGACCACTACGACCTGATTCTGAATACGGGTCGAGTAAGCTACGACGTGGCCGCGCAGATGATCCTGTGCGGGGCGGGCCGGCCTACCCTCACGCCGGCATAGATCGCCGACCGCCCCCGCCGCCATGCACAGCAGCCACGCCGAGCCGCTGCCGATCTGCTACCGCGGCGAATCGACGTTCGGGACCACCCACACCGGGCCGCTCTGAGGCGCATGCGACCACTGGTCGACGGACAGGTCGGCCTTCGAGAGCGTCGCCACCGAAAACCCGATGGCCAGCGAAAGTGCCCAGATGACGACCACCAGGTCGAAATGGTGGGCGAGAGTCGTGCGCAAGTCGACTTCCTCGGGACGCCCTGACCGGCCGGGTTCTTCCCCCGGCCTTCGGACCACAGGATCGATCAACGACGGGTATCCCGGCCAGTGTCCGGGGGCCTTCAATGGGCAGGCGGGAGGGCCCTGAGTAAGTGCCTGAATTATGAGTGCCTTGCTGGGTCGTTTGCCGCCATCCCGGGTCCCTCGCAAATGAGAAGCGGCCGCCCGGAGGGCGGCCGCCACCGCAACTGCGTCTGACGTGGGCTACTCAGCCGACGGCGACCTTCTCCTGCTCGACGTCGAAGAGACCCGGCACCGAGAGATACCGCTCGCCCGTGTCGTAGGTGAAGGCCAGGATGCGAGCCCCGTCCTTGATGTCCGGCAGCTTCCTGGCCACGGCCGCGAGCACCGAGCCGGAGGAAACCCCGATGAGCAGCCCTTCTCGCGAGCGGCCCGTTGGGTGAAGGTGAACGCGTCGGGCGCCGCCACCTGCACGACGCCGTTCACGGCGTCGGGGTGGAAGTTGCCCGGCACGAAGCCGGCGCCGATGCCCTGGATAGGGTGAGGGCCGGGCTGGCCGCCGCTGAACACGGGCGAGAGCTTCGGGCTCGACGGCGAAGACCTGGAGCTTCGGCCAGCGCGGCCGGAGCACCTCGCCGACGGCCGTGACGTGGCCGCCGGTGCCGACGCCGGCGAAGATGTAGTCGAGGCCATCGGGGAAGTCGCGGGCGATCTCCTCGGCCGTGGTCCGCTTGTGGACGTCGAGGTTGGCCGGGTTGTCGAACTGCATCGGCATCCAGGCGTTCGGCGTAGAGGCCACGATCTCGCGGGCCCTGGCAATCGCGCCCTTCATGCCCAGCTCGCGCGGCGTGAGCTCGAAGGTTGCGCCGTAGGCGGCCATCAGTTTGCGCCGCTCGATAGAGAACGACTCGGGCATGACCAGGATCAGCTTGTAGCCCTTGACCGCCGCGACGAGCGCCAGCCCGACGCCGGTGTTGCCCGACGTGGGCTCGACGATGATGCTGCCCGGTCGCAGGAGGCCGCGCTTCTCGGCGTCCTCGACCATCGACAGGGCGATGCGGTCCTTGATGGAGCCGCCCGGGTTCTGCCGTTCGAGCTTGACCCAGACCTCGACGCGCGGGTCGAAGAGCTTGTTGAGACGCACTTCGGGAGTGTTGCCGATCGTCTCAAGAACGTTGTTGGCCTTTACCACAGGTGATTCCTCCGAGATGTGGGACGCACGCGACCGACAGCCGGCCGCGCAGGGTTGGGAAGGCTAGATGACGAAGTCGCGGCGCATCGAAGTCGTCACCGCCCTGCCGGACATGGACCTCGCTGCGCTGATACACGATCGAATTCGGGCGGAATGCTCGACGTGAGCCAGACGTTGCCGCCGACCACGCTGCCCCGACCGATGACGGTGTCGCCGCCCAGGATCGTGGCGTTGGCGTAGATGACGACGTCGTTCTCGATCGTCGGATGGCGCTTGGTGGACGCCAGCGACTTGGCGACCGAGAGGGCGCCCAGGGTCACGCCCTGATAGAGCTTCACGTTGTTGCCGATGACGGCCGTCTCGCCGATCACGATGCCCGTGCCGTGGTCGATCACGACCGGGTGTCCGAGTGTTGCGCCGGGATGGATGTCGATGCCGGTCCGTTCGTGCGCCCATTCGGTCAGGACGCGCGGCAGGATCGGCACGCCCAGTTCGCTGAAGCGGTGGGCGATGCGATAGACCGCCATTGCGAGGAAGCCGGGGTAGGCCAGGATGACCTCGTCCACGCTCTCGGCCGCGGGGTCGCCGCGCTCGATGGCAGTGGCGTCGATCATCAGCTGGCGGTGGATCTCCGGCAGCGACTGGAAGAAGGCCCGGGCTATCTCACCCGGATCGTCGATGTCGTCCTCGAGCGGTCGCAGCAGGGACCGCAACTCGGCCGCGAGCGCGTCTATCGCATCTCGAACCTCGCCGGTCGTGGCCAGGGTCTGTTCGGCTGCCTGGGGAAACAGCGTGTCGAGAAGAGAGCGGATCCAGCCGGCGACTCGCGCTTTGGCCAGGCGCTGGCCTTGTCCGTCGGCCAGGACGCCGTGGAGGCGCGATGCCAGGCCGTCGAGCGGATCTCCCGATGCCGGCTCCGCTTTCCTGGTGTTGATGGATCGAAGAGGAAGGGCCATTGATGCCTCGAAACTCGTGCAGGTCCCGAGGAGCGCAATGGGCTGGCCTCGGGTGCCGGGAGCGGGCGCTGAGGGGCGCCTCGCTGGGGTCGTGCGGCGCGGCCAGTGGAGGAAACAAGAAAGCCGCGGTTCCCGACTAGGACCGCGGCCCCTGGAGCGACTCGGCGCGCTCCCGATGGAGCGCGAACAGCCGGCTACCTCCTACGGCGGGGCCGCCGGGGACAGAAGCAGGCGAATTTGCGCGAGTCCATGCAAGCATCATGCACGGATCCATCTGAACCCGTCAAGGCCGGGGCAGCCCGACGTTGCCGCAGGTCCGTCGAGCGCGACGCCAGGGCATTACTGCGTCGCGGCCGCGAGCAGGCACACCGGCGCGATCGAGTGGGAAGATGTGAGCCGGTAGTGCTAACTTGGTGGCGATGTCGGATGCCCCAATTTCGGAGCCTACCGCCCCGAGAACCGTCATCCTCGGCGGCCGCCACGGGAATAAGGAGAGGTCTGCGATGTCTCGGTTCGCTCGGAGGCAGGGCCGCCGCCTTACGATTCTGGCAGCCGTCCTGACCATTGCCGTTGCCGGCTGCGGCAGTGGCTCGGCGACTCCGGCGCCGGCCAGCGCCGCGCCCTCGAACGCTACCAGCACCACAGCGACTCCCGCGGACACGGGTGCCGGCAACTCGGCCGGCCTCGCCGGGGCGGCGACCGCGCTTGGAAACCTGGACAGCTACAAGTTCACCATGTCGCTGGTTGGGGACTTCGGCTCGCTGCTGGGGTCGTTGGGGGCCGCCGGGTCGGCCAACTCGCCGACCGATGTCAGCGGCACGATCACGTTCAAGCCCGACAAGGCCGCGGACGTCACGGGCTCGGACTTCCACATCATCGAAGTGGGCGGTTTCGACTACATGGACATCGGCAAAACGGGCAACTTCTCCCAGACCGCCATCACCGACAGCATGGTCGACACGTTCGCGCCGAACATGATCTTCGCCAACTCGATGGTGGCCTCCACGTTGAGTGACTTCGATCTGGTCGGATCGCAGCAGAAGAACGGAATCCAGGCGGACCAATACCGCGCCAACGACTCGGCGGTCGCGACATACGGGTCAGTGCTCGGGTTGACCGGCGCCCAGTGGACCACGGATGTCTGGGTGGCCCACGATGGTGGCTACCTTCTGAGCGTGGACATCGAGGCAAAGGCCGCCGACGGCACCACCGCGTATCAGATGAAGTTCGACATCTCCAACGTCGACGACGCGGCAAACAAGGTCACCGCACCCGCCAACGTGACGGGCGCCTAACCTCAGTCGCCGAGACGTAAGGATCGACGTGGCGGGGCGTTCCACAGCAGCCGGCCGCGGCGTCGCGCTCGGCCTGGCCATTGGCCTGGTCGTTTGCGCGTGTGGAAGCTCGGCCGCGTCGCAAACCGCAGCGCCGAGCCTCGGACCGGCGGGTTCGAGTGGAGGCGGCTCCTTGCCTACCGGCCTGGCGGCCAACCTCGACGAGCTGAGCAGCTATCGCTTCACCGAGTCGAATGCCGGCTCGCCTGCCGGCGTCGCCACGGCGAGCGGCACCACGACTACCGGCACCATGGCTGCTGCGACGTCGGCCGCTGTCTCACCGTCGGTCTTCGTCTCGCCTTCGGCCTCGCCGGTGCCCGGCAACGCGGGTCCCTCGTCCGCCTCGTCGTCCCCCGCCGGTTCGAGTTCACCTTCGGGTGTCCGTTCGGCCGCCCCGTCGAAGTCGGCGGTGCCGTCCAGATCGCCCGCACCGGCGGCCCCGTCGGCTTCGCCCGCATCGGCTTCGCCTTCGGCATCGCCCTCGGAGGCCAGCGGCGCCTATTTCGTCTCAGGAACCGTCATCAACAAACCGGCGGCTTCGATGTGGCTGAGCGAAACGGACGCCCAGTTCATCCTCGTCGGCAGCCAGGCCTGGATCTCCGCCGACGGCGCCACCTGGACCGTCAGCGATGCCAACCAGGCTGTGCTGGGCGACCTTCTCCCGGGCCACGACTACGCCACGTGGTTCGACGCCAAGTCGACCTATTTCGTGGCCCTGGGGACCGAGTCGAAGAACGGAGTCGACTGCATCCACTACACGGCAAGCTCGACGCTCGGCAACATCTACTCGGACGTCGGCGGCGCCGCGTCCAGATTTCAGGCAGATCTGTGGATCGCTCGCAGCGGCGACTATCCGGTCAGCGGCATCTACGGTTTCTACTCGGCGGCGGGCAGTCGGGCGGCGAGTTGGGGCTTCCAATTCGACATTACGCACGTCAACGACCCGGCCAACAAGGTCTCCCCGCCGACGAACGTCATCGCCCTTCCCAGCTGATCTTGCGAGCTGCTTGGCGATACGGCTTACCCGGCCTACGGCTCTTCCCTGAACGAACCGCCGCCGAGCTCGTAAGTCCGACACTCGATTTATCGCGAAACCCCGGCTTTTCCGCCGGTACGCCATCAAGGTGGGCATGCTGTCGGGAATCTCGACGGGATTACGTGGCTATCGTCGGACCTGTGCTTGACTTGCGCGACTGACCGGCGACACTCGGACAGGAGTCTTTCGGAGACTTACGGAGGGGGATGACGATGCAAGTGGGACCTGGAAAGACTGGTAGTGGGGCGCGTATAGCCGGCGTCCTGGCCCTCCTTTGGCTGCTGACCGCGGGCTGCACGAGCGCCGCGGCGACGCCGAGCGCGGCGGTTTCGGTCGCCAGCCTGCCCGTCGATCTGCCGGCAGCGAGTCCGACCCGCGTGATGTGCCAGGACGGTCCGAATGCGCCCACGCCAATGCCGGCGAACTGCTTCGTACCCACGCCGCCACCAACGCCAACTCCCACGCCACTTGTCACGCCGCCGTCCGCACCAATGGCAACGCCGACGCCGATCGATACGGAGTCTCAGGAGGGCACGGGCTACTTCTCGCAGTCGATCTCGCCAGGGACGACGATCTCAGTGCCACTCGATTTCGAGGGCTCGAGCTGGGCGTCGGTTGTCGTCTACTCCGACTGCGGCGACGTGAGCGGCACGCTACACGGAGCGGCGCTGGCCGGCGCTCAGAGCGCGCTTGGCTGGACGCTGACCTATCAGCCGGAGAAGCCGGTAAACGGCACCTTGATTCTAGGGAACACGGGGAGGACTTCGGCCAATGTCGCTGGCTACATCTTGATCACCACCCAGCGCCATCTCGTAATCGCGACAGCGGACACCTTCGTAGGCAAGAGCCAACGGTTCGCCATCGATGTCGTCCTGACGCAGCCGACCGATGCGGACAGGCTGACCGTGGCGATTGCTGGTCAAGCTTCGAGCGAGCCCGTTGTCATGACGAAGGTGGATATCGGTCACTGGACGGGGACTGCTTCCGTCTCGCAGCCGGGCGACTACGACATCCGAGCGAGCACCGACGGGTCGCGGATTCGAGTGAGAACCTATCCGCTGATCGTCTTCGGCGACGACGTGAAGATCATCTCCGCGCCCGCTGAGACTGCCGTCCATACCGGCAACGGCCTCATCGACGAACTGGACTTCGAGACGACGGTATCAATGGACGAGTCGGGGACGTTCGACGTGCAGGGCATTCTCTACGATCCCGCCGGCAAGAACGTCACAGGGAATGACACGGAATCGATCGCGTTTACCGCAGGCGTACCAAAGACTCTGGCAATCCGAATAGGGTGCGATGGGTTCTACCGCCTGCACGTCTCGGGCCCGTTCGAGTTGCGGCTCAGGGTCAGCCACTTCGCCGACCCTCACGACGTGTATGACGCGTGGGACCTCGTGGTCAGGAAGACCGCCGCGTACGACTACACGCTGTTCGTCCACTGACGGACGGCTCCGTGGAGGTCTTTGGAAGGGGCTTCAATGTCGACATTGAGGTTGTTCATTCACAGGCCCTGAGTCCCCGACAATCAACCCGTGCTTCCTGCCGCACCGACCTTTCCGCCGGGGTTTCGTCTTGTTCCGCTCCGAGGGCCGGTCCCTGGCCGCCGACTACAATGCCGCGAATGGACGGCGATCGTGCCTCCGCTGAGTCGGCCGCGACCCCCACGGTTTCGGCCGCGACCCCCGCAAACCTGGCCGCGAGCCACACGGGCTCGGCCGCGCGCGCCAACGTCAGGCGCCTGGCCGCGGTCCTTTGCCTGTCCTTCGGAGTGCTCGCGTTCGAGGTCGCCGGCGGACTGATCGCCAACAGCCTCGCCCTGCTGGCCGACGCCGGCCACATTCTGACCGACGTTGCGGGCACGGGCCTGGCGCTGGCGGCGATCTGGATCGGCTCGCGACCGGCCAGCGTCGGACGCACCTATGGGTTCCTGCGGCTCGAAATCCTGGCCGCGGCGGCGAATGCGGTGCTGCTCTTCGGGGTCGCCGCGTTCATCCTGTTCCAGGCCTGGAATCGCCTGGCGGAGCCGCCACAGGTCGCTTCGGGGCTGATGCTGACCGTGGCTCTGGGCGGGCTCGGCGTCAATGCGTTTTCCATGTGGTTGCTGCGTCACGCCCAGTCGCGCAGCATTAACATGCGGGCGGCCTACCTCGAGGTCATGGGCGACGCGGCGGGCTCGGGCGCGGTCATCCTTGCGGCCCTGGCCATCGCCGCTACGGGCTGGGCCGGCGCCGATGCCGTGGCGTCGGTCGCTATAGCGGTGCTGATCCTGCCGCGCACCTGGGCCCTGCTCCGCGACGCGATCGACGTATTGCTCGAGGCCACGCCCAAGGGCGTCAGCATGGACGAGGTGCGGGCCCACATCCTCGGCGCACCGGGCGTGGCCGACGTCCACGACCTGCATGCCTGGACGATCACGTCGGGCGTGAACGTTGTCTCGGCGCACGTGGTCTTGCAGCCCGGCGCGGACGGGGCCACCGTCCTGGACATCCTCTGCTCGTGTCTGTCGGGCGACTTCGACATCGAGCACTCGACTTTCCAGCTCGAGTCCTCGGACCGGCGACGGCTAGAGGGCGCCGCCCACGGTTGACGAAGGGGGCGGCGTGGGCGAGGCCTGGGCCGGCTTCCGCGTCGGGCGGGCGGCC
Source organism: uncultured Chloroflexia bacterium (assembly GCA_963835845.1). Classification (GTDB taxonomy): domain Bacteria; phylum Chloroflexota; class Limnocylindria; order Limnocylindrales; family CSP1-4; genus Fen-1039. The sequence goes on along the minus strand of CAWIGT010000002.1, from coordinate 151,947 downwards.
GTAGCTCGACGGGGCCGGGTGGCGTGGCTCGTGGGGGCGCCGCCGCCGCTCGTGGGGGCGCCGCCGCTGCTCGGGGCGCCACTTCCGACGGGCTGATCGCGCCACCAATCGTCCCCCTGCGCCGCGGCAGCGAGGATCATTCCGTCGCGGAGACCCTCCGGGACGACGGTCAGCGACTCCAGGTCGTAGTGCTCCATAACGGCCGCGATGATCAGCAAACCCGGCGGCAGGATGGCCACCCGGCCGGGATCCTCGCCGCTACGTTTGGCGAGCTTCCGGGATGGCACGGCCAGTAGCCGGCTCGCCAGCACACCGAGTCCGGACATAGTGAGTCGCTGCGGTCCGCTCCTGCCGCGCGTCCGTTCCAGTCCGGCGAGGTTGTGAGCCGAGCCGCCCGTCGCCCAGGCACGAACCGGCTTGCCGTCGGGTGCCGCCGCCAGAGCGGCGCCGATTTGCTGCGCCCGAAGGGCCCACGACAGCGCCTCCGGCGGGTCCCCGTGGAGGCCGGCGCCGAGTAGCGCGGCGCCGACGGGCAGCGAGGCCGCGGCAACCTTGCGACGACCGTCGGTGAGGGTGAGCTCCGTACTGGCGCCGCCCGAGTCCACGACGAGCTGGGCTCCGGTCGGTTCGAGGCGATGGAGGATCCCGGAGAAGCCGAGTTCGGCCTCACGGGCGCCGGAGAGGATTCGGACCGGCTCCCCGGCCGCCTTGCCGAGGCGCTCGACGATGTCTGGCCCGTCCTGGGCTCGTCGCAACGCCTCGGTGGCGCCGATGACGAGGCGGTCGGACCGCCGCCGCGCGATCGTAACCAGCCGGATGAGGCTCTTCTGCAGGTCGGCCGACGCTCTCTCGCCAATTCGGCCCTTCGTCGCGACCCGCCCGCCCAGCAGCAGCAGGTCGCCGTCCTGTCGGATGCGCTTGACCGTCGGCCCGTCGTCCGTGCCGGCAATCGATCCGATCAGAAGGTGAATGGTGTCGCTGCCGATGTCGATCGCGGCGATGCGTTCGGGTGTGCTCACGTGGTGGCTTCCGAGGCTGTTGCGGCGGCCGGATGCGCCGCGGTGCCGGATCCCGACAGTAGCGCGTCGGCCAGGCGGCGTGTCCCGATCGATGCCGGCAGCACGGTGAGACATCCGGCAGCGACCACGCCCGCAGCCACCGCCGGGGACAGATGGCCGGTCGACAGTCCCAGCGAGGCGGCCGCCGCCGGCAGGCCGAGCTGAGCCGACGCGGCCAGCCCGAAGGCGGCCCGCGGCGAGGGCGCTTCCAGGAGGGCAGCTCCGACGTGGATCGCGATCGCCCCAACTCCCATTGCGACGGCGAGCCCGATTGCCCTCGGATCGCCGGCGAGCGCCCTGAAGTCCAGTTCGGCGCCAAGCAACACGAAGAAGGCGGGCACGAAGAAGCCTTCGGCGATGCCGGAAAGCTGGAGCTCGAGGCGTTCGGGCGTGCGGAGCCGGGACAGAACGAGCCCGGCGCCGAAGCCGGCGAGCAGCGTCGAGCCGCCGGTCTGAGTGGCCACCAGCGTGAGGGCGACGAGAATCAGCAGAGTCAGCCGGAGTTGCAGGGCCCAACCTCGCGATCGCGACCTGTCGCGGATGGTCATGGCGGCCGGGACGCGTTCTATGCGCTCGCCGACCGCGAGGGCCGCGATGGTGATGGCCACGATTGCGGCGTCGCCGGCCAGCGCCCCGGGAACCTTATCTGCGCCGATCAACGTGAGTGGCATAAGTAGCACCGTCACTGCGTCCGCGAGCGGAATCCACGCCAGCAGCAGCACGACCGACGAGCCGAGCAGACCTCGTTCCTCGAGTATCGGAAAGGCCACGGCCGCAGAACTGCCGGCCAGCAGAACGGGGAATAGCGCGAGCGGCGCGGACGGGGCGAGGACGGCGCCGACGGCGAGGCCGATCGGCAAGGAAACGGCGACGACCGCGGCGAAGGCGATTGCCGCCGAGCGAAGTCCTGCGCCCACGGCGCTGCCCAGCTGCACGTGCGACCCGGCCACCAGCATCAGCATCGCGAACCCGAGCGAGTAGAGGAAGCCGTTGGTCGCGGTCGTGGGATCGATGACACCCGCGCCCGTACGACCGAGAACGACTCCGGCGGCCAACTCGCCCACGACGGCCGGAACGAGGGGTCTGGGGCCCGCCGCAACCAGCGGTCCAATCAGACCAGCCAGCACGATCACGAACAGAGACTCGAACATGCAACTCGATCGGGTGGGAATTCCTCTCGCGAAGACTCAATTCAATCGAGCCGATCGTCAAGCGCGGTCCCGTCAAGCGCGGCTTTGCCCTGGCCGTCATTGAACAGTCGGGTGGCGGCGTGAACCGGAAACCAAACCTTGTGGGGATGGCTATTCGTCCGGATCGGGTGCCTCGCGGCGGAGCGCCCACTGGCAGAGGCGGGTGGGCGGCGGCGGAGTGTGTGTCCTGGATCCGCGCGCTCAACGAAATGGTGGAGATGAGGGGACTCGAACCCCTGACCCCCGCGATGCGAACGCGGTGCTCTCCCAGCTGAGCTACATCCCCACGCGAGGTGGGAGTCTAGCACAGGGCACCGGTCCGGGAGCCGACGATCTCAGGCGGCCGCGACCTCGCGGGCTTTCCCGCGGACGCCCTCGGCAGTCCTGGATCGCAGTAGTACCACCTGAACAGGCAGGCGTAGGCTACTCGTGATACCTTTGGCCGCTTCGCCAGGCTGGCCGGCGTGCTCAGCACGCTTCCGTCTGACCAGGCCGGCGCGATGGGATAGGGAGGAATTTGAATGTCCTGGCTCGCTCCGAAGCATGGCCGCGGCCTGCTCATTTCTCTAGCCGTCGTCGCAATCGCTGTATCAGCCTGCGGCAGCAGTTCCGGGACGAAAGCGCCCGGCGACGCGAACACCAGCGCCCCCAACGCCACGGCCGCGGCGCCCGGCGACTCCGCCGCCCCGGTAAGTGGCTCCGGGCTCACCGGCGCGGAGACCGCTTTCTCGAATCTCAAGAGCTACAAGTTCAGCATGACTCTCGCCGGCGGTTCGTTCGGGTCCATGCTCTCCGTCCTCGGCGGCGCTTCGGCATCGGCCGGCGCCGGGTTCACGGTCAAGGGCACCGTTCTCGTGGCCGACAAGGCGGCCGACGTCGAGGTCATGGGAATGCACATGATCGAGGTCGGCGGGTACTCGTATCTCGACATGGGCGGCAGCTTCGTGAAGACCCCGCAGAGCGGCGACAGCCTGGCCGACTCGTTCTCCCCGGCGACGATGTTCTCGAGCTCGATCGGGTCGTCCGCCGACGGCTACAGCAAGGTTGGCACGGAGACGAAGAACGGCGTGCAGGCCGACCATTACAAGGCCTCCGACTCCGCGCTGTCGTCCTACGGGTCGATCCTCGGCGTCGGCGACGCAACGTGGACCGCTGACGTTTGGGTTGCGGTCGATGGTGGTTACCCGGTGAGCATGGCCATGGTCGCCACGCTCAGCGACAAGAGCATCGGCTACGAGGTCCTGTTCGATATCTCGAACATCAACGACCCGGCCAACACCGTCACGGCGCCGACCAACCTTTTCGGCTCCTAGGAGCCAGTACGGCGGCCGAAACGCCGCCAAATAGCGACTCTCATTAGAGAAGCCCCGACGGAAGCGCCGGGGCTTCTTCTTGGGTCCGGCTCAGTGTCCCGAACTCTCGTACCGGCGCAGGCCGATGCGGAATATCGCGACCGCCACGACCATCGCGTACACGGCGACCAGTGGCGTCAGCAGCCCCGGCAGGCTCCACGCGTCCACCCCGAACAGGAAGGCCGTGGGAAAGAAGCTCACAAAGGCAAACGGGATCGCCACGACGATCAGAGCCTGCACGGCGACCGAGTAGATCGTGATCGGGTACTTGGCGAATTCTCCCAGCTGAAAGACAGACATCGTCATCATGTTGAACGGGTTCCGAGTCCAGAACGCCGTCGCCGCCGCCCCCAGCGTCACCGCGATCCTGATCGTCGCCGCGCTGGCGACCAGAATGGGGATCATCACCAGACGGCTGGGGGTCCAGGCCATCTGGACGTTCGCGAGGCTGACGCCGAACAGGATGCCGCCGGTCACGATATTGCCCAGGCCGTTGAAGCCCACCGCTCCGGCGAGGATCTGCACTATCGGCGACACCGGCCGGACCAGCAGCTGGTCGAACTGCCCGCTGTAGACGAGCCAGCCCAGCCGCCAGATTCCCTCGAAGAAGAGCGATACGATGCCCTCGGTGATGAAGATCAGCGAGTACATCATCAGAACCTGCCAGAGCGACCAGCCGTTGATGCTGGGAATGCGCTGGAAAAGCGTCCAGATGAACGCAAAACCCACTAGTTGGGCCAACACGGCGGCGAACAGGAGAATGACGAAATCCGCCTCGTAGGCCAGGATCGCCTTCATCTGCTGACCGAGGAAGCGGAAGTAGAGGTAGATCGGCCGCTTGACGGCCCGGAGGCTAGCCGCCATTGATGGTCACCGCCCTCGACGCGCTCCGCCACACAATCCGACCGAGCAGGATCAGGCCCACGGCCCAGAGCGCTTGCACACCGATCATGAAGACGGTGGTGGGCATGTCCATCTTGCCGAGGTACGTGAGCGCCGGCGTGGAAATCATGCCCTGGAACGGCAGTATCGCGGCAGTGGCCTGGAGCCAGCTCGGGAAGAAGACGAGGGGTATGAGTGCGCCGGAGAACAGGTTGGTTATCGCCACTCGCCCGAATGAGACGCCCAGCAGGCCGGTCGTGTAGAACGCCGTCATCGAGACGCAGTACACGACTCCGAACTTGATCGTCGTCGCCAGGGCGGCGCTGATGACGAAGAGCCCCAGACGACCGGGATCTCCCGGCGCTTCGATGCCGCCGAAGAGGAAGGCGACCCCGACGCCGATGACAAGAGCCGCGGTAATCTCGAACGGTATCGGCCCGAAGGCTTCGGCCATCCGCTTGGCCTGGAAGTCGACCGGTCGAGCCAGGTCGATGGCCACCCGACCCTCGCGGACATCCTGGCCCATGACCCATTCGTCGAACCAGGTGAGCATCGAGTTGAGGAGGAACGCCAGCAGCAGGTATGTCTTCATTTCGGGCCATGTGAAGCCGGCCATGCTCCCCGGTTGTCCGAGGAAGATCGTCTGCCACAGATAGAACATGGCGAAGACGTAGAAGATCATCCCCAGCAGGTTCAGGAAGAAGGCCGCCCGGTACACGAAGATGATTCGCAGCGAGGCCCGGGCGAACGACAGGTACTTGTATGCGTGAGGCAAGTCAGACCTCCGCGGCAGCCAATCGATCGGCCGCTTCGCTCGGGGTTTCCACCGTCAGCTGCCCGAGGTAGACCCGCCTGATCAGGTCTTCCACTTCCGGTTCGTCGATCCGGAAGTCGACCACCTCGGCTCGGGCCATCACCACGGTCGCGATTTCTCCGGCCGCGTGTTCGAACCGGTCGAAGCGGACCGACAGCCTGAGGCCGTCGTCCGAGAGTTCGCTGTCGGGCAGCCCATCGCAGACCGCAGCCAGGGACGCGGGCTTGCGGGCCAGCTGGAAGTGGATGACACGATCACGGGCGTAGTTGTCCTTGAGCGCCGTCAGGTCGCCGTCGTGGATGATCTTGCCGTTGTCGATGATCACGATCCGCTTGCAGATGTCCTCGATGTCGCCCAGATCGTGGGTGGTCAGCATGACCGTGGTTCCGCGCTCTTCCACCTGGCGCCGTATGAACTTGCGGATGCTGTCCTTGACCGCGATGTCCAGCCCGATCGTGGGCTCGTCCAGGTAGAGGATCTGGGGTTCGTGCAGAAGGGCCATGCACAGATCTGCTCGCATCCTCTGGCCCAGCGAAATCTTGCCGGCCGGGATGTTCATGAACTCGTCGAGGCCGAGCAGTTCGCTGAACTCCGCGAGGTTCCGCTTGTAGCGTGCGGGCGGGACCTCGTACATGTCGCGGGCCAGGTTGAACGACTCGACGACGGGGATGTCCCACCACAGCGTCGTTCGCTGGCCGAACACGACGCCGATGTTGCGGGCGTTCTGCTGGCGCTTCTCGTGCGGAACCAGGCCGTTGACCGTGAGGTGGCCGGACGTGGGGACCAGGATGCCGGTCAGCATCTTGATGGTCGTGGACTTGCCGGCACCGTTGGGCCCGAGGTATGCCACCGACTCGCCGGCCTCGACGCTGAAGTCGATGTGGTCGACGGCCACCTTGTCCTTGAATTGGCGGGTGAAGAAATGCTCGAGCGAGCCGACCAGCCCCGGCTTCTTGACGGCCTGGCGGAACTTCTTGGTCAGCCCCTTGGCTTCGATCAGAGGCACGGCAGACACACTGCTCCTGAGGAGGACGCTGGGAAGTTCGGAGTTTACTGTAATCGGGTGGTGGCCGGCGACGGGCACAGGTCGATTATCCGAGCGCGAACCCCGTGATGCTAGCCTATCGACGTGCCAGGTTCTGTCAGTAATTGATGTTCGCTTTCGGCAGGCGGCGCCCCATTGGTCATTTGCAAACCCCTGTAGCACGAGGCGATGTGGCGGCGTTGATCGAGCCTCCGAAGACGCCGGCCGCGAGATGCCCGAGATCAGCGTGAGCGTGAATCGACGGCGAAGCCAGCGCCCGGGCGCGCTTGCCGCCTTTTGCCGGTCGCGGATCTTGTCCAGTGCTACACGGGTTAGCAAGTGACCAGATCGGTGAGACGGGCGCGAGAGCGCTGCGGCGGCGTGGTTGGCGTTCGGCTTGAACCGGCTTCGGGCCCTTGACTAATAGAACGTCCGTTCTATTATTGACGTCCCATGAGCACCCCTCCTCCGAACGTCCAGGCCGCTTTAGCGTCCCTCCGAGACCGCTGGGGTGGGGCAGCTCCGCGCTGGGGCGTTGCCAGCCCGGGCGGTTCCGAGTCTGGGCGGGTCGAGGTGGATGGGGCGCTTGCGATTGCCCCGCAGCCGGGCCCGGTAGTCGATCCGGATGGTATGCCGAATGGGCGGACGGAGCCGCGGACCGCATCTGATCGGGCGATTTCCACCGGCTTTCGCGCCCTGGACGCGATCCTCGGCTTGGGGGGATTGCCGCGCGCGGCCACCACCGCCCTGCACGGTGACGGATCCAGCGGCGTGACGACCCTGGCGCTCCAGGCCGTGTCGCAGGCTCAGGCGGCCGGCGGGATCGTGGCGTATCTGGATCTGGCCAGAAGCCTGGATCCGGTCGAGGCCGTGGCCAGGGGCGTCGAACTTGACTGGCTGGTCGTCCTGACGCCGGACTCGCTCGAGCAGGCATTGGCGATGGCGGCGATGCTGCTCCAGGATCGAACGGTGGACCTGCTGCTGCTGGACCTGCCGCTTCGGCCTCTGGAAGGCGCCGGAATATCGGCGGCGGGGCTGGCGGAGCGTTTCGGCCGGCTGGCTGCCCTGGCCCGTCGAGCCGGCGTTCAGCTGATCGTCCTGGAGCCACCGAGCCTGCCTCCCGCCCTGGCGAGCGCCCTGACCCAGGTCTCGGCGCTGAGGTTGGAGCTCAGCCGGCGAGCCTGGATTCGACTGGGACGTGACGTGGTTGGCCAGTGGACCGAGGTCCGCGTGGCGCGGGACCGGTTCGGGCCGCCGGGCGGAGTGGCCGAGTTGCGAATCCTGTACGCGGAGGGCGGGCTGCGTGACGCCTGCCTGGCCAGAGCCGAGCTTCTGCGAGAAGGCGCCCGGGCGGTGGCGAGTGGCGGCGCCCGGACCGTGGCGGTCCGGAGGGCGAGTGGCGGTTCGATGGCAGGGGTGGCGCCGCCCGGCGGCTTCAGGCCGAGCGGCCCCAATTCGCCGGCTCGGCCGTCGCCGCCTCTCCATCTAGCGACCATTCCGGTTTTCCACGATGCGACTTCTCCATCTCTACTGGCCTCATCTCCTTCTTCGCCTGGCACGCAGCAGAGCCGCCGAGCCATTCGAGGCGGTGCCGACGATCCTGGGCGGCAGGCCGTGGTCGGACGGTTCGGTTCTGGACGCGAGCCGGTCGGCGCTGGAACTGGGCGTCAGGCCCGGGATGCCACTCGGGACGGCTCATAGGCTCGCCCCGGAAGCCTTGTTCCTGGACCCGGATCAGGCGGCTGACGTTACGGCCCTGAAGGCGGCGCTCGATCGATTGGCCGGCTTCAGCCCGGGCGTGGCGGCCGAGGCCGATGCCGCGAGGCCGGGTTTTGGGCGGGTCGAGGTCCAACTCGACGGGTTGGAACGGTTGTGGGGGCCGGAGCCGCTGACGGTCGGCCGAATGGCCGAGGCGCTGGCGGGGATCCTGCCCGGGCCGCCTCTGGCGGGGATCGGCGGGACGCGGTTCGCGGCCGCGGTAGCGGCCGCTCTGGCGGGCAAGGCGGCCCCGCCGTCGAGCGGCGAGCGTGGCGCGAGTGGCCTTGCGAGTGGCACCGTTGCGCTCCACGTCGTCGAGCCGGGGGCCGATGCCGCGTTCCTGGCGCCGCTTCCCGCCGCGATGCTGAGTCGGGATCCGGAGGTGCGGGCTCGCTTCGATCGGTTCGGGCTGCGCTTCATCGGCCAGGTCGCGGAGTTGCCGCGTTCCGCGATCGTGGCCCGGTTCGGACCGGAAGGTGAGTGGCTGCATGCCCGCGCTCGCGGCGAGGAGACAGACCACTTCCGGCCTTACCGCGCCCCGGAGCGGATGGCGATGGCATTGCCGATAGACCCGCCCGTGTCGGACGTGGAGGGGCTGCGCTTCGTCCTGCACCGCCTGGCCGCGGCCTTCGGCGATCAGCTCGAGGCGCGCGGCGCGGCGACGGCTCGAGCTCGGCTGACCCTCGAACTCGATCGATCGTTTTCCGTCGGCGATCTACCCGCGTCGATGACGATCGACCAGCCCCTGCCCGAACCCACGTCCGAGGGGTTGGCGATCGAGCGCCTGCTGATTGCCCGCCTGGAAGCGGCTCCGCCGAAAGCGCCGGTGGCGCGCCTTGACCTGGAGCTCGGCGACGTGGCCCCGGCCGCCGGGACGCAACTCTCGCTCTTCACGCCGCAGACGGGCAGAACGGGCCGGCTCGGCTGGCAGCTGGCCAGACTCGGGCTCCGTTTCGGCGAGGAACGGGTCGGCTGGATGGAGTTGGAGGATTCGGAGGCAGCGCTGGCAGAAGCGCGCTGGTCGTGGCGCAGGGAACTGAGATCGGCGCCATGACGCGGCTGCTGCGCGAGCATCCCTCGATCGACGTCGAGATTGGCCCGGCCGGCGAACTGGTGGCGTTCCGCTGGAATGGCCGGCGCGAGCGAGTCGAGGTCTGCAATCGCTGGCGCATCGAGGAAAGCTGGTGGAGCCGGCCGATCGCTCGGGACTACTTCAAGGTCGCCGGTGATAGTTGGTTGGCGCTCCTGTATCTCGACCGGGTGGACGGTACCTGGCACCTCGAGCGCCTCTACGACTGACCAATTTGATCGAAGCCCAGCATCGACCCTCTGGCGCCGATGAGAGCCAGAACCCGTTGTCCGGCCTTCTCGTCGTTGGCGTGGTGGGTGGCCCGGCAGTTCTGGAAGGTATCGAACGTTTGTTCTATAATTGGAGTTTACCGCCGCGATAGGGCGAACCGGGTGGCCGCTTACGCCGAGCTTCACTGCCACACGCATTTCTCATTCCTGGATGGCGCCTCCGCCCCGGATGAGCTGGTCGAGCGCGCCGTGGAGCTTGGGATGTCCGGACTGGCGGTCACGGACCACAACGGCCTCTACGGCGTGGTCCGCTTTGCGACCGCGGCCCAGGAGGCGGGGCTCCGGACGGTCATCGGGGTAGAGATCGAATTGGCGGACGCGGCGGTCCCGGATCCGGCGGGAGTGGTGGTCCCTGGACGGCGCGAGGCGTGGCGGGGGGCCAGGCGAAGTCACGGGCCGGGGAGCGGCGGCCACTCTCAAGCGAGCTCGCCAGTGGGCTGGCCCGGCGCCACTCCCCGGTGATGCGCGGCGCGGGGAGGGGCTGCCGGCCCGGCCACGCCCGGCCCGGGCCCGCCTGCCGGGGCACCGCGACCCCGTGAAGGAGGATTTGCGTGGCATCGGGGAGGGTCAACGTGGCCCGCACCTCGTCCTGCTGGCCCGGAACGCGGTCGGATACCGCAGCCTCTGCCGCCTCGTGAGCCGGGCGAACATGGCCGGAACCAAGTCGATGCCGCGCTTCAGCCACGCGCTCCTGGCCGAGAACACAGACGGTCTGGTGGCTCTCTCCGGATGTCGCGAGGGCGAGATTGCCCGGAGATTGCGAGTCGGGGATCGGGAAGGGGCGCGGGCCGCGGCCGAGCACTACGCCCGGCTCTTTGCCGCCCGGCCACTCCCGCCGGGATTCCCCCGCCACCGCCTCGTTCTTCCTGGAGATGCAGCATCACTTGCTCCCCGACGACGACTGGCTCGTGGCCGAGACGGCGCAGCTGGCCTTAGAACTCGGGCTTCCGACGGTCGTCACGAACGACGTCCACTACGCCTATCCCGAGGGTCGCGAGATGCAGGACGTCCTGACCGCGATTCGCCACGGCCGGCCACTCGGCGAGTTGCGCGACCTTCGGCGTCCGGACGGCGAGTCGTACCTGAAATCGGGCGAGGAACTGATGGCGATGGGGCTGGCTGCGGAAGCCACGCCGAGTGGCGGCCACTCTCTGGCGGGGAGTGCGGGGTCCGGGGCGGCGGCGGCCGGCCAGCTTCTGCGATCGGCCTCGACGGGCTCGGTCACTCAGAATGCGAGCGACCGTACATCGGCTGCTTGGGCTGAAGGAATCGGTAATGCCGGCGAGCTGGCCGCCAGCTGCTCGGTCGACCTCGGTTTCGAGCGCTATCGCTTCCCCGGCTTCCCCGTTCCGAAGAGCCACACGCCGTTTTCGTACCTCGAGGAACTGTGCCACGAAGGCGCCCGCCGCCGCTATCACCCCATCTCGTCGCCCGTCGTCCGGCAGCTGGCCCACGAGCTGGACGTCATCGAGAAGACCGGCCTGGCCGAGTTCTTCCTGATCTGCTGGGACATCATGCGGTTCGCCCGCGAGCGCGGAATCCCGGCACAGGGTCGGGGCAGCGCGGCCAATTCGATCGTGGCCTACGTGCTCGGCATCACTCGAGTCGACCCGATCCGGCACAACCTGCTCTTCGAGCGATTCATCAACGAAGGTCGAACCAGCTATCCCGGACGTCGACATCGACTTCTCGTCCGAACGGCGGGAGGAGGTGATCCAGTACGTCTACGGTCTCTACGGCCCCGAACACACCGGCATGGTCTGCAACCTGGTCACGTATCGAGCCCGATCGGCCGTGCGCGAGGTCGGCTACGCGCTTGGATTCCCGCGGCCGCTGGTCGATCGGGTCGCCAAGGCGCTCGAGACATACGACTCGGTCATGGTCCGGCGCGACCTCGAGGTCGAAGGCGGCTTTGGCCAATTCTTCGCCGACACGGTCGAGCGGGAGGCCACGGCCGTGGGCGCGGCCGGAGTGGCGGGCGCGGCCGGAGTGGCGGGCGCGGCCGGACTGGCGGGCGCCGGCGGAGTGGCGGGCGCCGGCGGAGTGGCGGGCGCCGGCGGAGTGGCGGGCGCGGCCGGACTGGCGGGCGCGGCCGGACTGGCGGGCGCCGGCGGAGTGGCGGGCGCGGCCGGACTGGCGGGCGCCGGCGGAGTGGCGGGCGCCGGCGGAGTGGCGGGCGCGGCCGGAGTGGCGGGCGCCGGCGGAGTGGCGGGCGCGGCCGGAGTGGCGGGCGCGGCCGGAGTGGCGGGCGCCGGCGGAGCGCTTCGTCGAGCCGCCGAAGCTGCCGCCGAGCATGGCCTGACCGATCGCATGGGGCAGCTGAACCATCCTCGCGGGGGTCGGATCGCGGGTGGAGGCACGGGGTCGAAAGCCTTTCCTTCTACTCTCCCGCAGAGTGCTATGGATGGACCAGGCCCCACATCGACGGTGCGGGCTCCGATTGCCGGCCCGGAAGGGTCCGGAAGGGCACGGTGCTACGGGAGTCCGGCCCCATTCGGCGCTTCGGATCCCGGGAGGCCGGAATTGTCCCGGCGGCCCAGGTCGCTGCCCTTCGCAACAGAGAGTTCGGCTGGCTCCGAGCCTACATACCACTCCCCTGGGGAGTACAAGGAAAGAGTCCGCAGGATCTCAGCCGAAGACGCAGGGATTCTCCGTAATGCCAGTCGGGCCGGCGCCAAAACGGAACGGCCGCGCGGGTGGGCGTCTCGGAGTGGCTCGGACGTTCCTGGCGAGCCGATTCCCCCCTCACTCAGGGTGATTTCGGGGTCGAACGGACTGGAGGCTCCGCCTTCGGCGAGTTTGCGGGCACTTCCCACTTACGGCCAGCCCCACTGGCATTCAGGAGAAAGTGGCCGGGAGGGGCTTGGGCCGGTCACCGCGCCCCGGATCTCGGACCTTGGCGGCGGGTCGGCCGTGGAGCAGGAGCGGCGGCGGGTGCGGCAACGTCGGGCGGGGTCCGACGATGAGGGCGGGCCGGGCGATTCGGCCGCGAGCATCGCCTGGCTCGCTGCCGACCGAGCGACCGAGCGACCGAGCGACTCCCCGGCGAGCATCGCCTGCCTCGACGGGCAAGCGACGGGGCGGCTGGCGAAGGGGCCGGCGTGGGCGCTCGGGCCGCCCGGGCCGGGCGCGGCGACCACGGCGGGCGAGGCACTCGAGCCGCCCGAGGCGGGAGCGGCGACCGCGGCACTCGAGCCGCCCGGGCCGGGCGCGGCGACCACCATCGTCCGCCCCGAGCCGCATTCGAGCGTGGCGCGCGTCGAGCCCGGCTCCCGCCGATGCCACGAGACACGAGCCGCGGCTCCACCGCCGCGATGCCGCACTGGGAGCGCTGGCTGGAGTTCTGCGCCCGCATCGACGGCTTCCCGCGCCACTCTCAGCATCCATTCCGGCGGCATGCTCGTGACCGCCGCCCCGCTCATCGACATCGCGCCGCTCGAGCGCGCCACGATGCCAGACCGCGTCGTGGTCCAGTTCGACAAGCGCGACGTCGAGACGCTCAAGCTGATCAAGCTGGACCTGCTCGGGCTGGGCATGCTGGCCGCGATCGACGAGACGCTCCAGCTCATCGAGCAGGACTGCGCCGCGCGACTCGACCTCGACCGCCTGCCCGGAGGACGTGCCGGAAGTCTTCGCGATGATCCAGGCCGCGGACACCGTCGGCGTCTTCCAGGTCGAGAGCCGGGCCCAGATGCAGACGCTGCCGAAGTCGAAGCCGGCCAACCTCGACGACCTCGTCGTGGAGGTGGCGATCATCCGGCCGGGCCCGATCCAGGGCAACGCCGTCCATCCGTACCTGCGCCGCCGGCAGGGCCTGGAGCCCGTCACGTATCTCCACCCGAGCCTCGAGCCGGTCCTGCGCGACACCCTCGGCGTGATCCTCTACCAGGAGCAGGTCATGGAGATCGCGATCACGGTCGCGGGCTTCACGGCCGCCGAGTCGGACGGGTTCCGGCGGGCGATGGGGACGTGGCGCTCCAGCGAGGAGATGGAGAAGCTCCACCAGCGGTTCGTCGACGGCTGCCGCTCAGCCAGCGGCTTGACAGACGATCAGGCCGAGGAGCTGTTCCGCCAGGTCGCGGCCTTCGCGAGCTTCGGATTCGCCAAGAGCCACGCCGCGGCGTTCGCGCGAACGGCCTACGAATCGGCGTTCCTGAAGCTCTTCTACCCGGCCCAGTTCACGGTCGGGCTGATCAACGCCCAGCCGATGGGCTTCTACCCGGTCGAGGTGCTGATCAACGACGCGAAGCGCCACGGCGTGGCGGTCCTGCCGGTCGACGTCAACGCCTCCACTTACAAGACCACGACCGAATGGGTCGGGCGCGACGCCGAGCCGCCACGGGCCGCCGGCCGCCACGGGCCGCCGAGCCCGGGCGCGACGCCGAGCCCGAGCGCGAAGCCGAGCCACTGCCCGCGGGTGCGGGCATCAGCCGGCGGCCGATCGCCGTGAGATCGTCCGGCTGCATCGTGCCTTCGACCGAGTCGCGCAACCACTGGACGCCCGAGTCGGCGACCGGCTTCGGTATCCGCCTGGGACTGCAGCTCGTGAAGGGAATCGGCGAGGAGCATGCCGAGCGCCTTGACGCCGAGCTGGAGCGCGGTCCATACGAGACGCTGGCGGACGTCGTGGCCCGCACGGAGCTGCCCGAAGAGGTGATCGAGCGGCTGATCCGGGCCGGCGCCCTCGATTCGCTCGGCCGGCCGCGGCGCGAGCTGCTCTGGCAGCTTCGCGAAGTCATGGGTGCGACGCGCGGCAGGGTCGGGACCAGAGGCATGAACGAAGGCGGGAGAACTAACGACGGTGGGAGGACTCATGAAGGCGGAAGAAAGGACGGACGGAGCCAGTCGGTCGGACGGAACGCGACTTCCGGCGGACGGAGACAGATGTACGGGCGGATGGGTCCGGCCGCCGGTGTCGGCGGCCGGATAGCGGGAAGCGGCGCAGCCGGCGGGGTGCCCGCCGCGGGGCGTCGGTCCGTGGCCGGGTCGCGGGTTGCCGGCGCGCGACCCCTGGACCTGCGTCTGCCGCCGACGCCCGCTCCCGAATTGCCCGCGCTGACCGAGCGCGAGCGTCTCGGCGACTCATACGCGGTGCTGTCGCTCGACGCTCGCCGGCAAGTGGTCTCGCTCTTCCGACCTTCGCTGGATCGCCTCGGCGCCGTCACCAACGCCTCGCTCGCCGATCGCGGTCCCGGCCACGTTCGACTCGGCGGCCTGGTGGTTACTCGCCAGCACCCTATGACGGCGCGCGGCACGGTGTTCCTGGCGCTCGAAGACGAAACGGGCATCGTCAACGTCACTCTCTGGCCGGACGCGTGGGCGCGGCTCCGGGGAGTGGTTCGGCGCCACGCGCTGCTCTACGTGGAGGGGATGCTGCAGCGCGAGGCCAGCGTCGTGAACGTGATCGCGAGAGACATCAAGCCACTCCCCGCAGTGGCCGAGACGGTAGGCGGGCCGGCCAGGCCGGAAGGCGTGCGTTCGCTCGGCTATAGCGGCATCCGCCGCGGCGGCTGAGCGCCGCCCTGCCCGGGCCTACGGCTTCGGCCCGCAGGCGGAGAGAGGCTCGCCGCGGCGCTGAGTGCGCCGGCCGAGGCTCAGGCCGGCTTCTTCTTCGGTGCCGGCCGGCGCTGAGACGGCCGCTGGCCGCCACGTCCCGACGACGGTGTCCGCGGTCCGGAAGTGAATGCGAGGAAGCGCTTGTACCAACCGGCGCCGGCGCCCATGAGCGCCCCGAAGGCGAGGGACTGCAGCAGCAGGATCAGCACGCCGAAGGTGAAATCCGAAGTCGTGGTATTCGTGGTTCCGGTGGCCACGCTCGGGCTCGGGCTGGCCGCCGGCGAAGTTGTCGGCGCCGCCGTCGCGTTCGGGCTCGACGACGGGCCTGTCGTCAGCAGCGCGGTGGCAGAAGGAGCCGCCGATACGACCGCCGTCGGGGTGGCGGCCGCAGGCGATGCGGTAGCCGTCGCGAGCGTCCCCGGGGCATTCGAAAGGCTCACTCCGACCACGGCGAAAACCACGAGGAGCGTCAGGGTGGAGATCAGCGACGCAAGCGCGCCGGCCAGCCAGGTTGCCCTCGGCGCCAGGAAGCCGGCCAGCATCGGCGGCAGGAGAGGAACCGGCCAGAAGATGAACTGGAACAGCAGTGGCGCGATCGTGGCGTCTTTGGTACCGCCGTCGGGAGTCACCGTTTCGGTCAGGTAGGCGCCCGCCGCGACGCAGATCGCGATAACCGGCCAGACCGCATGGGATCCGAATATCAAGGCTCGAATGTCCTTGAGGTCCCTGAGGTACGTCGGTTGGTGGTACGCGGCGCGGGCGGCGGCCATGAGGCCGAGCTTGGCTCCCGGCTGAGCGTTCGACTGCGATCGTGGATTGCCGCGATCCGGCCTGGAACCTGTCCCCGAGGTCGGAGTCGCGGCGTCCTGGCCCTCCGCTGCCTCCGCGTCTTGCTGCTCCTGCAGATAGGCGCGGTACTTGCGGCGCGCCTCAGCTCGATCAGTCCTCTTGGCGCGGGCCACGTTGTCTCCTCAGGTCGGTTGCATTGAAAGCGCGCAAGCGGCTGGGCGAAGAACCTGCGCGGTCGGAATGGTAGTCGATGGCGGCGGCTCGCACAGGCCGCGAAGGGAGCAGATAAGCGCCAGATAAGCGCCGGCGAAGCCGACAGGCGTACAAGTGGCCCGCTGACTCCCGCCGGAGAGGCCCGTCTGAGGTGTCGAATGCCTGCTCGGCGCGGGGTCTTTGCCCTGCTTGTCTCGATCGTCGTCCTGTCCGCAACCGTCGCCGCGGCCACTCCTCCCGGCCCGGCGGCGGTCGCGGCCTGGCCGCCCTCCGCGAGCCTCGTCCTGGCAGAGGTGATGACGGGCGGCGCCTCCGCGTCAGACGAGTACGTGGAGATCGCCAACGCGGCTGCGACCGACACGGATCTGGGCGGCTGCGAACTGATCTACGTGACTGCCTCGGGCGCGACGCTTACCCGCAAGGCCAGCTTCACCGGGCCACTACTGCTCATGCCGGGACAGCACCTGCTCGTAGCCAACGCCGCTGGGATCTACGGTCCACTCGCCGATGCCACTTATAGCGGCGGGCTCGCGGCGGATGGGGGAGCGGTCGCCCTGCGCCGCGCGGACGGTTCGGTGATCGACGCCGTCGGTTGGGGAACCGCCGCCAATTCCTACGTCGAGGGCTCTGTCGCGCCGGCGCCAGCGGCGCGGTCGAGCATCGAACGCCTGCCCGGCGGCTCGGGCGGCAATGCGCGGGACACGAACGACAACGGGGCGGACTGGTTCGTACAGCCGAAATCCACTGCCGCAATCGCTGGCCTCGACCCCCCTGCCGGCCCCATCGCCGACGTCTACCCCGGCCGTCACGCCGAGCGCCCTCGACACCGCGGTCGCCCCGACTGACCCGGCGCCAACGCCGAGCCCGACGCACACCGCCACGCCGAGCCCGACGCACACCGCCACGCCGAGCCCGACGCACACCGCCACGCCGAGCCCGACGCACACCGCCACGCCGAGCCCGACGCACACCGCCACGCCGAGCCCGACGCACACCGCCACGCCGAGCCCGACGCACACCGCCACGCCGAGCCCGACGGACACCGCCACGCCGAGCCCGACGCACACCGCCACGCCGAGCCCGACGCACACCGCCACGCCGAGCCCGACGCACACCGCCACGCCGAGCCCGACGCACACCGCCACGCCGAGCCCGACGCACACCGCCACGCCGAGCCCGACGCACACCGCCACGCCGAGCCCGACGCACACCGCCACGCCGAGCCCGACGCACACCGCCACGCCGAGCCCGACGCACACCGCCACGCCGAGCCCGACGCACACCGCCACGCCGAGCCCGACGCACACCGCCACGCCGAGCCCGACGCACACCGCCACGCCGACCGCCTCGCCCGCGCCCACCATCTCCGCGCCGGACCTCGAGCCGATCGCTGCCGCCAGGATCCAGGCGGCAGGCGCCCGCGTCCATGTCGCGGGCGTGGTCACGGCACAGCCGGGAGTCGTGGGCGCCGAGCTGCTGTTAGCTGTCCAGGATTCGTCGGGTGGAATCTTCGTGCGTCTGCCGGACCTCACGTCCTCCCCGGTCGTGGGTAGTTCCATCGACGTGGACGGCACTCTGTCGGCGCCTTATGGCCAGCTCGAGATACGCGACCTCGTCTCGCTGAGAGTCGGTGCCGCCAGCGAGGAGCCGGAAGCCCAGCCCATAGATCTGCTGGACGTCGGAGAGGATACGGAGGCCTGGCTGGTGATCGTCTCGGGCACGGTTCAATCGGTCCAGACGGACAGTGGTCGGCTGACGATCACCATAGGGAACGGCGTCGATACCGTGCGCCTCATGGCCGATCCCCCGACGGGCCTCTCCTCCGAGGACGTCGCCAAAGGGGACGACGTGGTCGCGACCGGCATCGTCGGGCAGCGCGCCACGGCCACCGGCCGCCTGGACGGCTACCGGGTCTGGCTCCGCCGCAGCGACGATCTGACCGTCGCCGACCCTCCGCTGGCCGGGGACCCCGAACCTGACACCACACCCACACCCTCGCCCTCCGGAACGCAGTACCCGACCCTATCCTCGGCGCTGGGCACGCGCGGAGCCGCGGTCGACGTAGAGGCGGTCGTCACCGCGACCGCCGGCCTGCTCGACATCGGCAGCCCGACCATCGTCGTCGACGACGGCACCGCCGCAGTCGCAGTGGTCCTGCCCGGCGGTGTCTCCGCCCCAACCGTCGGCATGATCGTCGATGTCAGGGGCAAAGTCGGCCGCTGGGAAGGCGGCCCGACCGTCATCGCCTCGTCCGTCGTGGCCGTCGGCGAAATCGCGGCCATCGCTCCCAGTGTCACAAGTGGGCCGCTCGGCAGCGCCCTTGAGTGGCAGCTCGTCCGCGTCTGCGGCAAGGTCGTCAAATACACGCCGGCCGGCGCTCGCTGGCGGCTCGACCTGCTCGTGGATGGCAACCCGGTCGCGGTTCTCGGTGAGCCGGCCGCCCAGATCGATACGCCCAAATCGTCGGTCGGGCGACTGGCGATCGTCGTCGGCATCGTGCGCCGGTCGACTTCGGACCCCTCGGCATTCCAGCTCCTGCCGCGGACGCCGCTGGACTTCATCCTGGGTCCTGCGTCCGGCGCGCTGACGGCGGCAGGGCCGAGTTCCGTTCAGGCGGGAGCGGTCGGATCGAGCGGCATCCCGGCAACTACCGGTGCGATCGTCGAGATCAGGTCGTTGGCGGACCTGGTGGGGAGGAGCGTAACCGTGGCCGGCCTAGTAACCGACACGCAGAACGACGTCGAGATCCCCACCGCCACGATCGACGACGGAACGGGCGCAGTTCGACTCGGCGGTCAGGCGGCCGCGGAGGCCATCTCGATGTTGGAGCCGGGCGACGCAATCGAGGCCTCCGGCCTCGTCGCCAGGGACGATGCGGGGCTGATCATCGAGGCCATACCCGAGTCGATCGTCGACCTGCCCGGCGAGGCGAACCAGGCCGATGCCGTCGAAACTGTGGCCGGACAGACCGCGCCTGCCTCGTCGCAGACGGATGCGCTCTCGACTCCTGCCGCGGGTTCGAAACTGCTGGCTTCCCCGACGGCGTCGCTCCCGGATACGGGCGCCGTGCTGCCGTTGCTTCTGGTTCTTGCGGCCGCGGGTTGCTCATGCGTGGTCGCCGTACGCCGCGTCCGGCTGGGGCTGCGACCGGCCCCGAGTCGCCAGTCAGCCCCCACTCATCTCGTGGAGGCCATCCGCAGACTGCGTGGGCGCGGTTCCGAAGGTCGGAGGTGATCCCCCGCGCTCTCTTCCGCCTCGTGGGCCCTCTTTTCCCACGCTTGACGCTCAACTTTGGGGCCGTCTATGCTCGCTGCCGGTGCGCAACGTGGCGTGCCGATCACCAGGGAACGAGGTATCGCCCGAACACGGACCCCTCCTCGTGCTCTCAACTGCTGGAGCAACTGCCGGGGCCCACCAGGGAGGATCGTTGGGTGTTGCCGATACCGGTCGGGGCGCGCCGACAAGCCGCCCCCGTCGGCAGGGCAGACACCGATTCATCGTCATCAGTTACGCTTGCCTGAACAGGCGCAACCACCAATGTCCGGGGCACGCCCCGTTGGTCAGACTGGAGGCTTCGAACAATGGCTGAGGGTTACTGCGTCAAGGACAAGAAGAAGGTCGAGATCCAGAACGCCGAGCGGATCACGATGAAGAACGGCAAGCCGGCAACTCAGGGCACCTGCCCGAATTGCGGTGGAAAGGTATTCAGGATCGGCGGCTGATCGACCAACGCAATGATCATTGCGACCCCCGCCTCGGCGGGGGTCGCGGCGTCTGAGGCCCCGTATCGGCCCCCGCGCCGGTCGCGTGCCGTTCCGGAGATGCCCCGCTTCGGCTGAATCCTGCATCCGCATGCCAAGCGTGTACGGGCCAGCCCGGCCCCGAACGGCCTCCCAAGGGCCCTCTGGCACGGTTCGTACCGCCGGAACGGTGATGCGCGGCCCGCCTGCCTCAGTCGGAGATGCCGCCTCGAAAGTGCCGAGCGGCCCGCTGAGGCCCGAATCGGCTTTGCTAGAATTGTCGAGCATCCCCACAAATCCCTAGCTACGAGGCTCTCCCCTGTCACCACGACCTGTTCTCGCCCTCGACGTGGGCGGGACGCACATTCGCGCCGCCGTCGTAATGGACGACGGGTCCCGGATCGCCCTGTCGCGCGGGCGCACGCCGATCGTCGCCGGTCCGGCCGCGATCCTCGACGCGTGCGCGGCGGCGCTTCGGCACGTCAGGGACAAGGTCCCGGATGACGTCAAGAGTGCATTGGTGGGCATCGGCATCTCGAGCCCGGGTCCCGTGGATCCGTGGCGTGGCGTCGTGGTTCAGACGCCGAACATGGGGCCCAAGTTCGTGGACGTCCCGATAGCCGCGGAATTGGAGCGGCGACTCGGCCTGCCTGCCTTCCTTGAACGCGACACCAACGTAGCCGCTCTCGGCGAGATGGCCTTCGGCGCGGCTCGGGAGTGCCCGGATTTCATCTACCTGACCGTTTCGACCGGAGTCGGTGGCGCCATCGTGTCCGGCGGCCGCATCTTCCACGGCCCGGACGGCACCGCCGGCGAGCTTGGCCACACTCCGGTGGCCATGGACGGCGTTTGCGGCTGCGGGGGAGTCGGCCATCTCGAGGCATTCATGGGCGGTGCGGCCATGGCCAAGATGGCTCGAGCTGCCGTGGCGGAGGGCACCAGTCCGTTCCTGGCCGAATGCGCGGCCAAGAAGGGTGCGGACGGCCTGGACGCCCGCGACATCGCCGAGGGCGAGGATGACGGCGACGAAGCATGTCGGGCAATCATGGAGCGCGGCCGGCGTGCCTTCGCCGTCGCCTGCGTAGGTTTTGTCAACGCGTTGAACCCAACCCGCATCGTGGTCGGCGGCGCGATCTCAGACGCTCAGGGCGACCGATTGCTCGGTCCGGCCCGGGACGAGGTCGCCAATACCGCCTTCCGCACCCCCCGCACCCGGGTCCAGATCGTCCGTGCCGAACTCGGTGCGGACGTGGGCCTGGCCGGCGGGCACCCACTCGTGATCGCGCGTCTCGGCGACCCGGCCTGGCGCGGCGGTCGGGCCATCCCCATTTCCGCGAACGGTTGACCGAGCGCGGCACCAGTCTCTGGAGGACAACATGGCAGTTCGTGTCGGTATCAACGGTTTCGGCCGGATCGGCCGCCAGTCGCTCAAAGCCATCATCGAGCGCGCCCCCGAGCTCGAAGTCGTCGCCGTAAACGACATCGTCGACGTCCCGATGAACGCGCTCCTCTTCGCTCACGACTCCACCTACGGCAACTTCCACGGCACGGTCACCCACACCGACGACGCCATCGTCGTCAACGGCAAGGCCATCAAGGTCTTCCAGATGACCGATCCGTCCCAGCTGCCCTGGAAGGATCTGGGCGTCGACATCGTCATCGAGTCGACCGGCCGCTTCACCGAGGCCGACAAGGCCCGCGCCCACATCGCCGCCGGCGCCAAGAAGGTCCTGATCAGCGCCCCGGCCAAGGGCGAGGACATCACCGTCGTCCTGGGCGTCAACGAGGGCCTGTACGACTCCTCCAAGCACGTGATCATCAGCAATGCGAGCTGCACGACCAACTGTCTGGCTCCGTTCGCGAAGGTCCTCAACGATGCGTTCGGCATCGAAAAGGGCGTCATGAACACGATCCACAGCTACACCAACGACCAGAAGATCCTGGACGTTGCCCACAAGGATCCGCGCCGCGCCCGCTCGGCCGGCCTGAACATGATCCCGACCACGACCGGCGCCGCCAAGGCGCTCGCGCTCGTCATCCCCGAGCTCAAGGGCAAGGTCGACGGCTTCAGCCTGCGCGTCCCGACCCCCACCGTCAGCATCGTCGACTTCGCGGTCAACCTCCGCGACGAGACCACTGCCGCCGCCATCAACGACGCCTTCCGCGCCGCCGCCGCCGGCCCCCTCAAGGGCATCCTCGGCGTCAGCGACGAGCCGCTCGTCTCGATGGACTTCAAGGGCGACTCCCGCTCCTCGATCGTCGACTCCGCGCTGACCATGGTCATCGGCGGAACCGGCCACTTCGCCAAGGTTCTCTCCTGGTACGACAACGAATGGGGCTACAGCTGCCGCGTTGCCGACCTGACCAAGTTCATCGCCGAGCGCCTGTAACCGGGCGACGACGCCTCGGCGTCGTCGCCTTAGTAGCCGGCGGCGAAAGCCGCCGGCTACAAGTGTGAATGCGGCCGGCGGCCGGTCGCCCCCACCCGAGGTCAAGATGAACAAGCTCACGATCCGGGACCTGGACGCGGCAGGTAAGCGCGTCTTCGTCCGCGTCGATTTCAACGTTCCTCTCGAGGACGGCAAGATCACGGACGACAGCCGGATCCAGGCCGCCCTGCCGACGATCAAGTCGCTGCTGGGTCAGGGCGCGATCGTCATCCTGGCCAGCCACCTCGGCCGTCCCGATGGCAAGGTCCAGGACAGCATGCGCCTGCGGCCGGTCGCCGAGCGTCTATCGCAGCTGCTCAAGATGCCGGTCCCGGTCACTGGCGACGCCCTTGGCACCGGCACCGAGGATGCGATCAAGCGCCTCAAGCCGGGCGAGTGCATCCTCCTCGAGAACCTCCGCTTCCACGCAGAGGAAGAGAAGAACGATCCCGAGTTCGCCAGGGCCCTGGCAAGCTACGCCGACGTCTTCGTCAACGACGCTTTCGGCACTGCCCACCGCGCCCATGCCTCCACCGAAGGCATCGCCCATTACCTGCCCTCGTACGCCGGCTTGCTGATGGAGAAGGAAATCGAGTTCCTGAGCAAGCTCATGGAGAACCCGGAGCGGCCCTTCGCGGCGATCATCGGCGGAGCCAAGGTCTCGGGCAAGATCAAGGTCCTGCGCAACCTGGTCGACAAGGTCGACATCATGGTCATCGGCGGCGGCATGGCCAACACCTTCCTGCTCGCCCAGGGCAAGCCGGTCGGCAAGAGCCTGGTCGAGCCGGATCGCGTCGAGGACGCGCGGGCGATCATGGACGCGTGTGCCAAGCGCGGCACGAAGATCATTCTGCCCACGGACGTGGTCGTGGCAAAGGAAGTAACCCGCGGCAGCGAGTACAAGACCCTCGCCGCGGACAAGGTTCCGGCGTCGTGGAACATCGTCGACGTCGGTAAGCAGAGCCTCGAAGCGATGCGCAAGGCGCTCGAGCCGGCCCGCACCGTCTTCTGGAACGGCCCTCTCGGCGTCTTCGAGATCCCCACGTTCTCGGTTGGGACCAAGGAGATAGCCCGCTTCCTGGCCGGACGAGCGCAGGCCGGCGCCACGGTCGTGGTCGGCGGCGGCGACTCGGTGGCCGCGGTCGAGCAGCAGGGCCTGGCGGACAAGATGACCCATATATCGACCGGCGGCGGCGCCTCTCTCGAATTCCTCGAGGGTAAGGTCCTGCCCGGTGTCGCGATCTTGCTTGATAAAGCGCCGGCGGCTGCGGAGCCAGCAAACTAGAACGTAGCCGCCCGCAAGGGCTGGCTTTGGTCGCCGGCGAGACCGGCGACGTGGGAGTGAATATGACCACTATTGATCTGATCGAAGCCCGCCAGATCCTCGACTCGCGCGGCAATCCGACCATCGAAGTCGACGTCGTCCTGGTCGACGGATCGGTCGGACGCGCGGGAGTGCCGTCGGGCGCCTCCACCGGCGTCAACGAGGCGGTCGAGCTGCGCGACGGCGACAAGACCAGGTTCGGAGGCAAAGGCGTCCTCAAGGCCGTTGCCAACGTGCGCGAAGTAATCGCTCCGGAGCTGCTCGGCACGGATGCGTCGGACCAGGCCGGTCTGGATGCGGCCCTGATCGCCCTCGACGGCACCCCGAACAAGAGCAAGCTCGGTGCCAACGCGATCCTCGGCGTCTCCCTGGCAGCGGCGCACGCCGTTGCGGCCAGCTATGAGATGCCGCTCTACCGCTACCTCGGCGGCGTCGGTGCGCGGATCCTGCCGGTTCCGTTCTTCAACATCCTCAACGGCGGCAAGCACGCCGTTAACTCCACCGACTTCCAGGAGTTCATGGTTGCGCCGGTCGGCGTGGCGACGTTCGCCGACGCATTCCGCGCCGGCGCCGAGGTATTCCACGCCCTCAAGTCGATCCTGAGCGCGGACGGCTTCTCCGTCGGCCAGGGCGACGAGGGCGGCTTCGCGCCGTCGCTGAAGTCGAACGAGGCGGCGGTCGAAGTCATCCTGCGGGCCATCGAAAAGGCCGGTTACAAGCCGGGTGACGAAGTGGCCATCGCCCTCGATCCGGCCACGAGCTCCATCCTGGTCGAAGGCACGGGCGTGGGCAACGTGACCGGCCAGTACCGCCTGGAGAAGGAAGGTCGAACGCTCGACTCCGGACAGATGATCGACCTCTGGGAGAAGTGGATCGCGAAGTATCCGATCATTTCCCTGGAGGACGGCCTGGCCGAGGAAGACTGGGCCGGCTGGGCCGAGCAGACCAAGCGCCTCGGCTCCAAGGTTCAGCTCGTCGGCGACGACATCTTCGTCACCAACCCGGAGTTCATCGCCCGCGGCATCCGCGAGAACTCCGCCAACTCCGTCCTGATCAAGCTCAACCAGATCGGCACCGTGACCGAGACGGTCGATGCGATCGCGATGGCCCGCCGCGCCGGCTGGACCGCCATGGTCAGCCACCGCTCGGGCGAGACCGAAGACACGACCATCGCCGACTTCGTCGTCGCGATGGGCACGGCCCAGATCAAGACCGGCGCCCCGTCCCGCTCGGAGCGCGTTGCCAAGTACAACCGCCTTCTCCGCATCGAGGAAGAGCTCGGCAGCGCCGCCCTCTACCTCGGCCGCAAGTCCCTGGCCGGCGCCAGTCTGTAACGTCAAGCGCAAGAGCGAGCCGGTCCCGCCTGGGGGGGCCGGCTCGTTTGATTCCGCGGCGGTTCACGCGCCTTCCGGCGCTCGCGGAGTTCACGCAGTGGCGTGGCTCAGCCTGCGGATGCCGGCACCCTCCTCCGCCTCTGGAGCGCTACGCGCTGTATCGGCGTCGGATCCTGCCGGCGCTCCTCCGGCTCTCACTTCGCCGGCCGCCAGAAAGCTACGAGGCCGGGCACACGCTCTCTGGCGAAGTCACACTCGCACAGGGCGGCCTCCTTTCATACCTCGCTTGCAGGGGCTGGTCGTTTCTCAAGTCGAGCCGGGTACGGCTGCTCTGTTCGGCGTTAGGACCTTGAGATGTGATGCAGTCCGTCGGGTCTGACTTGACGGCAATGGAAACGCCCCGATGATGGGACTCTGACGATTGGACTTGGGAGATCCTCGAAGGTGCTCGACTCCGAGATCCGCAAGACCCTGTTGTCGCGCCACATCGACGAGCGAGTAGCTCAGGGTGCGAGGCTGGTGTGGCGGGGCGAGTTCTCTGCTGTTCTGGCGCGTGGTCGGGTAGCCAACTTCCCGATGTTCGCTGGGCTGGCTCTGCTTACGGGCCCGTTTGCCTTGGTCATGATCTGGGCCCTCTGGTCCCTCCGCGAGCGGCGTCACCTAGTGAGCATCGATGATCTAGGCCTCACGCGGACCGAACCCGTCTGATCGCTCTAATACCTGTGGGACCCTACGGTATCTGCGGTGCCCCAGAGGGCGAGGCGGCTTCCGGGTGACATTGGCGCACGCTGGCCCAGGCAGGTCGGCCCTCACAGGATGCGAGGCCTCAGGCAGGATCCAGTCAGCCTTTGCTAGACTCGCGCCCAGGGAGGGCGTCATCCGTGGGTCGGGCTCTTCCGTCCGGGTGAGGGGCACACATGGATCTCCGTGGCCAGTATTCGACGACGGACCGCTCATTGGGCGACAGCGTCGTCTACCGGGGGGATCGCCGCATGATCCTTTCTACGGTGCCATTCTTCGTCGCCACCTTGGCGCTGTTCGGATGGCCCTCGCCCTGGAGGCTCG
Organism: uncultured Chloroflexia bacterium; assembly: GCA_963835845.1. Classification (GTDB taxonomy): domain Bacteria; phylum Chloroflexota; class Limnocylindria; order Limnocylindrales; family CSP1-4; genus Fen-1039. The sequence continues at coordinate 126,060 of CAWIGT010000002.1, read as the reverse complement.
CGGGATGGTCGGCGATAGCGACCCCCATGTTCTACGTGGCCCTCAGCGCCTGGCGAACTGAATTGGTCGTCGGCCGTCTTGGTTTTCGCTTCACCCGACCGCTACACCGGGACCGCGAGGCCATGTGGATCGCCGTTCAAAGTCTTGAGCTGGAGGCCCGAGGTCGCTACAAGCAGATCTTGGTCAGCTCTGAGTTCGGCCATCCCACCGTCGTACGCATCAGCGGGCTTCGGTCACGCCTTCAGGATGTCTGCGCCGCGGCGCAAGAGTCTTGGGGGTATCCAAGCACAACCCACGAGGGAACCGTTGAGTGGGCGCCCTTCGGGCGCAGGTGTCAGCCCTAAGCCAGACAAGTTCGTCTGGTGACGTTGACGCACGCTGGCCCACGTCAGCGAGCCCTCGCAGCCAGTGCAGGCCGAGGAGGAGCCCGTCGCTGTCCGTCACCGCGCCTGCCGGGCGATCGTCGTAGGACGGTCATGGGATGGGCATAGGGAGGGAGAATCATGACGGGCCGTCGTCTCGGTTTGCTGGCCGTCGTTGGCCTGTTTCTGTCTGGAGGCGCGTACGGGTGCGTAGCGGCTTCCGCCACGCCGACGCCCGGCCCTGCAGCCACGCCCACGGCGCCGGCGAGCGCCCCGGCGACAACTTCCGCCGGCCCGACACAGACGGCCGGCGCTACGGCGTCTCCGTCACCGTCGGCGATCGATCTCTATCTCCGATTTTGGACGACCTACCCGAGCATCGGGCCGGTGAACTCCTTCGGCAGCGTTCCGTTGGTCATCTCCGACGGACAGCTCATGACCGTCGAGTACACGGCCAATGCCAGGCTCAGCAGGCTGTACAGGGTTCCGACACGGCGGGCGCTGAGCCAGGCGGGTCTGGCCCGGATCGTGGCCGAGGCCCGGGACGACGGCCTCCTCGGTTCCGAGACTTCGTTCAAATGCCCGGAGGCCGTTAGCAGCGGCGTCGTCGGCGACGTCCAAGGTGGCGCAGGACCGAGCTTCCTCGTCTTGATGGTGAACGGGGTGGGCTACGACGTCACTGCGAGTTGCTCCTCCGTGGCGCCCACCGCCGCCCCCGGCACGCCGGTCCCGGGGACCTATGCGGCGTTCCAGCGGTTCCAGAAGCTCCTGTCCGATCCGTCGAGCTGGCTCGGTGCGGAGGTGGGCCCTGAGACGGCCTACGACCCGGACAGGCTGGCCGTCCTGGCTATTCCTTTCGACACCTCGGCCGGATCGCCCGAGCCGGCTCAGGTGGTGAAGTGGCCGCTGGCCACGCCGTTCGCGTCGTTCGGGGTCGCCTATGCCGGGGGCCGCTGCGCGGTCGTGACGGGGGCCGATGCGACCGCCCTGGCGACCGCGGTAAAGCCCACAGACATCACGGCCGTCTCCCGCGACGGCGGCGGCGACTTTGCCCAGCTGGTCGTGCGCGCCTTCATGCCCGGCGAGCCGGATCCCTGCGCCGGAGGATAGCCAGGGACCCGAGCCGGGCCGACCGAGGTCAACCCGAGCCCAACGCCCTCTGATGACACTGGCTAACACTGCCCACGCACCGACTGTAGACCAAGGCAGCACGAGGCCGCTTGTCGCAGGGTCTGCCGGCGGGTAGTCGGAACGGCCGGCGGCTCCCTCACTCATTCGGCGATCCGGAGCACCTCATTTGCTCGGTCGAACGCGACCGACAGCGGATGCGAGCCGTCGGCCAGCGCAGCTCGAGTCGCGATCGCCAGCAGCTCCGTCCATTCGCCTTCCCCGCCGAGCCGAGCGCGGGCCACGAACTGCACCCGACCGGGCTGCGGCAATGAGATCAGCTGCGGCGGTCCGAACGCCGGAAGGGCTGCCTCGATCGCGGCCAGCAACGCAGCGGCGGCAGCGGCGATGCCGGGCATTTCGCTCAGGCCCTCAACGACGGTCCCGTCGCTGCGGTAGAGGCTCGTCGAGCCGTCGGCGAACGCGAACAGGCTCGTCACCGTCTCTGTCTCGGCGTCGCCGATCTCCACCGCTACTCCCGCCACGCGAGCCGCTGCGGGGAGGCGCTCCGGCCCCGGGAGCCAGTCCATGAGCGTCGATCGGATGCGACGATACTCGGGAGCTACCGAGTAGCGCACCTCGCCGGTCTCCACGCGGTCCAGCCCCTCGATGAGTGCCGTCCGAGCGAGCCTGGTGAGGATCAGGGCCATGGCCGCCAGCACGGCGACCGGCCCGTGCTTCGGGTTGGGCTGATCGAATGCGGCAAAGTCCCCCTCGCACGTTCGAGCCAGAATTTGCGAATGACCGCGATCGGGGAGCGGCAGCGCGCCAATGTCTTCGACCGGAGAGAACTCGCCGAGAGTCTTCTCGACCTCTTCGAGGATTGCCGCCCCCGCCTCGGCCACCTTTGGGGCGCCGCGCAGGCCGGTAGAGTGGATCCCCACGGTGCTGTAGATCGAGATCGTGCCGTCGGCGAACAGATAGACGCTGACGAGGTAGGTATCGAGGCCCACGTCGGCGACGACGGCGAACAGACGCCCGAAGGGTCGAGCGCCCACATCGTCCTCCGGATTTGGGCGCTGAGACAGCAGTTTCGATCGCGCCTCGTCGTACGGCGGACGCAACTCGTACGGGACCGCCTCTAGCCGCGGAGAACGTCCCAGGAATCTCACTCAGCCCCTCCGTACGCGTCGATGATCGCCGTTCGCGAACGGCTCCGCAACGACCGTCGCCAGGGCCTCGTCGGACCGCGACATCGCCGCTCATCGCCCGTCGGACTTGGCCGCGTCAGGTCCGGTCGGCACTTGATGAGGATCTTCGCCCGGCGATCATTTGGAACGGGCCATCGGGCCGATCAAGGTCATCGAGTTTGCGAGCGCGACGGAGGGGCAGCCATGGCGGCGAACCAGACCACCAACCACATCACGGGAGTCCGGACATTCGGCATCCCGGTCCGTGACCAGAACCAGGCAGTCGAGTTCTACGTGGGCACGCTTGGACTGGAGATGCGGCTGGACACGGTTTTCGGCCGGGAGCGCTGGATCGAGGTTGCACCCCCGGGCTCGACGACTACCCTCGCCCTGGTCAGGGGGCCCGATCAGGTCCGCGTCGGGATTGACACGCAGGTCCGCCTGACGACCGACGACGTCGATGCCGCCCACGCAGCCCTGGAGGCTCTCGGGGTAGACGTGGATCAGGTGATCCGGCGCTTCCCCTTGTCCATGTTCACGGTGCGCGATCCGGACCGCAACCGGCTGCTGATCGTCGAGGAGCCGCGAGGCGACTGACCGCAGGTCTGCGAGGAACCGCCGGCGAGTGTTCCGGTACGTCCTCGGCAGTTACGTCGCGGAGCCTCGAGCACCCGGTCGGTATTCGTAGATCACGACGAGCCGGCCCCGCGGGTTGGGCACTCTCAGGAAGGCCATCAGACCCGCGGCTCGCCCCCAGGTCCCCGGCGTGTACGTCTGCGAGGCGGGGTACCAATGATGGCCGGCGAGTTCGCGCGCCTCCTCTTCGGCCTGCGCGGCGGCCAGGTCGGAACGGCCCGTGTAGCGCACGGTCCGCGTCTCGCCGGGCTCCGTCGGCCGGGCAAACCAGGCCAGCTCGTGATCGCCCGGGTGCGACGGCGGGAGGATGCACGGATAGCCCTGGGGGTCGGTCCATTCGCAGCGACGCCACTGGTGGGGTCCCAGATGCGTCGCGAACCGGACGCACTGATAGCCGTCGGTGTCGATTGCCGGGCAGCGTATCCACTGGCCTGACATGAAACCACCCACCCGCGAGAGGCTCAGATGACGACCGACTGCGCGCGTAGCCAAGTATGCAGCGCCGGGGGATCGACTTCCCCGGCCGGGGCGCAGCGGCCGTCGCGGTGGCACGCTCCGGGACACAGAGGGCTCTTCCCGGCGGCTCCAACAGGGGCGCGAGGGCCGGTCGCCTGGAGCACAATTGATCGGTGGAATCACCCGCCCAGCTTGGCCGCGTCAAGACCTCGCGCGCCCGCAGCTCGTTGGTCGGGAGCCGGGCGCTCGTCCGTCAGCTGCTCGAGCAACGCGGCCGGGCCGACCGCGCGCTGGTCGCCGTCCTGGGTCTGCTCGTCGGCCTCGCCTGCGTGTTCGACGTGCCCGAACTGCGGCTCTTCATGCCGACCGGCATCGACATCGAAATTCCCCTCAGGGCGGCGTCGCACTGGGCCGCCGGCAGCCCGGTATATCCGCCGTCGGCGATGCTGGTGCAGAGCGGACCCGATCTCCCGTTCCTGTACCCGCCCTACTCGTTGCCGTTCCTCGCGCCACTCGCGGCGCTGCCGCGGGACATGGTCACGGGCCTGTGGCTCGGCCTTGGCCTCCTGGTCGCGGTTTGGACCTGCCGGCGGCTGGCGATTCCGTGGCTCGCCGTTCCCTTCGTCCTGGCCTGGCCGCCATTCGCCGAAGGGCTCATCACGGGCAACATCCAGATCCTGTGTTTCGCGGCCTTCGTCGCAATTTTCTATGAGCCCGTCGGTGGTTTGCCGGGGCAGAGGTCCTTCATGCCTTCGCGTGACGCCGTCAACGGCCTGGGAACCATGGCGGTCGGTGCGCTAAAAGTCACGCAAGCCCTTCCGCTCGTGTACCTGGCGCGGCGCCGGTTCCGGGCCGCCGCGATTGGCGTCGCGGCGCTGGCGGTGGTTGCGCTCGCGACCCTGCCCCTCACCGGGCTGGCGGTATACGGCGACTGGCTGACCCAGCTGGGGAGGGCGGCCGACCCGGCCTGGACGATCGGCGGCGATTTGCTCGGACGCAGCCTCGGCGTTCCGGACCTCGCCTTCGCGGCCGCGGGCGGCGTCCTCGCGCTTCTGCTCCGCGGCCGCGACTCGGCGGCGTGGCTGGGGATCGCGATGGTGATCGCCACGCCCGGCGTACATGGCTTCACGTTCCTGTTCCTGCTCCCCGGCCTGCTGGCCATCCGGCGCGATCTCGCCATCCCGATCGCGGCCCTGTTCATTGGCGTCTACCACGTCGAGCATTGGTGGCTGGCCGCGGCCCTTGTGGCCGTCATTCTGGTCGCCATGCCCCGCTGGCCCTGGCTGCGCGTGGAAGGGCCAGAAATGGAGCCCGCGGCCACGTAGCTGAGCCCGCGGCCACATGGCGCCGCCGATCTCTCCCTCGCTGCCGGGTCGCCGTCTACTCGACCGCGACGCCTGTTTCGACCGCGCCGCCCGCATTTTCGAGGAACGAGGCCGCCGTCATCTGCGTGCGGTTGATCAGGACCAGTGCGAAGTGGCTGATGACGCGCCGGTCCGCCAGGGAGCGCGCCGTTACCGCGACGAGGGGCACGAAGCGCGGATCCGGCGTGTCGACGAAATTGGCGATGTCCGTCTCGGGGAAGGCATGGATCGTGCCGGTGAGTGTGTGGCCGGCGGTGAAGATCACCAACTGGCGCGGCACGCGCTCCATGAGTGGCCTGTCCATACCGCCGGCCTGCCCGGACGGCGCGAGCGTGACGTCTTCCTCGCTCTGGCCGATGAAGGTGATCTCATCCTGGTTGACCATGAGCTCGGGCACGATCAGGTTCGTGGGCTCACCGTTGCGGCGCAGCAGCTGCGCCTGCTTGAGCCGGACGAACCCGCGATTGTGATTGACCAGATCCGACAAGCGGTTGAAGTTGAGCAGTGAGATATCGCCGCACACCCTCAAATGCGGCCCGACGAGTTCTATCGTTTCGGTCTTCGACTCGCCGGCCGTCACTTCCGGCCCCAGCGGATTGAAACCGAACTGGTCGAACCCGGAGGTGAACTTTGGCCAGGCCATCTCTTCCTCCTGTTGGGCGGCGCCACGTCGGGAGCGACCTCGTACGCTCACGACCGAGGTGCTTGCTCGACCAGCTTATCGTGGCGCGCCATACGGCACCGGGTAAGGGCCGCGCGTCAGGCGGGACGAGTCGCCGGCAGTTCGATCCAGAGGCGCGCGCCGCCTTCGGTCCGGTTCTCCGCGCCGACTCGCCAGCCGTGCGCTTCCGCCAGAGCCCGGACGATCGAGAGGCCCAGGCCGCTCGTCCCGGTTCCTCGGCTGCGCGACGGATCGGCCTGGTAGAACCGCTCGAAGATCCGTGGCAGCGAGTCCGGAGGGATGCCGGGCCCGGTATCCTCCACCGCGAGTCGCACCGTAGATCTCGCAGGACCCGTGCGGCCGCCCACCACTGCTCCCTGGGTCCACGATGGCGACGCCGATACGAGCACCGAACCGCTTTGGGGCGTGTGGCGGAGAGCATTGTCGATGAGCGCGCCCATGACCTGGCGCAGCCGATCCGGATCCGCCTCGGCCTTGAGGCCGTCCGGCGCCTCGACCGAAAGCGCGACGCAGCTACCCGCGGCGCGAGCCTCGAAGCCGGCGACGACCGAGGTCAGCACGGCCCGAATGTCCACGACCCGGCGTTCCAGCGGCAGATGGCCGCCCTCTGCCAGGCTGATCGTGCGCAGGTCGTCGACGATGCGGGCCAGGACCCGAGACTGGTCGCGGATCGTCTCGAGGTGGCGCTGCTCCGGTGTATAGACGCCGTCCAGGATGGCGCTCGAAGTGGCCTCGATGACCGCCAGCGGCGTTTTCAACTCGTGGGCGGCGTCCTGGAGAAAGTGGCGCCGCGTCTCGTCGGCTGCCTGCAGCTCGCCGGCCATGGAGTCGAACGTGCGCCCCAGCTGCCCGAACTCGTCGCTCCTGTCCGCCAGCCCCGAGCGACTGGCGAGATCCCCACGGGCCACCGCCGCCGCCGCCTGCTCGAGGCGGGTGAGGGGCCGGACGAGTCGACCCGCGGCCAGCAGTCCGAACAGCGAGGCGACGAGCGCCGCTCCGAGGGCCGCCAGGATGAGCCGCATGATCGTGGCCTGCTGGGCTTGCGAGGTGTTCAGCAGCCCCGACGCCGGCGCCTGGCTGAGAGCCTGGGTCGTTGCGGCGGCTGGGTTGGGCGCCGCCGTCACCAGAACGCCGGCGTCGCCGGAGACGTCGTTGCCCTCCGCTCCGGTACTGAGGGACGCTGCGGCCGGATCGCCGGGATCGTTGTCTCGGTCGAGGTCGGAGAAGCCCTGATTCACGATTGGCGGCGTCGCCAGCGCCACCACGGCGGCCGTCACCAGCGCCACCAGGGCGAAACCGAGTGCGATTCGCCAGCGCAGGCTCATGGCCCCCTCCCGACCCTAGACCGGTTCGACGGCACGGGCGGCGCGATAGCCCACGCCGCGTACGGTTTCCACGTAGGAGCCGCCGTCCAGCCGCGCTCCGAGCTTGGCCCGGAGGTTCTTGACGTGGCTATCGATCGTCCGGTCGAACGTGTCGAACGACTCGCCGAAGACACGCTGTCCGATCTGCTCGCGTGTCCAGACCCGGCCCGGCTGGTCGGCCAGGGCGGCCAGTATGTCCAGCTCGGTTCGCGTCAGCGGCAGGCTGGTGCCCGCTCGCAGGACGTCGCGGGCGTCGAGGTCGATCGTCAGGTCGAAGAAGCTGATCGGCGCTCGGACCGGTGGAGCGTCTTCGACCGCGCCGGATGCGATCGCCCCCGCGAGCCGGCCGGCCCGGCGCAGGATCGCCCCGACCCGGGCAACTACCTCGCGCGGCTCGAACGGCTTCGTCACGTAGTCGTCGGCGCCGAGCTCCAGGCCGGCTACGCGGTCGATGACGTCGTCTCGGGCGGTGAGCATGACGACGCCGACGTTGGAACCCTCGCTGCGCAGTGTCCGCAGCACGTCGAACCCCGAGCGAAGTGGCAGCATCACGTCGAGGACCAGCAGATCCAGCCCCGCTGTTCGCGCCAGGCTCAGCGCCACCTCTCCGTCCGGCGCTTCGAGGACCTCGTAGCTCTCGCGCTCGAGGTACGCCCGAACCACTTCACGGATGTGCGGCTCGTCGTCGGCGACGAGAATGCGAGATCCCATGGGCACACGATAGCCCAGCCGGGCTCGCGACGACACGGCGGTATCGGCGCCCGGCGCGGAGTCGGGTGTCGGGACGTGGGCTGTGGCCGGCGGCAAGGCGGGGCGGCCGGTCGCTGCGTCGCCGCCGTTCGGCGCCGGCGAGCGTCTGCCCTTCCATCGGACATGTCGCAGATTCAGCAACCTTGGCTTCCGTTCGACCGTCGAGCCGCGCGTCTCATGACGCCGCCGGGAGATACGCGTCGATGGCCGCCCGAGCCTGTGCGGGATCGACATACCAGGTGGCGTCGACCCATTCGAAGCCGGCCCAATCCGACGGCAGGCTTTCGGCCCGGAAGATGGCCTGATTGGGGCAGGCTTGCTCGCACGAGCCGCAGTCGATGCAGTTGTTCGGGTCGATGTAGAACTTGCGGTCGGCGGCGGGGTCCGAGCTGATGCAGTCGACCGGACAGACGGAAACGCACGATTGATCCATCTGGTCGATACAGGGTTCGGCGATCACGTATGCCATTGGGACCTCCGGACGTGGGGTGGGACTGACTAGTCGAATGGCGGGCCGGCGACCGGCGGATCGAACGAGGCCGGGGCTCGGCCCGCGGCCAGGGGAACACGGTTGGCACCCAGGGGAAGTGGAGCGCGGGCGATCAGCGGGCTCACCGGCGCGGGTCGTTCGGGCTCGGAGCGCGAGAGCCGGCCGGCGATCGAGACGAAGATCCGATAGACGAGCAGGAAGACTGCGGCCGCGCCGGGAACCAGGTAGAGCCAGAAGGCCCAGGACGAGCCGCTGTCCGAGCCCGACGTGATTCCGTGTCCGATCGCGCCGACGAACACCAGGAAAGTCAGGTAATGGAGCAGGCGCCAGGCACGCTGGCCGATCTGGCGCCGAACGTAGAAGCTGGCCGCGATCACGGCCAGGCCGTAGATCGTCAATTGGCCTATGCCCACGGCGATGGGGGAATAGGGCGACTCGAATGGAACGAGGATCGCCCGCGGGGTGAACGGATAGCTCTGGTCGGCCAGCAGGACCGTCGCGTGGAGAGTGGCCAGCAGCAGGCCCACGATCGATAGGTCCTTGTGCAGCGCGAAGCTGACGGGCCGGTGGGCGATCGCATCCAGGATCTTGGTGGAGAGCAGCAGCCCATACAGGACCGAACCGGCCACCACCAGATACGCGAGGAATCCGAGGGCGCGGGCCGAATACCAGGCGAGGATGCCGGGCTGGAGCGCTGCCGTGGCGCCGATGCGGCGCAAGGCGGTCGGTGCGGTCGCACCGATGATGCCGCCGATGACGACGGCGGCGGCGACCCACAGGGCCACGCGCACCACCACGGGCAGCCCGCGATACACGGGGCCGACGGCCCGAACGGGGCGGGGGGCCGGGGGGCGATCCGCCGGCGGGCGGGCGGCGGCCGGGTCGCCGAGCGGCCGCGGGGCGAGAGGCGCGAGCGGCCGCGGTGTGAGCGGCCTCGGGGCGAGTGGCGCGAGCGGTGGCTGTGGCCGGAATGGCGGCGGATCCTCTGGCTCGCTGAGCTGCCGAGGCGGCAGCGGCCGAATTTTCGGGTCGGTGGGGCGCAACGGGTCCATCTCAGCCGCCGCTCAAGAGCGAGAGGGTCTGGGGCAGGGCCACGACCTCGCCTCGGTCGGTCAGGAGGATTACGCCCTGAATGCGGGCCCGGTCGAGAAGGGCCAGGCCCTGGACCGAGCCGGCGATGACGGCCGACTTGGCCAGCTCTTCGGCAACGAGCGCGGAGCCGGCGATCACCGTTGCCTGGACGACATCCGTTTCGGCCGGAAGACCGGTGCGCGGGTCAATGAGATGGTGAGTCACGCGACCCTCTACGTTCCAGCGGTGGATGGAGGTGCCGGACGTGGCCACTCCCCAATGACCGGGCACCCTGTGGTCGGCCGTCAGGCGCAGCACGGCCAGCGACGCATCCGGGGTTCGAGGGTCGTCCACGGCCACGTCCCAGGCCTTGCCCGGGGCGACACGGATCGCGAGGTCGCCGTCCGCGTCGACGACGACGCTCGGCCAGGTGGCGAGGAGGCGGGCGGCGCGATCCGCGATCCAGCCCTTGGCGACTCCGTCCAGGTCGAAACGCAGACCCGGTGGGCGGCGCACTACCGCGGCCCCGAGCCGCCCCCGTACCAGCGACCAGTCGAACGCGTGCGACTCTCGACCGACCGAATCGACGATGGGCGTCGCGGCCATGTCTTCGGGGGCCAGTCCCTCGGCCGCCAGGCGGGCCGCGAGCAGCGTGACGTCGACCAGGCCTTCGGTCAGTTCTGTCGCCCGCCGGCCCGCCCGCAGAACCGCCGCCAGAGTCGGTCGGACGCGCACCTCGCCAACCGGATCGGAGTTCAGCCGTGACAAATCCGAAGCCTCCGAGTACCTCGTGAGCCGTTCCGCCCAGCGTTCGATCCGAGCGGCGACCAGCGCCGTGGCATCGGCGGCCGAGTGGCCGTGCGAGCCGTCGGCGTCCACATGGATGACGAGTCGGCCGCCCATGGACCGGGCAACGTGGCTGTAGGGAACGATCGGGGCGCCGGCGGCCGCGACCTCGACCGGGCCATTGCCCGCAGCATGCGTGAAGGCGCTCATGGGCCCGCGACCGCGCCAGGCGCCACGAACGCGCCCTGGCGTCGAGGCCTCGCTCAGGTCGCGCGTCGTGGTCACGGGATGACCTTGCCCGACTGGGTCGTCTTGATGATTACTGGCGCCTGTGCCTGGGCCGGCGCCGCGATCTTCGTCACGATCGTCGTCGGTTGGGGAGCGGCCGGGTCGATTACCCTGGCGCCCGGCGGCGCAGTCTGGCCGGGCTGCAGCTGGACGTACTGGATCGGCTGCGGGACCGCGACTCCGCCGCCCCCCGGAGCCGCCTGCTGGGCCTGCGCCGATTGTGGATTTGTCTGGCCCACGAGGGAGGCGTTGGGCGGCAGGACGATTGCAGCGGCGAGTGCCGAGAGCGCGGCCAGTCCGGCGGCGCCCAGCGCGAAGCGCATCGGCCTGGGGTCGGGTCTGGCCTTGGCGGAGTTACGGGCGGGGGGCATTGGCGATTTCCTCATCGAGAGCGGCTCAGGCGGCACGAACTGGCGGGCGGGCGGCAGCGGCGATGCAAGCGCCAAAGCGGTGGTCGATCCGATGGCTCAGCCGTCGTCGGACCCGCCGCCGTCATCGCCCCCGACGCTCGGCACGACGACGTGGATCACGGGAGCCTGCTGCGCCGGTGGCTGGGTCTGGGTGACGTGGAGCACCTGTGGCGTTGGAACCGGGTTCACATACACGACCTGGGGGGCGAGCGACGCCGGTGGAACCTGCGTGACTCCGGCCGGCGGTTGTGTCGTGGCGTGCACGGCCTGCTGAGCGCCGACGTAACCCTGGATCACGAAGGCTGCGGCGATCGTCGCGGCGGTCGCGAGGGCGGCGATAGTGACGCCGATGCGATGGATCGAATTCATCGCGTCTCCTGTCTCTTCAAGTACCGACGGACGGGGAGGTCCGTCCCGAGGTCCCGGCCGTCGGGCCTGGACCGAATCTGGGCCCCGGCCGTGGAACCACGGTGAAGCCGGGGAGTAGGCCCGATGGACGTTCAGTGGACCAGCTCGGTCCGTCGGTTCGGCACGGACTCGTTCACGGCGGCTGTCTCGGCCGTAGCGCCTGTCTCGGCCGCCGCCACGCCACCGGATCGCCTACGGAACGACCTTGCCCGATTGGGTGGTCTTGATGATCACCGGGGCCTGGACCGGGGCCGGCTTCTGCGCCCCGGCCGCCGGTTGCTGGGCAGCCGGGGCGTTGACGGTGACGACCACGGTGATCGGCGTCGGCGCGGTCGCCGGAATGACCGTCGCTCCGGGCGGGGCCGTCTGGCCTGGCGACAGCTGCACGTACCGGATCGGCCGCTCAACCTGTATCGATGTCGGCGGAGCCTCCGTCACGGGCGCCTGTGAGCCCACCGACGGCGCCAGCTGCTCTGCCGCCACCGGGGCCGGCGCGGGTCTCGGCGGCAGGACGATGGCCGTCGCCAGGGCCGACAGCGCGGCGATGCCGCCGGCGCCGAGGGCGAACCTCATCGGTCTCGCGTCCGGCTTGGCTTTGACTGGATGGACCTGGACAGGCGGTCGAACCGGGGAAGGGTTGTCCATCAGTCGCCGCCTCCGTCGCCGCCACCGTCGTCGCCGCCCGTCGGGCCCGGCACGATGATGTGGATCACCGGCGCCGTAGGAGTTGGCGTGGTGGGGGGAGCGGCGTTGACAGGAGCCGGCGGAGCGGGATTGGTCTTGACGATCTTTATGATCGGCGGCGTCGCGGCCGGCATGACATAGACGGTCACGGGCTCGAGTGTCGGAGTCGGAGTTGCCGTCGGTGTCGCGGTCGGCACGCTCGTGGCCGTCGGCTGAGAAGGCGAGGCCTGGGCGGCATCGGCTTGAGCGCTCAGGTAGCCGTCGACTACGAGGGCTCCTCCGACCGCCAGAACAGTGACGACGCCTGCGATCGCGAGCCCGACGCGATGGATCGAGTTCATCGCTGGTTCTCCTGATGCAGCGACCGAATGCCGTCAGGTCGTACTCGGTGACGGGCTGGCTCGCAAGGAAGCCAGGTTTCGGTGCTCGGCTAGAGGGCGAGTGTCCGACCGCGTAGTGGATCGTTTGAGGAGGAAGAATGGAGGCTGAATGTAGGTTTTGTGGAGGTCGCACCAGGCGGAACGGAACGTTAAGTTAAGCGCGGCGCTGTAACAAAAAGAGCGCCGAATCGCCGGTCCGCCGCGTCGAGCCGCGGTCCTGTGGCGTCGCCGGGCTACGTCCGCCTGAACTCGGCAACGAACCGCGGCACCGGTGGATCGCCCGGTTCCACCAGTTCGTCGAGTCTCGTGAGCGCGAGGCCGGGAACCGCGAATTCACCAAGTTCGGCGCGGGTCAACGGCCACGGCATCAATCCCTCGGGATCCTGCTCCGTCCGGCTGCGGGCCACTACGAGCAGCGTTCCACCGGGGGCCACCATGCGGCCGATCGACCGGGCGCACTCGGCTCTCGCGTCGCCGGGCAGCACCTGCACGGTGTACGCCTCGAACACGAGGTCGAAGGCGTCAAGCCACTCGGCCGGCGGCGAGAGCACGTCGGCCAGCCGGTACAGGACGGTCGATTCCGGGAAGCGCCGGCGGCAGCGGGCGATCGCGGTGGTGGATACGTCGAAGGCCACCACCTCAAGCCCGAGTCCGGCCAGCAACTCGGCGTCATCGCCATAGCCGCAGCCGACGACCAGCGCGCGGCCTCGAGGCGGAGTCGGGACTTCGTTCAGCCACGCGACGAGGTACGGGTTCGGAGCGAGGTCCACCCACGAGATGGCCCAGCCTTCGCGCTCCGACTCGCGGTACAGCCGCTCGAACCAGCCCGTGACGTCGCCGCGGGCGATGGACTCGCGGGCGAGTTCTCGGGCGTGGGCTCTGGGGTCTGCCATGGGATCGGCTCGTACCTCCGGAATTCGAACGAGCCAGGTCAGAGGACCTGGCTCGGCGAGTTGCGCTGGAACAAAGAACTCAGCCCTTGGGCTTCTTCTCGGCCTTGGCCGCAGCCTTTGGCGCGGGCTTCTCGGCCTTGGCCGCGGTCTTGGGCGCCGGCTTCTCGGCCTTGGCCGTCTTTGGCGCGGGCTTGTCGGCCTTCGCCGCGGTCTTGGGCGCGGCCTTCGCGGTCGCCTTGGGGGCGACCTTCTCGGCCTTGGCCGGAGCCTTGGTCGCGGTCCTGGCGTTGGCCTTGGGGGCCGTCTTGACGGCGGCCTTCGGAGCCGACTTCGGCGCTTCCGCGGCGGCAGCCCCGACGGTGGCGTCGGCGCGGGCCGTCTTGGAGAGCGCGGCCTTCGCCTTGCCGGCGGCGGTCTGGGGGCCCTTGGCCTTGGTCGCCTTGGCCGTGGCGATGCGAGTTCGGGCTGCCTTGACGGCGGCGGCGGTGCCCGTCGTCTTCGTCGCGCGAGCCGTCGTGTGGACCGTGGTTCCGGCGGCCAGGGCGTTCAGCTTGATGGCCAGTCGAGACTTGCGGCGCGCGGCGTTGTTCGAGTGGATGGCGCCGACCTTCGCGGCCCTGTCCAACGCGCTCATGGCCTCGGCCAGAGCCTGGGCGGCATCGCCCTCGCTCGCGCCGGTCGCGACTTTGACGGCGTTGGCGGCGTATGTTTTCGCCGCGGTCTTGCGAGGTTGATTGATGGCCCGCCGGCGCTCTGCCTGGCGGACCCGCTTGATCGCTGACGGCGTGCGGGCGCCGGTCCAGCCTCGGGGCGTCTTGGCCAAGTTCGAAGACCTCTATGCTGCAGAAGGAATGCGACAGGCAGCCGATCGGGCGGACTGGCGCGACGGTTGATGGTATCAGAGTCCCGCGTATACGCGCAGGTGCGCGCGAAGAGTCAGCCGGGCATCCGGCCGATGGGCACTTCGCCGGCGCGCATCGGCAACTTGGGGGCAGTCGGTCCGCGCTCGATATGCTTCCGCCCGTCCGCCGTCATCGCCCAAATCTGGGGATCGGCTGAAGACTTGCGGAGTGCATAATCGGTTAGCTGATCGCGCTTGCGCACGCATGGAGGACCCGTGAACATCATCGACGTCGAAGGGATCGGCCCCGGCTACGCTGGACAGCTCGAAGGGGTCGGGGTCAAGACGACCGACGACCTGCTCGCCAGGGGCGCCACTCCCAAGGGTCGCGAGGAGCTCGAGGCCGCCTCGGGCATCAGTCACACCTTGATTCTCAAGTGGATCAATCGCGTCGATCTGTATCGCATCAAGGGCATCGGTTCCGAGTACTCGGACCTGCTCGAAATCGCCGGCGTGGATACGGTGCCGGAACTGGCGCAGCGCAACGCTGCCAACCTGACCGAGACCCTCGCCGAGGCCAACGCGGCTCGCAACCTGGTCCGCCGTCTCCCGACCGTGGAGATGGTCGCGGCCTGGATTGCCGAGGCCAAGACTCTGCCCCGCGTCGTTCAGTACTGAACCCGAGCGCGACCGGCGGCCGCTGAGGCTGCCGCTCGTGTATTCACTCGGGGCGGCGGGCCGGCCTCGCCGCCCCGACTTCATCGTCGGGACCGCCGACGTCGATCGCGCCCGGCACCGGCGAGATCGTGAAGGACCCCGGAGCTTCCGCCTGCTCGATCCTCGCGCGCGCCGAGGCCCGCTACACTCCCCCCGTGACTATCCCCCAGGACCGCCTGCGCAACTTCTCGATCATCGCCCACATCGACCACGGCAAGACGACCCTGTCCGATCGCCTGCTCGAGCTGACTCACACCGTCGAGGCGCGCCAGATGACGGAGCAGGTCCTCGACTCCATGGACCTCGAGAAGCGAGAACGGCATCACGATCAAGGCACGGGCGGTCCGCCTCGAGTACACCGCCGCCGACGGACTGATCTACGGCCTCAACCTGATCGACACCCCGGGCCACGTCGACTTCAGCTACGAGGTCAGCCGCAGCCTCCAGGCCTGTGAAGGCGCGATCCTCGTCGTCGACGCCACGCAGGGCATCGAGGCCCAGACGCTCGCCAACGTCCACCTCGCCCTGCAGCAGAACCTGACGATCATCCCGGTCCTCAACAAGATCGACCTGCCGTCGGCCCAGCCGGACGTAGTCATCGAGGAGCTGGAGAACGTCCTCGGCGATCCCGCGCGAGGAGGTGCTCCTGGCGTCGGCCAAGGACGGCACCGGCGTCGCCGGAGATCCTCGAGGCGATCGTGCAGCGGATTCCGCCGCCCAAGGGCGATCCCGAGGCGCCGCTCCAGGGCCTGATCTTCGACTGCACTACGACCCCTACAAGGGCGTCGTCGTCTACGTCCGCCTGGCCCAGGGCACGCTGCACACGCACGACACGATCCGCCTCATGGGCTCGGGCGCGGAGGCCGAGCTGCTCGAGCTGGGCTTCTTCCGGCCGCAGCTCGTGCCCGTGGGCGAGCTCCAGCGCCGGCGAGGTCGGCTATGTCGCGACCGGGCTCAAGAGCGTCCGCGACGCCCAGGTCGGCGACACGATCACGACCGTCGCCGCGCCGGCCGCCGACGCCGCTGCCCGGCTACCAGCCAGCCAAGAGCCTCGTCTTCGCGGGCATCTACCCGATCGTCGGCGAGGACTACCCGCTCTGCGCGACGCGCTGGAGAAGCTCCACCTCAACGACGCGAGCTTCACGTTCGAGCCCGAAAGCTCGGTCGCGCTCGGGTTCGGCTTCCGCTGCGGCTTCCTCGGCCTGCTGCACATGGAGATCGTCCAGGAGCGTCTCGAGCGCGAGTTCGGCTCGGACCTGATCGCGTCCGCGCCGTCGGTCGAGTACCAGGTCGTGCTGATCAACGGCCGGGGCACGGTCACGGTCGACAACCCGTCGCTAGATGCCGAACGTCGGCGCGAGATCGAGGAGATCCGCGAGCCGTGGGTCAAGCTCGGCGTCATCACGCCGTCGACGCTACATCGGCCCGCTGATGGAGCTCGACGACGAACCGCCGCGGCACGTTCCTCGGGCATGGAGTACCTCGACCCGCAAGCGCGTGCTCGCTGCAACTTCGAGATGCCGCTCGGCCGAGCTCATCGTCGACTTCTACGACCAGCTCAAGACCCGGACCCAGGGCTACGCCTCGATGGACTACGAGGAGATCGGCTATCGCGCGGCCAACCTCGTCAAGGTCGACGTCGCTGGTCGCCGGCGAGCCGGTCGACGCGCTGTCGGTCATCGTCCACCGCGATCGGGCGCCAGCCTATCGGCCGGCGGCTGGTCGAGAGGCTCGAGGACTGATCCCGCGCCAGATGTTCGAGATGCCCGTCCAGGCCGCCATCGGCTCCAACGTCATCGCCCGCGAGACCGTCGCGGCCATGCGCAAGAACGTCCTGGCCAAGTGCTACGGTGGCGACATCACGCGCAAGCGCAAGCTGCTCGAGAAGCAGAAGGAGGGCAAGCAGCGCATGAAGCGCGTCGGGTCCGTCGAGATCCCGCAGGAGGCGTTCCTGGCCGTTCTGCGCATGGACGAGGTATGAACTCCGACACCGTCAGCATCCTCATCGCCGGCGGCTTCTTCATGCTGCTGATCCTGTTGCGGCTCGACGCCGGCCGTTTCGGCGCCGCCGAGTACGACGAGCCGGGCGTGCCGCGCGCCAACGCCTGGACGCGCCTCAGCTGGTACATCATCGGTCTCGCGCTGGTCGCCGCGATCTACTTCGTACATCCGAGCCCGCATCGCGGCCTGTACCTCATTGTCGGCGGCGCCGCCGACGTGGCCCTATACGGGACGCTGCTGGCGATCGTCGGCGTGGCCCAGGCGGCGGGATTTGCGTGGCTCCGATACGGCAACTTCAGGTGGCCGGGCTTGGCGGCCTATCCCGGCGCAGCCATCAACGTCGTCGCGACCGCGATCATCGACGAGGCCACGTTCCGCGGCGTCCTGCTCGGAACGCTCGTCGCGATCGGGGTCCCGGATGGCTGGTCGATCGTCGTGGCCGCGCTCATCTACGCCCTATCGACGCGAATGGGAGCGCCGGGCCGCCATCCGTACATGCTGCTGCTGGTCCTCGGTATGGGGCTCGTCTGTGGCTGGGCTACGCTCGCAAGCGGTGGCCTGGGCGCGGCGATCCTGGGTCATGTGGCGGCCTCGTTCTCGCTGTTCGTGTTCACGGGCCACTCGGGCCAGGTGCCGCCGGCGGGCCTGGAGCCCGAAGAACTCGAATCGCGGAAGGCGCCGCCGGACGGCTGGCAGGTGGCTCGGCTTGCGGTGGCCGGACGCGCGGACGGTGGGAGCGGTGGCCGTGGAAGCGGAGCCGACGGTGCCACGGGGTCTGGCGCCTCCGGGTCTGGGGCCGCGTGGTCCGGCGTCGAGTCCGAGGCCGGGCCCTGGCAGATCGAGGAGTCGGGTTTCTCCGACCGAACCCGACGATCGCGGCGTCGGGTGACGAGTGCCCGGTCCGGGGGCGTGGTGGACCGCGTCCGAGCGCTCGGCCGACTCCTCGGATCCGGGCAGGGGGAGCGGCCGCGCCGCTCTCGCTAGTTGTTGGTGCGGTCGGCGCGACCCGGCTACGCTCTGGGAGTGACTATGCCGGAGCCGCCCGTCGCGCTGTACGTGCACTTGCCCTTCTGCGTAGCTCGGTGCCCGTACTGCGACTTCGTGGTCTACGCCGGTGGCGACGCGCGCGGACCGCGAGCACGGCCGGAACGGCTGTACGAGGCTATCGAGCGCGAATTGGAGTTGCGCGCTGACGTGCTTGACCGGCAGTTCGGCTCGCCCGAAGCCCGCACCGGCGAGGAGTGGCCGACCGGGGCCGTGCAGGCGCGGGCCCTGACCGGCGCCTCGGCGGCCGCAGCGGGCGCCCGGCGAGAGCCGTTGCAAAGCGTCTACTTCGGCGGCGGCACCCCGTCCCTCATCTCAGTGAAGTGGCTCGATCGGTTGCTCGCAACCATCCGGGCCCGCTTCGGCGTTGCGTCGGGTGCCGAGGTGACGCTTGAAGCCAACCCCGGCCCGGAGGACCGCGGCGACATGGCCGCGTTCCAGAGCGCCGGAGTCACACGCGTCTCTTTCGGCGCCCAAAGCCTGCTCGCGGACGAGTTGCGGCGCCTCGGCCGGCGCCACTCCCCGGACGACGTAGCGACGGCCGTGGCCGGCGCTCGAAGCGCGGGCATCCGATCGATCAACCTCGATCTGCTCTACGACGTGCCCGGACAATCTCTCGATGCCTGGGAGCGCACGCTCCGCGCGGCCCTCGATCTACGCCCGGACCACCTTTCGCTGTACGCGTTGACCCTGGACGATCCGGACACGGAGGGGATCACAGGTCCTCAGGGCGACCATCTGCCGACGCCGCCGGGTGCCAGGAAATGGCGCGAACGAGCTCGTCTGGAACAGGACGACGACCGCGCCGCCGATCAGTACGGCCTTGCTGTTGACCTGCTCGCCGCGGCCGGGTGGCGCGGCTACGAGATCTCCAACTGGGCCACTCCGGGGAACGAGAGCCAGCACAACCTGGTCTACTGGCGCCGCCGCCCCTACGAAGCCGTCGGGCCCGGTGCCCATGCCTTCGATCGCGCCACGCGACGGTGGAACGCCGCTCGACTGGCGGGCTACGTCGAGGCCCTGCTTCCGACCGCCGGACCCTCCCGACTTCCTCCCGGCGGCTACGAATTGATCACGCCGGCCGCGGCCGCGAGCGAAACGCTGATCCTGGCGCTACGCCTGGACGACGGAGTTGCTGCGGCCGTGGCCAAGGCTCCTGGGGTGCCCGGCGCCGCCGAGGTCCTCGAATGGGCCACGTCCGTGGGGTTGCTGGAGGCCGTCGAGATCGACGGAGAGGCCCGTCTGCGACTGACCACGCGAGGCCGGTTGCTGAGCAACGAGGTATTCGCCCGGCTCGTCTAGGCGCCACGACTCTGCCACGTCGACCCACAGACGGCGCCGTACAGGTAGTCGGCCCCGATCCACACGAAGGGTTCGTTTACCGACCCGTTCGAGTAGGTGAAGTCCCTGGATGGTTCACGTGACGAAACAATCTGCCCAAATTTCAGAGATTCCCAAGGTAGCGGGGGTTAACTGTCCGGATGTGGCCTCGATAGCCACGGACGTCGCCCGCCCGAATCAACTGACTGTTCCTGTTACTCGAGCCCAACGAGGCAACTACAGCCGATGGTCATCTGTGGCGAACGTGGAGTCGCCTCGGCGGGAATGTGCGCATCTCGGGTCGTTCCGGATGCAGCAGGAGCCATGTTCGGCGGTCGACGCGACGCAGGAGGAGAAGGGCGATTGACGTTGGCTTGACTCGAAGCCCGCGGCCTCGGCATAGAGGCCTCTCGTCGCCGTCCAGACCGTTGCGGTCGAGGACGGTGCGTTCGCCTCGGTCCGGAAGTCACAGCTCATGGCCGGACGTGGCATCTCCGGGTTCCGGCTTGGCCCCTGGGCTCAGCCGTCCACCCGAGTTCGCGCCGGTCGGCGCCCCCGAGCCAGCCGTCGCCGCGCCGTGTTCGCGGCGGCACCGTCAAATCCCTTCCAACCGCCGGCAGGGAGCGCGTCCCCGCCGTCCTCAACCGGTATGGACCGCCGGATCGGTCGTCCGGGCCAGCAGGCCAAGGAGGTGAACCAGCTGGACTAGGCATAGCCCTAGGTGGCTGTTGATTGGACTGCCCTGTCGCGGCCAATCCGGCCATGCACGCCCAAGGGGGGCAGATGGAGCAACAGGAGAGACAAGTGAAAGTTCCTTCCAAGCTACTTGCCGCCGTCGCGGCGGTATCGATCGTCGCCTCGGCGTGTAGCAGCGCTGCCGCCACGCCCACGGCCGCCCCGGTCGTTACGGCGCCTCCGGTGACCGCCGCCCCATCGGCCATGGCCTCGGAAGCCCCGAGCGCCAGCGCCGCCGCGAGCGGCCTCACCCCCACCTCGTTCGACGCCAGCTTCTCGGCCATGGCCCAGCTGACCAGCATCACTTCCGCCGGAAGTGGCCTGGTTGGCGTGATCATGCCTGACACCACCTCCTCGACGCGGTGGGTCAGCTTCGATGCCCCGTATCTCAAGCAGGCGTTCGACGCAGCCGGCTACAAGTCCACTGACTACAAGATCGACAACGCCCAGGGTGTCGACGCCACTCAGCTGTCGATGGCTCAGGCCGACATCACTAACGGCGCCAAGGTTCTGGTCGTTGCCCCGATCGACAGCACGGTCGGCAACCAGATCCAGGCCTATGCCGCTTCCCACGGCGTGGCGATGCTCAGCTATGACCGCGCCACATTCCAGGGCACCAACACCTACTACGTCAGCTTCGACAACGTCCAGGTCGGCAAGCTCATCGGTCAAGGCTTCATGCAGTGCGTGACCGATTGGGCCGTTGCAAGCCCGAAGGTCTTCACGCTCGACGGCGGCCAGGACACCGACCCCAACGCCATCGACTTCGCCAAGGGCTACAACTCTGTGGTCTGGGGCCAGTCGGTTGCGCAGGTCAGCCGCCGGCGCTACCAATAGCGCCGGCATGACGCTGGTCAACGAAGTTCTTACCCCGGGCTGGACCAACACCACCGGCGGCACGATCTTCTCGCAGCAGTACACCGCTCACCCGGAGATCAACGCCACGATTGAGGCCAACGACGGTCTCGGCAACGCTGTCATCGGCGACCTCAAGGCCAAGGGCGTTCCCGCCAAGAAGATCCCGACCACGGGTCAGGACGCCACTCTCCAGGGCATGGAGAACATCCTCCAGGGCTATCAGTGCGGTTCCGTCTACAAGCCCATCTATCTTGAGGCTCAGGACGCCGTCGCCGTCGCCACCTATCTGCGCGCCGGCCAGACCCCGCCCGCCAGCCTGATGAACGGCACCACCACCGATCCCAAGAATGCCGCGACCACCGAGCCCGCGTCCCTGCTGACCCCGCTTTGGGTCAACGGCGCGAACATGGAGTCCACGGTCATCAAGGACAACTTCGTCAAGGCCTCTGATCTCTGCACCGCTGTCGGGCAGAGCGTCTGCACCACCGCAGGTATCCAGTAAGAGACCCAAGCGCGGCCGCAACTAACGGCGACGAATAGGCCAGTCGCGCCGCTCCGTGTCGCACCCGCAGTCGCGGGTGCGACACGGCAAACTGCAAACTGGACCCAAAGGGCTGCCGGCTAACAGTTATCGTACGAAAGACGGGGGTAATCGCCGGTAACCGTTGGGGCCGCCGACCAGAGCCGCCTCGCGACCGCATATGGGAGTCACGCTGTGATACCTAGTGGAATGGCTAGTCCCGCCGAGGGTCAGCCTGTCCCAGCCGCGCCTGCAGGTCCGGAACCCCTGCTGAAGCTGCGCGGCATCAGCAAGCATTTCGGCGCGGTGCAGGCGCTCTTTGGGGTCGATCTCGATCTGCCGGCCGGGCAGGTCACGGCGCTGTGCGGCGACAACGGCGCAGGCAAGTCGGTCCTCACCAAGTGCATCGCCGGCATCCATTCGCCGGACCAGGGCGAGATGTTCTGGGATGGGCGGCCGATCCATATCCGCAGTCCAAGAGACTCCGCGGCACTCGGCATCGAAACCGTGTACCAGGATCTCGCGCTGGCGGACAACCTGGACATCGTCCAGAACATGTTCCTCGGCCGCGAGCGGTTGAGCGGCATCTTCCTGAACGAAGACGACATGGAGCGGGCCGCGGCAGCCACGCTGGCCGGCTTGCACGTGACCACCGTCCGCTCGATCCGCCAGCCGGTCGCCACTCTCTCCGGCGGCCAGCGCCAGGCCGTGGCCGTGGCCAAGGCAGTGATGTGGAACTCAAAGCTCGTTCTCCTGGACGAACCGACCGCGGCGCTCGGCGTGGCTCAGACCAAGATGGTGCTCGACCTGGTCCGCCGGCTCAAAGACCATGGTCTCGCCGTGATGGTCATCTCCCACAACCTGAACGACATCTTCGAGGTCGCCGACCGGATCGCGATCCTTCACCTCGGACGAATGGTGATCCAGGACAAGATCTCGGCTTTCGACCGGCAGAGCACCGTGGATTTCATGACCACCGGCGGTTCGAGCCGTGAAGTGGCCGCAACAGGCGCGGGCAAGGTGAGGGCCGAGCAATGACGGGCAAAGAGGAAGAAATCGGAGGCCTGGCGGCACCACTCGAGGATGGAGCTGCGGCCGAAGCCGCGCCGGATCTCACCGCCGCCGCCGTCGACGTCATCCCGCCGGAGATCGTGGCCGGATCTTTGGAACAGTATCTACGGGCCTGGTTCGTTCGAGTCCGGAGTGGCGACGCCGGCATCCTGCCGGTCGTGGGCGCCCTGGTGCTGGTTACGGTCGTGTTCCAGATCGTCAGCCCCAGCGGGCGTTTCCTGTCCTCCGGCAACCTGGTCAACCTGTTCATCCAGAGTTCCGTGTTCATCGTCCTGGCGATGGGCGAAGGGTTCGTCCTGCTGCTGGGAGAGATCGACCTCTCGATCGGTTACGTAGGCGCCATCGGCGGGATCGTCGCGGCCAACCTGGTTCAGCCGGACTACAACTGGCCGTGGTGGGCCGTGATCATCCTCGGTCTGGCCGTTTGCGCCGGAATTGGGCTGCTTCAGGGCCTGATCATCACGCGACTGGGACTGCCTGCGTTCGTCGTCACGCTGGCCGGCTATCTGGCCTGGTTCGGGGTCATGATCATCATGCTGGGCCCCGGCGGGAGCTTGCCGATTACCAGCATCGCGCTACCCAACCAGACCTTCCTCTACGGCATCGTCAATACCAACATCGACCCCGTGGTCGGCTGGATCGGGCTGGTGGTCATCGTCGGCGGGCTCGGGATCACGATGTGGCTGCGTGACTCGGGACGTCGTCGCAGCGGCCTCGTGGCGCCGCCGGTTGGCCTGACCGTCGCCAAGATCGCGTTCATGGCGGTGGCCGGCATCGTGGTCGTGGGTATCTGCAACATCAACAGGGGAACGTTCCTGCCGATCGAAGGAGTGCCCTGGGTACTGCCGGTCGTACTCGTCGTGCTGGCGGCGTGGACCTTGCTCCTGGAACGGACCGCCTTCGGACGCCACATGTATGCCGTCGGCGGCAACGCCGAAGCCGCTCGTCGAGCCGGCATCAACGTGCTGGCGGTCAGGACCTGGGGTTTCATTCTGTGCTCGTTTACCGCGGGCATCGCAGGCATGATCTACCTGTCGTGGCAGGGCGGCATGAGCACAAACATCAACGGCGGGCAGCTCGTCCTGTACGCGGTCGCCGCCGCGGTCATCGGCGGGACCAGCCTGTTCGGAGGACGAGGCCGGGCCATCCACGGTCTGCTGGGCGGCCTGGTCATCGGCGCTATCTACAACGGCCTCTACTTGCTGGGCTTCGCCATCGAGTGGCAGTTGATCGCCACGGGATTGGTCCTGCTTGCGGCCGTAACGGTCGATGCCCTGTCCCGGCGCGGTGCCGGAACGGTCAGCGTCTCCCACGCCTGAACCCGCGCATATTTGCGGCGCCCCGGCGGCAGTGTCGTCGGGGCGCCGGCACGTCAACCCGGCACGTAGCGGGCCCGTGTCGCGCCACTCCGCCGTACCGTTGACACTCTCAGGGTGGCACTGCTAACATCGGCGTCAGCAGGTTAGCACTCGCATAGTGAGAGTGCTAACCACCGCCAGAGCCAGGCCGAATTGGGGATCGGCAGCCGGCCGTGGACCCTCAGCACTGAGGCAGTCGCCGCGCCCGCCGCCGCTCACCGCCTCGACGGCGTCGACGGAGAAGTGGAGTCAGACATGGCGCGACGACCACGCCGCACCATCGGCTCGCTGGACGCGCGATCGGATGCAATCCTGCGGGCCGTCATCGACGAATATGTGACCTCGGCCACGCCCGTCAGCTCGGGTTCTATCGTCGCGCACAACGCGCTCGGCGTGAGCAGCGCAACGGTCCGCAACATCCTGTCGGACCTCGAGGCCATGGGTCTGCTGAGCCATCCCCACACGTCCGCGGGCAGGGTCCCCACCGACGCCGGCTACCGCTACTACGTCCAGGTGCTGGCCGACGAGTGGTCGCTGCCCCCGGTCGAGCAGCGCATGATCCGCCATCAATTCGGCCAGGTCGAGTTCGCCAGCGAGCACTGGTTCCGCCTGGCCGCAAGCACGCTCGCCGCCAATACCGGCACCGCGGGCCTGGCCACGACGGCCAAGCCGCAGGCCGTGCGGGTCAGGCGCGTGGACCTCGTCGCGGTTCAGGACCGCCTGGCCTTGCTGGTCGTCCTTTTCCGCGAAGGGACGATGAAGCAGGCTCTCCAGAACCTGCCCGCCAGCACGGGCCAGGAACAGCTGGATCGAGTCGCCGGATTGCTCAACGTGCTCGCCATCGACCGCACGGCGGACGAGATCAACGGCGCCCTGGCCGATCTTCCGAGCGGCGACGAATCGTCGGACGACCTGGATCTGCTGAGGCGCATCGGCGAAGGCCTGGTCCGGACGATGCGCGAATTCGATGCCGCGCTGATCGACGATCTCTTCAGCGACGGCCTGCTCAACGTGATGGCGGCGCCGGAGTTCGATCGGAGCGACAAGGTCCGCGCGGTGTTCGCCGCCCTCGAGAACAGGGTCTACCTCGGCTCCCTCGTGGAAAGCGTCGCAAGAGCGGGCAGCATCCAGATCTTCATCGGCCACGAGAACAGGCCGCTGGAGATGCAGGAAGTCTCGCTCGTGCTGGCCCCGTATGGACGGATAGGCCATGCCATCGGCGTGGTCGGCGTCCTGGGGCCGACGCGCATGCCGTACTCGCAAGCGATCGCCTCAGTCGAGTTCGTCTCGGGGCTCATGAACGAATTGGTGGAGCATCTGTATGCCTGATCGACCGACACACAGCAGGACCCATCACCGAGGCGCCGCAGGCGACTGGCCGGGCCAGCCGGCCGACCAGCAGCACGCCGGATCCGTCGCCGACGAAGAAACGGTCGAACACTTGAGCGCCCAGCTGGAGACGGCCAAGGCGCTCGCGGCCGAACACCTGGCCACCCTGCAGCGAACCGCCGCGGACTTCGCCAACTTCAAAAGACGCACGGCGGAGGACCGCGAGCGCGAGCTGGGTCTGGCCAGCGAATTGCTGCTGCGCAAGCTGCTGGCCGTCGCCGACGACTTCGATCGAGCTCTCGACGCCATGCCCGCGGACCTCAAAGGCGTCGGCTGGATCGAGGGCATCGTCCTGCTCGACCGCAAGCTGCGGGCTCTTCTGGAGAGCGAAGGCGTGACTCCGATCGAAGCGGTCGGTCGGGCCTTCGACCCGCGCGAGCACGAAGCCATCGCCGGAGTGCCGGCCACGGGTCGGCCCGACGGAGAGGTAGTGGCAGAGATCCAGCGAGGTTACCGAGTTCGAGATCGAATCCTGCGGCCGGCGCTGGTCGCGGTCGCCTCCGGCTCAGCCGAGTCGGGCGACACCACATCACAAGCCAACTGACACTGAACCGACTTAACGAGGAGCATGTATAGATGGGCAAGATCATCGGCATCGACCTGGGCACGACGAACTCCGTCGTGGCAGTGATGGAAGGCGGAGAGCCTACCGTCATCCCGTCCGCTGAGGGCGGTCGGACGGTCCCGTCGGTCGTCGCCTTCACCAAGAACGGCGATCGTCTGGTCGGCCAGCTGGCCAAGCGCCAGGCCGTCACCAACCCCGGCAACACCGTCTACTCGATCAAGCGCTTCATGGGCCGCCGCTTCGACGACCCCGAGGTGGCGCATTCCGTGCCGCTCGTCCCGTACAAGGTCGAGAAGGACACCAAGAGCGACGGGATCAAGGTGGTCCTGGCCGACGGCAAGACCTACACGCCGCCGGAGATCAGCGCCATGATCCTTCAGAAGCTGAAGGCGGACGCCGAGGCGTATCTGGGCGACAAGGTCACCGAAGCGGTCATCACCGTCCCGGCGTACTTCGACGACACGCAGCGCCAGGCCACCAAGGACGCGGGTCGCATCGCCGGCCTGGACGTCAAGCGAATCATCAACGAGCCCACCGCGTCGGCCCTGGCCTACGGCCTGGACAAGAAGCACGACGAGAAGATCGCCGTGTACGACCTGGGCGGCGGCACGTTCGACATCTCGATCCTGGAGTTGGGCGAAGGCGTCTTCGAGGTCAAGGCCACGAACGGCGACACCCACCTGGGCGGCGACGACTTCGACCAGCGGGTGATCGAGTGGCTGCTGGCCGAGTTCAAGCGAGACCAGGGCATCGACCTGCGCTCGGACGCTCAGGCTCTCCAGCGCCTCAAGGAAGCCGCCGAGAAGGCCAAGATCGAGCTCTCCACGACTTCCGCGACCGAGATCAACCTGCCTTATGTGACGGCCGACGCCACCGGGCCAAAGCACCTGGTGGTCTCGCTTTCGCGGGCCAAGCTGGAAGATCTGGTTGCGGATCTGATAGACAAGACCCGCGGCCCGGTTTCGCAGGCGCTCCGTGACGCGGGGCTCAAGCCTGGCGAGATCGACGAAGTCGTACTTGTCGGCGGCATGACCCGCATGCCGGCCGTCGTAGAGGCCGTCAAGCAGATGTTCGGCGGCAAGGAGCCGCACCGCGGCGTGAACCCGGACGAAGTCGTGGCCATCGGGGCCGCGATCCAGGCCGGCGTCCTGGCCGGCGAGGTCAAGGACATCCTGCTGCTGGACGTGACTCCGCTATCGCTCGGCATCGAGACGATGGGTGGCGTCATGACTCGCCTCATCGATCGCAACACGACGATCCCCACGAGCAAGAGCCAGGTCTTCTCGACGGCGTCGGACAACCAGACCCAGGTCGAAGTCCACGTCCTCCAGGGCGAGCGCGACTTCGCGACCGACAACAAGACCCTGGGCAAGTTCATCCTCGACGGCATTCCGACGGCGCCGCGTGGCATTCCGCAGATCGAAGTCACCTTCGACATCGACGCCAACGGCATCCTCGACGTGAAGGCCAAGGATCGAGCCACCAGCCGCGAGCAGCAGGTCCGGATCACGGCCAGCTCGATGCTGTCCAAGACGGACGTGGATCGGATGGTCAACGAGGCCGCCGCACACGCCGACGAGGACCGCAAGCGCAAGGAAGAGGTCGAGACCCGCAACCAGGCCGACGCCCTGGCCTACCAGGCCGAGCGGACCCTGCGCGATCTGGGCGACAAGGTGTCGGCCGAGGATCGGGCCGAAACCGAGCGGCGCGTGGAGGCGGTCAGAACGGCCCTCAAGGGCAGTGATGCGGCCGCGATCAAGTCAGCCTCCGATGCTCTCGTCGAGCAGCTCCAGAAGGTCAGCACCGCGGCCTACCAGGCTTCGGCATCGACCGGCCCCTCCGGGGAGGGTCCCGCCGGCGGCGACGACGGCGAGGGCGGCGATCAGACCGGGTCTTCGGGCGGTTCGTCCGACCAGGGGAACGAAGAGGTCGTCGAGGGCGAATACAAGGAGGCCTGATCGGGGCCGGCGGGCTCGGGGTCTCTGGAATCCCGGGCCGCCGAAGTCTGAGCCTCGGCCGGGGCCCCGGCCACCAAAGCCGGAGCCCTGGCCCTGACCCGGGCCGCCGAAGTCGGGGTTGTCTGGCCTCTGCCCGCCGAAAACAGAGCCGCCAAGCCCGGGTCTCGGGCTGAGCAGACCGGCCCCGCCCGCACCGGGGCCGCCGAAACCGGACCCGCCCGCACCTGAGCCGGCGAAATCCGGCCGCGCGGTCGGGCGATCCTGGTTCTCTGCCGGCGAACCGTAGCCTGCGATCCGTTCGACCAGCCGGTCTTCGTCGTAGCCGCCTGAGTGCTCTGCCGGGGTCTGCGCCGACGGCGAGTAGCCGCCTTCGCCCGGCCGCGCGACCCACGACCTGGACCGTCCGACGCGGACCAGAGTCTTGCGGGTCCGCTGCCGCGCCACGAGGCCAATCGAGAGGGGGATCAGCAGAGCCACCGATATCGCGGTCCAGCCGATGAGGCTGGCGGCGAGCAAGGCAACCGCCACCTGGATCGGGCCGAGGCCGTTCGACTGCCAGCCGACCAGGTCGCTGTGCCCCGCCAGCTCGGAGGCCGTGAGGAGGAAGTACGCGATCAGCGGCATGGCGCTCAGGCCGACCGCCATCAGGTTCGCGATTCGGAAGCAGACCGACCACATCGAGGCCAGCGGCGATGTGATCGGGCCCTGGACGCCGAGCTTGGAGTACAGGTCCGGCAGATGGCGGTACGGCCGCGAGACCCAACCGAACACGTCGTCCAGGTTGCGATGCGCGATCTCCACCGCGACCAGCGCGCCGATTAGGCCAAGGACGGAGTAGCCACGCCACAACAAAGCCGCCGGGACGATGAGCGCGACGGCGATACGTACCTGGGTCCACAACGCCGTCGCCCATGAAATCCCGGCTCGATAAGGGATGAGCAGCGGCTGGTCCGCGCCCAGACCGGTCGCGTTGTGGGTCGTGAGCCCGATGAATACCGAGAAGCTGAGCAACGCCACAGCCCCTACGAGTACCAGGCCGATCGACACGAAGACGAGGAAGCTCTGCTGGCCGGCACTCAATTGCGCCCAGGCCAGGCCGGCGTCGGCATGCTGGAGCAGGCTCGCGGCGACGGGCATGGCCGCCGAAGTGACCACCGCGCCGACAAGAAGGGCAAGTGCCAGCAGCGCCGCGGTGACGTAGCCCAGCCAGGCGATAGACACCGACTGCCGCATTGCCAGCGACGAAGCCACTCGGCTGCGGAACCCGGTCACCGGGTTGGCCAGCCCGCGGCCGCCGGCCGCGCCGAGAGCCCCGCCGGTGGCCGTTGCGGCCGGCGCAAGGGCGACCGGTCGTGTGAATGGCGGAGGCGGCGCCGGCGCGCGACTGAAATCGGCGAGCGGCATCGGAGCAACCGGGGCAGGCCCAACCGAGCCGCTCGGCGTGGGCGAGTCGGGCGCCTTGGGGCGCGTGCCGTACTTGTTCCGGCAGCTATAGCACTTCGAGGCGCCGGCTCGGTTTAGCGACCGGCAGTGTTGGCAGACCCAGAACTCTTCCAACGCGTCACCCTTGCTGGTATATGGGGATGATATGCGCGCCGGGGATGCTTCGGGCCACGCCCAGATCGTCCGGTTCGTGCCCGCCCTATCGTTTGATATCGGAGACGCACGCTGGAGGGCGGCACGGGCTCGCCTGTTGAGCCGGCGGTGTCATGTGCCGGGGCTCCGAAACTGCGCCACGGCCTGGCAATCGGGCGGCGGCAGTAACATCCCCGGGTGCCGGAAACCGCCGTTGCCGCCGTCTCCCAAATTCACGCTCGGGGCCTGACCAAGCGCTTCGGGTCGTTCACGGCCGTCGACGGAGTGGATTTCGACGTGGCCCCCGGCGAAGCCTTCGGTTTCCTCGGTCCAAACGGAGCCGGCAAGACCTCGACGATGAGGATGATCGGCACCGTGTCGCCGGTCACATCGGGCGAGTTGACTGTCTTCGGCCTCGATCCGGCGAAGGACGGAGCCAGGATTCGGGCTCGCCTCGGGGTCGTGCCCCAGGCGGACACGCTCGACAACGAGTTGAGCGTTCTCGAGAACCTGGTGATCTACGGCCGGTACTTCGACCTCTCCTGGGCGGAGTCGCGTCGTCGGGCGAAGGAACTTCTCGACTTCGTCCAGTTGACCGACCGCTCGGACGACAAGGTGGAGCCGCTTTCAGGCGGCATGAAGCGCCGGCTGGTTATCGCCCGATCCCTCATCAACGAGCCGTCGCTGCTCCTCCTCGACGAGCCGACCACAGGCCTGGACCCGCAGGCCCGCCACCTGCTGTGGGACCGCTTGTACCGGCTCAAGCGGCGCGGCGTGACGCTGTGCCTCACGACGCACTACATGGACGAGGCCGAGCAGCTGTGCGACCGCCTTGTCGTCATGGACCAGGCGCGCATCGTCGCGGAAGGCTCTCCGCGACAGCTCATCGACCAATACGTGACTCGCGAAGTGCTGGAGCTCCGTTTCAACGCCACGGCCGAGGATTCGGCGGAGGGGTCTTCGCTCGACGGTCAGCTCGACGGCCAGCTCGACGGGCTCGCCGATCGCATCGAGCGGCTGCCTGATCGCGTGCTGGTCTACACGGCCGACGGCGAGGCCACTGCCGCCGCGGCCTACGACCGCGGCCTCAGGCCGGCCAGCACGCTCGTCCGGCGAAGCACCCTCGAGGACGTCTTCCTCCGGCTGACCGGCCGCAGCTTGATCGAGTGATGACGAGCCTTGGTCTTCGTCTCGGTCGCCCGACCGCGATCGCCTCCCGCCGGTCCCTGCGCGTCCTGGAGCACGACCTGCTGGTCTTCCGGCGCGGCTGGGTCAGCTACCTGCTGTCGGGACTGTCGCAGCCGTTCCTCTACCTCGTGGCCATGGGCATCGGCCTCGGGCTGTACGTCAATCGGAGTGGCAGCCTGCCCAGCGGCGTGCCCTATCTCGACTACATCGCTCCGGCGCTGCTCGTGACGCAGGCGATGATGGCGGCCGCGTTCGAGTCCGCCTGGCCGATCATGGGCAAGATCCACTGGGACAAGACCTACCACGCGGCCCTCAACACTCCGCTTGAAGCGCTCGACCTGCTCGTCGGCGATCTCGATGTGGATCGCCTTCCGGGCGACGCTCCTGTCGGTGCTGTTCCTGCTGGTGATCGTGACTCTCGGCGCCGCCGTATCGCCGCTGGTGATATTCGCCGTTCCGGTGGCGGTCCTGACGGCCCTGGCGTTCGCCGCGCCGATCATGGCCTTCACCGCCACGCAGACCGGAGACGGCGGCTTCAATGCCCTGTTCCGGTTCGGTATCACGCCGCTCTTCCTCTTCTCCGGCACGTTCTTCCCGATCGAGAAGCTGCCGCTATTCCTGCAGCCGCTGGCCTGGCTCACGCCGCTTTATCACGGCGTCGCCGCGGCGCGGTCGCTGTCACTCGGGCAGGTCGACGTGGTCGGCCTGACGGTCCACGTCGCGGTCCTGATCGCCGTCGCTCTGGCGGGTCTCGCCGCCGGTCGGGTGACGTTCCGGCGAAGGCTGGTGGTCTAGTGCTCGCCCTGCGTTTCGCTCCGCCGCTCGCTCTCACTCGCCCGACTCGGATAGTCCAGCGCAACATGCTGGTCTACCGCCGCACGTTCATCGTCATCTTCTCGGGCTTCTTCGAGCCGCTGTTCTACCTCTTTTCCATGGGCTACGGCGTCGGCGGGCTGATCGGCAACGTCTCGCTGGGCAACGGCCAGAGCGTTCCCTATGCGGTGTTCGTCGCCCCGGCGCTGCTGGCGTCTTCGGCCATGAACGGCGCCATCTACGAAACCTCGAACAACTTCTTCTACAAGCTCAAGTACGCCAGGCTCTACGACGCCATCATCTCCACTCCCATGTCCCTCGGCGACGTGGCTCGGGGGGAAATCCTCTGGGCGCTGTTGCGTGGCAGCCTGTACGCCATCGGGTTCCTGGCCGTGATCGCCGTTCTGGGGCTGGCGGGCCTCGGACTGCTCAGCTCGCCTCTCGGGCTGCTCGCGTTCCCGGCGGCAATGGTCGTCGGTTTCGCGTTCGCCGGCGCCGGCATGGCCGCGACCACCTTCGTCCGGCAGTGGCGCGACTTCGACTACCTGCAGCTCGCGATCATGCCGATGTTCCTGTTCTCCGGCACGTTCTACCCGATCGACGGCTATCCGCCGGCCCTGCAGGCCTTCGTTCAGGCGACGCCCCTGTATCGCGGAGTCCACCTGATCCGAGCGCTGACCACGGGCACTCCCGACGCCACGCTTCTGATCGACGTCGCCTATCTGCTGGCGATGGGCACGATCGGGCTGGCCATCACTTCGCGCCGCCTGGTCAAGCTGCTGCAGTCGTAGCCCCGAGGCGAGTCGCCGCCCGGACACGTGCCACCCGGGTCGTTCCGACCCAAGGCGCGGCGCTGGACGCGGCGATCGAGGGTCGAAACCCCGTCGAGGCCGCCTTCTCGTATCCTTTCAGGCGATGGCAACCGAGCGCACTTATTACGAGATTCTCGGAATCGAGCGGAACGCGACCGACGCGGACATCAAGCGCGCCTTCCGGAAGCTCGCCCAGCAGTGGCACCCCGACGTCAACACCGACGCCGCCGCGCCCGCCCAATTCAAAGAGATCAACGAGGCTTACCAGGTCCTGTCCGACCCGAAGCGGCGCCAGATCTACGACATGGTCGGGAAGGACGGTCTGGGCGACATGGGCGGCGCCGGGATCGCCCTTCGGCGAGGGGTTCCCGGGCTTCGGCGACCTGTTCGACGCCTTCTTCGCGGGCATGGGCGGGAATGCCGCCGGGGCTCGGCGCGGGCGGCGGCCGTCGGGCTCGGACCTGCGCTACGACCTGCGCATCAGTTTCGAAGAGGCGGTCCGGGGCGTCGAGAAGGAGATCGAGTTCGACCTGCTGGATCGATGCATGACCTGCGCCGGGACCGGAGCGACGCCCGGCAGCACGCCCGTGACCTGCACGACCTGCGGCGGCCGCGGCGAGATCCGCAGCGTTCGCCAGACGCTGCTCGGGCAGATGGTCAACGTCACGGCCTGCACCCGCTGCAACGGCGAGGGCCGCGTCGTCGACTCGCCCTGCCAGGCCTGCCGCGGCGATGGCCGCGTTCAGCGCCACAAGAAGATCAGGGTCACGATCCCGGCCGGTATCGACGAGGGCCACCAGATCCGGCTCTCCGGCGAGGGCGAGATCGGCCCGCGAAACGGACCCGCCGGCAACCTGTACGTGGCGGTTCACGTAACGCCGCACGCCCTGCTCCGACGCAACGGGCCGGAGATCTTCTACGACCTCGATCTGTCGATCGTGCAGGCGGCGCTCGGGAACGCGAGCCCGAATTCCGACCATCGAAGGCGACGAAGAACTCGAAATCCGCGGCGGCACTCAGCCCGGGACCGAGATCCGGCTCCGCAGCCGCGGGGTTCCGCATCTGCGCAGGCCGGGCGTCCGCGGCGACCTCCACGTGATGGTTCGCGTCAACGTGCCCACGAAGCTGTCGAAGCGGCAGCGCCAGCTGCTCGAAGAGCTGGCGGCCGAATCGGGCGAGGCGGTTCTCGCCGGCGGGATTCTCGATCGGGTGAAGGACGCGCTTGGCTAGGCGAGCCGGCGAGCGCAAGGCCGGGGCGGCCGATAACTCGGGGGCTGCCGATGGCGGAACGCCTGCGGGCGGGCCGGCCGACCCGGCGGCGCTCGGCCCCGGAGTCTGGGTCGAGCTTTCGGTCGCGGCCGACATCGAGGCCGTCGAGGCCGTCAGCGAGATCCTGACCCGTTTTGCGCCCGGTGGGACCAGTGTGGAACCCGGCTTCGGGTTGACCGACGAAGGGCTCGGCGCCGTGATCGACCCGACCAGGCCGGCGATCGTACGCGCCTACCTGCCCGGCCTCGATCCGGCGGGCGTCGAAGCCGCGATCGCGGAGGCCACCACCGCGCTCGGCCATCTGCAGGCCTTCGGGCTCCGGCCGATCGGCGACCTCCGGACGCGGCTGGTCCGCGAAGCCGATTGGGCCGAAGCGTGGAAGAGCCACTTCCCGGTGCTGCGGGTCGGGCGGCGCATCGTCATCCGGCCCACATGGCGGCGCCACCACCGACTCCCCGACGACGTGGTCCTGTCGCTGGACCCCGGCATGGCCTTCGGGACGGGACTCCACCCGACCACCCGGCTCTGCCTGGCGGCTCTCGAGACGCTTGCCGACGAGGGCCGCCTCTCGAGTGGCCTCGCGCGTGGCGGCGCCGCCCGGGTCATCGACGTCGGGTGTGGCTCCGGCATCCTGGCCATTGCCGCCGCGAAGCTGGGCGCGGGCGAGCTGCTGGGTGTGGACACCGACCCCATCGCGGTCGAAGTCGACCACCGCCAACGCCCGCCTCAACGGTCAGACACGCCGGCTTCGGGTTCGGCGTGGCAGCGTCCCGTCCGGCGAGGGCCCGTTCGACCTGGTCCTGGCCAACTTGATCGCGTCGCTCCTGGTGACGCTGGCCGAGCCACTCCGCGACGAACTTGCGCCGGGCGGCCGGATCCTCGCCTCGGGCATATTCCGCGACCGCGAGAGCGACGTCCGGACCGCCTTCGCCGCCGCCGGCCTCCGTCTCGGCCGCCGCTGGGCGGAGGAAGACTGGGTGGCGCTGGAGGCGACCCGCATCTGAGGCGCGATCCCGGGTGTAAGGCTGCGGTTCGGACTGGCTGTGGCGATCAACCGCAAGGACTGAAGGAAGGCGGCCAGGCGCAGTACATCTGGGGCGTGTCGCCGGTGAGGAGGACCCTGTCCGCCATGGTCGCCGCCGCAGAGGCGGGCCCGAGCAGGCTTTGCTCGTAGGCGAAGGTGCCCTGGGCGGGCCAGTAGACCTCGAGTGAGTTCGTTCCCTGCCCGCCGGCGACCACGACCTGGCCGTAGATCAACGCCGTCGCGGTGTGGTCGTAACGGGCCGTTGCCATCGACCCGGTAGCCGTGAACTTCCCCGTCGCCGGGTCGTAGAGCTCG
This sequence comes from uncultured Chloroflexia bacterium, assembly GCA_963835845.1. GTDB lineage: Bacteria > Chloroflexota > Limnocylindria > Limnocylindrales > CSP1-4 > Fen-1039. The sequence goes on along the minus strand of CAWIGT010000002.1, from coordinate 91,366 downwards.
GCCGAAGCCAGAGGCGTGGTCCCGTCGGCCCCGACCCCGCCGGCGATGAGGACCTTGCCGTTGTAGAGCAGTGTGGCGGTCTGCCATTCACGCGAAGTCGTCATGGAGCCTGTTGCCCGGAAGGTGCCGCTGGCCGGGTCGTAAAGCTCGGCTGAGGCGAGGACGTTCGAGTTGGCGTCGAGGCCTCCGGTTATGAGTACCTGACCGCCTTCCAGCAGCGTCGCGGTGTGGTTCTGGCGAGCCACCGTCATCGCGCCCGTGGCCGTGAACCGACCCGTAGCCGGGTCGTAGATCTCGGCCGAGTTGAGGGGCAGCGTTCCGCCGCCGAACCCGCCCGCGATCAGCACGCGCCCGTCGAGCAACCGCGTGGCCGTATGGTCTGCGCGGCCCTGGGCCATCGATCCTGTTCTCGTGAACCTGCCGGTGAGCGGGTCGTAGATCTCGGCCGTGGCCAGGTTGCCGATGCCGTCCAGGAGATCGGCGCCGCCCACGACCAGGACGCGTCCGAAATCGAGGACCGTTGCCGAATGCCCGTAGCGCGCCTCCGCCATGGAGCCGGTAGGCTCGAACGTGTGGCTGCCCATCTTGTACAGCTCAGCCAGGTTGGTCTTGATCCGGATGCCATCCGAGCGGACCGTCATGCCGCCCGCGATCAGAACGGTGGCGTTCTGCAGGTTCACGGCCGGACCGGACAAAGGGGGGCTCATGGCGCCGACGGCCACGACGGTCCCGTATCCCTGCAGAGGCGTGGCCTGCGGGAAGTCCGAGGCGGTCGCCGTCGGAGTGGCATGCGGCGTTGGCCGCGGAGATTCGCCGGAGGTCAGCTTCGGAGTGGGCGGCGAAGTCGATGTCGCGAGTTGCGGGCTGCCGCTGGGTCCGGGGCTGCCGCCGAGCTGCGGGCTGCCACTTTGCTCCGGGCTGCCGCTGACGTCGGGGCCGGCCGGGATGGACGGCGACTCAGATGGCCCGGCGAGGCTCGAAGGCGAGGGTGCGGGCGTCGGGCCGAGTCCGCGAAAGACCAGCGCGGCCACGACGACGGCGGCCGCCGCGACGCCCATCAACCCGAAGGCCGGCCGCCATCGGGTCCACGCCGGAGCCGGCGGAACCGTCGCCGCCAGATCGAGCGCCCTCGAAACGCGGTCCTCCAGGTGGGCCGGGGCGTCGGTCTGGATCGATTGGTAATACGAGCGAAGTCGCTCGCCGACCGGGTCGCTCATCGCCCGACCTCCTCGGCTCTCCTTCGGCCTCGAAAGCGGCTCGCAAATGCGCCTGGGCGTTGTGTAGCCGCGATTTGACCGTGCCTTCTCGAAGGCCGGTCTGAGCGGCTATTTGCGGCACCGTCATGTCTCGCCCGTAGCGCATCGCCACCACGATCTGCTCGTCCAGGGTCAGGCGCGCCAGGGCCCGACCCACTTCGTCGCGAACCGTCGAAGAATCGTCCGCCCCCACGACGACGTTCGTGTCGGCCACGATCGGGCGGCGGGCACGCCTGGCCAGCTCGGCCCGGCAGGTGTTGACCACGATCCGCGCGAACCAGGCTTCGGCTCGATTCGGATCGCGCAGTCCGCGCCGCATCTCCCACGCCCTCAGTGCCGCTTCCTGGACGGCGTCCTCGGCCGCGGTGGCGTCGCGAAGGATACAGCCGGCAAGGCGGTACGCGCGGTCGAGGCGCGACAGCAGGAGCGTCTTTACCGCATCCTCCGTCGTCGTCGCCTCGAAGCCCACGGAAGCCATTGTGACCCCTCGAAGTAGCCACTGCGGACGCTGCCGCCGCCTTCGCTATAGGTGATCGCGGACGAGGGCGAAATCGTTCATTCTTCCGGTCCGCCCGGCCGGCGCGTCGCGCCGAACCCGCACGCGTCGCCGGAAATCCGGCTGTACACCGTCGTACGATCTTGCGGTGAGCACGAGCCACGCGAGCAAAGCGAGCCCCGCCGCAACCCGCTCGATCCAACGGGCCGCAGTTGCCAATCTCGGCTGCAAGGTCAATCAGGCCGAGATGGAAGAGGTCGATCGGCTGCTGCGTTCGTTCGGCGTGGAGCTGGTCACGAGCCACGAGCAGGCCGACCTGGTGGTGGTCAACACCTGCACCGTCACGTCGATCGCCGACCGCAAGTCCCGCCAGATCGTCCGGCGGGCCCGACGCATCAATCCGGAGGCTCAGCTGCTCGTGACGGGCTGTTCGGTCGTGGTCGATCCCGCTGGGCTCCGGGCGGCAGATCCGGCGGCTCGCCTGTTCGACAACGACTCGAAGGGCCGTCTGCTGAGGGAGCTGTCGACGCTGCTGAGGGCTACCGGAGCCGGTCCGTTGCCGACGCTGTCGGGTGCCGAACCCGTGCCGGCCCGGCCGCGGGCGGCGGTCGAGACCGATTTCGATCGCTCTCCGCGGGGCGGCATGGACGGCCATCCCGGGCCCGATCGGACGCGATCGTTCGTCAAGATCCAGGACGGCTGCTCGTTCCGCTGCACCTACTGCATCATCCCGAGAGCCCGCGGCGCCGAGCGCTCGGTTCCGGCGGACGACGTTCTCGCCCAGGTTCGACGGGCGGTCGCGGCCGGGCGGCGTGAGATCGTCCTGACCGGCATCAATGCCGGAACCTACGCGGCGGCCGGCCGCGGGCTGCCTGGGCTCGTACGACGCATCCTGTCGGAGACCTCCGTCGAGCGGATCCGGCTCAGCTCCATCGAGCCCCAACACCTCACCGGGGAGTTGCTCGGGCTCTGGAGCGACTCCGGCGGGCGCTGCCTGCCGCACTTCCACATCCCGCTTCAGTCGGGCGACGACACGATCCTGCGCCGCATGGGCCGTCGATACGACGCGGCGTCGTACGAGGCGGTGGTCGAGCGAGTACGAGAGGCGATGCCAGGCGCGGCCGTCCACGCGGACGTGATCGTCGGCTTCCCCGGCGAGGACGACGCGGCCTGGGCGCGAACGGTCGCGTTATTGCGGCAAATCGACGTGGCCGGCATCCACGTATTCCGGTACTCGCCGCGACCCGGCACTCCTGCGGCGAGAATGGTCGGCCAGGTCGACGGCCCGACCAAGAAGCAGCGTGCGGCCGAAGCGCTCGAGCTGGCCACGCAGGCTCGGGCGAGGTTCGCCGAGCGGCAGCTGGGTCTCGACCTGCGCGTCCTGTTCGAGAAGCCGCTCTCCGGCGGGCGCTGGCTCGGTCTCGCCGAGAGCCACGTCACGGTCGTAGCTGCCGCGCCGCATGTGGACTCGCTGGAGAACGCCATCGGCCTGATACGAGCCGAGTCGATCCATCCGGGGACACCGGACAGAATCGAGGGCCGCCTGCTTGCGCTCAGCCGCACGTCCGACGCGCAATTGGCCCCGATCGTCGGGCGGTCTGTCCGGCCCGGCCGCGGGCCGGGTGGAATTCGCGGGACGAAGCCGGAGCGCGAACCTCTGGCGGAGGTAGCTCGCAAGTAGGAAGATCGGGGCCTGACAAAGGCCCGACACCACGGGAGCCCGCCATGCCGTCCGACTGCCTGTTCTGCCGCATCATTTCGGGCGAGTTGCCCTCGGCCCAGGTCTATTCCGACGACGCCGTGGTCGCCATTCGCGACATCTCCCCTCAGGCGCCCACGCACATCCTGCTGCTGTCGCGCAAGCACGTCGCCTCGGTCGGCGAGCTCGGCAAGGCCGACGTCGATCTCATGGGCAAGCTGTTCGCGGCGGGCACGGAGCTGGCCAGGCGCGAAGGCGTGGCCGAAGGCGGCTACAGGCTGGTGGTCAACGTCGGCCGGAACGGCGGCCAGACGGTCGACCATCTGCACGTCCACATGCTCGGCGGCCGGCCCATGACGTGGCCTCCGGGCTGATCTCGGCCTCCTGGGTCAGCCCATCAATGTGAAGGTCGGCAAAAGCTCCCGCACCGCGTCAGCGTACGCGCCTCGCCGAGGCTGAATGGCCTTCTTCTCGGACCGGCAGTGGCTCCTCCACGGCGGCCCAGACACGGACCCGATCGCGCTGCACCTTGAATGTGTGAGTCCTGGGGAAGTCCGCGTCCGGCCATAACCGCCACGCTGCCACTCGCTGATGAACGGCCAGCGTCGAATTGGCCGACCGAACGGCGGCGTCGATATGCGCTCGGAGTCGGGCCGGATCGCCGAACTCCGGCTCGCGGGTGGCGTCGGGCCGCTCACCCGGCACCGGCAGAACCGGCTCTCCGGGAGCGAGGACCACCGCCTCGATCCGGCCGGGCCTGGGTTCGACCACGACCGCGTCGCGGATGCCGGCCGTCCGGAGAGCGTTTTCGATGTCCTCCGGGTAGACATTCAATCCGTTCGGCAGCACGATGATGTCCTTCTTGCGGCCCATCAGGATTAGATGGCCGCTCTTGTCGTGCCGGCCTATGTCGCCGGTCCGGTACCAGCCGTCGGGCGTGAACGACGCGGCCGTGGTCACCGGATCGCGCCAGTAGCCGCCAAAGAGCGTCGGGCCGGCGACGAGGATCTCGCCGTCGTCGGCGAGCTTCACCTTCACCGGCGGGATCGTCCGGCCGACCGTGCCCAGGCCGTGGTCACGCTGGTTCGTGGCCGAGACGACGCCGCATTCGGTGGCGCCGTAGCCCTGCATCACGACCACGCCGATGTCCTCCCAGGCCTGCTGCAAGGACGGCGGCAGGAATGCCGCGGCGCAGACTATGAGATTGAGAGAGCCCCCCAGCTTGCGGTGGACCTGGGCGAATATCATCCGGCGAGCCGGATAGGGGAGACGGCGAGCGACCCTGCGCAGGGCGTTGAAGACTCCGAGCCGGCCCTGGGCGGCGACCTCCCGCTCGATTGCGGCCCAGAAGAGGTCGACGACCTGGGGCACCAGCACCAGCGAGGTGGTCCGGTGGTCGCGGATGGCCTCGAAAACGACACGCGGGTTGCGGCTGCGGACGTACATCACGTGTGCCCCGACGCTCATGGCGTAGTACACCGTGGCGACTTGTTCGAGCAGATGCGACAGCGGCAGCAGCGAGACGGCCCGATGCTCCTGCTCGGGGATCAGGTTGTGAGCGGCTTCGAGCGTGCCGATCAGATTGGCGTGGGTCAGAACCACTCCCTTGGGCTCGCCCGTGGTTCCGGACGTGAAGACGATCTGCGCCACGTCCTCCCCGCCGGGTCGCGGCCAGGCGTTGACCTGCGCTTCCCAATCGGCCGGGAAGGTGGAGTCGGGTTCGTCGGCCAGCCGCTCCACAACGGAACATGGGAAGTGCTCGAGACGGGCATCGGCCGGGTCCGGGGTGTCGCGGCCGGTCCCGACGACGAGGTGGCGGGCGTCGGCCCGAGCCACGATCCGCTCGATGGTGCTCGGGGCCATCCGCAGATCCAGCGGCACGAACGCCACCCCGGCACGCATGGCCGCGAAGTAGAGCGCGGGCACGGCCGGGCTCGACGGTGTCCAGACCAGCAGTCGATCGCCCGGCTTCAGGCCCAGCGCGCGGAGCCGCCAGGCAACGATCCGGCTGCGGCGGTTCAACTCCCGGTAGGTCCATTGCTCGGTCGAGCCGTCGTCGCCCCGCATTCCGAACGCGTATCGGTCGCCGTAGCGGGTTTCGCCCTGGTCGATGATGTCGAGCAGGCTGTCGAGGCGGTCCATCTGGGGCCATGGTACTCACAGTCGGGCGGGCAGCTTGCGAGCCTCCGGCACCCATCCGGACCTCGGGACTTCGCCGGAACGGCCCGGGTCGCGGCGAGCCGGTGACCAGCTGGTGGAGCGTTCATGTTGACTGCGACCGTCCCGGGGCACAGTCGGAGGGAGCGTGGGGCTTGGACGCAGCCATCGAGGCGAAAGGCCTGGTGCGCCAGGTTGACCGCCGTTTTGAGCCGGGCTACACTCCGGCAGCCCTGTTCGTGGGCGGTCTGGTCGTGCTTTTCGAGGTGCGTGCCTGCCGCGATTTACGAAACAGGCAACAAGGAGGTGATTTCCGGATTGGCAGAAGTTCGTGTGGGTGAGAACGAAAGCTTCGAGAGTGCCCTGCGCCGGTTCAATAAGAAGATCCAGCAGAGCGGCATTTTGGCCGAGGCCCGTCGCCGCGAGCACTACGAGAAGCCGAGCGTGAAGCGCAAGCGCAAGGAAGCGAAGCGCAAGAAGGTTGCTCGCCAGCAGCAAAGCTAGCGAGACCGATCACGCCGTCGATGGCTGCGCGGTCCAAGCTGCTGAGCGCGCAACCTGCCCCGAGGTGCCACACCGGTGTCCCTCCGCAATCGACTCGACGAAGAGTTGAAGACCGCGATGCGGTCCAGTGATGCCATGCGCCGCGATGCGCTCCGCATGGTGCTGGCGGCTGTCCAGCGCGCGGAGAAGGAAGGCAAGCACAGCCTCTCCGACGACGAGATGGTCGGCGTGCTGGCCCGCGAGCTGAAGGTCCGGCACGAGTCGGTCGACACGTTCCGGGCCGGCGGTCGTGAGGATCTCGTGGCCAGGGAAGAAGCCGCAATCTCGGTCGTCACGGAGTTCATGCCGCAGCCCCTCTCTGATGCGGAGCTGCGGTCGCTGGTCGACCAGGCCGTCGCCGAAACCGGCGCAGCCTCGCCGCGTGACATGGGCAAGGTCATGGCCTGGCTCTCGCCGAAGACACGCGGTCGTGCCGACGGCAAGGTCGTCAGCCAGCTGGTCACTCAGGTGCTGGCAGCTCGCGCTGCCGGATCGTGACGTAGCCCGATGGTGAGGGAGCCACACGAGCGACCGGGTCCGTTCAGCCGCCGGGACGCGATCAGGCTCGTTGTCGCGGCACTGCTGATCGTCGTCGCGCTGGCCGCGGGCGTCGTCAGTGACCTGGCCCCGGTCAACCCGGGCTACGGCGTCGGGGTCGTGGCCAAGAACGACATCGTGGCCCCGCGCGGCGCCACGATCGACAATCCCATCGAAACCACCGCGGCCCAGGAAGCCGCCGCAAAGGCCGTACCCCCGCAATACGACTTCACCCAGGCGCGAGCCGCGTCGATCGCCGCCGTGCAGGTGGCCGACTTGCAGGCAGCGCTGAAGCCCATCGACACGGCCTTCGGGTCGCCGCTCAGTGCGGATGCCCGCCGGATCGCGCTCGAGAATGCCCTGCCCAACGCCCTGCCGTCGCTGGGAGCCGACAACCGCACGATCCTCCTCACACTCGACCAGTCGCGCTGGCCGCTTGTGGAGCGTGCGGCCGAAGATGCGCTGAGTGCCGGCGAGCAGGTCGAGCTGCGAGACACGGAACTGGCGTTGAAGCAGTCCGGGCTCGCCGCCCAATACATCGCGCCGGCGCTGGGGCTCAGCCCGGCCGAGACCCAACTGGCGTCGGCCATCGCTACGCCGCTGTACGTCGCCAACTCGGCCTACAGCGCCACGCTTACCCAACAGGCTCAGGACAGGGCCGCCGCGGCCACGCCCGCTGTCCAGGACCAGGTCCGGGCCGGCGAGGTCATCGTCGACCAGGGCCACGTGATCGACGCGGCGGCCATGGTCAAGATCCGGTATTTCGGGCTCGACCAGTCGACCGTGGACTGGGGCAGGCCGGCGGCCTGGATGCTGCTCGGGACGGTCGTCGCCGCGTTGATGCTCGGCTGGCTGTGGCGATTCCGCCCGGAATACTGGGCCAGGAGCCGCACCCTCATCCTGATCGGCCTCATCTTCGTTCTGTCGGTCCTGGCCATGAAGCTGCCCGGCGGCCGGGCCTGGGTGCCTTATGTCATGCCCACGGCGGCGGCAGGCATGCTGCTGACGCTGCTGCTGGATTTGGGCGTCGGCATCATCACGGTGGCGTTGCTGGCGGTCCTCGCCGGTCCCGTGAGCGGCTCGTCGGTCGAGTTGACCGGGTACGTCCTGCTGAGCGGCATCGCCGGAATCGTGGCCATTCGCAAGGGCGAGCGGCAACATTTCTTCGTCCAGGCCGGTCTCGCCGTCGCCGCCGCCGGGGTGGCCGTGATCGGTGCCTTCACTTTGCTCGGTGACCACGACACTACGGGCATGCTGCAGCTGTGGGCGGCGGCAGTCGGTGGAGCTCTCATCGCCACGGTGATCACGCTTGGCAGCTTCTCTCTGCTGGGTAACCTTTTCGGGATCCTGACGGGCACCCAGCTGCTGGAACTGGCCAATCCATCGCAGCCGCTACTGCGCCGCCTCCTGATCGAAACCCCCGGCACTTACCACCATTCGCTCATGGTCGGCAATCTGGGCGAACGCGCCGCCTCCTCCATCGGAGCGGATCCGCTGCTGGTCAGGGCGGCGGCCTACTACCACGACATCGGCAAGCTGGGCAACCCGCTGGCTTTCATCGAGAACCAGGCCGGGGACAACATCCACGATCAGCTGGAGCCCGCCGATTCCGCCACGATACTCAAGCAGCACGTCAGCGACGGGATCGATCTGGCCAACAAGGCCGGCCTGCCCAAGCCGCTCATCGCGTTCATCCCGCAACACCACGGCACCGCGATCCTGGGGTATGTGTATGGCAAGGCGCGCGAGAACGCGGCGAGACCGCATGGCGGCGAGAAGACCTCCGCCGGCCGGGCGGCGGCGGATGCGGTCGACCAGCGCCGCTTCCGACACGGTGGCCCCAAGCCTCAGACTCGCGAGGCGGCGATCCTTATGCTGGCCGACGGCGTCGAGGCGTCGGTGCGGTCACTTTCGAGCCGCGACGAAGCCACAATACGTTCCATGGTCAGCCAGATCATCCAGGAGCGGCTCGGGGACGGTCAGTTGAGCGAATGTGACCTGACGATCCGCGACCTCGAGAAGATCCACGAAGCGTTCGTCGGGCAGTTGCTCGGCATGTACCACCAGCGCATCGCCTATCCGCAGAACAAGGTGGTGGAGCTGGAATCGCGGCGCGAACGGGGACTCAAGTGATACTGGAGCGGGACGCGGCACGAGGGGCGCTCAGGGCGAGCCGGCGATCCGGCATATTGAGCATCCCGGCTGCCGCTCGCGGGCGTTCATGACCCCGCTGTACGAGGGCCGGAACCCCGACGAAGATCCGCCGGATGCGTCGATGGCCGACTTCAGCCCAATGTCTTCCCAAACGGCCGAAGGGGCGACTTCTTCGGTTTACCTGCCGCCTTTCCGGATCGACCTGACCATTCGGCCGGGGGTCGCTCACGTCGCATCTCGCGGTCGAGTCGCGGCCGCGGTCCGGGCCGCACTCGAAGCCGCCGGAGCGCCCGGGCCGGCTTCGATCGGGGTCATTCTGTCGGGCGACGAAGAGCTGGCCCAGCTCAACGTCATGCACATGGGACATGAAGGCGCTACGGACGTCCTGTCGTTCCCGTTCTTTCCGCCGGAGGCATATCCGGTCCACGAGCGAGCCGTCCAGCCCAGACGCGATCCGTGGGTCGCCGCCGCGCTCAAGCAGGCCTTCGCCCTGCCGCCCGGCCTGCGCGCCAACCTGGGCGACATCATCGTCTCGGTCGAGCGAGCCACGGCTCAGGCCGGGGCGGGCCGCGGCGGGCAGACCGGAGACGTGCGCTGGTCCGCGGCCGACGAGTTGCTGCTGCTCGCGGTCCACGGCTCGCTTCACGTCTGCGGTTGGGACCACGCCGAGCCCGTCGAAGAAGCCGCGATGCGGGCTCTGGAGCAGAAGATCCTGGCGTCACTGCCGAGCCACGACCATCACCTCGACGGCCAGGCTTCGCGCGATGGCGGCGAACCGCACGACGGTCACGGTTCGCGCGACGGCCTAGACGGCCGCGACGGCACCAGAGCTGGCGAACCGGAACGTCCGGGCGTCGAGTAGCCATCGATGCTCGCGGGCTCGGCTCGCGGCTCGCGGGCTCGGCTCGCGGGCTCGGCTCTCGGCTCTCGGCGCCGAGCGCCCGGCCCCGTCAGGCCCTGGGCGCCAGGATCTCCGTCAAAGCGGCGCCGAGTTCCTTGATCTTCGCCGCCGGTACGTCCAGCGCCACCTTCAACTCCTCGGCCAGGCCCAGTTCGACGCTCGCCTTGCCGTCCAGCGACAGCGTCAACTGCGAGCCGGCGATGGCCCAGTCGGCGATGCCGCCGTAGCCCGCGCTGCCGGCTTCGTTGGTTATGCAGTAGGTGTCCTGCCCGGCTCTCCGGTCTGCTTCGGTGAAGGCGAAAGATCGTTCGAAGACGAGGTTCCAGCCCGACGAGTCAGCGCGTTCGGCGAGGGCGGCGCCGACGAGCGAGTCGTCTCGCCAAACCGAAACCAGGCGGGCGGTCAGGGTCGAGGGGGTGGGTGCGCTCATGCCGAGAGGATCGGCCCTCGAGTGGCCGGGGTCAATCGGCGCCGACGCCTATCCGAGGCGCGCCCGCCCCTCGAGTCCGCCCCTCGAGTCCGCCCCGGTCGGCCTCGAATCGGCCAAGTAGCCGTCGGCTGATACCATCCCATCAGGCCCTCCGAGATCCTCTGGATTCGGTCCGAGGGCTAGTTTTGCGTGTCGCGCGATGGCGCGGCGGCCCACGTTGGAGCAGTGGTGAAGATCGTCGTTGGCCTCGGAAACCCCGGCGCACAGTACGAAAAGACCCGCCACAACGTCGGCTGGATGGTCCTGGACCGACTGGCCGACCGGGCCGGTTGGTCGGGCAAGGGCCGGACCCGCGACGCCTCCGCGATCGTCCAGGGCCGCCACGCCGGGCTCGATCTGCTGCTCGTCAAGCCGCTCACGTTTATGAACGAGTCGGGGCTGGCGGTGCGCAAGGTGCTGGCCCGCGAGCATGCGCCCCTGGCGGAGATCCTGGTGGTGTGCGACGACTTCGCCCTGCCGTTCGGCAAGCTCCGGTTTCGCGAGGGCGGCAGCGCCGGCGGCCACAACGGTCTGCGCTCGATCATCGAGGAGCTCGGCAACGAGCAAGTTCAGCCGCCTACGTGTCGGCATCGGCGAGCCGGGTCGCGACGCCATCGACCACGTCCTGAGCCAGTTCAATCGTGGCGAGAAGGCTCGGCTGTCGGAGTTGCTCGATGCCGCGGCCGACGCGGTCGAGGCCTGGGCGCGTGACGGGACCAGCAAGGCGGCGAACCACTTCAACGCCTTTGAGCTGCGCCCGTCCGACGACGATCGTTCGGCGCCTCCGGGTCAGGTCGACGGACCTCCCGGTCCCGACGGAATCCGGCGCACCAGGACCGGCTGGCGCAAGCCGAAACCGCCCGAGGGTGGCCGAGTGAGCTTCCCTGGCGGTCGCTCCCTCAAGCGCCAGATAGAAGCCGGGCTCAGCGGCGAGGCCGACCCGCTCGGGCCGGACGGACCTGGGCTGCCCGACGCGCCGCCGGTCGAAGACCCCGATTTCCCGGTGGAAGGCGAGGCCGGAGGCCGCCCGATCCGCCGGGGCAAGCGCGGCGAGCGGCGCCATGTCGACGAAGAGATACGGACGGCCTACGCCGCTGCCCAGGCCGCCAGAGCGGCGGCCGGTCCCGCCGGGCAGGCCGCGGCCGGGACGGGCTCCGCGGCCACGGCCCGAAAGCTGCCGGACCTCCACGTCCTGCCGCCGCTGCTCCACGCGAGCGGCGCGTTCGGGACGCTGAGGCAGCGGCTCGGCGCCGAGAACGGGCCACTCCCCGCCGGCGGCCGGCATGCCGCGCTGGCGGCCATCCCGCACGGGGCCAAGACGTTCCTCGCCGCCGCCGTGGCGATCGGCGACACCGCGGGCACGGCGAGCACACCCGCATTCATCGGCGAGCGGCTCTGCTGGGTCGCTCGCGACGCCGAGATCGGCGATCGCGTGGCCGAGGAGCTCCAGGCCTGGCTGGGCGACCCGGATGCAGTGGCGGTTCTCGAGCCGCGGACCGCACTCGCCTACGAACGCAGTGAGCTGGTCCGCGACGAGACAGCCGCTCGAGTGGCCGCCCTGGCGGCGTGGCGTTCGGGTCGCGCTCGCGTTCTGGTGGCCAGCGTCCAGGCGCTGCTGCAGCACACCCTCGAACCGGAAGAGCTGCCGGCCGAGCCGCGCCGCCTGCGAGTCGGGGCCCGCATCCACCAGGACGAGCTGCTGCACGACCTGCTGGCGCTGGGCTACGAGCCGGTGCTCGAGGTGGCCGGTCGGGGCGAGTTCGCCCGGCGCGGCGGTCTCGTCGACGTCTTCCCGTCGGCCGCGCAGATGCCCATCCGGATCGAGCTGTTCGGCGACGAGATCGACTCGATGCGCGTCTTCGATCCGACGGACCAGCGCAGCCTGCGCCCGGTGGAAGAAGTGGCCCTGCTCCCCGCAAGTGAGTTCCTGGTCCCCCGGGAAGGAGTCGCGGAGATCCGCGACCGCGTCGCCCGCCTGCCCGGCCGCTCCAAACTGCCGGAGCGACTCGCCGCCGACCTGACCCGCTTCGAGGAGGGCGTGCGAACCGGAACCGGCGAGTTGGGCGCCCACTCGGGCCACGTCCACGACGTCGGCGCCGCGGCGCGCGCCCTCGAGACCGGCGATGCGGCCGAGGTCTGGACCGCGGTCCTGTGCCCCGCGACCGGCCTGGACCATCTGCCGCCCAACACGCTCATGGTTCTCGACGAACCGGGCGACATCGCGGACGCGGCCGATTTCCTGTGGCGCCAGGCTGCCGAGCGGCGCGACGAACTGGTCGCGGCCGGCGACCTTCCGGACAAGTGGCCGGAGGCGTATCTGGGGCCGCGCGAATGGAAGAGCCGGCTGCTGCGGGGTCGAACCCTTGAGCTGACCTGGGAGTCCGAGGCGTCGGCACCGACCGGCGGCGGCACTCCCATGGGCGATCTCTTCGGCTGGAGCGAGCCGGCGCTGCCGCCGGCTCGGACCGCTCGTCTGGCCGAGATCGTGCAAACCTGGACTGCCGAAGGCGATCGTGTCGTCCTGGCGTCCGACCAGTCTCCGCGCCTTGCGGACCTGCTGGACGAGCAAGGCCTGCCGACCGGCATCGTCGATCGCCTGGCCGAGGCGCCGTCCCGCGGCACGCGGACGCTGGTCGGCCGCAGCCTGAACGGTGGCTTCGCCGGCGGCCCCGACGGCCTCATGCTCGTCACGGACCGCGAGCTGTTCGGCGCCGTCCGCGTTCGCCGCCCCAAGGCCCTCAGACGCGTCGTTCCGCGCGACATCCTGGAGCGGCTGACCCAGGGCGATCTCGTCGTCCACGTCGACCACGGCATCGCCCGCTATGAGCGGATGCTCCGGCGCGGCCCCGCCGGTGAGGAGCGCGACTACCTGGAGTTGAGCTTCTCCGGCACCGACAAGATCTTCCTGCCGGTCGAGCAGATCAATCGCATCAGCCGCTACTCGGGCGGCGAGAACCCTGCGCTCTCCAAGCTCGGCGGCGCGGAGTGGCTCCGCACCAAGCAGCGGGTCAAGCGCGCGGTCACCGACCTCGCCAAAGAGCTTCTCGAGATCTACGCCGCTCGCGCCGCCGCGCCCGGCTTCGCTTACCCGCCGGACACCCCGTGGCAGCAGGAGATCGAGGCCTCGTTCCCGTACGAGGAAACGCTGGACCAGCTGCGGGCGTCGGCCGAGGTCAAGCTCGACATGGAGGCCGGCCGGCCGATGGATCGCCTGGTCGTCGGCGACGTCGGCTACGGCAAGACCGAAGTCGCGCTTCGCGGCGTGTTCAAAGCGATCCAGGGCGGCAAGCAAGTGGCCGTGCTCGTGCCCACGACCGTCCTCGCCGCCCAGCACCACGTCACGTTCAGCCAGCGGTTCGCCGCCTATCCCGGTCACCGTGCGGTTGCTGTCACGCTTCGTACCAGAGCACGAGCAGCAGGACACCGTCGAAGGGCTCGCGGCCGGCTCCGTCGACCTCGTCATCGGGACTCATCGGCTGCTCAGCAAGGACGTCCGGTTTCGCGACCTCGGCATGGTCATAGTCGACGAGGAGCAGCGCTTTGGCGTCGCGGCCAAGGAGCGGCTCAAGAAGCTGCGCCGCGAGGTGGACGTCCTGACCCTCTCCGCGACGCCGATTCCCCGCACGCTCAACCTGGCCCTGGCCGGCGTCCGCGACATGTCGCTGATCGAGACCCCGCCGGAAGATCGGCTGCCGATCCAGACCCGCGTCGCGGAAGCGTCCGCCGGCCTGGTCCGAGACGCCATCCTGCGCGAGCTCGACCGCGGCGGCCAGGTCTTCTTCGTCCACAATCGCGTCGAGACGATCGAAGCTCAGGCCGAGCAGCTGCGCCAGCTGTTGCCGGGCGTTCGGATCGCAGTGGGCCACGGCCAGATGCCGGAGGGCCGGCTCGAGAAGGTCATGCTGGCTTTCGCCGGCGGCCAGACCGAGGTCCTGGTTTGCACCACGATCATCGAGTCGGGCCTCGACATCCCCAACGCCAACACGATCATCATCGATCGGGCGGACACGCTGGGCCTGGCCCAGCTCTACCAGCTCCGCGGACGTGTCGGCCGGTCCAGCCGCCGGGCCTACGCCTACCTGCTGTACCGGAGGCGCGAGAAGCTGTCGGACGTGGCCCGCAAGCGGTTGCAGGCGATCTTCAACGCCTCCGAGCTCGGTGCGGGATTCCAGATCGCCCTGTCCGACCTGGAGATCCGCGGCGCCGGCAACATCCTCGGCGCGGAGCAGCACGGCCACGTGGCCGCCGTCGGCTTCGACCTGTATACGCGACTGCTTGCCGAAGCCGTCGAAGAGCAGAAGGCCGAATTCGAGAACCGGCCGGCCGAGATTGAGCGGCCCGGCGCGACCGTGGATCTGCCCGTGGATGCCCACCTGCCTGACTCATACGTGCCCGAGACCGCGCAGAAACTCGAGTTGTACCGGCGCCTCGGCCGGGTGCGATCGGCCGGCGAACTGGCCGCCTTCCGGCAGGAACTGGTGGACCGTTTCGGGCCGCTGCCCCAACCGGTCCAGCGGTTGCTCGAAGTGGTGGAGCTGCGCATGGCCGCCGAGTCGGCCGGCATCGCTTCCATCTCTCGCGAGGAAGGCGAGCTCGTCGTCCGGCTCGGGACGTTGTCCCGCGCCGCGGCGATGCGGGCCCTTGCCCCGATGGGTCGTGACGTTGTCCGCTTCGGCTCGAACCAGGCCCGCATCCGCCTGCCACGGGATCCGGCCCGTTCCTGGAATCTGGCCCAATCGGTGGTGACCCGGCTCCTCCCCGCGGCCGAGGATCAGCGACTCCAGCGCGAGCGAGCGGCCGCGGCGCAGGGTCAGGAGGACTGACTACCTTCGAGGCGGCCCTTCTGAGGTCCTCCATCGGGCGGCCGGCCGGTCCGCGGCGGCCCCAAAGCCTCCTCGATCGCGTAACCTGTTGGCGGTTCTCGCAGGTCGAGGCGCGACCGGGTTCAATGGGTTCGTCACGCGAAGCCGGCAAGCTCCGTCGCACCCCCGCGCCACGGCGGCCACGCGGCCGGGTGGAGCCGGCCGATAAGGACGTAGGATGCATCGTTCGGAAAAACCGATATCTGGCCTCGCCCATCCCAAGCAACGGCGTGGGTCGGGCGAAAAGGACGGTTTCCGCCCGGATATCGAGGGGCTTCGCGGCGTCGCGGTCGCCCTCGTGGTGCTCTTCCACGCCGGTCTGCTGTCGCAGGCATCCGTCCAGCTGACGGGCGGCTTCATCGGCGTCGACCTGTTCTTCGTCGTTTCCGGCTACCTGATCACCGGCCTGCTGATCCGCGAACGTGAGCGAAACGGGCGGATCAGCTTCTCTCGCTTCTACGCCCGTCGAGTTCGCCGCATCCTTCCGGCGGCGGCCGTTGTCCTGCTCATCACGATCCCGCTGTCGAACTCGCTGGTCACGCTGCGTCGAGCGGTCGTCGGCGATGCAGGACGCCGCCGCGTCCGCCCTGTCCATCGCGAACATCCGCTTCGCCATGACGACGGACTACTTCAATCCGGTCAGCTACTCGCCATTCCTTCACTTCTGGTCGCTCGGAGTGGAGGAGCAGTTCTACTTCATCTGGCCGGCGCTGCTCGCGGTCGTGGCCTGGAAGGCGCCCCGACTCGGCGCGGCCGTGGCGCTCTCACTCGTGGTCGTGGTTTCGTTCGCCGCCAGCGTGATGGTCACCGATTCGTCCCCGGCCACGGCCTTCTACCTTCTGCCGACCCGCGCCTGGCAACTTGCCGCCGGGGGATTACTGGCGGTCGGCGCCGGCTCGCTGGACCGATTGCCCGCCACTATGCGAAGCGTGCTCGGGCAGCTGCTCGCCTTCGCCGGCTGGGCCGGCCTGGCGGCGCTGATCACCGCCGCCGTGGTCATCAGTTCTGTGGACACTCCTTACCCGGGCGTGGCGGCCCTGGTCCCGACGGTCGCCGGCGTGCTGCTCATCGCCTCGGGCCCTCATCCGACCGGTCCCGGCATCCTGCTGCGACTGCCGCCGATCCGGTTCCTCGGCAAGATCAGCTACTCGCTGTACCTCTGGCATTGGCCGATCCTGATTCTGGGCGGTCTATGGCTCACCACGCCGCTCGACCCGTGGCTGACCCCGGGCCAGGCAGTCGTCCTGGCTTTGCTGTCCATTCTCGTGGCCACCGCGAGCTGGTTCTTCGTCGAGGAGCCGTTCCGGCGTGGAGTGATCCCGTTGCCGCGCCCCAGCCGGACAGTCACGGCCGGAGTCGCAGTGATGCTGGCCGTGGCCCTGGTCGGAACGGGGTTCGACTTCGGGGCCCAGTCGGCCCTCGCCAGCCTCGATGGGCCCAGCAGCCCGTCACCGGAAGTGGCGCTGGCGTCGCCCACCACCCAACCTACCCCGAGTCCCTCGTCAACTCAGCTGATCACACTCGCTCCCGACGCCACGCCCAGTCCCGTCCCGGAGATGACGCCGGCCCTGACCATGCCGCCGGACCCCGGGGCGCCCACCTCATATGCGGTGACCAGCTCCATCCAGCCGTCGCTCGGCAAGGCGGCGACCGACTACGAGCAGCCCTGGAAGGACAACTGCCTGGGCTGGCAGGGGACCACGACTCCGATCACCTCGAGCAAATGCGTCTACGGCAATCCGAGCGGCACCTACACCGTGGCCCTGATCGGCGACTCGCACGCGTCGGCCCTGTTCCCGGGAGTCAACGCCGTAGCCAAGGCCCATGGCTGGAAACTGACCCCATACCTCAAGATCGACTGTTCGTTCCTCGACCTCAGCGACCTCGTCTACTACGGCCCGCCGACGATCCCGTACCCGCAGTGCATGACGTGGAACAGCGCGGTGATCAGCAAGATCCAGAAGAACCCGCCGGATCTCGCCATCATCTCGATGAGCCGCTGGATCTTCACCGCCAACACCGCCGAAGAGAACGTCACGACGGAAACCAACGCCCTGATCCGGATGATCCAGAAGATCCCGTCCAGCACCAAGGTCGTGATCATCCAGGATCCGCCCCTGCCGACCGCCGAGAAGGTCCCCGAGTGCCTGTCGACCTACCAGTCCGACTATCGCAAGTGCGATTACACCCGCACCCGGGGATTTGGCTCGGCCATGGGTTCGCGTGAAAAGGCCGCCGCGAATTCGACGGGCGCCGGTCTGATCGATCTGACGGCCGCCATCTGCCCCGGCACCGGCAACTGTCCGGTCGTGGAGAACAACATGATCATGTGGCGCGACGAGCACCATCTGACGGCCACATACGCGGCCAGCCTCGGCCCGGTCATCGATGCGCAGCTCGTCGGCATCATGGTCGGGTGGTCCAGGCCGTCGCCCACGCCCGCCGCGACGCCATAACCCGGGCTCGCGTCCCTTCGGTTCCCCGTAATCGTCGCGAATTCGGACGATATTGGCGGAGCCTGCGTGCCGGCGGCTTCGAACCGGGCCGGCGCTGCGGTAGACTTCGGCTGCCGAACCCAGCCTGTCGATTGCCTGGAGGATCGCCTCGACCATGTCCGCCGAGGACCTGCGCGCCAAGATTTGCGAAATCCCGGACTTCCCCAAGCCGGGCATCCTCTTCTACGACATAACGACCCTGTTGAAGGACGCGGGCGCATTACAAAGACGCCATCGACCTGATGATCGATCCATACAGAGATCTCGGCGTGGACCTCGTCGTCGGCATGGAGTCGCGAGGGTTCATCTTCAGCGGCCCGATCGCTTACCAGCTCAACGCCGGATTCGTCCCGGTTCGAAAGCTCGGCAAGCTTCCCGCCGAAACCGTCTCGGTCGAGTACGCGTTGGAGTACGGGTCCAACACGCTCGAAATCCACAAGGACGCGGTCAAGCCCGGACAGCGCATCCTCGTGGTCGACGACCTGCTCGCGACCGGCGGAACCGTCCGGGGCACGATCGAGCTGGTCGAGCGGCTGCAGGGCCAGATAGTCGGTCTGGCGTTCCTCGTGGAGTTGCTATTCCTCAAGGGCCGCGATCGGCTCGCCGGCTACAAGACGACCAGCGTCATCCAGTACTGATTCGTAGACAACCACGGATGGGTTTCGTGAGAATCTCGGGTCGCCGCGGATCTGCCTCGAGGCCGGCCAAAACTCCGACCCCGTCCGGCGCGGCGCGCGTGCCGGGCGGTCGCTAGTGGCGGCCGGAGTTCTCAACCGCCGCGACCGCACCATCTCGGTCCAGGAGACGTCCGACCGGGCGATGCTCCGGGCGTTCCTCGAGACCGATCGGCTGTATTCGGCTTACGCCCTCTGCGACCTCGACGACCGGGAGTTCCTCCGGACCCGCTGGGGCGTGGCGTTGGTCGGTGGCAAGCCCATCGCGGTCGTACTTCAATACGCCGGCTACTCGCCCCAGCCGATCTTCGTCATGGGCGAGAACGCGGGCATCCAGGCGATCCTCGCCGACGTGATCAGGCCGCGGACGGCCTACGTGGCCGCGCAGGCGCGAGCACCTGCCCGCGATCGCCGCGCAGCTACCGCGTGGATCCGGGCCCGCCATGCTTCGGATGTGGGTCGATGCGGCCCATTTCCGGCCGTTCCCGTCGGAGGTCCAGCGGCTCCTGCCGGTCGAGATCGGCGAGTTGAACCGGCTCTATCAGCTCGGCTTCGCATCGTGGCTGCCGGCCAGCGCCATCAGCGATGGGTTGTACTTCGGCATGAGGGTCGGCGGCCGGCTGGTATCGGCCGCGGGTACGCACGTCATCAGCGGGGCCGCCAGGCTCGCGGTCGTGGGCAACGTCATGACCCACACCGATTTCCGCGGACGCGGGTACGCTACGGCGGTAACCGGCGCAGTAACCGCGGAGTTGCTGAGGTTCTGCGATCAGGTCGTCCTGAACGTGCGGGCGGACAATCCGCCGGCGTTGGCCGCATACCGGCGGCTCGGCTACCAGGTTTACGTCACATTCGAAGAGCGGCTGATCCATCGTTCCGAGCCTGCCATGGAGCGGCTGGACCGGGGCCGTCCGCCGCATTCTCTCTCGTAAGGAGTCTTGACCCGCATGGCCATTCCCAACCCGCCGATCGCTCCCGCCACCAGCCCGCGTACGGGCACGTCGACCCTGCCCGCGCACGACGTCGCCGATCTGAGCCTTGCCGCCGAAGGCGAGCGCCGAATCGAATGGGCCGAGCGGGAGATGCCGGTCCTGCGCCTGATCCGCGAGCGGTTCGAGCGCGAGCGCCCGCTGGCGGGCCTTCGTCTGGCGGCCTGCCTGCACGTCACGACCGAGACGGCCAACCTGATGCGCACGCTCAAGGCCGGCGGCGCGGAAGTGGTCCTGTGCGCCTCCAACCCGCTCTCGACGCAGGACGAGTCGGCCGCGGCCCTGGTCGCCGAGTACGGCATCTCGGTCTTCGCCCGCCACGGCGCCGACCGCGACATGTACTACAAGCACCTCAACGCCGCCGCCGACACTCATCCGCACATGACCATGGACGACGGCTGCGACCTGGTCACGCTGATCCACCAGGAGCGGCCCGGTCAGCTGACGGAGATCCTGGCCGGCACCGAGGAGACCACCACGGGCGTCATCCGACTGCGGGCCATGGCCGCCGACGACGCCCTCGGCTACCCGGTCGTCGCCGTCAACGAGGCGCTGACCAAGCACCTCTTCGACAATCGCTACGGAACCGGTCAGTCCACCATCGACGGCATCCTCCGCGCCACGAACCTGCTCATCGCCGGCCGCCACGTCGTCGTCGCCGGTTACGGCTGGTGCGGCAAGGGCATCGCCTCGCGCTTCCGGGGCATGGGCGCGCAGGTGGCTGTCGTCGAGGTGGACCAGGTCCGGGCGCTCGAGGCGCTCATGGACGGCAATCTCGTGATGACGATCGGCGATGCCGCGCCGCATGGGGCGACATCTTCGTCACGGCCACCGGCGACATCCACGTCATCCGTGCCGAGCACTTCAAGAACATGCGCGACGGCGTGATCATGGCCAACTCGGGCCACTTCGACGTCGAGATCGATCTGCCGGCACTGGCCGAACTGGCCGGCGGCCACGTCCGCGAGGTTCGCGAGAACGTCGTGGAATACGAGATCGACGGCCGGCGCCTGCACGTCCTGGCCGAGGGCCGGCTGGTCAACCTGAGCTGCGCCGAGGGTCACCCGGCGCGGTCATGGACATGAGCTTCGCCAATCAGGCACTCTCCGCCGAGTGGCTCAAGGACCACCATGGCGAGCTGGCGAATGGCGTCTTCGACGTTCCGCAGGCCATCGACGTGGAAGTGGCCAGGCTCAAGCTCGCCGCTCTCGGTCTGGTCCTGGATCCGCTCACTCCGGAACAGGCCAAGTACCTTGCCTCCTGGCAGCAAGGCACCTGATTGGCGTTTGAGCCCCGATAACTCGGCGAAGCCGGACCGGCAGCCGAGCAGCCGAGAAGTCGAGCGGCCGGCGCTCGGAGCCGTCGCCATTGGGTGTTGGCCTGGCCGGCGACCGTGCCAGGGCCGTCGAATGGAACACCTGACGGATCGCGCGCCCATCGGCTCCGGGAGGCGCGGTTGGCATCGGACTCGTGTCGCCCGGTCCAGTGGCCGGCCGGACCACGCCGCATGCTAACCTTCGCGGCGGAGCCGAACCAATACTGCACGAGCGCCGGAAGGGCGCCTCTGGGAGAGCGATGACCAGCATTCTGGACGACCCGAGCTACCTGTTCACGTCCGAGTCGGTGACCGAAGGCCACCCCGACAAGATGTGCGACCAGATCTCAGACGCGATCCTGGACGCCATCCTCGCCGAGGACCCGAACGCCCGAGTGGCCTGCGAGACCGCGACTACGACCGGTCTGGTCCTTGTTCTTGGCGAGATCACTACCACGACCTATGTTGACTTCCAGGCCGTCGTTCGAGACACGGTCAAGGAGATCGGCTACACCAACGCCGACGACGGCTTCGACTACTTGACGTGCGGCACGCTCGTGTCGGTCAAGGAGCAGTCGCCCGACATCGCCATGGGCGTCGACGACGCCATGGAAACGCGCAGCGACGGCAAGTCGGCCGCGGCAGTGCACGAGCTGGGCGCCGGCGACCAGGGCATGATGATCGGCTTCGCCTGCAACGAGACGCCGGAACTGATGCCCCTCCCGATCGCCCTGGCCCACCGGCTCGCCCGCCGCCTGGCGGAAGTGCGCAAGAGCGGTCAGTTGCCGTATCTCCGCCCGGACGGCAAGACCCAGGTCACGGTCGAATACGACCACGGCATCCCCAAGCGCGTCACCAACGTCGTAGTCGCCGCGCAGCACGACCCGGATGCAGCCATCGAGAAGCTCCGCTCGGACATCATCGAAGCGGTGATCATGCCGATCGTCCCGGCCTACTTGCGGGTGAAGGACCCGGTCCTGCACGTCAACGCGACGGGTCGATTCGTCATCGGCGGTCCGATGGGCGACGCGGGCCTCACCGGCCGCAAGATCATCGTCGACACCTACGGCGGCATGGCCCGCCACGGCGGCGGCGCGTTCTCCGGCAAGGACCCGACGAAGGTCGACCGCTCGGCCAGTTACGCCGCCCGCTGGGTGGCCAAGAACGTCGTGGCCGCCGGGCTGGCCGACCGCTTCGAGATCGAGCTGGCCTACACCATCGGTGTCGCGCATCCGGTCTCGGTCTCCATCGAGACGTACGGCACAGGCAAGGTGCCGGACGAGAAGATCCTGGCCGCGATCGGCAAGCTCTTCGACCTGCGCCCGGCTCGGATCATCGAGGCCCTGGACCTTCGCCGGCCCATCTACCAGCCCACGGCCGCGTACGGTCACTTCGGCCGGACCGACCACGACTTCCCGTGGGAGCGGACCGACAAGGCGGCTGCGCTTGCCGCCGAATGCGGCGTCGCCGTGCCGGCGGCAGCAGCCCGCTGAGCCGCCGTGTACGCGGTAGTCCTGGCCGGGGGAGGCGGAACGCGACTCTGGCCGCTCAGCCGGCCGGAGCGTCCCAAGCCGTTCCTCCAGCTGCTCGGCGATGAGACTCTGATCCAGCGGACGGTGGCCCGCCTGTCGCCGCTGGTTCTGCCCGGCGACGTTTACGTCATCGCCGAGCGGCGCCACTTGCCGCTCGTCGCGGAACAGCTGCCGGAGATCCCGGCGGCCAACCTGCTGGGCGAGCCGATGGGACGCAACACCGCGGCGGCCGTGGCCCTGGCCGCTGAGGCCATCGACCGCCCCGGCGACGAGGTCATGCTGGTGTTGCCGGCGGACGCCCACATCGCCGATGAAGCCGGCTTCCGGGCCGCGCTCGCCGCGGCGGGAATCGTGGCCCAAGGCGGCGCCCTCGTGACCCTGGGCGTCACTCCGGACCGCCCCGAAACCGGATACGGGTACGTCCTCGCCAGGCCGCCGGCCATCGAAGTGGCCGGGCGCCCCACGTTCGCCGTGGAGCGGTTCGTGGAAAAGCCAACGGCGGAAAAGGCGGCCGAACTCATTGCCACGGGCATGGCGAGCTGGAACGCGGGCATCTTCGCCTGGACTCGAGCGACGATCCGGGCCAGTCTCGACCGCCACAGCCCCGACATCGTGGGACCGCTGCGGGCCATCGCGCGGAGCGGCGCTCAGGCGGACCTGGACGCGGCCTATCCGTCGCTGCGAGCCACCTCGATCGACTACGCCGTGATGGAGCCGGCCTCATTGGAGGGCGACGTCGCCGTCGTGCCCATGAGCGTGGGCTGGAGCGATCTCGGGAGCTGGGCCGCCCTGCGGGATGCCTGGCGGGACTCGGGGCGCGATTCGGAGCCCGGCGCTAGCGTCGGGCTGGGCAATCGTCGTGATCTCGGGTCCACCGACAGTCTCGTTCTGGCCGGGGGTCGCCTCGTGGTCACCATCGGACTGCGCGACGTCATCGTCGTCGACACTCCCGAAGCGCTGCTCGTCTGCTCCGGCGAGAGCTCACAGGAAGTCAAGAAGATCGCCGAGGAGTTCGCCAGACGTGGCTCCGTGGCGAAAGAGGAGGAGAAGGCTTGAGCGGCGCGCAAACAATCTCGGGCGGCACCGGATCCGCGGCCAACTCGGCGGCGGCAAAGGGAGCCGAAGCCGGAGGCGCCGGAGCCGACGGTCTCGCGCCTACTCACATCGTCTTCGGCACGGACGGCTGGCGGGCCAGGACCGCCGACGACTATACGTTCCTCAACGTGCGTCGCTGCGCCCAGGCCGTGGCCGAGTACGTGGTCGCCCGTGGAGAGCAGGCCAAGGGCATTGTCATCGCCTACGACCGCCGCTTCGCCAGCGAGCACTTCGCCGCCGCGGCCGCCGAAGTCGTCCTCGCCAACGACATCCCGGTGGCTTTTGCCGCCCAGGCGGTGCCGACGCAAATGTCCTCGTTCGAAGTCGTCCAGCGCCACTCGGCGGCCGGCATCGTGATCACCGCGAGCCACAACCCCTGGACGGACAACGGCTTCAAGGTCAAGTCGCCGACGGGCGCCGCGGGCGGACCGGAGATGCTCGCCGACATCGAAGCCCGCATCGCCTCGGGCGCGGGCAAGGCCATCGCGACCCGGCCGTTCGCCGACGCCGAGGCCGCCGGCCTCGTCGATCGCTACGACCCGTTCGACGCCTATCGCGAGTTCATCGGCCGCAACCTGGATCTGGATCGCCTCCGCGCCGCGGACGTGGACATTCTCGTGGACCCGCTCTACGGCGCCGGCGCGGGTGGATCCCGAGATTGCTGGCAGGCGGCAAGATCCGCGTCACGGAGTTCCATTCGGAGCGAAACCCGTACTTCGGCGGCGTCAATCCCGAGCCGATCCCGCCGAACGTGAACGAAGCGCTGCGGACGATCGCCGGTGGCCGCTTCGACCTGGGCCTGTTGCTCGACGGCGATGCGGATCGAGCCGGGTTCGGCCGACGAGCGCGGCACTTTCGTGACGACGCTCCAGATCTACGCCCTGCTCATGTACTACCTGATCGAGCATCGCGGCCTGCGGGAGCCGGTCGTCAAGACGGTCAACGAAACGTCCATGGCCGAGAAGCTCGGCGAGCGCTACGGCGTGGAGGTCTACGAAGTCCCGGTCGGTTTCAAGTACGTCGGGCCCAAGATGATCGAGACCGGGGCCATGATGGGCGGCGAGGAATCCGGCGGCTACGGCTTCGGCATGCATCTGCCCGAGCGCGACGGCATCTTCGCCGACCTGATGCTGCTCGACCTGTTCCTGCGCGAGAAAGATGCCGGACGCTGGCCGGTGTCGAAGGCGATCGCCCATCTCCACGACATCGCCGGCCCGTCCAGCTACCGTCGCGTCGACGTCCATTTCGATCGGGCGGTCTATCCGGCGCTGAAGAAACGGCTCCTGGTCGAGCTCAAGGAGAAGGCCCCCCGGGAACTGGCCGGCCAGCCGGTCGTTCGGACCCAAACCCTGTCGACCAACGATGGCTTCAAGTTCTTCTCAGACGACGGCTCGTGGCTGCTGGTCCGCTTCAGCGGCACGGAACCCCTCGTGCGGGTGTACACAGAGGCCGTTTCGGCCGCCGCCGTCGACGCGAATCTGGCGACCGGGGAAGCCATCGTCCGCGGCTGAGCGGCCCGCTTCCGACGCCCATACCTCGACTTCGCAGGCCGGTAAATCGGCCTGCAACGCCGGTCCTCATCGGCCGCTGCGACAGCCGGGCTTCTCTTGGCTCGCAGCTGTACAGTGACAGCCTAGCTGCCCATCGTCGCGACCCCGCGGCAGGGCAGTGACCTCTTCGGGGCAATGCAGGGCGACGGAGGGTTATCGGAAATGCACAGTTCTCTCATCGGGAAGGTCGAGAAGGCGAACCGCTACGCCCGCGAGCTTGATCGAATCTCATTCGAACAGTTCGCGGTCACGTTTAAAGGCGACAACGACACCCACACGGTTCGACTCGACGGCGAAGCCTGGCACTGCACTTGCCACTTCTTCGAGAGCTTTGGGTCCTGCGTTCACGTCCTCGCCCTGCAAAAAGTCCTGGGCGTGATGCTGCCCGAGACGGCGCAAGTCTCCATTTTCACGGCGCAAACGGCGCTCCCCGCCTGACGCCGGTAACATCCGAGTAGTCAACCGCGTCTAGCACTAGCTCCTCACCCGGTGCTCGACCGCGAGTCCTGACGGAGCACAGGAACAGCGAGGATTGCTGGTGAATGCTCGGCGTATGCGCGTCCCCAAGCTCGTGGCCGTGGCCGCGGGTCTGGCCCTTGTCGTCTCGGCCTGTACCTCGGCCGCGAAGCCGACGCCGATCCTGGTCTTTCTGACGCCGACGCCCGCCCCCACCGAGGCACCGACGCCCGTTCCGACGCCCACGCCGACGCCGACTCCGACGCCCGAACCAACGCCCGCGCCTTCGGGAGCGGCAGGCGCCTCGGCCACGCCCGGTGTGACGCCCGTGCCGACGCCCACGCCTACGGCTGGGCCAACCGGCCTCGCCGGCGGCTGCTCCGGCTCCGCAGACAACAAGTCCTGGTGGGCGGCCGAGTCCAAGAAACTGACCTTCACCGTGTATTGCGGCGTCGTCCCGAGTGGCTGGTACTTCGGGTCGGCGACGGACACGTACACGAGCGGCGGAACCATGATCGCCAGCTACAAGGGCCCGGGCGGTGCCACTCTGACCATCCAGGAAGGCGCCTTTTGCACGACCAGCGCCGCCGCCTGCGCGCCTGGCAACTCGGCCCTAGGGAGCGCCAACTTCGGCGACATGAGCGGATCGCTGAACGCGGTCGCAACGGGCTTTGCCATCTACGTCGCGCCCGGCACGGCCAAGGGCTATACGGCCACCGGAACTGGTATCAGTCAGTCGGCCTTCGTCAGCATTGCGGCCTCGCTCATGAAAGTCCCCAAGTCCTGAGAGCAGCGGCCCGTCGTGACGCTGTCAACGCCCCCACGCCCGGAGGAGCAATGATGGTCGCAAAGCGCGGTGGAGCACACCTGATCGGTGTCGTCGCCGTGGCGGCAATGGCCGCTCTACTGGTCAGCGGCTGCTCGTTCGGCAAGTCCCAGCCCACGCCGATCGTGGTCGTTCTCACGCCCACGCCCGAGCCGACAGTCGCGGAAACGGTCGCACCTTCGGAGTCGCCGACGCCGTCGCCGACGCCGGTGCCCTCGTCGACGGCCGCGCTGAGTCCTACCCCGACGTCGTCGCCGACGGCCCCGCCCCAGGCGGCCGGCGTGTCGGCGACAAAGTGCACCGGTTCGACCGACAGCCAGGCCTTCTGGGCGTCGGCCTCGACCGACATGGCCTGGGATGTCTACTGCCCCGTCCTTCCGGCGGGATGGCTCGTCAGCAAGGGATCGTTCGACGGGGTTGCCGGCGGCACGATCGGCATCACCATGAACGGCCCGAGTGGAGCCAGGCTGGCGATCGATGAGGGGGCGTTCTGCACCACCGATCCCGGTTCCTGCTCTCCTCACGTCAGCGTCCTCGGCGCGGCCAAGTTCGGCGACCTGTCCGGCTCGCTCGACGGGCTGTCCGGCGGAGGGCTGGCGGTGTACGTCCGTCCCGGCACGAGCACGGCCTACAGACTCACGGGATCGGGAATGAGCCAGGCGGCCTTCGTGTCGATCGCGGCGGCCTTCGTGAAAGTGGCCAAGTCTTAGCGGCGTGACGGACTCGATCGAGCCGGCGCCGGTGGTTCAACCTGTTGGAGGGGTGAAGATGATGGAAGCAGTTACCGGATCCGTCCGCCGCGGCATCGTCGTTCTTTCGATTGCGGTGGCAGTGGTCGTGGCGGCGTGCGGCGGCGGCAAGGCCACGCCGATCATCATCGTCGTGACGCCACCTCCCAGCGAGGCCGCTGTTGAGACACCCACGGATACCCCGACGCCCGCCCTTACGCCGCTCGTGACACCGACCCCGGCGACCTCGACCGCGCCCTCGGCGGCGCCGTCCGCTTCGCCCAGCGCGGCGGCGAGCCCGAGCGCCGGCGCTTCTGCTTCGACGCTGGCCTGCACGGGCACGGCCGACCACCTGGCCTTCTTTGCGGAAGCCGCGGCGGCATTGGGCTTCGACGCCTACTGCGCGGCTCTGCCGTCTTCCTGGTGGCTGCAAGACACGCGCTATCAGATCCCGAACGGCGGCCTGCTGACCATCCAATACAAGAACTTGAAGGGCCAGGTGATCTCGGTCGGGGAAGGCAACTTCTGCGCGGGCGCGCCGGATTGCTGGAGCTCGACCGCGGATCTCGGAGCCGCTTCTTTCGGCGGGTTGTCCGGGTCGCTAAAGGCCCGAACTGGTTCCACCTACGCGGTCTTCGTCAATCCGGGCACGACCCACGGCTATCAGCTGGCGGGCGGCACGGGTGTATCGCAGGCCGACGTGGTGGCCTTCGCCGCAGCGATGAAGAAGATCCCCAAGTCCTGAGTCGACCGGCGAGCGCCCGGCCCGGGTGGACCGCCGGCCGGGCGCGGCGGTCCGGCGATCCGGCTGCGAACCAGTGCGTCAGCCGGCGGGGGTGATATCTCCGTCGACCTTCGGCCTCGAGGGGCGGCGGCTGCGATCCTGCTTCGGAGGGCCGTCGGTGCCGAGTGGCTCCTCGACCTCCTGGTCCTGGCCCGGCTGCGGCAGCCGCGGCACTCGGACGGGCCGACCCTCCCGCTCTTCCACGCGGCGGGCGGCTCGCAGGGCGACGGATCCGGTCTCGCGGTTCTGGCCCAGATAGAAGAAGAAGAACGAGGCGATGACCGCCGCCACCGGGATGCCGAAGATCGCGCCGGGGATGCCGGCCATCTTGGAACCGACCATGACCGATCCCAGGACCACGACCGGGTGCAGGCCCACCGCCTCCGCCATCAAACGCGGCTGGATGACGTTCATGATCACGAACCAGCCGACCAGCATGACGAGGAAGGTCGGCAGGGCGGCGTCCGGGACGAAGAAGATCGCGACGAGGACCGGCGGCAGCCAGGAAATGAAGGGACCGAAGAATGGGATCGCCTGCAGCACTCCCGACGAGACCGCCGTCACCGGCATGTACGGGACGCCGAACAGCAGGCTGGCGACCATCGAGACGGCGCCGTACATGACTCCTGTGAGCGCCTGTCCTCGAAGGAAGCCGCCGAACGATCGGGCGACGCTGTGCTCCAGCAGTCGAGCTTCGTCGTTATAGGCCGGGGGCACGAGGCGGAATATGAAGCTGACGATCCGGTCGCGATCGACGGCCATGTAGAGCGACAGGAAGAACACGAAGAGCAGGTTCCCGAAGATGCCGATGCTCGCAACCGCGATGTTGCCGAGGGGCTGGACGAGCTGGTCGGCGCCGCTCTTGAGGTTGACGAGCAGCTGGTTCACCTGGTCGTAGACGCTGATCTGGCCGGCCCCGATTGAGTTGAGGCGATCCTGTAGAGGCTGGAGGACGTTGCGGAGGTGCTGCGGATCATTCGTGGGCCAGTTGCTGACGAGATTGCTGATCGAGTTGTAGAGCTGCTGGGCCAGCAGCATCAGCAAGCCGACCAGGACCACGATGAGCAGCGTGTAGACGATGATGACGGCGATCGCCCGAGGCAGACCCGGGAAAAGGTGCAGCAGCCCGTTGGCCACCGGGCTCAGGATGAAAGCCAGCAGCCAGGCCAGGAAGAAGATCATGATTACGTCGCTGAAGTAGGCCAGCAGGCTGGTCACGAATCCAACGACGACGAACGCGACCGCGACTGTGGCCAGAATCAGGAGGACGCTCAACCAGCGGTGGTCGCGCGGCGTCAGACTGAAAGTCGGGCCGGACGCCGCGGTAGCAGGTTGGTCGCTCATTGTTCCTCGATCCTGCGCCGATCTGATCGAGCAGATGGTACGCCGGACGGCATGGGCGTTGGTACGTCGTCCGGTGTCATACGCCCGGTTCGCGGGTTTGTCGGCCGCAGCCGACGGGGCGACGGGGCGGTTAGCGCAGACCCATCCGCTCTCGGACCTCGGCCATGGTGGCTTCGGCGATGGGTCGGATCCGCTCGGCGCCTTCGTCCAGGATCGAGCGCAGCCGGGTGGTGTCGGCCATGAGTTCCCGGTAGGTCTCCCGAGCCGGCGCGTAGTGGGCGATTATTCGCTCGGCCAGCAGCTTCTTGGTGTCGACGCAGCCGGTCCGGGCCGTCCGTTCGCCATCCCAGATATGCTCGTAGTCGTCCCCGAAGAAGCGGTGCAGCTGGCAGACGTTGCAGACCTCCGGGCGCCCCGGGTCGGACCGCAGGATGCGTTGGGTGTCGGTCACCATCGACATCACCTGCTTGCGGATCACGTCCGGCTCGCCGAGGACGTCGATCGTATTGCCGATCGACTTGCTCATCTTCTTGACGCCGTCCGTGCCGAGAACGGTCGGCGCCTCGGTGTACACGGCCTGCGGTTCCGGGAACGTCTCGCCGTATCGGGCGTTGAAGGCGCGGACGATCTCCCGGCTCAGCTCCAGGTGCGGAGCCTGGTCCTTGCCGATAGGCACGAGCGAAGCCTTCGGTAGCGCGATGTCGGCGGCCTGCAGGACGGGGTAGGTGAGCAGGCCGTGGTTCACGTCGTCGGGCTGGTTGAGCTTCTTTTCCTTGTACGTGGGCGTGCGCTGCAGCCAGCCGACGGGCGTCACCGTGGTGAAGAGCCAGCACAACTCGGTGACTTCAGGCCGATCCGACTGGACGAAGACGGTGCAACGCTTCGGGTCCAGGCCCAGGGCGATCAGAGCCGCCGCCATCTCGAGGGTCTGGCGGCGCAGCACGGCCGGGTCATGGACGTGTGTCAGGGCGTGGTAGTCCACGATGCAGTAGATCGCCTCGCGGCCCTCGGCGAAGGCCTGATCCTGTAGCGCCACGTAGTTTCGTATCGCGCCCAGGTCGTTGCCGAGATGGGGCCGGCCGGTCGGCTGGATGCCGCTGTAGATGCGCGGCTTGGCCGGCAGGCTGGATGGACGGGCGGGTGCGGGAGTGGCAGCAGCGTCGGTCGTCATGACGCCGAGTTTACGGCAAGCCACGAGAGCTCAAGTGGCCACGGCGATCCGGCCACGGCGATACGGCCACGGCGATCCGGCCACGGCGATCCGGCCACGGCGATACATGCGGCTGGCCTCCGACGTCAATCGCCGGACGGCTAAGCTGAACTCGGCGTTGTCGGAGGCACGGCCGATGTGGAGGAACCAATGACGCGGAACCGGCTGTTCACTGATCGAGCAAGGTCGATGTCCACACAGGGGTTCGTTCGTACTGCCGGCATTCTGCTGGTAGCGGCTGCGGTTGCGGCCTGCACGAGCGCCGCGCCGTCCGGCACTTCACTGGCGGGCTCGCCGCCGGCCTCGGCCGCATCCACCCCGCCTGCCCCCGCGAGCGGTACCCCGGCGGGCCCGGCTGCCGTGGCGTCCACGACCCCACTGCCGACGTCAGCCGGACAGGCGCTCCGATGGATCCAGGTTAGCCTGCCGACCGGACTCGTCGCGACCACCGGCTCGCAAACCCAAAACGCGATCTTCGGTTGGAGCAAGGGCTACCTGGCGTTCCACGAGAGTCTGTCCGGTGGCTCGGTCGTGCCGTGGGCTTCCGGCGATGGTCGTAGCTGGAATCAGGGGCCGGCGCTGGACTCAACGGGTCTGCCCGACGGCGTGTGGATCGACGAGCTGGTCGAAGGGCCGGCCGGCCTGCTCGCCGTCGGACGGCATCCCGGTTGCGCCGACGACGGGTTCGGCTGCACGCCCCAGCCCGCGATCGGGATCTGGACCTCGACCGACGGCCTGACCTGGAGCCGGGTCAACTCGCAGTCGGCGTTCGGCGGAGCATCCGTCGGCGACGTTTCGGCCGGGGCGAATGGATACATGGCCCTGAGCCTGTCCGGTAACGGTGCCACGGCGTCCCCGGCGATCTGGCTGTCGGCTGACGGTCGAGCGTGGCACTCGGCGGCTCTGTCGAGCGCCGCATTTGCCGACGCGTACCTGGAGCGGGGAACCGTCCTCGGCAGTGGGTACGTGGTGGCAGGCAGAACCGGAAGCCTGTCCGGCATGGGATCCGGCGACTTCCCGGCGACCAGGCCGGCGGTCTGGTGGTCGGCCGACGGATCGTCCTGGAGCCCGGCAATTCTGCCCGGCGTCCAGGCTGCGCCCGAGGCTGAAGCAGCAGTCACGATCGTCGCGGCAGGCAAGCTGGTGGCCCACGTGTGGAGGTGGGACTGTTCTTGCGCACCAGAGGGAGTGTCCGCTTCCTGGACCTCCACGGACGGTCACGTCTGGACGTCATCGGCAGCGGCCTTTCCCCAGGTACCCGTTCTCTCGGATGGCCACCGGGCGCTCCTCGTGCTCGGCGGAAGCGGCGGGTTGACGGTCGAGGCATCGACCGACGGTTTCGCCTGGGCCCCGCTCGTGTTGTCCGGCTCGGGACCGGCCGACTTGTTCAGCGTTGCCTACGGTCCGGATGGGCTTCTGGTCGAGGGCACGGACATGAGCATGTGGTTGGCCGCGATCGGTTCGGCTGCCGGCTGACGGCGGCCCGGACGACCCCGTGGCGGCTCGGGTACCATTCCGAGACGACGCAAACCCGTCCGTCACCGTCGGCTGCGGCGCCATCTCGGCATCGCTGGCCCCAGTCCCGCGAGCCAATGCCCTCCGAGCAACGACCCAGTGTCGCGCAGGCGCGACTCCGTGTCGCGAGCCTGGGCGCGGACGCCGAGATGCGGCTCCTTCGGGTGGCGATCCTCGGCGCGGGCACGGTCGGCGCGGAGGTGGCTCGCGGCTTCCTTCGCAACCCTGACCGCCGCATCGGCCCCGCGGGCGGGCGCATGCTCGAGCTCGTGGCCATCGCCGAGATGAACGTCCAGGGCGCGGTCGATCGAGGCATGCCCGGCGAGCTCATGGTCGCGGACGCCTTCGACGTGGTGAAGCGCGACGACGTGGACATCATCGTCGAGACGATCGGCGGCGATGAGCCGGCCCGCTCCCTGATCGCCGCCGCGCTCGAGGCGGGAAAGCCGGTCGTGACGGCGAACAAGCACGTCCTGGCCCATCACGGCCTGGAACTCGAAGGGATCGCCCGGCGGATGGGCGCGGCACTCAGATTGAGGCCGTCGGTCTGCGGCGGCACGCCGGTCCTGGATCCGATGGCCCGCGACCTCGCCGCCAACCGCATCCGGCGCGTTCGTGGCATCGTCAACGGCAGCACCAACTTCATCCTGACCGAAATGATGCAAGCGCACCGCAGCTACGACGAAGTCCTGGCCGCCGCACAGGCCCAGGGCTACGCCGAGCGCAATCCCCGAGCGCCGACGTCGAAGGCCAGGATGCGGCGAACAAGCTCGCCGTCCTGACGCGGCTGGCATTCGGAGCCTGGCCGCAAATCGGCTCGATCATTGCCTGCCCGCCCTCGCTTCGGGGCGACGGCAAGCCCGGCATCACCGGCGTGTCGGCCAACGACATCGCGGGCGCCGTCGGTCTGAATCTGGCGATCCGCCTCGTCGCCACTGCCAGCACGCCCGGGACCGCCGAGCCGTACTTCGGACTCGCGGGCTCTGTAGTGACGTCGGCAGTCCCGGTCGGCGCGCCGCTCGGTCGAACCGACGGCGTGCTGAACCGCCTCGAAATCGACGCCGATCCGGTCGGCCGCGTCTCGTTCGAGGGCCCGGGTGCCGGTGGCCCCGCGACGAGCAGCGCCGTACTGGCGGACCTGCTCGAGCTTGCCCGAAGCGGTCTTTCGACATGGGCGGACCTGCCGCCCGCCGCCCCCGAGCTGGTGGTTCTCGCCGACGACCGCGACACCGTCCGCCGGCCCTGGTTCGTCTGCCTGCCCGGCGTCCTGCCCGAGGAAGTCCCCGGCCGGCTCGCCGAAGAAATGATCGGGCCGCCGCCCAGCAGCGTGCCGCGCCATCGAAGCCGCGCCTGGGTCGCCGTCCAGACCCGCCCAATGCCACTCGCCGACGTCCGCGAAGCGATCGAGCCGCTCATCGCCGCCGACCGCGACGTGCCCATCTACCCGATCCTCACCTCGTAGCCGGAGGCTTCGCAAGTGCCCACGTCGCCCGTCAACAACGCAGCACCGCGCTACAGCCCGCCCGCGCCTCGTCGAGCGCTACCGCGAATTCCTGCCGATCACCGCAGCCACTCCGATCATCAGCCTTGGCGAGGGCAACACGCCGCTCGTCCGGCTGGACCACATCGGCAAGCGCATCGGCCTGCCGAACCTCTTCGTGAAATACGAGGGCATGAACCCGACCGGCTCGTTCAAGGACCGGGGCATGGTCATGGCCATCTCGAAGGCGGTCGAAGAGGGCTGCAAGGCGGTCATCTGCGCCTCGACCGGCAACACGTCTGCGTCGGCTGCGGCGTATGGCGCAGCGGCCGGGCTCGAAGTCATCGTCGTTCTGCCCAAGGGCAAGATCGCGCTCGGCAAGCTGATCCAGGCCCTGGCGGCGGGCGCGCGGATCATCGCCGTCGACGGCAATTTCGACCAGGCGCTGACGGTCGTTCGCGAGATGGCCGAGCAGAAGGAGCACCCGGTCACGCTGGTCAACTCGGTCAACCCGTATCGGATCGACGGGCAGACCACGGCCGCCTTCGAAGTCTGCGACGACCTGGGCCGAGCGCCCGACATCCTGGCGATCCCGGTCGGCAACGCCGGCAACATCACGGCCTACTGGGCCGGCTTCAACCGATATCAGGCCGCGGGCCGGATCACGGCCAGGCCGAAGATGTACGGCTTCCAGGCCGCGGGCGCCGCGCCGATCGTGCTGGGCCACCCGGTCGAGAAGCCCGAGACGATCGCCACGGCCATCCGCATCGGCAATCCGGCTTCGTGGAAGCAGGCGGTCGCCGCGCGCGACGAGTCAGGCGGTCTCATCGAAACGGTCACGGACGACGAGATCGTGGCGGCCTATCGGGAGCTGGCCACGAGCCAGGGCATTTTCTGCGAGCCCGCA
The DNA here is from genome assembly GCA_963835845.1 of uncultured Chloroflexia bacterium. GTDB lineage: Bacteria > Chloroflexota > Limnocylindria > Limnocylindrales > CSP1-4 > Fen-1039. The sequence goes on along the minus strand of CAWIGT010000002.1, from coordinate 57,392 downwards.
TCCGCGGCCAGCCTGGCCGGGATCATGCAAGTTGGCGGCCGCCGGCCGCATCGACCGCGACGCCATGGTGGTCTGCGTCCTGACCGGCCACGGCCTCAAGGATCCGGAGACGGCCGAACGAACGGCCGGCGGCATCGACGCCATCATCGAATCCGCTCCGACCACGGCCGGAGTGATGCGCGCCCTGGGCTGGTAGGTCGCCGTTCGGTCCGCTTCGACCGCGGACCGGGGATCATCCGGTATCCGATCCGCCCGCCCGGACTCTCGCTACGCCATCGCCCGCTTGATCAGGGCCAGCAACTCCGGATAGGTCTCCACGGCGGGGAACTGCGCGAATTGCTGCTTCACGCCGTCCGGGGCGTGGAACAGGAAACCTGCATTGGCCTCGCGGAGCATGGCGGTGTCGTTGAATGAGTCGCCGCCGGCGATGACGTGGTAATTCATGCGCTTGAACGCGGCCACGGCCTCGCGCTTCTGCTCGCGGATCCGCAGCTGATAGTCGACGATCCGGTCGTCTTCGACGATCAGCCGGTGGCAGAGGAGCGTGGGCCAGTTTAGCTGGCGCAGCAGGGGAGCGGCGAACTGTTCGAACGTGTCTGAGAGGATTACGACCTGGACACAGGCGCGCAGCTCGTCCAGGAACTCGCGTGCGCCCGGAAGGGGCGCCAGCGTCCCGATGACACCCTGGATGTCCGACAGCTTCAGCCCATGGCGGTCCAGCAGGGCCAGTCGACCTCGCATCAGCTTGTCGTAGTCGGGCTCGTCGCGCGTCGTGCGGCGCAGCTCCGGAATGCCGGTTCTTTCCGACACGGCGATCCAGATCTCGGGCGTCAGCACGCCCTCCATGTCCAGGGTGACGATCGACTGCTTCATGGACGCGAGTCTCGCAGAAAGGCCGCGCCCGTGCAGGTTGCCCGTGTTCATACGCGACCTCGCCTCCCGCCCGAGATCGACTACTTCTTCGGGCGCTTGGCCCTGGGCTCGGGCTCGGTGGCGGGCTGCTCAGCCTCGGCCGCGTCCTCTTCCTCGTCGTCCTCTTCGTAGGCTGGGAGCGCCGGCTCGCCGATGACTCCAAGCCACGGGGCGTAGAGGGTCTGGGCGTCCTCGGGCTCCATGATGTCCGCCATGACGAGCGCGGCGATCGCGTCGGCAACCGCAGGACCGGCGATCTCGCGGGACCGGGTGTCGGTCGCCGCGGCGTAGCGGCTGAACAATGCGGTGGGCCGGTGGTCCATCCAGGCGAAGACTTCGTCCTGTGCCAGTCGCAATTGCTCGCGCCACTTCGCGTCTTCGTCGGCGAGTTCTTGAAGGGACCTGTGGGCGAGCCTGAGCTCTTCTTTGGGCTGCTCGCGCCAGGCGGCCACGAGTTCGCTGATGTCGACGGTTCCGAGGTCACTCAGCTTGTGCAGGAACTGGGTGACGATCTCGGTGTTCGGGCCAAACATACCTTCGTCGGCTTCATCCGAGGCTTCCTCGTCGGCCTCCGCGTCGGCTTTCGTTCCGTCGCCGGCCGCCTCGGCCTCGTCGTCTTCGGCCGGCTCCTCGTCGCCGTCTTCCTCGTCTTCCTCGACGTCCATCACGTCCGACCAGGGACCGTAGAGAGTGGCGAAGTCCGCGTCGTCCAGTTCCTCTTCGAGGACCAGGGCATCAACCGCATCGGTGGCGGCGTTGGCGACGATCCCGAACAGCTCCGCATCTTCGTCGCCGATCATGAGTGAAGATCGCCAGTCGGACACGGCTCGCTCGGCCGCGTCGAGCTCGTAGGCCAGCTTGCCGTTGCGGTGCCGCCGGCGGATGACGGACTGGGCGACCTTGCGCTCGGCTTCGGAGGCGGCTTCGTAGGCGTCCGCGATGGCCTCGGCCGTGTCGTAGTCGATCGTCGGCAGCGACTCGATCAGCGACGCGACATCCTCGCCGTTGGGGCCGTAGAGACCCACCGGGTTATCGCCGAGCAGGCCGAATTCCTCGGCCTGGCGCTCGAGCTCCGCCTGGAGGTCGGCCTGACGCTGGGCGGGCGTGCGGTCGTCGACGGCTTCGACGTCATCGGCTTCGCTCTCGTCCTCGAGCTCTTCCGCCTCATCGAACTCGTCGTCGTCCGGCTCGAGGTCGGCGGTGGCGTCGTCGACGCTCCAGTTCGAGAGCGTGTTCGGCTCGGAGGCGCCTCTCAGCTGATTGGCGAGAGGTCCCTTGCCTTTGTTCTTGCCTCGTCGGAACATCGACCCTCCGCGCCCGAGCCTGCCCGGGCACAACTCACTTCCTGGTGGTCCTGGTATCGCCGCTCTTCGGCTTTTGCGCCCCGCCCTTAGCCTTGACCTTCGGCGCCGTGCCGGCCGAGGTCGATGTCGCGGCCGCGCCGGTCGACTTCGTCTTGCGCGTGCCATTGCCGGCAGGGGCGCTCCAGACCGAAGCTTCACCTGCGTCCGTCTGGGGCCTCTCGACGTTGCCTGCATTCATAGCCTTAGCCTTCGGCGTCGGTTCCTCTGTCGCATCATCTTCCGCCGGCAGCTTTGGGGCGCCCATGAGATTGAACCACGGCCCGTAGAGCGTGACGGCGTGCCGCCGATCCAGGAGATCCGCAAGCACCAATGCCGCGATCGCATCGGCCAGCGCCGGACCGGCCATCTTGCGCGATTCGCCCTGACCCGCCTGGCCGAGGAAGCCCGCCGTGTCCTGGATTTCGACCGGCATTCAGCCACGGCGCCAGCTTGTCCTGGGCATGGCGGACCTGGTCGCGCCATTCGGGGTCCTCGTCGACCAGCGCGCGGAGCCCCTCGTGGGCAACCTTCAGTTCCTGGCGATCGGCGTCCTGCCAGCCACTCACGAGCCGGCCGACCTGCTCGGGCGTGAGAAGCCAGAGGCGGGTGAGGAAGTCAGTGACCTCGTCCGAGTTGGGCCCGAATTCGGCAGCGGCCCCTTCGTCGACCTCGTCGACCTCGTCGCCGTCCTCTTCCTCCAGGTCTGCCTCCTCGGCGCTCGCCCCTTCGATGCGGGCCGTCTCGGCCGCCGAATCGAGCTGGGCCATCGTCTCCGACCAGGGCTCGAAAAGCGACTCGAAGTGGATCTCTTCGACCTTGCCCTCGAGAATCACCGCCGTGGCCGCGTCCAGCGCCGCCTCGCCGGCCTGCGTGCAGATGCGACTCCAGTCTGGTTCCGCATTCACGAACTCGGGAAATGGGCCGGTCACGGCAATCCACGTGCCCACAGCTTCTCGAACGAGCTGCAGGTGCCGACCGACGTCGAGGTCGTCCTCGGCGATCTTCCGGGCCGCCTTGCGAGCATGTTCCCGATCGGACTTGGGGATCGAGAGCCAGGCCTCGGCGAGCGGCCGGGCTTCCGCGGGAACCAGCTCCTCGAGCCGATCGAGGATTTCCAGCACGGCCTCCGCGTTGGGCCCGTACATCCAGACGTCGTTGCCGGCCAGGTAGTCGGCGGCCTGGGACTCCAGGTCCGCGGTCATGTCCTCGGGCTGGTCTTCCACGAGTTCATTGTCGTCGAACTCTTCCCCCTCCACGAGTTCCTCGTCGAGGGTGTCCGCCTTCATCTCGTTGGTGGAATCTGCCTTGTCGCGCCGATCGCCTCGCCTGAACATCGATTCCTCCGTTGCCGGCGCGAGCCTGCGCGCGCGGGAATGGTCGCACAGCCGGGCGGATGGCGTCTGGCACGAACAGGCCCGGCCGATTTGCCGGGGCCTGTTGCGAACTCTCTGCGCCGGGGCCAAGCCCCAGGAGGTTGGGCTAGGAGCCGGTCACGTTGGTGGGTACGTTTACGACGTTGGCGGGGTCGTTGACGTTGGTGAGCTCGAAAGTGATCTGGTAGACGGTGGCGCCGCCGCTGGTGCCGACGATGGACATGCTCACCGGGTAGCCGCCCTGGTTGGCGAGCCAGATGTCGCACGACCAGGTCGCACCTTCGACGCCGGACTCGGAGCCGAACTCGGCCAGCGCGGCGTCACTGGCCACGTAGTGAAGGGCCGCCGTGCCGTTCTTGGTTTCGGTCCCGACCAGTCTCAAGTCCGTGGCCAGCGATGGATCCATCATGTCCGCGAACATGGTCGACGGAGACATCTCGTCGGAGAGACTCGTCCCGGTGGCGGGCGTCTTGAAGTAGCTGCCCGTGCCCATGTCGACGTAGTCGTAGCCGTCGATCTCGATCATGTGGATGCCGACGATAGTGAAGTCAGCGGCCGCCTGGGGCGAGACGACGATGGTGCCGCTCATCGTCAGCGGTTGGTCGCCGGAGCTGGTTCCGCCGAGGGCGGACAGCGCGGAACTGAAGTCCCCGCCGACGAGGGTCATGCTGAACCTGTAGCTCGTGATGTCCGACAGGGCAGTCACCGCTCCACTCAGGTCGGGGCCGCTGCCGGTGGATTCAGCCGGGCCCACCGCGGCGCTCGTGCCGGGCTCGGTGCTGAGATCCGCGCCGGCGGTTGCGTCCGCGGAGCTCTTGCTCGCGACCGCGACGGGCTGGGTCGGTTTGGGGCTCGCCTTGGGTCCCTGGGCAGCCAGCATGACCCCTGCGGCCGCGACGATAGCCACGAGCACCACGGCGATCAGCCCGAGAATCAGCGGCATTCGATTCCGGCCGGCCGGTGTGGGTTGCGGCTGGGGCCAGTAGGGCGGCGGCGTCGCCGCGCCGCCGTTGTATGGCGGCTGAACCGCCCACGGCGGGGCTCCGGAGGGGCCGGCTGGCGGCGGCGAGAACTGCGCCGGATACTGGGTCGGAGGTGCCTCAGGGGCGGGCGTCGAGTATTGGGTCCCGGCGGCCCCGACGGGCGGGGCCCCGAAAGTGGACGCGACGGCCTCGGCGGGCGGCTGCGCCAACGGAGTTGCGAACGGAGTCGCGAACGGGGCCGCAGCCGGCTGAACCGGCTCGGCCGGCGGCGTCGGGACGGCCGGCAGTGCTGCGCCGCAGGTTGGGCAGAATCGCTGGTCTGCGCTTGCCCGCGGCGCCCCGCAGCTGGCGCAGAACCCAAACGCCATCGACATTCCGAGACCTCCCTGGTTCCAGAACGGGCGCCGGGGTCTCGACCGTCAGTTGCGTGCCACCCCGGTGAACCCGCCCATTCTAGTAGCCCGGGTAGCCCAAACAGGCAAGGCCGACCAGCCTTTGGTGCCCCCCGCCGGACGCGAAAGTCCCAGCGCGTCCTGTCGGATCGATATGGGGCGCCGGCCCTTGCGCAGGTGCGACGGCGCCCGGAACCGGCACCGGTTTACCCCAGCCAGAGAGACGACAGGGATCAGGCCGCGCCGGCTCCGTGCGTCTCGATGAACTTCTGGACCCTCGTCCAGGCGTCCTCCGACTGCTTCTGGAATTCGGCCTGCTTCCGGTCGAAGAAGCTGTGCGGCGCGTCCGGCTCCACTACGATCTCGTTTTCGAGCCCGGCAGTCGTCAGAGTGTCGCGGAACTCCTGGACCGTGGACACCGGTATGGCTCCGTCGGCGCCACCGAAGATGCCCAGGATCGGGCATTCGATCTTGCCGACCACGTCCATCGGCGCCGGGGTGTCGTTGCGCGCCGGTCCGCCGGGGAAGCCGTAGAAGCCGATGCCGCCGTCCAGGCTCAGGCCGAGGGTCGTCGACAGGAAGGCCGTGCGGCCGCCGAAGCAGAAGCCGATGGTGAACAGCGACTGCGTTCCGTGGCCGCCATCTTTGCGGAGGTAGGTGGCAGCGCTGGAAATGTCGGCCGACAGCCCCGCCCAGGTCGTCTGCGCCACGTGCGGGCCGTAGTCGAAGTCGTCGGCCCGGTCGCCGGTCCCGGCGGTCCGCCCGAAATAGTCGATCGCTACCGCCTCGATGCCGATCTCCGCGAATTGAATCGCCAGGTCCTCGTAGTAATGGTGGAGTCCGCGCACATCGGGCAGGATCACGATGGCCTTGCCGGTCGTTTCGGCCGGCCAGGCGTGGAAGGCCCGGAATGTATTGCCGTCGGCCGAGTGCAGGTTAACCGAGACGTGATCGACGGAGGCTCCCGCCACCGCCTGGATCGGGGGAACGCTATCCAGATCGAAACACATTGCAGCCAACTCCTCATTCAGTGGCGCAATTGTTTCGGGGAGCGGCGCCGCGCACACGGCGGCATGTGGCCGGTTGCGCCTCGCGGTGTCGAGGAGCGCCGCTCGTGGCTGCTAGAATGCCCGCCATGTCCAAATCTCTGGTCGTTCAGAAGTTCGGTGGGTCTTCGCTGGCCAACGCCGACCGAATCAGGCGCGTCGCCGCGCGCATTTCCCGGGAGCGATCGACCGGCTGCGACCTCGTCGTCGTCGTTTCGGCCATGGGCGATACCACCGACGAACTCCTGGCCCTGGCCGGCGCCATCACCGACGAACCCGATCCACGCGAGCTGGACATGCTTCTGGCGACCGGCGAGCATCAGAGCGCGACCCTGGTGTCGATGGCGCTGCACGCGCTGGGCATTCCCGCGATCGCGCTTACAGGCGCTCAGGCCGGAATCACCACGGACGGCAACTACGGCAAGGCGCGGATCGCGGGGATAGACCCCAAGCGCATCCAGGACGAAGTCGCCGCGGGTCGAGTCGTCATCGTCGCCGGGTTCCAGGGCCAGAGCAAGCACGATCCAACCCTGTCGGAGATCACCACACTCGGTCGCGGCGGTTCGGACACGTCCGGCGTGGCGCTGGCCGCGGCCCTCGAAGCGGACCGCTGCCAGATCTTCACCGACGTCCGCGGCATCTACACGGCTGACCCGCGTCTCGTGCCGGAGGCGCGCCAGCTGACGGTCATCTCATACGAGGAGATGATGGAGCTGGCACACCAGGGCGCCCAGGTCATGCAGGTCCGGGCCGTGGAGCTCGGCTGGGTCAACAACGTCGTCATCGAGGTGCTGAGCTCGTTCGAAGACGTACCCGGCACGCTGATCAAGGAGGATCCGTTCGTGGAGCAGCGCAACAAGGTTCGCGGGCTGGCCCACGACCGCAACGTGGCCAAAGTGACGCTGGTCGAGGTCCCGGACCGCCCGGGCGTCGCCCACGCCGTATTTGCGCCGCTGGCCGAGGCCGGCATAAACGTCGACACGATCGTCCAGAACGTCGGCCATCACGGCACGACAGACCTGAGCTTCACCATCACTCGCGGCGACCTGGCCAAGGCGAAGCGAATTCTCGAGCCGATCATCCGAGAGCTCGGTTTCCGCGAGATGACCACCGACTCGGCGATGGCCAAGGTGTCCATCGTCGGAGCCGGCATCCAGAATGCGCCCGGCTACGCATCCAAGATGTTCGCGGCCCTGGCGGAAGCGGGCGTGAACATCGAGATCATTTCCACTTCTGAGATCCGGATCACGTGCATGATCGCCGAGGATCAGGTGGAGACGGCGGTGCGGGCGCTACACAAGGCCTTTGCGCTGGAGGAGCCGGAGCCGCTCATGGTTGGCGAGCTACCGGCAGAGGCGGGATCCGGCGGGGCGTCGAAGACGAGCGCGTGACGAGGCGGCAGGGCGTCGACACGTCGAGCTCGTCGCCCGGCGTTCCGACCCAGGCTGCGTTTCTGTCGCGACAGGAGCGATTCGAGTCGGTCCCATCGACCAACGACATCGTTCGAACCTGGCTGGCCGACGGGACCCCGGAGGTCTGCCTGGCGGTCGCCGACGAGCAGACGGCCGGCAGAGGGCGGTCCGGCAGAACCTGGGTGGCGCCACGTGGCGCCGCCCTCCTCCTGTCGCTGGGCTTTGCGCCTCGCTACCTGCAGCCGGACCGGCTGTGGCGGCTGGCCGGGGTCGTGGCTCTGGCGATGGCCGACGCGGCCGAGGAGGCCGCCGGGCTGCCGATGGGCATGCTCAAGCTGAAGTGGCCCAACGACCTCGTCGTCGAGGATCGCAGGGCGCCGGCGGGCGTCCGCAAGATAGCCGGAATCCTGGGCGAGACTGAAGACGCCGGCACGGCCGAAATCAAGGCGGTCGTGGGCATCGGCATCAACGTCGATTGGCCGCGCGATCGGTTCCCGCCAGATCTGGCCGATACGATGACGAGCCTGAGCGATGCGTCACGCGGTCGTCCGGTGGATTCGGCCGAGCTGCTCGACGCGTTCCTGGTGCGCCTGGAGGCGCGAGTCGTCGGACTGCGCGAGGACCACTTCGACGTTGCCGGATGGCATTCGCGCCAGGTCACGACCGGTCGGACCATCGCCCTTCACATGCCCGACGGGACCTCCCAGATTGCCCGCGCCGTCGGCGTGGACGGAGCGACCGGAGGGCTCCTCGTCGAGGACGCGGACGGTGGGGAGCGGGAACTGCTCGCCGGAGAGGTGACTCGAATCAGGCTCGTCGCCGGCGACGGCCCCGATGCGCCCGGGGCGCCCGACGCGACCGACGCGCACGGCCGGGGTGTAACGGAATGAGCCGCCCGGTGTTAGGTAGAACGGAGGAGAGCGCCCGTCTCGCCCGGCTCGACCGCGATCGCGGTCTGGTGGAGGCGGCTCGACGCGACCCCAGTCGATTCGACGCCCTGTATAGGAAGTACCTGGCCCAGGTGTATAGCTACGCCTTCTACGAGTTGCGGGACCACCACGCCGCCGAGGACGCCACGGAGCGCGTCTTCATGCAGGCGCTGGTCGGGCTGCCCCGGTTCGAGGAGCGGGTCGACGAGTTCATCGCGGCCCGGGCGGTGGTGAGCAGTGCCGACGCCGCCGACTTTTCGACGTTCCGCGTCTGGCTCTTTCGAATCGCTCGCAACGTCGTCGCCAACGAGCAGCGGCGCGATCGCCGCCGGCCCGTCTCCTCACTGGACGACGCCGCCGAAATCTCCGCGCCGGACGACGTGGTGGACGCGGCCGCCACTCGCGAAGCCGTGAGCGCCGCCTGGCAGGCCGTGGCCCGGTTGCCCGAGGATCGCCGGCGGGCCGTGATCCTGCGGTTCGTCGACGAGATGTCCACGGCCGAGATCGCCGCCGTTCTGGGCCGCTCCGAAGGCGCCGTCAGGGTTCTGCTCCACCGAGCCCTGCGCTCCGTGGCCGGCGACCTGCGGGGCCGTCTGAGCTGATGCTGGGTGGTGCACGCGACGCTCGGCGTACTGAGCGATACCTGGACGAGCTGATGGCGGCGGACGAGCGCCGCGTCTCGAGAGTGCCTGTGGACGCGGACCTCGACCCGGCCATCCGTGTGGCGGCCGGCGCGCTCAGAAGCGGGCTGGTCCGGGTCCACCCCTCGTTCCGCTTCGAAGAGTCTCTGTCGGCGCGGCTCGCCGCGGGCGCCGCCAGGTTGCGGGTCGGATTGCCGGTGGAGGAGGTGGCGCCGTCCGCCACGTCCTCCGCGCGAGCAGCCGGGGTCGTGGCTCCGTTCCGACGCCGCTCGAGTGCCGGCGTCGGCGCCACGGCCATCGCGGCGGCCGCGCTGGCCGCCGGCGCCGCCGCCGAGTCGGGGACCGTACCGGCCGTCAAAGCTGAGCCGGGATGGCAGGCTGCCGCCTTCCGGCACCTGCCCGACATGACCGCGCGCCCGTCCCGGCCGTTCATCGTCGGCGGCGTCGGCGTGGGTGTCGCCTCGGCCGCGATCTCGCTCGGGGCGGTTTATGTCGCATGGCGCTACTCTCATCCAGCCTCGGGCATGATGGGCCGAGCCGTTCGGGCGGCTCATGGCCGGACAACTCACTCGTCCGCCGGCCGGCGACTGCTGTCGTCGGCGGGTGGTCGACGACCGGGGGTCATAAACGGAATCCGTGGGGTTGTCTCCTGATGCCGGTCAGACTGCCGTTCCGACCTCGCCGCGACGCCTACCCGCCGGACCTGTGGACGAAGTGTCCCGGGTGCGCCGAGATGCTCTTCAACAAGCAGCTCGACAAGTCGCTGCGCGTCTGTCCGCATTGCGGCCACCACTTCCGAATCCCGGCTCGGACCCGCGTGGCTCAGCTGGTCGACAGCGGTTCGTTCCAGGAGCGCGACGCCAACCTCCAACCGGTCGACTCGCTCGGCTTCGTAGACCTCAAGCCCTACCCGGACCGACTCATGGCGGCGCAGCTCTCCACGGGCCTGCGCGACGCGGCGATCTGGGGCCCGGCCACGATCGGCGGTCGGCCGGTCTCACTGTGCGTGATGGACTTCGGTTTCATCGGCGGATCGATGGGCGCGGTCGTGGGCGAGAAGGTCACGCGAGCCGGTGAGGCGGCGCTCGCGGACCGCGTGCCGCTGATCATCGTCTCGTCGTCCGGCGGGGCCCGGATGCAGGAAGGCACCTTCGCCCTGATGCAACTCGTCAAGACCATGGGCATCGTCGAGAAGGTCAAAGCTGCGGGCGTGCCGTTCATCTCGATCCTGACCGACCCCACCACCGGCGGCGTCTTCGCCTCGTTCGCTGTCGTGGGCGACGTCAACATCGCCGAGCCCAACGCCCTGATCCGCTTCGCCGGCGACCGGGTCTCAGGCGGCACGATCGGCGAGGAGTTGCCGCCCGGCTACGCGCGGGCCGAGTTCTGGTTCAGCCACGGCTTCGTCGACCGAATCGTCACCCGAGCCCACCTTCGCGACGAGATCATCGCCCTGCTGGGGTTCCTGATCGCGACGCCGACGAACGGGCTCTGGGAGCCGACGACGCCCACGTCCGCCAGATCGCGAGGCTTCCTGTCGGCCCTGACGGGGGCCCTCGGTGGAGACAACCCTGCGGACTCGCGCAACGGCGACTCGCGCAACGGAGAGTCACACAGCGACGAGGCCGGCGGGTCTCGAGGGGAGGCGCCTCGTGGTTGACCGACTTCTCGGCCGCGGCCACACGGCCGAAGGCGAGCCGGCGCCGCAGCCGGAGACGCCCAATGCCATCGCCTGGGCGCATGTGCAGCAGGCCCGGAACCTCAAGCGTCCGCACACGCTGGAGCTCCTCAAGGCCATGGCCGACGAGTTCATCGAGTTGCACGGCGATCGATTGTTCGGCGACGACTCGGCCATCGTGGCCGGCTTTGCCCGCATCGACGGCCGGCGCATAGTCGTGATCGGTTTCCAGAAGGGCCAGGACACCGAAGAGAACATCCGGCGCAACTTCGGCCTGCCCCATCCCGAGGGCTATCGCAAGGCCATGCGGGTCATGGAGCTGGCCGAACGGTTCGGCATGCCCATCCTCACCTTCGTCGACGTGCAGGGCGCGTTTCCCGGCGCCGCCGCCGAAGAGCGGGGCATCGCCGAGGCCATCGCGAAGTCCGTCGGGCTCATGACCCACCTTCGGACGCCGATCGTCGTCGTCATCACCGGCGAGGGCGGCTCGGGCGGAGCGCTCGGGATCGCCGTCGGCGACGTGGTGCTGGCTCTCGAGAACTCGATCTACTCCGTGATCAGCCCGGAAGGCTGCGCCACGATCCTGTGGCGTTCGCTCGGAGCAGAGCCAGGCGGCTGCCGTGGCGATGAAGATGACGGCGGCCGAGCAGCTCGAGCTCGGCATCGTCGACGCGGTCATCGAAGAACCCGGCGAAGGCGCCCACACCGACCCCTCGGACACCGCCCGGCGCATCAAGGAGATCGTGCTGGAACGGCTCGACGCCCTGGGCCGGATGTCGATCGACGACCTGGTCGAAGCCCGCTACGAGCGCTACCGCGCCTACGGCCCGTTCACGATCGTCGGACCGGCCCGCGGCTCCGCCCGAACGACCCGGCATCGGCGATCGTTTGCGCGGCCTGCTCACCAGCCGGCCGTCCATGCCGCCCTTCCCGCGAACGCGGCACACCGGCCCGTCGGGCCGCGAGGAGGTGTAGGCGATGCCCACCCGCGAACAGGACCCGAGCGAGTTGCCCGGACGCGGCCCAGGTCGACCGAGACCGCTCGCTCCGTACCCGCCGCGACCACGATGCCATCGACCGACTCGCCGACGACCTGCTGCCGGCGCTGATCGCCAAGCTCGCCGCCAGCGGCCTCGGTGAGATCGAGGTCCGCGAGGGTGGCTGGAAGGCCCGGCTGCGGCTGCCGGCAGTGGCCCTCGACGCATCGAAAGCTGCCGCAAGGGTTACGGACGGCCACGCCGGCCACGCTCATACCGCTGCCGCGCAGCGTCGCCGCTCACGCCAGACCCGAGGAGCGCGACCGCCGTCCTCACGCGGAGGAAGACGAGGTCGAGGAGCCGGGACGCATCGTGGCCATATCGCCCGCCGTCGGGATCTACCACCCGCGCCGCGATCTTGCCGTCGGGATGCGGGTCCAGATCGGGCGATCGCATCGGTGCGTCGACGTGCTGGGCGTCAACCAGGATGTCGTCTCGCCGGTGGACGGCATCATCGGCTCCAGCCTGGCCGAAGCCGGCGAAGCCGTCGAGTACGGCCAGGAGCTGGTCCGCATCGAGCTGCCGGAACGCGACCCGATCGTCGGCGCCGCTGTGCCGGCGCGCGGCCCTGCGGGCGTGGCGGGGAAAGTCTGATGTTCAACAAGATCCTGATCGCCAATCGCGGCGAGATCGCCCTGCGGATCCTGCGGGCCTGCCGGACTCTCGGCGTCGGCGCAGTCGTCGCGTACAGCGAGGCCGATCGCGACAGCCTGGCCGTCCAGCTCGCCGACGAGGCCATCTGCATCGGCCCGGCGGACGCCAAGCGCAGCTACCTCTCGGCGCCCGCGGTCATCTCGGCCGCCATCGTCACCGGCTGCGACGCGATCCACCCGGGCTACGGCTTCCTCTCCGAGGACGACGGCTTCGCCGACGTGGTCCGCGCGCACGGCCTCACGTTCATCGGCCCGTCCGCCGAGGTCCTCGAGCGGTTCGCCTCCAAGGAGGCCACGCGCCGCCTGCTCGGCGGCTACGGCCTGCCGACGATCCCCGGCTCGGGCATGCTCCGCGACGACGCGCACGCGCTCGAGGAGGCCGAGCGGATCGGCTACCCGGTCCTGATCAAGCCCTCGGCCGGCGGCGGCGGCAAGGGCATGCGCATGGTCCGCTCGCCGCGCGAGCTCGAGGCGGCGTTCAAGGTCTGCCGGTCCGAGGCGCGCGCCGCGTTCGGCGACGACGCGCTCTACCTCGAGAAGTGGCTCGAGGACAACCGCCACGTCGAGGTCCAGGTAGCGGTCGACCGGTTCGGCCACGGCGTCCACCTCGGCGAGCGCGACTGCTCGGTCCAGCGCCGCCACCAGAAGATCATCGAGGAGGCGCCGACGCCCGGCCCTCGCGCGAGGCCGCCCGCGCGGACCTGGCCGAGCGGGCGATCCGAGGCGGTCGTCGCGGCCGGCTACGAGAACGTCGGCACGCTCGAGTTCCTCGTCGACGCGCAAGGCAATGCCTACTTCATCGAGATCAACTGCCGGATCCAGGTGGAGCATCCGGTGACGGAGATGCTGCACCGGGCATCGACCTCGTGGCCACGCAGATCCGGATCGCCGCCGGCGAGCCGCTCGGCTTCAGCCAGGCCGACGTCGTATCCGCGGGCCACGCCATCGAGTTCCGGATCACTGCCGAGGACCCGGCGCACGACTTCCGGCCGCAGGCCGGGCACGGTCGAGCGCTATCTCGCGCCCGGCGGCCCCGGCGTCCGGATGGACTGCACCTGTATCCCGGCTACGAGGTCCCGCCGTACTACGACTCGCTGCTCGGCAAGCTCGTCGTCTGGGCGCCGGACCGGACGACGGCGATCGCCCGCGGCTGACGCCGCGCTGCGTGAGCTCGTCGTCGACGGCGTCACGACCAACATCGACTTCACCGCGCGATCCTGGCCAACCAGGTCTTCATCGAGGGCAAGGTGACGACGAACCTGCTCGATCGAGTCGGCGGCGCGCCGCGTTCCTCGCCGCCGCGCCCGGCAACCGCGTGCAGACCGCACGACCGCCGCCCGGCCGACGACCGGACGGCACGCCCCGTGACCGCCACGGAACGCCACGTACCGACGTCCCGCCCGCCATCGTCCTCACGACCCGCGAGATCGAGGCGCTGCATCCCGCACCGCTGGCCGTTCCTGCTCGTGGACCGCGATCGTCGAGTACGACGCCGAGGCCAAGCGGATCGTCGGGCCTCAAGGCCGTCACCGCGACCGAGTGGTTCTTCCAGGGCCACTTCCCGGGCCAGCCGGTCATGCCCGGCGTCCTCCAGGTCGAGGCGCTGGCGCAGACGATGGGCGTCTACGTTGCCCAGCAGCCGGGCTTCGGCGACCGGCTGGGGCTGTTCGCCGGGATCGACGAGTGCCGCTTCAAGCGCATCGTGGTACCGGGCGACCAGCTCCGGCTGGAGGTGACGATGGAGCAGCTCGGCAGCAGTTCGGGCGCGGGCAGGGGTCGCCACGGTCGACGGCGAGTCGCCTGCGAGGCCAGCTCAGCTTCATCATTGCCGCCTGAGAGCGCTCTGCGCTGATGGCCCGGATCGCCGCTCTATCCGACATCCACGGCAATCTGCCGGCCCTCGACGGCCGTGCGCAAGGCCGTCGACGCCGCTCGCCCGGACTACGTGGCGATCTGCGGCGACCTCGTGCTCAACGGACCGGACCCGGCCGGGGCGCTGGCTCTGGTCAGCGAGCTGGAGCGAGCCGGCGCGTTCGTCATCGCTCGGCAACACGGACATCGCCGTCGCCGACTGCGACTTCACGGCCGCGTTCCCGTGGTTGACCGACGGCGTGCCCCGACTCCTACCGGTCGGCCGCGGAATGGGCCCACGACGAGCTCGGCGACGATGCGGGTCGACTGGCTGCGCCGCCTGCCGGCCGAACGCCGCCTGCGCGTCGGCGACGACGGCTCGCCCACGCGACCTCATCCTCTTCTGCCACGCTTCGCCCGGCTCGCAGACCGATGGGCTTCGGTGTCGACCTGGACGCGACCGTAACGATCGAGCGAGTCAGCGGACGGATGCCCGGGTCATCGCTTGCGGCCACACCCACCTGCCGGAGGTACGCGACCTCGGCTGGAAGGCTGATCGTGAATGCCGGCAGCGCGGGCTACGTCTTCGACGGCGACCCGACCGCCGTCCTGGGCGATGGTCGACAGTCGACGACGAGGCATCAGAGCCGAGATCCAGCGGACCGAACTACGACGTCATGGCCGCCGCGAACGCCGTCTCCGCGCGCGGCCTGCCCGGCGACGTCTACCGCGCCGCCACCGTTCGCACGGGGAAGCTTGTCCGATGAGTTTGACCAGCGGCCAGCCCCGAGTCGTCGTCACCGGCATGGGTTCGGTGACGCCGCTCGGGCTCGACACGTCCTCCACGTGGGCCGGCCTCGTCGCCGGTCGTTCCGGCGTCGGGCCCATCACCCAGTTCGATCCGTCGCGTCTGACCACGCGCATCGCGGCGGAGGTCAAGGACTTCGACCCGTCTGCCGTCCTCGATCGCAAGGAGCAGCGCCGCAACGACCGCTACGTCCAGCTCGCCCTGGTCGCCGCGCGCGAAGCGATGGACCAGGCCGGGCTGCCGGCCCGACTCGAGGGCGATCTCGCCGAGCGCACCGGCGTCATCCTCGGCACCGGCCTCGGCGGCATCAGCACGCTGGCCGACGAGATTCTGCTGATGGGCGAAAGGGCCCGGACCGGATGTCGCCCGTTCCTCATCCCGATGGCCATCGCCAACCTGGCGGCCGGCGTGATCGCGATCATCTTCGGGCCGCTGGGCCCGAACTTCGCGTCGTGTCCGCCTGCGCCACCGGCGGCCACGCGATCGGCGAGGCCTGGGAGACGATCCGCCGCGGCGACGCGGACATGATGCTCGCCGGCGGCACGGAGGCCACGGGCCACGAGGCGCTCGTGGCGGGCTTCGCCGCGATGCGCGCGCTCTCGACTCGCAACGACGACCCGGACGACGCCTCGCGGCCGTTCGACACGGGTCGCGACGGCTTCGTCATCGGCGAGGGCGCGGCGTCCTCGTCCTGGAGTCGCTCGATCACGCCCGGGCACGCGGCGTCGAGCCGCTCGCCGAGATCGTCGGCTACGGCGCCACCGCCGATGCCTCGCACATCACCCTGCCCGCGCCGGGCGGGGCGGGGCGGTTCGGGCGGTCCGCCGCGCATTGGAGAAGGCCGGCCTCAGCGTCGACGACGTGACCCTGGTCAACGCCCACGCCACTTCCACGCCGGAGGGCGACCGCGCGAGCTCGAGGCCATCCAGACGCTCTTCGGCGAGCGCGCCGGCGACGTCAGCGTCACCGCCAACAAGAGCATGCTCGGCCACACTCTGGGCGCCGCCGGCGCGATCGAGGCCATCGCTACGATCCTGTCGATTCGCACCGGGGTGCTCCCGCCGACGATCAATCTCGACCATCCGGACGACGCCGCGGCAGGTCTGGACCTGACTCCGAACAAGGCTCGGCAGCGGGACGTCGAGGTGGCCGTCTCCAACTCCTTCGGGTTCGGCGGCCAGAACAGCGCCCTGGTCTTCCGGCGCTGGGCCGAGTGAGGGCGAACATGAGCGAAGGTCACGAAGAGCCCAGGACGCAGCCGAACGCCGAAGCGGTGGCCGCTCCGGAGCCCGCTCCGGCGGCCGGCGACGCCACGGCCGCCACTCCGGCGGGCTCGATGAGCGCAGACACCGCCGCGCTGCTCGGGCTCATCGACAGGCTTGGCTCGCTCCTCGAGCGCAGCGAGCTTGTCGAGCTGGAGGTCGAAGCCGGCGAGACCGGCATCGTCCTGCGCAAGCCGTCGGCGCTCATGCCCACGACGCAGACGGCGGCCGTCGCTCCGGTGGCCGCCACGGACTTGGCCGTCGGAACGAGTTCGGGGTCGGATCGCGGCGAAGGGTCCGCCGAAGTGGCCGCGCCAGTCACCATGCCAGTCGGTCAAGGCGCCCCTCACCGGCATCTTCTACGGCTCCCCGTCGCCGACCTCGCCGCCGTACGTGACCGTCGGGCAGCACATCGCCGTCGGCCAGGTCATCGGGCTCATCGAGGCGATGAAGCTCTTCAACGAGATCAAGTCCGACCAGGCCGGTCGGGTGGTCCGGATCGTGCGCCGGAGTCGGGCAGCTGGTGAAAGCGAAGCAGCCACTGATCGAGGTCGAACCGTGATGGCCTCGCGTCCCTTCTCCGGAGTCCACCTGACCGGCTGGGGCGCCTACGCGCCGGCCTCGTCCTGACGCAACTCGGATCTCGAGCGCATGGTGGACACCAACGACGAGTGGATCGTCTCCCGGACGGGGATCCGCGAGCGGCGCGTCGCCGGTCCCGGCGAGACGACGGCCACGATGGCCGCCGTCGCCGGGCTTGCGGGCGATCGCAACCGCGGGACTCCAGCCGGACGACATCGATCTCATCATCGTCGGCACGCTCACTCCGGACTTCCCGATGCCGTCGACGGCCGCCCTGGTCAAGGAGGCGATCGGAAACAAGCGGGCCGCCGCGATGGACCTGGGCGCGGCATGCTCCGGTTTCGTGTTCGGCTACGCGACCGCGCACGCCTACATCGCCAGCGGCATGGCCCGCCACGTTCTGGTCATCGGGGCCGAGACGCTGAGCCGCTGCACGGACTTCACCGACCGAAGCACCTGCATCCTGTTCGGCGATGGCGCCGGGGCGGTGGTCCTCTCCGCCTCGGACGAGCCAGGCGGCACGATGGGCATCGAACTCACGACCGAGCCGTCCGGGGCGTACCTGATCTGGCTGCCGGCCGGCGGCGCGTCGCCGACCGTCGAGCGACCGCACACTCGCCGAGCACGAGCACTTCATGAAGATGAAGGGCACCGAGACGTTCAAGATGGCCGTGCGGACGCTCGGCTCGACATCCATATCGTCGCTGACCAAGGCCGGCATCGGCCTGGCCGACGTCAGCCTGGTCGTCCCGCACCAGGCCAACGTCCGGATCATCGAGGCCCTGGCCAAGTCGCTGACCTTCCCGATGGAGCGGGTCTACGTCAACGTCGCCTGGTACGGCAACACCTCCGCCGCGTCGGTACCGCTCGCGCTGAGCGAGGCCGTTGCCGCGGGCCGTGTCAAGAAGGGCGACCGGCTGCTGCTCGTCGCCTTCGGAGCGGGCCTCACCTCGGGCGCCATTACGCTGGAATGGACCGCCGACCCGGCCAACGCGGCACGTGCGGCCGCGATCGGACCGGAGAGCGTTTCGATCACGCCCGGCTACCTTGAACCCGTCAACCCCTTCCCGCCGGCGCTGGAGTGGCTTCGCGCGGCAGCCGCCGACGGTGCCACCTTCGCCGATGGCCCGGTCGCGACGGACGGCCTTGTCGGGGGCGATGCGCTCGCCGGCCGTCCGGTCGCCTAGCCGAGCAATCTCGAACACCAGCTTCGCCGGTCCTCCTCGGGGGCGCCGGCCAACCAATCCCGGTATCCACGAGGAGGCACGAGACAACATGATCGATCTGACCGGCAAGTCCGCTCTCGTCACCGGCGGCGCGCGCGGCATCGGCAAGGCCATTTGCCTGAGCCTGGCGCGGCAGGGCGCCGACATCGCCTTCGTCGACGTGGGACGCGTCGAAGTGGCCGAAGCCACCGTCGCCGAGATCCAGGCGCTCGGCCGCAGGGCCATCTACATTTCGGCCGACGTCACCGACCCGGAGGCTTGCGTCGAGGCCGTACAGGCCACCCTCGACGCCTTCGGCAAGGTCGACATCCTGGTCAACAACGCCGGCATCACCCGCGACGACCTGATCATGCGGATGCCCATCGACGACTGGAGGAAGGTCCTCGAGGTCAACCTCTTCGGCGCCTTCTACATGATCAAGGCGGCCATCCGGCCGATGCTCAAGGCCCATGCCGGCCGGATCGTCAACATGTCCAGCGTCTCGGGCCAGGCCGGCCAGATGGGCCAGGCCAACTACTCGTCCTCGAAGGCCGGCCTGATCGGCCTGACCAAGGCCACGGCTCGCGAAGTGGCCTCGCGCGGCATCACGTGCAACGCCGTCGCCCCGGGCTTCATCGTGACCGAGCTGACCAAGGACCTGCCGGCGGCCCTGACCGACCAGATCAAGGCCCAGACGCCGCTCGGCCACTTCGGTACGGTCGAGGACATCGCCAATGCCGTCACGTTCCTCGCTTCGGACGAAGCCGCGTACATCACCGGCCAGGTCCTCGCGGTCGACGGCGGCCTGGTGATGATGTAGGTCCTCGTCCGGGTCAAGACTGTGCGGCGGCCCTCGTGGCCGCCGCCGTGATTCAGAGCCTCGACGCGCCCGCCCAGCCTCGTTCGTCTCCTGCTGCGTCGCGAAACCGGTCGCGACGCGGTGCCCGGCGGTTGATACCCTGTGATTCGGCCGCAACGACGCAAGGGGAATGGGTGGGGAATTGGGGTCGCTGGCCGCAGGGGACGTCCGTCGGAGTGGGCCTGTGAAGGCCGTGAGACGGATGTTCGGTGCCGTGCGAGGAGCATCTCGCGCCGCGGCGGGCGCAGGCCGTCGAGCCGGCTCTCGCGCCGTCGCGGCTGGGCACGACGCCTTCGCGGCAGGACGCGGGGCGGTCGCGGCGCGGCCGCGAGGCGTTCACGGCCGCCAGGTCGGCCGAGGCGTCGACGTTGCCCGCGGACGGTCAGGCCCTGTCGGGGTCGGCCGAGCAGACCCGCCGCAACAGATCGCCATCGATCGCCGCCGGCCTGTCGTTCCTGTGGCCGGGCCTCGGCCAGCTATTCCTGGGACGCCAGGTCGCGGCTGCCTTTCTGGCCGTTCCGGCGTTGCTGGCCACGGCCGTCATAGTCCTGCAACTCAGTCAGGGCCCGTTGATGGTGGCTGCAAGCCTCTGGGACGAATCCTATTTCCTGGCGGCGGCCGCCCTTGTCATCGCCCTGGGAATGTGGCGTGTCGCCGCCGTAGCCCTTGCGTTCATGGCCGCAGAGGGCTCGCGCCGTCCGAATCTCAAGTCGCCGGCTGCCGTCTTCGCGGCCTGCTTGATGGCCGTCATCCTGGCCACGCACGGACTCTTCGTCGCCGGGACGTGGGCGTGGTATCAGACCAGCGTCTCGATCCAGGGCAACGATCTGTTCGCCGACGCGACCCCATCCGGCTCGGCTCCCGGGCCAACCGCAACGCCGACCCCGCGGGATACCACCTCGTACAAGCCTTATCCCACGAACGGCCCGACCGCCACTCCGGCGCCGACGCCGAACCGGAACCGCATCACCTTCCTGCTCGTGGGCATCGACTTCATGAGCGGCCGCGACCATTCACTGACCGACACGCTGATGCTCGTCAGCGCGGACATCGGCACGGGCAAGGTCGCGATCGTCAGCGTGCCCCGCGACACCGCCTACTTCCCGCTGTACTACGGCGGCTGGGTAGGGCCCGCGTTCAAGATCAACACGCTCTGGACCGCCTCGATGTCGTCGAGCTTCGGTTCGCCGGATCCGCCGATGAAGACGCTCGAGAACGAGATCGGCTACCTCGTCGGAATCCCCGTCAACTACTACGCCGCCGTCGACCTGGATGGGTTCGCGAAGATGGTCGACGCTCTCGGCGGAGTGGACGTCTACAACCCTCACGCGATAAACGACCCGGGAACCGGCATCGTCCTCGGCGCCGGCCAGGTGCACCTCGACGGACCGACGGCGATGCTCTACGTCCGCTCGCGCGAGGGCGCCGGAGACAACGACTACACCCGGGCCGCCCGCCAGCAAGCCGTCCTGGTTGCGGTCGAACACAAGGTGGTGAGCGCGGACGGGTTGCCTCAACTCGGCACGCTGCTCTCGCTGGCCGGCAAGACCATCGCCACGGACTTCCCCCTCAGTAAGGCTCGCGACTACGTGCCCGCGGCCGAACACGCGTCCAGAATCGAAAACTGCGTGCTCGGGCCGCCTTACAGCGTCCACCCGGACATGTCCCTGTCGGGCGGGACCTGGACCAGCAGGCTGGACCTGGATCTGGTGGCGAACCTGTCCGTGGAGCTGTTCGGCCAGGAAAGCCGGTACCACGGACAGCCGGGAGTGGCGCCCGCCGCCTGCGGGGCGTAACTGAAAGCCGGGACTCGACAACGAATCCCGGCTTCCGAATGAGCTTGCGGTGGCCTACGACCGGCCCGCGATCACCGTCAGCTGACGACGACGGAGGTCCCGGGGGCCACGCTCTGCATGAAGATCTCTCCCCGAACGAAGGGGATCTCGGCTCCCGACGAGTCGTAGAAGCGGGTCAGGGCCGTGTTCGAGGTCTTCTTCCAGGTGGCGTCGATGGCCTTGCCTTCCATGAAGATCGTGGCCTTGCCAGTTCCCACGTTGTAGACGTAGGGCCGGTTGACCTCGTCGAGCGATCCCGGGTCGAAGCCGACGGACTGGTACATCACCACGATGGTGCGGGCGTATACCTGAGCGTTGTTGGCCGGGTCTACCTCGGGCTTGCCGTCGATGATTCGCATGTACGAATCCGACGGGCGGTTGTATTCGTAGCCGACGGTGCCGGTGTGGTAGGTGATGACAAGCGACTGCGTGAACGGTCGCTGGTCCGGCAGGACGTCGTCTCTGAACGGCCGAGTCGGCAGGTTCTGGTAGGTGGTCGGGTACTTCTTGGACGTCAGGCAGCCGATCAGCGCGGCGGAGTTTGTGTATGCGTTGTGCGGCGCAGCCCGAGTGGTGATCCGGTGATACGGGCAGGAGCCGCCGTTGAGGTCGTCCATGTTGTAGATGTAGTTGGCGTTCTTGGGGATGACGACCTGAAGCGAGTTGGCGTCGCCGCCGAAATGCCCGAACAGGGCCTTGTACTCATCTGCCCAGTAGACGAAGTACGGCCTGGCGCTTCGCATCGGGCCGATGTCCGTCGCGGTCCCTTCCTGGAAGATGATCTCGTAGCGATCCTCACCGCCGTCTGCCGCGGCCTGGATCACGATTGAAGCCGACGAGATGCCGGATTGCGGCCGAGCGACTGCGTTGTCGTCGACCATCATGGCCATGGGCAGGCGATGGGCCAGGTTGGCCGGGGCGCCGGCACCATCGAGGTCGCTGTATTCCCAGCCGATCGGCAGGGCCGTCGGCCCCGGGTCGAAGGACGGTGTTTCGACCACGCTGGGCGATGCCGAAGGCGACGGGCTGAGCGTCGCAGTCGCTGTAGGTGTGCTGGTGGGTGTGGCCTGGGCGACGCCGCCTCCCGACGCGATTGCCAGGCTCGCTCCGATGACGGCCACCACGGCAACGGCGCCGATCACGACCCCGAAGACCCGCGGATGGGCCCGGTCCGCGCAATCAATCCGCGCGATGCCAGGCTTGAGTCGTTCGATCACGGGCATGTACTCCTTGGAATGGAAACGGCCCTCAGCATACCGGGGATCGGGCCAACGAATCTCTCCACGGAAGTCATGGGTGACGGTTGGGGGACCTAGGGACGGTTCTAGTACCTATTCCGTGGCGTCGGGCACTGCGCCGCACTCGGTCAGGAGTCGCGTGTGGGCCGATTGGATCTGGCGATCGCCACGAGCACCGTTGTGAAGCCCAGGACCCTTTGGCGATCAATGCGGACTTCGCAGCCTGGCGGAAACAACGACCTCAATGTGCCCGCGCGGAGCGGGTTGAGGGCCTCCTCGCTGGCCCATTGCCGGTTGCCAGACCAGCTCAGTAGACGATGTCGGATTGGGCGGGGGAACCAATGAACGAAGGGCAGGAGCGTGTGAGGGTCCACGGGAAAGCCCGCGTTGGGAGTCGCGATGAACACTGTGCGACAGGTTCGGACCAATTCCTCCACGAATCGCCTCTGGCTCTCGCGACTGCCCACATGCTCGATTACGGCATTGGAGAACCCGATGTCGAAGGAGTTGTCCTCGAACGGCAGTTCCCGTCCGTCGGCGACTACCAGCCGGACCTCTGGAAAGGTGCGCTCGAATGTCGGCATGGCCTGGATCGCCACCGCTGTTATGTGGTCCGGCCACGGATATTGGGACTCAAGGAAGTTGCTCGAGCGCCAGTCAGAATCCGTGACGCCGACGTCCAGGACTCGATCCGTGGCAGTCGGCGAAACGGAGCTGAGGAAGCGCTCCATGCGTCGGCGCCGAGATGAAGCCGTGAACCGCGAGGTGAGGCGCCAGCGAATGCCGGTGGGCAACTCGGCCTCGGCAACGACCGATTGACATTCGGGAACGCGATCGGCGGACGACATTTAGCCTGCACACTTCGGGCGAAGGGACGGCGCGAGTATAGGACCTCGGCCGGCCCCAGATCGGTGCCTCAACGAACTCCCGTCAGGCACCGGCGGGTCGCATTCTGCTATCGTTCGGCGCCGACCGCGCGAGAAGGGCCAAGGGAACAGTCAACTCCCCGCGCTGACGGGGGAGGCACGCATCGATGGCAACGGCAGGCAGCCGGCTGGGTCCGATTCTCTTTCTGCACCCGTCCGACGAAGGGTACGGGGCCGATCGGATGCTGCTCGAGACGGTCGAGGCAGCTCGAGCGCAGCGGAGACAGGTCGAGGTGCTGCTTGCCGACGACGGACCACCCGGCTGGCTGTCGGCCGCCCTGGCAGCTCGCGGCGTCGACTGCAAACGAGTTGATCTGGCGCCGATGCGGCGGCGCTACTTGAAGCCGCGCTCATTCCTTCGACTCCTCAGGTCTATGGTCCGCGCCAGGCGGACGATCCGGGCGCGAGCACGGGCAATCGATGCGGAGATCGTCCACGTCAACACTGCTGCACTCCTCGTCGCGGCGATTGTTGGCCGCCCGAATGGAGCCAGGCTCGTCTGGCATGTGCATGAGATCGTGCAGCGCCCCAGATTGGTCGCATTGGTGTTTCGGACGCTGCCTGTGGCTGCAGCGGATCGTGTTGTGGCGATCTCACAAGCCGTCGCCCGTCACCTGAGGCCATCCTGGCTGGCCCGGCGCCGCGTGATCGTGGTGCACAACGGAATCGCTCCTCGGGATCGCCATCCCATCCTTCTGCCCGGGCGAGGCGATCCAGTCGTCGCGTTCGCAGGACGGCTCAACCAGTGGAAGGGATACGAGATATTCGTCGAGGCCGCCCAACGCGTCGGGTCGCGCAATGCGCGCGTCGGCTTCGTAATTGCCGGCAGCCCACCTGCCGGCGAAGAGTGGCGCAACCAAGACCTCAAGGCCAGAGCCGATCACTCGGGTCTGGGCGACCGCATAACTGTTCTTGGTTACTGCCAGGACGTGCCTGCACTGTTCGATTCCGCGAAGATCGCGGTCATTCCGTCGCTGTGGCCTGAGCCATTCGGAATGGTGATCCTCGAAGCGATGCGGTCGGGTTGTGCAACCATTGCCACCAACCACGGCGGCGCCACCGAGATCATTCAGAACGAGGTTTCGGGACTGCTGGTGCCACCAGGCGACGTCGAGGCCCTGGCTGCGGCCATCGAGCGGCTCGTCGATGACGAGCCTACGAGGCTGCGCCTGGGCGAGGCCGCAAGACGGCGAGCGACGGAGGATTTTGGGCTGGATCGATTCCGTTCTTCATTGCAGGCGGCCTGGGACTCGCTGTCGTGAAGCCGTCACATGACGCGGGGGAGTCACTCCGAGTCGCCATGGACTTCTCGATTTCCCGCCATCCGCCAGGAGGTTCGCTGAGATGGGCGCGGGGCCTGCTCACCGCGCTTCAGGCGATTCCCGACGTGCATGTCTCCGCCCAGCAGGGCCCGCGGCGGCTGCGGCGCGGTTGGGTCGCACGCAAGATGTTGAACCTGCTTCTCGACGAGCTCTGGCTAGAAGTGGAGTTGCCGCGACGCGTGCGGGGCGCAAGATCCGACGTGCTCTTGATGCCGGCCAATATTGCCTCCGGGCACGTGTCCGTGCCCCAGGTGGTGTCGATCCTCGACGTCAACTTCCTGGTGGCACCCGGTACGTACGACCGAACCTATGCGAGCTGACGCCCGCCGTCGATTTCATGCGCTCCATCAGCGTGGCTCAGCGGATCACCACCATTTCGGAATCCAGCCGAGACCAGATTGCCTATCACCTTGGCGCGGACCCCTCGAAGATCGACGTCGTCTACCCGGGTCTTGATGCGCCACGCGGCAGCCAAGCGCCGCCACCCTTGGCCCGTCCGTATGTTCTGTACGTTGGGCAGACGGAGCCGCATAAGGACGTGCCGACAGCCGTCGAGGCAATGAGGGCCCTCAGGGACCTGGACGTTGACTTCGCCATCGTGGGACAGCCAGGTCGTGATCACCAGCGATTGCTTGAGAGTGCGGCCGCCGATCCGACCATCCATGTGGTGGGTGCGGTCAGCGATTTGGAGTTGGAGGGCTGGTATGCTCATGCCTCGGTCTTCGTATTCCCTTCTTTGACGGAGGGGTTTGGCTACCCGCCGCTCGAGGCCATGGCCCGCGGGGTACCCGTGGTCGCATCCCGAGCCGGGTCTTTGCCCGAGGTGCTCGGTGATGCGGCGATGTTCCACGAGCCCGGAAATGCCGAGGATCTCGCGCTCCAAGTGCGACATTTGCTCGGAGACGACGCGTTCCGGCGGGAGCTTATTGGGAGGGGCAAGGCCCGCGTTGATCGCTACACTTGGCGCGACTCGGCGGAACGGATGGCTGTGATACTCCGTTCCGCCGCGGGCAGAGGCGGGGAGCGCCGGGCTCGAGGCTAGAGGAGGTCAATGTGCTCGCGACCGTATCGGCCGCCGCGCTAACGCTCGCATTGAGTGCGCTCGTGTTGACGGGCCTCATCGTCTCGTGGAGAAGGCCGGAGCTGGGCCTGCCTATCCTGGTAGCGGGCATTGCGGTCCACAACGCCGCCCTCATGCTCCTCCTGACCGCGCACGTACCAGACGCAATGGTCCGCTGCCTTCAGCTCTGGAAAGAGGCGCTGCTCGCCCTGCTCGCGTTCAAGCTGGTGTTGGGATTGGCGCGCTCTGGCATTCGCCCGACCCTCTCAGCGGCTTTCCGATCGTGGCGTTCCTCGTCGCTGGTCGTGCGCCTTCTGGATTGCGGCATCGCACTTTTCGCGCTCATGCTCGTGGTCTACACGGTGGTTCCAGTTGCGGTCCGCGACAACCAGGCTTCTCTCACCCAGCGTCTCCTGGAGTTGAGAGTGATGGAGCTCATTCCGCTGCTCTACCTGTTGGGAAGAGCCTGGCCCCCTATCAACTTGCGCTTCGGTCTCGGGCCTGTCGTTGCCGTAGCCGCTGCCGTGACAGTCGTCGGCATGGTTGAGTTGTTCTTCATCCCGACCAAGGCCTGGCTCGATATGGGCATCCTGAAGTTTGACTCATGGCTCGGGTTCAGCTACACGGGCCCTCTTGGTCTCCCTGAGAACTTCTTCCAGGGCACGTCGGCGGGCCTCTTGCGCCGAATGGTTTCTACGTACTTGAGCCCGCTGGGAGTTGCGTACACGGGCCTCCTGGTTGTCCCAGCCGTGTTCGTCCTTGCGGCCTCACCGGGCCGACATAAGCGCTACGTGTGGCTGGCTCTGGCGCTGGTTCTACTGGGCATGAGCTTCAGCCTTACACGCCTTGCCCTCTTGTGCATCGTCGGCGAGGCGGTCTTGCTGGTCGCACTGAGGCTGCATCGAAACGGAGTCCTGGCCTCGGCTGCAATCGTTGGGGCGACCGTCTTCGGTCTGTTGGTCTATCCGTCCTTTGGTCCTGTCGTCAACATCGACCTCAGTGACGTTCGGCCGCCGCTTGGGGCACAAGTGCTCGGCTTCTACGCATCGTCTGGCCCCGGAGTCACCAGCGTGAACACCACGACAGACGTGGTGGCAGGGCTGGCGAGCGGAGACGATACGTCCATCCAGGGCCACGTAGAAGCACTGCGTCGTGGCCTGCAGTTTGTGACCGAACACCCTCTTGGAGTTGGTCTTGGGGTAGCGGTCCCCAGATACGGGACCTCTAGCGGCCCCGGCGAAAGTGCCTTGTTTGAAGTTGGCGCTGACATAGGGTTACTTGGTCTTCTCCTCTTTTCGGTGCTATACGGCGGGCTGGTTCTGGCCGGGCTTGCGGTCGCATGGTTCCGGCGCGGCGATGTCGCGACGTGCGCGCTTGGAGCCGTGGTCGGAATCGGCGGTCTTGCGCTTCTCCCGATAGTCCTGTCGAGCCAGGTTTGGAGTGACTTCTCCGTGACCTTCCTGTTCTGGTGGGCTGCCGGGTCCGTGGTGACGATGTTGGCCAAAGGCCTGAAGCCGCGCAGCGATCAAGCCGCATAGGGACTGCGACCGGCATGGCTGAGCTCGGTCCACGGCCCCTCGTCGTGTCGATAGTGATCAACTATCACGGCCTGGATCAGACCAGTGTTTGTGTAGCCTCCCTCCTGGCCGCGGATTACGCCAACCATTCGATCGTCGTAGTGGACAACGCGTCCGGCACGGCCGAAGTGGATGCACTCCGAGATGCGGTTGGGAGGTCCGTCGAGATCATCTGTGCTGACCGCAACCTCGGTTACGGAGGGGCTGCAAACCTTGGCCTCGAATGGGCACGTCGCGCTGGCGCCGTATATGCCTGGGTGCTGAACAACGACACCGAGGTCGATCCGCGCTCAGTAGGCGAACTCGTTGAAGCGATGGAGCGAGAGCCGGAGTACGGCATCGTGACCCCGCAGATCGAGGCGCCGATCGGTCCAGAAGCCCCGTTTGGGATCTGGTTCGCGGGGGGCATGGCCGACGTGGGGAGGGCGATCGCAAGGCAGCAGGTCGTGCCAATCGCAACCTCCGAAGCGGTTGCTCCCACGGGCTACGTCACGGGTTGTGCCATGTTCATTCGATTGCGGGCGCTCGTCGACACCGGCGGGTTCTGGGAGCAGTTGTTTCTCTACTGGGAAGACGTGGACCTTTCGTTTCGGATGCGCCGGGCCGAGTGGCGCCTGGGTGTCGTGCCCGCCGCTCGCGTCTTCCACTTCGTGCACGGGAGTGTGCCGTCGAAGATGTACCGGTACTACTCCAGCCGCAACTCAATCCTGGTTGCGGGCCGGCATCTCCGCCGTCGAGGCGCGGCTCGGGCGGCTTTCTGGGTTGCAGCCCGGGCCCTCCGCACTTGGGCGAAGAGGAAGGGCCCGGTGCCCACGGCGGAGGCCCGCGGCTTGGTTGCCGGCGTGGCCATGACTCTCGGCCTGAGTCGAATTCACGATTGACTCACGGACGGTGACTTTGAGGCGAAACCAGCGGGACTGGGATGATCTGGCGGAACTGGACCCGCTGTGGGCTATCGTGTCCAACCCCCGGCAAGCCAGGACGCGACAGCAAGTCAGCGGTCACCACATGCCGGGCTTCTTCATGAGCCGTCGGCGAAGAGCCAGCGCTCGGTCGCGTCCCGGCAATCTAAGGAGCGGGAGAATGCAGGCCAGAAGCAGCCAGTCGAGGCGGTGTTCCGATAGTCCGGCGGTGAACAGCAAGCGGACTCCAACCATCAGCCGCCCGCCCTTGCCCTCGAGTACGCCGACCCGCGCCTGAGTCTCGAGAGACCTGACGTGGTTCAGCCGGACGAGGGTCGGGTCGTGCAGTCGCCCTTCGAGCCACCGACGCACTGCCAGTTCGCTGGAGTGCATCGCGAGCAGATCCCGCGTGCTGCTATTGCCGTGGGACCGGACCAGCACGGCTCTCTCCTCGGCGTTATCGACGGCGAAGCTGACCCCGCCCAGGGCGCACTTCAGCCAGTACTGCCAGTCCTCCATGCGTATGAGGCGTTCTTCGAACTGCCCGACCGGGGTGACGGCACTTCGGCGCATCAGAGGGCCTTCAACGGCCATGGTGTTGTTGTGAACTAGCGCGCGGAGAACCGGATCCGGCCCCGGCATTCCGACCGTTGTCGACTCACGCTTACCGGGGATGCGGTGGGGGAGCAGCGCAGTTCGCGAGTCTCGGAAATATCGAGCATCGCTGTAGACAATCCCAATGGAGGGGTCCTCGTCGAGAACCCGGACCTGCGCCGCCAGCTTGGTAGGTTGGAGTACATCGTCTGCGTCGAGGAACTGGATGTATTCACCGGACGATACGGCCATGCCAAGGTTTCTCGCGGCGCTGGGCCCCGCGTTGGGCTGGAACTTGTACTTGATCCGCGCGTCGCGGGCTGCAGCGGCCCGAACGACCTCAGCGGTGTCGTCGGTGGAGCCGTCGTCGACCACGATGCATTCCCAGTCCGCGTAGGTCTGGGCCCTGACTGATTTCGAGCGCGTCGGGCAGGAACCGGCTGTAGTTGTAGGTGGGAATGATGACCGAGACCGTCACAGGCGGGTGTCCTGTAGTTGCAGCTCGCCAACTTCCGAGCCGGGGCCGAAGGACTCCAGGCATTAGCCAGCCCCGGAATGGGCTACGGTTGCTTCTGGGCCATCTCGCCCGTGTCGTCGGAAGCCGGCGCCCGCAGGCCTGATGGGTAGATTCGGATAATGTCGTGCATGGCGTAACAGGTCCAGCCGGGCCGAAGTTTCGCGACGAGCGCCTCAACCTCAGCTGAACGTAGGAAAGTCACCGGAACCGAAGCAGCGGGCGTCGTCTACCAAAATGACGTGGTAGCCGGTCTTGCTGCCGAGGACCGCCTCGAGTTCACGCTGGACCGGCGTCTCCAGACTGCCTCGCGCGGTGATCCCGGCGGAATAGTGGCCGTCCAGCCAGAAGAGGGCTGGCCCTTCCAATCCGGCCACTATCGAAGGCATCAGCTCGCCGCTGTCCCCTCGAAGTATCGTGACATTCTTGGCATGCGCGAACCTTGATCGAGCAGCTTTGTACAAGTCTTGAGATAGCTCGATCGAGATGAGTCGGTCGAACCGCAGTCGCTGAGCCTCGACCATGTCTCCGAGGTATGTGCCTGTCTCGACCAGTGTCTTCAGTCCAAAGGCACGGCCGTACGCGGCTACGGTCATCTGCTTGAAGGCGTGAGGCGGAGGGACGGGCATGCCGCTCATCCGCCAGAGCGAAATCTCGTGTCTCCTGCTCGTCGATGCCAGTGCTCGCCTGCGGGCGAGCTCCCGGCGTGGGTTGATCCGCATCACGATTTCGTCGGAATACCAGTGCCTGCCCGCGCGGACAACGCGATGCAACGCCGGATACCGGCGCAGTCGACTCTTCATCCTCTCCGTCAACGAAGTTACGTTCGTGCTGTCGGGCAAGTTATCGGGCAAATCGATACTCCAAGCTGGCGTCTAGTGCCCCGGCGGGTCGTTCGCCGTCGCGGGCGTGAGCACGATTGGATGCTCAGCAGGCTCCCGCAGAGCTCTCCACCGGAGTAGGCGAGCTCCCAGATGCTGGGTCGGGCGTTCGACGAAACGGAACATTGCGAACGAAGCAACGAGGGTAGTCACCAGGGCAGTAAAGACAGCCGTCCAGCCCGACCAGCCTGCGTTGACCAGTGCGGTTATGACAGCCAGGTGAAGCAGGTAGAACGAATACGAGGCATCCGCGAGTACGCGCGCGACGGGGACCTGCACTTTGACGGAGGTGCATCCGGCGATGATCAACCCGCCGGCGACCCCCATCAGAGGCGGAGACTCGCTGAGGAGGGCGTCCAGCGCAGTCTGCGATGCCGAGGAGAACGAGCCACGAAGGAAAGCGCACCTTGCCTTCGAGCGTCGCGACCACCATTCCGGGGGCGAAGCCCCAGAGAAGGAGCCAGGCCGCGTCTGCCCTGTACGGATTGCCCAGGAGCTGGAGCGACACGAACGAGACTGCGGCCAGAATCGCCAGGGCACGCCAGGCCTCGCGTCCGAGCAGGAGGGCGAGCACCGGCAGGACCGCGTAGAACGTCATCTCGATCGAGAGCGTCCAAGTCACGCTGTAGCCCAGCTCCGGAGGGACAGCACCCCACGCCTGCGTGAACGTGATGAGACGGTGCCAACCGGCCGGCGGCCCATTCAGGATGGCGATCACGACGAGCGCAGCCAGGTACGCCGGGACTATTCTGAACACCCTCCGGACGTAATACTCGAGCACTGCTGCCCGGCCACTGGCGAACGGTCTGAAGACGAGGTAGCCCGACAGGGCGAAGAACAGGTATACCCCCAAGCGCCCTTGAACGGCGATTGTGTCCAGCGAGCCGTACCTTTGAAGCAGCAGGCTGTGGACCATGAACACGAGCCCCGCGGCGCATACGCGCAAGATGTCAAGGCCGCCGTTGCGTTGCATAGTGAGGCAGGATAACCCAAGCTCAGGGGAGCGACCGACGCGAAGACGGCAGAACTGCCAATCGAGGCGACGACTGATGGCCGTGCAGAAGCCCCGTTCGCCGCGATTGACGCCGCAGCCCGGGCACGGCCTCATTGGCAGCCAAGGATCGCCCGCCGACTCCGCTCTGTCCGAAAGGCAGTCGATCCCGGGATTTGTGCCCGGACGATCCGGGACATGAACGCGGTCCGCCTCATGGGTATGATTCCCCAGTGCTACCGCGATGAAGGAGGCGAATGGTCAGGAATTTCGTGCTCGGGTCCGAAGGCTTCGTGGGGCGATCCTTCTGCGCGTTCCTGGAGGAACGTGGCGAGAGCGTAGTCAGATTTGATCTGAAACGGACCGAGGACGAGGATTGCCGGCATTCTCGATTGCCGCTCGACCGGGTCGATCGGGTCTATGTTCTGGCCTGGGACGTCGGAGGGGCAAAGTACCTCTACAAGGCCGATTCCCAGTTCCGGCAGCTGGACTGGAACCTCAAGATCCTGCTGAACGTGATGCAGCAGTTGGAGGCGGTGCGGGTTCCTTTTCTCTTCGCATCGAGCCAGCTCGCCCAGGACATCGACACTGTGTATGGCTGCACGAAGCGTCTTGGCGAGGTATGGACGGGGCTGCTGGACGGGACGAAGGTTCGGTTCTGGAACGTCTATGGCCCCATCGAGGAGCCGTCGGAACGCAGCCACGTGGTCAGCGATTTCATACGTCAAGCATCTACCACAGGCAGAATTCAGATGCTCACCAATGGGCGGGAGCTGAGGCAGTTCGTCCACGTAGACGACGTGTGTCGCGCCATGCATATGGCCATCTCGCTCAGCCTCAAGGGTCCCTATGACGTTACGAGCTTCGAATGGATTTCCGTTTTGGAAGTTGCGCGGGCTATTGCTGCGGAGTTGGATGCCGAGGTCGTGGTAGGGGCGGAGGAGGGCAGCACTCCAGTCACGCCGTTGGTAGGTAAGATCCCGGGCTGGTCCCCGGAGGTCGACTTGCAGACAGGACTGCGACGCATGATTCAGGCGATGAAGAGCCAATCAAACCCCGCCGGGTAGCGGCGAGCCATCGAAAGCAGCAATGAGCCCGAAGTACATTCTGTTCCACGCACCAGGAGCCACCAACGAGGTCTTCTTCGACGAGAACAGCCGCGACAACTGTTGCGAGCCGTACATAGCACTCCGAAGGCGGCTTGCCGATCTCGGCTATGTTCTGGAACTTACGCAAGACCAGGACCTGGCGCAATGCGAGCGGATCGTATTCTGGGATGTCGACAGTATTGGGCCCGCGGCTCAGGGGCGATCACGCCATTTGATCGGTCGGCGATCGACGTCGCCCATCCCCACCAGGGATGTGTATGCTGAGGCCTTGGCTCGTGGAATGGAAGACCGACTGGTCCTCATGCTGTGTGAGCCCGTCTCCGTGCGCCCATCCAACTCGAACGTGTGGGCATACAGCCGCTTTCGTCGCGTCTTGACATGGAACGCGGCTCTTGCCGACGGCGAGCGCTACCTTCGGATGTATCTTCCAGTGACGGCTGTCTACCCTGACGTGCCCAATGTGGAGTTTGCGAGGCGGAAGATGCTCGTCGACATCTCCGGCAACAAGGCGTCGTCCCATCCGAGAGAGCTGTACGCGGAACGCAGAAGTACCATTTCGTTCTTCGACCGGCAATACCCCAACGACTTCGATCTATACGGCGTCGGGTGGAATACGCAACCGACGACTCGGGTCTGGCGACGCGTCTTGCATAGGTCTCAACCGGCGGTGTCGTTCGGCACGTACAGAGGAACGGTCCGGCACAAGTGGGAAGTTCTTCCCAAATACAAGTTCAACATCTGCTACGAGAACATCCGTGACGAACCCGACTACGTGTCGCAGCGGATCTTCGATGTACTTCGTTGCGGATGCGTTCCGGTGTACCTGGGAGCTCCCAATATCGAGCAATACGTGGACAAGGACGCCTTCGTTGACCGGCGTGCATTCGGGTCGAACGAAGACCTGGCTAGTTACATGGCGTCCATCTCC
Organism: uncultured Chloroflexia bacterium; assembly: GCA_963835845.1. GTDB lineage: Bacteria > Chloroflexota > Limnocylindria > Limnocylindrales > CSP1-4 > Fen-1039. Next base: position 24,549 of record CAWIGT010000002.1, on the reverse strand, counting down.
GAGAGTGAATACAGGCGATTCCTCGAAGCCGGCCGAGACTACCTTTCGAGCGAGAAGTTCAAGCTGTTTCTGTCGCCGAACTTCGTGACCACGATGCTAGACGCCCTGGGGCTCGCCGGGGCGTAATCGCGACGTCACCGAATGGGCTCGTGTCAGGGGAGCGCCGCCGCGCAAGCCGATTAGCCGCCTCTCCAGTCAGTCAGCAGTCCAATCCGAGGTCATGAACCAGAGACCAGACTCCCGGGGCAGCGGGCGGAAGGTGAGTTTCCCTCCATCCGTGATATTGAACGTCAGACAGTTGTCCGCGTGGTCGTAGACAGTTGTGTTCGCCGGATCGGCTGCCCACAGGGTGACGGTGTAGGCGCCGGGATACAGCCTTACGTCGCGGATCGTTACAACCAGGCTGCGCTCGGACTTGCCTGGCGGGAGGCGGAACTCGGCGTCGTCGTCAACGATGTGGGAAATGGGCAGACCATCCAACGCCTTGATGGTAATCGCGAGTTTGGACACGGTCTGCTGACTCGCCAATCTGAGTTTGAATGCGATGGCGATGTCGGATCCCATAGCGAAGTTCTGGCAGACTCGCCCCGATGAGTCTCGCAACTCCGCGAACGCAAAATGGGCTGGGGCGTCGCTAGAGAGGGGCCGGGTCTCCAGATTGATTTGCCCCTCTTGATTGGCCGACAAGAGATGCTGGTTTACCACCGACTCGGCGGTACCGTAGGCAACCACCTTGCCTGCCTCGAGGAGCATGCCAGTCTGGCAGAGACGGGTAACCGCCGCAAGATTGTGGCTGACGAAGAGAACAGTCCGTCCGGACCGTGCGACTTCACCCATCTTGCCAAGGCACTTGGCCTGGAACGCGACATCGCCTACCGCCAGCACCTCGTCCACCACCAAGATCTCGGGCTCGAGGTGCGCGGCGACCGCAAACGCGAGGCGCATGTACATGCCACTGCTGTAGCGTTTCACAGGCATGTCCAGGAACCGCTCGGTCTCGGCGAACGCCACGATCTCGTCAAATTCGGCGCCGATGTCGGCCCGGTCATCCCCAGGATCGCGCCGTTCAGGAATATGTTTTCGCGTCCGGTCAGTTCCGGATGGAACCCCGTGCCGACCTCCAGCAGTGAACCGCATGCGCCCCGTAAGTCCGCCCGTCCGCGGGTGGGCGGAGTGATCCTTGCGAGGAGCTTGAGCAGAGTGCTCTTGCCGGCGCCGTTCCGCCCGATGATGCCAAGAGCCTCGCCGGGTCGGACGTCGAACGAGATGTCATCCAGAGCCCAGAAGCGACGGGCTGCGTCGTATTCGCGGCGTCGGAACAGGCTTTGCGCACGCCGGGCGATCATGTCTTGCAGCGTGTTGTACTGCCTGCCCGTAATCCCAACCTTGTATGACTTGGCGAGCCCTGATGCTCTGACGGCGTACTCGGCCATATCAGATCACGTCCGCGAAGTTGCGCTCGACGCGCTGGAATACGAACAGGCCCAGAGCTGCCAATGCCACCGCGCCTACCAACGAGACAGCCAATCCAGTGAGGGGGAAGTCCCGGTGCCCGAGCAGCGCCCATCGGAATCCATCGATAACCCCCGCCATCGGGTTTAGGGAGTAGACGATCTGCCACTTATCAGGCACCAGTGTCGTGGAGTACACGAGAGGCGAGGCGTACATCCAGGCCTGAACGACAAACGGCAGGGCGTACATGAAGTCGCGATAGTAGACGTTCAGGGCCGAGAAGAGCAAGCTCGCGCCCACCGAAACCAGCAGTGCGAGGGCCGCAAGAGGTATGACGGCCAACCACGTCCACGATGGAGGATACCCGAACGCGAACGAGATAGCGGCCATGACACCACAGCAGACGGCGAAATCAAGGAGTACCGCCGATGCGCTCGCCACGGGAATGATCAATCGCGGGAAGTAGATCTTGGAAATGAGACGAGCATCTGTGACCATGCTGTTTCCGGCCCGCTGCAGCGATTGCGCGAACAGGTTCCAGGGAAGCATCCCAGCGAAAACGAAGAGCAAATACGGGGTCCCGTCCGAGGGTAGCTTCGCAGAGATCCGAAGATGATGGCGAATATGAACGAGGACAGAAGCGGCTGGAGGATGACCCACGTCACGCCGAGAGCCGTTTGCCTGTATCTCAGCTTGATGTCGCGCATGACGAGAATGCCGAATAGATCGCGGAATGCCCATAGTTCCCGGAGGTTGACTTGCCACCAACCTCGGGGTGGCGCGATATGGACGTGCGGTATCTCGCGAATGGCGGCCGCTGCGGTCGGCGAGGAGCTGTCCTCCGTGGCGCCCACTGTCACGCTCGTGCCCGCGCTGCCGAGCTCCTCCGCGATTTCTCGTACGCTTCGATCGTCCGCTTGAGCCCGTCCTCGAACGAGGTTCCGGCAGAGAAGCCGAAGGCCTCGCGGGCCCGGCTCGTGTCCAGGGCGCGGCGCGGCTGGCCGTCCGGCTTGGTGTGATCCCAGCGGATCTCGCCGCCGAAGCCCGGTCAGGCGGGCGATCGAGCTCCGACAGCTCGCGGATCGTGATCTCGCTGCCGACGCCGAGGTTGACCGGATCTCGCCCGTCGTAGCGCTCGGCCGCCAGCACGATGCCCTCGGCCGCGTCGTCCACGTAGAGGAACTCGCGCGAGGCCGAGCCCGTGCCCCAGACCTCGATGAAGGCGTCGCCCCGCTCGCGGGCGTCGACGCACTTCCTGATCAGGGCCGGGATCACGTGCGAGCTGGCCGGGTCGAAGTTGTCGCCCGGGCCGTAGAGGTTGACCGGCAGCAGGTAGATCGCGTTGAAGCCGTACTGCGTCGCGGTAGGCCTGGCCCTGCACCAGCAGCATCTTCTTGGCCAGCCCGTAGGGGGCGTTGGTCTCCTCGGGGTAGCCGTTCCAGAGGTCCTCCTCGCGGAACGGCACCGGCGTGAACTTCGGATAGGCGCAGACCGTGCCGATGGCTGACGAACTTGGCCACGCCGGCCGGGCGCGCCTGCTCCATCAGCTGGATGCCCATGATGGCGTTGTCGTAGAAGAACCGGCCCGGGTTCTCGCGATTGGCGCCGATGCCGCCCACCACCGCCGCCAGGTGGATGATCAGATCCGGCCGGCCGTCCGCCAGGGAGCGATCGATGTCCGGCAGCTTGCGCAGGTCGTAGTCCGCGGCCAGGGGTACGAAGACTTCACTCGCCCCAGCTTCACGCAGCCGCCTGACGACGGCCGTGCCCAGGAAACCCGCTCCACCGGTGACCATGACCCGGCGGCCGTCCCAGTAGCTCGGCTCATACGCCGCTCTCCGATTGATCTGATTGACGGGTCCATTCAGGCCCGGTCGAATTCCGCGACGCACTGCCTGGTGGTATTCGGCCAGGCTGCTGCGGCCGAGTCGCTCGCCCACCCTAGCGCAACGGGCGAATGGCTTGCATGCGGAAAGCAACGTCGGTCTTCGTGCGATCGCGGTCGCGGCCGTCGTGCGTGCCACAACGAGGTCATTCACAGTCGCAATTATCGCATATCGGGGTTTGGACGGGACAAATGCCCGCCAGGAAGTCGATCGGATCGCGGCGACCCATCGTCTGAGACCTCGGAGAGGTCGGCCCGCCCGGACGCGGCGGTCGTACAGCGAGCGGGTAGGCCAGACATCCATGTACTCTGGGCTTGTTCAGGCGCTGCTGCGGCGACAAGTGGAGGGCGACACGGGACCACTACAAGGCAACGAAACCGGGACGGCTACGCTCGTCGGGCGGGACCGGTAGATGAGGGTTGGCATCGTTGGCTGCGGCTTGATCGGCACGCGTCGGGCCAGGGTTGCACTGGCTTCCGGGGACAAGGTGACCATCGTGGCAGATGTCGCCGCGGACCGCGCCGAGTCCGTCGCCGCGATTGCAGAGTCGGCCTGGACCACTTCGTGGGAAGAAGTCGTATCGCGCGACGATCTGGACGTCGTCGTCGTGTCGACCTCCAACGACCTGCTCGCTCAGGTTTCGATCGCTGCGCTTGAGTCGGGCAAGCCACGTTCTGTGCGAGAAACCTGCTGGCCGAAACGCCGGGGAGGCCTCGGCGATCGTCGCCGCCGCCGACTCCGCCGGCAAGCTCTTGAAGGTCGGATTCAACCACCGACATCATCCGGCGATCGCGCGGGCACGACAGCTTGTGCGCCAGGAATACATCGGCCCGGTCTTTGCCATCCGGGCGCTATACGGGCACGGAGGACGGGCGGGCTACGAGAAGGAGTGGCGTGCCGATCGGGCGCGATCGGGCGGAGGCGAACTCCTCGACCAGGGAGTTCATATCGTCGATCTTGCTCGTTGGTTCATCGGCGAGATCGCCCAGGCGCAGGGCCTGACGGGCACCTATCACTGGCCGATCCAGCCCGTCGAGGACAATGCCTTCGCGCTTCTCCGGGCCCGCGATGGGGGCATCGTCTCTTTCCACACCAGCTGGACTCAGTGGAAGAACACCTTCCGAATTCGAAGTCCTCGGCTCCGACGGCTACATTCGCGTCGACGGCCTGGGCGGCTCGTACGGCCCCGAGCGATTGTCTGTCGCCAGGAGGAACCCGGACTCGTCGCCGCCCACCGAGGAGATCACGACGTTCGAAGGCCCAGACCTGTCCTGGGACACGGAATGGAAGGAGTTCTCCCTCGCGATCGGCGAGAACCGGCAACCAATTGGAAACGGCCGGGACGGCCTGGCGGCCGCTCGGATCCTGGACGCTATCTACGCCTCCGCCGCGTCTGGGGCGGTGTGGAGGTCCCCGAGTGAAGGCGATGCTGCTCACCTGCTGGGCTTGGCACTCGCCTCTATCCGCTTACAGCCGATCGGCCGAAGTGCATGGTTCCTGTGGCAGGCCGCGAAGTGCTGGTCCGCAATATCGAGTGGCTACGAGACAACGGCATACGCGATCTCGTGGTCAACCTGCACCATCACTCCGACGTCGTGGTCGAGGCAGTTGGCGATGGATCCAGGCTCGGAGTCCAGGTGGCGTATTCTCGTGAGGCCGAGTTGTTGGGTACCGCTGGAGGCGTCTCGCTGCCCGACCCCTGCTCGGCGACGGTACCTTCGTCGTCCTCTACGCCGACAACCTGTTCGATCTGAAACTGGAAGGGATGCTCGACGCCCATCGACACAGCGGCTCAATTGCCACGATGCTTCTTCTCGAACGCGCCGATGTCAGCAGCAGCGGAGTTGCCGTATTGGACGATGAGGGATGGATCCGCGATTTTCAGGAGAAGCCCGTACCCCGGGACGGAGAGGAGTCACTGGGTGAACGCGGGGCTCCTGGTTTGCGAAGCAGAGGCGTTCGATGCGATCCCGGCGCCGCCTAGCGATCTGAGCGTGGACGTGATGCCGGGGCTAGCGCGACGCGAACGCGGCCTCCGGGGCCATCGCCTCGGCGCAGGCGAGAGAGTGATGTGGATCGATACCGTCGCAGACTTGAGAGCGACTGAAGCCATGTTCGCGACCACTGTCAGGAAAGGTAAATCATGATCCTGGCCAGGGCGCCACTTCAAATCGCCCTTGGCGGGGGCGGCACGGATCTGCCGTCGTACTACGAGCAATTACGGCGGCTTCATTCTCAGCGCGGCTATCGACAAGTACATCTACGTCTACCTAACCGCCCCGCTGCCGACGACCTGATCCGGGTCAAATACACCCGCTACGAGAAGTCGTCACGCCTGCAGAGGTCCAGCACGACCTGGTGCGGCCGGCATCGATCGAACTTGACGTGGCCGAGCAACATCGAGATCACCTCGATGGCCGACGTTCCGGCGGGACCGGGCTGGGCTCGTCGGCGACCTACCTGGTCGCGCTGCTGACGGCCCTGCATGCGCTGAAACGCGAACGATCCGCTAGCCATGCGCTGGCCGAGCAGGCCTGCCACATCGAGATGGATCTCGCTGGACACGCGGTCGGCAAGCACGACCACTATATGGCCGCCTTTGGCGGTATTACCTGTCTGGAGATCGAAGCGATGGCCGTGTCACCGTTACGCCTCTCGACATCACCCACTCCGCGGCTCGACGAGCTACGGCACAACGTCCTGCTTTTCTTTACCGGCCTGACCCGCAGCGCAGGGACGATCCTTCGGAGCAGAAGCGTGACACAGCGGGGCGCGCGGTGAAGTCATCGACAGCCTGCACCGGACCAAGGAATTGGGACCGCAGTGAAGGCGGCGCTCGAGGCCGGCAAGGTCGACGAGTTCGGTCTCATCCTCCATGAGCACTGGGAGAACAAGAAGCGTCGATCCCAACTCATCAGCAATCCGGACGTGGATCGTTGGTACTCGCTCGCCCGCGACTGCGGAGCTCTTGGCGGCAAGCTCGTTGGTGCGGGCGGGGGCGGCTTCCTCATGCTCTACTGCGCCGGGGCCGCCAAGTCCGCGGTGCGCGAGGCGCTTGCCCGTGAAGGTTTGCGGGAGATGCCGTACGGCTTCGACTACGACGGTGCGAAGGTGATGCTGAACGTATGAAGCGCGTACTCGTAACGGGTGGAGCTGGGTTCATTGGGTCTCACACCGTCGATCTCCTGATCGAGAGCGGGTATGAGGTCCGGATCATCGACTCCTTGCAGCCGCGGGTCCACCCGCGAGGCAAGCCGTCGTACGTCCCCGATGGCATCGACTTCATACAGGGCGACGTGGCGAACAGGACTGACATGGAACGCGCTCTGGCTGGAATGGACTATGTGTTCCACCTGGCGGCGTATCAGGACTACCTGCCGGACTTCAGCACCTTCATTCATACAAACACGGAGTCCACGGCGCTTATCTTCGAATTGGCCGTCTCCGACTCCAATCGTTTCCCATTGCGGAAGCTGGTGGTGGCGTCTTCACAGTCCGTCTCCGGTGAGGGCAAGTACAGCTGCGATGCGGATGGAACGATCTTCCATCCGGCGCCTCGGGAGCCGGATCGTCTCGACCGCGGCGAATGGGAGATCCCGTGTCCAGAGTGCGGGTCCCCGGCCACGCCGATGCTGATCGACGAGGCCACGTGCTCCAACCCCGGCACGGCGTACGGCGTCTCCAAATACGCGATTGAGTTGTTGGCCTTCAATCTCGGTCGCCGATACGGCATCGAGACCGCTGCTATGCGCTATACGTACGTCCAGGGACCTCGTAACTCGTTCTTCAACGCCTACTCGGGCATTGCGAGGCGCTTCGCCCTGCGTATCAGGGCTGGGCTTCCTCCGGTCTGCTACGAGGACGGGATGCAACGGCGCGACTACGTGAATGTCAGGGACGTGGCTCGAGCCAATCTGATTGCCCTGGAGGACCAGCGGTCCAACGGTCTGGCACTCAACGTCGGGGGCGGTCGCGCCGTCACCGTCATCGAATTCGCCAGGATGATGCTCGATGCCTCGGGTAGTACCCTTGAGCCAATCGTGCCGGGCGAGTATCGGCTTGGCGACACACGCCACACGGTGAGCGACCTGACGAGGATGCGGTCTCTGGGCTGGGAGCCTCAGGTGCCGGTGGAGGAGAATGTCCGCCAGTATCTCGATTGGTTGGATACACAGGCCGGCACGAATGAGTATCTCGTCGAGGCCGAGCGCGTGATGAAGGAGATGGGGGTCGTGCGTCAGGTAGGCCGCCGCGCATGATCCTGATGAGGAAATGACCTACACAGACGAGTTCCTCTCCGACTCCAAGAGAATCATCGATCTGCTCGATCGGGAAGCCATCGAGAAGATGGCCAGAGAGCTCGCCAGCGTTCGCTCGCGGGGCGGTCGCCTGTTCATCGTTGGGTCGGGTGGCGGAGCAGGCCACGCGTCGCACGCCGTCAACGATTTTCGGAAGATAGCCGGAATAGAGGCGTACGCCCCTACCGACAACGTCTCCGAACTAACCGCACGGGTCAACGACGAGGGGTGGGAGACGAGCTACTCCAACTGGCTTCGGGTAAGCCACATCAAGGCTGCCGACGCAATCCTGGTGTTTTCCGTTGGCGGAGGCAATTCCGCGCGCGGGATCAGCGTCAATCTCGTCCGGTGCATTGAACTTGCACGCGAGGTAGGCGCCACGGTCCTCGGCATCGTTGGTCGTGACGGCGGCTATACCGCCGCCGTCGGCCAAGCTGTCGTGATCCCTCCCATCAACGGTGACACGATCACTCCCCAGACGGAGGGGTTCCAAGCGGTGATTTGGCACCTGTTGGTTTCCCATCCGGCGATCCGCCAGTCTCCGGGAAAATGGGAGTCCGCTACTTGAGCGGCCGACGGGGTGTCTTCCTCGATCGCGACGGCGTGCTGGACGAATCCTTCGTCGGCGAGGACGGCGTACCGCGGCCGCCTGCCGGCCTGGTCGAGTTTGCCTTGATCGATGGCGCGGCCGAGGCGTGTCGGCATCTCGGAGCTCTGGGTTGCGTCTTGGTCGTCGTAACCAACCAGCCGGATGTCGCCCGCGGCACTCAACAGCGCGACGTTGTCGAGGCTATCAATCGGCGGCTGCGGGAAGCGGTACCGGTCGACGACATTCGCGTCTGCTACCACGACGACGACGATCGGTGCGATTGCCGGAAGCCCAACCCCGGAATGCTGACCTCGGCCGCGCAAGATTGGGAGATCGACCTTTCAGCGAGCTTTATGATCGGCGACCGATGGAGGGATGTAGAAGCGGGGCAGCGGGCCGGCTGTGCCACGATACTGATCGACGCTCCCAGGACGCAGTCGCTGGCGGTCGAGCCGACCGTTCGGGTCGATTCCCTCTCAACTGCAGTTCAGTGGATCAGCGAGCGGATCAAGCCCGCGACCAGAGCCAACGGATGAGGGTTTGCGTCTCCGGCCTCTGGCATCTTGGGACCGTCACGGCGGCGTGCCTGGCGGCCGCCGGCCACGACGTCATCGGCCACGACCCCGATCCGCAGCGAATCGCCCTCCTCTCATCGGGAAGGTCACCGATCTCCGAGCCTGGCCTCGAGAAACTCCTCCGGGACGGACTGGCGAGCGGCCACCTGAGCTTCTCGTCCGACCCGGGCCGGGCCGCTCGCGATGCTCAGGTCGTCTGGATTTGCCATGACACGCCCGTCGACGATCTGGATCGCGCCGACCCGGGCTCAGTAGCGAATGCGGTCGTCGAATTCTTTCCCTACCTTGAAGCCGGGTCTGTGGTGCTCATCTCGTCTCAGCTCCCAGTCGGGAGCACTCGACGCTTGATGGACTCCTACCGAGAACTGAGCCCTGGGCGGGACGTGGCCTTCGCGTACAGCCCAGAGAATTCTCAGGCTTGGCACGGCCATCGATTCCTTTCGGAAGCCGGAGCGGATCGTGGTCGGCGTCGAGGACATCGCCAGCCAGGCCCTCGTGGCCGAGTTGCTGAGGCCCATAGGCGCGCAGGTCGAGTGGATGTCCATCGAGGGGGCCGAAGTCACGAAGCATGCCCTGAACGCATTCCTCGCCACTTCGATCGTATTCGCCAACGAGATCGCGGCTGTGTGCGAGGCTGTCGGAGCGGACGTTGCCGACGTGGTCCGTGCATTGAGGGGAGATCCTCGCATCGGCCAGAGGTCCTACCTTGGCTTTGGCACGGGCTATGCGGGTGGGACGCTAGGCCGAGACGTGACATATCTAGCCGACCTGATCTCGGCGCGCGGCATTGACGCGCCTCTGCTGGCCAGTATTGCCCCGAGCAACCGTCATCAGCAACTCTGGGTCCGTCGGGCGTTGGCCTCTCAAGTGGGGGAGTTGCGCGGTCGCCGGATCGGGATCTGGGGTCTGACCTACAAGCCCGGGACGGACACGCTCCGCCGCTCCGCTTCGATCGAGCTATGCGAATGGTTGTCACAGCAGAGTGCCAAACCGACCGCTCACGACCCGGCGGTGCACTCCCTGCCCTCGGACCTGTCCACGCGGATCGATCTAGAAGAGGACGCGCTCGGGGCAATTCGGGACGCAGACGCATTGGTGGTCATGACACCCTGGCCCGAATACCTGCGAGTCTCCGCAGACTCGGTGGTCGCCGAGTTGAAGCGACCGGTGGTCATCGACCCGGGTCGATTCCTTGCTGGGGAGCTCGGCAGCGACGCACGCATTCGGTACTCGGCCGTGGGGCTGGCTACAGAATGACCCAGGAGTTGGCCGGACGCTCTGCTCTCATAACCGGCGCCAGCATGGGCCTCGGTCTGTCGATCGCCCACGCATACGTAAAGGCCGGGGCAGGGGTGGTCGTTTGCGCACGCGAGCCGGGCCCTCTGAGCCAGGCTCTGGCCGGACTTCAAGATCTGGCGCAGGAAGGTCAGGTAGTCGCCGCGGAAACCGCGGACGTGTCGGATCCGCAGGATGCCGATCGGCTGGTTGGGGCCGCAATTGGGCTTCTCGGGCATCTGGACGTGCTCGTCAACAACGCCGGGGTATACGGCCCGAAAGGGACGATCGACCAGGTGGAGTGGTCGGACTGGACCGAGGCCATCCGGATCAACCTGCTCGGCTCTGTGCTCATGGCCAGAGCGGTTCTGCCCCACTTCAAGGCTCGGAAGTACGGCAAGATCGTCCAGCTGTCCGGCGGCGGCGCCACCGCGCCGTTGCCCAGAATAAGCGCCTACGCGGCTTCGAAAGCGGGCGTCGTCCGCTTCGCGGAAACTCTTGCCGAGGAAGTCAAGGAATTCGGAATCGATGTGAACTCAATCGCGCCCGGCGCCCTCAACACCCGACTCCTCGGTGAGGTCCTGGAAGCAGGTCCTGCCAGGGTAGGGGCTGAGTTCTATGAGCGGGCTGTCCGGCAGGACGCGGAGGGAGGCACCCCGCTTGATCGCGGGGCGGCGCTGGCCGTGTTCCTGGGATCCTCGCTCAGCGACGGGATCACAGGTAAGCTCATAAGCGCAGTGTGGGATCCCTGGGAAACCCTGGCCACCCATCTGAGCGACCTCCAATCGACCGACGTGTACACACTGCGCCGCATCACACCTCGAGACCGTGGTTTAGTCTGGTAATCCCAACCGACGAATGCACTTCCACTCACTGCCATTTCGTGACAATGCCTGGGCCCGAGGGGTGATCCAGGAGGAAGGCCTTATCAAGCTTTGACGACGCTGAGCGACCTGAGGGTCAAGGTGTTCGCCGACGGCGCGGACCTCGAAGGCATGATCGCCATGCGGGCCAACCCGCTCATCCGGGGATTTCACGACGAATCCAACCCACATGCGCAAGTCGGGAGTCTCCGACTACCGAGCGTTTGCGCGGGCCGTGCTCGCGGCGATCAAGGACCGCCCCATCAGCTTCGAGGTGCTGTCCGACGACTTCGACATCATGCACAGGCAGGCCGTCGAGTTGGCCGGTTGGGCCTCCAACGTATTCGTCAAGATCCCTATCACGGACACCCATGGCCGGTCGAGCGCACATCTTCTCCGCCGCCTGGCCGCGGAGGGTGTGAGGGTGAATGTCACCGCGATCCTTTCTCTCGCACAGGTCGCCGTAGCGGTCGATGCCGTGGCGGAGTGCCCTGCCTCGGTTATCTCCGTTTTTGCCGGAAGGATCGCCGACACCGGTCGCGACCCGGTGCCCGTGATGGCCGAGGCGCTGGAAATCATGAAGCCCTACCCGACGATGGAGTTGCTGTGGGCTAGCCCTCGGGAGGTGCTGAACATCTTCCAGGCCGACGAAATCGGGTGCCACATCATCACCGTCACCACGGATCTCCTCAAGAAGCTGGAGCTGGTAGGCATGGACCTCGAGGCGCTATCGCTCGAGACGGTCCGGATGTTCGTGCGGGATGCAGGTCTAGCGGGCCTGAAACTCAACGACTGAGAATGAGTTGGGACGGCGTCGCTGGCCCGCCTCCGTCGAAAGAGCGCAGAGACGGTGGTCGCTATCCGGTCGCGGCCGGACGGCGGACCAGTGAACCGGCGCGTGCGCATAGTCCGCGCCACCTCCATTGCAGGAAGCGGGCAAGTCGGCGGCGTCGCGTGAACATCGCCGGGTGATTCCGCGCCAGATCGCGGCGCAGTCTGCCGCGGCGCGAAGCGGCCCACTCGGTGCGCGTGCCAGGTCGGGCTCGGTAGATGAACAGCGATTTCGGCTATCCGGCGTGCCCCTGCCCCGGTTTCCAGGCAGGCGAGCCAGTAGTCGTAATCCTCGAAGTCGACTTGTTTGGTGTTGTATCCGCCTGCTGCAGCCCAGAGTCCGCGTCGGTGCAGGGAGCAGTAGCCCAGCTGATTGGCCACGCACTGGTGGAGCTGGTCCCACACGCCGGTGAGAACGATCTGCCGATCGGCGCCCGTCAGCTCGTAGTCGGTGTAGGCGATCGAAATCGACAGATCCTTGTCGAGCAGGGCCGCGGTTCGCTCCAGAAGCTGAGGCTTGAGCATGTCGTCCGCGTCGAGGGGCAGGATGTATCGCCCCGTGGAGAGGGCGATGCCGTTGTTCCGAGCCGCCGACACGCCCTGATTGAGCTGCCCGAGAAAGCGGATTTCGACGATCTGGATAGGCCTCGATGAGCCGCCGCGCAGTCTGGGCCGTGTCGTCGGCGCTCCCATCGTCGACGATGACTATCTCCCAGTCGGTCATTGTCTGGGCGACGACGCTTGCCACCGCCTCACCGAGGAATTCTGCCTGCTGATAGCACGGGATGATCACCGATACGGACGGGTCGGGCGGGTCCTTCTCTCGGATTTGAAGCGCAACGTCCTGGTGGCACGCGACGTTTGGGAAGTCCGCGTAGCTCGCCACATCGATGCGTGCGCCCCGCTCGAATGCCGCGGCGAGCCTCTCCGGCGATTTATCGGGTCGTGTTCCCGAGCGGTTCCGGGCAACGGTCTGGACGAGGTTGGCCGGTATGGAGAAGGCAGCCGACCGCTCGAGACAGAGAAGCTCGGGTCTGCGCCGCCCGGCAGTCGGTGCCGTGGCTGCAAGCTGCGCTTCCATCTCGTTCGGATTGTCGAACCTCATCCGACCCAGCGGCGTTTCCAGGTCCCTCGATCGGTAGATGGAGCTCGAAAGGTCGAATGGGTAACCAAAGTCCAGACTCGCGCCCGGCCAGGGAAAGGCCAGGACGCCTGGCCCTCTGGTCGTGAACGCTGGCGGGTCTTGGGGAGCGTCCACCGTGTAGCAGTAGGTCGTGTTGGCGCCAAGCCTCAACGAGAATCCGATGGCCAGGTCGCTGGACTCCAGCTCGCGAATTGCCGTGCGGACCGAGAAACTGCTCGTGAACATCGTGTCGTCGACGACGAAGGCCACATAGGGGGCCCTGGCAATCAAGTCCAGAACATCCCGGCGAAAGTGCTGCTGGCGCCGGAAGGCTACGCCGGGATGCTCAAGTTGCAGTTGTCTGTAGAGGCCTTCCTGATACGCGGACGACGTTGTGTATAGGACATGGACCTGCATCAGTTCAGGGTCCGCGCAACGCAGAAACATCGACCTGATGGCAGAGTCGAGCTGGAGCGGTCGGTCCTTGCTGAATACCACCGTGATCAGTGGCCTGGATTTGTTGGTGGTCGTCGCCACTTCTAGTCCTTGCCGCTATAGAAGCGTTCTTGCGCTGGTCGTCTCGGGTCGATTGCGACTACGGCCAGGCTCCCAGATTGCCGGCCCGCACCTGTGGGAGTTGGGCGCTGGCCGGAGTTGCGAGCCTCGACGTGAGCTACCCGGGCGAGCCCCTCAAAGGTGCTCCGGCGCCGAGGAATTCTACAGCCCAAGGATGCCGGTGTCGGCTCCGCCGAACGCAGCGAGGCCAATGGCGAACTGGGATGTCGGCTTGTGCGACACTCTTGGCCGGCCGCCACACGGCCAGGACGCGAACGAACACTCTCGGGAAAGGCGGCAGCTGCCAGATGACCATCCTTCACGCTCTCTCTCGGACCGTCTTCGGGCCGTTTGAGGGAAGGCGCCGCTTCCAGGGGTACTTCGCCAAGCTGTACGCCGTATCTCTCGCGGGAATGAACTACGGGAAAGGTGACGTGTACACCACCAGCGGTGAGCTCGAAGTGATGGGACATGTGCTGCGGGCCAGTGCGTCGCGACGAGACCCGTATGTCCTTTTCGACGTCGGCGCGAACACCGGCGAGTACAGTGCCGCGCTTCTCGATCGTTTCTCGTCGGTCCCGGCGTTCGTTCATGCGTTCGAGCCTTCCACTCGGACCTACGCTGAATTGGCGAAGCGTCTCGGCGGTCGCGACCGAGTTGCTCTGCATAACATTGGATTCAGCGACGCCAACGGGCCCCGCGCCCTGTACGCGGCCGATGGGCTGTCCGGCCTCTCCTCCGTCTATCCTCGAGTTCTGGACCACCGGAACATCCACATGCGGCAAACCGAGACGGTCATGCTCAGAACGCTCGACGATTTCTGCCGCGAAGAGTCGATCGATCGGATTGACTTCCTGAAGCTCGACGTCGAGGGCCACGAATTCAATGTTCTCAAGGGCTCCGAACGGATGCTGCGAGAGGGAAGGATATCGGCCATCCAATGGGAATTCGGCGGCTCCAATATCAATTTACGGACCTACTTCCGGGACTTCTTCTACTTGCTCAATGATACGTATCGGATATTCCGGATCGTGAAAGACGGGCTCTACCCGATGCCCAAGTATTGGGAGGGCCTCGAGATCTTCGACACCGTCAACTACTTCGCCGAGCGCAAGTCGTAGCGGCAACCAGCTCGAGCGCGGCCACCGGAGCGACCCACAGCGCCGACCCCTTGACCGCAATGAGCGACCACGCACCGGGAGCGGTGCGGTGGTGAGGACCGGGACGGCAGGCCCCGCGGGGGTGTTTGCGACATCTTGCGTCGCGGTCGTCCCGTGCCGGTTACCATCCGGGTCATGCGCATGGCGATCCTGGGCACCCGAGGGGTTCCCGCCAACTACGGTGGTTTCGAGACCTTCGCCGAGAAGCTCGGCAGCCGTCTGGTCCGGAGGGGTCACGAAGTCACCGTCTACGGCCGCGACCTGTCCATCCCGCCGAGGATCCATTCCTACCTTGGAATGCGGATAGTCCGACTCCCGGCTCCACAATCCAAGTACTTCGAGACCGTCATCCACACGCTCTTCTCGGCGTTGCATGCATTGACGCAGCACTACGACATCATCTACGTGTGCAACTCGGCGAACGTGCCGGCCGTCATCCTGCTTCGGCTATTTGGGAAAAGGATCGTCCTGAACGTCGACGGCCTGGAATGGAAGCGCCGCAAGTGGAGCGGAATCGGGCGAGCCTACTACCGCCTGTGCGCATGGACCGCAGCCAGGCTACCCGTCCATGTCGTGACGGACGCGCTGGTCATCCAGGACTACTACCAGACGGCATACGGGCGCGACACCACCTACTTCCCCTATGGAACCGAACTCGAGCCGGTCGCCGATGACGGCACGCTGTCACGCCTGGGCCTTGAGGCGGGTCGCTACGTGCTTTACGTGAGTCGCCTCGAGCCCGAGAACAATGCCCACGTCGTGATCGAGGCATACGCGTCCGTGACCACAGATCTGCCGCTGGCCGTGGTGGGGGATGCGCCGTATGCGTCGGACTACATTGCTTCGCTCCGTGCCACAACGGATCCAAGAGTGCGATTCCTCGGCGCCGTCTACGGCTCCGGCTACCAAATCCTCCGGTCGCACGCGTCCGCCTACGTACAGGCGACGGAAGTGGGCGGGACACACCCTGCTCTCGTCGAAGCGATGGGCTTCGGCAACGCAATCCTGGCCAATGACGTGCCGGAGCACCGTGAGACTCTTCGCGACGCGGGCATCTACTACCACCGGCCCAGTGAGCTCGCCTTGGAACTCCAGCGAGTTCTGGACGATGCGTCCGTGGCTGAGGAGCTTCGACGACGGGCTCACGAGCGAGCTCGGAAGCTGTACAGCTGGGATGCAATCTCCGATGCCTATGAGACGTGGCTGACCGGGTTATGCGCCCCGCCGCCGGTCGACGAGGTCCAAGTGGCCGAGACCGCGGTTTCGACCGTAGATATCGCGGGCGTCCCGATCCACAACGTGACGTTCGACGAAACGGTCAAGCTGATCGCCGGGTGGGTCAGGGACGGCAGCGGCGGCACTGTTTGTACGCCCAACGTGGATCACCTGGTCAAGGCCCATCGGCAGCCGGAGTTCCGGGACGCACTCTTGAGCATGCGCCTGCGGGTGCCGGACGGCATGGGGATCGTCTACGGGTCGCGCATCGCGGGCACACCGCTGAAGGGGACCGTCACCGGGCGGCTTTTGCCTGAGGCATTGACGGCAGAGCTGGGCCCAGACGTGGGTCTGGCGATCTTCGGCGGTCGGCCGGGTGTGGCGGAGGCGGCCGCCCGCGCTCTCAGACGGCGTGGCGCCCGCGTCGACGCTGCCCTCGCGCCGCGCATGGGCTTCGTTGTGGGTTCCGACGAGGACGTCGAGCTGACCCGCCAGCTGCGGGAGAGCGGTGCCCGCGTCATCTTTGTATGTCTGGGCGCGCCTCGACAGGAAATGTGGATGGCCGCCCATACCTCCGACCTGGATGCGGTGCTGATTGGCGTGGGGGCCGCGGTGGACGTCCTGGCCGGAAGATCACCCTCCGCACCGGCATGGATGACGCGGCTCGGCGTCGAGTGGGCATTCCGGCTCTCGCATGAGCCGCGGCGCCTTACGCCCCGCTACATCTGGGACGACCCGCGCTTCTTCTGGTGGATGCTGCGCCAGCGCGTTCGAGCCGAGCCCACGCCAGGTAGGTCGGTCGATCTACCGCCCTTCGCGGGCCTCGCCGGCGGTGTGGCCGCACGCCCAATCGGCCGTAGAACGTCGTCGATCTGCCGTTGGAGCCGGGCGATGTCGTAGCTCCGCCGATCGAGTCCTCAGTCGCGCTGACAGACCGGCCAGCTCTCCTGGGGGCGTGAGGAGCATCGCCCGAATCGACTCGGCCGCTACGCCGGCATCGCCGAAATCGATCAGCTAGCGGGAGAGGTCGCCCTCCAGCAGCGCCTCGTGGGCGGGAATGCGATTTGCCAGGACGGCACCCCCGCTGCCATCGCCTCGAGGAGCGCGATGCCGAAACCCTCTCCTCTGCTCGAGAACGCGGCAACAGCCGCCGACGCCAGAATCTCGGGCATCTCCGCATTCAGCGAAGCCCAACACGAACGAAACCCGAGACCGCACATTCAATTCGTCAATCGCCGCCTCCAATCGTGCCAGCTCGCCAGGGTCCGGTTGGCCTGCGAGCACGAGCGACCAGTCGACGTCGTCGATGCGCGCCATTGCCCGGACCAGATCGATGAGCGACTTGTTGGGGACGATCCGACCGATCGAAACGACGCGGCCGGGAATGGGTCGCCTGTCCAGGCCGATCAGCGGAGACAGTGGTATCGCATTCGGGCAGGTGACGGTGCGCTTCGCCAGGTACGGTGCGTCGCGGAGCAGCAGAGCCCTGTCGGCCTCGCTGCTGGCCACCGTGCTGACTCCGCCGAGTCGCAGAAGCGGACCGAAATAGAGGCGCATGGCCAAGCGCTTCAACGGCCCCCCGCCTCCGGAGTGGAAGATAAGCCCGTGCGTGTGGAAGATCCGAGGCCGCCGCGCCACCACCGAGCCGACGACCGCAGTGGCGAGGGCGAAGCGGAGATCGTGAATGTGGACGACATCGTTGCGGGCGATCTCGCGCCACACCAGGTCCGGCCTGAAGGTGATGGCGATCTGCGCCGTTCCGCGGCCCGGCACCCGAATGATCTTCAGCCCGTCGAGCGTCTCTCGATGCGGCAGCCCCTTGGTGGGGCCAACGACATCGCGGTCCAGGGTGAGGATGGTGACGTCGCGCCCGGCGGCCGCCTGCGCCGCGGCCAGGTCGTGAACGTACTTCTCGGTTCCCCCGACGAAAGGCCGATACCGTCGGCAGACGTGGAGGACGCGAATTGTAGGCCCGCCGTGTCGGACTGGCGGAACGAACCGTCGATCGTCGGCACAGGGTGAGGCGTGTTGTCACCCATCTCCCTGTCCTTCCAATCTGTCCGAGCGGGCGGTCCGCTCGCCTGAATTCGCTCTCCAAAGCCATTCTCGCAGGTGGCTGCAACCGGTCGCGGAGGTTCCGGGCCGGGGTAGACGGTATAATCCGGCCCACTGCGCTTTGCGCCGTTTGGAGGGTTTCGTGACTTCTATCGCTGCCGCGCCAGTTACCGCGCCGTCTGGATCGTCGAGGGAAGCGCGCCTGGTGACCGTTCTGATCGTCGCGTTTCTGGCCTGGATCCCGCTGCAGACGCCGGTGGCCGTGCTGGCCTACCAATACCTGCACGTGTCCGTAACCGTCGCTCAAGCCATTCTGCTCGTCGAAGGATGCCTGGGCCGCGGGCCTGTTTGCCGCACTGTTCATTCGACATTTCCGGGAATTCGCTTCAACTGGTTCGACTGGTTCGCACTGGCCTTCGGGATTCTCGTCGTCGTCTACAGCGTCGTGCCCGCCTTGTTAGGCTCGCACCTCCCGGCTGTCTCGGTAGTCTCATCGGCACGTGAATTGCTGGTGCCAGTGGAGCTGTACGGGCTTGGCCGTCTCGCCGCCTATGCCGGAGTCTCGCCGGTGGCCGTAGTGAAGGGTTTCCTGGTCGTTGCGGCGGCCGCGGCGGTGTTCTCCGTCGCAACCTGGTACGTCATGCCCCAGACCTTCTGGGCTACCACGTACAACCTGGTTGGGTTCGTCCATGACGTCCAGGGTGTGACGACGGCCACTGACTTGTGGTGGGCCAGCATCGTGAACACCTACATCGGCTATGGAGACGCATTGCGAGCGGTTGGCCCGTTCACTCATCCCGTCGGTACTGGCGTCTATTTCGCGATGCCTTTGACGCTCGCGCTGTGCGCGGTTTGGATGAGCAATCTGCACCGCCGTACTGCTTTCGTGATCACCGGGGCCGCGCTCGTGCTGTTCGCTCTGGCCGTCATAACGCCGATTTCGCGGGGAACGTGGATAGGGTTCCTCGGCGCGGCCGTGGTGGGCGGCGCGGTGTTGCACAAGTACCGCCTGGCCGTCGCCACGGTCGTTCTGTTCGCCGTGTTCGTGGCCGTTCGTCCCCCCGTTCAGCTACGCCATTCGGACAGCCGCCAACGGAACCGACACATCTCTCGCCGGCCATATCGAAGCTACTACCAAGGCCGTGGACGTTGTCACAACGACTCCGGTCGGGAACGGTGTCGGTCAGGCAGATCAATTTGGGCAGGTCTTCTCCGGAGGCTCCGCGGCCGGGGTGGGCGAGAACATGTATTTGAGCGCCTACGCCAGCGTGGGGCCGCTGGGCTTCTTTGCATTCGTGATCTGGCTGGCAGCGATCTTGTTCGAGCTCCTCTGGCGGCGCCGACCTACGATCCCGGTCTGGATCTCCGTCGGTGTGGGAGCAGGACTGCTAGCCGAAGCCGCAGCCGGAATGACGGCATCCACGCTGATGAGGTTCACCACCGCGGCCAGCATCTGCCTGGTCGTGGGATTGGTGGTATCAGCACCCGCTTCGGGATATCTCAGGCCCGACGTTGCGGCGTTGCGCCACCCCAGACAATGGCTCGCGTCGCGACACGCCGTGGTTACCGCGGAGAGTACGTCGGGTTCGTAATCAGCGGCTCTGCTCCAGGGCTCGCGCGAACGCCTCAGCCGTCCGCTCCGGTGAGTACCAGGTGGCTCTGTCCAGACCCGCGGTCTTGAGCTTGGCGGACAGCGTCGGGCTGTCCAGCAACTCCTCCAGCGCGGCGACCCAGACCTCGGAGTCGGCCGGATCGAGCTTCAGGGCCGCGTCGCCAGCGACCTCCTCGAACACCGGAATCGCCGAGCAGCAGCAGGGGACGCCGGCCGCCATCGCCTCCACCAGCGGCATTCCGAAACCCTCGTACACGGATGGCAGCAGGAGCGCCGTGGCTCCCGCATACAACGCGTCGCGCTGCTCGTCGGAAACGTAGCCGGGCCAGACAACTGCGCCATCCTGCTCGAATTCCCGCAACTCGGCTATCTCGCGGTCGCTGGACCAGCCGCGGCGACCAATCAGAACGAGCCTGAGGTCGCGCCCGCGTTCTCGAAGACGGGCCACTACCCGGGCCGCCAGCAGGACGTTCTTGCGCGGCTCGACCGTGCCCACCATCAGTACGTACGGCTTGCGGACATCGAGTCCGGCGAGCGACTCCGCGGCCGGCGCGGACATAGATGGGCGTTCCGAGAACCACGGTGGCACGACGACGCCTGTCGCTCTCGAGAACAGGGCGCGGATGTCGTCCGCGGCGGCCTGCGCACCGAAGATCAGCGCGTGGCGACGAATGACCCTGCCCATCAGCGCGTGCTCGAAGAGCTTCGTTCGGCGTGTCTGATGCTCGGGCACTCGGAAGCTGCTGACGTCGAGGACGACCGGCAGAGCGGGCACTCCCGGCAACGAGGGAACAACGAGGCTGGTCGAAACGTACGCGTCCACTGGGTGGCGTCGGAGGTGGCGCCAGACGGCGAGGTGCCAGCGGAGGCCCCGACGGCCAATTGCCACCCGCTCGACCGAGTCCGGTAGGTCGACTTCACCGCCGGCGGTGTAGGCACGAATCTCGACGTCCGGCAGGCCGGCGGCGGCGGTTGCGATCGACAGCAGATAGCGACCCACGCCGGTGGGCCGGCCCGAAGCCGATCTCAGATCGAACGCCGCAATCTTCCGGGTCGCCAACGATCACCTACCAGGCTGCCTGTGGTCGAGACTGGGTGGAAGGATAGCCGCGGCCCCGACCCGGTGTTCCGCGGGAGCCCAAACAGACTCCGTATACTCTCGACCATGAAGACCGCATTGATCACAGGCATCACCGGCCAGGACGGCTCATACCTCGCCGAGCTGCTGCTCGAGAAGGGGTATCGCGTCGTCGGGATGACTCGCCGGTCCAGTTCGAACGCCATGGACCGCATCGAGCATCTTCTGGATCGCCTCGAGCTGGTCCAGGGCGACGTGCTGGATCAGGCCTCGCTCGTTGCGGCCATCCAGACGTCGCAACCGGACGAGGTCTACAACCTGGCCGCGATGAGCTTCGTGCCGACGTCGTGGAACCAGCCGGTCCTGACGGGCGAGTTCACCGGATTGGGCGTCACCCGTATGCTCGAAGCCATCCGCCAGGTCGATACGTCGATCCGCTTCTACCAGGCGTCCTCGAGCGAGATGTTCGGCAAGGTGCGCGAGGTTCCTCAGACCGAGTCGACCGCCTTCCACCCTCGCAGCCCGTACGGCGTGGCCAAGGCCTACGGCCACTTCCTGACGGTCAACTACCGCGAGAGCTTCGACATCTATGCCGTGTCGGGGATTCTCTTCAATCACGAGTCGCCGCGACGCGGCCTGGAATTCGTGACCCGCAAAGTCTCCGACGGCGTGGCACGTATCCACCTGGGCCTGGCCACGGAATTGCGGATGGGCAACCTGGAAGCCCAGCGCGATTGGGGCTTCGCGGGCGACTACGTTCGCGCCATGTGGTCGATGCTCCAGCAGCCGGAACCGGTCGACTACCTTGTGGCCACCGGCGTCGCCCATTCGGTCCGCGACCTCTGCAGGATCGCGTTCGAGCACGTCGGGCTGGACTACGAGAAGTATGTGATTCAGGACGAGCGCCTGTACAGGCCCGCCGAAGTGGACCATTTGCTGGGAAACGCGGCCAAGGCCAGAAGCGAACTCGGCTGGGAACCCACGATCGATTTCGACGAGCTGGTCAAGATGATGGTCGACGCGGACGTGGCGCGGCTCGAGAGCCATTCGGTTCCTCGGCTCGACGTCGCCCTTCCTACCAGCCACCGCTGAAGTCCGATGAGGATCTTCGTCACCGGCGCGATCGGCTTTGTCGGTCAATGGCTGACGAAGGAGCTCCAGGCGAGCGGCCACGAAGTGGTTGCCGCTCCCGGGCCGGACACGCTCGACATTGCCGACAGGACGTCTCTGGTGCGCTGGCTGAGCGGCGCGGCCGGGACCCCCGACGCGGTGGTCCATCTCGCCGGCATGGCTTTCGCGCCGGACGCGGGCCACGACCCGGCCGAGGCCTTTCGGGTCAACGTGGGCGGCACCGTGGCGCTGTTCGAGGCGCTACGCGCGATCGGCATTCGACCGCCCGTGCTCGTAAGTTGTTCTGCGGATGCGTACGGCACGCCCAGACCCGAGGATTTGCCGCTTCGCGAGGATGCGCCGCTTGCCCCCAACAGCCCGTACGCACTCTCGAAAGTGGCTCAGGAGGGAGTCGCCTCCGAGGCCTGCGCCCGCTATGGCTTCCCGCTCGTCATAGCGCGATCGTTCAACCACACCGGGCCGGGTCAGCGTCCGGTCTTCGTGGTGCCGGCCATGGCGCACCGGGTCATGGCCGTCAAGCGTGGGCAATCGACCACGATTCCCTGCGGTAACGTCAACGTCCGGCGGGACCTGACCGACGTCCGTGACGTCGTGGTCGCCTATCGGTTGCTCCTGGAATCGGCGGCGGTGGGCTCCCTGGGCTCTGGCTGCACGATCGTCAACGTCGCGTCCGGTACCGTTGTGTCCGTTCGTGACATCGTCGAGCGGTTGTGCGCAATGGTCGGCGTCTCGCCGGCGATCCAGATCGACCAGTCGCTCGTCCGGTCCAACGACCCGATCGAAATCCGCGGGGACGCCAGCCTGATCCACCAGCTGGTGGGCTGGGAGCCTACGATCCCGCTCGAACAGACGCTCCGGGACCTCCTGGCCACCGTCTAGCCGGTCCGGCAAGGCGCGTCGGCCGGAGTGGGTGGACGCCGCCGCTGAATGGTCGCCGTCGCCTCGCGGCCTTCCGCTCCCGTCAGCGCGCCCTGGCGTAGGCGGCCACGTGGAGATGCGCGATTTCGTCCCAGGCCGCGTCGGACGTACCCGTGGCCGGCTTCCGCGGATGGTCGGGCGCGTCCAGGATGGCCGCGGCCAGCGCGGCGGCGTCGTTGGGCGCCACGAACGTGGTGTTCGAATCGGGGTCGAAGCCGCGCGTCTCCCCGGCGGTGGTGACCACGTACAAGCCGTGGGCAACCGACCCGGCGTAGGTGCCCCGGTTCTGCGTCAGGCCCTCTCGAAATGGCAGAACGCAGGCGTCGAACGAAAGCAGTTCGGCGGAGAGCCGGTCCGCCGGCAACGGGCCCGTGTATCGGGTTGCGCCCGAGATCCCGAGCTTCTCGGCCAGGGTTCGGAGAGAAGCGGCATACTCGTTTTCCGGACCGGGGTCCCCGGCGAGGACCAGAGCGGCGGGGCGAGTCCGCAGAACCTGCGCGAAGGCTTCGAGCAGCGACTCGACGCCCTTGTCCGGACGCAGGAACCCCCAGTAGCCGACAACGAGTTCTGGGCCCGCCCCGGGAACCGGAGCCGCCACCACCGCCCCCGTGGGCTCGCCGGCAGGCGGCCGGGCCGCCGGGGACTGGGTCGGCCAGACGTTCGCTGTCAGCGGGATCATTTCCGTGTGGAGCCCCGGCCGCCATTTCAGCTGTCGCCGGATCGAGGCGACCAGCGTCGGGTCCGGAGCGATCACCAGATCGCACACCGAAACGGCCAGGCCCAGGCGCAGGCGGTTGCGCAGGCGAAGCCGCGTGAACTCGTGCAGGGTCGTCACCAGGAGGGGGTGATGACCGCGCAGCCGCATCGCCGCGGGCACGAAACACGCTCCGAAGCCGCGGCCGTATCGGGCGCCTGGAAATTCCAGGTGGAGCACGTCGGGATCCTCTCGGCGCGCCGCCGCCGCCACCAGCCCGACCTCCCCGAGACGCCAGGTCGTCTGGAGTGGCACGACGCGATACTCGGCGGGCGTTCTCAGATGCCGGAGAGGCTGTGGTCAGGACGACCACCTCATGGCCGCGGCGGGCCATGGCGCGGGCGAGGGAGTCGGTGTAGTCACCGATCCCGCACAGCACGTCCGGCAGCGCCGAGCTGATGAAGCAGATCCTCATGCCACTCCCGCCCCGGTCTATCCCGAGGGCCTGTCCCGGCGGCCGCGCCCCCGGCCTCGCCCGAGGCCAGCGTCCGCTCCTTTTGAGACCAGCCTCGGATGCTATCATCCGTCGCGTGCCGCCGGCCCTCGTATCGCAGTGACGCCCAACCCAGGCCCTCCGGGCGATGCTGCTGAGATGCCCGATTCCGCCGGGAGCGCCGCCCCGTTCGCCGTCTCGATCGTGGTCAACTACGGCGGCCTCCAGGACACCCGCAAGTGCGTGCGGTCTCTGCTCGCCTCCGATTACCCGCACCACCGCGTCGTAGTCGTCGACAACGGCTCACCCACGCCGGACGCCGCTGCCATCGCCGCCGAGTTCGCCGATGCGGTCGAGGTCGTGGCGTCTGCCACGAACCTGGGTTATGGGGGCGGCGCCAATCTGGGCCTTCGATGGGCACTGGCGCACGACGCCGCCTACGCCTGGGTTCTGAACAACGACACTACCGTGGACCCCGGCTGCATCCGCGAATTGTTGGACGCGATGGAGTCGAACTCCCGCCTGGGCGTAATCAGCCCGCAAATCTCCGCGCCGATCGGACCCGAAGCCCCGGCCGGGATCTGGTTCGCCGGCGGCAGGGTTCTGCTCGCCCGAGCCGAGACGCGCCACTCCTTTCGGGCCGCTGAGGATGCCGGTCTGATCGACTCCGACTACGTCACCGGCTGCGCTATGTTCTTCCGGTGCGCCGCGCTGGCGGAAACGGGGCTTTTCTGGGAGCGGCTGTT
>CAWIGT010000001.1:0-603893 GCA_963835845.1 uncultured Chloroflexia bacterium | reverse complement strand
GCCGAAATGCGACCTTCGTCGTGCGCGGGTTGCGCGCCATCTCAGACTTCGAATCCGAGCTGCAGATGGCTCACACCAATCGGAAGCTCGCGCCCGAGGTCGACACGGTCTTCTTCATGACCGCCCTGGAGCACAGCTACCTCGGCTCGAGCCTCGTCAAGGAGATCGCGACGTTCGGGGGCGACGTCAGCCAGATGGTTCCACAGGCTGTCGCGCGACGCTTGGACGGACCGGGGCAGGGGTCTATAATCAGCCTACCGGCAGCCCTTGACACCTGCCCGAGGAGGACCCGACCGATCGACATCATCGTCTTGATCGAGCGCCTGGAAGCGTTAGCCTGGCGAACGGCAGGCAGCTTCCGTTCAGCGACAGCGTTATCGTCAGCCAGGCCGACGCCCTGGAATGGATCGATCAGCTGCGCGTGACGATCCCGAAGAGATAAGTCCGCCCGGCGGGTCACCAACGAAGTCGAGCGGTTGCTGGAGCAGGCGCGCGAGGAGGCCGAGCAGATCCTGGCCCGCGCTGCAGGAACAGGCGACGTACCTCATCGAGGAACGCGAGCTCACTCGCCAGGCAGAAGAGCTCAGTCGATGAGATCGTTCGTCAGGCGCAGGTGGAAGCCGACGCGATCCGGCGCGGTGCCGACGACTACGCCTCCGAGGTGCTGATCGGTCTGGAAAGCGAAGTGATGCGCACGCTCAAGACCATCAAGCGTGGTCTGGAGCTGCTGGACGACGGCGTTCGGCCGCAGAAGAGGCCTCGTCCGAGGCGGCGACGGCGGCAGTTTCGGTGCCGATAGACGACGACGGTCAGGGAGAAGTCGACGAATACGACGAAACGGGCACAGGACAACCGGTCCGCGGCTGAGTCGCTCATCTTCAACGTGGCCGGGCTCCTGGCTGAGCCGGCTGGGTCGGTCCGGGACGTCAGCGTCTTCCGCCCCGCCTCTCGGCTTTTGAGGATCTGCGTCCAGATTCGCGACCTCGAAGGCGATCTGCGGTTGACGCGGACGAATCGTGGCCTGCTGGTGCGCGGCCGGCTGACGACGGCCATCGAACAGGTCTGCAGCCGCTGCCTGCGGGACATCCAGTGGCCGGTCGACATCGAACTCGACGAGGAGGCGTTGCCGATCGTCGACTTCGCCAGCGGCCTGCCGGTGGACACGTCGGCCGAGCCCGACGCCCTGCGGCTGACCGATCATCACGAGCTGGATCTCGAAGAAGAGGTTCGGGACGGCATTCTGCTTGCCGAGCCGATTGCCCCGTTGTGCCGCGACGATTGCCCCGGCTTGTGCGTCGTCTGCGGCCGCGAGCTGGCGACCGGCCCGCACGATCATCCTGACGAGGACATCGACCCGCGCCTGGAGGGGCTGCGCCGGTTCGTCGACGAATCAGCAGCAGCCCTGAGGACCGAGTGATCACGAAGATGCCTTCGGTGTTGCCTCGAAGTGGTCGGCGCCGCCTTGCCACAGCCGCGGCGATCGCCGCCCTGGCGGCAGCCGGCTGCTCGTCTTCCGGTGCCACTCCGACGCCGAGCGCGCCGACGAGCGTCACGCCGCCGCCTCCGTTCGCGCCGGCGGGACCGACTCTGTCCTGCGGTCTCCAGGTCGACCCGACCCTACACGTTGGCCAACGCGGCGGGCGCCGTCGAGGTCGTCGTGGGTGTCAGGGACGTCGGCGGGACGCCGGTCAAACTCGGGGGAACAGACGCGGAGACGTATGCGATCTACGCCAGAGACGGCGGCACACTGGCCCACGGCAACCTGGTCGTGATGCCCCAGTACCTCGCCCAGGTGAGATCGGCTATCTGGCCGGCTCGACCACCGACATCGCGGCCGCGGCGCTCGGTTCCATTTCCAAGACGGTCGCGTCGGTGAACTGCACCCAGGTCTTTGCCATTCCGTCGTCGCTGACGATCGCCGACGTAGCGGTCAAACCCGACGCCCAGAATCAATTTGCGAGTCGCCACAGGAACGGTCACCAATCAGGCCTCCTCCATAGACCGGAAGGGCGTCATCGAGGTCGTGATGCTCGACGACGGCGGAGCGCCGATCGGCTGGCTCCAGGACGATCACACCCTGGATGGCCTGGGTGCCGGTCAGAGCGTGGCCTTCACGGCGACCAGCCCCCAGATCCCGGCCTCGGTGGCTGCGGCCACGAAGACGATCAAGGCGTACGCCTTCGACCTCGAGAGCGGTTAGCGCACAATCGAAGGCTCGGCCGGCTCGAGTCGGGGTTGTCGCATCGGCGGCCGGGCGTCGATCCGGCACCGCCGCGGTGACAGCGAGGCTCGGAACCGCTAAACTCCCGCCTCGGTCCCGTGGGCAGGGTATGCTTCGTCATACCCAATCACGAGATCGGATAACCGCGCCCCGGCGCTCTACCGGCCCGCCATCTGGCATCGCCAAGCTGGCACCGCCAGTCTGGCGCCGCGCCGGAGCCAAAGGAGTAACCAGTTCAATGGGTGTTCCCAAGAGGCGAGTCTCACACGCCCGGCAGGGCGACCGTCGCGCCCATCAGGCGATGACGGTGCCGCACCTCGAGGCCTGTCCGCACTGCCATCAGCCCAAGCAGGTCCATCACGCCTGCCCGGTTTGCGGCTATTACGCCGGCCGCCCGACGGTCGAGATCAAGCAGGAAAAGCCTCAGCAGTCGGCCTGACCTCGTGGACCTGAGCACGGTTCGTACGACCGGCGGCGGCTCCGTTCGCGTAGTCGTCGATGCGATGGGCGGCGATCATGCCCCCCTCGAGATAGTTGTCGGCACTCTGTCGTGGGCGCGGGCGCACCCGGACGACAAAGTGCTGCTGGTCGGCATTCCCGAGCGCATCACCGAAGTCGCGGGTGGACCTGTTCCGGCCAACGTCGAGATCGTGCCGGCCAGTCAGATCGTCGGCATGGACGAATCGCCGGCGTTGGCGCTCAAGTCCAAGAAGGACTCGTCGATCATGGTCGCGATGGACCTGATCAAGCAAGGCCGGGCGGACGCTCTGGTCACGGCCGGGCATACCGGCGCCGGCATGGCCGCCGCCGTCCTGAAGCTGGGCCGCCTGCCCGGAGTCGACCGGCCGGCGCTGGCCGTCCAGATGGTCACCGAGACCGGCCCGTTCGTGCTGCTCGACATCGGCGCCAACATCGGACTCGACCGGCCACAACCTCTACCAGTACGCCCACATGGGCTCGCTCTACGCGGAGCGGGTGCTGGGCGTCGCGAGACCCGCGGGTCGCGCTGCTCTCGATCGGCGAGGAGAAGGGCAAGGGCGACAGGCCGATCCAGCAGGCGACCGAGCTGCTCGACGAGGACGGCAGCCTCAACTTCGTCGGCAACGTCGAGGGCCGCGACCTGGTCAAGCACATGGCGGACGTCGCCGTCTGCGACGCCATGGTCGGCAACGTGACGATGAAGTTCTTCGAGGGTCTGGCCACCTTCATCTTCGACCTCTGGCGGCGCGAGTTCACGAGCGGCATCCGGGGCCCGATCGGCTATCTGTTCATGCGTCCGGGCGTCGAATCGGATCCGCAGGACGTTCGATTACGAGAGGATGGGCGCGTCGCCGCTGCTCGGAGTCAAGGGCATGGTCCTGATCACCCACGGCTCGGCCAAGCGGCGCATGATCGAGTTCGCCCTGGATGCCGGCGCCACAGCAGGCCGGGCGCGCATTCCGGAGTTGATCGCCGACGCGCTGCGAGGTCAGTCGCGCCACCCCGGCCTGCCGGCCACGCCGGTCAGATGACCGCGCCGTCCGGTCACCCGATTTCCGAGTCCGGGACGGCAGCCGCAGCGCGGTCCGCTTGCCGTCAGCCACTCCGTCATCGTCGAGATGGTCCGGGTGGCCGCCCTGGAGGTGCCCGGCGTACTGAAGGTCAGTCGCGGCGGCCCCCTGGCGCTCGCTGGCCGGCTCTCCGGTGCGGGCCAAGGCCAGCAGAGGCAAGGTCTCGGTCCGAGTCTGGATCGTCGCCCGACCCGGCCATGCCCTCCGTCCGCTGGCGATCCAGGTCCGGCAGGCCGTCGGCGCAACGATCGAGCGGCTGCTCGGCCTGGAGCTCGGCGAAGTCACGGTCGTGATCGACGGGGTAGGGGGCTGGGGCAAGTGACGGCGGGCTCGGAGGACGCGGGCGAAGCGTCGCGCCGCAGTCGCGAGGCCACCGAACAAGTCAACTCGACATCGCCTGGGACGGCGCCTGGCGCTGGCGGCGATGTTCGAGGCCGAGTTCGGGCAGCGGACGGCCGCCGCGATTCTCGAGCGCCACCTGGCCGACAGTGCGGCCGACCCGGTCGACTGCGGAATTCGCGCGGAGCCTGGTCGGCGCCGTCGTCGAGGACCGCGACAGAATCGACGCGCCTGATCGAACGGCTGGCTCCGCAGTACCCCGTCGTCCAGCTCGCTCGCATGGACCGGACTCTGCTGCGTAGCGGCATCGGCGAGGTGCTACACTCCGGCACGCCGTCCCGGGTGGCGATCGCCGAATGGGTCGAGTTGGCTCGCACGTACAGTGGCGAACCAGCCCGGCGTCTGGTCAACGGTGTGCTCGGGAGGATTACTCGCGACTCCGAAGCCGGTGCGCGCCGCGCCCCGGATCCGGGGCCGCAGTAGCCGTCAATAGAATTCCCAGGAACCCCGAGGAGGGCGTCAGTGGCCACTACCTACGAGCGACTCAAGAAGATCGTCGTCGAGCAGCTGGGCGTCGACGAGGATGAGGTCAAGCCCGAGGCCTCGTTCGTCGACGATCTGAACGCCGATTCGCTGGACCTCGTCGAGCTGATCATGAGCCTCGAGGAGGAGTTCGGTACCGAGATCTCCGACGAAGACGCCGAGAAGATCCGCACGGTACAGGACGCCACCGACTACATCGACGAGCACGCCTCCTAGCCAGCGACTCGACGTGATGCGCCCCGCGGCCGCTCTGATCGAGCGGCTGGGGCTCCCGGTCCGTGACCTCGACCTGCTACAGCAGGCACTGATCCACAGCAGCTATCTGCACGAGCATCGGGACCTGGCCGCCGGCCACAACGAGCGCCTTGAGTTCCTGGGCGACTCCGTGGTCAGCTTGGCCATTTCGGACGCCCTCTACCGTCGCCATCCCGACGACGACGAGGGCGTTCTGTCCGCTCGGCGGGCATCGATCGTCAGCACCACCGGCCTGGCCCGTCTGGCCAACCGGCTGGAACTCGGCGAATACCTGCTCCTCGGTGAAGGCGAATCGCAGCGGGGCGGCCGTCGCAGGCCCGCTCTCCTGGCCTCTGCCTTCGAGGCCCTCGTCGGCGCCGTCTACCTGGACCTCGGGTTCGGCGCCGCCAGCGCGATTTGTCGATGGCCCTGGCCAATCCCGAGCTGACGAGCGATCGTCCGCTCGGTGCTTTGAAGAGCCCAAAGAGCCGGCTCCAGGAGTACACGCAGCGCCTCTCGCGCGAGCGGCCGCAATACCGTCTGGTCGACGCGGTCGGGCCGGACCACGACAAGGTCTTCAGGATCGAAGTGGCCGTCGGCGGTCGGGTCATCGGCGTCGGCGAAGGCCACTCGCGCCGTGTGGCCGAGACCGAGGCCGCGGCCCACGGGCTCGAAACGCTCCGGCGGGACTCGGAGGAGGCCGCCGACGGTTCGGTCCAGGCCCCCGAACTTGCCGAATTCCTCGGCGAGGACGGCGAGACCGACACGTCGGACTGGGGGATATTCGAAGAAGGACGGCGTGCCGGCGACCGACCCTGGACGGAGTTCGACCTCGAAACGCTGGGCTTGGCCGACGCCGAGCCGGCGGAACAGGGCCAGCCCGGTCCGACGCGGCCGAACGGGCCGGCCGAGACGGCGATGACCCGCAAGGCAGGTCGGATTCGACTGCGGGCAGGCTGGCCGGGGAAGGTCGGTGAACTGATCGCCACCATGGAGCGGCGGGCCGAAGCCGCCACGGTTGACAGGCTGTCGGGCGTCGCCGGGTCATGACCGCTCCTGCGCGCCTGCTGGCCCTGCGCCTGCAGGGCTTCAAGTCGTTCGGCGAGCGGACGATGGTCGAGTTCGGCCCAGGCATCAGCGCGGTCGTCGGGCCGAACGGCTCGGGCAAGAGCAATCTCGCCGATGCCTTGCGCTGGGCACTTGGCGAGCAGGGCCGCGCGCTCCGGCTGCGCAAGTCCGAGGACGTCATCTTCGCCGGCTCCGAGAAGCGTTCCGCGCTGGGCATGGCCGACGTGACGCTCGTCTTCGGCAACGCCGATCGCCTTCTGCCGATCGAATACGAGACGGTCGAGCTCGGCCGGCGCCTCTTCCGCTCCGGCGAGAACGACTACCTCCTGAACAAGCAGCGCGTTCGGCTCAAGGATCTCGTCGATCTGCTGGACTCGGCCCATCTTGCGGACAACGCCTTCCTGTTCATCGGCCAGGGCATGGTCGACCAGGCGCTCGCGCTGCGGCCCGAGGAACGCCGGCCGCTCTTCGAGGAAGTCGCCGGGGTGCGGCGCCACGAGCGGCGCAAGGCCAAGGCCGAGGACGCAGCTGGTTGAGGCGGAGGCAAACCTGGCGCGCGTCGAAGACGTACTGGCCGAGCTTCGGCCGCAGGCTCGACGCCTCTCGGCTCAGGCCGAACAGCAGGCATCGCGCCAGACGGCCGGGCGCGAGTACGGGCTCGGCATCATCGCCCTGGCGCGCTTTCGCTGGCACGAGGCGGCGACACGGGCAAGCCAGGCCGACGAGCAGCTCGCCGCGGGCCGGTCCCAGATAGACGCGGCTCTGGCGGCTCTGCGCGCCGCCGAGGAGGCCGCCGCGACGATTGCCCGTGAGCTGGCCTCCGGCTCCGAGACGGAAGCCGAGCGTCGCGCCGCCCACGAGGCCGCGCGCGCGGCCCTGACCGAGCTCCAACTCCGAGACGCCAGAGCGGCCAGCGACGTAGCCGGGGCCCAGCGCGATCGTCAGCGCCTGGACCAGGAACTCGCCGCCGCCGAGTCGGATCTGGCCGTCCAGAGGCGTGAACAGGCGGCGCCCGTGCCGGCCCGCGACCTGGCTCTGGCCGCGGCGGTTGCCGAGGCCGAACGATCTCTTTCCGAAGCGCTCGAGGAACTCGCGGCCATGCGCGCCGCCCAGCACGCTCAAGGCGAGGCGCTGGCGGCCCTGCGTCGGGTCGGCGCCGCACGGGCGGCCGAGCTGGAAACCTCACGTCGGCGCCTGGCCGACGCGGAACGGCAGGCGGCCGACGAGCGCGCCCAGGCCGACGAGCTGGCCCGCCGGCTCGGGGAGGCGGAGGCGGCCTGTGTAGGTCCGAGAGCGGCGCTGACGAAGGCGATCGGCGATGAGAAAGAGGCGATGGCGCGACGGGAGACGGCACGCTCCGAATTGGACCGCCGTGAAGGCGCGCGCCAGACGGCCGCGGAGGCCTCGTCGTCGGCGGCCAGCCGTGTCGCGGGACTGCGCGGCCGGCTCGAGGCGATACAGGCGCGTTTGACCGAGGAAGAAACCCGCGGCATCGCCCGGGCGGCGCGTCGGGCCGGTGGCCGGTCGCTGTCGGACGGGCTGGAGGTCGAGGCCGGTTTCCGCGTGGCCGTCGAAGCGGCGTTGGGCGAGGCGATGCGCGGCTACGTGGTCGGTCGCGAGGCCGCGCTGGCACTCGATGGGCAGCGCGGCGTGCTCGTCCTCGAAACGGCGACGGCCGACGACGGCCGGCGGGGAGCCGCTGGACGAGAAGCGAGGGATCACGCCGCCGAGACGGGCGAAGCGGCGGCCGCGGCGGCAGGGCAGGGTGGTGGCCGTCTCGCCGAAGCCATACGCGTCGACCCGGCCGGGGCGGCGAGCAGGCTGCTGGCCCGGTGCGTCTGGGTCCCCGACCTCAACGCCGCACTGGCGGTTCAGCCGAAGCTCCCGACGGGTTGGGTCGCCGTGACGCGCGATGGCGCGGTCGTGACGTCTCTCGGGGTCGTGAGCATGGGCCGGGCTGAGTCCCTGCTCGAGCGCCGAGCCGAGGTGGAGCGGCTGGCGGAGGAAGTGGCGCGGCTGGAGGCCGACTCGACGGAGCTGGCGAGGGAATTCCGCCGAAGCCACGAAGGCCGCGGTCGCGGCCAGGGCCGCTCTCGAGGTTGCGCGCGAGACCGAGCGCCGCGCCGGCGCCGCTCGGCGGGAGGCCGAGGAGTCCGAGCGCCGGGCGGCGAGGGCCCTCGAAACTGTCGCCCGAGAGACGGCCTGGCGCCAGGCCCAGGCGGCCCGGCTCGAAACCGATCGAGACCGGCTCGCCGAGTCGGTTCGCCAGGAGACGGCTGCGCAGGCCGGGCCAACGGCCGCCGCCACAGACGCCGCCACCTTCACAGACGCCGCCACTGCCACTGACGCCGCCACCGCCTCGCCCACGGCCGCGGATGATCGCGCCGGCGCGCTGCGCGAATGGGAGGCGCGGGCGGCGTCGTCTCGCGCCAGGCGCGACCAGCTGGCGGCCGAAGAGGCCACTCTCGAGGCCGCGCGCCGCGAAGCCGAGGTCCGACGGGCGAGAGCGTCGGCCGCCGGCAATCTCGAGCAGGAGCGGATCTCCAGCCTCGAGCGCCAGACGGCGGAGCTTGCCCGACGCGAGCAGCAGACCGAGGCCGAGCGGGCCGGCCTGGGCGCGGAGTTGGCGGCCGCCGCGTTGCGGGAAGCGGCCGTTCGCGTCGAGCTCGAGGAACTGCGCGCGGCGGCGGCCGCGGCTCGTGGCCGGCTGGCCGAGGCCGAGGCGGCGGCGATGCACTCACGCGACCGGCTGCGAACGTGCCAGGAACGCGTCCGCTCGGCCGAAGTGGCGGAACTCGAGGCCCGTCTGGCGCTGGACGCGATCCGGGAACAGGTGCTGGTCGAGCTGGCCGGACTGGGCGACCTGGGCATGCGGCTGCTGATCGACGAGGGCGTCGAGGGCGCTGAAGTCCGTGAAGTCGCGGCCCTGCAGGGCGAGCACCGCTTCGCGACGCCGATGTACACGTCCCGCAACGACTCGCCCGACGACGAGCTGGAAACGGACTCCGACGCGGCCGCGGCCACGACGCTGGAGAACCTGCTCACCGAAGCGACCGTCAGGTGGTCCGAGGCGCCGGCAGCTGAGCCGCCCGGGGCCGGCAAGCTTGCCGCGCTGCGCCGCCGTTTCCATGAGCTCGGCGCGCCGAACCCGTTCGCGGCCGAGGAGTACCTGGCCGTGAAGACCAGGCTCGACGGTCTGGAGGCCCAGCGCGCGGATTTGACCGCCGCTATCTCCAGGACGCGAGCGCTCATAGAGCAGCTGAACGGCATGATCGCCACTCAGTTCCGTTCCACTTTCAACGCGCTCGAGACGGCCTTCGACGCGCGGTTCCGGCAGCTGTTCGGCGGCGGCTTCGCTCGGCTCAGCCTGACCGACCCCGAGGACCTGGCCGGCACCGGGATCGAGATCGTGGCCCGGCCACCGGGCAAGAAGGCGCAGCCGCTCAGCATGCTGTCGGGCGGGGAGCGGGCGCTCACGGCGGTCGCGTTGCTCTTTTCGATGCTCGAAGTCCACCCCGTCCCGTTCTGCGTGCTCGACGAGGTGGACGCGGCCCTCGACGAGGCCAACGTCGGCCGTTTCGCCGACGCGCTGCGTGGCCTGGCCGACCAGACGCAGTTCATCGTCATCACTCACAATCGCGGCACCATCGAGTGTGCGGACGCGTTGTACGGGGTCACGGTCGGAGACGATGCAGTGAGCCGGGTCATCAGCCTGCGACTTGAAGAAGCCCGCGATCTGGCGGATCAGGTCACCAGGAAGAGCGCCGCCGCGACGGCCGGCTGATCGGGAGGTCTCCACTGTTCCTGCGACGCAAGCCCAAAGACGAATTGAACCAGCCGACCGAGGCGACTCGGCCGGACGGGTCGGCCCAGCCGGTCGAGCCCGCTCCGGCGGTGGAGTCGGCCGGGCCGGTCGAGCCTGCCCAGGCCGAACCTTTGGTAATCGGATCGTTCGCCCCTTCACCTGCCCGGCCGTCGACGCGGCCGACCGCCCCGGCTTCCGGCACGGACTCGTCCGACGATGAAGGCCCGGGCGATCTGTCGGCCGGTCTCGAGCGCAGCCGCGGGGGTTTCATGTCGCGCCTCCGGGGCGTCCTTCGCAGCGGCCCGTCCGATGCCGACTGGGATTCGGTCGAGGAGTTGCTCATTTCCGGCGACGTCGGCGGAAGTCTGGCCATGGAGGTCGTCGAGCGAGCCCGCGCCCGCAAAGACGCTCCTTCGGCCGAAGCCGCCGTTCGGGCGGAACTGGCGGCGCGACTGCTGGCCGGCGAACATGGCTGGCGGCCTCGTTCGAGCGTACCGGGACAGCCGGCCGTGGTCCTGATGGTGGGCGTCAACGGCACCGGCAAGACAACGACGATCGGCAAGCTCGCCCATCTCTATCGGGCCGAAGGCACGTCCGTACTCCTTGCCGCCGCGGACACGTTCCGCGCCGCGGCCATCGACCAGTTGCGCATCTGGTCGGATCGCACCGGCTGCCAGTTGGTGGCCCACGCCCCCGGCGCCGATCCATCCGCCGTGATCTACGACGCGCTCGACGCCGCCGTGGCCCGGCAGGTGGACCTCGTGATCGCCGACACCGCCGGACGCCTCCACACGAAATCGAATCTCATGGACGAGCTGGCCAAGATGCGGCGCGTCATCGGCAAGCGGCTGCCCGGCGCGGTGCCCGAGGTGCTCTTCGTTCTCGACGCCACCACGGGCCAGAACGGCCTCTCTCAAGCGAAGGTATTTCACGACACCGTCGGGCTGACCGGCATCGTCCTGACCAAGCTCGATTCCACGGCCAAGGGCGGGATCGTGTTCGCCATCGAAGACACGCTCCATGTCCCGGTCCGATTTATCGGTGTGGGCGAGAAGCTGGGCGACCTGCTGCCCTTCGATCCGGACGATTTCGTCGGCGCGCTGTTCGCCTGAGCCCTTGCGCCGCCCCATCCTTCGGGGTGATTGCCCGGTCTCGCGGCCGCCTTCTACTTGCCGCGCCGCCAGTTCGAGGGCCGCAGCCGGCCGTACCGGGAACTGAGCCGCCGCAGGCCTTCGCGGGCGGCCACGACGGAGTTGTCGAGCCGGAGCGACTCGCGGAACTCATCTGCCGCCCTGACGGTGTCGCCCCTCATCTCGAGCAACTGGCCGATGCTGGCGTGGAGCTGAGCCAGATCCGGGTCTTCGAGCAGAGCCGAGGTCAGGAGATCCTGCGCCTCGTCCGCCTGTCCGAGCGACACCAAGGCGAGGGCTCGGCAATGCAGCGAGGGCAGGTGCTGCGGGTTCAGCGACAGGCCGCGCGCGGTGATGTCCAGGGCCTCGCGGTAGCGTCCGGCGCGACCGACCATGCCGGCCAGGTCGGAGTGCCGGTTGGGGTCGGTCGGGGCCAGGGCGACCGCCTGGCGGCCTTCCATCTCGGCCTCCCAGGGCATGCCCTGGGCCTCGAGGGCACAGGCGCGAGCGGCGTGGGCCAGAGCCAGGCGCGGGTTTAGCTGAACCGCCCTGTCGGCGGCGCGGAGAGCGTCGTGGCCGCGGTTCAGGTCGGCCAGCGCCATCGACAGCAGGGCGTGCGCGGCCGCGGATTCCGGAAAGGATTGAATGACCGACCGGAACGTCTTCTCCGCCGAATCCGGCTTGTTGTGTGCCAGCAGCTCCGCGCCACGCTCGAGGCGAGCGTCGTCCGCGTCAGATCGGACTTTTTCGAGGTCGCGTTCCAGCCTGGATTGAAAGCCCAACCGGTTGCTACCTCCCAAAGCACGGGACCGAGTCGACGCAGATCGCCTGGCTGACTCTAGCTCAAGGATCCGGGGCGTCGATTGGGCCATTCGGGTGATGCGGCCGAGGCGCGAGCGGCCGCGAGCACGGCCGGTGTTCAAGCGAGCCAGGGCAGAACCGGGGGCGACTGTGCGCCGCAACCTCGATGAGGTACACTCCGCGAGCCTTCGGTGCCGCCAGAATCCGCGGCCCAGCGTTGCCCACTGCTTCCGGGGCGACGAGATGGATCAGGAGAATCCCAAGCTCCGATGTTCGATGCTCTGAGCGACCGGCTGCGCAAGACGCTCGGTGCCCTGACCGGGCATGGTCGGGTCAGTGCGGCCGACGTCGACGCCGCCATGCGCGAGGTGCGGCTGGCCCTCCTGGAGGCCGACGTCAACTTCAAGGTGGTCAAGGACTTCGTGAGTCGCGTCCGAGAGCGGGCGACGGGCGTCGAGATTCTCGAGAGCCTCACTGCCGGCCAGCAGGTCGTCAAGATCGTCAACGAGGAACTGGTCGCGCTCCTGTCCGCCGGGGACAGGTCCTTGCACCTGACGGGAAACCCGGCCGTCATCCTGCTGGTGGGCCTGCAGGGTTCGGGCAAGACGACGACCGCCGCGAAGCTTGCCCGTCACCTCCACAAGCAAGGTCGCCGGCCCCTGCTCGTGGCCGCCGACCCGTACCGGCCGGCCGCCGCCGACCAGCTGGAGACGCTGGGAAAGTCGTTGGACATTCCCGTGCACCGAGCCCCGGTAGGGACGGACGTGCTCGGCATCGCGAAGGGCGGCATGGATGCCGCGCGCAGGCTGGTTCGAGACACCGTCATCCTCGACACGGCCGGCCGTCTGACCATCGACGAGCCGCTGATGAAGGAGATCGCCGATCTCGCGACCGCGGTGAAGGCGTCCGAGACCCTCCTGGTGGTGGACGCAATGACCGGCCAGGAGGCCGTCAACGTGGCCGAAGCCTTCCACGCTGCCGTGCCGGTGACCGGCCTGGTCCTGACCAAGATCGACGGCGACGCCCGCGGCGGTGCCGCCCTCTCGATCAGCGCCGTAACCGGGTTGCCGGTCAAGTTCATGGGCACGGGCGAGAAGACCGATGCACTCGAGCCCTTCTACCCGGATCGCCTGGCCGGCCGAATCCTCGGCATGGGCGACGTGCTCACCCTCGTGGAACGCGCCCAGGAGCATTTCGACGAGAAGGAAGCGGCCAAGATGGCCGAGAAGCTGCGCAAGAACAGCTTCACCCTGGACGACATGCTCGACCAGATGGAGCAGGTCCGGAAAATGGGCCCGATGGGCCAGATCCTGGAGATGATCCCGGGCATGGGCGGGATGGCCAAGCAGGCCCAGGAGTCGGTCGATCGCGGGGACCTCAAGCGCGTCGAGGCAATCATCCGATCGATGACACCGGGCGAGCGTCGTGAGCCGAGTATCCTCAACGCAGGCCGTCGCCGACGGATTGCAAAAGGCTCCGGCACGCGGCTGCAGGACGTGAATCAGCTGATCAAGCAGTTCGCCGAACTGCAGAAGATGATGAAGCAGATGGCCGGGGGTCGTCTCGGACGACGCATCCCTGGCATGCCCAGGTAGGGGAGGCACGCGAATGGATCCCAAGCAGTCCGGCGCCGAGGGACGGCCGAAGTCGAACCAGCCTCAGCAGGGCGGACAGCCGGGTTACGGCCAGAGTCCGTCGAGCCAATCGCTCTCCGGTCAACCAGGATACGGCCAATCGGGCTACGGTCAGCGACCGGCCACGGCGCAGTCAGCCCGGCCGGTGGCCCCGCCTCCCTACGCACCGCCGGCCGCGGGCCAGCCGCCAGCCGGCCAGCCGTTCGGCCAGGCGGCGTATGGCCAGGCCCTGTACGCACCGCAGCCGAATACTCAGCCGCCATATCAGCAGCCCACAGTTGTCCCCATGGGCGATCAGTGGGCGCCCGACGTCATGCTTGTTCCAGTGCCGGCGCGTTCGCGCCGTCTGCGATGGGGCATTGCCCTGGCGGTAGTCCTGTGCCTCGTGGTCGTGACGACGGCCGGCGCCTTCGTGCTGTCCGGCGCCGCCGGCGCCAAGTCGTTGACCGCGGGCGTCGCTCCTCAGAACACGATCGCGTTCCTGGAAGTCAGGACGGACCTTCCCGGTGATCAGCACGCCAAGCTCGCAGACTTCATGAGCCATTTCCCCGGATTCCAGGATCGAGCCCAGTTCGACAACGCCCTGGACGAGGCCCTGAACAAGCTGACGAGCGCCGTTTCGCCTGACCTCACCTACACGTCGGCGTTCAAGCCGTGGATGGAAGGCGAGATCTCGGTTGCCGTTACGGGCCTCGGCGGAATTGGTGCGGCGTCCGCGTCGCCCGGAACCCTGCCCGGCATGAACCTCAACCCGCCGAGCGCAGTGGTCATCGTCGCTCTCAAGGACCGCGCGGCCGCTCAGGCCTGGGTTACTTCGGAGGTCAGCAGTACCGGCCTGGTTGTCACCAGCCAGGACTATGCCGGAACCACGATCTACTCGACCGGCTCCGGTGTTGACACCGGCGCGTACGCCTTCACGGACCAGGACCTGCTCCTCGGCACGGTCGACGGAGTGAAGGCCTCGATCGACACCAAGACGAACGGCTCGCTGGCCGGCAACGCCAACTACCAGGCGGCCATGGGTTCGCTCTCGGGCGACAGCCTGGCGCGCTTCTACGTCGACGCCAGGTCGCTCGTCGACTCCGAACTCTCCACCCTCGGTTCCCTGTCTCAGGCGCTGGGCGGCATGGGCATGTCGCCGCTGCCCAGCCTGGGAGCCTCCGCCGCAAACGCGCCGGCCTGGATCGCCGGGTCGATCCGAGCCGAGTCCGATCGTATGGTGGTCGACGTCTCGATGCCTAGAACCGGCACGACCGACGTTGGGAACCACGCCAGCACGCTGGCGGCGGTTCTGCCGGGCAGCACGATCGGCGTTTACGAGGTCCACTCGGTCGGCAAGCTGATCACATCCGGACTGAGCGCGTTACAGAATGAGCTTCCGTCCGATTCTTCGGTCCAGACCGTCAACAACGTGCTGACGCAGATCGGTGGTGTCGACTGGCTCGGCGACGGAGTCGTGGCCGTCACCAGGGACGGCACCACATACGGCGGCGGCTTCGTGGCTGAAGCGACCGATTTCAGCGACCGCCAGCGCCAAGGTGGCGCTCGTCAACAACCTCGTGACGCTGGCCGGCGGGAGTCTCGGCATCACCAGCCGGGGCGAGAACTACAAGGGCGTCGAAATCACCCTGATCAACATTCCGCCTTCGCAGACAGGCGGGACGCCGGTCGAGATCGCGCTCGCCGCGAAGGACGACCACATCGTGGCCGGATACACGGACGCCTTCGTGAAGGCGGTCATCGACACCACGTCAGGCAATTCACTCGCCTCCCAGGCAGACTACGCGGCGGTCATGTCGGCCGTCGGTTCCAGCAACGCGATGTCGTCGTATGTGAACGTCCCGGCGCTCATGGATCAGCTTGGTCCGGCGTTGTTCTCGGCCTCGCCGTCGCAGTGGAGTCTCGACTACAAGCCCTACTTCGACCACGTTGGCGGCATTGGATCCGCCGTGGTGGATGGAAATACGGTTATCCTGCGGTTCGTCGTCACGGCCAAATAGCGCGCCGGGCAACACCCGCCGAATTTCTCAGGAGGAATTCAGCTCGCACATGGCAGTTCGAATTCGCCTCAGCCGCGTCGGGGCTACCAAGCAGCCGGCCTACCGGATCGTCGTCATGGACAGCCGGAGCGCTCGCGACAGTCGCGCCATCGAGACCCTCGGCCACTACAACCCCCGGACAGATCCGGTCGAGTTCGCCGTCGACGCGGAGAAGGTGAAGAAGTGGCTGGCTCAGGGAGCCCTCCCTTCGGACACGGTCTCGCGGCTGCTCCAGAACGCCGGCGTGCTGCCCAAGGTCGCGCGCAAGGTCGCTCCCACGGCCAAGTAGCCGGGTCGCCAGGCGACTCGGCTGGCCCGGGTCGTGGCGTGACGACTACCAGGCGCTAATTTCCAACATAAGAGGAGGCCAATGGCAGCCCAGGATCTCGTCGAATACGTCGCCAAGAATTTGGTCGACGATCCCGACGCAGTTGTTGTCGAGGTCCATACCGGCCCCGATGGGACGGTCATAGAGCTCCACGTCGCCGAAGAAGACATGGGTAAGGTCATCGGGCGGAACGGCAGCGTCGCCAAGGCGCTCCGGACGCTGCTCAAAGTCATGTCCGCTCGCGACGGAGAGTCAGTCTCTCTGGAAATCGGCTGAGTCTCCAACCGTGACCGCCGGAAAGCGGCTAGTGGTCGGCCAGGTGCGCGGCTTCCATGGGCTGCGTGGCACGGTCCGCGTCGAATTCGACCGACCGCCCGGAGGAACGTTTCGCGGAGGGTCGGGCGCTCTTCAGAGAGGGCGCCGAATCACAGCTGACGATCGTGGAGGCCAATCCCGACGGCCTGGGGTGGCGGCTGCGCTTCGCCGAGATTCCGGATCGGACCGCGGCGGAGGGGCTTCGTGACGCCTATCTGGAGGCCGTGGTCGGGCCGGGTGAGGAGTTGCCTCGCGGCGAGTACTACTGGCACCAGGTCGTGGGCTCGAAGGTCGCCGACGTCGACGGAACGCCGCTCGGCGAGGTCGTCGACATGTACCGGGCGGGCGGCGCCGAAGTAGCGGTCGTGGCCGGTACGGATGGCGAGCTGGACATACCGCTGGTGCGCGCGGTGGTCCGTATCTTTGCGCCGGCGCGGGGCGAAATCGTCGTCGACGGCGAGGCCCTGGGCTTGCGCGGCGAGCCGGCCGGGCAACCGGAGTCCGGAATATCCGAGGCGCACGGCGAAGTCGAAGCGCCCGACCAGCCCACGGGGCCCGAGTTCGACCAGGCCGAACGAAACCGATGAGGTACGAGGAGGGGACGCAGGAGCCCGCCGACGCGGCGCCGAACGCCGAGCAGGACCCGCCGGCGCAGTTCGGGCAGCCCGCGAAGCCGGCGCTCGAGATCGACATCCTCACGCTGTTCCCGGGGATGCTGTCGGGGCCGCTCGCTGAGAGCATTCCGGGTCGCGTCCAAAGCCGCGGCCTGGCAGTCGTCCGCGTCCACGACCTGCGGCAATGGGGCCTGGGCCGGCACAAGACGGTCGACGACTACACGTACGGCGGGGGAGCGGGCATGGTCCTGCGACCCGAGCCCGTGGCCGCGGCTCTGGAGGTGCTGCGGCGGCCCGATAGCACCGTAATCCTCCCGGACCCCGGCGGTGAGGTCTTCGCCCAGCCGCGGGCGTACGAGCTGTCGGAGCGCGGCCATCTGATCATCCTGTGCCCGCGGTACGAGGGAGTGGACGAGCGGATCCGCTCGATGGTGGATCTCGAGCTGTCCATCGGCGACTACGTGCTCTCGGGCGGGGAGATACCGGCGCTCGTGTTCGTCGACACGATCTTGAGGCTGCTGCCCGGAGCCATCGACGCCGAGTCGACGATGGAGGAGTCGTTCACGACCGGGTTGCTGGAGTATCCGCAGTACACCCGCCCGCCCGAGTTCGAAGGCATGGTCGTGCCGGCCATCCTGACCAGCGGCCACCACGAGGCCGTCCGGCAGTGGCGCGTCAAAGAGGCGCTCCGCCGGACGCTCGACCGGCGCCCGGAGCTGCTCGAGGGTAGGGGCTTCACCACAGAGGAAGGAAAGCTCATGGCCGAGTTGCGGGTCGAGGCTCGCGCCGAAGCTGCCGGCGGGGAGAATCCGGCTGAGTAACAGGCGTCATTCGGAAGGCTGGATCTGGTCCCGGCCCGGCGCCTTCGCTGTCCGGTTGGCCGCGGCCGCGATAGCCCCGGCCACACCCGGCCGCGACGGTCGTGGGTTGTGATATCCTTCGCCGTCGGCCGCCCTTGGTGGCCTCTTCAGATGTGCCTTCATCGCAGCGACGCTGCGGGCCACATAGCCATCGCAGCGCCGTCGCGCCGCCGCAAGAAGTAGGGACCCAACGTGAACGTGCTCGAAGAGATCACCCAGGAACAGATCCGGACAGATCTGCCGGAGCTCGCAGCGGGTGACACCGTGCGCGTCTCGGCTCGAGTCGTCGAAGGAACCCGCGAGCGCATCCAGGTCTTCGAAGGCACGATCATGCGCCTCCGTGCCGGCGGGATCCAGAAGTCCATCACGGTCCGCCGCATCGCCAGCGGCGTCGGCGTGGAGCGGACATTCAAGATCAACAGCCCGCGAATCGAGAAGATCGAGGTCGTGCGCCACGGCCAGGCCCGCCGGGCTCAGCTGTACTTCCTGCGCAAGCGCATCGGCAAGGCCGCGACACTGCGCGAGCGTCGCGTCAACAGCTAGCTGGTCGGAGCGACATGCCAGACGCCCGTCGCTCCACCGGTCCAGCCGAGGACCCCGTCCGGTCGCCCTCCGTGGCGCGGCGGGGTCCAACTGTTTCTTCCCCAGGTTCGGTCGGCGGCCGGCTCGAAATCGCCGCCTGGCACAAGGCCCGGGTCGACCCGGACTTCGCCGAGGAACGAATCCTCTGGTCTCGAGGCTACCGCCACGTCGCCGGCATCGACGAAGTCGGCCGGGGCTGTCTCGCGGGACCCGTGACCGCGGCCGCGTGCATCCTTCCGCCGGACTGGCAGCCACGCGGCCTGCGTGACTCCAAGCTGCTCAAGCCCGAGGATCGTCGCCGTCTGGACGAGGAGATCCGCGCCCATGCCGTGGCCTGGTCGATCGCCTTCGTCGGGCCGGAGCTGATCGACCGGATCAACATCCTGCAGGCCACGCTCCTGGCCAGCACTCTCGCCGCGGCCCGACTCACGATCCGTCCGGACGCGCTGCTCCTCGACGCGGTTTCGCTGCCGGAGGTCCGCGTCCACCAGCGTGTCCTGGTTTCGGCCGATCGTCTGTGCGCGTCGGTGGCAGCTGCGTCCGTCATCGCCAAAGTGGCTCGGGATCGCCTCATGGTGGAGTACGACGCGATTTACCCCGGCTACGGTCTGGCGGGCAACAAGGGCTACGCCGCGCCGGAACATCGCGCCGGCCTCGAGACGCTGGGTCTGAGCCCGATCCACCGGCTTTCGTTCGCCCCGTGCCGTGATCGGCAGCAAATGTCGTTGTGGCAGGATGCAGCGGCAGACGCCGTTGTCGACGTCGACGAAGCCGACGAGACAGACGAACTCGAGGTCGTCGAACTGCTCGACTAGCGCCGCGGAGCGGATGTGAGCCGGACCGACCGACAACTTGCGGGCGACGCGGCCGAGCAATTGGTGGCGGATCTTCTGGCGGCGCGCGGCTGGAACGTGTTGGGCCGCAACGTCCACGTTGGGAGAAGCGAGCTGGACGTGGTGGCGGTGGATCCGGGACCGCCGGCGCGGCTGGTCGTCGTCGAGGTTCGATGGCGTGCGTCACGGAGCTTTGGCGGCGCCGAGGAGTCATTCGGATTTCGCAAGCGCGCGCAACTGCGAGTCGGGTTCGGGCGACTGCTCGAGAATGGTTTCCTCCCCGACGGAACGGCGCTGCCTCGGCTCTCGGTGGCAGTCGATCTGGCGGTCGTCGAGCCCGGGAGAGGTGGCCGGCCGAGCGTCCTGCTCTACCGCAACGCCCTGGCTGAGTAGAGCGGCGGCTATCCGACCGATCGGGCGTACAGCCGGAACCCGAGTTCAGCCGGAACCCGTGTCGTTGCCGGAACCCGAGCACCGCTGTGCTACACTCCCGGCCGTCGTCGCGCTAGCGATGATTCCCGTGCCCGACCGCCGTTTGGCCTTCGGTAACGGAGTTCACACGCAGAGCCGCCGTGTCGGGAGCGGTGCCGGGTCGGCCTTCGGGCCTCCGGTTCTCGGCAGGGGCGCTGCGGAGGATACAACCGCAGGAGGTTCGTTCATGCCGTCCGTATCGATGCGGCAACTGCTGGAGGCCGGTATCCACTTCGGCCACCAGACCCGACGCTGGAATCCCAAGATGAAGCCGTTCATCTTCGCGGAGCGCAACGGGATCCACATCATCGACCTGGCCCAGACCGTCAAGCGGCTGGATCTCGCCCTCGATGCCGCCCGCGAGACCGTCGCTCGCGGCGACGCCGTGCTCTTCGTCGGCACCAAGAAGCAGGCCCAGGAACCCGTCTCCCAGGAGGCGACCCGGGCCGGGCAGCCGTACGTCAACCGCCGCTGGCTCGGCGGCATGCTGACCAACTTCATCACCATCAAGAAGCGCATCGCCCTGCTCGACCAGCTCGAGGCCCGCCAGGCGAGCGGCGACTTCGAACGCCTCACCAAGAAGGAGACCGCGAAGCTCGTCGAGGAGATGGAGCACCTGCGTGACGCCTTCGGCGGTATCCGCAAGATGAAGCGGCTTCCGGCCATGGTCTTCATCGTCGACCCGCATCGCGAGCGCATCGCCGTCACCGAGGCCCGCAAGCTCGAGTTGCCGATCATCGGCACCGGCGACACCAACGTCGATCCCGATGAGCTGGACTACATCATTCCGGCCAACGACGACGCCATCCGGGCGATCCGTCTGCTGTGCTCACTCGTCGCGGACGCCTGCATCGAAGGCCAGCGCGAGCGTGGCGCCCGGACCAATGCGG
This sequence comes from uncultured Chloroflexia bacterium, assembly GCA_963835845.1. Lineage (GTDB taxonomy): Bacteria > Chloroflexota > Limnocylindria > Limnocylindrales > CSP1-4 > Fen-1039. The sequence continues at coordinate 583,636 of CAWIGT010000001.1, read as the reverse complement.
AGCCCGAGGCTCCCGAGGCTCCGGCCGAGGTTGGCATCGAAGAAGCCGCGTCCGAAGAGCTGGTCGCTGCCCTTGCCGGCGGTGGGGCGCTGACGTTCGAACCGGACGTCGAGGAGGAAGTCCTCCTGCCGGCCGCGCACGTGGCCCCGGCCCACCCGCACGCGGCTGACGGCGAAGAGTCCCCTCGCCCTCATTGACGTAACCGAAACCTGCGTCCGGCCGTGCCGCTCGGCATGATCTCGAGCGGCCCGGCGGCGCCGACCACAGGGAGAACGAGAGCAAGATGGCAAAGATTACGGCCGAGACCGTCAAGGCCCTCCGCGAGCGGAGCGGCGCGGGCGTAATGGAGTGCAAGCGGGCACTCGAAGAGAGCGACGGCGACATCGACAAGGCCGCCGCCATACTCAAGGAGCGAGGTCAGGCTGCCGCGGAGAAGCGTTCCGGCCGAGACGCCAAGGACGGACTCGTCTCGAGCTACATCCATATGGGCGGCAAGATCGGCGTCCTGATCGAGGTCAACTGCGAGACGGACTTCGTCGCTCGCACGGACGAGTTCCAGAAGCTGGTACGCGAACTGGCCATGCAGGTCGCCGGCCTCCGGCCGATCTACCCGACCATCGAGTCGATCCCGGCCGAAGTCCTCGAGGCCAAGAAGACCGAACTGGCCGGATCCGATGCGGCCGCGGGCAAGTCCGAGGCAATTCGCGCGACGATCGTCGAGGGCCAACTCAAGAAGTGGTTCACCGAGGTCGTCCTCGTCGAGCAGCCCTTCCGCGATCAGGACATTACAGTCGGTCAATTGATCACTGCCGCAATCGCCAAGACCGGCGAGAATATCCGTGTCCGGCGCTTCGTCAGGTTCGAGCTGGGGGAGTAGATGAGCGAGGCCACTGCGGCCAAGGGCAAGAGTGGTAAAGGCCAGGCTGCCGGCGCGGACGAAACCGCTCCGGCGGCCGGCGACGCAACCCAGCCGCGCTATCGGCGGATCCTGCTGAAGCTGTCGGGGGAAGCGCTCCTGGGCAGCCGCCAGTACGGCGTCGACCCCAACTTCTGCGCCTTCATCGCAGCCCAGGTCGCAGAGGTCCATCGGACCGGCATGCAGATCGGCATCGTCGTGGGCGGCGGGAACATCTTCCGGGGCCTGGCCGCGGCGGCAAAGGGCATGGACCGCGCCACCGGCGACTACATCGGGATGCTGGCCACGGTCATGAACGCGTTGGCCCTCCAGGACGCTCTCGAGAAGGCCGGCGTGCAGACCCGCGTCATGAGCGCCATCGGCATGAACGAGGTCGCCGAGCCGTACATCCGGCGCCGCGCCGTCCGCCACCTCGAAAAGGGCCGAGTCATCATCCTGGCCGCCGGGACGGGTAATCCCTATTTCACCACGGACACGGCCGCTGCCCTGCGGGCCGTCGAGATCGGGGCCGAAATCATCCTCAAGGCAACGAAGGTTGACGGCGTCTACGACTCGGATCCGGTCACGAACCCGGGCGCGCGCAGGTACGAGCATCTCACTTATTCGCAGGTCCTTGCGCAGCAGCTGAAGGTTCTGGACGCCACGGCCGTCTCGCTGTGCATGGAGAACGACACGCCGATCGTCGTCTTCGACCTCAACGAGCCCGAGAACATCACTCGTGTCGCAGCCGGCGAACGTGTCGGCACCTTGATCACCGGAGGCAGCCCCGCATGAGCAGCGAGACGTTGTCCGCCACCGAGCACAAGATGGCCAGGGCGGTGGAAGTCCTCGAACGCGACCTGCAAGGCATCAGGACCGGTCGGGCATCCACGGCCATCGTCGAACACATCATGGCGGAGGCCTACGGCTCGCCGATGTCCATCAACCAGCTGGCCGGCATCAGCGTGCCGGAAGCCCATCAGATCGTCATCCAGCCCTGGGATCGGAGTGTCCTGCAGGCCATCGAGAAGGCGATCATCAAGAGCGACATCGGTCTGGTGCCGAACGTCGACGGCTCGGTCATCCGGCTGAACATCCCGCCGCTCACCGAAGAGCGGCGCAAGGACCTCGTCAAGCAGATCCACAAGCGCATGGAAGAGGCCCGGGTGGAGATCAGGAACCTGCGCCGTGACGCTGCCGACCAGTTCAAGAAGGAAGAGCACGACGGCGTGCTCGGCACTGACGACGTCCGCCGCGAGATGGAGCAGCTCCAGCGCATCACGGATAAGCACGTGACAGACGTGGACCGTGTCGGTGCTACGAAGGAGCAGGAGATCCTGGAGGTCTAGTGGCCGGCCGGATATCCCGCCCGACCGACTCTCCGGCGCTGGTTCATCTGGAGTCGCAAGCGCCGGACGAAGCCGCCGCCCCGGCCGTGGCGTCTCCGGACGCGGCGCCAACCGAGGCCTTCTCGGTCCCCAGAGAAGAGCTGCCACGCCACGTGGCGATCATCATGGACGGCAACCGGCGTTGGGCCAAGGCGCGCGGACAGTCCGAGATGGACGGTCATGCCGCCGGCGTCGAGGCGATCCGCGAGATCATCCGCCACTCCGTCCGGCGGGGGATTGAGGTCCTCTCGCTATATGCCTTCAGCCGCGAGAACTGGGCTCGCTCCGACGAGGAAGTAGGCGGGCTCTTCTACCTTCTCGAGAAGGTCATACGCAACGAAACCGAGGAACTGAAGGCGCAGGGGGCCCGCGTCCGCCTTCTCGGACGGATCGACGAGCTGCCACCCGAAACGGGGCTTTCGATCCAGCAGGCCCTGGATGCCACGGCGGGTGGCAAGCGCCTGCAGTTGAACATCGCCTTCAACTATTCCGGCCGGACGGAGCTCGTGGACGCCGTCCGCCGGCTGGTCGACGCGGGTCTTCGGCCGGACGAGATCGACGAGACGGCCCTCGCCCGGGCCCTCTATACCGCCGGGCTGCCGGACCCCGACATCGTCATCCGCACCGGCGGCGATCAGCGTCTCAGCAACTTCCTGATCTGGCAGGCCGCGTACGCGGAGTTCTATTTCAGCCCCATCCTGTGGCCGGACTTCGGCCGGGAAGCGTTTGACCAGGCCCTGATCGAGTTCGCGAGCCGGCAGCGCCGGTTCGGACGTTAGGGGCAGGAATGCGTCAGCGGGCGATCAGCGCCGCCATCTTCGTTCCGCCTCTCTTGATCGTGCTGGCGCTCGGCGAACCGTGGTTCGCGGCGCTGATCGCGGTCTTCGTGGCCGTTGCGGCGTGGGAAGCCGTCAGGCTGCTCCGTGGAGCGGGCTACCCGGCCGTCCCGGTGGTGGCCGTCGCGGGCGCCCTCGCCGTGGCTGCGGACGTGGCCTCGATCGAGCAGTGGCGGCCGTACGCGGACCTGCTGGTGGCCGCGGTCATCGTGGCCGCCGCGATCGCCGCGTTCGCGGAGAAGGACACCAAAGTTGGTTTCGGGGCCTGGATGGCCACCGTCTTCGCGGCCGTGTACGTGGGTCTGCTGGCCGGCCTGGTCCGTCTCGGCCAGGTTGCGCCGCCGCTACCGTCGACCGCGCCCATCGCCGCCTTCGGGGCCCCGAGAGCCTGGATTCTGCTCGTGGTCCTACTCGTGTGGTCGTTCGACACCGGCGCCTACTGCGTGGGCATCGCGCTGGGCAAGCGCAAGTTCCTGTCGCACATCTCTCCATCCAAGAGCTACTGGGGGCTGTTCGGCGGATTGGCCGCAGCGACGGCCGTGGCCGTTGTCGGCCTGTGGGCGCTGGGGCAGCAGCTCGCACTCGGGCTGATTCTGGGGCCCCTCGTGGGCGCCGTGGCTCAGGCCGGTGACCTGGCTGAGTCCATGTTGAAGCGCGCAGCGGGCGTGAAGGACTCGGGTGGGCTCATTCCCGGTCACGGCGGCATACTTGACCGCGTGGATTCGTTCATCTTCGCCGCTCCCGTCGCCGCGATCTTCGTGACCGCGCTGGTTCGGTGAAATGACCACGTCGGCCGGGCAATTGAGGGCCGGCCACGAAGGCGGGGCCGGTCAGACCAGCCAGCCGACTCGCGTCGCGTTACTCGGTTCGGGTGGTTCGATAGGCCGGCAGGCGGTCGACGTTCTGGCCAGGAACCCGGCCTCGTTCCGGGTCGTGGCCCTGGCCACCGGTTCGCAGGGCCAGATGCTCGAGGAACAGGCGAGATTGCTGAAGCCCCTGGCCGTGTCGCTGGCAAGCTCCCGATCGGCCCAACAACTCGACCTTCCAACCGGTACCGAGTTCGTCGGCGGCGCGGACGCGCTCGAGGAACTGGCCACTCGATCGGACGTGGACATGGTGCTGGTGGCCACGAGCGGGTTGGTGGCGCTCCGCTCCGTCCTGGCCGCCCTGCAAGCCGTCAAGGTCGTGGCCACCGCCAACAAGGAGACGCTGGTTGCCGGCGGCCACCTGGTTATGCCGCTGGTGCGGAGCCTGGCCATGGGTACGATCGAGGCGACCGGCGACGCGCACCACGCCATGGCCAGCCCGCTCGGCTGGCTCCGGCCCATCGATTCGGAGCATTCTGCCATCTGGCAGTGTCTGGCGGGGGAAGACAACGCGACCATCGAGCGGCTGATCCTGACGGCCTCGGGCGGGCCCTTCCTCGAGGCCAGCGTCGCGGACCTCGCGACGGTAACGCCCGAACGGGCGCTGCGACACCCTACCTGGACGATGGGGGCCAAGATCACGATCGACTCGGCGACCCTGGCGAACAAGGGCCTCGAGATCATTGAGGCAAGCTGGCTGTACGATGTGCCCCTGTCGGCGATCTCGGTCGTCATACACCCGCAGAGCGTCGTCCATTCGGCGGTGCAGTTCGTGGACGGCTCGGTGAAGGCACAGTTGGGGACTCCGGACATGAGATTGCCAATCCAGTACGCGCTGACATACCCGGCCAGGGTCGCCTCGCCGGCGAGCGCGATCGACCTGGTTGCCGCGGGTCGGCTGGACTTTCTGGCCCCGGACGAGTCGCGCTTCCCGGCTCTGCGCATCGCCCGAGAGGCCGGCCAGTCCGGTCCTCGCGCCAGCGCCGCGCTCATCTCGGCCGACGAGGTCGCCGTGGCGCGATTCCTCACCGGTAGTCTCGACTTCAACGGCATCCCGCGTCTCCTGGGCGCGGCAGTGGAACGTTTCGGATCCGGTTCCCCGGCCGAGCCAAGTCTGGATCAGCTCGTCGCGATAGACGCCGACGTGCACCGTTTCGCGGAGGCGTTTCGATGAGCCTTGACGGACTGTTCTTCTGGCTTCGGGCCGTCCCGCTCCTGCTGCTGATACTGGTGCCGTTGGTGCTGGTCCACGAGTTGGGCCACTTCATCGTCGCCCGGCTGACTCGCATCAGGGTTCTCGAGTTCGGGCTCGGGTTCCCGCCGCGGGCCAAGGTGCTGGGCCACGATCACGAGACCGAGTACACGCTCAACTGGCTGCCGATCGGCGGTTTCGTCCGGTTGGAGGGCGAGGAGTCCGATTCGGACGATCCGCGGGCCTTCACGAACGCACCGATCTGGAAGCAACTCCTCGTGCTGGTCGCCGGCGTGACGATGAACGTGCTCACGGCCGTGGCGCTGCTGTTCGTCGTCGCCTGGGCCTTCAATCCTGTCGTGCAGCCGACCATTACTCAGGTCGTCGATGGATCGCCGGCCGCGAGTGTTGGTCTGAAGGCGGGCGACTCGCTCGTCTCCATCGACGGCCGGACGCATTCGATCCTCGAATTCGGCAGCGACCCGACCGCCACCTGGCGACAGGACCTGCTGGACAACGCCGGCAAGACGGTCAGCCTCGTCATCTCCGACTCGCAGGGCCAGCAGCGGACGGTCTCGGTCGCCTTGCGCGTGCCCAAGCCCGGCGAAGGCGCCCTCGGCGTCCAGACCGGCAACTACACGCTCGTGGACGCACCCGGCAATCCGGTCCAGGCGGCCGGTCTCGCGGTCACCGGCACGGGCCGGGCGATGAGCCTGATCCTGGTGGCGCTCGGCGACATCGGCAGCCAGTTCGCCTCGAACCCGACGCAGGCGCCGGCGGGCGTGCAGGGACCGGTGGGCATCGCCGCCGACGTCGGCAACGTCGTGTCGCAGCCGGACGCTTTGATGCTCCTGCTCCTCATGATGGCGGTGATTTCGGCGAACCTGGCCCTCGTGAACGTCCTGCCGTTCCCGCCGCTCGACGGCGGCAAGATGGTGATCATGGTGGTGAAGAAGGTCTTCGGCGCCAGGGGAGTGGGCGCCGTGGAGCAGTTCGCCTATCTGGCCGGGTTCGCCTTCCTGATAGCGTTCATCGGCTGGATAACCTACTTCGACATCGTACGGGGCGGCGCTCCGTAACCATGAGCGATTCCGGGTTTGGCCCAGATCGGCGGTCGTCCGATGTCGAGTTGCCCATGCGGCGTCCTTCGACGGCCGTCGACGTCGGTGGGGTCGTAGTCGGCGGCGGTCGCCCGATCGTCGTCCAGTCCATGACGAACACTGACACGGCCGATGCCGACGCCACGGCCATCCAGGTCGCGCGGCTCGCCCATGCCGGCAGCGAACTGGTCCGCATCACCGTCAACACTGAGGCCGCAGCTGCCGCGGTACCGGAGATCCTACGCAAGGTTCGCGGACTCGGGGTGGACGTGCCGATCGTCGGCGACTTCCACTACAACGGCCACAAGCTGCTGACCGAGTATCCGGAAACGGCGCGGGCCCTCGCGAAGTACCGAATCAACCCGGAAACGTCGGCCCGGGACGCCATCACGACGATCACTTCGCGGCCATCGTTCAGGTGGCGATCGAGAATGACAAGCCGGTCCGGATCGGGGTCAACTGGGGTTCGCTGGACCAGGATGTGCTGGCCCAGATGATGGACGCCAATGCCCGCTTGCCGGAGCCTCGCGAGCCGCGAGCCGTGATGATCGACGCCATGGTCGAGAGTGCCATCCGTTCGGCCGAACTTGCCGAGTCGACCGGCCTCTCTCACGATCGAATCATCCTTTCGGCGAAGGTTTCGGGCGTGCGCGACCTGGTCGAGGTTTATCGCCGGCTGGCCGAGCGCGGCGACTACGCGCTCCATCTCGGGCTGACCGAAGCGGGCATGGGCATGAAGGGCATCGTGGCCTCGACCGCGGGCCTGTCGCTGCTCCTCGCGGAGGGTATCGGTGACACGATCCGCGTCTCCATAACTCCGGAACCCGGTGGCGATCGCACGGAGGAAGTCGCGGTCGCGCAGCAGGTACTTCAATCCCTCGGGCTTCGTTCCTTCGTGCCGCAGGTCTCGTCGTGTCCGGGATGCGGCCGGACCACGAGCACCTACTTCCAGGAATTGGCGCGCGACATACAGGCTTATCTGCGCGACCAGATGCCGTCATGGCGCGATCGACACCCCGGCGTCGAAGACCTGCGGGTCGCGGTGATGGGTTGCGTGGTGAACGGCCCGGGCGAATCAAAGCACGCCGACATCGGCATCAGCCTCCCGGGCACGTTCGAGGATCCCGTGGCGCCGGTCTTCATCGACGGTGCCCTGGACCGGACGCTGCGCGGCGACCACATCGTCGACGAGTTCAAGGTGATCCTGGACGCGTACGTGGAGCGCCGCTTCCCGGCAGTGGGCGCAACCAAATAGAGAGCGAGCGAGGCGGCGCCTAGCCTGATCGGGGATGGGCGCCGCCTCGCTCGCACGAAGCGCCGGTGAGAACTTCGGGGGCGGCTAGTAGCCGTTGCCGCCGCCGCCGCCGTTGCAGGCGGCGATGATCAGCGGTAGCGCGGCCAGGGCGAGCCAGTGGGCTCGAGCCCGGGTCCATGACAGGGCCGACTTGAGGTTGGCCACAACGCGATCTCCAGCGAAGGGATTCACTCTAAGTACGTACGACGAAGCCTCGGCGGCCGCGAGTTGCGCGATGCGCGACCCTGGGGTGTCCGTCGAGCGGGTCGGGGAGCTGACTGGACCGCGTCCGAACCTTTCGGCGCCGTCAGGCTGGCTCGGGCGCCGGTCCGGGCCCAGAGTCGGGTAGCGGTTCCGCCACCGCTGACACGTCGGGCCTCCCCGCCGCCGCAGCCGCGAGCCCCGTTCCGCGCTCGTGGGCCGCGCGACCGAAACGATCCTTGAGCCGCAGGAAGCGTCGCTCCAGCAGGAAGTACGAAAGGGAGGCGATTGCGATCGACAGTGGCGCCGCGACCGGCCAGGGCAGATCCCACCAGATCACCAGCCCGTGCCACAGGTAGAGCCCGTAGCTGATCTTGCCGATGAAGGCGAGCGGCCGCCAGGCCAGGACGGTTGGGCAGCCGGCCACGGCGAGGGTGCTCGTGATGGCGGCGATCGGGATGAAGAGGATCTGGACTCCGAGCCCGGGGTCGGCCGGCCAGGAAGCGGCCATGGCTGCGACGCCAATCAGGCCGAGCCAGCCTATCGAGGCGTGCCAGCGGGTCCCGATGAGTGCCAGAACGCAGCCGAGCAGAAGCGCGTCTCCCCGCGTGTCCGTCCCGACGAATACGTGCATGAAGCCGTCGTTCAGGTCGAGCCAGAACCGGTAGGGCACGTCAAGGAGGACCAGCGCGATCAGGACCACGGCCAGACGTTTGCGGCCGAGACGCCAGCCCGCCAGCAGCAACGTCGGCCACAGGATGTAGAACTGCTCCTCGACCGCGAGTGACCACGTGTGGCCCAGCATTCCGATCGACTGGCCGGCCACGGCCGCCCAGTTGGCCACGTAGAAGACGACGCTGACGAACACGACGCCGTAGTCCGTGTTGGCAGTCGCGTTCTGAGGTACGAGCCCGGCCGCCAGCAAGATGGCGAGAACGACGAGCACCGCCGCGAGGGCCGGGAACAGCCTCAGGGCCCGCCGGGCGTAGAAGGCGCCGAGGTCCACCTCGCCGGAACGAGTCTTCTCGGAGATGAGCAGCGACGTAATGAGGTAGCCCGAAAGGACGAAGAAGAGGGTCACCCCGGCGCCGCCCCCGCCACCGGAGAACCCCGGGACACCCATGTGAGCGCCCAGAACGGCGAGGATGGCAATTCCCCTCAGGCCGTCCAGTTCCGGGCGGTGCTTCACTCGCTCGTCCGTCAATTCCGGCCGCGTCGCATTTGAGGCATTGGCGGATGGTACCCCGCGTCCGACGCCGTTTTCGACCGCCAAGAAGGCCTGCTCGGGCGGGCCCGGCCGGTACCTTAGTTCCTTCTCGCCGGTGAGGCGCTACGATTGCGCCCAATTCACCCGTCGACGTCTGGAGGAGTAGCAGCGTGCCCAAGGAGGGTTTCGTCACCAGCATCACCCGTCAGTCCGAGGACTTCCCGGGCTGGTACAACGACGTGGTCCTGAAGGCTGAGCTGGCCGACTACTCCCCGGTTCGCGGCTGCATGATCATTCGGCCGTACGGGTATGCCATCTGGGAGTCGATGCAGGCAGAGCTCGACGGCCACATCAAGCGGACCGGCCACAGCAACGTCTACTTCCCCCTGTTCGTGCCGAAGTCGCTGCTGGAGAAGGAAGCCGAGCACGTCGAGGGCTTCAACCCTCAGGTCGCATGGGTGACCCACGCCGGCGGCAAAGCGTTGGACGAGTGGCTTGCGATCCGCCCCACCAGTGAGGCGATCATCGCCGACAGCGTGAAGGATTGGATCCAGTCCTATCGCGACCTGCCGCTGCTGATGAACCTGTGGAACAACGTCGTCCGTTGGGAGCTGCGCACGCGTCTGTTCCTGCGGACCGCCGAGTTCCTGTGGCAGGAGGCCCACACCTTCCACGCAACCGAAAAGGAAGCGGCCGACGAAGTCGCGACCGGCCTGGAGTGCTACCGGATCGTGTCCGAGGACTGGCTCGCGATCCCCGTGATCAAGGGTCGCAAGACCGACAGCGAGAAGTTCCCCGGGGCGGACTGGACGTGGTGCATCGAAGCCATGATGCGTGACAAGAAGGCGCTTCAGGCGGGTACGTCCCACATGCTCGGCCAGAACTTCGCCAGGGCCGCCGGCATCGAGTTCCTCGACCGGGACAACGTCCGCAAGAACCCGTACGGCACGTCCTGGGGCTTCTCGACGCGCATGGTCGGAGCCACGATCATGAGCCACGGCGACGACTCGGGGCTCGTGCTGCCCCCGAACGTCGCACCGGTCCAGGTCGTCGTCGTCCCGATATTCCGCAAGGACGAAGAGAAAGCCGCGGTCTCGGAAGCGATCGATCGGTTCCAGGCGATGCTTGCCGCCACGCCCGAAGGTAAGGCGGTCCGGGTCAAGGTCGACTGGCGCGACGACTCGCCCGGGTTCAAGTACAACCACTGGGAGCTGCGCGGCGTGCCGTTCCGACTCGAGATCGGGCCGCGCGACGTTGCCGCCGGTCAGGGCATGCTGGTGAAGCGCGTCGACCGATCCAAGGAGGCCGTGCCGCTCGATCGCCTGGCAGCCGAGCTGCCCGGGCGGCTGCGCGCCTATCAGGCCGAGCTGTTCCAGCGCGCGCTGGACTTCAGAACGGCCAGCACCCACACCGTGGACACATATCAGCAGCTCAAGGACGGGCTGGACACCGAGGGCGGGTTCTTCCTGGCGCCCTGGTGCGGTGACCCCAGATGCGAGCGTCAGGTCAACGAGGATACCGGGGCCACAATCCGGTGCATTCCGTTCGACTCGCCCGCCGAGACGGGCAAATGCATCGTCGACGGCGCCCCGTCGGAGCGCCGCGTTCTGTTCGCCAGAGCCTACTGATCGGGCCCCATCTCGAGCGGAATCCCGGTCGCCGTTCGGACCAAGGTTTGCCCTTGACTCGGCGGCCGTCCGCGCCGAGACTCGTGGGGCGCCCCAGGTTCGTCCGGCCATGTCGTCCGTCACCGACCTCCCGGAGGGGTTATGTCGTCTCCGCAGGATCCGAATCAGCCTGGTCAGCCAGGCCAGGGTTGGGACCAGCCGCCGCAACCGAACCAGACCGGCTCGGGAGCGCCGCCGCCCCCGCCGCAACCGAACCAGCCCGGCTGGGGAGCGCCGCCGCCCCCGCCGCAACCGAACCAGCCCGGCTGGGGAGCGCCGCCGCCTGGAGCCCCGCAAGGTTGGGGCGCCCCGCCTCCGGGCTACCCGCAGCAGCCGGGTTGGGGCGCTCCTGCGTATCAGGCCAGATCGAACCGCCACGGTTGCCTGATCGCGTTCCTCATCGTCCTGCTGGGCCTGGTCCTGGTCGGCGGATGCACCGTGTTCGTCGCCGGCCCGTACATCACCACGACGATCAAGCTATATCAAGACGTCGGCACCGACAGAATGTCGAGCTTGAACTTCGAGACCGTCAACGGACAGCTGACCTGGGTCATCCACCTCAAGGCGGGCTTCGAAAGCGAAGCCACCGACATTGCCTGCCACGTGGTCTGGCCAGACCTGAACGGGGCAGCTTTCGAGATAGTCGACGACTTGGGTCACGTCCTCGCCACCGATATGACACCCTGCCCATGAGATCTGCGGCCTGAGCCGCCGAGCGAGAACGCAACAACGCCGGCGGCCGGGTCTGGTGGGCGGGTTCGAGACGCCGGGCTGACTGTCGGTGTAACCGTGGCCGGCTTCGGGATCGGCCCGGGCGTTTCTTGGATGGCCCCAGGGCTCCGTGTATACTTGCGGCAATCTACCGGCCGCTCGTGACGTGGGTGACCCCCACGTCTTTTGTTGAGTGGTCGGTGGCGGACCGGCGGCCGAGTCGACCGGACGCGACATCCGCAGACGCGTGGTCCACGTCGATCGCGGCGGAAGCGATCGAACATAGTGAACGGGAGGCGCGAAGTGAGTCGAGATTTCGTTGGCGCCCTCCTGCAGCTAAATGCCGAGAAGGGTGTCTCGAGGGAGCAGCTGATCCGGACCGTCGAAGAGGCCATCCAGTCGGCCTACCGGCGGTCGCCCGGCGACGAAGACATCCACGTCCGGATCGACGCGGATTCTGGCAAGGTGCGCGTCTTCCGCGCCCGGTTCGTGGTCGACGAAATCGACGATCCCACGACCCAGATCACGGTCGCGGACGCCCAGGCGCATCAGCCGGGCGCCGAGCCCGGCGACCTGGTCGAGACGGAGGAGCTGGACCAGGAGGCCTTCGGCCGGATCCACGCTCAAACGGCCAAGCAGGTGGTGCTGCAGCGACTCCACGAAGCCGAGCGCAACGTCGTTTTCGACGAATACGCCAGCCGCGAAGGCGAATTGATCACCGGCACGGTCTCTCGAGTCGAACCCCGCGCGATCGTCCTGGACGTCGGCAAGGCCGAGGCCATCCTGGCCACGACCGAGCAGTCGCCCCTCGAGCACTACCGTATCGGCCAGAACGTCAAGGCCTTCGTCCTCGAGGTCCGTCGGAGCGCCAAGGGCCCCCAGATCTACATCAGCAGAACCCACAAAGGATTCCTGCGCCGTCTCTTCGAACTCGAGGTGCCGGAAATCCATTCGGGCACGGTCGAGATCAAGGCGATCGCTCGCGAGGCCGGCAGCCGCTCGAAGGTGGCCGTGGCGTCGCGCCAGCCGGGACTCGATCCGGTCGGGGCCACAGTCGGCCAGCGAGGCGTCCGGGTCCAGGCCGTCGTGGCGGAGCTCGGCGGCGAGAAGATAGACGTGATCGAATGGTCCGAGGACGCCTCGACGTTCGTGGCCAAGGCCCTCAGCCCCGCGCAGGTGATCGAAGTCCGCATCGACGAAGAGCATCGGATCGCCAACGTGGTAGTGCCGGAGCGAATGCTCTCTCTGGCCATCGGACGCGAGGGCCAGAATGCCAGGCTGGCGGCCAAGCTGACCGGCTGGCGCATCGACATCCGCAGCGACGTGTCGGTCGCGGAAGCGGCCAAGGTGCTCGCCGAAGATGCGCTCGTCGAGGAGGCGGCCGTCGAGGCCGTCGTCGCGATCGAGTCGGCGGCCGAAGCTGCGGCCGCAGGTGCCGAGGTCGCTGCCGAGGCGGACGCGGGTGGCCGGACGGCCGTGGAAGAGGCGTCGGCGCAGGAAGAGCGGGTGGCCGTTTCGGCGGCAGCCACAGAAGAGAAGCCGGCCAAGCCCAAGCGGCGCAAGGCGGCCAAGTCAACCGAGCCGGAAGATGTCGGGGAGGTGGCCCCGTAGCCCGCGGCGCACCGCCGCGGCGGTATCCGACCCGGTCCTGCGTCGTCTGTCGGACGGCGCGGCAGAAGCGCGAGCTGCTGCGGATCGTGAGGACGCCGGACGGCCGGATCGCGATCGATCCGACCGGCAAGATGCCGGGCCGTGGGGCCTACGTGTGTGACAAGACGGAGTGCCGATCCGCGGCGCTCGACAAAGGATCGCTCCAGCGAGCGCTGGAAGTGCCGATCCCGGCTGAACTCCGGGCCGAGCTGACAGGGGAGGCGAACAGGATCGAAGTAGGAGGTAGTGGTGGCCAAGAGTAGGAGCGGCACGCGGGGCCGTAGAGGACCGCGCAAGCCGGTGCGCCGCGACCTCGGAGTCTCGGGCAGCGCCACGGCGGTGGGCGAGCTGCGCGAACGCAGCGCCATAGAGCTGCCGTCCAGCATCACCGTGAAGGACCTCGCCGACCTTCTCGGCGTCAACCCCGCGGACGTGATCCGCGAGCTGATCAAGAGCGGCATCTTCGCCAACATCAATCAGGGCATCGACCGCGAGACCGCCTCCCTGGTCGCCGAGGAACTCGGCTACGAGGTGGCGGAGACGGTTTCCGTCGGCGCCCAGACGCCCAGCAGCGACGGTCTGCAGGGCGAGTCCGTGCCGGTCAGCGCCGCCACCAAGGAACTCCTGTTCGAAGAAGACGACCCGAGCCTTCTCGTGCCGCGGGCCCCGATCGTGACCGTCATGGGCCACGTCGACCACGGCAAGACCTCGCTCCTGGACGCGATCCGCACCACCAAAGTCGCCGCGGGCGAGCGCGGTGGCATCACTCAGCACATCGGCGCCAGCGAGGTCGTCAAGGACGGCCGGCACATCGTCTTCCTGGACACCCCGGGCCACGAAGCCTTCACGGCAATGCGAGCCCGAGGCGCCAAGGTCACGGACATCGCGATCGTCGTGGTCGCGGCAGACGACGGCGTCATGCCCCAGACGCTCGAGGCGATAGACCACTCGCGCGCCGCCAAGGTGCCGATAATCATCGCCCTCAACAAGATCGACAAGCCGGACGCAAACCCGGACAAGGTCAAGAACGGTCTCGCCGAAGCCGGAGTAGTCGTCGAGGAATACGGCGGCGACGTCCCGATGGTGCCGGTCTCGGCCAAGGCCCGCCTCGGCCTGGACGAGCTCCTCGAAATGATCATCCTCGTCGCGGACCTGCAGGATCTCAAGGCCAACCCCAAGCGGCCGGCGATCGGGACGATCGTGGAAGCCGAGCTGGACAAGGGCCGCGGTCCGGTTGCGACGGCGCTGGTCCAGACCGGCACGCTGCGCGTCGGCGACGTCATCGTCGTGGGCGAGACCTACGGTAAGGTTCGAGCGCTGGAAAACGCGCTCGGCAAGCGAATCACCAAGGCCGGTCCTTCGAGCCCGGCCGTGGTGCTGGGACTCGCTGACGTCCCCCAGGCGGGCGACATCCTGCGCGTGGTCGACGACGAGAAGACCGCTCGCGGCATGGTCGAGGCTCGCAAGGCGATCTCCGCGGCGCGAACCGAGGGTACAGGCAAGGCCACGCTCGAGGACCTCTACGCCCAGATCCAGGCCGGCCAGACCAAGGAACTTCGGATCATCCTCAAGACCGACGTGTCGGGTTCGCTCGGGGCGATCACTCACGCCCTGCAGCAGCTGTCGACGGACGAAGTCCGGATCAACGTCCTCCACGAGGCCGCCGGCGACGTCACGGACAACGACATCATGCTGGCCGCGGCGTCCAACGCGATCGTCGTCGCCTTCAGCACGAAGATCACCGACACGGCGCGCCGAGCGGCCGAGGCCGAGAAGGTCGACGTCCGCCAGTACGACATCATCTACAAGCTCACCGACGACATCTCGGCGGCCCTCCGAGGCATGCTCGAGCCTGTCGAAGTCGAGACGGTCGAAGGCCGGGCCGAAGTCCGCAAGATCTTCAAGGTCGGCAAGACGGCGGTCATCGCCGGCTGCTACGTGACCGACGGCCGCATCGTCCGCAGCGGCAACGCACGGGTCTGGCGCGGCGGCAAGGTGATCGCGACCGACAGGATCGAAGGCCTCCGGCGCATGAAGGACGACGTTCGCGAAGTCGCGACGAACTTCGAATGCGGCATCAGCCTGGCCGGAACCAACGACCTGGTCGAAGGCGACATCATCGAGTGCTTCACCCAGCAGATGGTGAGTCGGGCGGCCGGTTGAGCGCGCCGGCGTCTCAGATCGCCGCTCCGCCGAGCGCAGACCGAGGCGCCTACGAGTACCGTAGCGAGCGCACTCCGGTGCGTGAGCGAGGAACGCAGGACGGCAACGAAGGTATGAGCCGGCTGAGCGAGCGAGCTGGATGACACAGCGAACCGACAGGATCGACGAGCTTCTTCGCCAGGAGATCGGACAGGCGCTGGAGCGCGAGGTAACGGATCCTCGCATCGGGTTCGTCACCGTGACCGACGTGGAGACCGCGCCGGATCTGTCGCGTGCCCGCGTCTGGGTCAGCGTGATCGGGACCGAGCAGCAGCGCAAGGAGACGCTCTCGGCGCTGCGCAGCGCCATGCCGTTCATCCGGCACGGCCTGGGCTCGAAGATCAGGCTGCGCCGGATTCCGGAACTGGACGTGCGGCTCGACGATTCGATCCAGCGCGGGTCGCGCGTCCTCCAGATCATCAACGAACTGGAGGCCGGTCGAGCGCCAGAGGATCTGCCCGGCAAGGCCGAGTCACTGCCGACGCCAGTGCCACGTTTCCGCCATGAGGGCGACATGGAAGACGAGCTGCCGCTCGTGGGCGCTCCGAGCGACATCACGCCTGTGGCGCAACGCAAGCGGTCACGTCCGGGCGAGCGCGTCGACAGGAGCGTGCCGGGCGAACGCAGTGCCGAACAGCGAGCCAGGGGCAACTTCCCGCGCAAGCCGTCCGGTCGTCGAGGTCCACGATGAGCGACGCCCAGCCCGCGGTGGACCTGTCGGCGTACGCTGCCGCCGTTCCGGACGAGGTCGTCGAGCGACTATCGGCCGCGCGCCGAGTTCTGACCATCTGCCACGAGAATCCCGAGGCGGACGCGCTGGGCTCGGCACTGGCCGTGAGCCTGCTCGTGGAAGCCGGTGGGGGAGTAGCCACGCCTGTTTGCGCCGACCCGATGCCGGCCATGTATTCCTTTCTGCCGGGCATGGATCGTTTTCGGCGCGAGCCGGACCCGTCGGTCGACTACGACCTGCTGGTCGTCGAAGACTGCGGAGAGCTCGAGCGGATCGGCCCGGTCCTGGAATCCCACCGGGGGCTCTTTGAGCGCGTTCCGATCCTCGACATAGACCACCATCTCTCCAATCCGCGCTTCGGGGCCGTGGATTGGGTCGATGCCCGCAGTTCTGCCACGTGCGAGATGGTCACCCTGCTGGCGTGGCGTATGGGAGTGCCGCTGACGGCCGCCGACGGAATGCTGGCGTCCGCTCTTGCCGCCGGCATCGTGATGGACACGGGTAACTTCCAGCACTCCAACGTGACGCCACGGACGCTCGTCGTCGCGGCCGCCCTCAAAGAGGCCGGCGCGCCGCTGGCGGAGATCGCGCGGCGCCTTTACAGGTCGAAACCCAACACCCAGCTGTGCCTCTTCGGACGAGTTCTCGCCCGGATGGAGGCTGACCTCGAGGGCCGCCTGGTCTGGTCGACCCTGGAACTCGAAGATCTGACCGCCAGCGGCGCGCTCTCGGCCGAGTCGGAAGGGCTCATCGATCTGCTGTCGCAATCCGAGACTTCCGAAGCGGCCATCCTGTTCAAGGAAGTCGACGGTAACGGCTCCACGCGCATCAGCGTCCGCACTCGCGAAGGTGGCGTCGACGCCACGGTGCTGACAGGCAGCTTCGGCGGCGGCGGACACGCTCGAGCGGCCGGCGCGACCCTGCAGTTGCCACTCGACGCGGCCCGGAAGGCAGTCCTGGCGCGAGCGGCGACGCTCGTCGAAGCGGTTCGGCGCTAGTGCCGGGGCCGCGGACAGGCATGGACGGGATCCTCGTCGTTGCCAAGGACCCCGGATTCACTTCTCACGACGTCGTCGCGCTGGTCCGCCGGCTGACCGGGACGCGCCACGCCGGACACGGCGGCACGCTCGACCCTTTCGCGGCCGGGGTGTTGCCGATCTTCCTGGGCCTGGCGACGCGTCTGGTCGAATATCACATGAGCGACGGCAAGGCCTACCGGGCGACGGTCTGTTTCGGCGCGACTTCGGCAACCGACGACCGCGACGGCGAGCTCATGCCGGGGTCT
Organism: uncultured Chloroflexia bacterium; assembly: GCA_963835845.1. Lineage (GTDB taxonomy): Bacteria > Chloroflexota > Limnocylindria > Limnocylindrales > CSP1-4 > Fen-1039. The sequence goes on along the minus strand of CAWIGT010000001.1, from coordinate 566,412 downwards.
GGTCCGGCTCCCACACGTGAGGCGGTGGCTGCGGCTCTGTCGAAGTTCCGCGGCCCGATCCTGCAGCGGCCGCCGGACTACAGCGCTCTCAAGGTCGGTGGGCGGCGGGCATACGACCTGGCGCGGCAGGGAACGCCGGCGGAACTGAAGCCGCGGGCAGTGGTCATCGATCGCGCGGAGCTGGTCGAGTGGGACGACGCCGATCCCGAGCGGCCCATGGCGGTGCTCGAGGTGGAGTGCGGCGCGGGAACGTATATCCGGTCGCTGGCCCGCGACCTGGGTGATGAACTCGGTTGCGGAGCCTACCTGGGCGCGCTGACGAGGACGGCGAGCGGCCCGTTCAACCTGGCGGCCGCGCGCTCGCTCGACGACGTCCGCAGGGCGGCCGCCGAGGGGCCTGAGGCGCTGGCGGGGTTGCTGCTGCCGGTCGACGCGGGCCTGGATGGGATCCCGGAAGCGGCCTTGACGGAGGCGGAGGTCGTCGCCGCGACGCGCGGTCAGCAGATCAAGCCTGTGCACCGGCCGCAGGTCGAGCATGGCGCTCGGGTCCGGCTCGTGACCGAAGACCGCGCGCTGGTCGGCATCGGGTCGTGGAAGGGCGGGCGACTCGTTCCGGAGAAGATATTCCTGGCCGCTCCGCGGCCGGCTGGCGTACGCGACGGCGATGCGGCCGATGGGGCCGGCGCGGAAGCGGCGCAGTCCGGCGCCGCGGTCCAGGCCGAGCCCCGGCTTCGAGTTGTCGACCCCAAGAATCGCATGGCGGTCATCCCCGGGATCGAGGCGCTGACGGCGGACCTCGGTCGTCTGTATCTCGCGGTGGGAGTCTTCGACGGGCTGCATCGGGGCCATCTCTACCTGCTGCGCGAATTGCGCCGGGCCGCTCAGCGCGCGGGGGCACGGCCGGCGGTCATCACTTTCGATGCCCACCCGGAAGAGCTGATAGAGGGGTTGGCACCGCCGCTCCTGTGCGATCCCGACGAGAGGCTCGTCCGGCTGCAGGCTGCGGGCGTGGAAGTAACGGTCGTCCAGCATTTCGATCACGCGCTTCGCACGACCACGTACGACGGCTTCGTCGACATGATCCGGCAGCGAGTCGAGGTGGCGGGCATCGTGATGACGCCCGATGCCTCCTTCGGTTACGAGCGCGGGGGCACAGCGGAGACGCTCGCGGCCCTCGGCGCCCGGGAAGGATTCTCGGTCACCGTGGTTCCATCGTTTCTATCGAACGGCGAGCAGGTCCGTAGTTCGGAGATCCGGCGCCGCATATCCGCAGGCGACCTCGCCGGGGCGCGTTCGCTGCTCGGCCGGAATCACGGCTTCACCGGAAGAATAGCCAGTGCTCCATCAGCCCGACGCGTGGAGCCCGGCACGGTCGCGCCGCTCGCCTTCGACCTCCCGGTCGCCCTTCCGCCCCCGGGCAGATACCGGGCGGTGGCGGGACCATCGTGGAAGGTCGGCCGCCCGCCCAACCCGGCGTCGGTGGCGGCCGTAGCTTCGCTTGCGGGCGGGCTCGTGTCGCTGGAGATGGGCGAGCCGGCCCCGGCAGACGAGGTGCGCGTGGTCCTGCTCGACGCGAGCCTCCACGAGGGCTCGGGCAGCTGACCGATCCGGCGGGGGCCCCGGTTGAGGACGGCGACCAGCGCCGACAACTCGATGCCGCGCCCACGCGACACATGGCCGCAATGCGTGCGAGCCGTTGATCGGAGGGCGTCGAATGGTCGATCTGGCTCGATCCGCAGGCGGCGCCGCTCGCGCTCAACTGGCACGGCCCGTCGAACCCTGCTACCATCCGCCAGGCATTTAGAGAGTCAGCAAACCACACATACAGAGCTATTCGGAGGATCGTGTGCCGCTCGCGCGGGAGACGAAGGACCAGGTTATCGGGGAGTACGCCGTCAAAGATGGCGACACGGGCTCCGCGGAGGTGCAAATTGCACTCCTGACCGAAAGGATCAAGGAGTTGAACGGGCACCTGCGAAGCTTTCCGAAAGACAACCAATCCCGCCGCGGCCTCCTCAAGCTCGTCGGACAGCGACGCCGCCTTCTTGCGTACCTGATCAAGAAGGACAACGCTCGCTATCGTGCCGTCATCGCACGGCTCGGACTGCGCCGCTAGCGCAATCGCCAGATCGCGAGGAAAGACCTCGCGAAGGCCCCCGCCCCGGCCCGTCCAGGCGAGAACAAGGACACATCCTTCCTCCTACGGCTCAGGAGGAATACCAAACCGTGTCTCAGACATTCGAGACGCAGTTCGCCGGCCGCACCCTGACCATCGAAACTGGCAGGATGGCGCTGCTTGCGGGCGGCTCCGTCACCGTTCGCTTCGGCGACACAATGGTCCTGGGGACCGCCAACCGCTCCGATCCGCGACCCGGGCTCGACTTCTTTCCGCTCACGGTCGAGTTCGAGGAGCGCATGTACGCCGCGGGCAAGATCCCGGGCGGCTTCATCAAGCGCGAGTCGCGCCCGTCCGAGCAGGCCATCCTGGCCTGCCGGCTCACGGACCGACCGATCCGGCCGCTCTTCCCCGAGGGCTACAAGGACGACATCCAGATCGTGATCACGGTCCTCTCGACGGACCAGGAGAATCAGACCGACGTGCTCGGCACGTTTGCGGCGTCATGCGCGCTGACCATCAGCGCCATCCCGTTCCTGGGCCCCATCGGTGCCGTCCGGGTCGGCCGCATCGACGGCGAGTTCGTCGTCGATCCCACTATCAGCGATCTCGAGCGCTCGGATATCGACCTGATCGTCTCCGGCACGCGTGACGCGATCATGATGGTCGAGGCCGGTGCCTCGATCGTGCCCGAAGACGTCATGGCCGATGCCATTCTCTTCGGCCACCGCGCCCTCCAGCCGCTCATCGACATCCAGGAAGAGATGCGTGCGGCCGTGGGCAAGCCCAAGGTCGTCGGATATCTGGAGCCCGGCACCGGCTCGGTCCTCGAGTTCGTCAAGAAGGTTCGCCAGCCGGGCAGCGAGTTCGTCGTCGTCGACGTCGAGACGACCGGTCGCGACCCCAAGATCGCGGACCTGATCGAGATCGGCGCCGTTCGCGTTCGCGACGGCCAGATCGTCGATCGCCTCTCGACGTTCGTGAGCCCGGGCCGCGACATCTTCGGCGCCCAGATGCACGGCATCACCACCGCCGACGTTGCCAACGCCCCGCTCGCACGCGAGGCCGCCGAGAAGCTGCTGTCGTTCGTCGGCGGCGCTCCGATCGTGGGTCATAACGTGGGCTTCGATCTCGGCTTCCTCGACATGGCGCTTGGCGAGGGCGGCAAGTTCATCGCCGGCGGCTACTTCGACACGCTCGTCGTCGCCCGCGAGGCTTATCCGGACCTCGAGTCGTACAAGCTCGGTGACATCGCCCGCTTCTTCGGCATCACCGTCGAGACCGTCCATCGCGGTCTTGCCGACGCCGAGACTACCGCCGCCATCCTGGCCAGCTTCGCCGCAGACCTGCCCAACCGGATCGAGAACTTGCAGGAAGCCATCGCCATCTCGATCCGCGCCAACCGCAAGGATGGCGAGGATCCGGCCGGTCTCCTGGAAGCCGCCCGTCGCCAGGCGCGCGTCAGCAAGGGCCTCTTCCAGCTGGTCCAGAAGAAGACGGTCCGAAACGTCGTCCTCAACGAGGGCATCCGCATGGATGGCCGCGCCGTGGACGAAATCCGTCAGATCTCCGTGGAAGTCGGCGTGCTGCCTCGAGCGCACGGCTCCGGCCTCTTCACCCGGGGCCAGACTCAGGCTCTGACTGTCGCCACGCTCGGGCCCGCCTCGGACGTCCAGCGCATCGACACGATCAGCCCCGAGACCGAGAAGCGGTATCTCCACCACTACAACATGCCCCCATACAGCACCGGCGAGAACAAGCCGATGCGTGGCCCCGGCCGTCGCGAGATCGGCCACGGCCATCTCGCCGAAAGGGCGCTGCTGCCGGTCCTGCCGTCCGAGGACGAGTTCCCGTACGTCATCCGCCTCGTCAGCGAGTGCGTGACGTCCAACGGCTCAACCTCGATGGCTTCCACCTGCGGCTCGAGCCTCGCGCTCATGGATGCCGGCGTGCCGATCAAGGCCGCCGTCGGTGGCGCCGCGATGGGCCTCATCACCGAGCCGGACGGCAAGTTCGTCGTGCTGACCGACATCCTCGGCAAGGAAGACGCGTTCGGCGACATGGACTTCAAGGTGACCGGCACTCGAGAGGGTGTCACGGCACTGCAGATGGACATCAAGGTCAAGGGCATCAGCGAGGCGATCATCCGCCAGGGCCTCGAAAAGGCCCACGCCGCTCGAATGGCCATCCTGGACAAGATGGACGCGGTCATCGCGACCAGCCGCACCGAGATGAGCAATTTCGCGCCGCGCATCATCACCATCAAGATCAACCCTGAGAAGATCCGCGACATCATCGGCAAGGGCGGCTCCGTGATCCGCAAGATCCAGGAGGAAACCGGCACCGAGATCAACGTCGAGGACGACGGCACAGTCCAGATTGCCGCAGTGTCGGGCGAGAACTCGCGCAAGGCGATTAAGTGGATCGAGTCGCTCACCCGCGAAGTCGAAGTGGGTGGTCTGTATCTGGGCAAGGTGACCCGGATCATGGGCTTTGGCTGCTTCGTCGAGATCCTGCCCGGCAAGGAAGGCCTGATCCGGATCGGCGAGCTGGCGGACTACCACGTGCCCACCGTTGAGGACGTGGTTTCGGTCGGCGACGAGGTCATGGTCGTGGTGGTCGAGATCGACCGCCAGGGCCGCATCAACCTGTCACGCAAGGCAGCGATGCAGCGCCATCTGGCGCGCACCGAAGCCTGAGCGACGCTCGCGACGGGTCTCCGCGGGCGTTCGTCCGCCCGGCCCCAACGAGGCAACGACGAGTCGAATTGAGATGGGCCGGCCGGCGGCGGTCGGCCCATCTTGGCGAGTGCATAGCCACGTTGCATAGCCGCTGTCGTATGCAGTCCAAGAGAGGCCCGTCGGTAAGTCGCTGGTATACTCGGCCGGTGCCCGCTAACTGAAACAGCCAGAGTGGAGCTATGTCCCGAGAAGCCCCGCCATTGACAGTCGCGGTCGTCGGCGCCACCGGCGTCGTCGGCCGAACGATGATCCAGGTCCTGTCCGAACGGCACTTTCCCGTCGGCGAGCTTCGGCTGCTCGCGTCCGGCAGGTCGGCCGGTTCAACCGTGAGCGCCGATGGGCGCACCCTGACGGTGGGCGAGGCAACTCCCGAGGCGTTTGAGGGCGTGGACATAGCGCTGTTCTCGGCCGGCGGGGACGTTTCGAGAGAGCTGGCTCCCCAGGCGGCGGCTCGCGGCGCGACCGTGATCGACAACTCCAACGCCTGGCGTATGGAGCCGAGCGTGCCGCTCATCGTCAGCCAGGTGAACCCGGACGACGCCGAGTGGCACGAAGGCATAGTCGCGAATCCCAACTGTTCCACGATGCAACTCATGCCTGTGCTGATGGCCCTGCGGGACAGCGTCGGGATCGAGCGGGTCGTGGTTGACACTTATCAATCGGTATCGGGGACCGGCGCCGAGGCCCTCGCCGAGCTGGAGACACAGATACGCGCCCACGTGGCCGGCGAGCCGAAGGTCGCCAGCGTTTACCCGCATCCCATCGCCTTCAACGTGTTGCCGGAGATCGACGTCTTCCTGGAGAACGGCTATACCCGCGAGGAGTGGAAAGTCGTTCTGGAGACCCGCAAGATCCTGCACCTGCCGGAGCTGCGAATCTCCTGCACGGCCGCCCGTGTTCCGGTCTTCGTGAGTCATTCGGAAGCCGTGCATGTGGAAATCACCCGCCCTATGACGCCGGACGAAGCCCGGCGGGCCTTCGCTGCGGTGCCGGGCGTGGTCGTTTTGGACGATCCGGCAGCCCATGTCTATCCGATTGCCACTCAGGCCGCCGGCAAGGACGAGGTCTTCGTCGGCCGTGTCCGCAAGGACCCGTCCGTTGAGCGGGGACTGGCGTTCTGGGTCGTGAGTGACAATCTTCGCAAGGGTGCCGCGTCGAACGCCGTCGAGATCGCCGAGGTGCTCGTGGAGCGCGGCTGGGTCCAGGCCAGGTCGCGGCGCGGAGCGACGAGTCCGGTCGGGGAGCGATCGTGACCGATGCGGAGCGCCAGGCTGCGCTCGACGCCATCGGGGCAGAAGTGGCGGTTTGTAAGCGCTGCCGGCTCCATCAGACCAGGACCAGGGCCGTCCCCGGCGAAGGCACCGCCGCCACTGAGGTCATGTTCGTCGGCGAAGGCCCGGGCTTCAACGAAGACCGCCAGGGCCGGCCGTTCGTGGGCCAGGCGGGCGCCCTGCTGACCGAGCTGCTCGGCTCGGTCGGGTGGACCCGCGACGAGGTCTTCATCACCAATGTCGTCAAATGCCGGCCGCCGGAGAACCGCGACCCTGAGCCGGACGAGATCGCTGCCTGCGCGCCGTTCCTGTCGCGGCAACTCGCCACGCTCGAGCCAGCGCTCGTAGTCACGCTGGGCCGTTTCTCCATGGCCCGGTTCAATCCCGGTGCCCGGATCGGACAGGTTCACGGAACGTTCCGCGCCGCCGATCCCGAGTCCGGTACCCCGGACGCGCTAACCTATGCCATGTATCACCCAGCCGCGGCGCTGCACCAGGGATCGCTCAAGGCCACGCTGTTCCGAGACATGGAAGGTGTGCCGCAAGCATTACTGGAGGCCCGCCAGCTACGTGCCTCCAAACCGGAATCCGCCGGGCCGGTCGCGGCCTCTTCCGTGACTGCGGAGGTGCCGACCCAGGACGGCGGCGCGCAGTCGTCAATCGAGCCGGAACTGCCGAGCGCCGTCTCGGAATTCGTTGTGGAGACGTCCGAATCCGACCCCACGGACCAGCTCCCGCTCTTCTAGGATGGACACAACTTCACGTTCCGTCACGCGAGCATAAATGCCTGACAACGACACTCCGCTCCGGATCATCCCCCTCGGTGGCGTGGGGGAGATCGGCAAGAACATGTACGTCTTCGAGTACGGCGACGACATCGTCGTCGTGGACTGCGGGCTCATGTTCCCAGACGAGGAGATGTTCGGCATCGACCTCGTCATCCCCGACGTCACTTACCTTCGAGAGAACCGCGCCAAGGTCAGGGCCTTCCTGATCACCCACGCCCACGAGGATCACGTCGGCGGCCTGCCGTACATCCTGCCGTACTTTCCTGACGTGCCCGTATACGCCTCGACGCTGGCGCGCGGCCTGCTCGGAATCAAGATCAAGGAGCACAAGCTCCACAACAACCCGCTCCTGCCGCTCGATCCGGGCGACTCGCTGCAGATCGGGCCGTTCCGCGTGGAGCCTTTCCGGATCAGCCACTCGATTCCGGACGCGATGGGAATCGCGCTACACACGCCGATCGGAACCGTCGTAACAACCGGTGACTTCAAGTTCGATCACACGCCCGTCGATGGCCGCCGCTCCGACTTTGCCGTCCTCTCGAAGCTTGGCGAAGATGGCGTGATCTGCCTCCTGTCAGACTCCACGCGGGCAGAGAACCCCGGCTATACGCTCTCTGAGCGGACCGTAGGCGAGACCTTCCGCGAGATCATGGAGCCGCTCGACGGCCGGGTCATCGTGGCCACGTTCGCCAGCAACATCAACCGGATCCAGCAGGTGATCGACGCCGCCGCCACGTTCGATCGCAAGGTGGCGGTGATCGGCCGGTCGATGGAGCAGAACTTCCGCATCGCGACCGATCTCGGCTATCTGACGTATGCGCCCGGGCAGGTGGTGGCCAAGGATCAGATCGGCAGCGTACAGAAGATCGTCATCGCCACGACCGGCGCCCAGGGCGAGCCGATGGCCGGGCTTGCGCGCATGGCCAATCGGGACCACCGATTCGTCGAGATCCAGCCCGGCGACACCGTGATCGTCAGCGCCAGCCCGATCCCGGGCAACGAAGAGTATGTGGCCCGCACGATCGACAACCTGTTCAAGGCAGGCGCCAACGTCTATTACCACACGGTCAAGCACGCTCATGTCTCGGGCCATGCCAGCCAGGAAGAGCTCAAGCTGATGCTGGGTCTGACCCGGCCCAAGTACTTCATCCCCATCCACGGCGAGTTCCGGATGCTGGTCCAGCACGGGCGCCTGGCCGTGGAGACGGGCGTCGCTCCGGAGAATGTCTTCATCATCGAAAACGGCCAGGCCATCGAGTTCTTCGCCGACGGCAGCGCCCGCCGAGCCGCCCCCGTCACGTCCGGCTACGTCCTCGTCGACGGCTTGTCGGTGGGCGACGTTGGCGAGGTCGTCCTGAGAGACCGTCGTGCCCTGGCGAGCGATGGCATGTTCATCGTGGTGGTCACCGTGGACAAGCAGACGGGCCGCGTCGTGGCCAAGCCGGAGATCGTCACCCGGGGCTTCATCCGCGGCAACGAGCACGATCCGCTCATGGACGGCGCCGTCGAGCGCATGATGGCCGCGATAGAAGGTCAGGGCGATCGCACCAGCGAGGTGGCGCTGCTGAAGAGCCAGATCAAGGACGAGATCTCCCGGTATCTGTACGAGCAAACGCGCCGGCGGCCGCTCGTGTTCCCGGTAGTGGTGGAGGTGTAGATGGCGGCACGAACCTCTGCCTCCGCGAGCCGTTCGAGTTCCAGTCGGGCCACGCGCGCCACGCCTCCCGTACGCCGAAGGCGGGCCGCCCGAAACTGGAACGTCTCGGCGGAAATCCTGCGCTGGCTCATGGCCCTGGCCATGCAAATCGTCGGCGTCACGCTCCTGATCGGGCTGACGATCCAGGGCGGTTCGCTGACCGACTGGGAACGAAACGCCGTGGCGCCGTGGTTCGGGACCGCGCGCTGGCTGCTGCCACCCATCCTCATCCTTCTGGGCTACTACCTCGAGCGCGTTCAGGCCGATCACTGGGATTGGCAGCTCACGCTGGCGGGCAGCGCGATCGGCTACGGCTCGCTGCTGGGTCTTTTCGGGCTGGTCGACGCGCACCCGAGCGGCGGGATCATCGGGCGGAACGTGGCCAACGTCCTGGTCCCCCTGGTTACCGCTCCCGGCGCGATCGTCATCCTCGGCTTCTTCCTGATTGCGGGGGTGCTGCTCGCCATCGACATGTCGCTGCCGGCAGCAGTCGCTCCACTCGGGCGCCTCGTCTCAAGAGCCATGGCCGTCCTCTTCAGGCCCGCCCCGGAAACCCAGGCCGCCTCCGCGGGCACTTCGGCTGTCCGGGTCGATCGGCCGGACAAGGCAGCTCGCGATGCAGCCAGGGAGACTCCCACGCCCGAGGTCAGGCGGTTCGGGGACCAGCACACGCCGCCAATTCCGGTTGCGATTCCAAATCCGGGGCCGACTTCGCTGACGTTCGCGCCGTCGATGGGCGCCACGCTCCCGCCGCGCGACATCCCGACGCCAATCGACAACGGCGTGAATCGGCAGGGGAGCGGTGAGTCGATCCGGCAGGGAACGTCGGTTCGAGACGGAGCGGCGATCCGCGGCCCGCGTCCCGGCCAGGATTCGCCCGCACAGTCGAAGCTCGACGGGTCGGTGGTCGCAACCGCCGAGAAGCCTCGGACGGAGTATCACTTGCCGCCGCTGGCCCTCCTGGACAACCTGGCACCACGCATCGGCGAGAGCGGCATGGACCATGAGCGCAACGCCGCGATCATCACCGCCAAGCTGGCCAGCTTCAGCATCCCGGCTCGGGTGGTGACCTGGAACGCCGGCCCCGTCGTGACGCAATACGAAGTTGAGCCGTCGCCGGAGATCAAGGTTTCGCGTATCGAGGCCCTTTCGGACGACCTGGCCATGGCCCTGGCGGCCCGGACGATCCGCATCGAAGCGCCGATCCCGGGCAAGAGCGTGGTCGGCCTGGAGATCCCGAACAAGGACTTCAACATCGTCGCCCTGCGGCGGATCCTCGAGGAAGTGGACTTCCAGGCGACGTCCAAGCTCACTTTCGCCCTGGGCCGCGATGTCGCCGGCCACGCGCGGGCCGCCGACCTGTCGAAGATGCCGCATCTGCTCATCGCCGGCGCCACCGGCTCGGGCAAGAGCGTCATGGTCAACGCCCTGATCTCCAGCCTGCTGTGCAAGGCCACGCCGGACGAGTTGCGAATGGTGCTGGTCGACCTCAAGCGCGTCGAGCTCTCGGCCTACAACGGGCTGCCGCACCTGATGGTTCCGGTCATCACCGAGCCAGAGCGAGCCAAGGCCGCGCTCAAGTGGGCAGTGACGGAAATGGAGAACCGATACCGCCGCTTCGCCGGCGCAAACGCACGCAATCTCGCCGGGTTCAATGAGACTCGGGCGGACCCGGCGGACAAGCTGCCGTATGTGGTCCTCATCATCGACGAGCTGGCCGACCTGATGATGAGGGAGGGCAAGAACGTCGAGGAGCCGATCGTCCGACTCGCCCAGAAGGCCCGCGCGACGGGCATCCACATGGTCCTGGCCACGCAGCGACCCTCGGTCAACGTCGTCACGGGCCTGATCAAGGCCAACTTCCCGAGCCGCATCGCCTTTGCGATGGCCTCGCAGATCGACTCTCGGACGATCCTCGACATGCCGGGTGCCGAGGATCTGATCGGACGCGGCGACATGCTCTTCCAGCCGGCGGATTTGCCGCGGCCGATCCGCCTCCAGGGCGTCTTCGTCTCGGACAAGGAGATCGGCAACATCTGCGAGCACTGGCGAGCCGAGGCCGAGACCGCACTACGACATGGGCATCGTCGAGCACGGGCGAGGAGCACGGACCCGGACGGACGACACCGTGACGAGGAGGCGGACCGCCTCCTGCTCGATGCCGTGGGCGTGTCCAGGAGTACGATCGTGCATCTGCGTCGCTGCTCCAGCGGCGCCTCAAGATCGGCTACGCCCGAGCCGCTCGGATCATCGACCAGCTCGAGGCCCGTGGGTATATCGGGCCGTTCGACGGATCCAACGCCCGGCCCGTGCTGCGCCGGGACGACGCGCCGTCGAAGTCGCGAAACGGCTTCGGCGAGGATGAGGCATGACGAGCTCTGACATAACACGACGCCCATCTCGGCGGCCGCTCGGCCGTCGGGTCTCCGCTCCAACGGGCGTCAACGGCCGCTCCGAGGTGGGGGAGAAGCTTCGCGACGCCAGGGAGCTGCGGGGCGTGGATCTGTTCCGCGTCGAGCGCGACACGAAGATCCGATCCAAGTTCCTGGCGGATCTCGAGGAGGGCGATTACGCCGACCTCCCCGGCGACGTGTACACGCGGGGGTTCCTTCGTAACTACGCCACATATCTCGGCCTGGACCCGGACGAGATCGAGGAGGAGTGGCGCCAGGAAGCGGGCGAGATGAAGCCGCTCAGGCCCGCCCTGATCGGGCCGCAGCCGCTGACGATCAGTCGCCGGATGGTGTTCCAGCAGAGCCATCTGGTCATTGCCGTCGTCGTGGTCATCGTCCTGGTCGTGGCTACCTACTTCGGCTTCCAGCTGAGCCGTTATCTGTCGTACCCGACGCTTGCGGTCGACGCGGCCGGGCCGACGCCGGTGACGGTTCCGCTCGGGACGACCAATTACGTGCTGAAGGGCAACGCCACGCCCGGCACCACGGTCCTGATCGCGTGGAACGGCAACGATCCCAAGACGGTCATAGCCGACGACTCCGGCGTCTGGACCTTCCAGGCGGTCCTGCAGGCCGGGCCCAACCAGTTCGACATCACCGCAAAGAACCTGGACACGAGCCATGCCAGCGGCACCGTCAGGATGATCATCAACGTTCCAGTGCCGACGCCGACGCCGCTGGTTCCACAGGTCGCCTTTATGTCGCCCGCGGACGGCGCAACCGTCGCCAACGGCAACGTCACCGTGACGGGCAACGCGTCGGACGTGTCGAGCGTGACCCTCACGCCGACATGGCTCGGGCCGCCCCTGGCCGCCAACGCCACGATTCCGCCTCCGACCGCCTCGCCCTCGGCCCCGGCCGCGGGTTCGAGCGTGGCTCCATCCGGATCGACGGGACCATCGCCGACGCCTGGGCCTCAACCGACTTCGGTCAGCCCGGGAGCAGACGGGACGTTCACGTTCACCCTGAAGCTGGGCCCGGGCCGCTGGCAGCTGGTCATGGTCGGCGCGGATGCGAAGGGCGCCAGGACCGGACAGCTGCTGAGAACCGTGAACGTTCCGTATACAGGCGTGAACGTGGTCGTTCAGGTCAAGGGCGCGCCGTCGTGGCTGAAGTACTTCAAGGACGGCGTCGCGGTGGACTCGAGCATCTACCCGGACGGCTGGACGGCGACCGTCGTCGGAAAGTCGACCGTGTGCCTGTACGCCGGAGCCCCGGGGAGCGTGGTCTTCACCGCCAACGGGAACTCATACGGGCCGATCAGCTCGTTTGGAGGCCAGAGGGTTTTGATCGACGTGAACGGGCCCAAATACACCAGTCAGTGCTAGGGGCGCCGTGGACAGTGAGCCGCTGACGTTGCTGGTCGAGCGCTTGCAGGCCCGATGCCTGGAGCGCGGCCTGACCGTCGCCACGGCCGAGTCCTGCACCGGCGGCCTGGTGGCCAAGCTGATAACGGACCTGGCCGGGTCGAGCGCGTACTTCCGCGGCGGCATCGTTTCCTACGCCAACGAAGCCAAGACGCGGCTGCTCGGCGTTCCGGAGGATCAGCTGACCGCCCATGGCGCCGTCAGCGCCCAGGTAGCGCGTTCGATGGCCATCGGTGCGATCGAGCGGACCGGCGCCTCTCTGGCGGTTTCGGTGACCGGCGTTTCGGGGCCGGGTGGCGGCAGTCCCGCCAAGCCGGTGGGGCTGACCTACGTAGCCGTGGCCGATGCCGAAGGGGTGGCGGTGCGTCGATTCGTCTGGCCCGGCGACCGCTCCGCCAATCGCGAGTCGAGTGCCCGGGCCGCCATCGAGTTGTTGCTCGAACGGATCTCGGCTTCGGAGCGCGGCCACGGCGCGGACGGCGAGGACGGCGAGGGCGTCGTGGATCACGCTCCGGAGGATGCGGCCGAGGCGGGCACGCCGGCCGGCGGGACGGCGTGACGGCAACTCGTGGAGCCGCTTCTGTGGGCAGCGGCCTTGCGCCCGCCAGAGATGCTCGGCGAATCCGAGCCGGGGAGCGGATCCACGTAGTCGGAGCCGCGGGTGCGGGCGCCAGCGCTGCCGCCTTGCTCGCGCACCACTCCGGGGCAGCGGTGAGTGGCTGCGACTCCGGCGGTACATCGCCCTATACGCCGGCGATCGAAGCGGCCGGGATCCATCTCGATTGGCGACACTCCGCGGCACACGTGACCGGGGCAGTCGCGCCGGAGCGCCTGGCTGTGACGAAGGCGCTTACTGCCATCGACCCGGACAACCCCGAGCTGGCGGCGGCGCGGACGGCCGGCTTGCCATTGGAGCCGTGGCAGCAGGTCATCGCCGACGCCGCGGTGGGCCGGACGCTCGTCGGAGTGGCGGGCACTCACGGCAAGAGCACCACATCGGGCTGGCTGGTCCACGCTCTCGTGGAAGCCGGTCTGGACCCGTGCGCCTTCGTCGGGGCGTTGCTGCCCGCGGCGCTTACCGGCGGCCTGCCGTCAACGGCGCGGTGGGGGAGCGGTAGGCCGTTTATCGTCGAGGCGGACGAGTATGCGGGCAACTTCGACCCTTACCGGACGGACGTGGCCGTCCTGACGTCCGCGGAGTGGGATCACCCCGACGTCTTTGCCGATCGCACGGCGGTCTTGGAGTGCTTCGCAACGTGGCTTCGCCGATCGGCCGAATCGGTGTCGGAACCGCGGCTGGTGGCCAACGTCGCCGACGCAGGCGTCGCCGAGGTAGTGTCGAGACTGGATCGCTGGCCGGGCCGGATCCTCACGGTCGGCCTGGGGACGCCTGTTGCGGGGTCGTTCCTGGCAGGAACGATCGTCGAGGCGACGGCCGACGGGACGACTCTGCGCGTCGAAGGTGCGGCCCTGGCGGCGCCTCTCACAATTCGAATCGGTCTGGCCGGCCGGCACAACGCGGCCAACGCGCTTGGGGTCGCCGGAGCGGCGCTCGCGCTCGGGGTTTCGGCGGACGCCTTGCCGGCGGCCCTCGGTTCATTCAGGGGTGTCGGCCGGCGCCTGGAGCGCAAAGGGGAAGGAAGAGGAGTCGTGGTTTACGACGACTACGGCCATCACCCCTCGGCCATACGCGAAACGCTCGCGGCCCTGCGTCAGCTGGAGCCCGGCCGACGGATCTGGGCCGTGTACGAGCCGCTGACATATCACCGGACCGCAGCAATGCTTCACGAATTCGCCGCGGTCCTGGCTACCGCGGACGCCGTGGCGATCGCCGACATCTGGGCCAGCCGTGATCCGGACGTCTCCATTACTTCCGCCGCAGCTCTCGCCGACGCGACAGCCCGGCTGAGAACGGGATTCACGGCCGTGGCGCCGGGATCGGTCGAGCAGACGGCGGCATGGTTGGCCACCCAGGTCAGGCCCGGTGACGCCGTTCTGGTGATGGGCGGCGGCAAGAGCTACCGGATCGCCGAACTGCTGGTCGAGTCGCTTCGGGGCTGAGCCGGGGCCCGACAACCAGCCGGAGGCCGGCGCCCGACGCAGGTTGCGCACGCAGCCCATTGCGGCCGGCGCGGATGACGTAGCGGCCGCTCCGGTATGTCCGACCCGCCCAATCAAAGTCGATGTCGGCGCGACGCTCCGCGATTGTGATCCCCAAAGAGGTCCGGGTACGGCACAATCTCCATGCGCAGTGATAATCCGCATCGCGGCGGAGGTGCAGCCGCCACGGTGGAAGGGACGACGAGCGCCGGCTGGCGATGGCAGCAGTCCCAGGAGGGTCAATGGCAGGCGATTCATCATTCGACGTGGTCAGCGACTTCGATGACATGGAAATGCGCAACGCCCTGGACCAGGTGCGGCGCGAAGTCCAGCAGCGCTACGACTTCAAAGGTGCGACGTTCGACCTGTCGCAGACCAAGACGGAGCTCGTGTTGGTCACGGACGACGAGTTTCGGGCAAAGGCAATTCGCGAACTGATCGAGTCCAAGGCGGTTCGGCGCGGGCTGTCGCTCAAGATCTTCGATTGGGGCAAGCTCGAGCCGTCCGGTGGCAACAAGGTCAAGCAGAACATTGCGCTCAGGCGAGGCCTGGACGAGGATCTCGCCCGCAAGCTCAGCAAGCTCGTCCGCGAGGAGTTCCCCAAGGTCAAGCCGCAGATCCAGGGAGATGCCCTGCGCGTATTCGCCAAGAACAAGGACGACCTTCAGCGGGTGATTGTCCGGCTGAGGGAATTGGATGAACCGGTCGCGCTGCAGTTCACGAACTACCGATGAGACCCGCCCGGTAATCCGGCGCGGCGATCCTAAGGAGCGTGGCAATGTCATTGACTGAGAACCAGGGCGCCACCACGACGGTCGGCGCGGCCCTGGCCGAAGGTTTGGCCCGAGCGGGAGTGAAGATCGCCTTCACCGTGCCGGGCGAGAGCGTTCTGGGATTGCTGGAGGGGCTCGCGGCCAACCACATTCGAGTGGTTGCCGCGCGGCACGAAGGAGCGGCCGCCTTCATGGCCGAGGCCGTGGCCCAGCTCACGGGCCGACCGGCGCTGTGTATCGCCACTCGGGCACCCGGCGCATCGAACCTGGCCATCGGCCTCAGCGCCGCACGCGCGGACTCGGCGCCCGTCATCGCCATCGTCGGCGAGGTTCGTAGCGACGTCGCCGGACGCGAGGCGTTCCAGGAACTGGACGTGGTCCGGACGTTCGAGCCGGTGGTCAAGTGGGCGGCCCAACTCAAGGACCCGGCGGACGCCGGGCCGATGATCGATCGGGCCGTTGCGGCGGCAACCCGGGGCCGGCCCGGGCCGGTGCTGCTGGCAGTTCCATCGGACCTGTTCGATGCCCGCGTCGCTGCCGGCGCCAATGGGCGAGCGCCCGCGCCCCACCCCGAGCATCACCCCGAGCCGGATCCGACACTCGTCCGGAAGGTGCTCCACCTCCTCGCCGATGCCGATCGGCCCCTCATCCTGGCCGGCGCCGGCGTGCTGCGGGCCAGAAGCACGGACGCGCTGGTCCGCTTCGCCGAGACAATGCGCGTAGCGGTCGTGTCGTCGTGGCGTCGCGGCGACCTCTTCCCCAACGACAATCCGCTCTATCTCGGCATGACGGGCTTCGGGTCGCCGTCGTCCGTCAGGACCAGGCTTGAGGAGGCCGACGCGCTGCTGGTGCTCGGTTGCCGGCTCGGCGAAGTGACCACTTTCGGATATCGGATTCCGGCACCGGCGACCCGCTGGGCGGAGGTCGACGTGGAGCCACGCGGCGCGGCGTCGGCGCACCGGCCGGACATCGTCATGGCGACGGACGTGGCCGCGTTCCTGCGAGTGGCCCAGCGAGTCCTGGCCCACGCCGCGTTCGAGGCTGCCGCGCTCGACGCACGAACCGCCGCGAACGCCGTCGACAGGGAGTTGTACGAGCTGGCATCCGTTGTCGACGCGGAGCCATGGGACGGCCCGGGAGTTCATCCGGGACGCGTCGTGGCGACACTCGCTCGGGTCCTGCCGAGAGAGGCGATTCTCACCACCGACGCGGGCGACTTCGGGACGTGGGCGGCACGCGGGTTTCGGTTTCACCGGCCCGGGACGTTCCTCGGATCCTCGGACGGACCGATGGGCTACGGCCTTCCGGCGGCGATCGGCGCAACCCTGGCCCGACCGGGACGGCTGGGGGTAGCTCTGGCGGGCGACGGCGGGT
Organism: uncultured Chloroflexia bacterium; assembly: GCA_963835845.1. Classification (GTDB taxonomy): domain Bacteria; phylum Chloroflexota; class Limnocylindria; order Limnocylindrales; family CSP1-4; genus Fen-1039. Next base: position 549,733 of record CAWIGT010000001.1, on the reverse strand, counting down.
TCGCCATGAGCATGGCCGAGCTCGAAACCGCGGTACGCGAAAGGGCTCACGTAGTGACGCTCGTCTTCGACAATGGTCGATACGGCACGATCTGGCGGCACCAGGTCCAGCGTGGAGGCCCCGGCGGGCTGGGCACGCGGCTCGGCCCGATCGACTTCGCGGCCGTCGCCGAAGCCTGCGGGGCACTCGGTCTGTCGGTCGCAACGGACGCGGAGTTCGAGCCGGCTCTCCGGCAGGCGCTTGAGGCGGGCGGTCCCGCGGTGCTGCATCTCGTCCTGGATCCGCGCTGGACAACGCCCGATTCTTCGCCGTATTCGTACCAGCTGCCCGAGATCGAAGGCGCCTCGGACACCGTGCAGGCGGCCGAAGCCGTCGAGCTGGCCGAGGTCGTCGAAGCCCTCGACGCGGTCGAAGATGCGATCGATGCGGTTGCGGTCGTCGAGACGCTCGAAGTGGTCGACATACTCGACCCCGAAGAGGTCGTCCAGGCGGCGGAGACCGGTCCGATCGTCGAGGTCGTCGAGGTCGTCGAGGTCGGCGAGGTCGCGACCATGGAAGCCGAAGGCTCAGACTCGATCGAAGCGGCCGCCGAGCCGGAGCGCGGCGACTCGGAGGAAACTGCCGCCGAGACCTGAGCATCGGCCGAGTCTGCCGGACAGATAAGCGATTGATCGGGCGTCAGCCCTGAGTCGGAGTACGCCGGCGCTCGAGGACCAGGGCGTTGCGTCGTTCGTGGAGCTGCATCTCCAGCCCCACGGGGTAGGTGTGCGGGTTCAGCAGGCGCCGGATCGCGGGATGGAGACTCGCGATCTGGGCGCGGGCTCGTGCTCGGATCTCCTCGAGCGATGGCGACGGCCCGACTCGATGGCCGCGGCGCATGGCCGCGAGGACGAGTTCCTCACGGCTCCAGCCGCGCTCGATGGCTCGCATATGCAGCGAGTCTGCCGGGTCGACGATGACGTCTCCGTCCGGCGGCGCCGGTAGATCCTCGTCGTAGATCATGTCCGACCGGAAACGGCCCGTGGCGTCCACGAAACGGCGAACTCCGAGCACGCCCGGAATCGAGATCTTGGCACTGTGCTCAGACAGCTTGACCGGGTAGCGCCAGCCACCGTTCTCGTCACAGATAGCGCTGAGCTTGTAGATGGCCCCGAGCGCCGGCTGGTCGAAGCAGGTGTCCAGCCTGGTGCCGACGCCCCAGATGTCGATCCGGGCGCCCTGTGCCCGCAGCGAGGCAATCGTGTGCTCGTCGAGATCGTTCGAGGCCACGATCTTCGTGTCTTCGAAGCCCGCCTCGTCCAGCATCCGCCGGGCTTCTATCGAGAGATAGGCGAGATCGCCCGAATCCAGACGAATGCCCGCCAGGGCGCCGCCACGGCCGCGCAGCCGCCGGCCGGTCTCGATGGCCCTGGCGACGCCGGTAAGTGAATCGTAGGTGTCCACCAGGAGCGTCACGTTGTCCGGCTGGGCGTCGGCGTAGACGTCGAAGGCACGCTGCTCGTCGCCGAAGACCTGGACCCACGAGTGGGCATGCGTGCCACGCACAGGAATGCCGAACAGGCGGCCCGCCAGGACGTTCGAGGTCGCGGACACGCCGCCGATGTAGGCCGCCCGCGCCGCCGAGAGCGCGCCGTCGAGCCCCTGAGCGCGCCGCAACCCAAACTCGAGGACCGGACCGCCGCCGGCCGCCTCCACGACGCGAGCGGCCTTGGTGGCCACCAGGGTCTGGAAGCCGATCACGGTCAGGAGCACGCTCTCGACCAGCTGGGCCTGGAATAGCGGCCCGCGAACGCGCAGGAGCGGCTCGTTCGCAAAGACGACCGTGCCCTCGGGGATGGCATCGACGTCGCAGGCAAACTCGAAATCGGCGAGGCGGGCGAGGAACTTCTCGTCGAACATCGGCTTGTCGCCGCCCCCGCGGAGACTGCGAAGGTAATCGATATCCGCCGGGTCGAAGCGAACGTTTTCGAGGATGTCGAGCGCGTCGTCCAGCCCGGCCATGACGGCGTAGCCGCCGCCGAAAGGGAGCGTCCGGAAGCTGAGCGCGAATACCGCCTCGTGATCGGCAACGCCGGCGAACTGATAGCCGGCCCCCATCGTCAGCTCATACAGATCGGTCAGGGTAGCGAGGCTGGCGCGGTAGAGATCAGATACGCGGGACACCGTTTCCTCGAGTTGCAGGTTTGTTGGGGCCGCCGGCGTCCCTGCCCTTGGACCCGAGCGTATTGGTGTCACCGTCGGCCGGAGGCTCTTTGCGCCCGGCCCGGTCCGGCTTCGGCGCGGGTCCGCTGACCGCCTCGGAGATAGCCTCCAGAGTGCCGATGATCGTGGCCACAAGCAGGCCGACCGTGGGATTCGACATCACTATCGGCTCGAGCGCGCCGGGTCGGCGGCTCTCCAGGATGGTGACGTCGCCGGGATAGGTCGCGTCGAGGCTGAAGCCGTCGAGCAGGGCCAGGCCGGCGTCGACGGCACGGCCGGCGACCTGGAGCAACTCACTGTCCGAGTCGCAGAAGATCGATTGAGGTTCGGCTCCGGCGTGCAGCGGAAGCGGCGTCGGCAGCGCCACGAGGAGGTCTTCGATGGTGGCTTCGGACGCCTGAGCCATGCCCTTGCCACGCCGGAACAGGCTGCGACCGCCGGGCCAATTGCCCTCGATGCGGGCACGCAACGACAGCAGGCGGATCTGGCACGTGTGGGAGTTGTCCACGCCCCGCAGCTCGTCGATGCGCGACGCCAGTCCAAGCCTGGCGGCGGTTCCGTCCTGTTCCATTACGCCTCCTGCTAGCACGGATCGCCTGACTTGGGCCGGTCCAGCATAGCGGCCTCTGCCGGGGCGCGGAAAACGGGGCGCCGGCCGCGATTGCGTCCTAAATCGTGCAAGTTGGGGACGCGGGCATGGGCCCGGTCGGAGTTACACTCCGTTCGTCACCGTGACCGGTATCGGGGGGTCAATTCGGCCGCATCAGCCGCCCTAATTCGCCGGGCGCGCAGGGGTTGCTCAATGGGAATAGGTCGCGACACTACGGGCGCCGCGTCGGCCGACGCGCCACCTGACCAGGATGCGATCGATAGGCCAGGGGTTGACGGACAGATCGGAGCTCTCGAAATCGGAGAGCGGTCTGATGCTGCCCTGCAGGCCTCCGAGGATCGCTACCGCCAGGCTCTCCAGGCGACCGAGGCCGCTCTGGCCAAGGCTGAGGCGCTCTATCGGGTAAGCAGCTCTCAGGTCGCCGGCGAGAGTCTTGGGCGGCTGCTCCAGCGACTTGTGGAGGTTGTGGTGGAGGCGCTGCCGGCCTACCGCGTGCATCTCTTCGCGGTCGACACCGAGCGGCGCGTCGTGATCGGCGACTATCGCGGCGGCCTCGGCGGCGGTCCGGGCGGCGCGCCGGTTGGATACGAAGAGCTCATGGACGGGCTCGCCGGCTGGGTCATCGCCAACCGCCAGGCCACGTTCTCCCCGGGCGGTGTGCGCGACCCGCGAGAGTCGGACCCGGTCCACAAGCGGCGCGTGATCATCGGACACGGGTCGATGATGGTCGCGCCGTTGCTCTACCGGGACAGGGCCCTGGGCGTCATCGTGGCCACAAACCAGCCGGGCGACCGCGAGTTCGAGCAGGCGGATCTCGATCTACTCTCGGCGATGGCCAGCCAGTCGGCGATATCGATCGAGAACGCCGCCATCCGCGACCAGCTGCAGGATGCCCGGGACGAGCTCGAGGATCGTGTCGCGCAGCGGACCGCCGAACTTCGTGCCAGTGAGGAGCGCTACCGCCGCATCACCGAGACGATCACGGACTACGTGTTCAGCGTCAAGGTCGACGCCGCGGGCAATTTCACCACCCACCACGGCCCGGGCAGCGTGGCGGTGACCGGTTATTCAGCCGAGGAATTCGCGGCGAATCCGTCGCTCTGGCTGGAGATGGTGCTGCCCGACGACCGCGACAAGGTGCTGGCCCAGGTCGACGACGTCGTGAGGAAGGGTGTCGCCCGTCCCGTCGAGCACCGCATCGTGCGCAAGGATGGAGCGATGAGGATCGTCCGGAGCACGACCGTTCCTCAATACGCGACGGACCGGACTCTGGTCGGCTACGACGGGCTGCTGCAGGACATTACGGAACGGCGCGTTCTGGAAGAACAGCTGGTGCAGGCGCAGAAGCTCCAGAGCATCGGCCGGCTCGCCGGCGGCGTCGCCCACGACTTCAACAACCTGCTGACGGCGATCCTCGGCAATGCCGAGCTGGCGCTGATGGACCTGCCGGACGACCACCTCGCGCGCGAGAACGTCCAGGAAATCGTCAAGGCCGCGGAGAGGGCGGCCAGTCTGACTCGCCAGCTTCTTTCCTTTGCCCGAAAACAGATGATCGAACCGGTCCCTCTGGACCTCAGCGCAGTCGTGGCCGGCTCGATCGAGATGCTCCGCCGGCTGCTGGGGGAGGACATCGAGATCATGGCCGATCTCGAGGACGGGCTCGGCATCGTCGAGGCCGATCCGGGCCAGGTCCAGCAGTTGCTCGTGAATCTCACCGTCAACGCCCGGGACGCCATGCGCGGCGGTGGGCGTCTCGTCATCGAAACGGGCAACCTCGTGGTCGGCGATGAGTACCGATCGGTCCATCCGGAAGTCGGCAGCGGTCGCTTCGTGACTCTTGAAGTCAGCGACACCGGCGCCGGCATGAGCGACGATGTCCTGGGGCATCTGTTCGAACCTTTCTTCACGACCAAGCGTCAGGGCGAAGGCACAGGCCTCGGGCTGGCGACCTGCCACGGTATCGTCCGGCAGAGCGGCGGCCACATCTGGGTGCACAGCGAGCTCGGTGTCGGGACCACGGTGACCATCCTGCTGCCGGTCGCCGAAGGCGTCGAGAGACCGGTCGGGGAGTCCCGTGAGCCGCTGCCGCCGCCTACGGGCAGCGAGACGATCATGGTAGTAGAGGACGATTCGAGCGTCCGGCGGTTGGCCGTCCTGGGGCTTCGCTCCAACGGTTACGCGGTTCTGGAGGCTTGCGACGCTACCGACGCCCTGGAGCGGGCGGTCGGGGCCGTCACGCTGGACCTGCTCGTCAGCGACGTGGTCATGCCCGGGATGCGTGGCCCTGAACTGGCTGCCCTGGTCAGGTCCCGGCGGCCGGGTGTGAGGTTGCTGCTCGTCTCGGGGCACGCAGACACCAGCGAGGGCTTTCGCGACGAGGACGGCCGCACCATCCAGCTGCTGCCGAAGCCGTTCACCCCGGAGCGGCTGGCGCGGAAGGTTCGGGAGATCCTCGACACGGAATAGCGCCGCCGCGGAATCGCGCCGCCGCCGAATAGCGCCGCTGCCAGCTCGTGCCGCTGCCAGCTCGTGCCGCCGCCAGCACGGCGAGCGTCAGTCCTCGGACGCCACCTTGTCGGCGAAGCCGCCGGCGAATTCGGCGAACTTGTACACGTCTGCGAACGTCGTCACGAGCCCGAGCGAGACTCGAACCGCGCCCGTACTCTTGTCGTCGATGCAGCGCCGGAACTCGTCGAGGGCCAACCGGTCGCCGGATCTCACGAAACAGGACGACAGCTCCTCTGCGGTCAGGCCCAGCGCCAGCTCGCCGCCACCGGGATTGCAGAAGCAGCCGGTTCGCAGCGAGATGCCGGCCTCGTTCGCGCGTCGCTCGACCAGACGGTGGTCGACAAAATGGCCGTCGACGTCATAGAGGTTCAGCGAAATGGTCCCTCCCCGGTCAGCCGTGTCTACCGGCCCATACACGCGAACGACCGGCTTGCCGTTGGAGTGGTGCAGTCCTACGAGAGCCTCGAGCAGCCAGGCCGTGAGGCTGTTGACGCGGGCATGAATGGTCTCGAGTCCGACACGGTCGATGTGTCGGAGGCCGATCTCGACTGCCGGCAGCGACAGGTAGTCCAGCGTTCCGTCCTCGAACCCGGCCGGTCCGTCCTGCATGAAGAACCGATCGCCCTGGACCGACGCGACGGTGATGGTCCCGCCGGCAAACCATGGCCGGTGAAGCTTGCGCAAGGCAGACTTGCGGGCGATGAGCGCGCCGACCCCTGTCGGGTAGCCGAATATCTTGTAGAACGAGACCGGCACGAAGTCCGGATGCCAGCGGCTGAGGTCCAGCCGGTTCGTCGGCACGAACGCAGCCGCGTCGAGCAGAACATCCCAGCCACGCTGGTGGGCCCGATCGATCCAGTCGAGCGAGTGGAGCACTCCGGAGAAGTTGGACTGGGCCGGGTACGCGAGCAGGTTGGACGGCCCGGCGCCGGCCTCGTCGAGATAGGCGGTCAGCCGGGCCTCGTCGATCCGCATGTCCGGCGGAATCACGGGCGCATAGGTCACGCGCGTCCCTTTTGCGCGGGCGAATTCGCGTATCCCATTCACCGAGTTGTGGTTATCGAAGGTCAGGAGGTAGTGCCCCTCCGGGGTGAACGGGTACGCCTCGCCGACCAGCCGCAGGGCGCCGCTGGCGTTCTGAGTGAAGCAGACTATGTATTCGTCGGGCGACGCTCGGAAGAATTCGAGCACGTAGGCCCGGGCCTTCTCGACGAGCTCGGTCATCGCGGCCGATGCCATGTTCGACGAATGCGGGTTGCCGAGCACCTTGCCGAGCAGCAGCTCGGTGTGCGCCCTGACCTGCGAGTCCGCGTAAACCCCGCCGGCGGTGTAGTCCAGGAACACCTGGCCGGTCTGGTCGAGACGCGCATAGTCGGTCGCGCGTAGCTCGTCGAGCGGCCCGGTCATCTCGAATTCCGGATGAGCCCTGATGAACTCGGCTCGAGTTTCCACAAGAGAGAGCACGCTGCGCGACTCCAGTTCCATTCCCGGTTCCGTTGGTTGGGCCGACAGCTTGGCTCGGGTCCGGAGCGGCGTCAATGGCCGCTAACCTCGGCCTGTGACTGCTCCGATGGCCGCTTCATCCGGGAGTCCCCACTCGGCAGGGGCGACCCAGGCGCCAGATCGAGCGCCGGAGACGATACCCGGAACCCGACTGAATCTGCGCCGCATCGACGAGGGCGACCGGCCGCACCTGCGCGAGATCCTGGCCGAACCCGAGGTTGCCCGGTGGTGGGCTCCGCGCGGAGCGGACGAGGCCGTGGCGGGGTTGTTCGACGGAGAAGAAGTCGTCTACGCCATCGAATTGGACGGCGCCGTCATCGGCGCGATCGAGTACTACGAAGAGAACGAGCCGGACTACCGCCACGCCGGCATAGATATCTTCGTAGCCACCGCCCACCAGGGCCGCCGTCTGGGCAGCGAGGCCATACGGTTGCTGGCCCGCTATCTGTTCGATGGTCGCGGCCATCACCGGCTGATCATCGACCCCGCAGCGGCCAACGAAAGGGCCATCAAAGCGTACGAGCGCGTCGGCTTCCGGCGCGTCGGCGTGATGCGAGCCTACGAGCGAGGCGCCGACGGCACCTGGCACGACGGCCTGCTTCTGGACCTGCTGGCGGCCGAGTTCGAGGACGGGCTGGTCCACACGGCCGCCGGGGGCATCGGGGAAGATCACCGGGCGGCGACCAGCCGCAGGGGTGGGACCGCCAGGAAAGACGATCGCCGGTCGAGCCGGCCTGCTCCCTACGATGGTGCGACCCAGCGACTTCGGCCACCGCGCCGGCCGGCCGGCGGGTAACCTCGAGTCCGGCTCCGCGGCGCGTTGCCCGGGTCCACCTTTTCGCCGAACCTTTGGGGGACAGCATGATCAGCGAGCGACTCGGGAAGATGCTCGTGGCGCAGGTCGCCAGCGAGTTCGGGGCTCACCAGTCCTACCTTGGGATGTCCCTTTACTTCGAACGGCTGAGCCTGCACAAATGGGCCAAGTTCTTTCGCGACCAGTCCGTCGAGGAGGCGGGCCACGCCTCCAAGATCATCGCCTTCCTGATCGACAACGAAGTCGACTTCGAGGTGCCGGGCCTGCCGGTAGCGACCACGCACTACGCGTCGGCGAAGGCTGTCGTGGAGGCGGCCCTGGCCAGCGAAGTGAAGGTAACGGGCCAGTTCAACGCCATGGCCACGGCCGCGACTGAGGCGGGAGACCACCGCGGGCTACAATTCCTGCAATGGTTCATCGACGAGCAGGTCGAGGAGGAGCGCTCCATGCGGGCCCTGCTGGACTTGCTGGGCAGCGGCATCAACCTGTTCCAGGCTCAGGAATTGCTGGACGAGGTGGTAGGGGAGTGAGGCGTCGATGCTTCGCCGGCGAGCACGCGATGGTCGGTGGGTGAGTGACCACCGACGCCGGGGTCTGGACGGATAGATGGCCCGCGCCAGGCGCATAGGAGTCTTGACGGCCGGCGGGGACAGCCCGGGGCTGAACGCAGCCATCCGAGGCATCGGCAAGGCCGCCGTCGGCTATCACGGCATGGAGGTTATCGGTTTTCGCGACGGCTTCCGCGGGCTGGCGGAGGATCGTTCCGTTCGGCTCGAGCGGCGGCTATCCGGGCATCCTGACGATCGGCGGAACCATCCTCGGCACCAGTCGCGACAAGCCACACCGGATGCTCGTGAACGGCGAAGTGCTGGACATGACCGGGGCGGTCGTCCGCAACTACCAGAAGCACCGTCTCGACGCGCTGGTCTGCCTGGGCGGCGGCGGCACGGCAGAAGAACGCGCTGCGGCTGGTAAGGGCCGGGCCTCAACGTCGTCACCCTGCCCAAGACCATCGACAACGACGTCGTTCTGACCGACACCACCTTTGGTTTCGATACTGCGCTGGACATCGCCACCGACGCCATCGACCGGCTGCACAGCACCGCGCACAGTCATCACCGCATCATCGTCGTGGAGATCATGGGCCACCGCGCCGGCTGGCTTACGCTGGGCGCGGGCATTGCCGGTGGCGCCGACGTGATCCTGATCCCGGAAATCCCCTACAGCGTGGAGTGCGTGGCCGAGGCGATCCGGCGCCGCGTCCGTGGCGGTTCCAACTTCAGCATCGTGGCCGTGGCGGAGGGTGCAGGCGATCCCGAGCACGCGGCCGCGTTTCGAGAGGCCGAGGCGAGGAAGCGCGCGGCCTCGACTCCGGAGGAGATCGCCTCGGCCGTGGCAGGCCTGGCTGCCGTTGAAGCGGCCCACGCCGGTAACACCTTGCGTCTGGCCGCCCAGCTCGAAGCACTCACCGGTCTGGAATCCCGGGTCACGATCCTGGGCTACGTACAGCGCGGCGGCACGCCGTCCGCGGCGGACCGCCTCCTCGCGACGCGGCTGGGGAGCGCGGGCGCCGACCTGATAGCCCAAGGCGTATTCGGAGTCATGGTCGCGTCGCGCGGAGATGGCACGGAGCCGGTTCCACTCGACCAGGTGGCGGGCAAGCGCAAGCCGGTCCCGCCGGACCACCCGTGGGTTCTCGCGGCGCGCCACGTAGGCACCTGCCTGGGCGATTGACGGACTATGGTCCCGATCGGGCTCTCGGCACCGGCAGCCGGTCGACGCATGCCAGGAGGCACGTCCGGTCGGCCCGCGGAAGCGTTCTCGACTCGGCCGGGCTCTCGGACCTTTGACGCTAGAATTGGGGTCAGTCCAATCGGTTCGTTGCACCCTGGAGTCGAACACCCGTGACCCAAGTTCCGACCGTCACGCTCAACAACGGCGTCGAGATCCCGCAACTCGGATTTGGCGTCTTCCAGATCAAACCGGAAGGGACCCGGGCGGCCACGCTCGAGGCTCTCAAGGTTGGATACCGGCACATCGATACGGCCGAGATGTACGGCAACGAGAGTGAAGTCGCGGAAGCGATTCGGGACTTCGGCATCGATCGATCCGAAGTGTTCGTCACCAGCAAGCTCAACAACGGTTTTCACGCCCCGGACAAAGCGCTTGCGGCCTTCGACAGATCACTCGAGGTCATGAAGCTCGACTACCTCGACCTGTTTCTCATCCACTGGCCGCTGCCGGGGGTGCTGGACTACGTCGAGACCTGGCGGGCGCTCGAGGAAATCTACCGTTCGGGGCGCGCCCGGGCGATCGGCGTCTCCAACTTCCAGACGCACCATATCGAGCGGCTCGCCAAAGAGGCCACGATCGTTCCGGCGGTCAACCAGATCGAGATCCACCCATACTTCACGCAGGAGCGAGTACGCGCCTTCGACAGGGAGCGTGGTATCGCCACCGAAGCGTGGTCGCCGATAGCCCAGGGCCAGGTGCTGGACGATCCGGTCATCGTCGGCGTTGCCCAACGCGCCGGTCGGACTCCCGCCCAGGTCACACTCCGCTGGCATATCCAGCGGGGAGACATCGTCTTCCCGAAGTCGGTCAGCCCCATGCGGATCGCGGAGAACTTCGCGCTCTTCGATTTCGAGTTGACGGCCGAGGACATGGACGCCATAACCGGCCTGGAGCGGAACGGCCGGCGCGGTCCCAACCCCGACGAGTTCACCTGGATTCCCTGACCGGCGAGCAGTCGCGGGCGGCGTAGCGAGCGCGCGACCAGGCGAGCCGCGCCACCACCAGCCGGCGCGCTGCCGGCCGGATCGTCGCGCCGGGGGGCGACCAGGGCCCGGAGTCGGTCGGTTCGATGGCGGCGAGCTTCGTTGGAAATGAGCGACAGCCCGTCGGCGGTGGTCCTACCGGCGGCGGCCACTCCCCCGGAGAACAGCACTGGACGCCGGACGAGAGGTGACTCAGGTCCGCTGAACCGGCTCGAACCAGGACGGCCCCGACCAACGTCGGGGCCGTCCTGTACCGGGCATCGCCTCGCGGCGCCGCTGCCCGCGGCATCCAATATGGCGACCTACCCGGCGGGGTTCGTCGGGGCGACCTCGACGTAGGACTGATGTGATGCGCTGCTGCACCCAGAAGGGGCCTGCCGGAACGGAACATATCGGCGCATGCTGACGTCGAACAGTCTGCTCACCCGCGGCATGGTCGCGGCATGAACGCTTCCATGCGTGGAGTCTCGCCGTCATGTTGGGTCCCGTCACAGGCTTCATTCGCGCGCAGTCGATCGGCTGGCGAACGTATCTGCAGGGTCGCTACCGTCCATTCCACGGCATCGCGATCGGCCAGTCGTTCGTCGGCGCGCTCGCCTGCGACGCCATATTCGTACCGCTCCTGCTGGCCCTCGGCGCGTCCGGCGCGTTCGTCATGTTCGTCGGCGCGATGCCCGTGGCTGGATCGGCATTGCAGGGCCTTTTTCCCGCACTGCTGCGGCGAGCCAACGGCGACCTGAGGCGGCTGACCCTCCTCTTCGCCTGTGCGGAGTTCCGGGGACTCGCGCTGGCGGTCATCGTGGGCGCGGTCGCTACGGGAGCCCTGCCGCCCGATGCGGCGGTCATCGCGATCGCGGTCGTGGTTGCCGTGGGGCAAACGGCGGGGATCATCTCTGCGGCCAATATCTCGGCCTGGACGGCGGCGGTTCTGCCGGATCAGGAGCGACGCCTCGTGGGGCCCCGGACCGGAGCTATAGCCCTGGGGCTCAATGCCCTGCTCCTGCTGCCGGCCGCATACCTCGTGGATGCCAGTCCGGTCGGGGCCGATCGGCTGTGGATGTACGCGGCGCTCACTGCGATCGGTGGCTCGGCTGCCGCCCTGACGATGCTTTCCGTGTGGCGCCTGCCGCGGCCCGGTCGAATCCGGGTTCCGCGCGACGCCGCCGGTGCCCGGGCGCCGGTCCCGTTCGGGGAGTTCCTGCGGATTTCGGTGATGAACTCGGCCGGTGGCGGGCTGGTGCCGTATCTCGGCGTGTACGCCATCACGGTCCTGCATTGTTCACCCGGTTTCGCGATCATGCTGGCGGGACTCAATTCGCTCGCGAATTTGGTCACGTCGCTTTCCGCGGGAGCGTTCCTCGCTCGAGGCTCCTCATCGCGAGTGCAGCGCGCCTCGTTCCTGGTTCGAGCCGTCGCCTGCGGCGTCTGCATCGCGGCGTTGCCCGAGAACCCTGCCGCGCCGATATTCCTGGCCGTAGGTTCGGTACTCTTCGCCGCGGGCGGCTCGGCGGGGCAACTGGCGACCAACGAGCGCCTGTTCAGGATGGTTTCGGGGCCGTCGATCATCGCCTGCCAGGGTAAGTTTCTGGCCCAGAACGGCATTGCCCAGTCAGCCGGATGTGCCGTAACTGCCGGCGCGCTGGCCGTTTCCCAGTCTTATCCCGTCTACGCCGGGCTCTTCGCGGTGTCGGCGGCGGCGAGAGTCGTGGCGTCCGTGGCGATGAAGGTGTCGCCTTCGTGGCGTTCGTTGCCCGCCGCCGTGCCGGCGTCCGGCGTTGAGCCCGCGTCCGCCACCCGATCGGCCGGGGCATAGCTCGTCGCCAGAGTCGAGCCCTTCTTCGACCGGCTTCGCGCGAGGCGACGGGGTGGCGGCCCGTGCGCCAGCCGTCCGGTAGCGCCAGGTGCCCGCGCGGGGCTATCCGGGAGTAGTCGAGAGTCCGGGCGGGTAGGCTGGCATAACAAGGCAGCCAGCTGGAGGAACCATGCTCGGTGGTAGCAAGGCGTTTTCCGGTTTCTCGTCCGACGACGTGGCCAAAGCCCACGAGTTCTATGGCAAGACCCTCGGCCTCGAGGTAGAGGAGGCCAACGGCATCCTGACCCTCCATCTGGCCGGTGGTGGTCAAGTCGTGATCTACCCAAAGCCAAACCACGAGCCGGCGACTTTCACGGTCCTGAACTTCCCCGTGGCCGACATCGACCAGGCCGTCGACGCGTTGATCCGTGTCGGCATCAAGTTCGAGCGCTACGACGGGTTCGACCAGGATGCGCGAGGCATCATGCGGTCCGGCGGCCCGCTGATCGCCTGGTTCAAGGACCCGGCCGGCAACATCCTGGCGGTCCTTCAGCCATCGGCCGCGGCTTGATCGGCACCTCGCGCCTCGAGCCCAGTCCGACGCGACGTTGCCGAATCCACCCGCCGGCGGCAGACTGACCCCGAATGGCAGGGATCGAGACGGTGGCCGTCGACGTGTACGTCGAAGCCAGCTCGAAGCGCACCTTCGTCGGCGCGACGGATTGGCCGGGCTGGTGCCGGTCCGGTCGTGACGAAGCGGCGGCCGTCGAGGCGCTGCTGGACCACGCCGAGCGATATCGCACCATCCTGGAGGCCGCCGGCATTGGCTTTCCGTCGCGGGTTGGGGCTCTCGATCTGCGTGTCGTGGAGCGACTGCCCGGCACTCCCACGACTGAGTTCGGGGCGCCTGACGCGGTTCCCGCTGCCGATGAGCGGCCCATCTCCGAGGCCGACCTGCAGGGGCTGCGGGCCATCCTGGAGGCATGCTGGGCCACGCTCGATCGGGCCCGGGACTCCGCACCGGCGACTCTGCGGAAGGGGCCGCGTGGCGGCGGCCGCGACCTCCAGGTCATATACGACCACGTGATGGAGGCCGAGGCTGCATATTTCTCGCGCCTGGGACGGCGATTGCCGGTGAAGTCACCCTGGACTCCGGCGACGGTCGAGCTGGAGCGAGCGGCCGTCCTCGACGGGCTCGAGGCTGCGGCGCATGGTCAACTCGAGCCCGCCGGCCCGCGGGGCGGTCGCCGCTGGCTGCCCCGCTACTTTGTCCGGCGAACCGCCTGGCATACCGTGGATCACGCCTGGGAGATCGAGGATCGTTCCGACGTCGAAGCCAGTTAGGACGGGCCGGCCGTCACGAGACCCGGCTGTCGGATGCCAACAGGAGGTCCATTCGTGAAGGTCGGCGTGGTACTGAGCCCGGTCGCCGACGTCCGGCTCGTCCTGGACGCGGCGCGCGCCGCGGTTGGCGCCGGCTTCGATACCGCCGGCCTGTGGGATCACTACCACTCGCAACGACCGGATTGGGGCTACGTGGCGGGATGGTCGACGCTTGGGGCGATTGCCACAGTCACCACGCGCGTCCACGTCGTCCCCGTGGTCCTCAACTCTCTCCACTACGAGCTCGGGGTCCCGGCCAAGGAGTCGTCGATGCTGGCGCTGGCGAGCGACGGCCGCTTCGAGTTCGGCGTTGGTGCAGGCGACTGGCCGGCATCGTTCGAGGCCTGGGGTCGGCCATTTCCTGGGGCCGAGGAACGATTGGACATGCTGGAGGCGAGGTCGCCGCTCTCCGGCAACTCTGGACGGGCCTGGGAGTGACCGCCGCCCAGGGCCACCTGCGCCTGGCCGGGGCGATTTCTACGCCGTCGCCGGTTACCCCGCCGCGCGTCGTGGTCGGCGCGGGTGGCTCGGGGAGAACCCTCGAACGCGCCGTCGGATTCGCGGACGAAGTCAATGTCTACGGCGACCTGAAGCTCGTCGAGAAGGCTGTCCGCCTGGCCGAGTCGGCCCCGTCACGTCCGGACGTGTCGGTCTTCATCGATTGGTCGTGGACACAATGGCCCGAGGACCGGGCGGCGCGGCTCAGTCGCCTCCGGGACGCCGGAGTGAGTCGAGTGTTCGTGGCCATCGGAAGCGCAAACATGCCCGAGCACATCGCGGAACTGGCGGGGCTGTCGGTCGAGAACTGACCGCCGGCGGGTCCATCACGCGCGACAGTCGTCGCGGCGGCGGTGGCTTCGCGGATCGCCTCAGAACAACCAGGCGCCGTCCCTCATCAAGATCCGGCCGGCCAGTTCGTTGGCCTCCCGCCAGGCCTGGACTCGCAGGGGCTGGAGTACCAGGAATACGTATGGAGGCTCGGCTGAGCGCGGGTCCCAGAGGGCCTGACGCGCGGTATGCCTCGGCCAACTCGGCGGGGGCGCCGGCGGCCTCGACCGCGTGATCGAGCGCAACGTCGACGATGACGACGTCGCGGGTCGGTCCGAAGCCGAGGCGGGCACGTCCGGTCGACTGGAGGTTCCGCGCGGTCAGGGATCCGGCTTCCACGGCCACGATCAGGCATCGCCCGTCCCACGAATACGACAGCGGCACGAGATGGGCCACTCCAACGGACGAGGCCGTCGCGACCCAGACGTCGGCCTCGACCGCCTGGAACTTCGCGATCGCGTCTGCCTTGCGCTCGACGCCCGGCCTGGGTTCTTCTGCCATGCCGGGATCATGCCACGGTTGAAGGCCGGGGCGCGCGCACGGATCGCGGGGCCGGAACGCAGCTCCCACCAGAACGCACGCGGGGCTCGCCGGACCGACAATCCAGCGGTGAGCGTCGACGAACCCCTGCCGCCCGAGGCCCTCCTGATTTCGCTGCCGCCGCCCATGCCGGACGTGGCCCGCCATCTGGAAGCGTTGGTCAAGAGCGTCGTGCCGGACGCTACGGAACGTGTGCGGCTGGGCTGGCGGGTCATCGGCTTCGACGTGCCGATTGGCCGCAAGCGGACCGCATTCTTCGCCTGGGTGATGCCCCAGCGCGAGCACGTCCATCTTGGCTTTCCACGCGGCGTGATGCTCGGCGATCCGGAGCGGATCCCCTCGAGGGCGCGGGCATCACGAAACTTGGCCGCTGGGTCACCGCCCGCAGCGTCGAGGACATCGACGTCGAACGGTTCTCGGCACTCCTGCGCGAGGCCGTGGCGCTGTCTCAGATCCCGAGGTCGGCCGGGGCAATCTGGGTCGCGGGCCCTCCGGCGGCCGGCGCGGAAGGCGGCGACGCGGCCGGGGATCTCGTCGCCGAACCCCAGCGCGCTGAAGACGTGCGCGCCGTTCGGGCTCCTGGGAAGAGCTCGGGGCGAGCTTCCGGGGTCCGGCGGTAGGGGCTGCCGCGCGCGTATCCTCGCCGGCCTACTCCCTGGCGTATCCGAGGTATGTCGCGCCCGAGGCGAACCGGTGAGTGTCGAACAGACGCAGGCCGATCGGCTTGTCGAGCCCGGGGAAGAAAGGCGTTCCGGAGCCCAGGATGACCGGATGGACGACGAGCCGGTACTCGTCGACCAGGCCGCGCCGGATGAACTCCGCGGCGAGCGTGGGGCCACCGACATTGAGGTCGCCGTCGAATTCGGCCCGCAGGCGCGCCAGTTCGTCGCCGACGTCGCCGCGCACGAGCCGGCTGTTCCATTTGACGCTGGTCAGGCTGTTCGAAAAGACGATCTTCGGTTTCGGTACCCAGACCCGAGCGAAGTCGAGCATGTAGTCCGTCGTGGCCGGATCCGACTCGGCCGTAGGCCAGTACGCCGCCATCAGTTCGTACAGCCGCCGACCATAGACGAACGCGGCCGCTTCACGAGACAGGTCGGTGAACCAGCAGTGCACCTCCTCGTCGATGTTCGTCCACTCCAGCGAGTGGTCGGGCGTTTCGACGTAGCCGTCGAGCGAGACGTTCATCGAGTAGATCACCTTGCCCATGCGCGCCCTCCATTCCCTAGTCGGGTCGATCCCACTCGGTCAATCTTGGCGCGGGCGAAATCGATGCCGGCGAAACGATGGACGGTGTTGCGCGGGATCGCAGGCCTTCGGCTTTCGCGCGATCTCGGGGCCAGATGCGGCGCGCGCGTCGCGGTGCATGACGCGGGCTATCGTGGTTGAATTGAGTTGCGTTGGCAGGTTGCCCGGCCTCGCGCGGGCGACCACCGATGGCGGCGACTTGACACGCTCACGGCTCGCGGCGGATGTTGCCGGCCCGGTCGCTCCACCACCAATGAATTCGCAGGTTATGGACATGGCTCTGTTCGACAAGCACGAACCGCAGCGGATCGTCGTCAAGGAATACGGACGCGACAGCTTCCTGGGCCTTATCAACCCGATCATGACGTTCTTCATTCTGGGCGGCCGTAACCCGAATGCGCGGAGTGCCTACCAGCTTCGCCTCGAGGAGAAGATGGAGAGCGACGCGATCGCGATGTCCCGGCGGGGCTATCGTGTCGTATCGAGCCGCGAGTACGAGCGCCGGGCGCTCGGAATCACGTACTACAAAGTGACCTACGAGCTGACGCAGCCGCCGGCCGCGAGTTGAGGGCCGCACGGGCCGCTCGGTCCGGGCTTCCGTGACTACGATCGACGGCGGGAGAGGCCGGCGCTCACGACCAACGCGCCAGTAGCACCGCCAGCGATATCGCAAAGACTCCGAGCCAGAGCACCGACAACGCTCCTTCGGGCGCGCCGATGAGCGCGCGGGCGTCGACCGACTCGCGAGATCCGTCGGCGTAGACGATCTCGCCGCTCACGCTGATGGCACGACGTCGGACCGAGCGGGCCCGGGTCGAGAGGCGTCGTTGGGCCAGGCTCAGCAAAGCGGCGGCCGTGGCCGCCAGGAGGATCGGAACAGGCCGAGCCCCGACTGCGTATGCGGTCGCCACGACGGGAAAGGCACCCCAGCCGATGGCAAAACCGATGTCCGTGTGCACCAGCGGCGCCTCGAACGCATAGAGGACGACGACCGCCGCGCCGCCGATCACGAAGAAGAGGAACAGGGGACCGAACATCGTCGCCCCCACTATGCCGATCGTGACCGCCACCAGGAGAGCAGCCGTGCCGAGGGCGACCAGTACCGGCGACGGAATTCGCGTGCGCAGCGGCCTGCCGTTGAGTTCGTCGAAGGCGTGGGCGCCGATGCCGACGGCCAACCCGAAGGCGACCAGGGCGCCGGCAACGACCCTGGGGTCCGGCGAAGCGGCCAGGGCTGCCCCGAGCAGCACGTATGAGAGATGCCAGATGGTGTATGGCGGATGCAGCAGCGTCCAGTAATCGCGCCAACCGCCGCCACCGGCCGCGTAGAACGCGGGCGAGAGAACGGCCGTGGACGATGTGGCTGCTCCCGACGATGTCGCCGATCCGGACGAGGTGGCCGCAGCAGGCGGGACAGCCGGCAATGCCTGCGGCGCCGGCGGATCGGGCGGCGCCTGGAGCTTCGTAGCATTCATGACGACCCCGCCGCCCACGCTCATCCGGCGGGTCCTAACGCAGCCGAGCCCGGCCGCCGCCCAGTAGCTCTCGACCATCAGGAGGGGATGGCGCTCATAGAAGCGCTCGATGCTCGGGCCCAGGAACGCACCCACCGCGGACCACCTGGTGGACACGATACGGCCCGAAACCGGCAGCCCGAGGCGGGTGTACAGCCACCACAGCGGTCGCCAGATCCCGCGCGGCAGGCCGAACTCGACCATCGCGATCCGGCCACCCGGCTTGACCACCCGAGCGAGCTCCCGCATGGTGGCGGCGGGGTCGTCGACGTAACGGAGGAGGTATGTGAACGTGAGGTGGTCGAACGAAGCGTCTGGAAAGGGTAGCGACTCGGCGCGGCCTTCGACGAGAGCTTCGTAGACCCCAGCACGACGGCGTGCGACCGCCAGCATGTCGGCACTCTGATCGAGCCCAACGACCGTGCAGTGGTATCGATCGCGCAGGGCCTGCGCGACCATTCCGGTCCCCGTCGCGACGTCGAGGATCCGGTCGGTCGGCCGGGCGTCGATCGCATCCACGAGCGCACGCCGCCAGCGCGGATCCTGTCCGAGCGAGAGGACCGTAGCGACGCGGTCGTACGTCGTCCCGATGCCGGTGAAGATGCGTTTCGCGTCCGTCGCGCTCATTGCGCAACTGTGCCAGATCATTTCGTGCGGAAACCGATCGCGCCGCCCCGTGGTACGGGTTGCGGGACAGGCGGCCGGGAAGAGTGCAGAATGGTCGCTCATCCGGCGGAACTGCCGCGTATCCAGTAAGAGGACCAAATGACGAAGCGGTCAAGACACGAACGCGAGCAGCGAGCGGCGGCGAACGTGCGAGCCAAGCAGATAACGGCCGAATGGGAGCGCGCCATCTCTCCAGAGCGAGCGGCAGCGTTCGCGGCCGAGGTTGAAGCCGCGCGCGCTCGCGGTCCGCGGCCCCCGCAGCCGGATATGGCCCCCGGCACGCGACCGAACCCGCCGCGTCCGGGCAATGAACCGCGCCCGCCCAAGAAGGAAGAGACGCGCCGAACTCGCTACTAGGCCGTCGCCCGGCGTCGTTCTAGCGCTAATCCACCATTTCGGCCAGGCGAGCGATCGCGTCGCCCTCTATTCGGCACGTGAGCCACGAGCGCATGACTCTGGCTCCATGGGCCTCGTAGAACTCGATCGCCGGCGTATTCCAGTCGAGCACCTGCCAGACGAACCGCGTCCAGCCTTCGCGTAGGGCGGTCGCTGCCAGCTGCCTAAGCAGCGCTTTGCCGATGCCGTGGCCACGAAAGGCCGGGCGGACGAACAGGTCCTCCAGATAGATGCCGGGCTTGCCTTCCCAGGTGCTGAAGTTGAGGAACCAGAGGGCGAAGCCGGCCGGTTCGCCGTTCCACTCGGCCATGGTCACTCTCACGAGCGGCTGCTCGGAGAATGCGTAGCGCAAAATGTCGCCGTCGGTGACGACGGCTTTCTCCGGCTCGCGCTCGAACGCGGCGAGTTCACGGATGTAGCTCACGATGAGTGAGACGTCACCTGGCGTGGCGGATCGGAGATTTCAGCATCCGCAAATTCTACGAGACGGCCAAGCCTGCGGCCGAGCTGTGAACGATAGTCGCATCCGCCTCTTCAGCCGAAGCCGAACCCGCGAGAAGTTCAGGATCTCGGGCCTTTGCCTGGGTCTATATATGGGAACGACGCGCGGCGCGGAGGCGGACGAGCCACACGCCCAGCCATACCGCGATCGCCGTGCCGAGCGGCCGGCGAGATCGGAGGCGTGCGGTCAGTTCGGGGGCCGGCCCGGCGCCCTCCAGAACGACAAGTGCAGCCACGACCGTGAGCGGGCCAAGCGGATGGAACGAGAAGCTCAGCTCGCGGACGTCCGTGCAGCAACGCGATCCACGACCGACTGAGGCCACATGTCGGGCATGGCAGGCCGGTGGCACGACGGAACGGACAGAACACGGGCGCGCTTTCGAGCCGGCGGTCCGGAATGACCATGGCAGCCAGCAGCGCCGCCGCGGCCAGGCGTCGGTAGGGGATCGGGTCGGGCTGCCGGCCCGATCCGGCCCGGCTGTTCAGCTGCCTAGTTCCGCTTGAGCGGCAGTCCGTTCGCATCGGGGAGCCTGCCGATCGCGATCAAGATCAGGTCGATGAGGGCCCAGATGCCGCACCCGCCGAGAGTGATCAGCTTCAGGATCCCGAGTCCTGTGTAGCCGAGATAGAACCGATCGATGCCGAAGGTGCCGAGGAAGAACGAGATGAGCAGCGCGGCTATCCAGTCCTTGTCTGAGAAGACGCCGGGAATCTCGCTCGCCGGGAACCACGACCCGGTTCCGTCGGCGCGGCGGACCATCGTGTTCGCCTTCAGATTGCCCGCTCGCGCGTGCATCTGGAGGTCGACGATGCCGTACGGTCCGTGCTCGGTCCCCATCGTGTGGACCATGAACGTGTAGCCGTAGTTGGGCCCCACTCTTCGCTCCTTCAACTGCCTTGTGACGTGGCACGATCGTAGCCGACGCGGACACTTCCGCGCGCAGCCTCCGCGCTGTCCCGATCGCCGGCAGTCGGTTGGCAGTACATCCGGCCTTCGGGAAATCTCCGGTCGTACGGTTTGAATGCGGCGGCCTTTGCCCGACAGTCCGTGCATGCGCCTAACTGCGGCCCCGCGGTCGTCCCTTGATGCCCTGGATCAGTGGGGAATCGACTTTCCACTCGTGCGAGAGGATCTCTCCGAGCTCGTGCAGCCGCGCCCTTCGAGCATCGCCCGGGCCGTTTCCTCGTGGCGTCTGTCGATCTTGACGGTGCCGCCGAGGCATGGCGACCGGCTCGATCAATGGGGCATCGAATTCCCCATCACCTACGATGAGCTGGCTGCATTCGGCTCGAACTGCGGGGGCGGACACAGTCGAGCTCGAACCGCGGCCATCCTGGGCGGCCCGCGAGCTATGCCCAAATTCGGCGCCTACGCCGCCCTCCTGGCGGTGCTGGTCACCGGGAGTGCCTCGGCGATGCCTTCCAGTGCGTCGGCCGCGGGCCTGCCGACACGGAGTGCGCCGGCCCTCACCACGGTCGCCGACGCGGGTCAGACGGCGGGCCCGCCATCGATTACCGCACAGCCGGCGGCGTCCTGGAGCCCAACGCTCGATCCGACACCGGGCACGAAGGCGCCTGCCGAGGAGATTGGCGCCAGGCCGATATCGATCACTCCGCCGGCGGCCGCACCAGCAGGGCCGGCGGTCCCGGCCGCCTCGGTCCCGGTTGCTTCAGTCGTGCTGCCGACGATCCAGGACGCAAAGGACTACCTGGTCGCCCGACTCGGCGCCAAGGTAGATCGGCGCTGGGGCTTCTCTCAGTCACAGTGCGCCAGCCTGATATTCGAAGAGGAGGCGCAGTGGGATCCTCATGCCACCAACAGGTCCTCGGGCGCGTACGGCCTGCCCCAGGCCAATCCGGCGAGCAAGCTGGGCGATTGGGCGGAGGCCAGGGCAGATGCGGCGGAGAAGGCCGACGATCCTGAAGCCGCCCGGCTCTACCGGGCATGGCGAGACAACCCGGTTGTGCAAGCCGAGTGGGGCGTCGACTACATGACCACGCGTTACGGATCCCCGTGTGCCGCTCTGACCTTCCGCAACGGGCACTGGGAAGGTGGAGTGCTGATCCCCGGAGTCGGCTGGTACTAGACCGTCCGCATCAGAACTGACTCATGAAGGCCCATGCCTGCGGCGGGTTCCAGCTGGTGGCTTGCCCGCTATCGTGTGGATTCGGGTTGTGGTCACCGTCGAAGGCGCACCATTCCACCGGGTACAGGCCGGAGCCCCCCTTGTACGTCGTGCATATGTGCGTGCCGCTGCCGATCGTCGGCTCGGGTGGGCTGTCGGGCGTCAAGCCATTGACCGAGACGAAGTGGTCGCGCAGGCTCCTCCCACTGGAGATGTCGAGGACGCTGTCGCTCAGACCGTGCGATGCGTAGAAGGTGATGGGCCTGGTCCCGCCGGAGCAGCCGCTCAGCTGGGCACCGGAGTAGAGCGCGACTCCACGGAAGACGTCCGGCCTGGCGCATGCCAGCGCGTAGGACATCGCCGCGCCGTAGCTGAACCCCGTGGCGAAGATCCGGCCGGTGTCGATGCAGAGTCCAGCCTCGAGCTGGCGGAGGATCGCGTCGGTGAACTCGACGTCCTGACCGTCGGTGTTCGCCCAGCCTGTGTTCAAGCCGGAGCCCAGGCCCACCGGCGCCACGAAGATGGTGCTGTCGTTGGCCAGATCCCAGAGGCCGTAGAACGGGCTCTCCGTAGCGCCGGTCCCGTCGGCGACTTGCTCCGCCGTTCCGCCCATCCAGTGGTAGGCAAGGACCAGCCGGTATGGATGGTTGCGGTCGTAGTTGTCCGGGACTCGGAGGATGTATGAGCGGGAGCCGTCGCTTTCGACGGTGATCGTGCCGTTCTGCAGCCCGGCGGCCCTGCCGCAGCCGGCACTCGGCTTGACGTCCGCGGCGTTGGTCGGCGGCGCGGCCGGCGTCGGACTCGCGGTCGCGGGCGGGGGAGTCGCAGTGGTTCCGCCGCCGGCCACCGTGATGCCGTTGACCTTTGGGCTCTGGGTGCCGGAGATGAACCGGATCACAACCTGGCCGTCCGAGTCGGCCGTCGTCTCGAAGGCCCGCGCGACTGCGCGGTTGGCGCCTCCGGCGCTGGCGTAGATGTCGAAACCGGACAGGACTTTGGCGCCGTTGATGGTGACGTCGAATAGCCGCTGGCCCGGCCCCGAGAGGTATGTCTCGGCGAAGTAGAGCGTGACCGTCTGGGGGCCGGAGCGATCGGGGATGGTGTAGGTCATGGCCCCGTACCGTTCGGTGTTGAAGATGGCCGCGGGCGGCGGGTTGGAGGCAATCTGCGACATGTCGATGGTCGCACTGTTGCCGAAGGTGGCGCCGCCGCCGAAGTACTGATCGGCCGCGAAGCCACCGGTCGCGGGGCCGCCGGCATTGACGGAGACAGTGCTCGCCGCGGTGGGGCCGGTCGTGGCCACGATGGCAGGCTGGCTGCCTGCCGGAGGGCCGCCGGCATTCGGAGGGACGGTGCCGGTTGACCCCGAACACGCCGCCAGGCCGCCGGCCAGGAACGTGAGGGCCACAAGTGACTTCAGGAATCTCGTCGCTCGCATGTCCAAATCCTAGCGTGGGAACGGCGGCGCGTGCGGCTCAGTCGGGACATTGCCGGGCGGGTCTAAGCCGTCGGCAGTGGACTCTGAGGGAATGTATTCCATACGGAATATATATGCGGTACACTGCTCCCATGAACGAAGATCTCGTCGGGGTGATCGAACGCCTGGTCGTGGGCTCGGTCGCCATCACGGCACGGGCAATCGCGGCAGCCGACGCAGAACTCACCTTCATGCAGTGGCGCGTCCTGCTCGTCGTAGGGGAGCACGCCGAGGGACAGGCTGTCGGTGAAATCGCCGCTCGGATCGGTGCTCATGCCTCGCCGGCCAGCCGGGTTGTCTCGCGGCTGAAGCGCCGCGGTCTGGTGTCAACCGACAAAGGTGAACTCGACAAGCGAGTGGTCTGCGTTCGCCTGACCGAGGCCGGCAGGGATTTGCGGGCTCGAGTGCTGGAGTTGCGAGGTCAGGACATCGGCCGATTGATCGCCGCCGCGTCCATGACGCCCGCGGAAGCCGCGGCCATCGCCAAGCTTGCTCGATCGTTCGAGCCTTTCGCATGAACCTGCGGCAGCGTCGAGATCTCCTGCTCAGGACACTCAGGCTTCGCACCCGTTCTTCCGCGTATCTGCGCAAGTGGATCGTCCTCGGCGCCGTCATCGGCGTCATCAGCGGCCTGGGCGCGGCGGTCTTCTTCGTAGCGCTGGACGTCGCCACCCAGCTCTTCCTCGGGCTCGCGGGCTACGTGCCGGCGTCACCGCTCGGAGAAGGCGCCAGTCCCATCACCGACGCGGCTCGACCCTGGATGCTGCCAATCGTCGTCGGCCTCGGCGGGCTGATCGCGGGCATCATCGTCTTCCGGCTCGCGCCCGAAGCTGAGGGCCACGGGACCGACGCGGCGATCGCGGCGTTCCACCACGGCCCCCGGCGCATCCGTGCCCGCATTCCGCTGATCAAGCTCGTGGCCTCGGCCATAACGATCGGCTCGGGCGGATCGGGCGGTCGAGAAGGCCCGACGGCTCAGATCGGCGCGGGCTTCGGATCATTCCTGGCCCGGCTCCTGGACCTCGATGCGCGCGATGCCCGGATCGCGGTCAGCACGGGCATGGGCGCCGGGATCGGGGCGATCTTTCGGGCGCCTTTGGGCGGCGCGGTCCTGGCGGTCGAGATCCCATATCGCGACGACGTCGAGTCGGACGCACTCGTGCCGGCCTTCGTCGGATCGATCGTGGCGTTCTCTGTCTTCGGCGCGATCATCGGTTTCAGCCCGATCTTCGGTCGCGCCGGCGGCGCCGGCTTCACCGACCCCCGCCAGCTCATCTACTACACGCTCATCGGCCTCGCCTGTGGCATCGTCGGCCGGCTCTATATCGCCGGCTTCTACGGCATTACGCGCTGGTTCAAGACGTGGCCGCTGCCCCGAGAGCTCAGACCGGCCGTGGCCGGGTTCGCGGTGGGATGTATGGCCCTCGCGCTTCCCGGAGTTCTCGGCACCGGCTACGGCTGGGTCCAGGCCGGGTTCGATCGCAACACCCTCCTGAGCCTGCCCCTGTGGGTCATCCTGGCACTCCCTTTTGCCAAGATCCTCGCGACGTCGCTCTCTATCGGCTCCGGCGGATCCGGCGGCATCTTCGGCCCGGGCATGTTCATCGGAGCCCTGCTGGGGGCCGGCATCTGGCGGCTCCTCGAACCGATCGCGCCCGGGGTCCCCTCGGATCCTTCGCCCTTCGTCATCGTGGCCATGATGGCTCTGTTCGGCAGCACCGCCCGGGCCCCGCTAGCGGTGATGCTCATGGTCGCCGAGATGACCGACAGTCTGGCGATGCTGGCCCCGGCCATGCTCGCCATCGGGCTTGCCACGCTCATCGTCGGCGATCGCTCCATCTACTCGTCTCAGCTTCGCAACCGCTCCGAGTCGCCCGCCCATCGCTTCAGGTTTGCGCTGCCGCTCATGAACGCAATACCGGCGGGCGACGCGGCTCGATCCCCGCGAGTCGTGCTCGACCCGGACCAATCGGTGGCCGCGGCCCGGACCAGCCTGGTGTCCGCCGGCGTGCCCGGCGCGCCGGTCGTCGACCGAGGTGGTTCGCTCCGCGGGAGCGTCGATCTGGTCGCTCTGATCTCCGCCGATCCGGCAGCAAAGGTGGGCGACCTCGCCCTGGACGGGACCTTCGTCTCGGCCGACGACTCCCTCGACGATGTTCTTGGAGTCCTCGCCGACGGCCACCAGTCGTGGGTTCCGGTGGTGGCCGACGATCGCCTGGCCGGCATCCTGTCCACACGGGATGTCGTGGCGGCATATCGAGGAGCCCTGGCGGCAAACGTACGTCAGGTGCACACGGTGGGCTCGACCGGCAGCCTGCTCGAAGCCGAAATCGGCCCCGGCTCGGTCCTCGCCGGAAAGCCCGTCTCGGAGACGGCGTGGCCGCGAGACAGCGTGCTCGTCTCGGTCATGCGCGGGGAGAAGGTCATCGTGCCGCGCGGCAACGTGGTCCTCGAAGCCGGCGACCACGTGACCGTGTTCATCGCCCCGACGGCGCGGGAGGCACTGAATACGCTGCTTGCGAGCCGCATTGCCGCACAACCGGAGGCCACATGAACATCGCGGATCCGGTCGTCCAGATCGAGGGTCTGGTGAAGCACTATGGCAAAGTCGAGGCCGTGCGCGGGATCGACCTGCAGGTCGCGCGCGGCGAGGTCTTCGGGTTTCTGGGCCCCAATGGCTCAGGCAAGAGCACGACGATCCGCTGCCTGCTGGGATTACTGCGGCCGACCGCGGGCAAGGTCGGCGCCTTCGGCCTGGACTCTAGCCGCGACGGGGTGGCGCTGCGGCGCCGCCTCACCTACGTGCCAGGCGAGTTGCGGGTGCCCGATCGACTTACCGGGATGGAATTGGCCACTAGTTTCGGACACCTGCGGGGTGGCTTCGATCCGGCACGTCGCGATCAGCTGGCCGAGCGGCTGCGACTCGACCTGCATCGGCATCTCCGCGATCTATCGACCGGCAACCGCCGCAAGGTCGCCTTACTGCTTGCGTTTCTCTTCGACGCCGAGCTGATCGTTCTCGACGAGCCCACGAACGGCCTGGATCCGCTCATGCAGCGCGAGTTTCTGGCGCTGGTTCGGGAGGCGCGCGCGGCCGGAGCGACGGTCTTCCTGTCCTCGCACGTGATGAGCGAGGTCCAGAGGGCGGCCGATCGCGTGGCTATCCTGCGGGCCGGCAAGCTGGTGGCGCAGGGTACGGTCGCGGAGCTGCGAGGCCGTGCCCGCCAGCGGATCGAGGTCTGGTTCGAGGACGAACCGCCGGAAGCTGAGTTGAAGGCCCTGCCGGACATGGTCGACCCGATCGTCGACGACCACCGCTTCACTGCGACCCTCTCGGGCTCGATCCAGCCGCTGCTCGGGCTGCTCGCCAGTCATCGGGTCGGTTCGATGCTGGTCGAGGAGCCTGATCTCGAAGAGGCGTTCCTCGATCTATATGACGGAGATCCGGCATGAACGCTCGTATCCTCGAACTGGTCGGTGGCCCGCTGCGATCCATGCGTCGGGCAGTCTTCTGGTGGTCGCTCGGTCTTGCGGCTTTGATCGCCATGACGATCGCGGTTTGGCCTGCGTTCAAGGGCTCGTCCGGGATCTCGCAAGCGATGGACCAGCTGCCCTCGGGCGTGGTGCAGGCCTTTGGCCTCGCGGACTTCGGGACCCCTGCCGGGTTCCTTCGGGGCAACCTGTATGACTTCTTCGTGCCGCTCTTGCTCGCGGCCGCGGCGGTGCTCTTCGTGAACGGCCAGACCGCCGGCGAGGAGGCCAGCGGCCGAATGGAGTTGTACCTGGCGCAGCCCATATCTCGACGAGCCGTCCTGGTCGGTCGAGTGGTCGCCGCTCTGGTCGCCCTGGCGGTCGTCATGGTCGTGGTCCTCCTGGCCCAAGTTGCCAGCGACGCGGCGTTCGATCTGCAGATCGACACAGGCTTGGTCATATCGACGATCGTCCTGTCCGGGCTGCTCGCCGCTTTCCACGGAAGCCTTGCGGTTGCCGTCGCTGGCATCCGCGGGCGCCCCTCCTTGGTCCTGGCGATCGGACTCGGCGTGGCCTTCGCGGGCTTGATCGTCAACTCCCTGTTTCCCCTCAGCAGCGTCCTCGCGCCGTGGCAGCAGCTGTCGCCCTGGGACTGGGCGTTTGGGGGGAATCCGCTTGAGCGGGCAACGGACCTGTGGCGCTATGCCGCGCTGGCGGTGCCCTCGGTCATCCTCACGGGAATCGGTGTCTTCGCGGTCGCCCGGCGCGACATCTCGGGGGCGTAGCCGCGGGCCCAAACGCGGGTCGGCGAGACACGATCTTCGGCCGAGGAGGTAGCCCGTCATGACCTCGGATTCGCTGACGACGCTGCCATCGAGGCCGCGATCGAACGAGCGCGTGAAGCCCTGGCTGGGGTAGGGGAGTACGAGTCGGCCGAGCTGATCAGCCGCGATCGCGAGCGCGCGATGCCGCCCGCGATTGATGTTCTGTGCGACGCGAGCGTCGTCCTCAAGTGGTTCCACCTGGAAGGCGAGCGCGAGGTAGGGGAGCCCCGGACGCTGCTGGACCTGCAGCGATCGCACCAGGTTTCGCTCTCGATCCTCGATCTCACGGTCTACGAAGTCGGCAACGTCCTGGTCCAATTCATGCGCGCTCAGCCCGGCCAGGCTCGAAGCGTCCTCGAGGCGCTCGACCTCATCTGCCCGCGCCTTACGCCCACTTCGTCCGAACTGGCCAATGCCCTCTCCCTGGCCGAACTACACGGCCTTACCCTCTACGACGCCGCGTATGCCTCGGTAGCCCCGAGCCGACGGGCTCGACTCGCCACACTCGACCGAGCGGATCGAGCTGACGAGCGAGTGGAGAGAATCGCTCGAGGAATCCAACCGCGAGTGGGCGTCGCGCAAACTGCTCCACATAGCGCGGCTTCTCCGCGGGCGCGACCGCTTCATCGAGCGGTTCGGCGAGGCGGACTTTGATATAGAACTGGCGAACAGCCTCTACGGCGTGTATCAGGTGCTGGGAAAGCTCAACCCGACGATCTACTTGTTGCGACGGGCTTGACGGTAGTCGAATCGCAGAAATTCACGGGAACGGACATAACCTCTCTTATCGGCAGTGCTGTCTGCCAACGCGGGGCTATTGCGACACCCGGGTGGCGACCGGCACGATGACGGGGCCGCTGCCATCATGCGAGGGTGCGTGAGCGAGTCGGCTCCGGATTGTCAACCTGCCGTCGGAGATGACGGGCGCGGCGCCTTTGGCCGTCGTCGTCTTCCTGGCGACGATCGCTCTAGTGATTGCGCGGCCGAAGCGACTGACTGAAGCCCGGGCGGCGCTAGCAGGGGCCGCTGCGATGGTGCTGCTGGGTCTTGAGGCTCCCGCCTCGGCGTTCGACAGCGTGGCGAGCCATTGGAATGTCCTCCTCTTCTTCCTGGGGCTCACGGGAACCGCAGCTGCCGCCGAGAGAAGCCATCTATTCGACGCTCTGGCCGGTCTGACCGCGCGCTGGTCGCAGGGGCGCCCGAGGCGCCTGATGGTCGCCGTCGTCATCGTCGGAGCCGTGGTGGCCGCCGCCCTGTCCAACGATGCGGCGGCTCTCGTCCTGACGCCCGTGGTCTACGTGATCGTCACGAAGTTCGGTCTGGAGCCGCTGCCCTACGTGCTGGCCTGCACGTTCGTGGCCGATGCCGCGTCGCTCGCGCTTCCCACCGGCAATCCCGTCAACGTGATCGTGACCGACCAGCTTGGGCAGAGCCCGATCGGGCTCGTGCCCGTGCTTCTACCGGCCGCCCTGGCCGCGGTCGTGACCCTGCTTGCCTGCCTGCTGATCGTTTATCGGCGCCAGCTGAGGGCCCGCTCCCCTCTCTCACCCCCGGCGCATTCATGGGCGTCGTTCGGCGACATTCCCAGGCCGCTGCTGGCCACGTTTGGCCTGGGCGCCGGGGCATTCGCGGTTGCCTCGCTGGCCGACCTGCCGCTCGGGCCGGCGATCACCGCGGTCTGGCTGGCACTGCTGGTAGTCGAACGCGGCATCGGCAGGCGGGTCATGCCGCTGGCGGGCATCGGCTGGTCGCTCCTGATATTCGTGGCCTCGATGGGACTCCTGGTCGACGGCCTTTCAAGAGCCGGCGTGACCGCCTGGCTGGCTGGGCTGGTGTTGGGTCCGGGGCGGGATAACCCGGCGCTGGTGATGGCGATCTCGGCCGCGGCCGCGGCCGTCGGCTCGAACCTTTTCAATAACCTACCGGCGGCCTTCGTGCTCGCCGACGCCGTCAAAAGCGCCGATCTGAGCCAGAGCAGTGCCCACGCCGCCGCCATCGGCACGATCATCGGCGCCGATCTCGGGCCGAATTTGACACCCGTAGGCTCCGTGGCCACGCTCCTGTGGTTCGTCTTGCTGCGACAGCGCGGCCTGGTCGTGTCTTCGTGGAGCTACATTCGGGTGGGCCTGCTCGTGACGCCTGTCACGATTCTCGCGGCGCTTGCGGTCGCGCTGTTGCTGGGCATTCCGAGGTGAGCCACACCATGAGCGAGTCACTCCGATATCTCATCGCAATCGCCGGCAGCGAGGTTCCCGGGCTCGTCGAGTTCGTCCGGCGGGTGGCCGGTGCTGGGGCCGCCGTGGAGATAGTGCTGTTGCACGTCGTCGACACCGAGGCGCGGGCATTCGCCGGCCAAAATCCGCCGCTGCGCCGGCCGCTGTGGCCCGGCCCGCCCCCGCATGTCACGGAGGATCGGCTCGAGGAGGCGGACGAAGCGGGCTCGTCGGCGTTGCTCGCGTCCTGGCGCGAGCAATTCGAGGCGGCCATTCCGCGCGCCACTCTGTCGACGCAGATTCGGCATGGCCGTCCCGAGCAGGAAATCGTTGCCGCGGCCGGACAAATTCCGGTCGGCGTGATCGTCGTGTGCGCCCGCGCCCAGGCCGGGCCATCCGAGCCGGGCCCCAGGAGCGTCGGCCACGTCGCTCGTTTCGTGGCCGACCACGCCCCCGTGCCCGTCCTCCTGGTCCGCGGCGGCTTCTAGGCCGGGAATCGAGCGGCCCGCCGGCACTTCGAAGCTCGGCGGGCCGCTGCGTGACGGGGATGTGACGGCGAGGGACACAAAACGCCCGGAGGAACCGCGGCCCCGCTTCGTTCGCCCGATCCGAGAATCGGTCGAGTCGTTCGGTTTTCCGTGGCCCCTCCGGGCAGAACGAATATAGGCCCACGTGGAACTCGCGCCAACCAGCTTATCCACGGGTTTCCGAACTCGAGGACCGCCGCCGGGGCGTTACCCACGGGTCGTACACAGAGTCGGGCGAATCAGGGCCAGGCTACGTTCGCAGAAACAGCACGGGTGTTCTATGGCCGCAGAAGCGAGGAGCACTTCGCGCCGGCTCGGGCGCCGAATCTCAGCTGTCGGCCGCCAGGGCGCGCCGGCGGCGCCTGCCGAGGGTCGTCACCCGGAGGGCCAGGACCAGCAGGAACGCTTCCATGAAGATGTTCATGCTCATCTTCGATTGGCCGACGCGGCGCTCCTCGAAGGTGATAGGAACCTCGATGATGCGGGCCCCCGCCAGGCGGGCTTGGAACGTGGTCTCGATCTGAAACGCATATCCGCCCGCGTGCAGCCGGTCCAGGTCGATTTCCCGGAGCACCGTGGCGCGCCAGGCTTTGAAGCCGCCGGTGAGGTCGCGATACGGCATCAGCAGGACGATCCCGGCGAAGACGCTGCCGCCGCGGCTGATCAGGCGCCGCATGAGGTTCCAGCGCGGAATCTGGCCGCCCTTGACGTACCGAGATCCCAGGATCAGGTCCGCCTTCCCGGTACGTAGAGGTTCCAGCAGGGCCGGCAGGAACCGTACCGGATGACTGAAGTCGGCGTCGATCTGGACGACGATGTCGGCGTCGCGCGCCAGCAAGTCGGCGAAAGCGGCGACATACGCCCGACCGAGCCCCTGCTTGGCCTGCCGGTGCAGGACGGAAATCGCCGGGTTGGCGCGAGCCATCTCGTCGGCAAGTTCGCCCGTCCCGTCGGGAGATCCATCGTCCACTATCAGAACGTGCGCGTCGGGCACGGCCTCGAGGACGGCGTCGGTGATTGGACCGACGTTGTCGCGTTCGTTGTAGGTCGGGACGATGATCCAGATGCTGGGTTGGGCGGACGGCATCGACTTCCTGGCTGTGTAGAGGGTCGCGCCGAGGATACCGCCTCTATCCCCCACTCCGCTCGGCCGGCACCCGGACAGCCGTCGAGGCAGTGCGCGGCCAGCTTCCGGGCACAACGAAGCGCCCGGAGGAACCGTTCGATCGGACTGCGGGTCCGCGTGTTCCGGCCGCTTCGACCACCGCGAGCAAGGGATCCGAAGACCTCTCACTCAAAGCGGCGGACCGCGCTCCGGCCACTGCCGAACCTGCCACCTGGCCCTCTACATTCGGGTTTCCGCGGTGTACGTCCTGCGATCCTTCCCAAAAACCGTTGCGGGCTCTTGAGTTCTCACGCAGATCGTTGGCACCGTTTCCGCCAGAACCGCTGGCCTGGTGTCGATCTCGCTGGCCCCTCCGGGCAAGACGTAATCTAGGCTTCGGCGGCCCCGACAGGAAGTGGCTTATCCACCAGTTTCGGCTGCGGAGGCAGGAGTTTTGACAGTTGTCCACGCACTACCAACACGGGTAGTGGGTAACGTGCCGCCTGCGGCGATTGTATGAAAACGGACGTTCTATACGCCCCTCCTCCGCCACCTCCGTGCCGGGCGGGCCGGCCGCCGCCCGTGGGACCCGGCGGCCGAAGCAGCTGGCCAGACCTCAGGACCGCAGGCCGTCTGCGTCGCTGCCGTCGCGAAGCGATTCGCGCCAGCGATCGGCCACGGCTTCGAGTTCGCCGGCGAGCGGCGGGCTGACCCGGCCGGTCACTCGAACGTCGGAAGGCCGGTAGTCGAGCTCCACGGTGCCCCGCTCGCGGACGCGGGCCAGCAACTCGCCGGCGCGGTAGGGCACCGCCACGTCCACGTCCACCCAGAGCGACGCCAGAAGAGCGGAAAGCTCGGCCTTGAGCGTCTCGAGTCCATAGCCGGTCCTGGCCGAGATGAGCACCTGGCCGGCGATCGCAGGAGCGGGCGTGTCGCCGTCTTTGGCGGCCGCTTCGATCAGGTCGGCCTTGTTGAAAGCCACGAATCGGGGTTTGTCGCCCGCGCCCAGCTCTTCGAGGACGGTCTGGACCGTGGTGCGGTGTTCGGCAAAGTGGCGGTCCGAGGCGTCGACGATCTCGACCAGAACGTCGGCCCGCGTGACTTCCTCCAGCGTGGCACGGAAGGCATCGACCAGCTGGTGCGGCAGCTTGTGGATGAAGCCCACCGTGTCGGTCACGATCGCCGTCTGACCCTCGCCGAGCTTCACCTGCCGCGAGGTGGGATCGAGCGTGGCGAAGAGTCGATCCTCCGCCCTGGCGACGACCTGGCCGACGAGCGAGTTCAGGAGTGTCGACTTGCCGGCGTTCGTATAGCCGACGATGGCGACCGTCGGGTAAAGCCGCCGATCGCGCGCACGAGTCGCCGTGCGGCGCTGCTCGGCAACCTGCTCGACGCGCTCCTTGAACTTCTTGATCCGTTCGCGGACCAGGCGACGGTCCGTTTCCAGCTGTGATTCGCCGGGACCTCGAGTGCCGATGCCACCACCTGTTCGCGAAAGGTGGGTCCACATCTTCGTCAGCCGCGGAAGCTGGTATTCGAGCTGGGCGAGCTCGACCTGCAGGCGGCCTTCGTGCGTCTGGGCGTGCTGGGCGAAGATGTCGAGGATCAGGCGCGAGCGATCGATGACCTTGGTCTTGACGGCCTCCTCGAGCGCGCGCTGCTGCGCCGGCGAGAGCTCGTCGTCGGCGATCAGGACGGTGTAGCCGGTTTCCGACTTGGCGGCGACCAGCTCGTCTACTTTGCCCTTGCCCACGTACCAGTTGGGGTCGACATGGCGGCGGTTCTGCCATTCGGCCCCCACGACCTCGGCTCCGGCGGTGTCGGCCAGGCTGGCCAGCTCGCCGATCGACTCCTCGGCGGTCCAACCCGGATCCTCGCCGCGGTCCACGGCCACCAGGAACGCGCGCTCGACCGGCGCGGTCAGATCGATGAGGTCTCGTGTCATAGCGGCTCAGGATAGCCGAACGCGGACGGGCACCCGTTTACCGGCTATCGAGGTAGGCCAGAGTCGCGGCGAGCGCCTCGGCCAGCGGCGGCTCCACAGTCGCGGCCAGCCAGCAGACGTCGGGCTCGCGCCGGAACCACGTGGCCTGGCGGCGCGCAAATAGCACATTGCGGCGAGCGTCCTCAGCGATCGCCTGCTCCGGCGACATGCTGCCGGCGATGACCGCCCGCGCTTCCGCGTAGCCGATGCCAGAGAAACTCGGCGCGCTCGGGTCGAAGCGGGCAACGAGACTGCGCGTCTCCTCGACCAGGCCGGCGTCGAACTGCAACCGAGCGCGGGCGTAGATGCGGGCGCGCAGGACCGGATGGGACACGCTGAGGCCAAGCCACAGGACGGGCCGCCCGTAACCCCGCGGCATGGGGAGCGGCGCGTCTCCCTGCAATCGAGCGATCTCGACGGCACGGACCACGCGCCGCGGATTGCGGAGATCCACGGTCGCGGCGCGAGTCGGGGCGAGTTCGCGCAGCTCCCCCACCAACGCGGGCAGGCCACGTGCGGCCAGGGTCGCTTCGACGTCGGCCCGCACGTCGGCGTTCCACGGCAATTCGTCGACGGCCATGCCCCGAGCCACGGCACGGAGATAGAAGCCCGTTCCGCCGGCGAGGATGGCGACGGCGCCTCGTTCCGCGACGCCCTCCAGTGCCGTGCCGGCGTGGGCCGTGAAATCGGCGACGCTGAAGGGCTGGTCGGGATCGATGAGATCGAGGCAGTGGTGGGGAACGGCGGCCCGCTGTTCTCGACTCGCCTTGGCCGTGCCGATGTCCATGCCCCGATAAACCTGGCGTGAATCGGCCGAGATTATCTCGGCGGGCATCGAGCGCGCGGCCAGCGCCTCTGCCAGGGCGATGGACAGTGACGTCTTGCCGGTGGCGGTAGCGCCGGCGACGACGACCAGAGGCGGCCTGCCCGCGCCGGATCTGCCGTCCGAATCGCGGTCAGGCGAGGACATCGGCCACTTCGGCGGCTTCGACGAGGCGGCCCCGCATGGCGAACGGCCCGGCGTGTTCGACGTGGACCCGCACCAGGTGGCCGACCAGCGCCGGGTCGCCGGCGAGATGGACCAGCTTGTTGTGGCGCGTCCGGCCCGACAGGGCCACACTGCCCTCGCCGGCGCTGCCGGCGAGAACCGGGAAGGCCGGGGCCGATTCGTCTCCGTCGTCGGCATCGACGTCGGCCGGCTCCAGGTGCCGCCGCGGCGGCGTGACCCGATCTACCAGTACTTCGACGTCGCGGCCCTGCCACTGCCGGTTGAGTTCGAGCCCGATCTTCTCCTGGACGGCGAGCAGCTCGTTCAGACGGCGGCGCTTCACCGCCGGCGGCACGTCGTCGGCCATGCGCAGCGCCGGCGTCCCCGGTCGTGGCGAGTACGCTGCCGCGAACACGGTGTCGTAGCGGATCTCCTCCAGGACGCGGAGCGTTGCCTGAAACTGCTCCTCGGTCTCGCCGCAGAAGCCCACGATTACGTCCGTCGAGACGGCGATACCCGGCACGGCGTCGCGGATGCGCGCCAGTCGCTCCTTGTAGTGGCCGATGGTGTACTGGCGGCCCATGCGCTGGAGCATTGCGTCGTCGCCCGACTGGATCGGCAGATGCAGGTGTTCCGCAACGGAGTCGCAGGTCGCCATGGCATCGATCAGGCGGTCCGAGAGGTCCCATGGGTGCGAGGTGATGAAGCGCAGGCGCGAGATGGCCGGGCGCCCGGCGGCGTCGCGGATGCTGTCGATGGCGCACAGAAGCTCGGCCAGGTCGGGCCGGGAGCGCAGGTCCAGCCGCCGGCCGGCCGACCTTTCCGTGGCGATATGGCCGAAGCGCTCTTCCGCCGGCAGATCGTGGCCGTAGCTGTTCACGTTCTGGCCGAGAAGCGTCAGTTCGCGGAAGCCGGCCGCGGCGATATCGGCCGCTTCGGCCACGATGTCGTCGAATGGGCGGCTACGCTCCGGTCCGCGGCTGAACGGCACGATGCAGTAAGTGCACGTCTTGTCGCAGCCGTAGACGATCGGCAGCCACGCCGAAATCTTCGACGAGCGGGCCACGCGGTTCTCGGACAGGGCACTGGCCCGGGAGGCGGCCAGGCGGTCGGCGGCGCTGACCGGGCGCCCGCCCAGGACAGTCGTGGCCGCCGTGGCCACGGTCTGCAGTCCGATGGGGGCCTGGGCGGAGACCAGACCCAGACGCAGGGCCAGTTCCGGCTCCTCGTCCGGCCGCAGGAACATGTCGACGGCCGGGAACCGACGGGCCAGGCCGGTGCGTTCGGCCTCACGGACGCCGCAGCCGGTCAGCACGACTCGCATGCCGGGGCGAGCTCGCTTGAGGTCGGCGAGCATGCCCTGGCGGCCGATTACCTTGGCCTCGGCGTGTTCGCGAACGGCGCAAGTGTTGATGACGACGAGATCGGCCGTGTCCATCGATGCAGCCCGGCTGCAACCCGCAGCCAGCAGCTGGCCGGCCATCTCCTCGGAGTCGCTCATGTTCATCTGGCAGCCGAGGGTCCACATGAAGAAGCTCGGCAGGCTCACGGTTTCGGGCCGAAACTCCGAGAGGCCGACGGCGACTGCCGGCGCATCGGCGAGAGTTCCGGGCGGCGCCACTGCCGTCAACCGGCCGGCCAGGTCGGCGATGGATCGGCCGGTCACTTCGGGCTCCCCTGCCCCGCCGCGGCTTCGTGCGGCCGGCCCAGCGCCCCGAACAGCGCGACCGCATCCTCGTCCGGCACGAAGAGCGCGGCGTGGGCCTCGGCGTAGGTCAGGCCGTCGCCGTGATAATCGCTGCCGCCGGTTGGAACCAGGCGCTGCTCGCTCGCCAGGGCCGCCATTTCCGCAACGCTGTCAGCGTCGAAGTGGCGGTAGTGGACCTCGAGCCCGCCCAGCCCGATCGCGACCAGGTCCGCCACGAGGCTGCGCCGCTCGGGTGCGTCGGCGAAATGCGCCAGCGTGGGCAGTCCGCCGCCGGCTCTGATCGCGGCGATGGCGTCGCGCGGCCCGAGACCGTGGCGCGGAATGTATGCCGGTCTGCCGCGGGCCAGGAGCTCCTGCATGGCCGCGTCGACCGACGGCGCGTGCCCGGCCTCCACGAGCATTCGGGCGACCTGCGGTCGGCCCAGCGACGAGCCGGGTTCCAGCGCGAACCTGTCCGCCTGCAGGTCGACCGGAAGACCGAGCTCGCGCAGGCGAGCCAGCATCATCGCGAATCGTACCGATCGAGATTGGCGTTGGCGCTCCAGAGCCGCCTCGAACTCGTCGTCGTCCGGATCGACTCCCAGCCCGAGGATGTGCAGCTCGCCTTCCCAGAGATCGTCGATCCCCGTGGCGACACTGTTGATCTCGACCCCGGGCACCAGTTCCAGCGGTAGCTCGGGCGCCCCCGGTCGGCAGAGCTCGCGCGCCCCGGCGAGCGTGTCGTGGTCGGACAGCGCCAGGACGCGAACCCCCGCAGCGGCGGCCGCCTGGACGAGCGCCATCGGCTCCATGACGCCGTCGGAGCGCCGGCTATGTGTGTGGAGATCAACTCGCGACGGGTACGGCGGCACGACAGCCGGGCCGCTCATGGCGCGATTGGCCCGATCCTTGAACCGCTGCGACCGCGTCTCGGCCTGCAACGCTGCCTCGCCCGCATCCGCGGCGACGACCTGTTCCCGGGCACGCGTCCGCACACCCTCCGGGGCGGCCGGGGTCAGGTTGTCGGGCATGTCAGACCTCGACGATCCGCTGAATTCGCTCGACTGCAACGGCGCGACCGCTGGCCGGATCGACGTCGATCTGGCACGAGTTGAAGACCACGGGCCCTGTCGCGACCTCGAAGCGCGTGGGCAGGCCGTTTATGAAGCGCGGCAGGACCGTGGCTGGATCGAAGCCGATGACGCTGTGGATCGGGTCCGACCATGCCGAGGTCTGACTGGTAAGCCGTGCCCCTGGGCAGGATCCGCTCGTCGGCGGTGACGACGTGGGTGTGCGTTCCCACGACCGCGCATGCGCGGCCGTCGAGGTGAATGCCGAACGCGTTCTTCTCGCTGGTGAGCTCGCAGTGGAAGTCCACGACGCGGACGGGCGGCAGCGGCTCGGAGGCCTGCTCGAGCAGCCGGTCGAACGTCGGTGAACGGGTTCTCGATCGGGATGCATGTACGTGCGACCCTGGAAGTTGATGACCGCCACCTCGGTGCCGTCGGCCGCGTGGAAGACGCCCCAGCCCCGCCCCGGAACGCCATCGGTCCCGTAGTTGAGCGGCCGCAGGATGCGCTCCTCGTGCTCGAGCTCGGGTAGATCTCGCGCTTGTCCCAGATGTGGTTGCCCGAGGTGATGACGTCGACGCCCGACCGGAACATGCGCCTCGGCGGTGGAGGCGGTCAGGCCCATGCCGCCGGCGAGGTTCTCGCCGTTGGCCGTGACGAAGTCGATGTCCACGCTCGCTGCGCAGGCCCGGCAGCAGCGGCTCGACGGCCACACGGCCGGGCTTGCCGATGACGTCGCCGATCATCAGGACCCGGCAGACGCCGGCCGTGGGGGCCGGTCGGGTCGGAGGCGTCCCGCCCGTGTCAGGCACGCGGCGCCTACTTGGCGTATTCGACGGCCCGCGTCTCGCGGATGACCGTCACCTTGATCTGGCCCGGATAGGTCAGGCTGGCCTCGATCTTCCGGACGATGTCGCGGGCCAGCCGCGTGGCGCTGAGGTCGTCGATCTCCTCGGGCCGGACCAGGATGCGGACCTCGCGGCCGGCCTGGACCGCGAAGCTCTTCTCGACGCCCGCGAAGCTCTCCGCGATCGCCTGCAGATCCTCGAGGCGTCGGACGTAGGTCTCCATGGATTCGCCGCGCGCGCCGGGCCGGGAGGCGCTGATCGCGTCGGCGACCTGGACGATCGGCGCCTCCGAGCAGGCGTACTCGACCTCCTGGTGGTGGGCGGCGATCGCGTTCACGACCTTCGGCGAGAGGTTGTGGCGCTGGGCGATCTGGGCGCCGATCTGCGGCGTGCGGACCCTCGACCTCGTGGTCGACGGCCTTGCCGATGTCGTGGAGGAGGCCGCCGATCTTGGCGACCTGGACGTCCGCGCCGAGCTCGGCGGCGATGATCGCGGCGAGGCGGCTCGTCTCGACGGAGTGGTTCAGCACGTTCTGGCCGTAGCTCGTGCGGAACTTGAGGCGGCCGAGCAGCTTGATGATCTCCGGCGGCAGGCCGGGAACGCCGGCGTCGTAGGCGGCCTGCTCGCCGGCCTGGCGCATCGATCGAGTCGACCTCGGCGCGCGCCTTGGCCACGACCTCCTCGATCCGGCCGGGATGGATCCGCCCGTCCGGCATGAGCTTGGTCAGGGCCAGCCGCGCGACCTCGCGGCGGACCGGGTCGAAGCCGCTGATGACGACGGTTTCGGGCGTGTCGTCGATGATCAGGTCGATGCCGGTGGCCTGCTCGAGGGCGCGGATGTTGCGGCCCTCGCGGCCGATGATGCGGCCCTTCATCTCGTCGTTGGGCAGGTGGACACGCCGACACGGTGTGCTCGGCGGTGTGGTCGGCGGCGATCCGCTGCATCGCGGTGACGACGATCTCGCGAGCGCGCTCTCTCGGCCTCCTCGCGGGCCTGCCGCTCGATCGACTGGCCAGGCGGACGGCGTCGTGCTCGGCTTCCTCGCGGACCGCCTCGAGGAGCTGGGCCTTGGCCTCGTCGGCCGACATGCCGCTGACCCGCTCGAGGGCGGCGACGTGCTCCTGCTGGGCGCGGGCGAGCTCCTCGCGCGGCTGCCCTCGAGCTCGCGCTCGCGGTCCAGCAGCTTGCGGTCGCGCTGCTCGAGCATGTCGGCGCGCTGGTCGAGCTGCTCGTCGCGCTGGAGAAGCCGGCGTCTCCAGGAGTCGTGAGCTCGGCGCGCTTGGCGCGTGCCTCCTCCTCGGCCTCGCGCTGCAGCCGCAGCTTCTCGTCCTTGGCCTGTGAGGATCAGGTCCTTCTGCTGGGTCCGCGCCTCGGCGACGATCCGGCCGGCCTTCTCCTGGGCGCTCTGGATCGCTTGATTAGCCACCAGGCCGCGAGCCAGGAAGCCGACGCACACGCCCACGACAAGGGCGGCCACGACGAAAGTGGCCACAAGGGCGATATCCATATTCACTTGCCTCCCGTCCGGCCGTATGAACGCGACCGGAGGTACGTCGAAAAGGATGAGAGCCGCCCCGAACCCCGGTCAGGCCCGCTCCACGTGCCGGTCCGAGTGAAGCTGCGTTTGTCTCTGATTCGAGCCGGCGCCGCAAACCGTGACCGCTGTGCTCGGCGGCGCTTGTTCGTCTCGACGCGTAGTCTACGGCGCCCGCGCCAATCCGGTCATGGCGCCAGGACGTTCGGGCGGGTCGTTCCCGCCACCGAACCGGGCAGGCTGAGTCGTCGGTCCGATCGGGAAACGGCGGCAGGCCATTGACGGCCGTCAGTCGTCCGGGTCGGCCTCCACTCCGTGCCCGACCGAGCGGGCGCTGACTTCGCGGCACACCTCAGGGTCGAAGCCGTTTCGGGCCAGCAGCGCGTAGGCACGGGCCCGCCGGATCGCGCGCGTCGGCGACGCGGAGCAGCGATGGCCGATTCTTGGCCAGCAGCCGCTCCGCCGCGATCGCGTCGGCCGCCCGGGCGTCGGAGAAACGAGCCCGCGCGTCCTCGCGGCCAGCCCCGCCGCTGTCACCTGCGGCGTCTCGGGCGGCCTCACTCCGCTCGATGAGCACCTCGTCGATCGTGTCCCGCTCGATGCCTTTGAGCGCCAGTTCACGCCGGAGCGCCTGCTCGCCCCGTGGCCGCGCTCGATCGCGCGACTCCACCCAGGCCCGAGCGAACGCGCGGTCGTCCAGGACGCCCAGTTCCAGCAGCCGTGCGACCGCGCCCTCGACCAGTTCCGCGGGAAAGGCGGCCACCGTCAGGCTGCGTCGGACTTCCTCGACGGAACGCGAGCGCACTTCGAGAAAGCGCGCCGCCGCGTTGAGTACCACTGCCGGATCCGTCTCGGCCGCGTGGCGTTGCAGCCGGGCCCGTCGGGCTTCGAGACGCTGGCTGCCGGTCCGGTACGCCATGCCCGCTATTCGGCTTCTTCGATCCCTTCGACCGGCAGGGAAACTTCGGCCATCTTGGCCCGGATCTGGCTTTTCGACCTCGCCGCGAAACGTCCGCGTTCGAGCGAAGGAAGTCCTTGGCCGCCTCGCGGCCCTGGCCGAGGCGCGTCTCCGCGAACGTGAACCAGGCGCCGGTCTTGGTCACGACGTCCATGGCCACGCCGACGTCCAGGAGGCCGCCCTCGCGCGAGATGCCCTCGCCGAACATGATGTCGAACTCGGCGACCCGGAACGGCGGCGCGACCTTGTTCTTGACGACCTTGACGCGGACTCGATTGCCGACCGATTCCGTGCCCGTCTTGATCGTCTCGACGCGCCGGATGTCCAGCCGGACGCTGGCGTAGAACTTGAGGGCGCGGCCGCCGGGCGTCGACTTCGGGGTTCCCGAACATGACGCCGATCTTCTCGCGCAGCTGGTTGGTGAAGACAAGGGCCGTGTTGGAGCGACTGACCGCACCGGCGAGCTTGCGCAGCGCCTGGCTCATCAGCCGCGCCTGGATGCCGACGAACGAGTCGCCGATCTCACCCTCGATCTCGGCCTTGGGGCACCAGGGCGGCGACGGAGTCCACGACGACGCAGTCCACGCCGCCCGACCGGATCAGCGTCTCGGTGATCTGGAGCGCGTCCTCGCCGGTATCCGGCTGGCTGACGAGCAGCTCGTCGACGTTGACGCCGCATGACCGCGCATAGCCCGGATCGAGCGCATGCTCGACGTCGATGAACGCGACGACGCCGCCACGCTTCTGCGCTTCGGCGCAGCACGTGCTGGCAGAGAGTGGTCTTGCCCGAGGACTCCGGGCCGAAGATCTCGGTCATGCGGCCGCGCGGAATCCCGCCGACGCCCAGGGCGAGGTCCAGGGCGATGGAGCCAGTAGGAATGACGTCGACGGCCTGACGCTCCGACGAACCGAGCCTCATGATCGAGCCGCGCCCGAACTGCTTCTCGATCGACAGGATCGCCGCGTCGACCGCCTTGCTGCGCTCGTTGTTCTTCTCGGGAGAGGTGCCGCGGATCTCGGCACCTCGTTCGGTCATCGCCAACTTGCTCCTCGCTCCAGTCATCGATCGCCGCGGCGAAATCTCGTCACGAGCGATGTCATGGGCCCCACGGAGCGGTCGCCCGATGGCGTCCGCCCGTCCGTTAGCTCTCGGTCTCTTCAGTTCGCGGCTTGCGCTTGGGCTTCCAAACCTCGACGTTGGTCGGCGGCTCCAGCAAGGGCTGGATCTTGTTGATGCCCTTTTGCGAGGCGTCCTTGGGCTTCTTTTTCGCCTGGTGAGAGGGTCTGTCCCGACTGGCCATCTGGTGCGCCTCCGCGTATTGCAAGGTACATGTGGGCTCTTCACTCCGGCTGCACTGCCAATGCATTCGACGGTGACAGCTGAGCGCGGGCCCGCAGTTCGGGCAGGCGCGCGACGAAGGTGCCGGAGCGCAGTGAGGCGCGGATTTCGGCCATGAAGTCTAGGGTGAAGGTCAGGTTGTGACAAGTCGCGAGGCGGTAGGCGAGGAGCTCTTCGGCCCGGAAAAGGTGGGCCAGATAGGCCCGCGAGAACGTTGCGACACAACAGGCAGCGGACAGCCGTCCTGGACCGGTCGCGGATCGTCGACGAACCGGGCGTTGCGCATGTTCAGACGGCCCCCGGGCACCCAAAGCTGGCCGTTGCGGGCGACTCGAGCGGGCAGGACGCAGTCGAACAGATCGACGCCTCGATGGACGGCCTCGAGCAGATCAATGGGTGACCCCAGGCCCATGAGATAGCGTGGCCGCGGATCTGCCGACGCCTCCAGCAGCCCCACGACGACTTCGAGGGTGGCTTCGCGCTGCTCCGGCCGTCTCGTCTCCGGCCAGGCCGCCGATGCAGATGCCGTCGAACGGCAGAGATGAGATGGCGCGAGTCGATTCGGCGCGAAGGCCGGGATCCAGTCCGCCCTGGATGATCCCGAACATCGCCTGATCCGGCCGCGTGTGCGCCGCGAGCGAGCGGCTCTGCCCAACGGTTCGATCCTGGTCAGTTGCCTCGGCCACGGCCGCGGGACTGGTCGAGGCCGGCGGCACGGGCTGGTCGAAGGCGACGGCGATGTCCGCGCCGAGCGCTTCCTGGACCGCTATCGAGAGCTCCGGCGTGAAGCGGTGGATAGAGCCATCGAGATGGCTCTGGAACGTGACTCCGTCCTCGTCGATCCTGCGGAGCTCGCCGAGGGAGACGACCTGGAACCCGCCCGAGTCGGTGAGGATGGGCCCGTCCCAGGCCATGAACCGGTGAAGCCCACCGAGCCGCGCGATGCGCTCGTGTCCGGGACGCAGGTAGAGGTGGTAAGTGTTAGACAGGATGATCGAGGCGCCGACTGCGCGGAGGTCTTCCGGGTCCAGCGCCTTGACCGTGGCATTCGTCCCGACCGGCATGAACT
The DNA here is from genome assembly GCA_963835845.1 of uncultured Chloroflexia bacterium. Classification (GTDB taxonomy): domain Bacteria; phylum Chloroflexota; class Limnocylindria; order Limnocylindrales; family CSP1-4; genus Fen-1039. The sequence goes on along the minus strand of CAWIGT010000001.1, from coordinate 507,229 downwards.
CGGGCGTCTCGACGACTCCGTGCGGCAGCGTCAACCGGCCGATTCGAGCGTGCGTCGAGCCGTCCGCCGGCGGTGGCACCAGGACCTGGAACTGGGCCGGCGATACGCGATCCGAATCGCTATGCGGGCCGGTAGTCATCACCGGGCGGGCGCGTCCGCGCCCGCCGCAGGCCGGTCCGTATCTGCGACCGCGTCTGTGACTGCCGAACCGTCCCAGAGCGCCGGCTGCTCGGCCTCGGACCGTCGCGGCGGCGGGCACTTCGAAGCCCATGCGGGCGAGATGCTGGCGGGCGCGTTCGGTCGCGATGCGGCCCTGCGGCGTGCGGTCCAGAAAACCGAGGCGCAGCAGGAACGGCTCGTAGACGTCCTCGACCGTCTCCGTCTCCTCGGCAAGGACCGCCGCGAGCGCCTGCGACGCCGACCGGGCCCGCTGCCGAACTTCTGCACGATGGCGGCCAGCAGCTTGCGGTCGGTCCCGTCCAGCCCCTGATCGTCGATCTCCAGCGCGACCAGCGCCTTGTCCGCCGTGGCTGCATCGACACGGCCGTCGCCGTTGATCTGGGCGTAGTCGCGGACGCGGCTTGAGCAGCCGGTTCACGACCCGTGGCGTGCCGCGTCCACGCCGGGCGATCGCCGTTGCCCCGTCCGGACTCAACTCCACGCCGAGAAGCCTCGCGGATCGGACCACGATCGCGGTCAGGTCCGAGATGTCGTAGAAATCGAGCCGGTACGTGGCGCCGAAGCGGTCTCGGAGTGGACTGGAGATGCGGCCGGCTCGCGTGGTTGCGCCCACGATCGTGAACGGCTTCAGGGTCAACCGGAGGCTGCGGGCCGACGGCCCCTTGCCGATCATCACGTCCAGCGCGAAATCCTCCATCGCCGGATAGAGGATCTCCTCGACCGCGCGGTTGAGACGGTGGATCTCGTCGATGAACAGCACGTCTCGCTCGTCGAGGGAGGTCAGGATCGCGGCGAGGTCCCCCGCCCGCTCGATTGCCGGCCCGCTGGCATAGCGAATGTTGGCCCCGAGCTCGCGGGCGATGATCGTGGCGAGAGTCGTTTTCCCCAGGCCGGGCGGGCCGTGTAGCAGGACGTGATCTGCGGCGTCCCCTCTCTGGCGGGCGGCGCCGAGCAGGATGGAGAGGTTCGCCTTCAACTCGCGCTGGCCGATGTACTCGTCCAGCGTTTTGGGCCGCAGCGTCCTGTCGACGGCGACCTCTGCTTCGTCCTCCACGCCGGCAGCGAGGATTCGCGAGATGTCGCTGACCGGGCCGTCGCTCATAGCCGGATCATAGCATAGGGAACGGGCGTTCTAGTGGCGACCAGACGACGAACCCACCCGGAACCGCCGGGCCCTTGTCGTCGTCCTCTGGACGGGAGGCCTGTGGCACGAAGCAGATGATGAAGCGGCCGGCGCTAGTTCTCGTGGTTCTGGCGTTCCTGCTCGCCGGATGTGCCACACCCAAGCCGTCCGTGTTGCCGACTCCGGCTCTCCCTACTGAGACCCCAACGATCCCGACGCCCGAGCTCTCGACTCTTCCGTCCCCTGCTCCGTGCGGTCACGCTGACATGGCGGTCAACCGGGGTCCTTACGTGATCGCCGGCATTCAAGTGCCCGGCTTCTTCCCGAACTTGGGGCCGAAGGGATGGCAGCAGGACGATCTTGCGCTTCGACAAGTGGTCGTTGTGGCCGATGTCGTGGCGCGAGACGCCGCCGCGTTCGGCGGGGAGGCACAGGTATACACGCCGTTCACGATCGACGTCGAGCAGGTCATCCACGGAGAAGCTGATCCTGGTCGGACGCTGGTCGCCATCGAGGGCGGCACAATCGGCTGCTACTCGGTTTACGTCGATACGGTGCCGACTCTCCAGGTAGGGGCGCGATACGTGCTCTTCTTGACCAGTCCAGTGGGCACCGACCCGCCACCTGAGGTCTGGGACGTGTGGCGGGTCGATGACCAGGGCGTGGTTTCCACCTATCAGGGCCGGATAACCCTCTCCGACCTGATCGATCGGATCGACCGGCTTGCGTCGAGCCAGGGCTCGGCTATCCCCTGACCAGCGTCCGCAGCGCCGCCTTGACGCGTTCCTCCAGACCGGGGCCCACCGCCAGGTCCGAGAGAGCCTCGCGCGACGCCTGGCGCGCCTCGCCGGCAGAGTATCCGAGCGCGAGCAGAGCGGCCATCACTTCGGATTCGCCGGCCGGTCCTCCCCCACCCGCGGCTCCTGCGGCGACGCCTGCCGCAGCGACCTTCTCCTTGAGCTCGAGCACCACGCGCGCAGCGAGCTTCTTGCCGACGCCGGGGACTGCGGTCAGCAGGGCGAGGTCGTCCGAGAGGATCGCCAGCTGCAAATCGCCGACCGGCCGCGACCCGACGATCCCCAGGGCCACTTTGGGCCCGACACCGGTCACGGTGAGCAGCAACCCAAAGAAGCCCAGGTCTTCGGGCGTGCGGAAGCCGTACAGGGCCTGGAGATCCTCGCGAACGACGTGGTGGGTGAACAGCCGCAGGCGCTCCCCGGCGCTCGCCGTCGTCAGCACCGACGGTGCGGCGAAGACGCGGTAGCCGACGCCGCTCACTTCGAGGATCAGCGAGTCGGCGAACACGGCGCCGACCACGCCGTCGAGTAGAGCGATCATCTGGTTACTCCCACTCCTCGCGGACCGGTCACGGACCGGCGACCGGCGCGACCGAATTATGGCTGCTGCAGGATACGCAAATGGCCGCGCGCCGCGAGCAAGGGCGACCTGGCCCGCGATGCGCCACTCCCGCGATGCGCCACTCCCGCGGTTCCGACGCCCGAAGGGTTTAGGATGCCGTCTTTGATTTGGGCTCGCGCTTGGTGAGCGCGTCCGGACCGATGCCCAGACGCTCGCGGCGGAGTGCGTCGCGGACGGCCTTCTCGTAGGGCGTCATCCCGCTCGGCGCCGGCTGAAGGGCCGACCGGTCGAGCGCGCCCGTGGGAATCCGGCTGACGGAACGCTCGCGATTGGCCACGCAGACGGCGATGGCCAGCGCATCCGCGGCGTCGTCGGGCGTCGGAATTTCGGCCAGGCCCAGGATCGCCTGGACCATGCGCTGGACCTGCTCCTTTGACGCGGAGCCGTGCCCGGCGACGGCGACCTTGACCTCGTTCGGCGTGGCTTCGCGGATCTCCAGGTCGTGCAGCGCGGCTGCCAGCAGCACGACGCCACGCGCCTGACCGACGGCGAAGGCCGTCTGGACGTTCTTGGTGAAGAACAGCCGCTCCACGCCGACCAGCGCCGGGGCGTGCAACTCGATGAGATCCGTCAGGGCGAGGTAGATGGTTTCGAGCCGCTCCGGCAGCGACAGATCGGAAGCCGTCTTGATGACGCCGTAGTCGATCGCTCGTAGCCGCGGGCCGGTCCGCTCCACGATGCCGAACCCCAGCATCGCCGTCCCGGGATCGATGCCCAGGATTATCAACCGCCGACCTCGGCCAGGAGCGTCTCGGGGATCTCGAAGTTCGAGGTCACGCGCTGGACGTCGTCGTGGTCCTCCAGCGTCTCGATCAGCCGGAGTGCCTGGCGCGCCTTCGACACGTCGAGCTCGATCGTGTTCTTGGGCGACATCGAGAGCTCGGCCGACTTCGATCTTGACGCCCGCGGACTCCAGCGCTCGGCGAACCGCTTCCAGGTCCGTGGGCTTTGTATAGACCTCGACCTGCTCGCCCGACGAGTCGACATCGTCTGCGCCGGAGTCGATGGCCAGGAGCTCCAGCTCCTCGGCATCGCCACCCGGGGCCAGCAGGATCACGCCGCGCTGCTCGAACTGCCAGGCGACGCTGCCGGGCGCCGCGAGTGAGCCGCCGGCCTTGGTCAGGACCGAGCGCACGTCCGCCGCGGTCCGGTTCTTGTTGTCGGTGGCCGTCTCGACCAGGATCGCCACGCCGCCGGGTCCGTAGCCCTCGTAGGTGATCTCTTCGAACTGCTCGCCTTCGCCGCCGCCGGTCGCCTTCTCGATGGCGCGCTTGATCGTGTCGAGCGGCATGTTGATGGCGCGAGCCCGTTCTATCGCGAGGCGGAGCCGGAAGTTGCCGTCCGGGTCACCGCCGCCGGCTCGCGCGGCAACGCTGATCTCGCGGCCCATCTTGGTGAAGACTGCACCGCGCTTGACGTCGTTCGCGCCTTTCTGGCGCTTGATCTGCGACCACTTCGAATGTCCAGACATCGGCCCGAGTATAGCGCCCAGGCGGGCCACGGAGCCGCCCATTGGAACGGCAGAGGCTCGATGGAGTGTCTTCGGCAAGCCCGCGCAGCCTGAAACTACCCGTCCGCGCTGCCGTCATGCGGTGCTCGTCCGCGACGACGCGCGGGTCTATCATGGCCGGGCGGCGCTCGGGCCTTCGTCGCGCCGTTTGTTCGATGCGATCTGACGCCACCAGAGGATCGAATAGCCGATGACAACCAAGAGTGCCGACCTCCTCCACCTTCGCAGCGTCGTCCTCGCCTCCCATGCCGGGGCAGGCAAGACGACGCTGGCCGAGCGCCTCCTTTTCGACGCTGGCGCGATCACGCGGCTCGGCCGCGTCGATGACGGCACCGCCAGCCTGGACTACGAGCCTGAAGAACAGAAGCGCAAGCAGTCGCTGACTCTCGCCGTAGCCAGCCTTGAATACGAAGGGACCCGGATCCAGCTCGTCGATACTCCCGGATACGCGGACTTCGCCGCCGAGGTCGTCGAGGGCTTCGCGGCAGCCGATGCGGCGGTCCTGCTCATGGACGCCTCCGGTCACGTCGAGGCCGGCCTCGAGTCGGCGGTGGCATTGGCGCGATCGAGCAATCACCCGGCCCTGTTCTTCTTGAACAAGTGCGAGCGCGAGAACGCGAATCCGACGAACGCGCTGGACGCCCTCCGCAGCTCCTTCGGCAACAAGGTGGCTCCGCTGCACATCGCGATCGGCGCCGCGGCGACGTTCAGCGGTTACGTGGACCTGCTACACGGCAGGGCATACGAACTGCAGGGTGGCAAGGAGGTCGAGATCCCGGTTCCGGCCAACCTGACCGTCGAGGTCGCGTCCCGCCGCGACCAGCTGCTCGAGGCTGCCTCCGAAGCCGACGACGAAATTCTGACCAAGTACCTCGAAGGCGACGAGATCACCGACGAGGAGTTCGAGACGTGCCTCCACAAGGCCGTTCGATCCGGCCTGGTGGCGCCGGTTCTGGTGGGGAGCGTCTCGAAGGACATCGGCGTGCGGGCGCTGATGAACGCGATCGTCCACTACCTTCCGTCGCCCGCGGAAGACTCTGAGATCGTCGTCACCGACTCGAAGGGCAAGGAAGTCAAGCTGCCCGTCTCGTTGACGGGACCAGTCGTGGCCCGCGTCTTCAAGACAACGGCAGACCCGTTCGTCGGCCGCCTGACGTACCTGCGCGTCATGACCGGGACTCTCCAGGGCCAGGCCCAGGCCTGGAACGGCACTCGCAACGAGCCCGAGCGGATGGGCCAGCTGCTCCTCCTCCACGGCAAGGATCAGGAGACGGTCGGGCAGCTGCACGCCGGCGAAATCGGCGCCGTGGCCAAGCTGACGATCACCGGCACCGGCGACACGCTCTGCCACTCTCGAGAGGAGTCCTACTCGCTGGCGCCGATCGTGTTCCCTATTCCCACTCTTCAGGTCGCGATCGAACCGCAGACGAAAGCGGACCTGGACAAGATGGGCACCGCCCTCCAGCGCATGCTCGAAGAGGAGCCGTCGGCCAGAGTGGAACGATCGGAAACCGGCGAGCAGGTTCTGCTGACGATGGGCGACGCCCACGTCGCCGTCCTGGGCGAGCGCCTCAAGCGCAAGTTCGGCGCCGCGATCGTGACCAAGACCCCGCGAGTGGCCTACAAGGAAACGATCCGCGGCAAGACACAGAGCCACGGCCGCTACAAGAAGCAGACCGGCGGCCACGGCATGTTCGGCGACGTCTGGATCGAGATCGAGCCGAACCACGGCGGCGGCGTCGAGTTCGCCGAGAAGGTCGTCGGCGGCACCGTGCCAAAGAACTTCTTCCCGGGCGTCGAAAAGGGCGTTCGCGAGGCCGCGGCCGAGGGCGTGCTGGCGGGCTATCCGCTCAGCGACTTCAAGGCCACGCTCTACGACGGCTCGTTCCACCCGGTCGACTCCAACGAGCTGTCGTTCAAGATCGCCGCGTCGATGGCCCTCAAGCAGGGCGTCCTCGACTGCAAGCCGGCCCTGATGGAACCCATCATGACCGTCGAGATTCGCATTCCCGAGGCCTACATGGGAGACGTGAACCGCGACCTCAACGGCCGCCGCGGCCGCGTCCTCGGCATGGATACCAAGGACGGGATGCAGGTCATCACCGCCAGCGTTCCCCAGGCGGAGCTGTTCACCTACGCCACTGAACTGCGCTCACTCACCGGCGGGCGCGGCACCTTCACGGCCACTCTGGACCGCTACGAAGACGTGCCTCAGCACATCGCCGAAAAGGTGATCGAGGCCCACAAGAAGGCGCAGGAGGCCGCGCACAAGGAATAGCGACGGGGGCGCAACGGACGTCCCGCCGGGTTATCGCCGCGGCCTCGTCAGTCCACGCAGGAATAGCGGGTCTCGCACCGGCCGGCGCGAGACCCGCGTGCTTGTTCTGCGGCCTGCCGACGGGGCACACGGCCGTTACTCGTGCCCGGATCGTAGAGAACCGCAGGGTGACGACGCGTGATACCGGGGTGGTAGCCCGTGAAGACCGGCCCCGGAGCCGTCGCCTCCACCTGGGTTTTCGGCCGTCTGGCGCCGACTCTTGAGTGCGAAATCGGGCTCGCCCTGGCCCCGTTCAAGCCCGGTTCGGCTCGCCAGCGTAACGCCGTGGCGTGTTCGGGCGTCCCGAAGACCTACCCCCTGAGCCAGTGCTAGAGTCGTTTGCCGTGCAGAACACCTCGTCCGCGATCCGTCCCAGACCCTTCTCGCCGTCTCTGGCGGCCTTGCTGTCGTTCTTGTGGCCGGGTCTCGGGCAGGTCTACGCGCGCCGTCGGACGTCGGCTCTGGTGTTCGCGATCCCCGTTCTCGTCGTCGCCGCCGTCGTCGTGTATGAGGCCAGGCAGGGGCTCGCCGTAATGGTGGCGCGGCTCCTGGACCCGACCGTCGCGGCGGTCGTGTTCGTGGCCGTGCTCCTCTTGGGCCTCTGGCGCCTGATCGCCGTGAGCCATGCCTTCGCCCTCGCGGACGTGCGTGCCAGGAGCCGAGGCGCGGAGCGGTTCGCGCTCGCGGTGCTGTTGACGGCGATCGTGGCCAGCCACGCGCTCGGCGCCGCGTACATCTGGTCGGCCTACAACATGGACCTGGGCATCTTCGATACCGGGGCCAACGGCGCCGAAGCCGCCCAGCTGCCGGCCAGCGGTCCCCGAACGACGATCCTCCTCGCCGGCCTCGATCAGTACACGGGCCGCTCGGAGCGCCTCTACGACTCCTTGATGGTCGTGAGCGTCGATTCGAATACGAATCGAGTGGCCATGGTCAGCGTCCCGCGCGACACCGCCGGCTACCCGCTGTATTGGGGCGGGATCGGCAAAGTGAAGATCAACGCAATTCCAACGTACATCAAGAACGGCTGGCTCACGTCGGGCGACCAGCCGGTCACGACTCTGGTCAAGGAAGTGAGCTACCTCGTCGGCGTGCCGATCAACTACTACGGCGTGCTCGATCTCGGCAGCTTCATGAAGATCATCGACATGGTCGGCGGGGTCGACATCACCAATCCGGCGGCCATCAACGACCCCTCGTACGACTGGCTCGACGGCTCGCCCTACGGCTTCAAGCTGTCCGCGGGCGCCCACCACCTGGACGGACGCCTGGCCCTTGCATACGCGCGATCTCGACACGGCAGCGGCAACAGCGACTACGCCCGAGCCGGCCGGCAGCAGCAGCTGCTTACGGCGGTCGCTCACAAGATGGCCTCGCCGGCGATGATCACCCGGCTCCCCGATCTGATGAGCCAGGCCGCTTCGCTCGTCTCGACCAACTTCCCGTCTTCCAAGGTGGCCGACATGGTCGCTTTCGTGCAGTCGGTACCGTCGACCAACTTCGACTCCTACGTCCTGGGACCGCCGTACAGCGTGTCTTCGGCTACGGCATCTGCGTCGACCTCCTGCCTCGAACTCGACAAGGTGGCGACCCTCTCGGTGAAGCTCTTCGGCCAGGACAGTCGCTACTACGGCAAGACCCAGGGCCCGACCTGCTAGAGGCTTCCTTGCCGGGTCGGTCCGGACGCCGGCCGTGCGATGAGCAGGTCCGAATGGCCGGCGCCGGCTCTACACGGCCGAACTGTCAGCCGGCGCGGGCCAGACGGATCGCTTCGGCCAGGTCCAGCCGGCCTTCGTAGATGGCGCGTCCGACGACGGCGCCGACGCAGCCGATCGATCGGACCTCGCCGAGATCCCGCAGGCTCGAGACGCCGGCGGACGCGACGACGTCGCCAAGGTCCAGGGCAACCATGCGAGCGAGGAGTTCCAGGTTCGGCCCGGCCAGCAGGCCGTCTCGCTCGATGGCGGTCACGATGAATGTCCGGGCGCCGCGGTCGGCGAGCACCGCCAGCGCCTCTTCCGCGGCGACAGCCGTCGCCCCTGGGACCCAGCCCTGTCCGACCGCGCTACCGTCGCGGACGTCCAGAGCTACGGCGATCCGCTCCGCCCCAAAGCGGCCTATCAACCGCTCCACGAAGGCCGGATCGCGGAGCGCCGCGGTGCCGACCACCGCCCGCGCCGCGCCCGCGCCGAGTACCGCGGCAACCGCTTCCTCGTCCCTCAACCCACCCGCGATTTCGCAGGCCACCCGGTCCCCTGCCGCAACGACTATCTGCTGAACGGCGTCGGTCTGCCGCCGGCCGCCGTCACGGGCGCCGTCCAGGTCGACCACGTGTATCCAGCTCGCGCCGGCCGCCGCGAAGCCCCGCGCCACCGCCGCCGGGTCCGTGGAGTAGATGGTCTCGCGCCCAAAATCACCCTCGGCCAGGCGGACCACTTGCCCGCCCCTCAGGTCGATCGCGGGCAAGAGTGTGAAAGTGTCCCGGGGTTCTGCTTGCCTCTCTTGTAGCATGCTACTATGCTACTACGTCAGCAGATGGACGATACAGGCGAGAAGCACGCTAGGACGTACCGCCTGACAGCAAACGAGGAACCACGATGACCGCGACAGAAGCCTGGCGAAACGAGGACGCAGGCGACTTGTTCGAGGCGATTCTGCGCCTCGAAAGCGCCGACGAGGCCTCTGCGTTCTTCCGCGACCTGTGCACGCTCGGCGAGCTGCACGACATGGCTCAGCGTTGGGCGGTCGTGCGGCTGCTGGACGAGGGCATGCATTACGCGGAGATCTCCAGCCGGACGGGCGCAAGCACGGCCACGATCACCCGCATAGCCCAGTGGCTCCACCACGGTGAGGGCGGCTACACCACCGCGCTCGAGCGCCTCCACGCCGCCAAAGCCGCGCCCGGCCGCTCCCCGTCACCCGCCAATGGAGAAACGAATCGATGACGCGCCGTCTGCGCCTGGCCGTACCCAACAAAGGTCGCCTGGTCGAGCCAACGATGGCTCTGCTCCACGACGCCGGGCTCGTCTTCGAAGCCGGCGAGCGGTCGCTGGTGGCGAGGGTTCAGAACTTCGATCTGGACATCCTGTTCGTGCGGACGAACGACATAGTGGAGTTCGTGAGTGACGGCGTGGCCGAGCTCGGTGTCACAGGTCTGGATCTCGTCGCCGAGTCGGGGACCACGGTGCCCCAGGTGCACAACCTCGGCTACGGACGCTGCAGACTTACCGTCGCAGTCCCGAACGATTCGCCAATTCGTACGATCCAGGACCTCGCCGGCCTGCGCGTCGCCACGTCCCACCTGAATCTGACCCGACGCTTCTTCGCGACACACGAAATCCCCGTGGACGTAATTCCCGTTTCGGGAGCGGCTGAGGTTGCCCCCCGACTCGGGCTGGCCGAGGCGATCGCCGACCTGGTCTCCACCGGCTCGACGATGGTCGTCAATGGGCTCCGACCGATCGAGGAAATCTTCGCCTCGCAGGCCGTGATGCTGGCCAACGCCACCGCCCTGGCGGACCGCGCCGACATGGTCGGCTCGATCCGGACGATGTTCAGCGCCACGATTGCGGCGCGCGATCGCAAGTACTTGATGATGAACGCGCCGCACACGAAACTGGCGGAACTGGAAGACCTGCTGCCGGGCCTCGAGTCGCCGTCGATCATTCCGCTGGCGCATGAGGGCATGTGCGCCATCCACTCCGTCGTCGATGCCGACCAGGTTTGGACGCTGTTGCCGAAGCTGAAGGCCGCCGGGGCGTCCGGCATTCTCATCCTGCCCATCGAGAAACTCGTCCCATGACCACTCCCATCGTCTCGCTGCGGCGCCTGGATTTGACCCGCGTCGCCGTCGACCCGGTTGTGGCCGCGGAGGTGAAGGCGTTGTTCCGGCGAGGGGCCGTGCCCGATCCGGGCATTCGCGAAGGCGCGCGAGCCATTCTGGCGGCGGTCAAGGCCGGCGGCGACGCAGCGGTTCGCGAGGCCAATCGCCGCCACGGCGGCGGCCGGGCGGGCGGCGAGCTGCTCGTGACCCGAGCCGAGATGGAGACGGCGCGCGATCAGCTCCCAGCGCGGATCCGGGCCGGGCTCGAGCAGATGATCGCCAACATTGGCTGCTTCGCCGAGACCCAACTGCCGCAGACCCGGACCACGACCGTCGTCCCGGGCGTCGAGATCGAGCGGCGGTGGGTGCCGCTGGCGAGCGTCGGCGTGTATGCGCCCGGTGGCTCCGCGGCGTACCCGAGTTCGTTGCTGATGGGCGTCGTGCCAGCCAGGGTTGCCGGAGTGAGCCGGATCGTGGTCGCATCCCCGGCCGATGCCGGCGGCGTCGTCAACGCCACGCTCCTGGGCGCGGCCGGGCTCATCGGCGTGGACGAGTTCATCGTCGCCGGCGGGGCCCAGGCGGTCGGGGGCCTCGCCTACGGCCTGCCGGAAGCAGGCGTGGAGCCGGTCGATCGTATTGTCGGCCCGGGCAATGCTTGGGTGACGGCAGCCAAGCTCGAAGTGTTCGGCGAGTGCGGCATCGACCTGCCCGCGGGTCCGTCGGAAGTCATGGTCGTGGCCGACGGTACGGCCGATGCTGCCCATGTCGCCTCTGACCTGCTCTCCCAGGCGGAACACGGCCCGGACTCCCCTGCCCTGCTCGTGACCTGGGACGCGGCCTTCGCCCGAGAGGTCGAGGAGCAACTGGCCCGGCAGCTCGAGACTGCCGCCCGCCGCGCGATCCTGGAACGTTCTCTTGGCGCAGGCGCCCTCGTTGTCCTGGCCCCCAACCGCGACGCCGCGATCGACTTCGTCAACGGCTATGCGCCTGAACACCTGTCGGTGGTGGTCGACGACGTCGAGGAAGCCGTTGAGCGGCTGCACAACGCCGGCTCGCTATTCGTCGGGCCATACGCTCCGGAGTCGGCCGGCGACTACGCCTCCGGCGCGAACCACGTCCTGCCCACGGGCGGGCTGGCCCGCTCCTGCGGCGCACTCTCGACGGAGAGCTACGGCAAGTTCATCCAGGTCCAGAGGATCACGCGCGAAGGCCTGGCCGGCATACGCGACGCGGTCGAGGCGATCTCTGAGGCCGAAGGGTTGATAGCCCACAGGCGCGCCGTCGAGCTCCGCTTCGAAGGCCACGACGAAGGCAGGGTCGCCCCATGAGCACGCCTCGACAGCCACTGCCGACTTACGTCTGGGAACCGACGACCGACGCGCTGGCCGCCCAATACGGTTTGCCGCGTGCGGAAATCGTCCGTTTCGACGTCAACACTTCGCCGCTGCCACCGGACCTGCGCAACGTGTTGGCCGGATCGTTCGACCCGCCGCTTTGCGAATACCCGCCCAGCGACTACGGCGCGCTGGTCGAAGCAGCCGCGAGGTCCTACTGCGTCGCGGCCGACGAGTTGCTGCCGACCGCCGGCGCGGACGAGGCGCTCGACCTCATCGCCCGCGCCTCTCTGCGCGAGGGGGCCGTGGCGGTCGTGGCCACGCCTACGTACGCGATGTACCGGATCGTCTCCGAGCAGCGCGGGGCAACTGTTGTGTCCGTGCCTCGACTCGGCCCGGAGGAGGCTTTCCGGCTCGACATCCCGGCCCTGGCCGCCGCGGCCCGCGCGGCTCAGATCGTCTGGCTGTGCGAGCCGAACAATCCGACCGGCGCCTTCGAACCGCCCGGGCGTATCGGGCTGTTGCTGTCGCAGCTCGAGGCCGATGCCGCGCGCGACGGCCGCGAAGCACCCGTCGTGGCTATGGACGAGGCGTACGCGGAGTTCGTGGGCCGGTCCGTATTGCCGCTTCGCTTCGACTACCCGCGTCTCGTGGTGGTCCGGACCATGAGCAAGGCCCATGCGCTGGCCGGGGCCAGGGTCGGTTTTGCGATCGCCAGACCCGAAACGCTCGCACCTATCGTCGCCTATCGCGCCCCGGCGTCCGTAGGAACGGTGTCGGCGGCCCTGGCCACCGCGTCACTGCGGCGTCCCGAACTGGCCGAAACGAACGTCGCCCGCATCGCCGAGCAGCGCATCCGGCTGCACGTCGCCCTGCCGAACGTGGGCTGGCGCCCGTATCCGTCGCAGTCGAACTTCATCCTGGTGCGCTTCAGCTCGGCCGACGCCGCCGGCGCCGCGGCGGAGGCGCTGCTGCACAAGGGCCTGGTGCCGCGCACGTTCGGGGCCGACCACCCGTTCCTCGACTGCCTCCGGCTGACCGTTCGGTCGGCGGCGGAGAACGACCGACTCATCGACGCAGCCAGAGGGATCCCCGCATGAGCAGTCAGATCGGCACCGTGACGGCGTCGGGCGCCCGCTGGGCAACCGTCACTCGCGCCACCAGAGAGACCGAAATCACCGTCACGCTCAAGCTCGACGGCACCGGCGAGACCAACATCGCCACCGGGGTGGGGTTCTACGACCATCTGCTGAACTCGATGGCACACCATGCCCTGTTCGATCTGGACGTGGCGGCCACGGGCGATCTGATCGTCGACGAGCACCACACGGTCGAGGACGTGGCCCTCGTCCTCGGAGCCGCCCTGGCCGAGGCGCTGGGCGACCGCTCCGGCATCGCTCGCTTCGGTGACGCGGCGGTGCCGATGGACGAGAGCGTGGCCACGGCCGTGGTCGACGTGGGCGGCAGGCCATACGCGGTCGTGGACCTGCCCTTCCGGGGCAAGCGCGCCGGCAAGCTGCCGCTCGAGCTGATCGAGCACGTCGTCGAGTCCCTAGCCAGGGCCGCCGGAGCCACGATCAACCTCAAGGGCCGCGGCCGCAACGATCACCACCTGGCCGAAGCCGCGTTCAAAGCACTGGGCCGGTCGCTGAGCGCAGCGGTTGCAGTCGACCCGCGCCGTACAGGGGTAGCCTCCACGAAGGGCAGCCTCGGATGAGCGGCGGCGTGACCGTCGCCGTCCTCGACTACGGCGCGGCCAACATGGTGAGCATCGCGCGTGCCCTCGCCGCAGTCGGTGCGGACGCCACTGTGGCCGTCGACGCCCGTGGCGTGGCTGGTGTCGACGCGATCGTAGTGCCCGGGGTCGGGGCCGCGGGTCCGGCCATGGATCACCTGCGCGACCATGGCATGGTCGAGCCCATCCGGGAGTGGGTACGGGCCGGCAAACCCTGCCTGGGGATATGCCTCGGCTTCCAGCTGTTCTTCGACGATTTGGACGAGGGCGCGGCCGAGACGCTCGGCCTCCTCGCCGGCCGATCGGTCACGCTCGCCGACGCGCCGACGCTGCCGCACATCGGCTGGAATTCGGTCGATGCCGTGAGATCTCATCCCCTCTTCGACGGCATCCCCGACGGCTCGTATTTCTACTTCGTCCACTCGTTCGCCCCCGAGCCGGCCGACGAGAGCATCGTCCTGGCTCGAACCACGCACGGCCGGCCGTTCGTGAGCGCCATCGCCCGCGGTTCGCTCTATGGGCTGCAGTTCCACCCGGAGAAATCGTCCGACGCCGGCCTGCGCGTCCTGGCCAATTTCGTCGGCCTGGTGTCAGCCGGTCGGACGTCGGCGCCGCGTTCCTCGGGCGTGGCCTAGATGCTGGCCCGTCGCGTCATCCCATGCCTCGACGTCGACAAAGGTCGGGTCGTCAAAGGAACCAAGTTCGTGAACCTCACCGACGAGGGCGATCCCGCCGAACTGGCGGAGCGCTACGCTCGCGAGGGCGCCGACGAGATCGTGCTCCTGGACATTACCGCCGCCCACGAGCGCCGCGGCACCATGCTCGAAGTCGTCAGACGGACGGCCGGCCGGGCCTTCGTCCCGCTCACGGTCGGTGGCGGCGTCCGCAGCGTCGACGAGATGCGCGACGTGCTGCGAGCCGGCGCAGACAAGGTCTCGTTCAACACGGCGGCCGTGGCCGAGCCGGCGCTGCTGACGGCCTGCGCGGAAAGGTTCGGGAGCCAGGCGGTGGTGTGCGCGATCGACGCGCGGCGACTTGCCGGCAAGGCCGGCTCCGAGGACGCAGGCCGGGGCTCCGCTATGCAGCGATGGGAAGTTGTGACCCACGGGGGTCGTCGAGCCACGGACCTGGACGCAGTCGAGTGGGCGCGACAGGCTGTTGAACTCGGCGCGGGCGAACTGCTGGTGACCTCCATGGATCGCGACGGAACGCATAGCGGCTTCGACACGGAGCTTCTGGCCGCGATCGCCACACGCGTCAGGGTCCCGGTGATCGCCTCGGGTGGCGCCGCCGGTCCCGACGACTTCGTCGCCGCTGTTCGGGACGGCAAAGCCGACGCCGTTCTCGCGGCGTCCATATTCCATCGCCGGATGTTCTCCGTGGCCGACGTCAAACAGGCTATGGCGGCGGCCGGTTTGCCCGTCCGCCGCATCGAGGAGTTGGAGGCATGATCGGGCGCCAGTCACCGGAACAGGCCGTGTCCTGGGGGCCATCCGGCCTCGTGCCGGCGGTGGTGCAGGACGTCGCCGACGGCCGGGTCCTGATGGTCGCCTACGTAGACGCTGAAGCGCTCGCCGCCACGCTCGCCACGGGCGACGTCCATTTCCACTCGCGGTCCCGTGACCGGCTGTGGCGCAAGGGCGAAACCAGCGGCAACGTCCTGCGGCTCATCGACATGGCCCTCGACTGCGACGGCGACGCGCTGCTGCTCCAGGTTAAACCCACGGGTCCGACGTGCCACCGGAACACGCGCAGTCTGCTTCGATCCTGCGGATCCGGACGAAAGCTCCGGCCGGCTGCCGTTGGACCGACCGGCGGCCGCCCCCGCCGAGGTCGTAGCTGCCGGTCGCGGGTCGCTGGCAGCCGCACCGTCCGAATCCACCCGGCCCGCCGCATCCTCTCAGGGTTTTGACTGGCTCGAGACGCTCTGGGCCACGATCGACTCTCGCGCGACGGCCGATCCGGCCACTTCCTACACGGCTCGTTTGCTGGCCGCCGGAGTGGACGGCTCTGCCCGCAAAGTCGCCGAAGAAGCCACGGAAGTGCTCATGGCGGCCAAGGACGACGCCGTGGCCGTCTCCACGTCCCGTTCCGCCACTCGCGACGCCCTGACCGGCGAGGTCGCCGACCTGCTCTACCACACGCTGGTTCTGCTGCGCGAGCGGGACCTGCCACCGGCCGCGATCATCGCCCGCCTTCGCGCGCGCCACAAGGCCTGACAGTGGTGGGCGACGGTGACGTCCACCACGCTCGGCCGGCCCGTATCATCTGCACGTCCGGTCGACGCCTCGACCAATCTCGACGAGGAGAATCGGTATGTCTTCGTACTCGACTTCGTGGACGGCTCCCGCGCCGGTGGCCAGCATCGCCCCGGCCGCCGTCTACGCCGCGGGTATGGTCGGTATGAAGGTCACCGTCCAGACTCCGTATTCGGTCAGATGCAAGAGCGGGATCTCCTTGACGACATACCCGGTCACCGTCGAGATCGCCGTCTCCGGGGTCGACGGCGCCGCCGCGGTCAACGTGTATGCGCACAACTTCGGCTTTGGACCGCTCCAGAGTGGAGCGTGCCAGGACCGCGCCACACGGCTGCTCAGCGCGATGTCCGGCATCCTCCAGGACTGGGCCCGGCAGGCGGCGCAGGCTGCGGCTCGGCCGGCCGGCCCGGCTTCCTAGCTCTTCAACCGCCCGATTCGGACGCTCTTCTTGCCGGCTCGCAAGACGAGATAGCGACCCTCGATCGCGGCCGGGACTACGTCGTCGGATGCCTTCACGCGCTCGTCGTTGATCGACAGGCCGCCCTGGCTGATGGCCCGGCGCGCGTCCCCGTTGGAGGCGTACAGGCCGCTGGCGATCGCCAGTCGCAAGGCGCCTCCCGCGACGTCCTCGGCCGTGTAGTCGAAGTGGTCGATCGCCTCGAAGAGTCCGGCGAGTACCGCGGGATCGCGGATCGGTTCCTTCGAGAATGCCGCCTCGCTGAGTCGAACGGCATTTCGCGCGGCTTCGTGCCCGTGGACTCGCGTCGTGATGTCGAGTCCCAGCGCCTTCTGGGCGACTCTCGTCTCTGGATGAGCCGATTGCCGGGCTTCCAGCTCCTCGATTTTGGGACGGTCGAAAAGCGTGAACGTGCGCAGGTACTTGCCGACGTCGAGATCGTCGGCGTCGAGCCAGTACTGGTAGAACTGGAACGGGCTCGTCCTGGCGGCATCGAGCCAGACGCTCGTGCCGGCTGCGGTCTTGCCGTACTTCGCGCCGCTTTCGGTCGTGAGAAGCGGATAGCTGAGGGCGTAAGCCAGATCCTGGCCGTCGCCCGCTCCGAATTCCTTGCGGATCAGCTCCAGCCCGGCGGTCATGTTGCCCCATTGGTCGGCGCCGCCCATCTGCATCTCCACGCCGCCGGCGCGGTACAGGTGCAGGAAGTCTGCCGCCTGAAGGAGCATGTAGCTGAATTCAGTGAAGCTGAGCCCGGCTTCCAGTCGAATCTGGACCGAATCCTTGGCCAGCATGTACGGCACCGTCAGATGCTTGCCGATGTCGCGCAGGAACCTTATCAGCGAGTACGAACTGAGCCACTCGTAGTTGTCCACGACTTCGGCGCCGTTCGGGCCGTCGAAATCGAGGAAGCGGCTCAGCTGATTCTGGATGCCGACGATGTTCTCCTCGACCGTGGGCCGGCTGAGCAGCAATCGTTCGGCGGATCGCCCCGACGGGTCGCCGATCATGGCCGTGCCACCGCCCAGGACCGCCACCGGCGTGCCGCCCGCGCGTTGCAGGTGGATCAGCCCGAAGATCGGCACGAGGCTGCCGATGTGAAGCGAGGGCCCCGTGGGGTCGAAGCCGACGTAGCCCTTGATCGGCGCGCCGCCGGCGAGTCTCTCCGGAAGTCCGCTGCTGGCCTGGTGCAGCATTCCGCGCCAGCGCAGTTCGTCCAGCAGGCCGGGGAGTCCGGTAGAAGTGGTCGCGCGGTCCGCCCCGCCGGTCTCGCCTGCAAGCGTCATGCCGTCAATCGCTCCTTGTCGTCACGCCCGGAGGCGCCTGCCCGTCGAAGCCCCCGGCGGGTCGGGGTGGAAAGCCCGCGTGTCCACCTATGCTATCTTGCAGGCCGATATGCAGACCAGTCTCGCCCGTCGCGAACGCCGTCGCCGCAATCGCTCGGGCTCACGTCGCCCCGGTGGTGGCGCCGGTCGTGGTGTCGCAGCCGTACTTCCTCTCTTCTTGCTGGGGACGTTCTTTGCCCTGAGCCTGGTCGCCTTCGCCGGCGCGGTCGAGGTGTACTCCGCCTACAACAAGGATCTCGAGGATCCCAAGATCAAGCTCGAGAGCATCCCGTATAACCAGCAAACGGTCCTCTACGACCGCACCGGCAAGTACCAGCTGGCTGCCTTCGGTTCCGAGAACCGGCGCGTCCTGCAGTTCTCCGACATTCCCAACACCGTTCTCGATACCCTCACGAGCACCGAGGACAAGACGTTCTGGTCGAATACCGGCTTCGACCCGGCCGCCATCCTATCGGCCCTCCGGGATGCCGTCTCCGGTCGTCCTCGAGGCGCCTCCACGATCACCCAGCAGCTGGTCAGACAGCAACTCCTGCCACCCACCACAAGCACGGTCGATCGGAAGATCAAGGAGATCATCCAGTCGGTCCGCTTGACCCAGGAGCTCCCCGGCGACGCCGGCAAGCAGGAGATCATCACCGCCTACCTGAACCTCAACTACTACGGGAATCAGAGCTACGGCATCGCTGCGGCAGCCCAGGGCTACTTCGGCGTGACCGACCTGAGCAAGCTGACCCTGGCTCAGGCCGCGATCCTGGCGGGGATACTGCAGGCGCCGTCGGCGTACGACCTCGTGGCGAACTCGACTGAGCTGGACGACGGCACGATCATCGTGCCCGCGTCCTCCCCCATCGTTCTGCGGCGCAACACGATCCTCGAAGAGATGCGGCGCGACAACCAGGACGGCCTGTTGAGGGGCAAGTACACGGACGCGGCCCTGGTGGCGGCAGAAAACGAGGCCGTGATTCTCCACCCGGCACAGCAGCCCAAGATGATCGCCCCGCAATTCGACCTGATGGTCCGACAGCAACTCGCAGACCTGTTCTGCGGGGCAGGCACGGATCCGGCCGATTGCGAGAAGGTCGATATCGGCGGCTACAAAGTCATCACTACTCTGGACGTACAACATGCAGATGTCGGCGGAGAAGTGGCTCAAGGCCTACACCTTCGGACCCAACCAGCCGACACTCGCAGACGACATCAGCTATCTGGCCGCCCTCGGCATCACGGCCAAGAGCGACGCCTACGACTACACGCGCATCATCGGGCCGAGTTCCACCAGCAGCACGGGACTGCGAACCGGCGGCATTCACGACAGCGCCCTGATCGCGCTGGACTACCGCAGCGGCCAGGTTCTGGCGTACGCCGGGAGCGCCGACTTCTATGCCGCTACGATCAAGGATCCGGCCAAGCCAGGACAGGATCTATTCGACCCCCAATACGACGTACTGTCGTCGGGGATCGGCCGGCAGCCCGGTTCGTCCTTCAAGCCGATCAATTACCTGATCGGGCTCCAGGACGGCTCCATGACGGCCGCCAGCATGTTCATGGACGTGGCCACGGACTTCGGCGGCGGCTACACACCTCACGACGCCGACGGCTATGAGCGCGGCCCAGTGCGAATGCGCGAGGCGATCCAGTACTCGCTCAACATCCCGGCAGTCAAGGCCGCTTCCATCACCGGCGTTCAGCGAGTGATGCAGCGCGCGCAGGACTTCGGCTTGCAGTTCCCCGCCGGAACCAATCCAGGGGTCTCAATCGGCATCGGTACGGTCGAAGTGCATCCGGCAGATCTGACGTCGGCGTACGGCGCCATCGCCGACGGCGGTGCGCTGGTCCAGCGGAACATGCTGCTCTCCATCACCGACCCAAGCGGCAACGTTGCCTGGTCGGCCTCACAGCAGGCGCCGACCACCACTCATCCGTCCACTCCCCAGGCTTCGTACGTCATGACGAACATGCTGGCCGGCAACACGGACCCGGCCCAGAACAACTGGTGGAGCCAGTACAAGATCATGTCCGGCAACACGCGGCGACCGGCGACTCTCAAGACCGGCACGAGCGATCAGACCGAAGACCTCTTCGCCCTGGGCTACGTCGCGCCTCCGACCGATCCCACTGCTCCGGCGATCGTCGCGGGCGTCTGGGCCGGCAACAGCGACCACGCCCCCGGTCACAGCGTCTTGTCGCTCGAGATGGCTGCGCCAATCTGGCATGCCTTCATGCAAGAGGTGACCACCGGCACGCCCGTGGTCGACTTCAAGCAGCCCGACGGCGTGACCTGGGCGGCCGTCGATGCCAACAGCGGCATGCTGCCCGGCCCGTACACGACGCAGACGGTCCGCGAGGTCTTCGTCGACGGCACGGTGCCTACTCAGGTCGATAACACGAAGACGTCAGTCGACGTGGACACGGTTACCAACACGCTGTGGACGTATGACTGCCCCGGCACCAAAGACACCAAGGGCTTCCTGGACTTGAGTCAGGTCGATTCCAACAATCCCACCTGGCAGCAATTCGACCAGATATGGATCAGTCGAGCCAAGCAAGGCGTTGGGGTGAGAGGCGGTCCCAACAACGGGGCCACCATGTATTTCTACGAGACGGGCTTCTGGACCCCGTTCGGGAAGACGTGGGGAGCCCCATTCCCGCCGACAACCTACTGCACCCAGAACACCGGCACGCCCCCGCCTTCGCCGAGCGCCACGCCGACGCCGGTACCCACCCCCACTCCGGAACCAACGGCCACCCCGGCCCCGACTCCGAAACCGACGGCTGCTCCCACTCCCAAGCCCACCGCCGCGCCCACGCCCACCGAGCCGCCGTCCCCGGCTCCGTCGGCTGCACTGCCGCTGACCCTGCCACTCATTCCGTTGTCGCGCCGCCGCCGATCTCACTAGCCGGCCTGGTTCCGGGGAAGAGCGGTGGCGAGTCCGTCAGACGTTCGGCTGCGCCCGCCGCCCGGCGCCTGCTAGCTATCCGGTAGCTCGGTCGCGCCCTTCGAATCCCTGGTTCCGACGAGGGTTCGGGCGAGGTCCAGGCCGGCCTGCAGCTCCGGCAGTCGGAAGATTCGCGCCCAGAGCGCGTACAGGGCCAGCCCGACCAACCCGGCGGGCACCAGCATCTCGAGCCGCCCGGCCAACGACGCGGTTCCGGCCGAGTGCAACTCCACGACCCTGGCCGTGAGGAAGGCTCCGGCGGCGGCCACGATAGCTCCCCCGGCGAACGAAACCGAGTGCCGCAAGAGCGGCCGCAAATCGAACCCGACGTGCTGCTCGAGGCGCGTCACGAGCATGAGCACCTCGATCCACGCCCCCAGACCGATGGCAAGGGCGAGCCCCTGCAACTGGAAGAACGGGAACAGCACCAGCGCCGCGCCGATGTCGACGGCCACGGCCACCAGGGCGGCGGCAACGGGCGTTCTGGTGTCCTTGCCGGCGTAGAAGATCGGAGCGAGCAGGGCGATCAACACGTGGGCCACCAGACCGACCAGGAACACCAGGTAGACCGGTACCATGGCGGCCGCGGCGGCCGCGTCGATCTTGCCGTACTGGTAGAGCAGGGTGATCGTGGGCGCGGCGAGGGCCACCATCAGCCCGGTCACCAGCACGACGACGAACAGGAGCAGCCGCAGAGACTGATCCACGAGGCTTCTGAACCGGTCGCTCTGACCGAGCGCGAACGCCTGCGACAGCGGCGGCAGCAGCACGATGCCCAGTGGCACGCCGATCAGCCCGACTGGGATCTGGAGAGCGGTGAAGGTGAGGTTGAAGCTCGTCACATCGCCGGCGGGCAGGGTGGACGTGAACATCGTGTAGACCAGGAACACGAGTTGCGTCGCGCCCAGCCCGAGCGCTCGCGGGCCCATGAGCAGCAGGGTCTCTCGGACCGCCGGGTCGTGGAAATCCAGCACTGGTTCGTAGAGACGGTTCGACCGGAACTGGAGCGCCTGGGTGAGAACGTGGCCCGCCGCACCCGCGACCACGCCCACCGCCAGCGCCGAGATGCCCAGGGCCGGAGTCAAGAGAATTGCGGCGGCGATGATGATCAGGTTGTACACGTTAGGTGCCAGCGCCGGCGCCCCGAACAGGCCGAGCGAGTTGAGGCCCGCGGCCATCACCGCCCCAACCGCGAGCAGGACCGGGGAGAAGAGCATCAGCCTGGTGAGTTCGAGGGTCGTGGCGGTGTCGTGGGCGTTGAACCCCGGCGTCACGATCGGGACGAGAAGAGGCGCGAGCAACCAGGCCAGGGCGGCCAGCGGAGCCACGATCAGGACCATCAGGTTGGCCATGGTCGAAATCAACCGGCGAGCACGATCGTCCTCGCCACGGGCGATCAGTTCGGACGCGACCGGGACGAGAGCCGAGCCGATGGCGCCGGCGGCGACCAGCTGGAAGAGCGTGTCCGGGATGCGAAATGCCGAGAAGAACGCGTCCAGTTCGCGGCTGCTCCCGAATTCGGCGGCGAAGACGGCCGAGCGCCCCCAGCCCAGGACCCGTGACAGAACCACGCCCAGGACGACCACGAGACCTGCGAGGGCTATGGCCCGGCCCCCCAACCGCCCCATGGACCTCGTGGCCAGATCCGTCGAGGCGTTATCGGCGGTCAGAACCAGGTCACCGCCCACGTCCGGCGGAGCGGTAAACGGCGCGCGTCCGCTCAACTTGAGCGGGACACTCGGCACGAAGGGTACGTACTCTTCCTCTTCGCGACGGGGGCGCGACCGCGGCGCGTCGGGCGGGCCGTAGGCGGCGAACGGCGGGAAGGTACGTTTGGCCGTGGGTGTCGCCCGGGCGGGCGCGGGTGTCGGCGAGCCCGGTGAGGGCGAGGGCGCAGATCGAACCGCGGGCTCCGCCGGCAACTCGGGCTTGGCCCCCGGCGCCGGCTCCTCCTGGCGCCCGGGCTCGGCGGCCGGCGGAGTGACCCGCGGCTGCCATCTCCCCGTTCGGGGCGATTTGCCCTGCAGCTTGTCGTCGCTCATCGAAACCGCCGCGCCAGTCGCCACGCCGTACCCAGCAGCGCGCTCGGCGCGTACTCGTGAGCGTGGATACGGACAACCGGCCGTCCACCGAAGCGGCGCTTGAACAAGTACAGGTTCCACAGCGGGTGCGACTCGTCCTGCGGTACGCCGGGCGCGGACTGCGTATCGACCCCTCCCATGTCGTAGCCGGCGAAGCCGCTGTCGGCCGCCCAGCGGACGATCCGCCACTGCAGCAGGTGATTGGCGCGGGTCCGGCGCATGTCCGCGCCGTCCCGTGATCCGGCCGCGTAGTAGACGAGCGTCTTGCCGCCGCGCAAGAGAAGAGCGCCCGTATCGCGCCCGTCGAGACCCGCGAACCACAGGCTTGCCACACCCGACGCCGCTAGCCGGCGCCACTGATCGAGCTCGTAGTCCCGGTCTCGGACGATGAAGCCCTCGCGTTTGCCGGTGACGGCGTGCATCTCGTAGAAGTCCGCGAGAGCCTGTTCTCGCGCCGCTTCGTCGTCCATGTCGATCTGTTCCGTTGAGACGCCGAGCGAGATTGCGCGGTTGATGTCGGCTGCGGTGGTGTGGCCCAGAAGTTGCCGCTGGGCAGCCTCAGACGGCTCCAGAGGCACGATCATTGCGGTTCTCGACACCTGGACGTCTCTGGCCGCCACTCGGAAGCCGGCGCGCTCCAGAAGGCCGGCGGGCTCGCTCCCCTCCTCCCAGCCCGGATCGATGGTCAGGGTCACCGAATGGCGATCGCGGGCGATGTGCCGCAGTCCGGTCAGGGCGGCCGTGATGGCGTGCGGTTCCCGACTGAGCAGTATCGGGCCCCTGGGCGCGTAATGGATCCGGTAACGAGCCAGCCCACGGGCCCGCCGACTCACGATCGGCCGTTCCTGGATGGACACGGCCGCGACCGGCGACCCGGCCAGCTCGATGACGTATCGGAGGGCCGTCCAACCGAGTCCGCGCTTGAGCTCGCCCCAGGCGTGAGACTGGAAAGCCTCTCCCATGGGGCTTCGGACGGCCAGATCGTCCCAGGCCGAGGGTTCCCAATGCGTCGCGTTCACGATGCTCAGACCACCAGAAAGGTCGATCCGAGTCGCCGAGGTCAAGGCCGGGCTCAAACATTCCTCCAGCGACATTTGCCGCTCACGGGCGGCTTCCCCGGCCGATTGTCGCACTCCGCGGCGTGCTCCTGCCGGTTCGGCGCCGCCGCCGGCCGGCGAGGCACCGGCCGGACGAGGCATTAGAGCGTGACGATCGTCGCTCCGTCGCCGCCCTCGCCCCTGCCGCCCGCCCGCCACGAGCGAACCAGCGGATGGGCGCCCGCGTGCTCTCGAACCGCGTCGCGCAGCGCGCCGGTGCCCATGCCGTGGATGACGGTCACCTGGTCCAGTCCCGCGAGCGAGGCGTCGTCCAGGTAGCGGTCCAGCACCTCCAGCGCCTCCTGCACGGTGGCACCGCGGAGGTCCAGCGACGACGACACGGTCCGAGCGCGATCGAGCTGAAGTCGCGACGCCGACATCGAAGTCGACAGCCCGACACCCGAGCCGAGCCGCGACGCCCCGACGATCCGCCCGGCCTCCTGAGCGTCCACGTCGCCGCCGATCGCCGGCTCGAGATCGTCGACCGGAACCGTGATCCGCAGACCGCCGGCCTCGAGAGTCGCCCGCTTGCCGCCCCTGTCGAGCGCGGCCACCCGGCCCTCGGCGCCGCCCGTGCGAGTCCGGGCCCGCATACCCACTCGCCACGAAATCGGCTCGAGCGAAGTGGGGCGAGCGACTCGCTCGGGCTCCGGAGCGAAGGCGGGCAGGCGGTCCAGCTGGGCATTGGCCCGCCCCAGGTCCTCGTCGAGGCTCTTCTGGGTCACCGTCTCACGCTCGAGTCGACGTCGGATGCCTCGCACTTCGGCTCGAACATCGGCGATCAGCCGCTCGGCTTCGTCGCGAGCCACCTTGACCGTCTCATCGCGCTCGTGTTTTGCTCTGCGCCGCTCATCGTCGGCAAACGCCAGCGAGGCCCTGGCCCGCTCCTCGGCGACCCTCGCCTCGGCCAGCGCGTCGGTGGTCTGGAGCTGCGTCGCCCGGATCGAGGCCAGCGTCTCCTCGAACGCCTGCTGCTCGTCGGTCAGCCGCGAACGGGCGTCGTCGACGATCGGGCCCGGCAAGCCCAGGCGCTCCGCGATGGCGAATGCCTGACTCTGACCCGGGAGTCCGATCGTGAGCTTGTATGTGGGCCGCAACGAGTCCACGTCGAACTCGACCGAGGCATTCCGGGCCTGCGGTGTGGTGTGGGCATACAACTTCAACTCGGCGTAGTGCGTCGTCGCGGCGACCAGAGCGCCCGACCGGATGAAGTGGTCCAGGAGAGCCTGCGCCAGCGCGGAGCCTTCGGTCGGATCAGTGCCCGCGCCGAGCTCGTCGAGCAGGATCAGTCTGTTCGGGCCCGCCGACTCGACGATCCGGACGATGGAGCGCATGTGACCGCTGAACGTGGACAGCGACTGGGCCACGGACTGCTCATCGCCGATGTCGGCGTAGATGTCCTCGAGCACGGGCAGCTGCGTTCCGGCGTCGGCGGGAACGTGGAGGCCCGACTGGTGCATCAGGCTCAGCAGCCCCAGCGTCCTGAGTGCGACGGTCTTGCCGCCGGTGTTTGGACCGGTGATCAGAAGGGCCGAGTAGTCGCCGCCGAGGCGAATGTCGACCGGGACGACGTGGCCTGAAAGCCCCGGATGCCGCGCGCCGAGCAGCACGATCTCCGGCCGGTCGGCGATCTCGAGCGGGAATGGCGTCCATCTCGTCGGCCAGGCGCGCCTTGGCAGACCAGAAGTCGAACCTGGCCAGGGCGTCGAGCGTCTCGCGCAGGGCGGGCGCCTGGCCCGCCACGACCATCGACAGCTCGTCCAGGATGCGCTCGATCTCGGCCTGCTCGGCCAGCTGGGCCTCACGCCAGGCGTTGCCCATCTCCACGGCCACGATCGGCTCGACGAAGAGTGTCTGGCCGCTGCCCGAGGCGTCGTGGACGATGCCCTTGACCCGGGAGCGGGCGTCGGCCCGGATCGGGATCACGTACCGGCCGCCGCGCAAGGTGACGATCGGCTCCTGCAGCGATCCGGCCAGCTCGCCGGAGTGGATGAATTGCTCGAGCCTCGACCGAAGCCGCTCGTAGGCGATCCGGACGGCCCGCCTCAGGCCGCCCAGCCGCGGCGAAGCCGTGTCCAGAAGCTCGCCCGTTGGATCGAAGCTGCGCTGCAGCGTGCTGCGGAGGCTCGGCAACGAGTGGATCTCCCGAGCGAGGTCGCGCAGCAACGGCCGCCGATCGCCGCTCAGGGCATCGCCGAGCCGCGACGCCGCCTCCAGCGTGACCGCGATGTCGAGGAAGTGGGCGGGATCCAGCCGGCCACCACGGGCCGCTCGCTCGATCCACGGCCCGATGTCCTTGCTGCCGCCGATTCCGGCGCCGGGATGCGACGAGGCAAACGACCGCGCTTCGGAGGTCTCATCGAGGCCACGTTGCGACGATCACGCGGTCGATGGACGGCTCCAGGGTCTCGGCGAGACGCCGGCCCGGCGGAAAGCCCGTGGCGGCCGCGAGTCGGGCGCGGACGAGCGGATATTCGAGCAAGGCCAGCGACCTTCGATCTAGGCCGCCCGGCCGGGCCGGCAGGGTTGCCGCGGCACTACTTTCCCTGGGACGGCGAGGGTCGATCGAGTCGGTCATGCCATCACCTTACGGCCCGAGGACGCAGGGGTCGAGACGGACGGATGGCCGGGGACGAAGAACCGCAGGGGACGGCTGAGCCACGGCTCCGCCGCATAGCCGATACCCACTCGCGGCCCCGTGGCTACGGGGAGAGGTTCGTCACCGACGCTCGCCGGCTCCAGTCGCAGGTCCGCCGTGGGATCGCACAGGTCGAGACCGTCGTCCCGGCGGTCGATCGAGAACGCGGCACAGACGAGACCGGGTCCCGACGCGAGTCGCGCCTCCGGAATAGCCTCGATCCGCGAACGGATCGATCTCCATGCCTCCGCCGAGGGCGTCTGGCGACGTGCGGCGCGGTCGCCGGCCCAGGACAGCCTGGCGGCGCGCATTCCCGCGACCCCTGAGACCGGCGCGACGGCACGCACCAGCAGCGCGGATGCGCGGCCTTCGGCCTCGGTGACGACGTTCAGACAGTTGTACATGCCGTATACAAAGTACACGTAGGCGACTCCAGGGCGGCCGAACATCACCAGGTTGCGCTTCGTCCGGCCAAATCGGGCGTGGGAGGCGAGATCTTTGGGCCCGGCGTAGGCCTCCACTTCGACAATACGGCCGACGCGCGCCTCCGGACCATTGCCACGCACGAGGCGCGCCCCCAACAGGTGCCGGGCGGCCGCTTCGGCGTCGGCGCCGAGCAGCTCGCGTGGAAAGTAGGAGTGTCCTCCAGGAGGAAGGTCGTTCATGTGGCCGTTAGCGAGGCGCAGAAGCGGATCCCGGCTCAGGGAAACAGTGCTGCCAGGTCGGACGGGATGAGTGGCCCCAGGATATGGACGAAGACCGGGGCGATCACGTCCTTCATGAAACCGGATAGGTGCGACTGGCTCAGCAGGTCCTGAGCGTTGCGCAGCAGGGTGAAATCTCCCGGCTGAGCGGGCGGCAGGGTGAAGGACTGAACCACGATCGTAACCAGCAGCAGGATGAACAAGCCCTGAAGGAGGCCCAGCAGGCCACCGACCACGTCATCGACGATTGGGTGCTCGGCGGAGATGTCCGTTCGTTTGTAGAAGCCCTGGATCAAGACTGTAGTCTGCGACTGCAACGACGCAGAAGACCAGGACGAACGCCAGGAGCTTGTTGTAGTCCCGATCGAACTGATGCCAGTTGTCCGCCAGGAAGTCGCCGAGAGGATCGCGCATGTTCCCGGCGATCAGAAAGGCGATGAGGATCGAGGCGATGCCCAGGAGGCGTCTGATCGCGCCCTGCATGACTCCGAGGAAGAAGAAGACGCCCAGAGCTATCAGGAGGCCGAGATCGACGACGGGTGTGCCCTTTATGGCTCCGACGATGTCCACGATGTTGCTCCGTCAGGCGGGGCCCGCGGGCGTCGCAGGCCGGGCAAGGTTAGCAGTGCCCCGCCCCAGACTTCAACGCGACCGTTCGGCTAGGACTCGAAGACGGCCTCCTAGCTCCGAATCCGCGCTCCCAGATCCGATTCGAGGCCGGCGCGAACCGAAGTCACTGCCTCCTCCACCTCCGCTTCGGTCAGGGTCCGATCCCCGGTCCCGAACACGAGACGGTAGGCGAGGCTCCTCTCGCTCGCCGCCAGCGGCGCGCCACGATAGACGTCGAACACTCCCAGCGTCTGCAACAACCCGCCCGCGTGGCGACGGATCGCCTGTTCCACTTCGGCGGCGGGCCGGTCTTCGGCGACGATGATCGCCAGATCGCGCTCAACCACGGGGAACCGGCCGATCGGCTCGACGTGGACCATCTTCATCGTGGCCTCGTCGAGCCCGCGGATGGCGAGTTCGGCCGCTATCACGCGCTGGGCACGCAGCCCCCAGTCGTCGAGGACGTCCGGGTGCAACTCCGCCACACGGCCGCTGAGTGTCTCGGCATCGGATGCAGAACCGACGATGAGAGCGCGACCGGGATGGAAAGGGAAGCCTCGAGTGTCCGGCTCATAGGCCGGCACAGGCAGATGAAGCCGGTCGCAGAGCAACTCCACAATTCCCTTGGCGTCGTCGAGGTCGTATGCCCGTGCCTGCCGGTTCCAGGCCGGCGGGGCGGCATTCCCCGCCAGCAATATCCCCAGTCGGGTCCACTCCCGCGGAGTCTCCCCCACTCGACCGTAGCCTTTGCCCACCTCGAATATGGCCACGTCGCCGCGGCCCTGACGCTCGTTCAAGGACATAACGTCCAGCAGGCTGCCGACCAGATGCCGACGCAGGACCGAGTGCTGACTCGAGAGCGGGTTCGTCACGGCGATCGGCTCGCCTCCGGCGAGTTGCGAAGCCGTCAGGCCGTCGTCGCCGGGCCACTTGAGACGCGCTTCCGACTCCGGGGCGACGAGTGCGTGAGTGATTACTTCGGTCACTCCTGCCCCGGCCAGGGTGGCGCGAATCAGGTCTCGAACCTTGAGCGGCGAATGCCGGTAGGCCGGCATCAGCGTGTCGGGCAGGTGCGCGGGCGTGGTCTCATAGCCACGGACACGAGCCACTTCCTCCGCGACGTCCGCCTCCACCATCAGGTCCCTGCGCCAGGTCGGCACCACGGCAACGACGACTTCATCAGGCCCGGCATCCACGACGAGCGGCTTGGGTTCGGCCGAGACCTGGATGGCCGTGCCGGCCGGCGACGCTTCGGTATCGATACCGACGAGCTTCAGCGACTCTCGCTGATCGGCCGTGGCGATGATGGCACCGAGCAGCTTGCTCACCCGCGCGGGGCGGAAGGCGAGCCGCCCGGGACCCGGCTCATCCGGTGCCGTGTCCACTCGGCCGCGGGCGCAGGCGCCGCCCGCCCACGTCAACGTCAGCTGAGCCACCCGGTCCGCTCCTATTCGGGCCAGCCGGAATTCCTGTCCCTTCTCAAATCGCAGGCTCGCCTCGGAGCGGAGAGCGTAACGGTGCCCGGTTCGGCGGATACTGACCGGATCGAAGATGGCCGACTCGATGGCGATCTCGGTCGTCGCCTCGGTGATCTCGCTCTCCGCGCCGCCCATGACACCGGCGATGCCGATGGGCCCGCGCGGGTCGGCGATGATCAGCGTTTCGGAGGTCAACTCGCGAACAACGTGATCAAGCGTCTCCAGCCGCTCGCCCGCGACGGCGCGCCGAACGATGATCGTGCCGTCGTGGACCGCGGCGCCGTCGAACGTGTGGGTCGGCTTGCCGAGTTCGAGCATCACGTAGTTGGCGGCGTCGACCACGTTGTTGACCGGACGCATGCCCGCGGCCTGGAGCCGCATCTGGATCGTGTCGGGCGAAGGGCCGATCTTCGCGCCACTGATCCAGCGGCCGACGAACCGGGTGCAAAGCTCCGGCTCCCGGATCTCCACCTTGAGGCGATCGGCGGTCGGCCCGCCCGCCTCCACGACGGAGATCTCGGGCCATGTGGAGCGTGGCGCCGGTCGCGGCCGCCACTTCTCGCGCCAGCCCGATCAGGCAGAGTGCGTCGCCGCGGTTCGGCTTGACGTCTACGTCCAGGACGACGTCACCATACAGGTCCGAGAGGTCGCGGCCCAAGGGCGTCGTGGCCGGCAGGATCAGGATGCCCTCGGCGTCGCTGGTGATGTGCAGTTCGTCACCCGAGCAGAGCATGCCCTCCGAGGCTATGCCCATCTTCTCGGTCCGCTCGATACGGCGCTCGCCAGGCAGCACGGCGCCGGGCAGGGCCACCGGCACGCGCTGGCCGGGCTCGATGTTGTTCGCGCCGCAGACGATGTGGAGCGGCTCGCCCGAACCCACGTTGACGGTCGTGAGGTGCAGCCGATCCGCATAAGGATGCTTCTCGACGGTAAGCAGCTCGCCGACCACGACCGAGCGCCAATCGGAGCCCCACTGCTCGATGCCCTGGACTTCCATACCGAGCAGCGTCAGGCGTTCTGCCAGCTTCTCGGGAGTCTGCTGGACGTCGACGTACTCACGCAGCCAGCTCAGCGGAACTCTCATCGGAACTGCTCCAGGAAGCGCAGGTCGTTTTCCAGGTAGTAGCGGAGGTCGGGGACGGCGTGGCGCAGATTGCTTATGCGTTCCACGCCCATGCCGAAGGCGAAGCCCTGATAGCGCTCCGGGTCGATGTCGCCGTACTGCAGCACGACCGGATGGACCATGCCGGCGCCGAGGATCGTCATCCAGCCCGACTTCGAGCAGGCCGGGCAGCCGACGCCGCCACAGACGATGCACTCGACGTCGAACGCGACGGATGGCTCGGTGAACGGGTAATAACCGGGCCGGAAGCGTGTCTTGCGCGGGCCGAACAGCGCATGGGCGAACTCATCGAGCAGGCCCTTGAGATCCGCCATCGAGGTGCCTTCATCGACCATCAGACCTTCGACCTGGTAGAACTCGAAACCGTGGCTGGCGTCGACGGCCTCGTAGCGGAAGCACCGACCCGGCAGGAGCGCCCTGATGGGCGGCTTCTCCTGCTGCATGACCCGGATCTGGCCCGGGCTGGTGTGGGTCCGCAGCAAATGGCCGGGGATGTCCACGTACAACGTGTCCCAGAGGTCTCTGGCCGGGTGATCCGGGGCGATGTTGAGCATCTGGAAGTTGGTCATGTCGTCCTCGACTTCGGGTCCCTCGTAGACGACGAAGCCGAACTGGCCGAAGACTTCTGCGATGGCGGCGATGGTCTCGGGGATTGGATGTAACGCGCCACGAGAGACGGGCCGGCCCGGCAGCGTGACGTCGACCTTCTCAGCCGCCAGGCGGGCCGCCTGGACCTGCGAGTTCAACGCGGAACCGCGGCCTGCCAGCGCTGCCTTGACGGCCTCGCTCACTTCGTTGGCGACCGCACCGACGCGCGGCCGATCGTCGGCTGGCAGGGCGCCGATGCCTCGCAGAACGGCCGTCAGTTCGCCCTTCTTGCCGAGATACTGGATCTGCAACGCTTCGAGGGCGCCCGGGTCGGCGGCGCCCGAGATCTGCTCCAGCGCACGCCGCTGCAGGCTTCGCAGATCCGCGCTCAGGCTGTCGAAGTCCACGCTCTTCCTCACTTGGTCTCGGGCCGAGCCCGCCTGGCATCCGCTGCGGAGAATCTAGAACCCCCGGCTCCGAGCGTCCTGATGGGGACGCTCCGCCGTCCTTTCGGACGGGGACGAGTCGAGGGCTCGCGGTACCACCCCGCTTCCATACCGGATTGTCGCTGGCGGTCGATGCCTTCGTTGGATCTTGCGCTCCCAAAGCCAAGCTGGCTTGGCTCGCTCACGCACGCATGGGTGCGCTCGCTTCGTGTGCTCGATCCGCCTCGGCCTAGACCACCGGCGCCAACCTTCAACGTATGGCACTTGGTCCGCCTGTTGCGGCGGCAGGCTCGATATCGGGAGCCGGCCGGCCGGCCTACGCACCTCGACGCGCGTGTCGGGGCTTCAACCGGCGGCTCAGGAGTGAACCGGCGAGATCGATCCCGGGCGGGCTTTCAGTCCAGGACCCGCTTTCCCTGAAGGATCGGGAGTCAAAGCCTCAAGGCCTTGACCCGTCGCGTCTTCTCCGTCGTCGCCTTGTATGTCGACCGTTCGCCCGTTTCCGGCCCGGGTCGAAGGTCAGGCCTTGGCGAGACTGACGATCCGCGCGAAGGTGGCCGAATCGCGCACGGCGATGTCGGCCAGGATCTTGCGATCCAACTCGATCTTCGCGTCCTTGAGAGCACGGATCAGCTTGCCGTAACTGATGTCGTTCTGGCGAGCGGCGGCGTTGATGCGGATGATCCACAGCTGGCGCATCTGGCGCTTGCGCTGCTTGCGGTCGCGCGTGGCATAGGCGAGGGCGTGCAGGGCCGACTCGTGCGCTCGGCGGATGAGACGCGAGTTGGTGCCGGTACGGCCTTCGGCCTCGTTGAGAAGTCGCTTGTGACGGTGGTGGGACGTTACGCCCCGCTTGACGCGTGCCATCGAAGATCAGACTCCCAGGTACGGCAGCAGCCGGCGGACCTGGGCGATCGACTCGCCGGTCACGATCGACTTGCCGTCATAGCGGCGGGTGCGCCGCGAGGACTTCAACTCCAGGTGATGGCCGCGCCACGACTTGACACGGTAGGCCTTGCCACTGCCGGTGACCCCGATTCGCTTGGAGGTCCCCTTGTGGCTCTTCATCTTCGGCACGGTTTCACACTCCAGTCGACGCCGTGCCGTTTTCCGGCTCGGGTCTCGGCGGCGCCGGCAGTGCCGGCGTCTCCCCATTCACTGCTTCCTGAGCGTCTTCGGTCTCGGTCGTCTCTTCGTCCGCGGGCCTCGCGTGAGCTTTGGCCGTCGCCGACGGCGTCGGCTCGTGGACCTTCGGTTTGTGGGTCGAGGCAACGCTGATGTGCATCGACTTGCCCTCGAGCAGCGGAGGCCGCTCGACCACGCCGTGTTCCTTGATTTGTTCCGCGAACTTGTCCAGCAAATCGCGTCCGATCTGCGGGTGGGTCAGCTCGCGACCCCGGAATTGCACGGAGATCTTGACGCGATCGCCGTCTTCCAGGAACTCGACTGCCCGCCGGACCTTCGTATCGAAGTCGCCTACGCCGATCTTCGGCTTGAGCCTGACTTCCTTGAAGGTGATGGAACGCTGCTTTCGCTTGGCTTCCTTCTCACGCTTGGTCAGTTCGTACTTGTACTGACCGAAATCGAGGAGCCGCGCCACGGGTGGACTCGCAAGTGGAGCGACCTCCACGAGGTCGAGCCCCCGCTCCTGCGCAAGCCGCAAGGCGTCGGCCGTTCTCATGACGCCAAGCTGGCTACCGTCTTCGTCGACGACCCGAACTTCGAAAACTCGGATCATCTGATTGATGCGCAGGTCTCGGCTAATGGCGAACCCCTTCTTTGCGTGTTCCGGTTGACCACTCCCGGGGTGTTCTCGCCCCGAAAGCAGACGAGCGGCCCAAACCCAGTGCACGACTGCACCGGGCGGTCGCCCGCGGGACTATAGCACAGGGGTTTCACGAGCGGCAAACTCGTCCGAAGGCGCCCATGGACGGCCCGCCGAGCGTTCCGAAAGGCGGGATATTCGCCCGGTCCGCGACAGTTGGGATGCCTCGGATGAGCTCTCATCCATTCGTCCGGCCCCCCCGTAACCCTGGCCTCGAGCTTAGGCTATCCTCCGCCGACGTAGACCCTGCATCGCTCCTCGTGCGTACGGAGGACCTGTGGCCCCGGCAGTCCGCCGATCGATCGGCTATTTCGCGCTCTACATGTGTCTCGGCCTGGACATGTCCGTGATCGGGCCGACGTTGCCGGCGCTGGCCAACCAGACGGGTTCGACCGTGGGTGAGATGGGCCTGGCCTTTCTCCTCGGCGCCGTCGGCGGTACGCTCGGAACACTGCTCGGCGGATGGCTCTTCGACTGGGCTTCCGGTCGTGTCGTTCTGGGCGTGGCGGAGATGCTCTCGGCTTCGCTGCTCATCCTCGTCCCACAGGTCCACTGGATCGGGGTGCTGCTGGCGCTCCTGGTCGTGAAGGGCGTGGCGGGCGGCGTCGTGGGCACGGGAGCCAACACGCTGCTCCTCTGGACGCACGGCGGAAAGGCCGGCCCGTTTCTCAACGCCCTGCACTTCTTCTTCGGGCTCGGGGCGTTCCTCAGCCCGTTCCTGCTGGGGCTCCTCCTGACGGCCGGCGGCGCGTACTGGCAGGCATACGTGGTCCTGGCCGTGTTCGACTTCGGCGTCGGAGCGTCGATTCTGCTGTTCCTGCGGCCACCGTCACCGCTACGGGCGTTACCCGCCGATGGATCCGCCCCGCGTGGCACCAGCTGGTATCCCGTGGCCATAGTGCTCGCCGCGATGCTGTTCCTCTTCTTCTACGTGAGCTCGGAGATCACGTTCGGCGGCTGGATCTACACGTACGCGGTCACGCTCAACCTGGCCGACGCGGCCGCCGCGGCCTATCTGACATCGCTCTTCTGGTTCGCGTTCACGATGGGGCGACTCGTTTCCATTCCCGTCGCCATCCGATTAGCGCCCGCCCAGATCCTCGTCGTGGCGTTCTGTGGCGTCGGCGCCTTCCTGACCTTGCTGATCGCCCTGCCCGAGTCGACGGCAGTCCTGTGGCTCGCAGTCGCGGGCATCGGGTTCGCCATGGCGCCGATCTGGCCGAGCGGATACACGCTGGCCGTGCAATCGATCCGCCTCACGGCCGGCGTGAGCGCGGTGATCATGCTCGGCGACAGCGTCGGGGCAATGATCATGCCCGGCCTGACGGGGCTGTTCATGGAACGCGCGGGTGCGAGCGCCATGACGTTCCTGGTCCTGATGAGCATGGCGGCCACGGTCGTCGCGTTCCTGACGATCCTCGGCTTCAGGACGCGCCGGTCCGAGGCGCCCGTGCCGGCCGGCGAAGCCGCGGCAGAGTCGCCGGCCGTTTCGAGCTAGGCGCGTCAGGGCTTTCTGGCGGCCGTCTCCTCGGCGAGCCGATCGATGAAGGCCGTCCAGGTGACGCCGTTCTCCTGTTCGCCGGCACGATTACGGATCGCGACGGTCCTGGCCTCGACCTCGCGGTCACCCAGAACGAGCATGTACGGCACCTTCTGTTCCTGCGCCAGCCGGATCTTGTTCTGCATCCGGCTGTCCGAGCCGTCGACCTCGACGCGGAGCTTGCGCGCGGAAAGCAGAGCGCCGAGTTCCTGCGCCGCCGCGACGTGGCGGTCGGCGATCGGGATCACCACCGCCTGGACCGGAGCGCACCAGACCGGGAAGGCGCCGGCGAAGTGCTCGATAAGGACGCCGATGAAGCGCTCCAGCGAGCCGTAGATGGCGCGATGGATCGTCATCGGCCGGACGGCCTGGCCGTTCTCGTCGATATAGGTGCAGTCGAACCGCTCCGGCAGCATCACCAGGTCCACCTGGATCGTGGCCGTCTGCCACTCGCGACCGAGCGCGTCCTCGACCTGGATGTCGATCTTCGGCGCGTAGAACGCTGCCGTCCTTTGGCTTGAGTCGGTACGGCTTGCCGAGGGCGTCGAGTGCGGCCTTGATCTGCGTTTCGGCCGTCTCCCACAGAGCCGGGTCGCCCAGGGCTTTGTCCGGCCGCGTGCCGAAAGTGAAGCTCGGGTCGAGGCCGAACCAGCCGTACGACCTCGTAGACCTCGCCCAGCAGCAGCCGCAATCTCCTCCTGCAGCTGATCGGGCCGCAGGTAGATGTGGCCGTCGTCCTGGACGAAGTGGCGGACGCGGGTCAGGCCGGACAGCGTCCCCGACCGCTCGTTACGGTGGAGCCGGCCAAATTCGGAGAAACGCAGCGGCAGGTCACGGTAGGAGCGCAGCCGGCTCTTGTAGATGAACGTGCTCTCGGGGCAGTTCATCGGCTTGAGGCTGAAGGTCTGGCCCTCCGACTCGAGCACGAACATGCTGTCCTGGTAGTTGGCCCAGTGGCCCGGACTGCTCCCACAGCTTCTTGTGGACCAGCATCGGCGTGGACACTTCCTGATACCCGCGCCTGTCCTGGACCTCGCGAATGGCAGTTTCGAGCGTGCGCCACAGACGCTGGCCCTTGGGGTGCCAGAACGCCGAACCCGGGCTCACGTCGTGGAAGCTGAACAGGTCGAGCTGGACGCCGAGGCGGCGGTGGTCGCGCTTCCTGGCCTCCTCGCGCCGCTGGAGGTAAGCGTCGAGCTCCGCCTGCGTCGGCCAGACCGTGCCGTAGATGCGCTGCAGCATCGGCCGCTTCTCGTGAGCCGCGCCAGTAGGCGCCGGCCACGGTCATCAGCTTGAACGGGCCGATCTTGCCGGTGCTGGCGACGTGAGGACCCTTGCACAGGTCGATGAACGTGCCGTGCTGGTAGGTGGTCGTTGGCGGGACGGCCGTGCCCGCATCTTTCGCGCGTGCCGCAAGGTCGTCCAGGATCTCGACCTTGAACGGCTGGTCGCGCTGCTTCGAAGAACGCCCGGCCGTCGTTCGAACGGAACCTCCTCGCGAACGAACGCGTGATCCGCGGCGACAGAGGCTCGCATGCCGGCCTCGATCGCGGCCAGATCGTCGGGCGTCAGCGGCCGAGGCAGCAGGAAGTCGTAGTAGAAGCCGTCGTCGATCGACGGGCCGATGCCGAGCTGGGCGTCCGGGAAGATGGCCACGACGGCCTCGGCCATGACGTGGGCCGTCGAATGGCGCATGGCGTCGAGTTCGTTGTGGGCGCCGGCGTCGAGCAGCTCTTCGGCGGAGCCGCGCACGACGGCTTCGAAGTACTCCTCGGGTTCGCTGCTCTGGCCGGATGGGCCGGCTGCCGAGGCAGCTGCAGGGGCCTTGGTCGCGTCCTGGTCGCCCATGTCATCTCCCGTTCGACCGTCCGGCCGCTGGATGTCGGCATCGGAGTGTCATTACAAACGCAAAGCCTCCCGTCCGACAGGACGAGAGGCATCTCTCGCGGTTCCACCCGCCTTCGCCGCAAACCGGCCGGTTGGCCGCGTCGCAGCGCGCTCTTGACCGCTCTAACGGGCGGATCCCGGACCGGTTGACCGGTCGCTCGCGGGTGGTGTCGCTGCCGGAGAAATCGCCGTCGCTCTCAGCCACGATCTCCGTGGCGACGGCTCTCTTGGATCCTCTCGACGCGGCGTGTCCCGCTCGACGCTTTGAATCTTGAGTTGGTTTCGGTGGTGGGCGGTAGAGGACTTGAACCTCTGACCTCATGCATGTCAAGCATGCGCTCTAACCAACTGAGCTAACCGCCCGGGCGGCCCGGATCGTAGCACAGCGACGCCCAGCAGATCAGAGCGCCACCGGCAAAGGCACTCGCGACCGCGGCTCGCCGGGCCGCTTCAGCGAAGTCAGGGCAGGTAGACCTGAGCGAGACCCCGCGTGAATGTTGCGGCCAGGTCCAGAACGCCCGCCCAGCCTGAGGACGTTCGGCGGTAGACGAGTTCACGTACCGCTCCCACCGTACCGTCCGGGCCCTCGGTCCCCGTCAGCATGAACACCTGAGCCCCGGTCGGGTCGACGGCGAGTGCCCACACGACCTGGGCCGGGGCGAGCCTGGCGACCGGCTGGAGTGAGCCCGCAGCCTGGAAAGCACCGAGGGGTCCGGCGAACACGTCTCCCTCCGTCGCCGCGACGACCGTCTGGCCGTCGCCCGAGATCGCGAAGACGCGAACGCCGCTTAGACCCGTGGCCACGCTCATCGAGTGAGCCGTCGTGTCCAATACGGCCAACCGCGATCGCTGCTGGACGTCCGTGTTCAAGACCAGCAATCGAGCATCGTCCAACCAGGCGACGATCGGTGTGAAGGTCTGTACGGGGGCGGGCGAAAGGGGCGCGGCCATTCCGTCTGCCCCGGCGACGGCGTAGTCGACACCCCCGTCATCGGCCAGCACGATAGCCACTCTGCCTGAAGCCGACATGTCCATACCACCTATTTGCGCCGCAGGTTCCGTGCCCGGCCAGTGGACCGAGACCACCTTGCCGGGCTGTGTCAGCGCTGAGACGGACCGCACGTCGACGTCATGAGCTGTGGCGACCGCGATGCCGTTGGGAGCGCGACTCAGCGCCGTGGCGCCCGGAGTGGCCGCAAGTTGCGTCCATTTCGACCCGCCCTCGAGTATCCACAGACCTACGCTGCCGCCCACGCCGTCGGCCAGGAACACCACGGCACCGGTGAGGTCGCCCGACACGAAGCTCGACGAAGGCTGCGGCGCAGCCGTAATCGAGTCGGGCGAACCGGCCGAATTCGGCCGCCCCGGGATGGGCGTCCCGACGCCGGAAGCCGACGGCGTCGACACGCCGGCCGCGCATCCGGAAATTACCCACACGAAAGCCATGGTTCCCGCGAGTCTCGCCCACGGCCAGGTCCTGGACATCTCCTCCCCTTTACTGAACGATCCGTGGCCGCCGAGAGAGACGGCCACGGATCAGTTGTGTGCGAAACCAGTGGTGTTACTCGACCACGTCGCCGCCGATGATCGTGCCGTTCCCGGCATCGACGTAGACGGTGATCAAAGACAGGTAGTCAGACGCCAGGCCCGTTGGCTTGACGTTGGCTACCCAGGCCAGCCTGTACGGCTCTGGAGCGGCCCCGAGCTTGGTCTCGTCGAAGGCGGCGTTGGGTCCGACCCATTCCAGGGCCAGGCCCTGGACCGTATAGCCGGATCCCTTGTCTGCGAACCATGCATCGAACTGCTTCGAGACGGCCTGCTGGGCCTCGGCCTGTCCGAGTCGACGAGCCGGAGCGGGAGCCAGTGAGTGCTCCACCTGGGCGACACTCGCTATTCGGCCATCGGGACGAATATGGACTCGGGCCTCATCGCCGCGGACCGGCAAGCCGCTCTGAGTCCGACTCCAGTGGACGTTCCATCCGCCGGCGACCTGGTCCGTGTCGGTTTCGGGTTGGCCGGCGACCGATATGCCCGAGACCGCCAGCCCGTGCTGGGCCGTCTTCGTTGCCGCATCGCCGGTCACCTTCGCCCCTATTGCGCTCGGTGGGTCGAATTGGACTGCGTCCACCAGGTGTCCCCTGGCGTCGAACTGCGTCAGCGCGACCGGCTGTCCAGCTGCGTCGACGTCGGAGACCTCGTCGTAGTCCAGCCCTCGGTACCCGTCATGAACGTGCTTGCCCGTGCGGCTGGAGCCTTGCGGAAAGCCGAGTGCGTCGCGCGCGGCTCCGGCTCGAGCAAATACGTCCGGGCGGCTATCGGCGTTTAGCACTGTTTCCGTGATGCTCGGCTGCACGGCCCTGGGAGCCAGCAGGACGTCAGCTGCCCGGTCGGTTTCGCCCGTGCTCGTGGCGGCCATCTGTCCCGTGGAGAAGGCAAGCCCGAAGACGACCGCCCCGCCGGCGATGAGCGTTCTGACCACGGTCTTGGATTTCGTTGTCTTCATCGCGCTCACCACCCCGGTCTGCCGTCGTAGTTCGGATTGCCCCACCAGTTGGCCTGGAAGGGATTCGAGGAATCGGGAGCCTCGTAGCCGCCGATGCTCGCGGCATAAGCGAAGGCCTGGGATAGCGCCGGTCTCGCGCCGCTCGAGCTCCGGTGGCTGTTCGAATAGCTCCACATCGCCTGTTCGAACCGATATGCGGCACTGTCATAGGTCGTGTAGACGTAGCCCAGATAGAACTCGCGTTGCGTGTTGTTCTTGACCATCTCGATCTGGAAAGCGCCCGGCATGGTGCTGGCGGAGGATCCGAGCTTGCAGGTCGACATCACAACGAGGTTGTAGACGCCCCCGCGCGTGGCCGATTTGATCGCGCTGGACCGGATCATGTCGGCCGAGAGGATCGAGCAGCGGCCGGGGCCCGGGTCCTGGAGCACCGCGGAATTGACGTTGGGATAGCCCGAGGCCGCCCAGTAGTTGTCGCCGTGGCTGTGAACGTAGACCGCCCAGTCCGGCATCACCTTGGACAGCAGGTTGGACGTGTAGAACGAGGAACCGATAGCGCCGCCGATCGGGCTGTACCCGAACGCAGAGAATTGGGAAACCGCTAGCGAATAGAGCTGCTGCGGATAGGTATCGGTGAAGCCAAGGCAGCGGGAGCTGAACGAATCCGAGTTCGACCAGACATCGGCGCCGTAGGCAAACACGCCCTGCGTCGTCGCGCCGAGCGCCGACACCGCAAGCAGAATGGAAACGAGCAGGCCTTGCGCCCGTTTCATAGGACCTCCTTGGAGGCGGGCATACGCTTCTTGCGGCGGGTCCTTCGATGCGACGGGCGGCGAGCGCTCGGGCGCGTTCCAGCCACTCGTCCGGGATCGTGACGTTACCGGGCGAACCTCCCTCCTTTCCTCCGAGACAGCGGCATCCACAGCTGGATCCATGATCGGCCGCCCCCTCGTCCACGCGGCGGCCGATTGCATCAGCGGCCCGGACTCTACGTCGCCCCGCTTATCTGCGGCTTATCTGGAGGTTTCGTCGTCCCCGATCCGGCCCCCGGTCAAAGGATCGCCGTCGCCCGTGTGATGCATCTTCAGGTAGCTCATCGGGCCACGCCTGACTACCAGATCCGCCAGTGCCCTCGGCACCACAAGCAGCCACAGGCAGTTGAAGGCCGTGACGCCGGCGGTTCGCCTGAGTCTCTCGCCCCTGCCCAGCCCCCGGCCGTCCGATCCACGCTGCCAGCGCAGCGAATCCCATCCGAGCAGAGCGCTGACGCCCATGTACCCGGCCACGATCGACACAAGGCCGCGTCTCCTGCCGGTTATGGCCGCGGCGGTCGCCGCGCCAAGCGCCACCGGCGGCACGGCCAGCTGCCCGACATAGGCCACGAAGTCCAGGCGCGACCAGGCGGACAGCCTCGGGCTCTCGACCACGGCCGGTCCGTGTTCGAAGGCCCGTCTGAAGGCACCTTCAGCCCAGCGCAGACGCTGACGCCACAGGTTTCCAAGGGTCAGAACCGGCTCCTCCCAGACCTCCACGTCCAGGGCCCAGGCTACCCGCTCCCCCGCCTCGGCCGCGATGCGGCTGGAGAGGTCAAGATCCTCGGTCAAGGCAGCCGCCCGCCAACCTCCGGCGGCAGACAGCAGGTCCCGGCGAACCATGATGCCGTTGCCTCGAAACTCCGAACACCCGCCCAGCGCCCAGCGCCCACGATTCAGCTCGCCGTCCAGTGTCTGCTCGTCGGCTTGCGCGACCGCCAGCCAGGACTGCTCGGCGTTGAGGACGCGGCGCCGTGCCGTAACGGCATTCGCTCCGGCGGCGAAGTAGCCGGCGGCGCGGCGCAGGAACCAGGGCTCCAGACGGGCGTCGGCGTCCAGTACCAACACCACGTCGCCGCGGCAAT
Organism: uncultured Chloroflexia bacterium; assembly: GCA_963835845.1. Lineage (GTDB taxonomy): Bacteria > Chloroflexota > Limnocylindria > Limnocylindrales > CSP1-4 > Fen-1039. The sequence goes on along the minus strand of CAWIGT010000001.1, from coordinate 466,378 downwards.
CTTCGGGCTGGGCGGCCGTCAGGGCGGCCCCTTTGCCGTCCGGCAGGCCCTCACCCCGGCGTAGAACCACTCGCGTCACGCCGGCCAGACCATGCTCCCGGGCGGCAGCGCCGACCGCTTCCGCCGTGCCGTCGGTGGAACGGTCGTCGACAACGACCAGGTCGAACAGCGGCGACCCGTTCGTGGCGCGGTAGTCCTGGCGACTGAGGTCGGCCACGAGCCGGCGGAGCACGGCCGCCTCGTCGCGAGCGGCTACCACGATCGTGAAGGTTGGCTTCTCATGAGCGGTCCCGAGCGCCAGCGCGGCGGCCTCGGGGCCGATCGGAGGGTGTCTCGAAGCGATTGCGACGGGAACGGCGGCCCCAAGCGCAACGCCGGCCGTCAGCAGGGGCACGCCTCGACCGAGCCGCTTGTGCCCCGACAGCAGCCCGATCGCAAATCCGCCGGCCAGAATTGCCAGAGCCGCCACACGCCACGACTCGGGCGTGGGCGCCGACTCGCCCGAAACCTGGGATGCGGCCGAGTGCGCGGCCTCCGTCAGGGCCTCCCGCCGTGATTCGGCTGGCCGGCGTCGTCGCAAGGGCTCGGCGCGTGCCTGGGGTGATCGCCGGAGCCGGCCAGCGCGACCACCCCCGGAACCAGGTCGCTGCCCGAGGTCGCGGCCGTGATCGGATCGACCGGCGCCCCACTCGGAGTCGAAGGCGCACGCGCCCCATCTTCCACGAGCGACGACCGGCCGCTGAAGACACTGGCCAGGCCCCAGGCAAACACGATGATGCCCGCCACCAGGATCACGGGCTCTCGCCCGACCAGGTCCGCGACGGGGGCGACCACGATGATGGGCGCCAGGCTGGCGATCGATACGAGCATTCCCAGCACGCCGAAGACACGACCGCGAACGTCTTCCGGCAACTCTTCCTGGAGCTGGGTCTGGGCCGAGATGGCCACGACCACGTAGGCAGCGCCCACGAGGAAGGCGATTGCCATGACGAGGGAGAGCAGTGACACGACGCGGCTGGCGTCGGCCACACCCGACGACGCGGCGCGATCCTGGAGGAAGCCGGAGATCGGCCCGGCGTAGGCCAGCAACGACAGGAGGACGCCCAGGGTGATCATGCCCGCTTCGATCGTTCGCCGGCGCGGCAGGTATCGGCCGTAGGAATTGAGGACCAGGATGCCCATGACGATACCAAGTCCCAGCGGCAGCACGATCAGGGCGAAGTCCTTCTCGCCCAGGCCCATCGTCTTGGTGGCGAAGCCGGGCCCGAGCGTGCCCAGGATCCCGACAAGGGCGCCGGTGATGCCGAGATACGAGAGAGACCAGCCAACGTTGAAGTGGCATCGGATGTACTGGATGCCCTCGACGAACTGGCTGATCATCGTCTCGACCGCGCGCTCGGCGTCGGCAACGGTCTGGCCCGCGCCGACGCCCACGATGTCGGTTTGAGTCGACGCCGGCAGAGTCCAGCAGAACGCCGCGGCAACGAAGTACAGGGCCGCCACGATGACGATGAGTATCTGCGCGCTGGCGAACGCGATCACGAACGGCCCGAGTAGGGCAAAGCCCAGGGCGAAGGCCACGTTCATTGTCAGGGTGAAGAAGCCGTTGGCCGCGAGCAGCTGCTTCTTCGGCACGAGGGTCGGGATCATAGATGCCTCGGCCGGACCGAAGAACGTCGTGACGGTCGAAACCAGGACCATGAGCGTGTAGAGCATCAGAAGGTTGGCGCCGACGAACACGACCGCGAGGTAGGCAAAACCTCGGATGATATTGGTGACCACCAGCATGTGCCGCTTGTCCACGCGGTCGACGAAGACTCCGGCCATCGCCGAGAAGATGATCGCCGGGATCAAGAAGCTGAGGAAGAGGGCCCCCACCGCGCTGTTGGAGTGGTAGGACGCGTTGATGATGATCGTCAGACCGTAGATGACCATGTTGCCGCCGACCTGGGTCGACAGCTGGGCCAGCCACAGCAGCAAGAACGGTCGATTTCTCAGGACGGCAAAGCTGCCGACCTCGTCCGGTTGGGTCGGGCGCTTGGCGACAGTGGCACGCGCCGGGCGCCGGGCCCTGGGCGGGATGTTCACCGATCGCCACCCGGCGACGGCAGGCCGGCGTCACGTGGCGCAGGCACGACCGCCGCGCTCATGGCCAGATCGCCTCGCACCACGAAACCGGTGAGGCGCCGCTCGACCGCTCGCCGCTCCAGCAGAACGTGCCGGTCGCATTTTCGGCAGCGCAGCCCGATGTCGGCGCCGAGGCGATCGACCAGCCATTCCCGGCCGCCGCAGGGGTGGGGTCGCCTGAGACTGACGACATCGCCGAGGCGGAACTCGACGACGCCGGATCCGGAGCCGGTCACGATGACAGCCCGGTTTGATGGCAGGTGGTGGCGTCACTCATAACGGCCGCTCAATCTATCAGAGCCGGCAGACCTGCGTCGGGGCTCGGCCACGCTCAGGGGGCTCGCGACGGGGCAGGCGCGCCAGGATCAGAGTGCTTGCCGCCGATTCGCCGAACCGGCCATGACGATCGCCGTGACGATCAGGACGATGCCCGCGAGCGCCAGAACTCCCGCCAGCAAATAGACCGTGGTGTTGTCAGTGCCGCCCGGAGACTGCTGGCCTCCGGTACCCGGAGCCCCCGGATTGCCCGCCCCAGTCGAACCCGGCTGAGGCGTCGAGCCGGCCGATCCGTTCCAGCCCGGGGGCAGTGGCCCGGTTGGCGCCGGCTGCGGTCCGTATTTGGTGGGTGTCACGCCGTTGTCGGCCAGCCAGGCGGAGTTGAACCCGGCCACGTCCACTCCAAAGGCGGCCTGGAAGGCTTCGTCGTCCGAATCGTTGGCCTTGTACGCCTGGATCAGCTTCAAGATCGGTCCCTGGCCGTACTTGCGGATCATGAAGTCGACCGCCGAGACCGCTTCCGCGTAAGCCAGGTTGATCCGCGCGGCGTCGAGCGGGAAAAAGTCCGTCAGCGCCAGCAATGAGGACAGATTACCGGTCCGGACCGCCTGAGAAACCAGCTGGCGGCTGCCTGAGTCGTACCCGAGAGAGACGTACTGGGCGAATCCTTCGTTCAGCCAGCGTGGCGGTTTGTGGTAGGAGTTGATGGTGGCATCCCAGAACACGACGTGCGTCGGCTCATGCGGCATGACCTGCTGGGCATAGGCCGTGTTGCCAGGCTCAACCGTCGCATAGCAGATCCGGATCGACTCCTCAACCGTCCCGCCGACCGTCTCGGGCTGGCTCAGGCCTTCCTGGAACGCGGCCTGGCTCGGGTAGACGTAGTAGTCGATCGGCTCGGTCTCGGTGACGCCGAAGAGCGCTGCCGCTCTGGCGACTCCGGCGTCGGCCAAATTCAACATCTGCTGTGCGAAGGACGCCGACGCGTTGATGTAGTGGAGCCGGATGACCTTGCCGGTCAGCGTCTTCCAGGTGAAGCGGTCGTCGGCGTACACGACATGGATCTGGGGGCCGTCCACGACCGAACCGTCGGCCAGCGTGACTTCGAACTGGCCCACCACCGGACTGAACGGCGTGGGGCCGCCGGAACTGGTATCGAGGGTGTAGGTGAGAGAGCTCGGGCCGGGGTTCTGGAGAGCCGCGACAACGGGACCCACCGCCACGTCCGGGCCAACTCCGTCGGGCGCCGTGATCAGGATGCTCGCGGACTTGACCGTCGCGCCGCCGTACGGCTGGGTGAAGACGATACCCGTGCCGAACGTCGAGGTCGCCGACCCGGGTCCGAACGTTACGGACGCGGCCGCGACCGACCCGGGCAGCCACATCACAGCCAGCAGCCAGCACGCTCCCGCCGCGGCCAGCCGGCCGCGAGCGCCAAAGCCCCAAAGCCGCCTCATGAGCCGGGAGCCCAGGCCATGCCGGCGTACCGCACCAGGCCCTCGCTGTTAGGCAGCGCGCCGAGCAGGCCCTTTGCGGCCAGCGCGTAGCCGACGCCGTAATCCACCGGTATCACCGGCGCCTGATCCTGGACGATCGACTGGGCCTGGTCGAATGCGGCCTGAGCGGAGGCCGAGTCGCCGGTCGCGAGGGCGTGAGCGACCGCCGCGTCGAAATCCCCGTTGGACCAGCGCCCGAAGTTGGTGGGCTGGCCCGACCCGAGGAGAAGGCTGAGGAAGTCGCCCGCGCCGGGGTAGTCGGCGACCCAGTCCATCCACCAGAATGCCGGCGGGTCGTTCGCCAGTTCCTGGTTGTATGCGTTGCCGTCGGCCATTATGCGAAGTGAGATGGTGATGCCGAGGTTGTCCTTGAGCTGGCGGACGATCGCCCCCTCGAGGCCGGGCTCTTCGCCGATCGTCGCCAAAGTGATGTTCGGGAAGCCGGTGCCGTTCGGATAGCCGGCCGCGGCGAGCTCGGATTTGGCCTTGGCGAGATCGAATGTCGGCCCGAAGTTGGTCGTGCTGTGGCCGGGCACTCCCAGAGGCACCATCCCGGTCGCGGGCACCATCCCGGGAACCCCCAACAGGGTGACCATGCGCTGCCAGTCGATCCCGTACTCGAAAGCGCGGCGAACGTGGACGTCGCTGAAAGGCGCTTTGCTCGTATCGAAGCCGTAGTACTCGACCGATGGCGAGGACTCCATCCGCAGGGATGGGCCCAGGATCTTGTCGTAGGCGATCCAGGTGGCATCGCCGAAAGGAGGACTCAGGGGAGCGTAGTCGAGGTCCCCGGCCTCGAATGCGGCAATGTCGCTGGTGCTCCCGGCGCTGGGGAGCAGGTGAACCGTCGCGATCGGCGGCGTGCCGGCCCAATAGTGGGGGTTGGCGCTGAGGGTCAGTTCACTCGCGCGGTCCGCGGTCAAGACGTAACCACCGCTGCCCACGAACGTGCCGGGTTGGAGGATGCTCGGGTTCGAGTCGATCCCCGGCGGGACCACCGCCAGAGTCGGGCTCGAGACGATTGCGGGGAAGTCGTACGTTGCGGCGGCCATGTCCACTTCCACGTCGGTATCGCCTGTCGCGTGAATCCCGACCGCGGAAGCGGGACCGCTCCCCTCTCGGTATGCCCTGGCGCCGGCCACCTCATCGAGGAGCGAGGCCAGGGGGCTGGCCGTCGCCGGCGCAAGGACACGCATCCAGCTGCTGACGACATTGCTCGCCTTCAGCTGGGAGCCATCCGAGAAAGTGAGACCCGGCCGGAGGTGGAAGACGACCCGCATGCCGCCGTCCAGCGTCTCCCACGAGCCCGCAAGCGCCGGCTGGACCGTTGCGACGGCGTCAACTGCCGTGAGCGACTCGAAGAGTTGCGACACTACCTGGGCCGTACCCGTGTCGTCTTGGACCGCGGGATCGAACGTGGTGGGAGTGGGACTCAGTACGTTCACGCTGTTGCGGGCGGCCGCGGTCTGGAGAGGATGCCAGGCGTCACCGGCGGCAAGGGCCAGAGCGAGCGCGATCGCGGTTCCCACGATCAGCAACCGCCGCGGCCGCTCCCTCTTGATCATTTCCGTGAAGGGCACCGGATACCGGGGTCGCGGTTGGGGCAGCGGCAGCATGCCGCCGAGTATAGGAGGGTCCCCGCCGCGTCGCGCAGGGCCGGTCGGAGCCGACCGGCCGCCGGGTCGCTCGGGCTCAGTGTCCCAGCAGCCGCTCCAGGGCAACCGACCCGAGGTCGGCGACCATGGCCACGTCCGCTTCGTGGCTCCGGCCGTTGTTGACGCTCGGTCGCGAGATCACGCCCAGCACGCCGACGATCTCACCCGCGACGTTGAGCGGGGCGCATAGCTTCATGGCCGCGCCGTCCGGTTCGGTTGCGAACGTTCCAGTCTCGAGGGCGCGAGACCACAGACCCCCCCGACGCATCGCCTTCGACCGCGCTACGAACTCGCCGCTGGCGCAGATCTGCGTCAAGGCCGTCTTCCTGGCCGGGTGCGACCTCGCCACCGAACCCACCGGCACAGCCGTGGCAAGCGCCGGGACGGGCTCTTTCACCTCGTCCGCGAGTGCGACGAACGCGTCGCCTGAATTGCACAGGATGCCGAGGTGGCGAACCATCGTCGCCGCCGCGGCGTCGACCGTGGCCGCGGCAATCAGCTCCCGAGCGACCGCGGCCCAGGCTGCCGGCTTCGGCTCCGGCGGCCCGATCAGTCGACCGGCCGGATCGCTCGCCGGTGCCTCGATGCGCTGACGCTTGGCTCGATACAGCGCCGAGTCGGCCGCCTCCACGACCTCGGACTCCGTCTTCCCGTCCGCCGGCCACTGAGCCGCCCCAATCGAGGCACTGACCCGCACGCCCAGGCTGCCAACCGGCGAGTTCCGGACGCCGCCGCTTACGGCGGCCCGGACGCGGCCGGCCACTTCCTCGGCGTGGGTCCGCGACGCGCCGAACAGCAGCAGGGCGAACTCGTCGCCGCCGTAGCGATAGGCCCGGTCGTGCTGGCGAGTGGCGCTGACGATGGACTTGGCCACGATCTGGAGCAACGTGTCCCCGGCCGGATGGCCGTAGGTGTCGTTGAACGACTTGAACGAGTCGAGGTCCATCATCAGCAGCGAAAACGGATCGCCCACTTCGATCATGGCCGTGAGATCGCGCTGGAACGTGCCGTGGTTTCGCAGCCCCGTGAGCGCATCCAGGTCTGCCCGCGTAGAGACGGTCACGTGCGTCTCCGCGTTCTGGAGGGCGATCGAGGCCTGACCCGCGAAGAGCTTGCTCAGCTCGAATTCGTGCTCGGTGAAATGGGCGTCGGGACCGCCGACCCGGGTCAGGTTCAGGCTGCCGACGACGTTGCCGTGGACGCGCAGCGGCACGACGATGATGTTCTGCGACACCCGCGCGTCCCGCAGGCCACGGCGCGGCGTCTGCTGACCCGGATCGCTTCGGTTGGCAAGGTGGTCGTCCGCGTCGGGACCGACCGCGAGGATTTCCTCGCCGACGTCGTTCGCGCAGACCGCGTCGCCGCGGCCGATGACCCAGCTCGTCAATCCTTCGTCCAGTGACGGCCCCTCGGTCGTGGCTCCGCCGTCCGCGCCCGAACCGGTTCGCGTCAGGACCGGTTCGATACCGCCGGTCGGGGGCGCGCAGTTGTAGATCGTCAGCCGGTCGTAGTGGACGACCGTCCCGATCGTCTCCGCGATCTGCTCCAGCACACGCCGGGGATCGAGCGTGGACACGAGCTGCTCGCTCACGTCCAGCAGCCGCCTTTCCGCCGCGATCTGCCGCTCGAGGAGCACGTGCTGGCGTTCCAGTTCTTCGATGTTGTCGGCGTTGACGATCGCCTGGGCGGCGTACCGGCCGAAGATCGACAGAGCCTGCTCGTCGTCCGGCCTGTACTTGTCGACGCCCTCCTTCGACACCACGAGGACGCCCTGGACCGAGTCGCCGTAAGACATCGGGACCAGCAGCAGCGACTCGGGACCGAACGAGGAACGGAAGATTGAGCGCCGCTCCACAGACGCATCGGGGATGATCAGCGGCTCGTTGCGCTTGGCGACCCAGCCCGGCAGCGTCTCGCCGTGGCCGGTGGATAGCGCTTCGAGCGGCGGCGAATCGATGCCCGCGAACGTGCCCGACGCCGCGACGGGACGGAAGACCCCTTCCGGATCGAGTCTGTAGACGCGCACCGTGTCGCAATCGACCAGCCGGCCGACCTCGGATACGATCGCTTCGCCGATCGCGGCCACGTCGCGCAACTGGTTGAGTCGCAGGCTAAGTTCGTGGATTGCGGTCAGCCTGTTGGCGAGCGACCGCACCGACGAGTAGAGCCGCGCGTTCTGCATCGCCGTCGCCAGCTGGCCGGCGAGACCCGTGGCCAGACCGAGGTCGCGCACCGTCCAGGGATGCGGCCGGCGGTGGACCACGACCAGCATTCCGAGCATCTCGCCCGGGATGCGGCACGGGACTCCGGCCAGGCCCACGATTTCCTCGCGATCCGTGATCTGGCGGATCTCTTCGGCGATGGGGTTGGTCGGGTCGTTGAGGGGCACGGCCACGAGCGGGCTCTCGGGCCAGCGCTGCATGATCGACTGCAGCGGCGTGGTGACGTGGCGGTCGAACGAGTCCAGCACGTCTTTCGGAATGGAGCGGCTGGCGGTCAGGACCAGCGAGTGGTCGGCCTCTTCCCGCCAGAACGCGGCGCCGTCGGCGACGAGGACCAATTCAACCGACGCGAGCACCTCGTCGAAGAGCCGCTGCCGGGCGGAACGCTCGGTTTCGCTGTCGACGAGCTCGTGATCGGGCGTACGCGAGTCACGCGTACCCGCCGCGACGGCTTCGCCGGCCGCGTACTGTGCGGATGGACCAAACCCCGGTCCGGAGTGGCGGCTCTCCATTGCCGTCATTGTGGCCCCGATCCTCCGCTCCGACATCGCCCTCTTGTGTGGGGGGCCGGGGGTAGATCGGGGCCTGACCGGGGCGTGACCAACGGGTTGGATCGGCCGGCATCAGGCCTATCGAGCCAAACCGTCGACACCAATGCGTCGACGCGTCCGATCAGCCGCGACCGGCAATCGTTCGCGCGGCGGGATCCACTGTTTCGCCCGACCCGCCGCCGGCGGCTCGATCGTCGGGATTGGCCGCTCGGCCGTCGTGGTGGCCTTCGGCGTCCACGTGCTGGTGCGAGTGCGCGAGTGCCCCGTGCTCGTGCAGGTGCTCGTGGATCAGGTTCGCCCGAATCAGCAGTTCGCGGTCGGCCAGGATCGTCGCCGGAGCCCCGTCGGCGACGATGTCGCCGTCCTCGCCCAGGACGACGACCCGGTCGGCGATCAAGCGGCACGATGTCCAGCTCGTGGGTGGCCGTGATCAGAGTCCGCCCGGCCGCGGCCAGGCGCTGGATCAGATCGACCAGCACCCACTTCGTTCGCGGGTCCAGGGACGCGGTGGGCTCGTCGAGCAGCACGACGTCCGGCCTGAGCGAGAGCACCGAGGCGATCGCGGCGCGCTTCTTCTCGCCGCCGGACAGCTCGAACGGAGCCCGATCGGCCAGGTGGGCGATGCTCCATCTCGGCCAGCGCCTCGTCGCAACGCTCTCGGACCTCGTCCTGCGACAAGCCGAGCTGCAGCGGTCCGAAGGCCACGTCGTCGAGGACGGTGGCGCTGAACAGCTGGATGTCGGGGTCCTGGAAGACCAGCCCGACCTCCCGGTGGAACCGGAAGGCGTCCTGCCCGGCCGCCACGGCGGCGACGTCCAGGCCCAGCGCGCGGATCGTTCCGCTCGTGGGCCCGACGATGCCGTCGAGGAGCTTGAGCAGCGTGGACTTGCCGCTCCCGTTCGCGCCGAGCAGCACGACCCGCTCGCCGGGCCAGATCGTCAGGTCGATCCCGTCGAGCGCGACCTGCCGGCTGGCGTAGACGAAACCGACGTCGTGCAGATCGAAGAGCGGCTCGCCGGGACCGACCGGGGGTGCCTGGAGGGCCCGCTCGAGAGTGGCATCGGTCATGGCGAGAACCCTTCCGGCCATGACTGCAGCCACGGCAATCGCCGCCGACTCCCGACCAGGGACGAGCCAGTCGGCGAGGCGGCATCCGGTAGTCGCGAACGTCCGGATCTCGCCGCCGAAGCCGCGCGCCAGCATCGCCGCGTAGACGTCGTTGCTCATCTTGAAAGCTCTGCTCATCAGGTTGCCCATCGTGCCGGTGATCCAGCGCCGCTGCTCGCCCCGCTCGTCCGGCCCACGATCCGGCTCTTGCGCGCCAGGAGGATGCCGTTGGCGGTGTGCAGGAACAGGAAGATGTAGCGGTAGGTCATCGACAGGACCAGGACGAAGACCTGCGGCACCCGCAGCGCCCGCAGGCTCTTGAGGATGTCGGCCCAGGGCGTCGTCACCACGAGCAGCACCGCCAGCGAGACGCTACGCCGACGCGGCCGACGAAGATGACCGCGCCGGCCAGCCCGGGAACGACGGCGCCAGGTGCGATCGGGCCCGATGCCCAGATCGAAGAGCCGCGGCCCGGGCACGAAGAAGATCGCCGGGATGACGACGATGCCCGGCGAAGAACGGGATGCCGAGCCAGACGCGCTTGACGAAGAACTCGAACGGGACGCGGCTCGCCCGTGGCCGCGGCGAGGATCGACGGCATACAAGAGCGCCGAGCACCACGATCGAGTCGTCAGGCTCGCGGCCAGGATCGCCGCGAGGAACATCGACCGAGCTTGGCGCGCGGATCGAGGCGCTGGAGCCAGCCCGCCGGCCGCGCGTGCTGCTCGGTGAAGACGCCGTGCTCGATTCGACGGTGATGCCGCCGACGGTCTGCTCGAGCCAGCCGATCCGGCCGTCGGTCGTGGCCGCCGTTGCGGGCGCTCGCCACAGCCGTGCACGAGCGGCGCTCGCTGCGTGACGCGACCTCGCCGCCCTCCGCTCGACCGCCGAAGCAGCCGCGCGACCGAGTAGACGGCGCCACCGACGAGCAGTACGCCGATGATGCCGGCGATCTCGTAGCCGATGGCCGCATGCCAGAGCGGCGCGTTGGCGCCGGAGAAGAATGGCAGCGGCAGGTTATAGCCCGGAAAGGGGCGCGCTGAAGATCCCCGACAGATCCTGCAGGCCCGCGGGCACGTACCCGAAGGCGCTGCATTAACGTCCTCGGCACTGCCCTCGCCGTAGGCGAAGCCGGGCGCGATCAGACCCGAGCGGCGCCAGGACCGCGATCGCCGCGAACGCCGCACCCGACCCGCTTCACGCCCGCGGCAGGACCAGGTACGCGAGCGGGAACGAGCACGGCCCCGATGACCGCGGTGACGAGCAGCATCGTGGCGACGGACGGCCAGTCGACCGCCGCCCAGTCCGCCCCGAACATCCGGCCGGGATCGCCGCCGCCCTCGACCAGCCCGACCGCGGCCAGAATGCCACGCCGACGCCAATCGCCGCGGCGACGAGCTGCCAGAGCGGCCGCCGGGCGACCGTGCCTTCCGCGGCCGCGTCCGGGGCGAAGATGCGGCGCAGACTCGTCAGGTACTCCGGATGGCGCCGCTGGAGATATGCCACTCCGAGCCCGGTGATCAGCGCCTCGACGATCGACGCGCCGAAGGCGTGCGCGGCAAGCATCGCCGGAATCGCCTCGCCAGGCCGTACGGGCTGTACAGGGCGTGGCCGTTCTGGGAGAAGAACATCGGCTCGATGCCCAGCTCGACGCCGACGCGCAACCGCCGCCACCGTGATGCCCGACGTACGCGCCGATGCCGGCGGCCCACGCCCGCCGCGTCGACAGGATCGGCGACCCGGCAGCAAGCAGGCGGTACGTCCCGTAGCCCGACGAACGGCAGGATGATGCCCATGTTCAGGCAGTTGGCGAAGATCGCCAGCACGCCGCCGTCGCCGAAGAACAGGGCCTGGATGATCAGGGCGGTGCTGACGGCGATGACCGCCGCCCATGGGCCAAGAACGACGGCGATCAGCGTGCCCCCGACGCCATGCGCCGTCGTCCCGCCCGGGACCGGGATGTTGAACATCATGATCGTGAAGCTCAGCGCCGAGAAGATCGCCAGCAGCGGCACGGTCCGGTTGTTGAGGACCTTCTTGACCTTCTGAGTAGCCACCGCCCAGATCGGTACGGTCGGAATCGCCAGCGCCATCGAGACGGCCGGAGCGAGATACCCATCGGGGATGTGCATCGGGCTCCTCCTTTCGTCTCACCTGCTGATACACGGCGCTATTGCAACGCTTTGCGCTAGCGTGGAGTCTACGCCGACTTCCGAATGGGTCACAATCACGTCAGCATGAAGGACCGCCAGGTGCCACCAGACGCCTCGCCCCGCCGAACCACCGCGACGGAGGCGACTGCATGGGATGGCATCGCCGGTCGGCTACGCGCCAGTGGCCTGCGCTGGACGCCCCAACGGCGGACGCTCGTGGAGGTGCTGCGCGGACATTCGGGCCACGTCCTGGCGACCGAGCTGATCGCCAGCTGCCGCGAACGCGACCAGACCACCACCCCATCGACGGTCTACCGGACTCTCGACGTGCTCGAACAATTCGGGCTGGTCAAGCATGGCCACGGTCCCGACGGCCGCGAGGAATACCACGTCCTGCCCGAACAGATCCACGGCCACCTCTACTGCGTGGCCTGCGGGGCGACATGGGAGATCCGGCCGGAAACGGGTGCCGCGATCGTCGACGCTCTTGCGGCGGATCTCGGTTTTGCCGTCGACCTTTCCCATGTCACCATTTCGGGGCGGTGCGAAGGCTGCCGCGACTGACGTGGCGACGGCCGGCCGATTTCCCCGCGCGGATTCGACCGGCGCCGCAGATGCTCAGGCGTTGTACGGGATGACGAGGAGCCACTTTCCGTCGCGCCCCGGATAGTGGCCTTCGGGACGCTTCCAGCCTATGTAGTTGTGGGCCATCACCGTCATGTTGCGGAACACGTCCGGCCCGAGTGTCTGGCCCCAGATGTCGCTGACTCTCGGATAGAACGGGTCGACGATGTAGGCGCCGCTGAGCTTGAAAGTGTCCGGGAACAGCAGCGGGTCCGAGTCGGCCTTGAAGCCGGTCATGACCCAGGAGTGCGCCCCCCACCACGTCAGCAGCCCGACCGGTCGCGAGGTCGTCTCGAGGGCCACTGCCGCGTCCTTCATGGCCTGGTCGAACGTGGCGTCGACGATGAGCTTGTACGGACCCGCTCCGTACTTGGTCAGGGTCAGTGCCCAGCCGGCGGGCCCGAAACCGCCGTTGTAGCTATCCTGCGCCGTCGTCAGTGACACGATCGTGTTGCCGATCTGCTGCTGGTAGGCAGTCGTCAGGTTCGCGACCGGCTTCATGATGTTGAGCATGTTCTGGGTGGCGCCGGCCATACAGTAGTCGCGGTTCATCTGCGACACGAACGTGTTGGCCTGATACAAGTCGATCTTGTAGGGCGCCTTCGTCGGACCGGGGACCGGCGTCGGCGTGGCCGGAACCGGGGTGATCGAGATCGCGGGCGTGGGGCTGGCGGCAGGCGCCCGGGAAACGGCCGGCCGAGTCGCCAGCGCGGAAGCCCGCGGAGTTCCCGGAGCACCGGCCTCGACTCCCGGCACGAGCACCATCACCGAGGTCCAGCCGACTGCGGCCATCAGCACGCACAATCCGGCGTAGGCGACGACGCCCAGGTTCACTCGCTTCCCGAGGATCGCGTAATCGCGTCTCCGCTCGGGTGTGGTCATCGGTTCCGTCTTCCTCCAGGTCCTCGTCAGGATCTACTTCGGCCTGGCGGGTGACGCGGCTGCGGCCCGACTCGTGACGGGCCACGACCGCGTCCGGAAAGATACAGCGAGTTGGCCCTGACTCGCATGAGCGTGTATCGACGGCGGCCCAAACAGGTCCCGGTCTTCAGGCGAACAGCACGTGCCCGAAGACGTGGCGCCGGCCGACGGCCGTGATCGGGTCCTCGAAGAAGATCCCGCCGGTCAGGTCGCGTTCGTATCCGCACAGGACTATTGTCGGCTCGCCGTCGCGATGCTCCAGGCCGATGGCAATGGCATCCATCAGGCCGCCGCCTTGCTGGCGCGGCACGAGGGCGTCCCAGCACACGGCGCAAGCCCGGATGGTCCCGGCCCGCGCCTCCAGGCGAAACGTGGCATACAGGGCGTCGACGATGAGCGGGTTCGAGGGCTCGTCAAGGGCGGGCGCCACGTCGATCAAGGCCAGCTGCCCGCCGGCGGCCAACCTCGCCCCGAACGGCCGGAATTCGCCCGAGCTTTCGAGCAGCTTCTCGGCCAGCCCCAACAGCGGCGTAACCATCTCGTTGAAATCGGTGCGGATCGCGGGTTGCATCGTCCCTCCGGGTGACGTGCCTGAGAGCCCTCGCTCGGCAACTCGTTCCCCGGAAGAAATCGGTCGGGAGTGCCTGGTCCTGAGCTCAGGCGGCGCGTTCCACGCGACCGGCTGCGGACGCGGGCCTCAGTGATGCGAGCGCGGCCCAGGCGGCGAGGACCATGCCTCCTGCGAAGACCGGCCACGGGAACCAGCCGTACAGCTGCTGGTTGAGAAGCGCAGGCGCGTTGGCCGTGAAGCTCAGGACGACGAGCGCGCCGCCTGCGATGGCCGCCGCGGCCCGGACGAGGTTCACCTCCGGCATCCGGCCAGCTCGCGCGGCCTGGGCCGCGCCCAGACCTGCCGCCACGAGCGCGACGCTGACGGCGACGGGCGCCCACACGGGCCCGGCCCAGGGCACGGGGATCAGGAAGAGCACGTCCCAGGTGTTCGGCGAGTGCGGCCAGCCGATGAACACCCACAGCCACAGGTAGTAGCCGATGTCCCAGACGCCGAACGCCACCGACGTCCAGGCCAGCCTCTCGAGCCAGCCTCGCCCGACCATGACCCCGACGGCGGCCAGCATCACCAGCGTGGCGAATTCGCGCCCGGTCTCGATCGCCGCCAGGTCTCCGACCAGATCCGGCGAGCGCAGGGGAAACAGCCGGTCCGGAGTGATCGACAGCGCCCGTTGCAGATAGACCACAACGGCCGACTCCAGGTAGGCCATTGCGGCCGCGAAGACGATCACGGTAATGGCCACGCTTCGGAAACGCACGGGTCGCCTCCCGCTACGACGCACTTCAGGCGTCTGAGCGTACGCCCGTTCGCGGATCGATGCGGACCTGGAGAGGGTGCGTGGCGCGGAGGGCGATCCGCCGCCCGACACCTCATCGCGAAGAGCGGGGACCTCGCAACGGCACGTGAGTTGGCGCCCCCGGCCGGACTCGAACCGACGACGCCCGCCTTAGGACGGCGGCGCTCTATTCCACTGAGCTACGGGGGCCCGCCGCGATATTACCGCGTCGCGCTGATCCGCAGTCGACGGCGGGGCCGGCCATCGACCCGAACCGGAGTCAGACCGACGCCTCGTAACGGAAGCGGTCGCGATCCCTGACGAGGCGACCGACCGGGTGGACCGGTTCGTGAGACAGGACCACCGTCCAGCGCTCGTCGGCGGCGCGGGCAAACAGCGAGGCCTTCACCGCGACCGAGTCGAGCGGGAAATCGTCGAAGGCCGTCACCCATTTGGGGTTGGCGCTCCACGGTCGCATGAACAGGTCGCCGAAGAAGCCGACGACCCGGTCATGCCCGCGGATCACGACGCCCTGATGGCCGGCCGAATGACCGCCGGTCGGGATGACCGACACGCCCGGTAGTACCTCGACTTCGCCGTCCGCGGCCGACTCCGCCCCGAGGTCGCGGATCAACCGCAATTCCGGCTGGTCGTAGCTCGCAACAAGACGCGGGTTCTCCCCCAGCGCCACTTCCCATTCGGCGCGCTGGGCGATGAAACGAGCTCGCGGGAAGGCACGCGTACCGTCCGACCTCAGCACGCCGCCGGCGTGGTCGAAGTGGAGGTGGCTGACGGCGATCGCGTCGACCGTGTCCGGGCTAAACCCGGCCGCCGACAGGGCTGGCAGAATCCACGGTCCGTCGTAACCGCGCATGGCGCGGCCTTTGTCGCTGATCCGGTCACCGATGCCGGTTTCCACGAGCACTCGACCGGCGGGCGTCTCGATCAGCAGGCAGTTGAGGGCCTGCAGCAGCCGGTGGTCATGGTCGATCTCGTCGGCGACCAGCCCCTGCCACATCATTCGAGGCACCACGCCGAGCAGCGCCCCGGCATCGGAGCGGAAGTGGCCGGCCTGTATCAGGGCCACGCGAGTCCCACCGCCCAGCTCGGCTGACCAGTGCACCGCGTCGTTGAGAGTCGTCATCGTGCCCGCCTGTCGTTCCCCGCAAGCCCCTGGCTCGCGTCCGGATGGCGTTCCGGACTCTGGCCGGCGCCCGCCCGGGTAGCCTTCGCAACCGTGCCGCGCCGCCCGCGCTCGAAATCCTCGAAATAGGCCGAGGCCGTCGGCTCGGACTGGCCCTGGTATTTCGAACCCAATCCGACGGACCCGTACGGTCGATCGACCGGGCTCGACATCGCGAAGAAGCTGATCTGGCCGATCTTCATGCCGAAGTAGAGCGCGATGGGCAGTTTCGCGACGTTCGACAGTTCGAGAGTGAGCTTGCCCTTCCACCCCGGATCGACGTATCCCGCGGTCGAATGGATCAGCAGCCCGAGCCGCCCGAGCGACGACTTGCCTTCCAACCGAGCCACCAGATCGTCCGGCAGTTCAACCCACTCGAGCGTCTGGCCGAGTACGAACTCGCCCGGATGCAGCACGAAGGCTTCGTCATCGGTGACATTCAGGAGTTCGGTGAGGTCAGGCTGAGGCGAGCGAACGTCGATGTATGGATAGCGATTGTTCCGAAAAACGCGGAAGCTTCGATCGAGATGCAGATCGACCGAGGACGGCTGCAGATCGGCCGGATCGTAGGGCTCGACTCGGACGCGTCCGGCGGCCAGCGCCGCCGCGATGTCGTGGTCCGACAGTACGCTCATTTGACGGTCGCTCCGCTCTCGCGCTGGGCGTACAGGTTGTCCACCTCACGCTTCAGCGTTTCGATGTCCTCGAAGCTCTGGTAGACGCTGGCGAAGCGAATGTAGGCGATCTGGTCCAGCGCGCGCAGCTTGTCCATTGCCATCTTTCCGACCACTGAGGAATCCACCTCGGTCGTGCCGGCGGCGCGAAGCTGGGCCTCGATCTGGTCGGCCGCCTGCTCGGCCGCGTCATCCGGCAACGGGCGCCGAGTCAGAGCCTTGCGGAAGCCGGAGACCAACTTCTCGCGGTCGAACTCCTGGCGCGAGCCGTCACGCTTGACGACCACCAGTCGGGGCGCCTCGATCCGCTCATAAGTGGTGAAGCGCGCCCCGCACGTCTCGCACTCGCGGCGCCGTCGGATGCTCGCTTCGTCGAGGTCGCGCGAATCGACCACGCGCGTTTCCCGTTCGCCGCACCGCGGACAACGCATCGGCTGACCTCCACACGCCCGACCTGTCCGGCGAGGATATCACCGCTCGACGCACGGGCATCGACGCGACGTGACGGAGACTCGGGAGGCTGCGGTGGCCTGTGGCGCGAAGCGGCGGAGTGCGCCGCGCCGTGGTCAGTGGTCGCGCACCCGCCAGCGGGCATCCGCGCCGGCCGGCGTTGCGGCGGCAGCTGAGATCTCTTCGGCTCGGGCCTTGATCGAGTCGCGGGCGTGGAGCAGATTGAGGTAGCCGCGCTTCACGGAAGTCTCACCTTCGGCGACGCGCTCTCCCGTCCGCTCGAGCATCATGACCCGACCGTGTTCGATCAATTCCACGGCGCGTTGGGCGCGCTCGATCTCGGTCCGAAGGACGGCGAAATCGACGGCCGAGGCGTGCCTGTCCACCGCGTCGGCCTCCAGAGCGTAGCGGCTCAGGGCTTCGGAGCAGGCACGGAGGCTGGCCGCGCCGGTCTCGGGCCCGGCCTTGCGGCGTCGCAGATCGTCGACGATCGCCGCCAGCTCCGTGAGCGAGACGTCCGTCCGTCGGGCGATGTCCAGGGCAGTGCGCCCACGCATCGCGTCACGCCGCAATTCGCTCCCCACCACGAAGATGCGCCACAACAGGACCAGCGTCGGGATGCTCAGCGCGAAGAACACGACCAGGGGCAACAGCACGTCGGCTGACACGGACTTACCTCAGCGCCGAAGGATCCGCTTCGGATGGGACGCGGCCAATGAGTGACGGATGACCAAACGGGTGCCTATACGCGGCGACGCCGTCACTCTAGCGGCTCGAACCCCGAACGACGAGACAGGCGGACTAGGAACTTCGTTTCCGCGCCGCTGCGCCAAAAGTCGCACCCGGCCGGTGTGCGGGGACAATTCGCCCGGCCGTCCGAGCGCCCTTGGGGGCACGCGAGCCGTCCGGGGCGTCGACCGCCGCCGCCCGGCGCCACTCCTCCGACTCTCCGTCCGAACTCGAGAGCAGCTTGACCGACCGCACGACGGCGCCGGGCTCGATCTCCCGAATCATGTCGTAGACGGTGAGCGCGGCGACGGCCGCGGCCATCATTGCCGCCATCTCGACGCCGGTGGGGCCGATCGCGGCGGTTTCCGCCCGGATGCGGACGGCACTCGCCGCCCTATCCGGAGTGGCATTGACGAGCAGTTGCGTCAGCCCGGCGGGATGAGCCAGCGGGATCAGCTCCGCCGCCCGCTTGCCGGCGATGACACCCGCCAGCTCCGCGACCGTAAGGACGTCGCCCTTGGGAATCAGGGCGTCGATGATTGCGCTGAGCGTCTCCTGGGCGACGCCGACCTCGGCTTCGGCTACGGCACGGCGGGCTGTGACGGGCATGTCGGTCACCTCAGTCATGCGCGGCCTTCTCGTTCGTTCGAAATGGCTGTAGCGGCGTCGCTCCGCCCGGCTGCCTTCGTCAAAGGCTCCCGATTCCGGCTTTTCGCCGGGCCTGCCGTCGGGCGGCATGTCTAGCGCTCCTCCCCTGCCCGCTCGGTGGCCGGCTCAGCGGACATGGAACCGGCCCTTCTTGACCACTCCCTGAGCCAGCATTTCGCGGTGGCGCTCCTCGGCCCTTTCGTGAACGACCCGCGCGGCGGAGCGGCGCGTCACCAGAGCCGTGCCCGCGGCGGTCGCGGCGTTGGCCGCAACGAGCAGCGCGTCCAGTCCGGTGCGTTCCAGCAGCTCCAGCGCGGACCACAGGTCCGTGTCGTCGGCGACGCTGGGCACTTTGTCGATGCCGACCATTGCCTGCTCCGTGCGCGTCAACGTCCAGTTCCGGCGCGGAATGCGCCGCACCTGGGCCGTGCCGATAAGCCCGAGCAGTTCCGAGCCGCGCTGCACGAGAGCCGCGGCACCCATCCGTTCCCCCAGGTACTCCGCGGCGAAGACGTCGAGCGTCAGCTGCGGCGGGACGTGGGCCGGTTCGGTATCTTCCGCGTCGCTGACTCGCAGGCCGGAGATCAGCTGCTGCAGGACGCTGCGGCGGTCGAGGAACCGGCTCGAGCTCATCACCAGCCAGCCGCCGATGATCAGGCAGAAGCCCGCCGCGGGGTCCAGCACGGCCAGCGAAAGGGCGCCGGCCACGATCATCCCGATGCCCACATAGCGGCCGATGCGGATGGCCGCGGCAGTAGCCACGGCTTCGCTGCCGGTTCTCCACCAGACCACGGCATGCAGAACTCGCGCACCATCGAGCGGGTAGCCGGGCACCAGGTTGATCAAACAGAGCGCCAGATTGAAGGCGCCGATCATGGTGGTTACGAAACCGATCGCCTGGAGACCTTCGGGCGGGTTGGCGATATTGAGCGGCCCGGCGATCATCAGGCCGGCCACGACCCCCAGGACCAGTGCCACCACGAGGCTGAACCCGGAACCGGCGAGGGCGATCCGGAACTCCTCGCCGGGGTTGCGCGGCTTGGCCTCCATGACATACGGGCCACCGAGGAGCTGGACCGAAACGACCTGCATCTGCTGGCCGTTGCGGCGGGCGACCTTGACGTGTGCCAGCTCGTGGGCGGTCACGGACGCGAAGACGAGTACAGCCGTCGCGATCGAAGATCCCCAGGCCAGGCCGACCGGCCAGGCTGCCGCGCTGCCGTCGCTCAGGTCGATGCCGAATACGACGGCGATGAAGGCCAGGATCAGGACCCAGCTCCAGTGCGCCTTGACCTCCGTGCCGAAGATGCGGCCGAGCGTGAGGCCGCTCATGACGGCACCACGCCGCCGGGCGCGCCGGTTGGCGCGGCCTGGTCGGATGGAGCGGCGGGCGTCGGGGCCGCCGGCTCCGGCTCGCGGGCCAGCCGCCCGGCTCCGATTGCCACGACGACGGCCAGACCAAGCACCGTCGCGGCCAGTGCCACGCTCGTCTCCGACCAAAACTGGTCCGGGAACAGCTGCACCAGCTTCTCGGTGCGAGGGTCGAACGCGTAGGTTCCGGGCTTGAAGAAGATCTCGTGGAATAGCTCGAAGGCCTGGTCGAAGAACAGGGCGAATGCCGCTCCGACCACGACCACGCCCACGATCAGCACCCGCGCCCCGATAGCCGCGGCCCGCCAGAACCAGCGCCGCCCGCGGCTCGCAAGCCCCGCGACGAGCAGCAAGACAGCCGCTACCAGGGCCACGAAGCCGAGGCCCATCAGCACGGTCCGGACGTCGGCCATGTGGCTCCGCTCGCTGGCGTCGAGAACCGGCGTCGACGCCCCGGCAACGGTCACCTCGAAGTTAGGAGGCCCGAAGACGAGGTCCGAAAGGATGCTGCCCGTGACCTGACTGACCTGCGTCGAGGAGTAGCCGGTCAGCCCGGTGACGTCGCTGCGATTCTGGTCGAAGCCGACCCAGATCGGATTGAGGAAGAACAGCACCGCTACGGCGACCACGACGCACGGCGTAGCCACTGCAGCGATGACCGCAGCGAATTGTTCGGGAAGGGAAAGGTTCACCGTTGCATCGTACTGCCTCGGACAGTTGGCCTCGTATCGCTCGGCCGCGGGGTCAGTCGGTCGCGGGGTCAGTCGGTCGCGACGATCGGCAACCGGGCCGGCTAGACGGCCGCTTCCAGCGCCGCGGCTTCCCGTCGGACGATGCTCCAGACCAGTTCCAGATCCGCGTCCTCGGTTCTGAGATTGGATATTGCGATCCTGATCGTGAAATGCCCGTTCAGCTTCGTGTGCGACAGGAACGCTTGACCGGTCCGATTGATGGCATCCATCAGCCGGACGTTGATCTCGTCGAGCTTTTCGGCCACGCCCGGCTCGTCCTCGTGGCCGACCAGGGCCGCGGGCCGATATCGGAAGCACACTGTCGAAAACGGCACCGGAGCCATCCGCTGGAAGTCCGGATTCGCGTCGACCCAGGCCGCCCATCGAGCCGCCATCTCCAGGTGGTGCGAGACGCGCCGGCGCAAGCCTTCGAGGCCGAAGTAGCGCAGATGCATCCACACCTTGAGTGCTCGCAGTCGGCGACCCAGCGTGGGCGTGTACTCGTTGTAGTCGCGGATCGGGCCCTCGCGGTCCAGAGTTCGCAGGTACTCCGGCACGAGGCTGAACGCGTCGCGCAAGACCGGCATCCGCCGAGTCAGCAGGATCGAGGCGTCGACCGGGACGAACCACCATTTGTGCGGATTCGTGACGATCGAGTCAGCCAGCTCCCAACCGGCGAAAGGACCGCGAAGACTCGGGATCATGGCCACCGCACCCGCGTAGGCAGCGTCGACGTGGAGCCACAGACCCTCACGTCGAGCAATCGCGGCCATGCCTTCGATCGGGTCCGCGGACGTGGACGACGTCGTCCCGACCGTACCCACAATCGCGATCGGCTTGACTCCCGCGGCTCGGTCGGCCGCGATGGCCTCTTCCAGGGCGTCCAGTCGCAGTTCGAATTGCTCGTTGGTGGCGATCTTCCTGACCCCCGCGCGGCCCAGTCCCAGCGTCATCGCCGCCTTCTCGATGGACGAGTGAGCTTCGGCGGACGCATAGATCCGCAGCGCCGGCACGTCCGCACGACCCGGGAGACCCTTCGCCGCGGCGTCGATCCCGGCGGCCTGGCGCGCGGCCGCCAGGGCCAGCATCGACGAGGTCGAGGCGGTGTCCGTGATGAGGCCGTCGAACTCGGCCGGCAGGCCGAGCGCCTGGCGGATCCAGTCCACCACGACCTGTTCGAGCTCGGTCCCGACCGGGCTGGTTCGCCACAACATCGGATTGGCGTTGAGCACGGCCGTGAGCATCTCGCCGATGATCCCCGGCCCGGCCGCCGAGCTGGCGAAGTACGCCAGGAAGCGCGGGTGCTGCCAGTGAGTGATGTTCGGTTCGACGAGACGCCGGTAGTCCGCGAGGATCGTCTCGATCGCCTCTGGCGCTTCGGGCGGCATCGGGTCGAACAGCGGCCGGAGCGACCCGGGCTCCACCGGCGGCATGACGGACATTCCCCCGACGCCTTCGAGGTAGTCGGCCATGATGTCGACCGCGGCGTGGGCGGCCGCCCGGAAGCTCTCCGGGTCCATGTCGTTCAGGCCGGTCAGCTGCTGGGGATCCAGGTTCGAGACGGCGAGTTCGTCCGCCGTGGGCTCTGTTCGTTCGCGAACCATGTCAACTCGCTGGGCATGCGGATAGGCCGCGGCTGCGGTCTGGATGAGTGTGAGTTTACTTCCGGTCGGCCCGGCCCGCGTCCGCGCCGGCGAGCCCGGCCGCCCGGCGGTCTAGGTCAGCTTGAAACCGTCGAAGAAGTGCTGCGGATACACCGACAGCCCGGGCGCGGAGACGGTGAAGATCATGTAGAAGCGCTGCCCGACGAACCACATCCGGTGCGTGAGCATCTCCGCTGGTGAGGTCACCGCGAGGGTCACGTCTCTGGCCGGATGAGTTCCCACGCTGGATGCCGTCGAACTGGTCTCCGTGCCGTCGAACGAGGCGTTCATCGACGTCTCCATGATCCGCAATACAGCCGCCTGATCCAGCCCGCCGCCGAGGTCGGTCGAGAAATCCATGTAGCAGACGACGTATTCGGCGAAACCGTCGAGAGACATGTACACGGTGGCGTCGCCGCCGTAGGCTCCGGTTCCGAGCGGGGTCGTCGACTTCAGCGGCGCGCTCCCCGGGAAGCTTGCCGACCATGCTCCGTCCGGAGCGCTGAACCCCGTCCAGGCGACCGCAGGCGACGGCTCAGTGGTCCCGGCAGCCGAGATGACCGCCGCGCTCGCCGGGGCGGAGGGCACGGCCGGCGGCTCTGTGGCGAGTGCAGCCGTGGGCTGGGGCGTGGGCGTAGCCTCGATCGATGCGGCTGGCGTTATGAGCGGCGTCAGGGTCGGAGTCGCGCCGGAGCGAGACTGCGCGACGGCAACGAGGACCAGGGCCGCCACGATCAGAGCTACTCCAACGAGGGCCAGGGCCGCGGGCAGCATTGATCGCTTCGCGGCGACCGGCGCCGGCATGCTCCAGGCGATGCGGTTGTCGAAGCCGCAGTTCGTGCACAGCGGAGAACCGGGGTTCAGCGGCGCGTAGCAGCGCAGGCAGACGGCCGGCGCCGGCTCCGGTTGCGGAGTCGGCGGATAGCCCTGAGCCGGCGGGTAGCTCGCGGGCGGGTAGCTCGCGGGCGGCTGCGGGTAGCTCGCGGGCGGCTCCGTCCCGTGGAGCGGCTGCTGAGGTGGGAGCTGCTGTTGCGGCGGCATGGCCGAGGCACCCGCAAGCCGGAAGTCCAGGCCGCACCTCTGGCAGAAGGGGAAATCGCCTACCCGCGGCGTCCCGCATCGCGGGCACTGGTTCGTCATCGGATCTCCCTTGCTGGACGCGCCATCGAGTCTCGCCTCCCGCTCGGCCGCCTTCGCGAGATTGTCCTGCGGTGCGCGCCGCTCGGCCGCCCGACCCCATCCGAGCTGGGCGAACCCGCCGACTCGCCGACTCGACCCGGCAGCTCCGGGCGATTATGGCCCTTTGCCCCACGCTTTGAACCGCCCTCAACCCAACCAGACACCGCGTCGGAGGCACTGGGGCCGGAATCGAAGGGCCCCGGAGTCGCCTCCGAGGCCCGCTTCAACTTCAGAAGATGGTCGGGGCGGAGCGATTCGAACGCTCGGCCTCCTGAACCCCATTCAGGTGCGCTACCAGGCTGCGCCACGCCCCGACGACCGACAGGATACCAGACGCGTACACGGGCACTCACCGCGCGCCGAGACGGGGCGAATGCCCGCGCCTCCGGACGTCAGCGCTGCGGGTTTCGCTTGCCCCCGACGCTCCGTTTCGTGGCGCTCGTGCCCTTTCGTACGACCCGATGGCCGGCCGACGCCGGGGCCGACGAAGCCATGCCGCTGGGGCGCTGGCGAACCGAGCCGCTGCCGCCGGTGACGCCCCGCGCCCGACTCGGATTGTCGCTCGCCCGACCGCTGGCTCGTTCGCGGAAGACCAGCCGGAGTGGCGTGCCGTCGAAGCCGAATTCGGCCCGAAGCTGGTTTTCGAGGAAGCGCTTGTAGCTGAAGTGGATCTGGGCGGCGTGTCGGGCAAAGAACACGAAAGTGGGCGGAGCCACCGCAACTTGAGTCGCGTAGAAGATCTTGGGCGGCCCGAGCTTCCCGGTCGGCGGAGCCTGGCGCATCGACGCGGCTCGGATGATCTTGTTCAGCTCGGGCGTGGGGATGCGTTTGCGCCGCTCGCCCCAGACATCCACTGCCAGTTCCAGCACCCGCCCCACTCGCTGGCCGGTCTTGGCGCTGATCGACACGAACGGTGCAAAGTCCAGGAACGGCACCTCGGCGCGCATCGAGTTGGCGTATTCGTCGAAGGTGCGATCCGTCTTTTCTGCCAGCAGATCCCACTTGTTGAGCGCCAGGACGAGTCCGCGGCCCTCCTCGGCGACGAACCCTGCGACGTGGGCATCCTGAGCAGTCAGACCCTCGAAAGCGTCGATCACGAGGATGGCGACGTCGGCGCGCTCGACCGCTTTCAAGGCCCGCAACGTCGAGTAGCGTTCGGCCGCCTGGCCGCTCGCGACCTTTCCGGGGCGCTTGATGCCGGCCGTATCGATGAGCACGATCTCGCTGCGGCCCCAGGTGAGGTGGGTGTCGATCGCGTCGCGGGTTGTTCCGGGGATTGCGCTGACGATCGACCGGTCCTCACCGAGCAACGCGTTGAGCAGGCTCGACTTGCCGACGTTCGGCCGCCCGACCAGGGCAATCGAGACCGACTGTTCTTCGTCGTCAAACGCGAGCGGCAGGTCTTCACCGCCTTCGGCCGCGAGTTCGACCGCCTCTTCGTCGCCGTCGAGGATGCGCGACAGCCGGCCGGAAGCCATGTCCTTGGCCCATTCGTCCGCCTCGGCCAGGCGCCTCTTGCGCTCGAGCTCCTTCTCCGTTTCCGGAGGCAGAGCCCAAACCATGGCGTCTAGGAGGTCTGCGACACCGCGTCCGTGCGCCGCGCTGATCGCGTATGTCTCTTCCCAGCCGAGCGAGTAGAACTCGGCGGCCTCCAGCTCGCGCCTGTCGTTGTCGGCCTTGTTGGCGGCAACCAGCACGGGCGCCTTGGCGGTTCGCAGGATATCGGCGGCCTCGAGGTCCGCGGGCGTCAAGCCCGCAATCGAGTCCACGACCAGAACTATCAGATCCGCCTCGCCGATGGCCAGGCGCGCTTGCTCCTGGACCTTCTCCTCGATCGGGTCGCCGGGGTGGATCTCCAGCCCGCCGGTGTCCACGACGATGAAGCGGCGACCGTTCCAATCGGCATCGCCGTAGATGCGGTCTCGCGTAGTCCGCGCCCGGTCCTCGACGATGGCGGTGCGATGGCCGACGATTCGGTTGAACAGAGTGCTCTTGCCGACGTTGGGGCGGCCGACGATGGCGACGATTGGTAGTGGGGTCACCCGGGGATTATGGGGCATGGCGCCCGCGGAGCCGCGGTGCGCTCGAAACTCGAACTCCGGCTGGACCGGCTCGCGGCCTCAGCGAAGGCTGAAGGTCGACAGAATCGCGTCGGCGCCGGCCTCGCCGATCGAGGATCCGGGCGGCACCGTGAGAGCGACGACGTAGCAGAGATGCTCCGGGAACGGACCGACGCTCCGCCAGCGCTCCAGCCCGAAGCCGTAGATGACGTCACCCTTCGGGCCGACCCTCACCTCTTCGTAGGACCCGGCAATCGGAGGCGCCGAGGGAGTCGATTCGAGGTTCCACTGATTCATGGCACCCTCGTCGCCGTCGAAGTCCGCCAGCACGTAGTAGCAGGCGTGCGAGCCGCTGTAGCCAACGTATGGCTCCACGATGTCGTCGTTGTACTCGACCACCGTGGCGCACAGGGTCGGCACCGTGAAGCCCGCCGGGCCGCTGCCGGCGAGCACACCTACGCCGGTCCCGGCCGAGTAACTGTCGCAATAGATGGGATCCGTCCACTCGTACTTGGAGTGGACCCTGAGGACGGAGGTCCAACCCGCCGGCAGCGTGAACCCGAAGGAGGCATCGGCCGGCGCGATGGACACTGTCGAGGCACAGATCGCTACGGCCGAAATCAGCCCGCACGAGACCGCCAGCCAATGAAGCGGCAGCCAGCCGGACGCGCGGACCGTGAACCGCCGAAGCACGAGCCCGACGACGTACGCGCCGGCGGCGAGCAGTACGCTGAACAGGAGCGTCAGAACGACGACAAGGACGCCCAGGTAGAGGCCGTTGCCGGCCGGCATCGGACCCTGGACGCCGAAGCGCGTCTCGATGGCCTGCATCCAGAGGAAGAGCGACAGGCCCAACCCGGCGAGTCCGACCCACTGCCGAAACACCGCGCCGAGCACGAGTCCGCCGACCAGGAGCCCGGCCGGAGCGAGTCGGCTGTCCGGAGCGGGCGTGAGCCACACGACAACGGTCCCGATCGTGATCCCCGCGAACACGCTGGAGACCTTCTGCCAGGGCGAGTCCGGGCGAAGAAATGTCACGGCCGCACGCCGAATTGTCCGGCCCAATTTGCCGCCCAGCCTTTGATTCACCCGCTTCCCCTCGCTGCCCAGGCCGGCGCCGGCCATAGGTCTCATCGCCGGGAGCCGCTATACCTGGTATTCGCCGCCGGCGCGCGACCGGATCTGTTCGGGCGCATCCGGCCTTCCCGCAGCCCGGCTCGGTGCCCTTTGCGGGGCCCCGAAGCCGACAGCTACCCGGCCAGGATCTCCGGCAGCGACGTCGTCCGGCCTGCCGGCGTGGCCGCAACCGCCAGCGCGGCCGTGGCCAGTTCCTCGGCCCGCGCCGCCGCTTCGGAGGTGCCCGCCAGCTTGAGGATGCGCTCCGCCACGCAGCGTAGATCCTCGATCGGCGTCGAAGTGCCGCCGGTCACGCCGATGACCTCGGCGCGGCCGAAGACCGCCGCATCGGTCAAGTCGGCCTCGGATTCGATCTGGATAGCCGGCGTCCCGACGATCCCGCACAATCGCGTCAGTTCCTTGGTATTGGCGCTGGAACGCCCGCCGACGACGACCATCAGGTCGACCTCGCGCGCCGCTTCGATCGTGTCTTCCTGGCGCCGGATCGTGACCGGGCACACGGTATTGACGATCTTGAGCTCGTGGCAGCGGCCAACCATGAACGCGGCCAGCTTCTCGAATTTCCAGGGCGGCTGCGTGGACTGGCTGAGCAGCGCCATCTTCTTGCGGCGCGGTATCTGCTCCCAGTCCTCTTCCTCGTCGACGACGATCGCGTCAGGCGCGAAGCCAAGCAGGCCCACGACCTCGGGGTGACGCGGCGTGCCAAGAAGCACGATCGAATAGCCTTCCTCGACCAGCCTGGTGATTTCCCGCTGTTCCTGGATCACCCAGGTGCATGTGCCGTCGATCACGTCCAGGTCGCGAGCTTCTGCACGGGCGAGGACTTCGGGCCGAACGCCATGGGCTCGGATGACGACCGCCGCGCCTTCGAGCACTTCGTCAAGCGTGTCGACCGTCTCGATCCCCTGAGCCTGAAGCTGAGCGATCACGCCCTCGTTGTGGACGACCTGGCCGAGCGTATGCGTCCGCTTGCCGGCGGCAGCGGCTTCCTTCGCCTTGTCGATCGCCTCGCGCACGCCGTAACAGAACCCGGTCCGTCGCGCGATCCGGACCTCTCTAACATTACCCATCGCGCTTAAGTATCCCACCGGCGGTCATGACGGCTCGACCACGGAAGTCACCGTCTCGGAGTAGACGCCGCGCTGGTCGGGCGGAAGCATCTCCGCGACGTGTCGCATCATCTCCGAGGTCGCCCGGCGCATCGACTCACGGCGATCGACGTCCCTGGGGGCCGAGAGCGTAAACGTCTCCCCCACCCTGACGACCATGCGCCGGCCGATCCTCGGCAGGAACTTGCCTTTCGGCAGGAAGCGCTGCGTTCCCACGAGAGCGAGCGGGAGGATCGGCGCGCCGCAGCGGAGCGCCAGCAAGGTGGCCCCCTCCTTGGCCTCCTGGAGCTCGCCGGTCGGCGATCGCGTTCCTTCCGGGAAGATCGCCAGCACCCGGCCCTCGTCCAACACCGACTTCGCCAGCTTGAACGCCTCGAGGTCACCCGCCCCACGTCGAACGCCGAAGACGCCGTTCTGGCGCATTGCCCAGCCGAACAACGGCCACCGGAGTGCTTCCTCTTTCCCCAGCCAGCCCATCTTGCGGCCCATGGCCGGAACGACGAAGGCCATCAGCAGCATGCCGTCGACGTTGGAGCTGTGGTTGCAGATGACCAGTAAGGGACCGGACTCGGGGATGTTCCGCAGGCCCTCGACCTTGACCCGAGCCGTGCAGGCCGCCGCGATGCGAAGGACGAAGCCACTGAGTCGCGGCATGAATGGCAGTTTTCTAGCCACGTCGCTTCTCCGCTTGTCGGATTGCCCGCACCACCGCCCTGACCGTGTCTTCGAAACTATTGCCGTCCGAGTGGATGATCACGGCGTCGGGCGCCGCTCGCAACGGGGCCGTCGCACGGCCGGAGTCGATCGAGTCGCGCCGGAGCAGTTCATCGAGTATCTGGCCGGCTTCGCCGGTGTCGGTCGTCTTGCGTTGAGTGGCCCGGCGCCTGGCCCGTTCCTCGGCCGAGGCGTCCAGGAAGATCTTCACGTCGGCGTCCGGCAGGATGACCGTGCCGATGTCCCGGCCCGCCATCATAATTCGGCCGTCCGCGGCAACGGCCCGCTGCCGGGGCACCAGAGCGGCGCGCAACTCCGCCACTTTCGAGTAAGCCGACACGGCACGATCCACTTCTGCGCCGCGCACCTCGGCCGTGACGTCGACACCTTCCGCCTCCACGTGACGGAGCCGGCCGCGCGCGTCGGCGACGAGTGTGACCTCTCCGGCGAGCGGCACGAGAGCGGCCACGTCGGTCGGAGCGACGCCGCGCCGCAGTGCGAGCCAGGTCACCGCGCGGTAGAGCAGCCCCGTGTCGCAGAAGCGGTAGCGCAGGCGCCGGGCGACCTCGGCCCCGACGGTGCTCTTGCCGCTCGAACTCGGGCCGTCGATGGCGACGACGAGCCCCGGCCCCAGACCGGCGGTCTGCGGGGGAGTCAGGCGATCAGGCTTCTGTGTTGCTTCGGCGTCGGTGGTCACGGCTCGCAGGATACCGTGGCCGGACTGCGGGCACGACGGTCGCGGTACCTCTGCGAGCCTGATCGAGGGCCACGTGCCGGCGAGAGTCGACGCCAATCTGCCCGGCAGCCCGATCCCCGGGCTCCCGACCGCCTACTCGCCGGCGGTCTCTTCGTCGGCGGGGGCCGGCCGAGTCGCCTTCTGAGGACGAGTGCCCGTCTGTGCGCGGGCGCACGACGCCAGCAGCGAAACCTCGTGGCGGGTCAGACGCCGAGCTTCGCCGGCCTTCATCTCGGTCAGCTTCAAGGTGCCAACTCGCATCCGCACGAGACGGCGGACCGGCATCCCGACGGCGTCGAACATGCGCCGAATTTGCCGCTTCCAACCCTGCGCCAGCACGACCCGATACCAGCGCAGTTCCGGGTAGGGCGGCTCCAGCAGGAGACTCAAATTGCGGACCTGGGCAGGCGTCAGGTCGTCGAGGTGATCCAGCCGGGCTACGCCCTCCTCGAGCTCGATCCCGGAGCGCAATGCGGCCTTCTGCTGCTTCGAAAGCGATCGATCCAGGCCGACCATGTACTCGCGCTCCACGCCGTATCGGGGGTGCAGCAGCAGGTCGGCCCACGTGCCGTCGTCCGTGAAGAGGAGCAACCCCTCCGATTCCTCGTCGAGGCGGCCGACCGGGTACAAACGCGCCGTCTTGCGGGCCTCGGCGGGCAGCAACTCCATCACGGTTCGGTCGGCGTGGCGATCCTTGACGGTGGACACGACCCCGGCCGGCTTGTTCAGGGCCCAATACGATCGCGGCCCCACCACCGCGGGCAGTGGATTGCCGTCAACTTCGACGCGCTGCATGGCAGGATCGACCTGCTCGCCGATGATCGCGGGACGACCGTCGACGGTCACGCGGCCGGCTCGCACGAGTTCTTCGCCGCCACGCCGGGAGGCGATCCCGGCGGAGGCGATGGCTTTCTGGATTCGTTCGCGAGTCACCGGTCGGTGCCCGCCGCGGCTGGATCGACGTCGCCGGCGGCACGGTCCACATCGGCAAGAGCCGCCGTGTCGTCCTCGCCATCCGACTCGGCGAAGAGTCGTTCGGCGATGGTGGCTTCGAGCGGCGGCAGTTCGTCCAGGCTCGTCAGCCCGAAACGCTCGAGAAAGTCGAAACCCGTTCCGAAAAGGATGGGCCGCCCCGGCGCCTCGGAGCGACCCAGCTCCACGACCAGGCGCCGGTGCATCAGCGTTCTCAGCGTGTAGTCCGAATTCGACTCCTCGAATACGCTCGATCGTGGCGCGAGTACAGGGCTGCCGGTACGCGACTATCGCCAGCGTCTCCAGAGACGGGTTGGACAGCCGCGGAGCGTCCGCGCCGACGTATCGGGCGATGAGCCGCCCGGCTTCCGGCGACGTGGCCAGCTCGACCCGCTCGCCGGATTCCACCAGGGCCACTCCGCGCCCGGCGAGGCTGACCTGCAGGTCGCCGACCCGCGCGTCGACGGTCTCTCGGTCCACGCCGGCGAGCTGCGCGATCTCGCCACGGCTCAGCGGGCGCTCCGCCACGAATAGCAGCGCCTCTAGCTGGGCCTCGCTCAGCGACCCGGCCTCGCCGTCGGCCGCGGCAGAAGCGGAGACCCCATCCGTCGGCTCCTGGTCCTCCGGCAATTCGGACTGATCGGTATCTGGGCTCAAGCGAATGACTCCAGGCTCTCGTCTATCTCGGCCGGCTCCGAGCCGATCTCTTCAGTTTGAACGACACGGCGGGCGATGATGGGGCCCCACGGCTCGGCCTGTTCGAGCGTGATCTCACGACGCTTGGACAGCTCGAGCATCGCCAGGAAGGTGATCGCCACGACGACGCGATCGTGCACGCCGCCGAGCAACTCCTGCAGGACGACGGCATCCGCGCCGCGCAACGCCGCCCGTATGACTGCCGTCCGCTCGGCCAGAGTGATCGTACGCGCGACCATTTCGACGGGCGGCGGCGCAACCGGCACCACAGTTGCCAGGCGGGCCAGGGCTCGGGCAAGGACGCTCGGCGGCAGTGGCGGTTGTTCGGGCGGCCGCGCGCCGGCGCGTCCGGCACTTGCCGCGACTTCGGCGTCCCGGCGGAACAAGCGGAGCAGGTCCAGCCGCTCGCCGAGGACAGCACCGGCGTCGCGGAAGCGCTTGTATTCGAGGAGTCTGGCTCGCAGCTCCGCCTCGGGATCCGGCTCGTCGTCGAGTGGAACCGCGGACGCCCTGGGCGGCCGCGGCAGGATTGCCCGGCTCTTTATCAGAATCAGCTGCGCCGCCACCGCCACGAATGCGGACACGTTGCCGAGCCGATCGCCTTCGAGCGTCGCCAGGGCGTCCAGGTATGCCTCGGCCAGCGCTCCGAGCGGAACCGTTAGCACGTCCAGTTGGCGGGCCTCGATCACCGCCAGCAACAGTGCCAGCGGCCCGTCGAAATCCTCCATACGCACGTGGGTCACGCTCTCGACGCGGCCCGCGTCGAACGCGACTTCGGGCGCCGCCCCCGGCCTGGGTATCGCGCCGCCACGCCCGTTACCGCCGACGAAGGCGGCCGGCCCCGGTGCCGGGCTCATCAGTTGGCCTCGTCCGCTGCGAGCAGCAGACGGCCGGCGTCGTCCGTGGGTGCCTCCTGGTTTCGTATCAACTCGATGGTCCGTGCCGTGCAGCCTGCCCCCGCCGCCATCTCCGCCGAACGCCTCGCATGGTCTCGCAAACTGCCGAGCCCCGTGCGAAATGTCGGCAGGTGGCCGCTCACCCGCCAGATCCACGTGCCGTAGCGCTCTCCGAGCGACCAGGCCACGCGATGGACGAGCCTGACCCGCGAGTCCTTGCCGCAGTCGTGGAGGAGGCCGGCCACCAGAAGGTCGGTGTCCGTCGAACCGTCCTCCCGGAGGCATCTGACTACGTCCAGGCCGTGGCGTCGATCCGCGATCGGCATCGCGTCGAACAGCCTCAGCTGTCCCGACGTCAGCCAGCTGCTAAGTTCCGCGCGCTCATCAGCCCCGATGGCAGCGTGGAGGTAGCTCCACGTCCGGCGAATCCTGGCCGACCACCAACCCCTTGCCAACGTCCCGCTACACGAACTGGATGCCGGCGAGGAACTCGACGATCGGCGTGACCACGTTGAAGATCAATTGCCCCCCGAAGAAGATGACCACGACGAGGAGCATCAGCCCGTACTGGTTCAGGAAGACCCGCAGATCGTGGGAGGTCCGCGGATCCAGGACATCGAACAGCACGTGCGATCCGTCGAGCGGCGGGATAGGGATGAGGTTGAAGACCATCAGGATCACATTGAGCCTGACCCCGGTCAGCAGGATCAACTCGACCATGTTGATCGGGGACGTGTTGTCCGGAAAGGCCCCATTGGCCCACAGGAGGCGGAACCCGATTGCGAACGCCGCGGCGAGAGCCAGGTTGGAAAGCGGTCCCGCGACCGAAACCATCGTGTCGGCGTAGCGCCCTCGCAGGTTGTATGGGTTCACCGGCGTCGGTTTGGCCCAGCCGAAACCGTACGGCGAACCCACGATCGCCCCGAGGACAACGCTCGCGGCCAAAAGCGTCCCCCCTATCGGGTCGAAGTGCCGCACCGGATCGAGCGACACCCGCCCGAACATCTTGGCCGTACCATCGCCCAGCTTCCAGGCCGTGTACGCGTGCGCACACTCATGAATCGGCCCGCTGATGAGCAGAAACATAACGACATATGCGATGGCCTGGGCCAACACCGACGAATTCAACTATGCCCTCGATTCCTGGGCCACCGACTGGGCGGACGCCGCGCCGGGGTGGCATCCGCCGGCGGCTTGATGTCTAGATGCGTCCGAGGATTTCGGCTTTCTTGGCTTCGTACTCGGCGGGTGTGATCGCGCCTTTGTCCCGCAAATCGGCCAGTTTCGCCAGCGTCGCCGTGGCGTCCTCCGGCGCCGCGCGGCCGGGGGCGGCCGCCGGGGCGCCGGGACCGCGGTAGCCGTCTTCGAGGCTGTTCTTGGCGTTGAGCATGGCCTTCTTGAAGTCGACCGCGTGGGCAAGCATGTGGTACCGATCGATTGCCTCTTCGTTGGCGGTCAGGATCTCCAGATCGCCGTAGTGAAAGATGCGGGCCCAGATGCCCTGGCTCAGGACTGCGTCGTTGATCTTGTCCAGCGAGCTGTCCGCGCTCTTCTTGTCCAGCAGGCCCTCGACCTTGAGGGCGCGGCGCGTCGTGACCAGATATTCCTGGGAGCGCCAGGAGAAGTAGACGATGCCGAACCAGATCAGACCCACGAGCAGAACGATGCCGCCGATTGCGTAGAACGCCGTCGAAGCCTGGTCCAACCTTGTCCCGATGAGAAGCAGCACGATGCCCACCAGGATCAGAACGATCGGCCTGAGGCCTTCCGCCAGCGGCGCCAGCCAGTGCTGACGACCCCTGTAGAGGATCTGCTCGTCCTTCGCCAGCAAGGATTGTGCGTAGCTCATCCTCGTCCTCCTTAGGCGCCCGTCCACCTGCGGGCCACTCGCATCATCCTCAAGCCCGTGGATGGGCACGAGCATATACGTCTTTGATCCGTTCGCCAGTCAAATGCGTGTACAGCTGTGTCGTGTTGATGCTCGCATGTCCGAGCAACTCCTGAACGATGCGCAGGTCGGCTCCACCCTCCAGCAGGTGCGTGGCGAACGAGTGGCGGAGCGTGTGAGGGCTGATCCTCTGGCTGAGACCGGCCTGGCGGGCGGCGGCCACGAGCATCTCCCAGGCCCGACGCCGATCCAGCCGCTCGCCACGGGTCGAAACAAAGAACGGGCCGCCGTGATGATAGGCGACCACTCGCTTTGCCAGCCAGGCCGGCCGAACCTCGTCGAGATAGCGAACCAGCCACAGGATCGCCACCTCGCCGACCGGGACCTGGCGCTCGCGGTCGCCCTTGCCGACGACGCGCACGAGCCCGCCGGCGAGGTCGAGGTCGTTTCGGTCGAGCCCGACCGCTTCGGAGATGCGGAGACCCGAGGCGTACAGCAGCTCGAGCAGCGCCCGATCTCGGAGGCTCGAAGGCGTGGCGCCGTCACGGGTCTCCAGGAGGCGCTCGACTTCTTCTACGGTCAGCACCTCCGGCAGCAGGCGCGGCTGGCGCGGCAGGTCGAAGCGGCCCGCGAGATCGGTGGCAATCAGTCCTTCCGCATAGCAAAAGCGATAGAAGCCTCGTAGCGAGGCCGCGCGGCGGCGCAACGTAGTCGGTCGAAGGGCGGCGCGGCGGCCGCGTCCGGGCGAGCCCAGCATGCTGAGGTAGTGGATCGGCGTCTCGACCGACGTCGCCCACGTCGTAGAAGCCCCTCGACTCGCGGCGAAATCGAGCAGGTCGGCGCGATAGGCGCTGAGTGTGGCGCCGGCCAGGCCACGCTCCACGCGAAGATGCATCAGGAAGTCGTCGATCGCGGCCGCCAGGCTGTCGGGGGCATCCGGTGGCGCGGCCGGGGTGGTCGGCGGGCCTTCGGTCGCCGGCAGGCTCTCGGTGGCCGGCGGGCCTTCGGTAGCCGGGAAGCCAGCCGCACGATCCGGCGGGCCGCCTCGAGCGCCGCCCATCTCAGCGGCGCCCGGCAGTCCGCCGCCAGGTATCGGCCCGCTCCAGCAACTCGGCCGCGCTGGCGCGAGCGGCAGCACCGCCCTCGGCTCCGGCGAGCATCTGGGCCAGCTCGCCGATCCGCTCCGAACCCTCGACGCGCCTGACTTCGGTCACGGTCCGGCCATCCCGCTGGTGCTTTTCGATGCGGTACTGAGCGTCGGCGTAGGCGGCGATCTGGCCGAGGTGAGTCACGCACAGGACCTGGTGGGTCCGGGCCAGCTCCCAGAGCGAGCGGCCTACGGGCTCCGCGCTGCGCCCGCCTATACCCGTATCGATCTCGTCGAAGACGAGCGTAGGCGTCCGATCCGCCTCCGCCAGGATCTGCTTGATGGCCAGGGCCACGCGCGATAGCTCGCCGCCTGAAGCTATGCGGGCCAGTGCCCGCGCCGGCTCGCCCGGGTTCGGGGCGATAAGAAACGCGACCGCGTCGACGCCGCTCGCGTCGAAGGCGACGCGCTGCCCTTCGACGTTCACGGAGGACTCCGCGGGCCCCGCCGGACGCCGCGTGACCGACACGGAGAAGCTCGTCTGGCGAAAGCCCAGACCCCCGAGTGCGCTTTCCACGGCCTTGGCGAGACGGTCCGCGGCGACGGCTCGCGCCCCGGACAACTCCAGGCTCGCCCGAGCGACCTCCACCAGGAGCCGGGCGGCTTCGGCGCGGCGCGTCTCGCGCGACGCCTCGAGCGCCCGCAAGCGCTCCGCCTCGGCCGCCGCCTGCTCGCCGTAGGCGATGACCGCCGCCTCGCTCTCACCGTACTTGCGCTCCAGCGAATAGATGGCGGACAGCCGTTCCTCCATCGCCGCGATCGCGGATAGGTCGTGCTCCACGCTGTCGGCCAGGGTGTTGGCCTCGGCCGCGGCATCTTCGAGTTCCGCGGCCAGACCCAGCAGGCGCTCGGCCAGCGGCGCGTATCGCTCGTCCAGCCGCGACAATTCCCTGGCGCGTTGAGCCGCCAGGGCAGCCGCCTCACGTGCTCCGCTCCCCTCCCCGGCTAGAGCTTCGTGAATCTCCAGGCTGCCACGGGCAATCGCTTCGGCGTTCTGGGCCGCGGCCAGTTTGGCGGCGATGTCGGCCGCCTCGCCGACGCTGAGCTTCGCGGCGGCGATCTCGCCAGCCTGGTGCTCCTGCAGCTCCAGGCGGCGAGCCAGCTCGCGAGGATCGAGGGCCAGCTCCGCCAGCACCGACTGGTTCGCGCGCCACGCGTCCACCGCCTGAGCCACGGCCGCTCGGCCGGGCTCGAGCCTGCCGAACGCGTCGAGGAGTTCGCGCTGCCAGCGCTCGTCGAGGAGCCGTTGCTGATCGTGCTGGCCGTGGATCTCGACCAGCCGGCCCGCGACTTCCGACAGCCGCGACGCCGTGACGGCCTCGTCGTCTATCCGCGCGGTCGAGCGGCCCGCCGCGGAGACCTCGCGAACGCAGATCAGCGGCTCGGGCATCCGATCGAACAGTGCCTCGACACGGGCGGCGTCCGATCCGTGGCGAACCAGCGACGTGTCCGCTCGAGCGCCCACGGCCAGCCCGAGCGCGTCGATCAGAAGGCTCTTGCCGGCGCCGGTCTCGCCGGTCAAGACGTTCAGCCCGGGTTCGAAGGCGATGCGCAGCCTGTCGATCAGGGCCAGATCCCGGACACTCAGCTCGGCCAGACGCCCTGCGGCCATCGGCGTGGCCGCTGCCGCCCTGGCGTCCGTCTCGACCGCCGTATCGGCCACCGCCCGGCCGAAGGAGTCCGCCGCCGCGGTTTCGCTCATGAGGGCAGCAGCTCGGACTTCTGGCGCAGCAGATCCCAGAACGGCAACGCGCCGGTGGGCTCGATGAGGCGGATCGGCCGGCCCATCTCGCAAACAGAAACCACGTCGCCGATGGCCAGGCGCCGATCCTCGCGCCCGTCGACGCTCATCAGCACGTCGTACGCGTCGACGACGCGGCAGCGGACGGTATGGCGCGGGCTCACGACGACAGAGCGGATCGCGGAGAGATAGCCCGCGATCGGGGTCACGACCAGGTTGCGGCTCGTCGGATCCACGATCGGCCCGCCGGCCGAGAATGAGTAGCCCGTGGAGCCGGTAGGGCTCGAGACGACCAGGCCGTCGGCCGTGAACGTCGCCAGGTGCGACGGGCCGATCTCCACCTCGATCCGGCAGACGCGGGCAAGTGATCCGCGTGCCACGGCGATTTCGTTGAGCGCGAAGAAGTTCTCGCCGGCCTCATCCCGACCGCCCGGATGGATCGTCGCCCGCAGGGCCATTCGATCCTCGAGCCGGAAGTCGCCGTCGACCAGCTGGCCCAGGACCGCCTCCAGCCCGGTCGTCTCGACCTTCGAAAGGAAGCCGACCTTGCCCAGGTTTACGCCCAGCAGCGGCACGTCCACCTCGGCGACGGCTCGCGCCGCCCGCAAGAACGTCCCATCCCCGCCGAGCACGACCAGAGCCCCTGTTTCCGGAAGCTCGTCCACCAGGGCCGTGAGCTCACCGGCCGGCGCCGCCCAGTGAGCGATGCCACGCACCTGGCACCAGCCCTCGGCTCGCTCGCGCAGTTCAAGAGCGGCCTCTTTGGTCGGGTTGTAGGCAAAGCCGATGCGATCGAGCTTCATGCGCCGGCCAGCTCGACGAACTTGGACGCCCACTGCGCCGGCAGATCCGCCAGCTCGCCGTCGGTAGGCACGAATCCGGCGGGAACCTCCAGCTCCAGGAAGAACTCTCGATTGCCTGCGGGCCCCGTCAAGGGCGAGGCCACGGCATTGCGCAGCTTCAACCCAATGCCGAGCGCGTAGCGCGCGACGGCCTCCAGCGTCTGGCGGTGTATCTGCGGGTCGCGGATGACGCCATCACGTACTTGCTTCTTGCCGGCCTCGAACTGGGGCTTGACCAGGGCCACGATGCGGCCGCCCATCGGGCCGAAACACAAGGCTACCGGGCGCAGGATACGGTCCAACGAGATGAACGAGACGTCCACCACGGCCAGGTCCACGGGCGTCGGCAGCACGCCCGGACCCAGTGCGCGGGCGTTGGTCCGTTCCATGGACACGACGCGCGGGTCGTGGCGGAGCGCCTCCGCGAGCTGGCCGCGGCCCACGTCAACGGAATACACCTTGACCGCGTCGCGCTGGAGCAGCAGGTCCGTGAAGCCCCCTGTCGACGAGCCCACGTCCAGGCACACGAGGCCCACCGGCTCCACCCCGAAAACGTCCAGGGCGACTCGGAGCTTGATGCCGCCTCTCGAGACGAACGGCGGCGGCGCCTCCACCTCGAGCGCGATGGTGTTCTCGACCAGATCCCCCGGCTTCCGATCCGTTCGCGCCGAGGGACCCTCACCGACGCGGACGTGGCCGGCCAGGATGAGGGCCTGGGCGCGGGTCCTGGACTCGGTCAGGCCGCGTTC
The DNA here is from genome assembly GCA_963835845.1 of uncultured Chloroflexia bacterium. GTDB lineage: Bacteria > Chloroflexota > Limnocylindria > Limnocylindrales > CSP1-4 > Fen-1039. The sequence continues at coordinate 428,605 of CAWIGT010000001.1, read as the reverse complement.
GACCAGCAGCTGGTCCAGGCGTTGGCGAGTCGGTCGATCTGCGGCTGGGCTCATGCGATCAATCCTGGCACACCCGGATCATCTCGTGCTGCGCAGGGGCGCGGACCGAGCCCGGCAAAGGACGTGCCGCCTGCCGGCGCTCCACTTGCCTCGAGCGCCGCCTGGAGCCACGGTGGCCCGGATCTCAGGTCGGGCGCGTCCGGGCCTTCACCGCCGTCACCGGCGAAGCCGCCACGTCGGCGACTGCGGCAGACGCACCGCCAGGAACCACCCGCATCCGCTCCAGCGTCTCGCGGATCTGGCCGGCTATTCCGGCGGCGTCGAGACGCAGCAGGCGGCGCAACTGCTCGACCGAGCCGTGCTCGACGAACCGATCGCCGGGGATTCCGACGATGCGCAAGGAAACGTCGCGGTAAGCCGGGTCCGACAGGCGAGCCTCCTCGAGGAGCTCCAGGACCCCCGCCCCGAAGCCGCCCGTCACGACGCTCTCTTCCAGGGTCACGAGAAGCGTCTTGCCGCGAGCCGCGTCCAGGATCAGCTGCCGGTCGAGCGGCTTGGCGAACCGGGCGTTGATGAGCCCAACCGACCAGCCGTCCGCCTCCAGGAGATCGGCCGCCTGCCGGCCGCGGTCCACGATCGGCCCGAACCCGACGATCAGGATCTGGCGGCCCTCGCGAAGGACTTCGCCCACGCCGACGGGCAGAACCTGCGGCTCCACTACCGGCACTCCGAAACCCGGGTCGCGCGGGTAGTGGAGGGCGAACGGATGGTCCTGAGCGAAGGCGGTCCGGACCAGCGAGCGGAGCTCCTGCTCGTCCTTGGGGCTGGCGATGACCATCCCGGGTAGCTGGCGCTGGCTCGGGATGGTGAACATGCCCTGATGGCTCGTGCCGTCCTCGCCGACCAGCCCGGCCCGATCCACGGCGATCACCACGGGCAGGTCGTTCTGGCAGACGTCGTGGACTTCCTGGTCGAAGGCGCGCTGGAGGAACGTCGAGTACAAGGCCACGACCGGGCCGCTCCCCGGCCAGCGCCATGCCCGCGGACAAGAGCGCACGGCGTGCTGCTCGGCAATGCCGACGTCGAAGAAGCGGTCCGGGATACTCGGCCTGGAACATGTGCAGGCCAGTTCCCGTGGGCATCCCAGCCGTCACGGCCACGATGCGCCGATCGTGCCGGGCCAGATCGATCAGTTCGCGGGCGAAGTGATAGGTGTAGTTGGGCGGCCGCTTGGCGGCCGTGGCTCGCGCCACGTCAGAGGGAGTGCCCATGTCGGCCGTGCCGCCGGCGGCGCCGTTCGAGTTTCCGTTGCCGTTGGCGCTGCCGTTTCCGTTGCCGTTGCCGAGCGGCTCGACCGGGGCATCGTCGCCCTGGCCGGGCTGGGGCATGGCGCTTTCCTGGCGTGCCAGGGCGGGCCCGGTCAGCGCGACGTGGTCGGGGCCGGCGTTTCGGCCGTCGGCAGGCTCGGAACGAGGTCCGGCATGGGCGGCAGGGCGGCGCCGTGGAAGCCGACCTGGTCGCGTTCGGCAGGACGGTAGCCCCGGCCCTTCCGCGTCCGGACGTGGACGAGCACCGGTCCGGGCACGTCCAGCGCGGCGCGGAAGATGTGCTCCAGCCCGCGCCGGTTGTGGCCGGGGATGACGCCGAGGTAGGTGATGCCCAGGTCTTCGAAGAGCTGGCCCGGCTGGGCGAAGTTGACGACCATGCGCCGGATTCGACGCGACAGCTTCAAAGCCGGCTGCGCCGACGATCGGCAGAGACTCGACAACGAGGTCGTAGGCGGTCTTGCTCTGCCTCCAGGCGCTCGACAGCTTGAGCGTTGAGAAGTACTGACTGAACGCGCCGACACGTCGGGCTGATCGACATGGCGTTGTCGTTGAGCACGATCAGCATCTGCGTCTGGCGGTGGCCGATGTCGTTGAGGGCCTCCAGGGACAGGCCGCTGATCAGCGCCGCGTCGCCGACGACGACCGCGATCCGCTCCATGGAGTGGCGCATGTCGCGCGCCGTCGCCAGCCCCTGCGCGATCGACAGGCCGGTGCCCGCGTGGCCGCCGTCGAAGACGTCGTGCTCCGACTCCTCGCGCCGCGGAAAGCCGCCGATGCCGCCCAGCTGGCGCAGCGTGCCGAACTTGTCGTACCGGCCGGTCAGGAGCTTGTGGGGGTAGGCCTGGTGGCCGGTGTCCCAGACGATCCTGTCGCGCGGCGACTCCAGGACCCGGTGGAGAGCCAGCGTCAGCTCGACCACGCCCAGCGACGACCCGAGATGGCCGCCGGTCCTGGCGACGGTCGAGATGATCATCCGCGGATCTCGGCGGCCAGCGCATCGAGCTGCGACGTCGCTAAGGCCGCGCAGGTCGCTCGGGCCCTGAAGCCTCGGCAGGATTGCCAACTTAGCTTGCTCCCGGGCGGATCCCCCGATCCGCGCCCTATTTTCGAGGTGCCTGATTGGGTCGAGCAGTCGGTAGCGCTTTGTCTTCGGCGCAGTCTAGCGCTACTGCTGCGCCGTGCTCGGCAACGTCCCGACGGCTCCGAGGCGTGGATCGTGATGCGGCTACTCCTGATCCGCAGCGTCGACTGCCCGGATTTCCGCGGCCTCGAGCGCCCCCGAGGATCGCTCCAGCAGCTTCTGGACCCGCAACTCGGCCTCCGCCAGAAGAGCGGCGCAGCGTTCGTGCAGAGCCACGCCGCGCTCGTACAGCGCGATCGATCGCTCCAGCGGCAGACCGCCCTGCTCCAGCTCGGCGACGCTGCGCTGTAGCGCAAGCAACGCCTCGTCGAACGACAGAGCCGAGATATCCGCCGTGGCGTCGACGCCGGGCTGGTCACTCACCGCGGTACTCCTCCTCGACAATCCGGCGTCGGGCTGGTCGACCTCGATCGACGCACGCGCCTCGAGTTCGACGGTCCAGCCTGAACCCGACGAGCATACCAAGGCGGACGGCCGCGACGAAGGCGGCCACTCCGAGGGCCACGAAACCGGCCGCGATCGCAAGACCCTCGATCATGGCGCGACCCACCATCGGCCGAGTGCCGGGTGTCGGGGCGGCGCCGGCTGCGCGGACTGGGGGACTGCGGGGCGCCGCTTCCCGGGCTGCCGAACCATCTTCCACGCGGGCCGCCAGATCTCCTCGAGCAACAGTGATCGCGAGCAGCTGCCCGACGCGCCGCGTCACCCGGATCCCGAACCACGGCACCGTCGGCGGCCCGGCGGACGATCGCGTAGCCCCGATCCAGGGTGGCCTGCGGTCCAAGTGCGCCCAGAGCCGCATGGCTCCGTCCAAGCAGGACTCGGGCGGCCGCGAGCCGCGCCTGCAACGGTTGGCGCGAGCCGCCCCGAAAGCCCAATTCCTGGCGCCCTGCGGCGGCCGAGGTCGTCGCGCAGACAGCGAGTCGCGCGATCCAGGAGGTAGCCGGCCCGTTCACGGGCCTGGGCCAGCTGAGCCGCCGGCCGCAATCGATCCAGCGCCCGGCCCTCGGCCGCCAGCTCGCCGCGTGCCCGCCGAGAGAATGGTCGCCGGCGCAGACGCGTGCACGCCTGGCCAGATCGGCGACGCCGGCGGCAACTTCCAGCCGGTCCGGCACGACCAGCTCGGCGGCCGCCGAAGGGGTCGGCGCCCGGACGTCGGCGGCGAAGTCCGCGAGAGTCACGTCCACCTCGTGGCCCACGCCGCAGACCACCGGCACGGGATGCGCGACACGGCCCGCACGACGCGCTCGTCGTTGAACGACCACAGGTCCTCGAGCGAGCCGCCGCCACGGGCCAGGATGACGACCGCCGGCGCGTCCTCGCGGTCGCCCTCGGCGCGGCACTGCTCGCCCCACCGGGCCAGCCGATCCAGGGCGGCCACGACGCTCGCGGCCGCGCCGTCGCCCTGGACCTGGCACGGAGCGAGGACGAGCCGCGCGAGCGGCCAGCGCCGCGCGACGACGTGGCAGATGTCGTGCCAGACCGCGCCGGTGGCGCTCGTGGCGACGCCGATCACCGCGGGCCGGAACGGCAGCGGCCGCTTTCGCGAGCGAGTCGAACAGCCCTTCGGCGGCGAGCCGCGCCTTGAGCGCCTCGAACCGCAGCGCCAGGTCGCCGAAGCCCGGCGGGCTGGACCGCCGACGACGTAGAGCTGGTAGACGCCCTGGGCTTCGAAGACGTCCACCCGGCCGTGGGCGACGACCCGCAGCCCGGTCCGTGCCTCGAACGGCGACGCCAGCCGGTCGTCGCGGAAGAAGACGCAAGCCAGCTGGCTGCGCTCGTCCTTGAGAGTGAAGTAGCAGTGGCCGGCGGACGAGACCGTCACCCGCCCGACCTCGCCCTCGACCCAGACGTCGCGGAGACCCGGGTCGGCGCGCACGGCGTCGCGCACGGCGCGGGTCACGTCGCTGACGCCCAGGATGCGGAGCGCGAAGCCGGCTCGGTCGGCCCGGAGCGGCAGCCCGACCGGCGTCCGACCGGCGCCACCGGCGTCCACGGCGTCCGACCGGACCCGGCGACCGGGCGAAGTCGCAGCGGCCGGAGTCGGCGGCAGCTCCTGAGGCAGCGACTGGGGCACGCGGCCCGCGCGCGGCGGCCCGGCGACTTGGCGGCCTGGTCGCGACGGCGTGCGCTGCGTCGGGCTCGGGATCGCGTCCCAGGCCGGCAGCGCCCAATCGGGCGGATCGCTGCGAGCGGACCCGTTGCTCGGCGCGGGTCGTCGTCGGGCAGGTCGCCCCACAGCGGTTCGCTCTCGGGCGGGCCCGTCCGCTTCACCGACAGCTCCTCCTCGAACCGACGGCCACGGTGGCAGTCCGGCTGCCGATCAGAGCCGGGTCTGGTACTCGCCGGTGCGGGTGTCGACGCGGATCGTGTCGCCCTCGCCGACGAATATCGGCACCTGGACGGTGAGGCCGGTCTCGAGCTTGGCCGCCTTGCGGGCGCCGGTCTGGGTGTCGCCGGCGAAGCCGGGCTCGGTCTCGACGACCTTCAGGTCCACGGTCACCGGCAGCTCGACGCCGATCGTCTCGCCCTCGTAGCTCGTCCGGTCCAGGAGCATGCCGTCCTTGAGGTAGTGCACGGCGTCGCCGAGCTGCTCGCGGCGGCAGGCTGAACTGCTCGTAGGTCTCGGTCTCCATGAAGTGGAAGTCGTCGCCGTCGCTGTACAGGAACTGGATCTGGCGATGCTCGAGCTGGGCGCGCGGCCACCGGTCGCCGGCCTGGAACGAGCGCTCGACCGTCTGGCCGCGCTTGACGTTCCGCAGCTTGATGCGGACCTGGGCCGAGCCGCGACCGATCTTGATGTGGTGGTAGTCGAGGATCTGCCACAGGTCGCCGTCGAGCTCGATGACGACGCCCTTGCGCAGGTCGCCGGTAGAGATCATGGTCGAGGACGACTCCTTGAGTGTCAGCCGGGCGGGCTGGCTGGATGGTCGTAGGTGGTGCCGCGGCCAAAGCCGCGAACGAAATCCAGGTTGTAGCGGCTCGATTGTAGCGGAGCCGGCGGGCCGAACGATCCGCCGCGCGACGGGCGCTACACCCCGACGATGAGCACCTCCCGCGGGAATGACGTCAAGCAGCTCGAGCTCGTGCGCGCCCGCGTCGAACAGCACGAGGTCCTCGATCCGGACGCCGGTCTCGCCGTCCAGGTAGATGCCCGGCTCCACGCTGAACACCGTCGGGCTCGGCAAGCGGCTCGTCGGTGGCGGCCTTGCTGAGCGACGGCAGTTCGTGGGTCGCCAGTCCGATCCCGTGGCCGGTCCCGTGGCCGAACCGGTCGCCGTACCCGGCCGCCTCGATCACGTCCCGAGCGGCCGCGTCGACGGCCTTGCCGCTGGGGACCGCAATTCGACCCGCCCGCGCGGCCTCGAGCATGTCGATGGAGGCCTGCTTGGCCCTGGCCACGGTCTCGTAGACGTCGAGGTCGCGGGCGTCCGGCTCGCCCACGAACAGCGTCCTGGTCATGTCGCTGCGGTAGCCGTCGACCAGCGCCCCGAAGTCGAAGAGCAGGACCTGGCCGATCCGCACCTCGCGGGCGGACGGCGAACCGTGCGGCAGGGCCGCGCCCGGGCCGGCCAGGCAGGCGACGTCGAAGGCCAGGCCGTCGGCGCCGCCCGTCCGCATCTCCCACTCGAGCGCCAGGGCCAGCTCGCGCTCCGTCTGACGCCCGGCTTGATCCGCCGGCAGGATCGCTGCAAGGGCCCGGTCGGCCACGGCACAGGCCGAGCCGGATGCGCTCGACTTCGGCCGGCTCCTTGACGGCTCGGTCGGCCTCGACCCAGCCGGGGGCTTCCACGAGCTCGACGTTCGGTGCGGCGGCCTGAAGCTCGCGCCAGAGTTGATGACTGACTATCCCCGCCTCGACCGCCACTCGCCGGGCCCCGAGACTCTCGACCAGCTTCGGCCAGATGGCAGCAAGGTCGTAGGTGGTGGGCTCGATCCTCGCTCCGGGCGCCTGCGCGACGGCCTGCAGCCGGTAGCGGGTATCGGCCAGGACGACGATCTCCTCAGCGGAAATCAGGAACCGGCCGGAGTTGCCCGCCACCCGATCCTCGCCGTCGTCGAGGCTGAAGCCGGTCAGGTACCTCATGTGTTCGGGCCTGATGCCGAAGTAAACGTCGACGCCCGCACCCGCCAGGCGCGCCCTCAGGCGGGCCAGGCGGCCGGGCCGGGCCTGCACGTCCGCGTCGGCCCAGCGGACGCGATCTGCGTCGCTCGGAGGCGCGGGAAAGTCGGCCGGATGGGGCAGGTTGGGCACGAGCTTCGTCATGGCCTCATGGTAGCCTCGCCGGCCGCCGTTGCGACACCGAGTCGGCCACAACCGGCCCGCGACGCCTCAACCGGCCCGCGACGCCTCAACCGGCCGCGGTGAAGTAGCCGGTCACGTCGAAGATGACCTGGGCCGTCGAACCCAGCGATGGCGCCGCGTAGGTGATCGAGATCCCGCCCCCGGAATTCAGAGCCATGGTCACGGCGTTGGCGCGGTCGTCTCGGGGTGGGAAATTGAGCACGGAGCTGGTGGGGTTGTCCATCGCGTTGGGACCGGCATACAAGAAACCCAGGTTCGTCTGCTGAGTCACGGTCAAGTTGCCGGTGACTGCCATGGCATCGGCCGGGACTCCGATGCCGGCGATCTGGAGCGGTCTGGCAACGTGCGAGCTGAAGCCGCTGGATAGGCCGGTACCGACGCGAGAATCGAGAAGTCGGGTCGGGGCCATGGCGTGATAAGTGGCCCCGCCGGGTCCAGACGTGAAGTAGCCAGTCACGTCGAACAGCACATGCGCCGTCGGCCCGAGCGACGCCGCGGCATACGTGACGAACAGAACGCCGCTCGAGCTCAAGGCCACGGTGACCGAGTTGGCTCGGTCGTCGCCCATCGGGAAATTGAGCGTGGAACTCGTGGGGTTGTCCATCGACGTCGGCCCCACGAACAGGAAGCCCGCGGACGTTTGCTGCGTCACGGTCAAGTTGGCGGTGACGGCGACGGCGCCGGCCGGGACTCCGCCGTGGCCCGTGACCTGCAGCGGCCGGGCGACATGCGAACTGAAGGCCCCCGACAAGCCCGTCCCGTCGCGGCTATCGAGGATGCGCGCCGGGCTCAGCGCGTGATACGTGGCGCCGCCGGCATCCGTGGTGAAATAGCCGGTCACGTCGAAGATCGCCTGCGCCGTCGACCAGACCACCGGGGCCACGTAGGTGACCGAGAGAGTCCCGCCATCGCCGAGAGACACAGTCACAGAGTTCGCCCGGTCGTCGCCCATCGGGAAGTTGAGCGTGGAGCTGTTCGGATGGTCCAGCGGAGAGGGACCCAGGTAGAGGAACCCCGGGGAGCTCTGCTGCGTTACGGTGAGATTGCCCGTGACCGCGCGGGCGCTGCTTGGTACCCCGCCACGACCGGTTACCTGGAATGTGGCGGCGGCGTCGGCCACGAGCCTGCCGGCCAGGCCAGTCCCATTCCGGGTGTCCAGCAGGCGTACGGGAGTCATGGCCACGTAGGAAAGGCCCGTCGACGGCGGCGGCAGCGGAGGTGGCGCCGACCAGGCGATCGTCACCGGATCGGAGGTCGCCACAGGTGAGGAGCCATCCCACTGTCCCACTACGGCGTGGTAGGTGGCGATTGCCGGGCCGACCTCGCTGACGGAGGCGACGCAGGTGGCGCCGTACCAACAGGATGTCACCAGATCGCCGACGTCCGTGAGGATCGCCACCGACAGTGACGACCCGTACACGCCCTGGTTGGCGGCCGCCGTCAACGTCACCGAACTGCCGCCTGCGACGGTGGCCGAGCTGGCCTGCAGACTCACCGTCCACGGGCTTGGGCCGTCGCCGGAGATGTTCCAGGCTTCATCGACGTACTTGTTCACGAACTCCCAGGACAGCTCGGCCCAACCGTGGTTGCCCCAGCTGGTTCCCCACGAGTTCTCGACCCAAACGCCGTTGGCGTCGTATTTCGGGGCGAAGAGCGCATGGCCGCCCCAATCCGTCATGCCCGGAACCGGAACGTCGACGAAGTCGCTGGCGGCGGTTGCCGACATGAAATTGTCATAGACAGGTATGCCCAGCAACACGGGCTTGCCCGAGGCGATCGAAGCCTCCACGGCCACCTGGTTCTGGTCGCTCGGCCCGTTGAAGAGCCACGTACCACCCGACACCTTGTACGAGGATGCCGCGGTCGTCTCGGCCGTCGAAGGCTGAGTCGTGAAGTCGTAGTCGCCTTGCGGGTAGTCGCTTGTGTGAGCGATACCCTGCGTTTGCATGATGCCGATGTTCCCCTGAAAGCTCGAGCCGCCGTCCACGCCCTTGGACAGCTGCGCGTACAGGTACATCGGGGCGAAAGTGGCGGTTTCGCCGGTGGCGTGGTTCCGCAGCCAGTATCGGTAGTAGTAGCCGACGGCCCACGACGCGCACGATCCGACCGAACCCTGGTTTCCGACCGGCGCTGCCCAGGCGCTCAGGTCGAAGCTCTGCGGCAGCGCCGCGGCGGGTTGGGCGAGAGCCGCACCGGCCGTCGACAGACCGGTTGGGAGTCCCGCTGTGGGGATCCAGCCGAGCGAATGAGTCGCGACGTCCGCTGGCCCTGACCCGGTCGAACCGACGGCCGCCGGAGCCGACGAGGCCGCGATTGCCGCCGGTCCCGAAAGGGCCACGGCGATGCTCAGAAACGACCCCAGCCACACGCCACGCGTCAACCTGCTCACTCATGGAGTGTCGTGGGCGCCGGCCGCAAATGAAACGCCGGGCGGCAAGCCCATGGTCCTCTTGACGCTATGACGATGGTTTGCGGTCTCCGCCGGCGGGGCGAGCGGGCGCCGCGGGGCGGCCTACTTCACGTAGCCGTACTTCTTCAAGTTGGCGTCTTGCTCGGCCTGCGTCTTGGCGAAGGCATGAGTGCCGGTGCCATCGTTCTTGGCCAGGAAGTATAGATAGCCGTCGGCCGTGTCCGGTGTCATCACCGCGGCCAACGACGCTGCGCTCGGCGAACAGATGGGATTGGGCGGCAGGCCGGCGTGGTGATAGGTATTGAACGCGGCCAGCGCGCCCGGGAACACGACCTGGCTCAAGGCGCCGGTCGTCTGGATCGAGGTCCAGAACGTGTACCCCACCCACGTCTCGATCGGATGGGAGTTGAGCCAGACCGAATTGTTGGCGTAGTTCAGCGTCGGATTGGCGTCGAGCAGACCCGTAGGCCACAGCTTGGGATTGAGGCGATTCAGGTATACGCCGGCAATGAGCGGCCGGTCGGAGTCCACCTTGGCTTCGGTCTCGACCAGGGCGGCCACCTGAACCTTCTGATAGATCTGGTCCGGCGGCAGCTCGAGGAGCCCCGGCGGCGCATGGCTGGCGAACGCGTCCAGCAGCATGCCGATGAGCTGGATGGGCGTGGTATTCGGCGCGACGTTGTAAGTGGCCGGGAAGAGGAAGCCTTCCAGCGAGCCGCCGTCCGGCAGCTTCAGCCACGGATAAGCGGCGGTGACCTCGGCCGTAGGGTGCATGGCCAGGTCGTAGAACTGGCTGACGTTCATCGTCAGCGGTGCCGTCGGGTCGTCCGGATGAGCTTCCTTGTACTCGAGTTCTGCGACCATCTGCTCGATGCGGAGCCCTTCACGGAACGTGATCCGGACGGTGGGCGGTGCCACCGGCGGCGTCGTGAGGGTCTCGATGATCTGATCGAGCGTCATCGACCGGGCAACCACGTGCCGGCCGGCCTGGAATTGCGTCGTCACGCCCTTCTGGATGGCTTCGAACACAAACGCCCGAGTGTCAGTGACGACCCCGGCCTTGACAAGCTGATCGCCGATCTCAGCGGGTGTGGCGTCGCCGCCGATAACGATTACCACGGCCTTAGTGTCGGTGGCATCGACCGGCTGGCTGATGCTCGACCAGAGTGCGCCCCTTACGATGTCCGAGACGAACGGAATCTGCTGCCAGGTAGGGTTCTCGGCCGTCGAATCCACGACGAAGTTGACGACCACCGGTTTCACGACGTAGTTGAGGCCGGCGACGACCAGCCCCGCGATGACCGTGGCGAAAAGTGCGAACCGAAGGATCTGGCCCCGCCGGTCCGTCCGGCTGCGGCGGTAGTCTCGACGCGTCTCGAGTTCCGCCGTGCGCACGGCGGCAAGCTCCTGGGGATCCGGCGGCATGAAATCGTCCCAGCCCGAATCCCGGACCACGCGCTTGGCCTGATCGCCGTTGCCGCCACCCCCGCCTCTGGGCCTGTGCCCGCCTCTTACCGTCATCTAGGTCTCCGCTGCGTGTTCGTCGGTGGTGGCATCCAGATCATCCTGCAGGATCAGCGCAGCCGCTTCGCGGTCGATACGGGCTCGGCGGGCATCCCGTTGGGACGCTGTCGGCGGTCCGCCGGACCGGCCGCGGCCGGCCGACCCGATGCGATTCTCGGCCCGAACGCTGGTCAACCGTTCGTCTCGGTATTTCAGCGGCAGGCCGGTCGACGACGCAATCGCCTCCGCCCATTCTCGCGTCTTGACCGCCTGCGCGCCTTCGCCGCCGTCCATGTCGAGGGGCAAACCCACGACCAGCGCCGTGGCTCCCTGCTCGGCGGCCAGCCTGGCGATGGCTGCGGCGTCTCCCGCGACGGTCTTGGACCGGCTCAGTGTTGCGAAGGGCGATGCGATCCGCGTCGCCAGATCGCCGACTGCCACGCCGATGCGGCGCTCGCCCAGATCGATTCCAAGAAGGCGACGCGGTCGCGTCCCGAACGGTTCTCCCGGTCCGGGCATCAACTCGACGTCGGGCTCGGCGAAGGCGGCGCCGACGCAGCGCCCGAACCGCCGGGTGACGGCGAAACGGACGGCGACGGTGATTCGGTCGGTAGCGGCGTCGCCTCGGGCGAGGGTTGATTCGCCGGGCTCGGCGGCGCCGGGCTGGGAACGACGTCGGTCGTACGGGGAGCGGGGGTGGACACCACCACCGTCGCAGTCTGGCTGCCGCCGGGGCTGCTCGGGACCGAGCTGGCCTTCCCTGGGGCCGACGGCACCACGATCTGGAAGTCGATGCGGAAGTCGAAACTGGGCAGCGTGGACGCCCAATCCGGGGAAACGGAGATGTCCACCGTGCCGTATTGCGAAAGGAGCGCCCTGGCGTCGTCCAGTGACTTGCCCTCGACTGAGCTGCGTAGCTTGTTCGCATCCACGACGGGCACCTGGCTGCCCTGGATTGCCACCGGGACCACCACCGAGGAGCCGTCGACGTTGGCTTTGCCGATGTTGGTGCCTATCGAGTTCTCAACCAGCGAGTAGCCTGTCCGGACCGCGGCACGAAGGCGCTGTTCCGCGAGGTCCGTCATGGTCGCCATCTGGGCCATCGTGGCGGTCCCGGTGCCCTTACACGAGATGTCGAAGGACGGCGCGTCCTGGCCAACGAGCGTGGCGGGATCCGGATTGCAGATCGCGACGCCCAGCTGTGCCGTCTCCGCAAACAGGCTGGACCCTGCCGGCGCCGCGTCCGCGGCGGTCACCGAGGCATGGAAGGCCGCATCCAGCCGGCCCGACAGGGTGGCTTCGGCCGCGTCTATGTCCGACTGCTGGATCTGCGGCGTGACCGTATGGGTTCCACCGCTCGTGGCGGCCTTGTTAGTGACCGTGACCGCGAAGGCGGCCAGGTCCGGCGAGACTCTTGTGATCGTCCCGGCGGCGACGTTGCCGGACGTGCCTTTCGCGACGGCTTGCACCGGCGCGTCCACGGTCCCGCGGCTGATCGTGTTCCCCGACACGGTCGCCTTCGGAACGGTGACCGTCGAGGTGGTCGTGAAGGCGATCCCGGACGCCGTCGTGACCTTGGTCCCGACGATAACCGTCACCGGGGAAAGGGTGCTGATGGTCGAGAAAGTGACCGCGCCCGCTGCGGCCGTGTCGACGACGTCCTGGCCGGTCGCCTGGAAGGTTCCGGACGTCTGGACCGGAAAGGCCTTGGTCAGACCCGGAACCGTGCCCGTCTGGAAGTTGGCCGCCGACGCGGCCGGATCCACTTTGACGCTCACCGTCATCGGCCCGATCTGCTGCTGACTGAGCGTCAGCACGACGCTGGCACTCGGGTAGAAGAAGAAGCCGGCCGCGCCGACGACAAGGACGGCCACGAGCCCAATGGCGGCCATCACGGCGACCGGAATGCTGAGGTGCGGAAGGCCCGAGCCGGATGCCGGCGGCAGACCCGCGACTCGGGTCGATCCGGTGGCGGCCGGCTCGGTTCGTTTGCTCGCCGGGCCGCCGCCGCCCGCGGGCCCGACCGTGAGTGACAGCTCGTCGAGTGCGTCGCCAACCCCGCCGGGCTGGCCATCGGTCGCGCGCGCGCCCACAAGGGCGGCTTCGGACCTCTCGTACTCGCCGACCGACGCGTAGACGGGCAGTTCGGCCGACCTGGCCACCGACTGCACCGACGGATCGGCGGCGATGATGGCCAATCGCTTGTGGCGATGCCTGGCCTCACGGGCGAGGAGCCTGAAGTTGATCCGCGAAGTTGCCACGCGCGAGCCACTCGAGAGCACGAGAGCGATGCGGCCGTCCGACGAATCCCGAATTCGGGCGGCCGCGGATGTGATCTCGTCGTCGACGTCGAGGTAGTAGATAGCCATCAGTTACATCTTCATCGCACGGAGGACACGTCGCAAAGCGACGTCGAGCGGATCTTCGTTGGTTTGGAGCTCGATTGCCTGATAAGCGAGGCCCATCGGTGTAACGTCCTGCTGGTCGACGAGCAGATGGGTGGCGTCTGTGATCCTCTCCACCTGATCCGGGGACATGACGAGCACCTCGGGCGGCCGGCTGAACGGCAAACGCTTCCAGAACGCCTCGCTGCGCAGCGTGAGTTCGACCTCGGGAAGATGCGATCCGCCCCCGCAGAGGTAGACGCGGCCGGGCAGCAGATCGCCTTCGGCCAGTTCGTCCATGACCAGTTCCACTCCGGCTGCCCAGATGGCCACGTCGTCGGCCACGATCCGGGCCAGCTCTGTGCGGCGGTCGACGGTCACGCCGCGGGCGTAGTCGAGCTTCATTTCCTCGGCCCTGGGGAACGGCAGATCCAGGCGATCGGCGATTGACTTGGTGAATGCTCGGCCGCCCAGGGCGAACATGCGCGTCCCTTCGATGCCGCCGTGCCTGACCAGGGCTACGTCCGTCGTGCCCCCGCCGATGTCGATGAAGAGGGCCCCGGACTGCTGGACCTGCTCGCTGGCCAGGACGCGGGCGACGGCATACGGCTCGGCCACGATCTCGAGCAACTCCAGGTCGAGTTGCTCGGCGACGCTCTGGAGCGCGCCGAGGTGGACCAGCGGAGCGAACGCGTTGAAGACGCTGATCTTCACGTGGCGCCCCTGAAAGCCGACCGGGTTGGTGACGGGATATCCGTCGATCTGCGCGCCCGTCACCGCGGCGTGGACCAGCCGGACGTCGACCTGAGCCAGACCCGTCTCCCAGGTTATGGCCCGCTCCGCTTCGCGAAGCGCTTCCCGCTGTACGCCGTCGATCAACTTCTGAAGCTCGGCATCCGTAATCGGCGCGTCGGCGCGTTTGCGGTCCTGAGAATGGGTCGTCGTGAAGCCCTTGACGAGCTCGCCGGCGATGCCGATGACGACCTGGGTCGGCCGGAAGCCGGCCATCTCCTCGGCTTCCTGAAGCGCAACCGTGCAGTTGTCTACAACGGCGTTGATGTCCGTCACGGTCCCGGACTGCATGTGAGCCAGACCCTGGCGTTTGCGCCCGACGCCGCGAACGGTGCCTTTGCCCGTCTCGTCGATCTCGAAAACCAGCGCCTTGGCGAACTCCGTGCCGATGTCCAGGGCGGTGCAGGCGGCGAGGGCGGATTCCTCCTCCCGGCCCCAGATCCTGCGCCAGAACGCCACGGCCGCTCCCCTAGCTGTGCGCTATTTCCCGGTCGTCCTAAGTGTATCCGCGATCCCGGCCATGGCCGCAGGGATGCCTTCCCGACGGGTGCCCATTCCCTGTGCCATTTCGGGCCGACCGCCACCCTTGCCCGCCATCGACTTCATGGCGACCTTGACGAGCTCTCCGGCCGAAATGCCACGCTCGACCAGGTCCGGGCTCACGGTGACGAAGACCTGCGGCGCCTCGCCGTCGAAAGCCACGGCGATGACGCCCGAGTTCATAGCGGCCCGGATCTCCTTGACAAAGCCTTTCCACTGCTCGGCCGACTCGAACGAGCCCGAATGGGCGACCAGCTTCACGCCGGGCGCGATTTCTTCGGCCCTGGCGGCCAGGTCGACCGGTTTGGGTAGACCGCCGCCTCCGGCCCGTAGCCGTCGACGCGTCTCTCGAAGCTCTTCCTGAAGAGCCGCCACGCGCTCGGGCGCCGCGTCGACGGAAGTGGCCCCGACCGTTTCCGCGATCCGATCCAGGAGCGCGACCCGGCCGCGCAACAGGGCGTCGGCGCCGTCGCCGGTCACCGCCTCGACGCGGCGAATGCCCGAACCGATGCTCCGATCCGCGGTGATCACGAAACTGCCGATCTGCCCGGAAGCCGAGCAGTGCGTTCCGCCGCACAGCTCCAGAGAATAGCCTTCCACGCGAACGGTTCGGACACGCTCGCCGTACTTCTCGTCGAAGAAAGCGTCGGCGCCGGCGGCGATAGCGTCGGCCATGGACTGGACCACTGTGGTCACCGGGTGGTTCTCGCGGACTATCCGGCGGACTTCGTCCTCGATGGCCAGCTTCTCGTTGATGGTGAGCGCCCGATCGCTCGGGTAGTCGAAGCGAAGGTAATCCGGCGTGACCAGTGAACCGGCCTGATGCGCCTCGGGTCCCAGGACGTTGCGCAGGGCCCTGTGCAGGATGTGCGTGGCCGTGTGGTTGCGCATCGTCCGAGCCCGCCGCTCGGCGTCCACTCGGGCCGACACAGTCTCGCCGACGCGGATCCGGCCGTGGAGCTTGCCACGATGGACGAACAGCCCCGCGATGGGCTTCTGAGTGTCTTCGACCGTGAAGAGCGCACTGCCGCCGCCGGCTTCGAGCAACTCGCCACGATCGCCGACCTGGCCGCCACCCTCGCCGTAGAAGGGAGTGGCGTCGAGCACGACCTCGGCCTCGCCGTTGCCGGTCAGCTCCTGGAATTCCAAGCCGTCGCGCAGGATGGCGACGACGCGAGCCTCGGCTTCGGTACCGTCGTAGCCAAGGAACTTCGTCTCGCCGGTGCGCCGCTGGATGGCCTGGTACAGATCGCCGAGTTCGGCCTGGCGCGCCAGATCGGCTTTGGTGCCCTTTCGACTTCGCGCCTTCTGTTCGGCCATCGCCCGCGTGAAACCGTCGCGGTCCACTCGCACGCCGTATTCGGCCGCCATGTCCACCGTGAGATCCACCGGAAAGCCGTACGTGTCGTGGAGCATGAACGCGACGTCGCCCGAAAGGGTCGGCGCGGCCTCGGGAAGACTGTCGGGCAGACGGCCGATCGCCCGCGCCTCGGTCGCGATCGGCGCCAGCGCCGCCTCGAGATGGCTCGTGCCCGTCTCGAGGGTGCGGGCGAACAGTGCCTCTTCCTGGCGGATGACCTTCAGGATCCTGTCGCGCTGGTCGGCGAGGTATGGATAGGCATCCTTCATCACGTCGATGACGACGCCCGAGGTGACGTCCATGAACGGCTCGCGGCGTCCGAGCAAGCGCCCGTGCCGCACCGCGCGACGCAGGATGCGGCGCAGGACGTAGCCGCGACCCTCGTTGGAGGGGGCCACGCCGTCTGCGACCAGGAACGTGACGGCCCGTGAGTGATCGGCGATGACCTGGTAGCTGAACCGCTCCGCCTCGAACGATTCGGGGTCGTGGCCGAGCAGGTCGCGCATGGCCGCGTGAATGGGCGTGAACAAGTCCGTGTCGTAGTTGGTGGGCACCTGCTGTATTACGCTGGTCAGGCGCTCGAGGCCCATGCCGGTGTCGACCGACTGCATCGGCAACGGCACGCGCGTCCCGTCGGAACGCTGCTCGAACTCCATGAAGACCAGGTTCCAGATTTCCAGCCAGCGGGGGCAATGCTCCGAGTGATCGGGGATGCACTCGGGCCCTTCGCTGAACTCCACGCCGCGGTCGAAATGGATCTCCGAACAGCGGCCGCACGGTCCGGTGTCCGCCATGCGCCAGAAGTTGGCGTCGTTGCCCTCTTCGACGTTGCCCCAGCGCGCGATCCGCTCCGGGGGCAGGCCGATCTCGTCGCGCCAGACGTTGTAGGCGAAGTCGTCGTCGGTGTAGACCGTCGCGGCCAGCCGATCGCCCGGAATCCTGAAGACTTCGGTCAGCAGCTCCCAGGCCCAGTGGATCGCCTCGCGCTTGAAGTAGTCGCCGAAGCTCCAGTTGCCGAGCATCTCGAACATGGTGTGGTGGCGCGGGGTCCGGCCCACTTCTTCGAAGTCGTTGTGCTTGCCCGCCACCCGCAGGCAGCGCTGGTAGTCCGTGGCCCGGACGTAGGCTGCGCTTCTCGCGGCCCGTCAGCACGTCCTTGAACTGGACCATGCCCGAGTTGGTGAAGAGCAGGGTCTGGTCGCCGGCAGGCACCAGCGACGCGCTCGACACTTCCGTGTGACCGCGCTCGGTGAAGAACTCGACGAACTGGCGGCGCACTTCGGCCGCGGTCAGATAGGGAATCGGCAAGTCAGGCATCGCCGCTAACGGTACCAAACCTGTCGGGCGGAGATTGAAGGCCAGAGCGGGCTAGAAACTGGACTGGATCAGCACGCCCAGCCAGGCCGGCGGCCCGGACCCACCGAACTTGGCCTCGAGGACGTATCTGCCGGGGGCCCAGAAGACCGCCGTCGGGTCAATCGGTTGCGAGAAACCGCCGAGTGAACCTGCCGGAGCGGTCATGCGACCGACGAGCTGCCATTGCGACGGATCCGGCGCGCTGGCTCCGACACGCCAGATCGTTCCGCTCCAGCCGGCGGTCGCCAGGCTCGCGGCGGCTGCCGGAGCGCAGAATCCGAGGCTCTCGACACCGCTGGACACAACCGCCGTAACCGGCACCGACGCCAGCTCCGGCTGGGTAGACGAGTAGGCGACGGTGGCTATCACCCAGGTGCGAACGTGCTGGCCGAACTCGACGTCTTCGGCCACCACCCGCCACGCATCTGGGTTCTCGCACAACGGCGTGGGACCCGTCGTGGGAAATGGCTCCGCGGACGAAGCGGCGGCTGCTCCAGCCACGAGTTGTGTGGTCGCCGGCAGGGGCGAACCGGAGGCTCCCGAGCCTGACCTCGGCCCCGCCGCCGCGTTGGGCCAGGGCTTCACGATCGCGAGGATGAGCAGCAGCCCGACCGCGGCGACTCCGATCCGAAGCGATCGGCCATGGCTGGAGACGGGGAGCAGCTCGGGATCGGTTGGAGTCACGAATGGGCCTGGCGGGCTACGAACGGTGGCTGCCGCCTACCCTACGCGCCGCGCCCTGAGGCGGCTGCCGACGTCCCGCCCTGGAAGGTCCGGTGCCACTCGCCGCAACGGCAGGGTCGCGGCGCGGATCAGATGGGCAACTAGCGAGCCGGGCGCTTGCAATCCCCGGAAGTGGCCGCCGATTGCCGCACGGCGGCCGCGCTCAGCCGGGACGGCGGCGCCTGCTCCAGACTCGGGACCCGGCGATCGCGGCTCCGACCAGGGCGCCCAGAGCGATGCCACGAGCGAAGGCGAGCACTCTCGCATCGGGCCCGGCCGCCTCCTGTCGGCCGAGGAGCAGCCGCCGCAGCAGGGACCGCATCAGGACCGCCGCTCCGGGGCGCCGGCCGGACCGAGGATGAAGAGCACTTCCACGAACAGGATCCCCGCCCAGGCGACCACCGAGGCCACGAGCAGGTGGAAGTCGCCGATGCGGAGCGGGTCGATGCCCAGCCGTCCGCCGACCGCGTCGCCCGCCCACGCCCCCAGCGAAGCTGCCACGAACACGATCAGGATCTGTGCGCCGCCTCGGCCGCGGACGAAGAGGAACAGCGCCGTATGGAAAGCGCCGAGAAGCAGCGCCAGAATTGGAGCGGGGCCAATTGCCACCGCCCGAGTATACGGACCCGTTCAGCTCCCGGAGTCGTCGGGCCGGGCGATCCTGCCGCCGCCGAGCACAGCATCGCCGTGATAGAAGACGGCGGCCTGGCCCGGAGCCGCGGCCCATACGTGGCCCTCGGTTGCCACTTCCCAGCGGCCGGACCCGAGTGGCCTGACGACGGCGGCCTCGACGCGGCCTCGATGGCGAATCTGAACCTCGGCCCGGAACGTGCCGGCCGGACCATCGGGCCTGGACGGCCTGCTATCGGGGCTGGCCCCGGCCACGAAAGTCACGTCCTCGACTTCGAACCTTCGCGTCTCCAGGTCCTGGCGCCGGCCGAGCTTGACGACGTTCGCGGCCGGGTCGATCTTCCAGACGTAGCGAGGCTCACCAAGGGCCACGCCGATGCCCTGCCGCTGGCCGACCGTGTAGGCGGCGGCACCGGCGTGTTCGCCCACCTGACGTCCGTCGACATCCAGCACGGGACCGGGCTCCCCCGTCCAGCCGGCGCGCTCGCGCAGCACGTCGCGATAGTTGCCCCTCGGCACGAAACAGATCTCCTGGCTGTCTCGCTTGCCGGCGGTGGCCAGACCGAGGGCGCGGGCCGTCTCGCGGACCTGCGGCTTGGTCATTTGGCCGAGCGGGAATTGCGCATGGGCCAGTTCGTCCTGCCCCAGGCCGTACAGGAAGTACGTCTGATCCTTGTCGCGATCGAGGCCTCGAAGCAGGCGGTAGCCGGGCTCGACGATCTCGTATTCGGGATCGGTGCGCTCGCCGGCTCCGGCCCCTGGCTGGCCGGTTCCGGCGTCTGCGGGCTCGCCGGGCGCCGCGATTTGGGCATAGTGGCCTGTCGCCACCGCGTCGCAGTCGTACATCAGCCGGGCCCGACCCAGCAACGCTCCGAACTTGACCACCGAATTGCAGTCCACGCACGGGCTTGGAGTGCGACCCTGCAGGTACGACTTCAGAAACGGCTGAAGCACGCCTTCGTCGAACTCGCGTTCCAGGTTCAGGACGTAGAACGGAATGTCGAGCTGCGACGCGACGCGGCGGGCATCCTCGGCCGCGTCCAGCGAGCAGCAACTCCGCTTGAACTCCGAGTAGCTGTCGGCAACGTCGCTCAGCCGCATCCAGACGCCGATAGCCTCGTGACCGGCGGCTTTCACCAGCGCGGCGGCGACGGACGAGTCGACGCCTCCCGACATTGCGACGAGGATTCGGGCCTTTCGACGGCCAGGCAGAGTCACCCGATCGATGCCTCGGCCCCCGCTCGGTCCGACTTCGCCACTCCGGCCACTCCGGCCACTCCGGCCACGCCGGCCACTCCGGTCGTCCCTGCCGCCGCCGCGAGGCCCTGGCGCCCGAGTGTGGCCGCACGCTGCGCGGCGAGTTGCGCGGCCGCCTCGCGCTGGCTTGCCAGCGTCGCAACGATGAGGCCGGCGGCCTCGTCGATCTCCGCGGCCGTGGTCGTGCGACCAAGCGACAAGCGCAGCGCTCCCCTGGCCTCTTCCTCCGGGTATCCCATGGCGCTGAGGACGTGGCTGACTTCGTTCGAGCCGCTGACGCAGGCCGATCCGGTCGAGCACGCCAGTCCCGCCAGATCGAGCGCGATTGTGATGGCGTTGCCGTCCAGTCCGGGGGCTATGAACGAGGCGAGGCCCGGCAGCCTCTCAGTGGGATGGCCGGTTTCCTCCACGCCATCGGCTGCGCTCACCACTGCCGCGAGCGTCTCCCGCAACCCGGCCAGTCGAGCGGCGGTCTCCGAGCGCTCGGCGACGGTCATCTCCAGCGCGGCAGCCAGACCCACCGCTCCCGCCACGTTCTCGGTCCCGGCCCGGCGATAGCGCTCCTGCGAGCCGCCCTGCTGCTGCGCCAGGATGTTCATGCCGTGCCGCACGAACAGGGCGCCCATGCCTTTGGGTCCCTCGAACTTGTGGGCCGCGATCGTGAGCAAGTCGACGTTGAGTTCGGCAAGATTGATGCCGAGGTACGGGGCAGCCTGCACGGCGTCGGTGTGGAGGACGAGGCCCTTGTATCGGTGGACGCGCTCCGCGATTTCAGCTATCGGCTGAATCGTGCCGACCTCATTGTTGGCCAGCATGACGCTGACCAGAATTGTCTTGGGAGTGATCGCCGCCTCGACGTCGTCCGGGTCCACCTGCCCGTATCGGTCCACCGGTACTTCGACAACCTCGAAGCCAAACTTTTCCAGGTATCTGACCGTGTGCCCGACCGAATGATGCTCGACGCAGGTGGTGATGATCCGATGCCCGCGAGCCTTGCCGGCCCAGGCCGCACCCTTGATGGCGAGGTTGTTGGACTCGGTGCCGCCCGAAGTGAAGACGATCTCCCGCGGCGTGGCTCCCAGCGCCGCCGCGACCTTCTCATGGGCCTCGTCGAGACCGGCGCGAGCCCGCCGACCGAAGCCATGCAGCGACGACGCGTTGCCGAATTGGTCGGTCATGTATGGCAGCATCGCCTCGAGGGCTTCGCGCCGCAGGGGCGTAGTGGCGGCGTGATCGAGGTAGATCGGCATGGCGGCGATTGTACGCCGCCGCCTCGTTGCTCCCTCCCGGAACGGCCGGACGGCTCGGTGGTAGGCCGCCTATCGGGACCGATTTCGTAATTTGTCGCCGAATTGCCAGCACGGCCCCGGCCATGGCGCCGACGTACGCCAGTACTGCAACGCCCCATTCGGACTGGAAGCCGTAACCGGCCGCGTTGTGGTTGAACGACATCAAGGGCATGGGCCCGATGTCGAGATCCAGGGCCGAGACACCGCTCGCCAGGGCCACGGCGGAGGCGATTATGGTGACCGAGACGGCCACGAGGAACACGAGAAGGTAGCCGCCGACGGCATACCCCGCCACAGGGATCGCCCGATCAACGAGATTCCGCATCTCACCCTCCTGCAGGGTCGTCGGGGGCCGTAGCAGAGCCCGCGACGTCGATCCCATCGATCGGATGATAGTTCCAGGTTCGGCCTATTTCGAGTCCCGCTCCGAAGCCAGGCGCTGCTCGTATTCCTTGCCGGCCAGGCGGCGGCGGTCGTGCACCGACAGGACGCGCTTTCGAAGGCGGATCGACCGAGGCGTTACCTCGACCAGCTCGTCGGCGCCGATGAACTCGATGGCCGACTCGAGCGTGAGCTCGCGCGGCGGCGTCAACCGGATCGCCTCGTCGTGAGAGTGCGTCCGCATGTTCGTCAGCTTCTTCTCCTTGGTCGCGTTGACGTCCATGTCGTCCGAGCGGGCATTCTCACCGATGATCATCCCCTCGTAGACGTCCTCGCCGCTGCCGATGAAGAGCTCCGACCGCTCCTGCAGGCTGTACAGGGCGTAACCGTTGGAAGTGCCCTGGCGGTCGGCCACGAGGACGCCGCTGGTTCGATGGGTGACTTCGCCGGCCCAGGGTCCGTAGCCCTCGCCGATCTGGTGCATCAGTGCCGTGCCCCGCGTCTCGGTCAGCAACTGGCCGCGGAAGCCGATCAGCCCGCGGACCGGAATGACGTACTCCATCCTGACGCGTCCGTCGGCGTCGGTGCTCATCTGCTCGAGGCGGCCCTTGCGGTCCGCCAGTGCGGCCTGCACGGGGCCGATGAACTCCGGCGGGATGTCCACGGTGATGCGTTCGTACGGCTCGTGCGTCTCCCCGCCGATCGTCCGCAGGATGACCTCGGGCCGGCTGACCTGGACCTCGTAGCCTTCACGCCGCATCTGCTCGATCAAGATGGCGAGCTGCAGCTCGCCGCGGCCGCAGCACTTCGAACGTGTCGGCCGAATCCGTCGGTACGAACTGGATCGAGACGTTGCCGAGGACTTCCTTCTCGAGTCTGGCCCGGATGTGGCGGCTCGTGACGTACTTGCCCTCGCGTCCGGAGAGCGGCGAGGTGTTCGCCCCGAATGTCATGCTGAGAGTCGGCGCGTCGAGATCCAGGCGCTGCATCGGCCGGGGATCCGTGCGGGTCCGTGATGGTGTCGCCGATGGTGACGTCCGGAATGCCGGCGAGGGCCACGATGTCGCCCGGACCCGCTTCCTCGATATCGACGCGCTCGATGCCGTGGGCGGTCGTGAGGCTGGTGACCGTGCCGCCGAGCAAGATCGTCCGGCCGGGTTCGATCGAACCGTCCGTCGATTCTTCCTCTTCCCTGACGATGACGATCTTGCCACCGAGCTTGATGGTGCCGTTCCAGACTCGGCCGATGGCCATCCGGCCGACGTAATCGTTGGCCGACAGGTTCGTGACCAGGAGCTGGAGCGGGTGGTCCGGAACGTAGCGCGGCGCCGGAGTGTGCTCGATCAGAAGCTCGAAGAGCAGGTTTGAGGTTGGTTCCCGGGTCGGCCAGGTCCATCGTCGCCGTCCCGGCCTTGGCATTCGTGTACACGATCGGGAAGTCGATCTGCTTGGCGTCCGCACCGAGATCCATGAACAGCTCGTAGACGGCGTCGAGCACTTCCGGCGAGCGCGCATCCGAGCGGTCGATCTTGTTTATCGCCACGACCACCGGCAGGTGATGCGACATGGCCTTCTGCAGGACGTAGCGCGTCTGCGGCAAGGGACCCTCCGCCGCGTCGACCAGCAGCAGCACCGAGTCCACCATGTTCAGACTTCGCTCCACCTCGCCGCCGAAGTCGGCGTGCCCGGGCGTATCGACGATGTTCAGCCGGATGCCGTCGTAGTCGACGGCGGTCTGCTTGGCCAGGATCGTGATGCCCTTCTCGCGCTCAAGGTCGTTGGAGTCCATGACCCGCTCGACGACGACCTGATTGGCCCGGAACGCGCCCGCCTGGCTTGAGCATCGCGTCCACGAGCGTGGTCTTGCCGTGGTCGACGTGGGCAACGATGGCGACGTTGCGGACGTCGGCGCGTACGGCGGTAGCTGCGTCGACGGAACGAACCTGACCGGGGTGGTCGAATTCGAAGGGCGTGGTGGAACGAGGAGAGTCACTCATGGGCCGCAGAATTGTCGCACACACGGCGTCCGAAGGCGGCCCGGGTGTCGGGTCGGCTGACGCGGGCCAGCCCGAGCCGAACGCGGGCGGGATCGTCGGACCTGGCGAGTGGGCCGCGGCCGACCGGATCGAGGCCCTGCCACGGGGCCCGCGCTACACTCGGCCCATGACCGTTGCAGCGATCATCCTCGTCCCGGACATGGCCGTTGCCCTCAGCGACGCAGACGGCGAGCCCGCGATCCGGCGTGTCGTCCATTCGGCCTGGTCCGGCGGGGCAATGCCCGTCGTCGTAGTCTCCGGCGAGCCGCCGGGCGCGCTGGCACAACTCGTCGCGGATCTGCCCGCCACGCTGACCCGACCGGGAGCCCATGAACCGCCCGGAGTCGCCTGGTTCGTCCACGGCCAACGCGCCGCACTATCGGCCGTGGCCGAGGTCAGCGCCGCTCTACTGTGGCCTGCCCGATGCGCCTGGGTCGATCCCGAAACGGTTACTTCGCTGGTCGAAGCGCACGGTGCCGCGCCGGAGGAGATCATCCGGCCGGCGTGGTCCGGCCAGCCCGGCTTCCCGATCCTCGTTCCCGTGACCTTCGCCGCTGGCCTGGCGACGCGGCCCGATCTCCACGGCTACCAGGCGGTCGAGGCTCTCATCGCGGCCGGCGAGCCGAACAGGGTTCTGGAGCTCGGCGATCCGGGCATCGTCCACGACCTCGCCACGCCACGATCCGGACTGCCCGGATACCAGGGACCGCCGCGGCCCGCCTCGGGCCCGCCGGCCGAGTGGAACGCGGCACTCGCGGCGGACGCGGACCGCTCCGGCGAGCCCCGCTAAGGCAATCCGCGCTCCCGCTGAGCAGCACCCGCGCCGACTTGTATCAGGGCGCCACAGACGGTGAGGGCGACCAGTTGGGCCCGGGCACATCGATAGTCTCGGGCACGCCTACCTTCGAGAACGTGAAGGTCGACTCGATGTCGATCAACCGCTGTCCGTCCAGCGAACTCTTGGTCGCCGAGAAGGTCGCGCTGACCGGGGCGCCGTCGGGCGCCACCCAGAGGTCCAGGACGCTGACCGGAGCCAGGGTGATCGACGACAGTTCCGTCAGGGACATTCGATTCAGGTCGGGGTTCCAGGACGAGGTCGTTCTGAGGTGGTTCAGTTCCTGCCCGTCCTTCATCTCCTGGCCGATCAGCTCGATGTCGCGGCTGCCGTTGAGCCCGAACACGGGACAGATGACCAGGTAGCCCGGCAGCGTCGCCTCCACCGTCCATTTCGTGCTGGGAAGGATCCGAATGTAGACCATTCCACCGACGGACCTGACTTCCCGAACGATACCGGCGCTCTGCAGCATCCCCCACTCCGACCCATTGGACACCTCGCCGTCAAAGGTGACCGACGTCGAAAGCGATCGGCCGGCGACCTGGCTGGCAAGCATGATGTGCGTCTCGATCACGACGTGAGCGCTCAGATTGGGGTCGCCGAGCTGGCTCAGCGTCAGCGAGACCGTGGCCGGGAGGGTGGCGGTTGCCGTGGGCGTGGGCCGAGCGCCGTAGACAGGCGCGACAGTTGGACCGGGACTACCGATGCCGCTCAGCATCGCGATCATGGCGAGGACCAGGGCGCCGACGATCAGGGCTGCGCCGCCCCCCACGAGCAGCCCCATGTTCTGGCCCCGGCGCGGCGCCGGCACCGCCACCGTCAACGGGTCGACGACGGCCTGGGGCGGAGCGTATCGCTCTGTATAGAGGCCCTGGTAGGCGGCGGGCTGGGCGACCGGCGGCTGGTAGACCCATCCGCATTTCGTACACGGTCCGGCGGCCGCGTCGAATACTTCGTGACATCGAACGCAGCGGACCATGTTCTCTGCCATCTCCCGCCTCCGGATTGCCTTTCGCTGGCCGACCTGACCTGATGCGCTTTGCTCTGAATAGCGCCTGGCTCCCGCGGCGGGCTATTCCGCGGGTTCCTCCGGCGCGACGGTCCCGGCGCTGGCGAGACCGACGAAGCGAAGTCCCAATTCAGAGTACTGCCCCGGCTCGGGCTCTGAAGGGGCATCCAGCATCAGGTCGGGCCCCGGATTGAGTCTTCGGGAACGCCATGACCTCGCGGATGTTGGTCTGGTCGCGAGAACAGCGCCGCCCAGCGGTCGATGCCTATGGCGATCCCGCCGTGGGGCGGCGCGCCGTAGTCGAACGCCTCGAGGATTCCGCCGAACAGCTCGTGCATCTGCTCCAGCGAGTAACCCTGCAGGGCGAAGCTGCGCTCGAGCATCGCCCGCTTGTGGATCCGGACCGAACCGCCCCCCAGCTCCCAACCGTTGAGAGCGATGTCGTACTGCATCGCCCGCGCCCTGCCGGCAGGATCCTTGCGGGTCGGCTCGTAGGGGTCCCCGGAGGCGGTCGACGAGCAGCTGCTCGTCCTCCGGCACCACGCCGCTGAAGGGGTTGTGCGTGGCGTCCCAGCGGCCGCCGTCGGCGTCCCACTGGTACATCGGGAAGTGGTACACCCAGCAGTACGCGAGCACGTTCTGTCGGCCAGACCGAGGCGCTAGCCCAGGTCCTGGCGCAGTCGGCCGAGGACGTCGGCGACCATCTCGTGGTCGGCGTCGGCAACGATCAGGACCAGGTCGCCGGGTTTGGCGGCGGCGGCCTCGACGATTGCCGCCACGCCGCTCCTCGCCGAGGAACTTGCCAATCGGCGAATGGACCGGCGCCGTCGGCGGCGACGGCGACGTGGACCAGCCCCTTCGCCCCGTACCGGCGGGCGAACGCGACCAGCTCGTCGATCTGAGAGCGGCTCGCAGTCCCGCCATTCCCGGCGCGACGATCGCCTTGATCCGGCCGCCGGCGGCGAGTGCTTCGTCGAAGACGCGAAACCCCGTGGTCTCCCGGACGCCCAAGCGCCGCCGCCGAGGTCCATCAGCTCCATCCCGAACCGGAGCGTCCGGCTTGTCCGAGCCGAAGCGCTCGATCGCGTCGTGGTAGTCGAAGCGCGGGAACGGCACCTGCTGGATCGGCCGGTCGGGCACGACGGCGCGGCTGACTTCCATGATCATGGCCTCCACGAAGTCCATGACCCGCTGCTCGTGCACGAAGCTCATCTCGAGGTCCAGCTGGGTGAACTCCGGCTGGCGGTCGCCGCGCAGATCCTCGTCGCGGAAGCAGCGGGCGATCTGGAAGTAGCGGTCGATGCCCGCGACCATGAGCAGCTGCTTGAGCTGCTGGGGGCTCTGCGGCAGCGCGTAGACGCTGCCCGGCTGAAGGCGGCTGGGGACGATGAAGTCGCGCGCGCCTTCGGGCGTGGACTTGATCAGGATCGGCGTCTCGATTTCGACGAAGCCGGCTCGATGGTGCGCGTCGCGGATGGCCCGCACCAGCTCCGAGCGGAGCAGCAGCCGGTCGCAGCATCGGCCGGCGGCGGATGTCGAGGTAGCGGTATCGCAGCCGGACCGCTTCGTCGACCGGCGCATCCGGTTCGTTGATGTAGAACGGCGGCGTCTCCGCCTCGCTCAGGATCGCAACCGAGCGTGCCTGGACCTCGATGTCGCCCGTGGCGAGCTTGGCATTCTCGGTCCCGGCGAGCCGGCGGGCGACGGTGCCGCGGATCTCGAGGACGAATTCGTTGCGGACGCGGTTGGCGACGTCGGCTGCCTCGCGCGCCTCGGCTTCGTTGACGACGACCTGCGTGATGCCCGTAGCGGTCGCGCAGGTCGATGAAAATCAGCCCGCCGTGGTCGCGCCGGCGGTGGACCCAGCCGGCGATGCGCACTTCCCGCCCGGCGTCGTCGCCACGCAACTCCCCGCAAGTGACGTCGCGGTATGGCGTGGCAAGCCCGAAAGCGGCTTCGGGCGCGGTTTCGGGTCGGCTGGATTCACTCATGCCGCGCATCGTATCCGAACGACGCCACGCGGTACGAGATGGTCGTTGGCGGGTCGGGTCGTGGCGCGCCTCCGGGGCGCTCGGCCGAACTTCCTCACTAGTGGCCTGGTCGATGATATTGCCGATCCAGGCCACATCCGCCGCTCAACAACGGCCTGAGCATTACTAACCGACGGCACGGCCCGGTCGCGGCCCTACGCCACGGTCGCGAAGACTCCCGGTGAGCGTGGACGCGATCGCAGCCGCCGTGGCGGACGGGGGCAGAGCGGCCCCAAATTTCACTTACCAGTGGCCTGGCCGAAGATGAGCGACCCCCGGCGCTGCTCCGCTCCGGCGACGGCGCAAATCAGCTCGCGATCGGGCCGTCGCTTTGACCGCAGTCGAATGAGCTCGGGTTGCCCAGCCAGTGGAAACTGGCGACGAGTGCTCGGGCTCGCCCAAGTTGATCGGCGTTGGACGTGTGAGCTTCAACGAAGACATTGTTCGATTGTCCAAATTCGTTGCCGGGAACCCGGATCTCCCAGGCACTCGTCGCCCCGTCTACCTTCTGCCTCACTGCGAGTTCTCCGAAGGTCGCGTTCGCCTGCGTGTCTCCCCCGACAGGGAACCATCGGCCCTCCCCACCAGCGGTAGATCTTGACGACGATGCCTCCGGCCGGGACGTCGAGCTTGTCTGCGCCGCACGAAAGGGTGTTGCCCGTCTGAAGGCAGCCGTCCTGCCAGGTTCCATCGCCGATTACAGCAAACACGTACTCAACTCCACCACTCTCGCGATCCGCCGCGATCACGGGCCAGTCGGCCGGATAGTCGAACGAGAATTCCCCGTTGTCGAAGTGGCCCGCCGTGCCCGGCAGGCTCGGTGGAGGGCCGGACGGGCTCGTCGCCTGTCCGGCGCAGCCGGCGACCACCGCAACCGCCACCAGCACCGCCGCGATACGCGCCGTTCGTTTCATCGCCCGCCCTCACTTCGCCCCTGCCGCTCACGCCGGACGCTATTTGTACGCACCAGGTCCGCCGCCGGACCAGCGGCGGAGAACCGCCACGGCCGCGGCCACGCCGGAGGCGGAGGCTAGCTCGAGGGCTTCGCCACGTACAGCCCGGCGCCCATCTCCCCCGGACTTCAGGGCGTCGCCCGCCATGACGACGTTGGAGCCCGCCCTGCAGAGCTTGGGCAACGGGTACACGGCCATCCCGTGCAGTACTCCGGCTCCGACACTCCCGGCGGCAGCAGGCCCCGGTCGGACCAGGCAAGCGGGTCCGTGGCGGTGAGCAAGGTGGCGGTGAAGTTGTCGTTCGCCATGGCTCCTACCAGGTAGCCGTCCATGGCCACGACCTCGTCCGGCAGAGTCGTCGAGAGTTTGCCGCTCGAGTGCAGGACGGAAGACCCGTCGTCGATCCAGTAGAGCGTCTGCCAGGAAGCTACCGGCGTCGAGGTGCTTCTCGGCTGCATAAACCCTCCGGGGCTGTATCCGGCAGGCATCTGTCGGTACTTGGTGATCAAGTACCAGCGACCGTTGAAGTGGAAGACCGTCCGACCCACTTGATCCGGGGTCGACAACAGCTCTTCGGGGTCCGCGACGACTGTCCATTGCCTTCCGTCCGCCGAGAGAGCAAGTTTGGCCGAGGATTCGGCGGTCGTCATTGGGGCTCCGACCAGCAACCAGCCGGCGGTCGGATCGCTGAAGACGCTGCCTGCCGCCCACGCTTGAGAACCCGGCTGGACGCTGATGTCCTGCCACTCTCTGCCATCTGGCGAGAAGACGGTGTGCTCCTCGGCCGTCTGGACCTCCCAGCCCCACATGACAAAACCGGTCGGCCCGGCGACGATCGACGTCTGGAAGAGCTTGGTCGACGGGCTCACGCTGTCCCACGTGTTGCCGTCGTCGGTGACCAGGATGCTTCCGTTTTGCGGTTGGTTACTGACTACGACGCAATTCCAGCCCCGGCAACCCACTTGCAAATCCTGCTGGTCGGCCGGCGTGGGCACGCTGACCTGCCGCCATTCGACTCCGTCGAAGCTTCGATAAAGGGTGACGTGGTAAACGTTGTCGGCGCCATCGACGGCAGACCCGTAGTCCTTGATGAAGACCACGCCGTCCGACGCGGATCCCAGCGACTCGTGCATCGCCCCGGAGCCGGTCGTGAGAAGCGGTTCCCCGACGTCGAGGACCGGTTCGAAGGCTCCGAGCTTCGGCTTCAGACCCGCGGGAGTGAGCGTCGCAGCCGCCGACGGAGTATCGGCGACCGGCGACGCCGTGCCCGGACTGGATCCAGGTTGCTTCGCCAGAAAGGCGGCGCTCAGAGTGGCGACAACCACGATGACCACGAGGCCGCCCATAGCGGCCGACACGAGACGAGGCGCCGAATAGCCGGCCCGCCGTCTCTCAAGGTTTCCGAGGGTCGATGTCTCCAGCCGAAGCGGCGAGGCTGCCGCCGACTCGCGCAGGACTCGCCGCAAGGCTTCCGCCGCCTGGGTCTCTTCGGGGGAGAATTCGGGCTCTTCAGCGGACATCTCGCCCTCCCATGGCTTGCGCCAGACGGCCCAGCGCCCGATGGAGTCGCGACTTGACGGTCCCCAGCGGAACATCCAGCGCCGCAGCTATGTCCGGAACCTCGAGATCGGCCCCGAAACGAAGTCCCAGGAGCGTCCTGTCGTCCGGCGTCAGATGGCTCAGCGCCTCCATGATCGCGACCCTTTCGGTCCATTGGCCGCTGGGATCCGTCCCCGCGTTCGAGTCGACCGATCCGACGTCGATCTCACGGACGCGCCGGTCGCCGAGCTTCCGGGCACGATCGATCGCCTGCCGGACCGCGATGCGGCGGTACCAGCCCGGCCATCGGGTCTCGTCCCTGAGCCCACCCAGCTGGCGCCAGGCTCGAACCGTGGCATCCTGCACGACCTCTTGCGCGTCTTCGGGGCTCCAAACGACCGCCAGTACGGCTCGGTAGATGCGAGGCGCTTCCGCTTCGACGAGCTGCGCGAAGGCACGCTCGTCGCCCGCTCTCGCCGCCGCCACCAGCTCTCGTGCCAAAACCCCCTCCCGCTGGCCTGTCACTAGTTATGACCGGGCCGCGACGCAATTCGTTCCAGCGAGAGCCGGAGAGAGGTCAGCCGTGATGGTGACTTTTCGCCGCTCGCGCAAGTTCCTTCGCCAGGTCCGCGAGCGGCACCAGGCGTTGCGTGCCCGCCTCCAGGTCCTTCAGCTGGACGTTCCCCTCGATCAGTTCGTCGCCGATGATCACCGCGAAGTGGGCGTGTTCCTTGCGACGCCGTCTCGAGCTGCCGGCCGAGTTTCCGCGGCGCCAGTTCTGCCCGTACCGAAAGCCCCTCGGCGCGCAGTAGCGATGCCACTCGCAGGCGTGCCACCGCTGTCGGCCGGATCAGCGCCCGCCACGACGGCCGCGGCGGCGCCTCGTGGGTGCCTTCGGTCGCCGACTTCTTCGAGCG
Organism: uncultured Chloroflexia bacterium; assembly: GCA_963835845.1. Classification (GTDB taxonomy): domain Bacteria; phylum Chloroflexota; class Limnocylindria; order Limnocylindrales; family CSP1-4; genus Fen-1039. The sequence goes on along the minus strand of CAWIGT010000001.1, from coordinate 397,886 downwards.
CCAGCAGGACGCGGTCCAGACCCAGCGCAAACCCGATCCCCGGCGTGGGCCGGCCGCCGAGCAGTTCGACCAGGCCGTCGTATCGGCCGCCGCCGCCGAGCGCCTGCTGCTGGCCTTCGGCACCGCTGCGGTAGTACTCGAACGCCGTGCGGGCGTAGTAATCCAGGCCTCGGACGAGCGTCGGCTGACCCGATACGGAACCCCGACTGCCTCGAGGTGCGCCTTCACAGCGTCGAAATGATCTGAGCACGCCGTCGCATAGGCGTTCGGACATCTTCGGTGCCTCGAAAACGAGGCCGCCATGCCGGGTCCTTGGAGTCGAGCAAACGCAGCGGGTTCGTCCTGAGCCTGCTCCGCTCGAGCTCGGGCAGGCTCGTCTGTCGCGAGCGCGAAGTAGGCTCTGAGCTTGTCGAGGTAAGCCGGCCGACAGACCGGATCACCGATCGAATTGAGCAGCACCTGGACGCCCGGACAGCCCGCCTCCCAGTAGAAGCGGTATCCGAGCTCCACTATCTCGGCGTCGACGGCCGGGCCCGGATCGCCGATCGCCTCGACGTCCCACTGCCAGAACTGGCGGTAGCGGCCGGCCTGCGGCCGGTCGTAGCGGAACATCGGCCCGACGACGGTCAGCTTCACCGGCTGAGGCCAGGTCTGCATGCCGTGCTGGACGTAGGCTCGAACGATCCCCGCAGTCGCCTCGGGTCGCAGCGCCCACGCTTCCGACTCCTCGCGTCCGCGGCGGATCCGGAACAGCTCCTTCTCGACGACGTCCGTGGCCTCGCCGATGCCGCGTTCGAAGACCGCGGTCTGCTCGAACATCGGGTCTCCATCTCGCGATAGCCGTAGCGACCAGCCAGCGAGCGGGCGATGCCCTCGAGCCGGCTCAGGCCGGCGCGGGCTCCGGGAGCAGGTCTCGGGTTCCCCGGGGAGCGCGATATGACGGCATGCCCGAAGTCTAGCGGGCGTGCGCCGCGCTCGACGCGCCGGACCGTGGCGGCGTCGCCGAGTCCGGCGGCGCCGTTCCGGCGCTCAGTCCCAGGTCCGTCAGGCGACTACGTTGGCGGTGTCCTCTCGCAGGGCCGAGCTGAGGCAGGAGCAGGAAGCGTCGGCACCGACAGCACGATGGAGCGCTTCGACACACCGCCGCTCGACTGAGAGGTAGTAGTCGCAGGAAGAACTTGCCGTTCGCGGAAACCGAGGCGCGGATCGACACTTGACCTGGTCGTTGACACGATTTACGTACGCCATCTTGTCCGGATCGACCGCGGCATCGGCCGCCCCGAAGATCGCGTATGTGGAGATCAGCCGGCCGTCCGGGTCGGGGCGCAAGTAGCAGCGATAATTGTCCTTGACGATGACGTCGCCGTCGGTGTCGACCGAGACCTCCATGTAGGCCTCTTCGAAAAGCTGCTTCAGCGCGTCCGCGTTGATGCCCTCGGGGTAGATGAACTCGTCAGACACCCGAACCTCCTTATGACCGGCTTCCCCCCGGGGCTCGATCTCCCGGAGCGGCTACGCACGACGGACATGCGACGGACATGAAACCGACCCGCTGACTATAGCGGACCGGTGATCTGCGGCGCTCCATCCGTCGGCCGGGCTAACCCATATCTCGCTGAACCGAAATGACGTCCTTGAGCTGCTCGAGCCGGCTCATGACCCGGGCCAGTTGAGCGACCGAGGCGACCTGGAGCGTGGCGCGTACGTTGGCAGTCCGGTCGGGCGTGACCGCGACTTGCGCCGCCAGGATGTTGACCTTGCTCTCGGCCACGATCTGGCTTATGTCGGATAGCAGCCCGGTCCGGTCGTAGGCCTCCAGCCGGATCGCGATCGGATACGTCTGCTGCGGCCTGGCTCTCCCATTCGACTTCGATCAGCCGGGCCGTCTCGCGCTCGTCGAGGATCGTCTGGCAGTTCTGCAGGTGAACGGTCACGCCCTTGCCGCGGGTGATGAAGCCGATGATCGGATCGCCCGGGATCGGGTGGCAGCACTTGCCGAACCGGACCAGCAGGTCGCCCTACTCCCTTGACCCGGACGCCGCCCTGCGTCGCGACGGGCTCGGGGGCGGCGCGGTGGGCGGGAGTGCCAGCTGAGCATCGTCCACGACGCCCAGGCGCGATGACGACCTGCTGCGCGCCGACGGCGCCGTAGCCGATGGCGGCGTAGAAGTCGTCGAGGTTGTCGAACTTGTACGCCCTGGCCATCTCCGAGAATCCGGTCCTGCCCAACCGCGCCGAGGCTGGTACGGGCAAGACGACGCAGCTCGCGTTCGAGCGACTCGCGGCCATGGGTGATGTTCTCGTCGCGCTCCTGGCGCTTGAACCATTGCCGGATCTTTTCGCGGGCGTGGCTGGTCCGGACGATGTTCAGCCAGTCGCGCGACGGGCCGTGCTCGGCCTTGGTCGTGACGATCTCGACGATGTCGCCGTTCTTGAGCCGGTAGTCCAGCGGCACCAGGCGGTTGTTGACCTTGGCGCCGATGCAGCGGTGGCCGACGTCGGTGTGGATCCGGTAGGCGAAGTCGAGCGGCGTCGCGCCCGCCGGCAGGTCCTTGACCTCGCCCTTCGGCGTGAAGACGAAGACCTGGTCCTGGAAGACGTCGAGCTTGACGCCCTCGACGAACTCGGTCGCGTCGGAGACGTCGCGCTGCCAGTCCATGAGCTGGCGCAGCCAGGCCAGCTTGGCGTCGTAGTCGCGGTCGGCGCGGGAGCCTTCCTTGTAGCGCCAGTGAGCGGCGATGCCGACCTCGCGACACGGGTGCATCGCGTGCGTCCGGATCTGGATCTCGAGCGGCTGGCCGTCGAGCGCGATCACGGCCGTGTGGAGGCTCTGGTACAGGTTTGGCTTGGGGACCGCGATGTAGTCGTCGAACTGGCTCGGGATCGGCCGCCACAGCGAATGGACGACGCCCAGCGCCGCGTAGCAGTCCTTGACCTCGTCCACGAGGATGCGGATGGCGTAGACGTCGTAGATCTCGCCGATCTCGGCGCCCTTGCGCTGCATCTTCTTCCAGATGCTGTAGAGGTGCTTGGGGCGGCCCGACAGCTCGGCCTCGATGCCGGCGGCCTTGAGTTCCGGCCTGAGGGCGTCGATGGCGCGCTTGATGAAGACCTCGCGACCCTTTCGGCGGGTGTCCAGCATGCGCGCCAGCTCGCGATAGGCCTCCGGCTCGAGCGTCTTGAAGGCGAGGTCCTCGAGCTCCCACTTGACGCTCCAGATCCCCAGGCGCTCGGCCAGCGGGGCGTAGATCTCCAGCGTCTGGCGGGCGATTCGGAGCTGCTTCTCGGACGGCAGAGCGTACAGGGTGCGCATGTTGTGCAGCCGGTCGGCCAGCTTGATCAGGACGACGCGGATGTCGTCGGCCATGGCCAGGAACATCTTCCGGATGTTCTCGGCCTGCTGCTCCTCGTGGCTGTGGGTGCTGAACTTTGACAGCTTGGTGACGCCGTCGACGAGCTGGGCGACTTCGGGGCCGAATCGCTCCTCGACGTCTACGAGCGTGAAGTCGGTGTCCTCGGGGACGTCGTGGAGGATGGCGGCCGTGACGGCAACCGGATCGATGCCGATGTCGGCCAGGATCTGGGCCGCGGCCAGCGGATGGGTGATGTACGGCTCGCCGCGTGACGCGGTTCTGCGAGCGATGCGCCACCTCCGCCATTTCGAACGCGGCCCTCAGCGGCTCGAGATCGGCCTGGGGGTAATGGCGGGCTACGGCGTCGCGCACATGGCGAAACCGCGACTCGGGGCTTGGCAGTACTGACAGTCCCAGGCGCAGTCGATCGGCCAGCGGCAGTCGGGCCGATCGGTGTCGCGGTTCGGCCTCGCTCGTTTCGGCGGGCGGTCCGGGCGGTTCAATCGACATGGCTTTGAGTCTACCAGTCGAGCCCCTCCGAACTGCCCGATTGACCGGTGGCTACAGGCCGAGCAGCGATTGGAGGTCGATCGTCCCGCCGAGCGTGACGGTAGAGGCCGACACCACGACCGAATCGAAAGTGAACGGATTTCCGTTGCCCGCGCCGATCAAGGTCACCGTGGGCAATGCCGAGCTGTCCGGAACCAGGTCGAGCGAACCCTGCTTGACGACGAGATGGCCGGTTTCCGACTGCCCATTCAAGCTCACGATGGCCACGTCAGGCGCCTGGAACTTTACCGTGGCGGGGATGTTCGTCGCGGCTTTGAGTTGCGCTTCGGCCAGGCTTTCGGCTTCCGCGGTCGACATCGACAGGGTGGCTGTGCCCGAGCTGCCCTTGCCCGCGATCGAGACTCGATCGAGGTTCACCGGGTCGCCGTTCGGGGCAGGCACGCGCACACCGGTCAGGGTGCCGCTGACCGTGCCGAAGGTGCGACTTATCAGCTCCACATTGCCCAGGTCGAGATCCACGGTCGCGGCGTGCAGGTCGCCGACGCTCACCTGCGTCGACGTGAGGGTGACCCTGTCCGCATGGCCGAGAAGCAGCCTCGGCGGCAGGTCCGAGGAGACGGTCACCTGTGTGTCGGTACCGGTGAAGCCGGCTGCACCCAGGGCGTTGGTAGCCAGCCAGCTTGCCCCGAACGGCACGCCGAACCACAGCAGCGCAAAGGCCACGACCGCCGCTATCAGGAGCTGGATCAGGCACGATCGCATTCAGTCGCCTCCTGCGCTACCGGGCTCTCGACTTCCTCCATAACCCAGTCGAGCCAGGGCCCGGACGGCTTCGGACTTCTCGTCCCACGGGGTGGGCCCGTCGGCCATGATTATCGTCTGCTCGTGACCCTTGCCGGCCAGCAGAACTACGTCGCCCGGCCGGGCGCGCTCGAACGCGGCCTCGATTGCGGCCCGGCGGTCGGCGATGCAGAGCAGATCTCGCCCGCGGCGCTTCCCTGCCGGCCTCCGCGCCGGCCGCGATCTCGTCGAGGATCTGCTCGCTGGTCCTCGCCGCGCGGGTCCTCGTCGGTGACCACCACCAGGCGGCATCGCTCGCCGGCGATGCGGCCCATCATCGGCCGCTTCTGGACGTCCCGCTCCCCCGCCGAGCCGAAGACGGCGATCAGACCGCCGCCACCGGACCGGCCGCCGGCGCAAGGATGTCCAGGACCTTCTCCAGCGACGCCGGCGAATGCGCGTAGTCGACGATGACGCCCGAACGGCTGGCCGCAATCGACCCGTTCCATCCGGCCCGGCACCGCCGTGACGCGAGGCCAGTCCGCGGCGCACGTCGGCCGGGCTCGAGGCCAAGTCCCTCGCCGAGGGCGACGCGGCCAGGGCGTTGTGCACGTTGAACCGGCCGGCGAGGCGCAGCTCAACGGAGCCGCTCCAGCGGGGAGTGGCGACGTCGAAGCGCAGCGAGCCTGGCCCGTCCTCCACGCGCCGCGGCCCGAACGTCCGCCCGGCTGCGACTCTCCGTACGTGAGGACCTCGGCGCCCCGCCGCGACGCTGCGGCCTCGAAGAGTGGCGCCGCGGCGTCGTCGCGCGTTCACGATCGCGACTCGCGGCCACGGTCGGGCCAGCCGCTTGGGCGGGGTCTCTCGACCTAGCGGATCGCGACCAAGCCGGCTGAACAGGCTGAGCTTGGCGTCGCGGTATGCCTCGAACGTGCCGTGGAGCTCCAGATGCTCGTGGCTGAGGTTGGTGAAGATGGCCACGTCGTAGGCGATCTCGGCGACCCGATCGAGGGCCAGCCCGTGCGAGGTGGTCTCGACGACTGCCGCCTGGTTGCCGGCGGCGGCCATAGCCCGAAGCAGTCGCTGCAGTTGGGGGGACTCGGGCGTGGTGACGTGCTCCGGATTGGCCGATCTGACGGAACCGATCTTCGCCGCCGCGGTACTGATCAGGCCCATGGAAATCCCGCTCGCTTCGAGAACGGCCGTGGCCAGGAACGAAGTGGTGGTCTTGCCGTCCGTGCCGGTGATGCCGACGATCCCGAGTTCGCGGCTCGGGTCGCCGTACCACCACGCCGCGGCCGTGGCCAGAGCGCGGCGGGCGTCTTCGACGACGATCTGTGGCAGGGCCGCGCCGGGAACCGGGCGCTCGACGATCGCGGCCGCGGCCCCGAGAGCGGCCGCAGCCGCCACGTAATCGTGGCCGTCGGCATGGGCACCCTGCACGGCCACGAACAGCGAGGCCGGCGGAACGTGCCGCGAGTCGAAGGTCACGCCCCGGATGAGCAGGCCGCCCGTGGCCAACTCGACCGGCCGGCCGGAACCGGTTCGAGACTCAAGCTACCGCAATCGACCGGACGTTTCGAGGCGGTCGACAAGCTCCTGGAGCCGGCGAGGGGCGATCCCGTCCGCTGCCGTCGAGCAGTTCCCGCGATCGAATCGTCGGCCGAGGTCACTCGGCGGTCTCCCCGGCCGGCGCCCTGGGCCGGCCGCGCACCTTGCGGATGCCGTGACGCCAGGCGCCCAGTCGATCCTGGAGGACCTGCGCGCTGTCGAACGCCAACCGCCCGGCCGGGTCCAGGACCAGATCCCACGCTCCGACGTATTTGATCTCGCGGCCGCCGAAGCCCGTCTTGAAATGCTCGATGCCTTCGTGCGAGATGCCCCACATGTCATAGCTGGCGGCGCCTTGCTCGCGGGAAGTGCGCATCGCTTCCCACTTCAGGAGGTAGTTGGCGCGGCAGTCCGCACCGGCTTCGGTCATGCCGCCGTATGGCTCGACGACTCGATCGCCCACTCGAAGCAGGAAGAGTGTGGCCATCCCGACACCGTCGGGCCCCTCGGCCATCAGCAGCCTGGCCATGCCGAGCCGCGCGAAGGCCTGCCAGACACCCAGGTAGGACTCGTATGTCCGAATGACGAAGCCGGCCCGCCGCGCGGTCTCTTTGTAGATTTCGTAGAACTCGGGAAGGCGATCGACCGTCGCGTCGACCACTCGCACGTCGCTCCTGCGGGCCTTGTTGACGTACTGGCGCCATTTCTTGCGAAGGTCGCCCCAGAGCGCCCCTTCGTCCGCCCTCAGGTCCACCTGCCGCGTCCTGGGAGGCTGGATCGGCGTCCCGGCTCGCCAACCACATCGACGCAGGGCGTGTCGGAACTCGCCGTCTACGTCCACCGGCCCGTTCAGTTCGATCTCCGGCTCGATCCTGACGTGCGATATCCGCATCGGAGACGCAGCGACGGCCTGCCGCAGCGCCAGCGTGAACGCTTCCAGCGTCGCCGGGTTCCAGCGCTCGAACACGGGACCGCGCGGCGCGTAGGCGAATGCCCACGGAAATAGACGCGGCCTGCGAATCAGCAACTGGACCCCGAATGCGGTCTCCGGTCCGGCCTGTTCTGGATCGTCTTCGTCCGTGGCGCCTATCTCATCCGAGACGAGTCCCGGTTCGGGCGAACCGTCTGCCGGCTCCCGGCCAGGTGCGGCGCCCCCCGGCGCCTTTGCCGCCCCCGCACCCAAATCCCCCGTGGCCGAAGCCCCCGTGGCCGACGCCCGCGGGCCCGAATCCTCCACGCTCAACTCATCCGGGCACGAGCCGATGAATCGCAGCGGCTGCCAGCCGTTCGGAGCCTTGACGTCCGCCCAGGCGCTGGTTTGCAGATACGAGCCTGGATTGCACCCTGCGACGAACTCGTCCCAGGCGGATCTGACCGGAGCGAAGTTCACGACGGCCACACGGACCGGACCCCCCGTCGGGCTCCCGGCGACCTCCATCGCGACCTGCTCAGTCATGCGCGGACCTCCTCGCCGGGGCAACTTCCCTTCACCGGCGTAGCCACGATTGTAGGCGGCGGCAGGTGAGAGCCTGCGATACTCGCGCCGCCAGTTGTGCCATGTCGACGGAGACCTGGCTCCGGTACGGCGTCGATCTATCGATCGCCGTGACGCTGAGGCGGCGATCCGTCCGGGTTTGGGCCGCCGGCGGCCCGGCCTTCGCCCAATTCGTGCCGTTCCGCTACTTCCGACAGGGTTGCTCGCGGATGGGACGATGTATAGGCGGCGCGCAGCCGGGCCGGCGATACGTGGGTGTAGATCTGAGTGGTGGCCAGGCTCTCGTGCCCGAGCAACTCCTGCACGACGCGCAGGTCGGCGCCACCGTCCAGCAGATGCGTTGCAAAGCTATGGCGCAGCGTGTGAGGCGACACGCCTTCCGGCAAGCCCGCGGCGATCCGGAGCCGCTCCAGCCGAAACCGCATGCCTCGGACGCCGAGCGGGCCGCCCCGGTGGTTGAGAAAGAGGACGCCCGATCCACTCTCGTCGGCGGCTGCGCCGCGGGCCGCCAGAACGGGTCGGCCTTCGTCCAGATACTTCGCCAGGGACGCTCGCGCCGGTCGGCCCAGGAGCGACGCCCGCTCTTTGCGACCCTTACCCGTGACTCGCACTTCGCCCCGCCGGAGATCGATCGACCCGATCGAAAGAGACGCCAGTTCGCTGATGCGCAGTCCGGCGGCATAGGCGGTTTCCACGATCGCCACGTCTCTGAGCGCCAGAGCCTTCTCCAGGTCCCGTTGGCTTGGGCCGCTCGTGCGCCCCGCGGCGGCCGGGGTGCCCGCGGCGTCGATGAGAAGTTCCGTCTGAGCGATGGTGAGGACCTCCGGCAGACGCCGCGGTTGCCGGGGAGTGGCCAGGGCCGCGAGCGGATTGCCATCGGTCAGGCCCTGGCGGGTGGTGAAGCGGTAGAACGAACGCAACGCGGCCAGGCGCTGGGCAACCGTCCGGCGGCCCCGGCCCTCCCCCAAAGCCGCAAGCCAGGCCCGCAGCGCAGCCCGTGACGGCGCCCGCCAATCGTGGCCGTTGGCCGCGACCCACTCGAGATAACCCTCGAGCCCCGTGCGATATGAGCGAATGGTGTTGGGCGATGAGCCCCGCGCCTCGAGCGCTTGAAGGAAGCGCTCGGCCGCTGCCCGTGCCGGCGCCGTTTCGGCTGCCGAGCCGACGGTCATTCCGCTCCGCGCGTACCGCCGGAACTGGCGCGGCTGGCACGGGCGCCGGCCGAGCGGGCTCCGGCCGCGGTCTTTCGAGTCGCGGCACTTCGGGTTGCGCCGGTCGCCGCGCGCCCCGTCCGTCGCGGTCGAGTCGAAGCGGGCCGGGCCAGGGCCGCCTCGTTCGGTTCGCCGCCGGGCAGCTTCAGTCCGATGGGCGCATCGACGCCCGCGATCTCGACTGAGGCGCCGCAGATCAGGCACAGGCCCGCATCGCCGTTACGTCCGACCGGGCCGTCGTCGGCATCGTGGACCGCCCCGACCGGCTCGTGCGACGTGGTGAAGCGGCACTTGGGATAGCGCGAGCAGCCCCAGAACAGCGAACCGGTACGGCGCGCGCGGCGGGTGACGAGGTGCCCGGTACGGCAGGTGGGGCACAGAACCTCGAAGCCGAGCGGCTCGGGCGGCGGCGGTCCGTCCTTCTTGATGTAGTCGCATTCGGGATAGCGGGAGCAACCCATGAACGGCCCGAACCGGCCGCGTCTCTGGACCAGCACGCCGCCATCCGTGGCGCCGCACTTCGGGCAAGCCTCGGGCGACGGCAGCTTCGCCCGTTGCCCGTCGACGCCGTCGCCGGCCGCCTTCGCGCCGTCCCCAGATCGCCGGCAGCTCGCGGGTCTCCTTGTGCTCCGGGTACATCGAGCAGGCCAGGAACTCGCCGTAGCGACCGAGGCGGATGACCATCGGGTGGCCTTCGGAGCACAACTCGTCCGACGGCCGCGTGGTGAAGTCCGCGCGCTTGAGCTCCTTGGTCTTCGCTTCGATGCGGGCCCGGAACGGCGTGTAGAACTCGCGCACGACCGGCACCCAGGCGCGCTTGCCGTCGGCGACCTCGTCGAGATCCTCTTCCATCCGGGCCGTGAACTCGAGGTCGACGAACTCGCCGAAGTGGCCGACGAGCAGGTCCGTGACGACCTCGCCGACCGGCTTCCGGATGCAGCCGCCGCTCCTGGACCTTGACGTAGCCGCGATCCAGGATCGTCGAGATCGTCGCGGCATAGGTCGACGGGCCGGCCGATGCCGTGCTCCTCGAGGGCCTTGATCAGGCTCGCCTCCGTATATCGCGGCGGCGGCTCGGTGAAATGCTGGAGCGGCTCGACGGACTCCACCGCCGGCGGCATCGCCCTTCGCCAGCGCCGGGAGGCGGCACTCGGCTTCCTCTTCGGCGTCGTCCTGGCCTTCGGTGTAGACGCGTGAGAAGCCGTCGAAGGTGGTCCGGGTCGCGTTGGCCCGCAGCTCGTAGCCGTTGGCCGCGCCGCTGGCATCGACCGCCGCAGATCGACGCTCGTAGTCTCCTGCTCCTTCGTCGCCATCTGGCTCGCGATCGCCCGCTGCCAGATCAGGCGGTACAGGCGCGCCTCGTCGTTGCCCAGACGCTTGGCCAGGGCATTCGGGGTCTCGCCCGAAAGACGTCGGCCGGATGGCCTCGTGGGCCTCCTGGGCGTTGCGCGTCTTGGTCTTGAACGTCCGGCCCTTGGGCGTCGTGTATTCCTTGCCGAAGCGCGTCTCGATGACGCGCGCCGCCTCGGCCATGGCCTGGCTGGACAGCGCCACCGAGTCGGTTCGCATGTAGGTGATCAGGCCGACCTGGCCCTCGTCGGTCTCGATGCCTTCGTAGAGCCGCTGCGCGGCGCTCATCGTCCGCTTCGGCGAGAAGCCGAGCTTGCGGCTGGCCTCCTGCTGGAGGCTCGACGTCGTGAAGGGCGGCGCGGGCGTTGCGGTTGATCTGCTTGATCGACACGTCCGTGACGACCGGCCGGCTGGCCCGGATGGCCGTCGGCGTGGCGGTCGGCCGTCTCCCCGTCGCCGATCTCCGGCTTCTTGTCCGTCGATTCGGACGAGGTCCGCCTCGAACGTCGTCGCCGTTCGGAGCGACAAGGACGGCCTTGAGGGTCCAGTACTCGCGGGCCGTGAACGCGCGGATCTCCCGCTCGCGATCGACGACGAGGCGGACGGCGACCGACTGGACGCGGCCGGCCGACAAGCCGGCGCGAACCTTCCGCCACAGGAGCGGGCTCAGGGTGTAGCCGACGAGCCGGTCGACGACGCGGCGAGCCTGCTGGGCGTCGACCAGGTTCAGGTCGATGGACGCGGCGCCGCGAACGCGTTCTGGATCGCCGACTCGGTGATCTCGGAGAACGTCACGCGGCGCGTTCGTGCCGCAGCCAGGTGAGCGGCCTCGGCCACGTGCCAGGCGATCGCCTCTCCCTCGCGGTCGAGGTCTGTGGCCAGGTAGACGAGGTCGGCCTTCGCAGGCCGCTTTCTGGATTGCCGCAAGCTGCTTCTTGCGATCGGCGACGACCTCGTAGACGGGCGCGAAGTCGTGCTCCACGTCCACGCCCAGCTGGTTCTTGCCCGGATTCTCGGGCAGGTCCCGGACGTGGCCGTACGAGGCGAGCACGGTGTAGCCCGGGCCCAGATAACGTTCGATCGTCTTCGCCTTGGCAGGCGACTCGACGATGACAAGGTTGCCGCTCATCCGCGGGAGTCTAGCATCAGGAACTCACCACGCCGTTTTCGCGCCCCGGATCCGGGGGCCGGCGACGAGCGCGGCCACTCGTGCGTCCGAGGCGAGGAGGAGGCGCTGCTCGGTGCGGCGGGCGGTCGTGGCGGCTGCGGCCTCGAGGCTGGCCGGACCCTGATCAGGCCTCGCGGATGCGCCGCAGGAGGTCGATGTCGAGACCGTCCGGATCGGCCTGAGCCGCTGAATCCATGCCGCTATCGTCAGGATCCCGGTTGGTTCCCGCGTCGCCGTCCTCGGTCCCGGCCGGCGCTGCCTCGCCGCTAGCCAACCAGGCCAGCCTCGCCAGGGGTCCCGCCGCGTAAGCGTCCTCGTCGGGTCTAGTCGACGCCCGCTCGGCAGTCCCGGTCTCGGTCTCGAAGGCGTCGAGTGACAGCTTGGGCATCTCGATGAACCGGACATGCGCCAGCGGAAGCACGAACGTTGAGTCCATCTTGTCCACGAAGACCGGCTTCTTGCCGGCCATGGTCCGAACGTTCTGGCAGATCAGGGCGATATCCAGCGCGCTCGGCATGGCCAGCAGATCGACCATGATGGGCTGCTCGTTGTTGATGTGGACGACGACGTCGCGGAGCACGGCAGGCCTACCTACACGGCGGAGGGAACGGGACCCTCAGTACATGGCAACGTTACGCGGCGGCCGCGATCGCAGACATTCCCCGCTCGGGCCGAAACGGTCGGTACTAATAGCGGCAGAAGTCGATCAGCCGTAGAAGTCGATCGAAACCCGGACGCTGTTGGAGAACCAGACGCCGATCCCGACCTGGTGGAAGTAGGGATTCATGATGTTGTAGTAGTGCTCGCAGCGACACCAGTATTCGTTCTGATAGAAGATCTCGACATCGATCATCCCGCCCTTCCCATAGGAGCCGGGCGAGGCGATGTTCTCGCCCCACGATCCGCCGCAATAGCCGGCAGCGCACAGCCTCGAATGGGGGTTGGTGCCCCGCAGATAGTGGTCGAGGAGGCGGTTGTCCGCCATGTACTCGGCGTACGGCCTCGACACCTTGTTCGAGATGTTGGCGTTGAGGGTTAGCCTGCCCTGGGCGGGCAGCGTGTGGTGCGTCACCGAACTGCAGGCCCCGCTCGAGGTGACCCAACCGCCCGTTCGGGTGCAGTTCATGAGCGCCAGGTAGTAGACCTCGGACGCGTACCAGGGCGAACTCTTGCTGGCCCCTGTACCGAAGGAAATAGTCGTCGCCATCGGCTTCTTTACGGAAAAAGTGGCGCTGTAGGCCTTGGCCAGATGCAACCCACCGGCGGCCTTCGCGGCCGTGCTGACGCGAGCGACCACCGTGGCGCCAACCGCGAACGAGTAGCGTGGAGTCAGCACCAGCACAGTGTCGTTCTCGGCCCAGTAGGTGCTACCCGAGACCGCCCGGCCGTTGACTGTGACCGAGAACGCGGCGGCGGCGGACTTCTCGTCCATGGCGGTGGTGAACCGAACCGACACCGGTTGGTTTGTGTCGTAGGTCACGGAGCCATCCTGCGGCCTGAACCGCACCACCTCAGGAGCGATCATGGTCTGAACCTGGAGCGGCGCGACCGGCTGCAGGGCCGCACCTGCGGCGTCGGTGCCGCCGTCGGCCATGCTGACCTGGTAGGTGGTGTTCGATGCCAGCTGCGACTTGGGGGTCACCGTGAACACTTGCGACGCCAGGTCCGTCGGGTCGTCCCCGGCGATGTCGACCGGAATTGTCGGGCTGATGCCCAGCCGCGTGACCACCGTCGCGAGCTTCACCGGCCTCGTAAAGGTCAACTGGAACGCAGTCGCGGGCGACGCCAGACCGTCGTTCACCTCAGTTGCCACGAGCGTGCCGGCGGTGGGCGAACCCGACTGGAACGAGGTGTGGATCTCGCTGGCCAGACCGAGGCCTTCCTGATCGGAGGCCGCCCCGGTGATGTCGACCGCGTAGTTGGTGTAGGGCTCCCAGTGTGGATCCGGCGCCAGGGCCAGAACCTGGGCCGTCGCGTCCCACTGGAACCGCACGTTGATCTGAGGCGTGATCGTCATCGCGTTCTGCACGGATGCTTCGTTCATCGGCTTGGTGAACTGCACCTGGAACGGCACATCGAGCGGCAGGTTGCTTTCCGACCGATGTGCGTCCGCCTGGGGCGCGAGAGGGGCGAACGTCGGCGCGGCCACACCGGCCACCTGCTTGGCCGGCAGCCCCACGAGCAATCCCGCGACGAGGAGAGCAACCGCCCCGACCATGATGATCAGTTGTGGTGTTCCGGCTCTAAGGAGGCTTCTTGGCGAGATCCGCCGAATCAAGGACGTTGCAGTGAGGAAGGCAAGGAACGGGATGGCCACAGCAGCGGCCGCTATCTTCCGCACTCGGTTGTCTCCTGTTTTGCGACGGGAGCGCAGTCCCGGTTGGCGTCTGTGGGCCAGCCTACCACCGTCCCGAAAGATCAGGCAAATCGGGTCAGACGACCGTCGAGGCAGACGCCTCGGCCGTGGCGCCCTCCCCCGCACCGATTCTGCGGAACCTGAGGATCACGGCGAAGGCCACCGGCCGGCAGCCATGCCGCCCGCAAAGAGGACCGCGAAGAGCAACGTCAGCCTGGCCGTGCCGCGCAGAGTCTTATTGAGCCGGCGCGGATCGCCATGGTCCAGGACGGTCCCGATCAGCCGCAGCGCGAATGGAAGGGTCGCCAGTGGCGCCAGGGTCAAGGGCCCCACATCGACGCCCGCACGCCACAGCCCGGCCGCAACCAGACCTATCGGCACGACCCCGGCGGCCAGGAAGCAGGCGACATATTCGGCGCGGGCGAACGTCTCCCCCAGCATCACCGCCAGCGTTCGCTTCCTGGCGGCCCGATCCGTGGAGACATCGCGGAGGTTGTTCACGACCAGGATCGCCGTTGTAAGGGCACCGATCGGGACCGCAGCGGCGACATACAGCGGCTCGAAGTGGCCGGACTGGAGGTAGGCGGTCCCGACCACGGCCACGAGCCCGAAGAACGCGAAGACGAAGACCTCACCCAGGCCTCGATAGCCGTAGGGCAACGGTCCGCCGGTGTAGGCCAGAGCCGCCACGGCCGCCGCGATCCCGAAACCCACCAGGACCGGGCCGCCTACCAGCGCCAGCCAGCCGCCGACGACCGCGGCGGCGGCGAGCGTCAGGCCGATGGCGGTCTCGAGCTGACGTTCCGACACCAGGCCCGTCGCCGCGACACGGGTTGGCCCGAGCCGGTCGGTCGTGTCCGCGCCACGGCGGAAGTCGGACAGGTCGTTCGCCAGATTGGCGCAAACCTGTAGCAGCAGCGCCACGGCGAGACAGGCTATGGCGGTGTCTGCGCGGAAGGGCGAACCGGAACCCAGCGCCGCACCCACGCCTACGACCACGCCGCTCGTCGAGGCAGGAAGGGTCGCGGGCCTGATTGCGAGGAACCAGGTGTGGGCGGCCGCTCGGAGCGACCGGGACCGGGGTTGCGTGGAAGACGAGCCGGGGACGAGCGGGTCGGGCATGATCCGATCCTACCGGACGGGATCGAGGATTACCCACTTCCCGTACCACTCGTCATAGCCGACCTGCCCGTCGATCGGGTCACGATACGGCGAGTCGGTCTCCAGGTACGGAGAGAACCGAAGCCACGTCGTGCCGGATTGCCATTGCGATCTCGTAACCCACGTGTCGCGATGGCCCGAAGACTGATACGGGTCGGTCAGGTTGACGCCGATGACCGTGAACGCCATGGATCCGCTGGCGGGGTCGTCGCCGCTGACCTGGTAGCCGGTGATGAATTGGGCATGACCGCCGGCCAGGGCAAGTATTCCCACTGGCTTGCGGTACACGGCCAGGGCCGAGACAGCAGCACGCGCCGCCGCGTCGAACGACGAATAGGCCGAGTCCCGATACACCCCCGCGCTCATGCTGCCCCAGCCGTAATAGTTGAGCGCGTTCCGCCAGCCGTGTGGATCAGTTCCTGCCGAAGTCGAGAGCATGGTCATATGGTTGCGCTCGTAGGCGAGGATGGACTCCTGTACGTCGTAGGAGATCGTCGGCTGCCATACGAGACCGGCACTCGATGCCGCGTACGTGATGGTGTTGAGCATCGATTCTGTCGCTGCCGCGGTGCACGCGGTGTAGTCGGGGTCCTGGTAGCGCTCCGCCCGGGCGTCGTACTCATCGAACGTCCAGTTAGTCGGGAAATACAACGGTCCCACGAAATAGCCGGTCAGGTCGAAGATCACGTGCGCGGTCGGGCCGAGGCTCGGGGCGGCGTAGGTGATCGAGAGTGAACCGGCGGCGCTCAGGGCGACCGTGACCGAGTTGGCCCGATCGTCGCTCGCCGGGAAGTTGAGCGTCGAACTGGCCGGGTCGTTTATCGCGTCGGGCCCGACGTAGAGATAGCCCGAGCTCGTCTGGCCGGTCACGGTCAGGTTGCCGGTCACCGCACTGGCCCCGGCGGGCACGCCGCTGGCGGCCCCGACCACCTGCACGCTTCTGGCCACGTGGGAGTGGAACGGGCCAGCCAGGCCGCCGGTGCCGTCACGCGAGTCGAGCACGCGTCGGGGCGTCAGCGGGTAGTAGGTCGCGCCGGTCGTATCGGGCGGCCTGAAATAGCCGGTCAGGTCGAAGATCACGTGCGCGGTCGGGCCGAGGCTCGGGGCGGCGTAGGTGATCGAGAGTGAACCGGCGGCGCTCAGGGCGACCGTGACCGAGTTGGCCCGATCGTCGCTCGCCGGGAAGTTGAGCGTCGAACTGGCCGGGTCGTTTATCGCGTCGGGCCCGACGTAGAGATAGCCCGAGCTCGTCTGGCCGGTCACGGTCAGGTTGCCGGTCACCGCACTGGCCCCGGCGGGCACGCCGCTGGCGGCCCCGACCACCTGCACGCTTCTGGCCACGTGGGAGTGGAACGGGCCAGCCAGGCCGCCGGTGCCGTCACGCGAGTCGAGCACGCGTCGGGGCGTCAGCGGGTAGTAGGTCGCGCCGGTCGTATCGGGCGGCCTGAAATAGCCGGTCAGGTCGAAGATCACGTGCGCGGTCGGGCCGAGGCTCGGGGCGGCGTAGGTGATCGAGAGTGAACCGGCGGCGCTCAGGGCGACCGTGACCGAGTTGGCCCGATCGTCGCTCGCCGGGAAGTTGAGCGTCGAACTGGCCGGGTCGTTTATCGCGTCGGGCCCGACGTAGAGATAGCCCGAGCTCGTCTGGCCGGTCACGGTCAGGTTGCCGGTCACCGCACTGGCCCCGGCGGGCACGCCGCTGGCGGCCCCGACCACCTGCACGCTTCTGGCCACGTGGGAGTGGAACGGGCCAGCCAGGCCGCCGGTGCCGTCACGCGAGTCGAGCACGCGTCGGGGCGTCAGCGGGTAGTAGGTCGCGCCGGTCGTATCGGTGTCCGCCGCTCTGCCGCCCTCGCTGCCGCTGGTAGCCCGCGGGATGGCCGCGCCGGCAACACTTCCGGTGCCGAAGACGGCGGTTCCAACCGCCACGAGCAAGAGAGACGCGGCGGACCAACGCCTCGACCGGGTCCTGATCGCCCGATAACCGGTAGCCCCTGAATCTCGAGCCAAGATAGAGTCCACCCCAGACCAGTGCGGAGGGCCGATCGCCGAGCTTCTCGCCCGTGTGCCGCCTCTCCAAGCACCGGGCCAACTCGAGCATTCCGCACGGCCCCCACGGAACACCGGTCGTTGTAGAGATCGGCCGTGGGGCTCCCCGTATTGAGCAAGCATGGTGCCGCCGGACGAGAAAGTGAAGGGGTGTGAATGTCCGTCTCATCGGCCCCGGCGAGCGTCCGCGGCCCGAAACTCCTCCCGGTCTCATGCGGACCCTGGCCCGCCGCGCCCACCCGACCAGCAGGCAAGTGGCCCGGCGGGCGAATAGCGGCCATAGGCGCTCGAGACGAGGCCGCGCAACTCAAGGAGCGTCAGCGCGCTGAGGACGGCCGCTCCAGCCAGCGACGTTCTGGCGGCGAGCTGATCTGCGGTGGCCGGCCCTGTGGCGATCTCTTCGGCGAGAGTCCGCTCGACGGGCCCGAGCGAGGCCAGCACTGCAGCCCGACCGGCGTGCGGTGGCGAGGACGGCGGCCCGCGCCTGGCAACCGCAGCGCCCGCGGTCTGCGCTCCGGTGCCGGCCGACTCGGCCGTTGCGACGCCGGCGTCCAGGCCCAGGTCCTCGACCAGTTCGACCACCCCGGAGACCACGCGAGCCTGACCCGGGTAGCTCCGCAGAAACGCGTGACAGCCCGCGCTGGTCGGAGCGTCGAATGGCCCCGGTACGAGGAAGCATTCGCGTCCCTGCTCCAGTGCCCAACCCGCGGTGATCAAGGCCCCGCTGCGCCGTCCGGCCTCTACGACCACCGTTGCGTCCGACAGACCGCTGACAAGCCGATTGCGACGCGGGAACGTTCCGCGGCTCGGGCTCGTGTTTGGCGACAGCTCCGACACGACGGCACCGCCTGCCTGGACGATCGCGTCGGCGAGGCGCTCGTGCGCCTTCGGAAATAGATGGGCATGGCCGCCGCCGAGGACCGCGACCGTTCGGCCGCCTTCCCCGACTACCGCCGCGTGAGCGGCCCCGTCGATGCCTACGGCCAGACCCGATACCACGGCGGCACCGGTTCGCGCTATGGCCGAACCGATCCAGCCCGCAATCAGGCGCCCTTTGTCGGTCGGCCAGCGGGTCCCCACTATGGCGACCGCGTTGCTTGCCGACAGAGCCTCGATCGAGCCACGCACGAACAGGAGTGGTGGGGGCAACTCGATCCGACGGAGCCTGTCCGGGTAGCGTTGGTCTTCCAGCGTCACGACCGCGAGTTCCATCGCCCGAACCTGGTCCACTGCTCCGCCGTCATTCGCCGCTTCGCAGATCCGAGCGGCCAGGTCCGACCCGATAGCCGGGCGCCGCGGCGAGCCGGTCGTCGCGAGGGCAGTTCGGTTAAGGCCTGCGTCGCCGGCCGCCGACTCGTCGAACACCGCTCCCGCGGCGACGTCCGCGTCGATCGACGCGGCGGCAGCGTCTGACAGAGCCTCCAGGAGCAGATCCGGACCGCGCGGTTCCGAGGCGACGGCCAGGACCGCACGAGCCGACCCGAAGGCGGCCAGCAGTGCGCCGAAACTCACCGGCCCCAATCCCGAGACCGACAGCAACGTTACCCACGCGTCACGCTCCTGCGCCATCTCGGATTCGGACGGCCGTTGCGCGGGACCCACTGGCTCGCGCGGAGCTGCAGAGCCAGCCCACGCGGCCATGTTGCCGCGCAGCCCAGGCGCTTCCGAGTCGCCGCCGGGGACATTGTCCTGCCCACGGCCCGGCGCGCCGTCGGGTTCTCGGCCGCGCCACCTCGCCGCCGGATCCGCGGAAATCGCCGGCCCTTCCTCGGCAACGCAGCGAGAGGTGATCGGCCCCAGGCTCTGCACTCCGAGCATGGCTAGCTCACCGCCTCGTAGCCGAAACGCCGGAACGACGGGGATCGGAAGCGCGCGGCCTCGTCCAGGTGCGATCCTTCGACGCGGTCTGCGCCGGCCAGGTCCGCCGCGGTCCGCGACACGCGGAGCAGCCTTTCGATGCCACGGGCGCTCCAACCGTCGAGCTCGGCCAGTCTGACGGCATGGGCCTGCTCGATCGGGCCAAGTGCACACGCAGCCCTCAAGGCTCGACCGGTGAGCCGCGAGTTGGGCCGCGAGTCACGCACCATCTGCCGATGCCGCGCCTCCGCTATTCGCGCCGCGACCTCAGCCGAGCCTTCCTGGGCAGCCGCCCTGACGTAGTCGTTCGGCTCGACGCGCGGCATGTGGACCCATAGATCTATCCGATCTCTCAACGGCCCGGATATGCGGCCGGCATACCGGTCCACGATGCCCGGACGGCAGCGGCAGCGGCCGTCCCCTTCGCCAGCCTGACCGCACGGGCAAGGGTTCATCGCCGCGATCAACTGGAATCGCGACGGAAAGACGGCAGCCCGGCCAACCCTCGAAATCGCCACCTGGCCATCCTCGAGAGGTTGGCGCAGCGCCTCGAGGGTCGTTCGATCGAACTCGGGCAACTCGTCCAGGAACAAGACGCCATTGTGGGCAAGCGAAACTTCTCCCGGCGAGAGGTGCGGACCGCCACCCACCATGGCCGCGTACGAGATTGTGTGATGTGGAGAACGAAAGGGCCGCGTGCGGACCAGACCCGTGACCGGCCCCATGCCGGAGACCGACGCGATGACCGTTGCAACCCTGGCTTCGTCGTCGTCGAGGGGCGGCAGCAGCCCGGGCACCGTTCTGGCCAGGAGTGTCTTGCCGGATCCGGGCGGCCCCACCATGACCATGCAGTGGCCTCCCGCCAGGGCCAGTTCCAGACCGCGCCGGGCCTCCAGTTGGCCCCGAACCTCATCCAGATCCGGCCACTGATCCGCCCCAAGGCCATTCGGCGCACCGGCTTGATCGCGACGGATTTCGTCCGCGGCGTCGGCCGCGAGTTCTATCCGCGGCGGGCTGCTGCGCTCCCGCCCCCGGCGGTCCTGCCGTAGCAGCGCGGCCGCCTCGGCGAGGGTGCGCGCGGCTACGACGTCGACGCCACCCGCCAGATTCGCTTCCGCCAATCCGTCGAGTGGAACCACCACTCGGGTCACCCTGCGGCGTGCCAGTGCAAGCACCATGGGCAGCAGGCCCGGCATCGACCGGAGCTCGCCGCCGAGGGAGAGCTCACCCAGGACGGCCCAGCGACCGTTCGCCGTCACTTGCTCGGAGCCGACCAGGATCCCCAGTGCGATGGCGAGGTCCAGCGACGCGCCGCTCTTGCGCAACTCGGCAGGCGCCAGGTTGACGGTGATCCGCCGGGGCGGGTACTCGTAACCGCTATTTCGAATCGCTCCCCGGACACGCTCCCTGGCTTCCTGGAGAGCGGTGTCTGCCAGGCCCACGATCGTGAAGCCGGGAAGGCCCGGAGCAACGTCCACCTCGACGCGGATAGAGTGTCCGTCCAATCCGCTGAGAGTCGCCGAGAGAAGAGAGGCAAGCACCCGGCCAAGCTAGGGCCCAAGGCTCAACGCCGGATCAACCGCCACTTATCTGGACGGGCTGCGCGGCCAGTCCCGTGATCGCCCACGCATCCGCTCGGCGCGGCCTGGCCTTCGAGGCCCGGGCCGCGGCGGCGCTAGCGAGCGGCGCGACTCACACCGGCATGCTCAGTCATGTCCTTTTCCATCGCCTTGACGAAATCCAGCACGTTCTTGCCCAGCACCGAGTCTGCCTTCGTGTACATG
This sequence comes from uncultured Chloroflexia bacterium, assembly GCA_963835845.1. GTDB lineage: Bacteria > Chloroflexota > Limnocylindria > Limnocylindrales > CSP1-4 > Fen-1039. The sequence goes on along the minus strand of CAWIGT010000001.1, from coordinate 377,261 downwards.
AACGGCGCCCCGCTGTTCAACGCGCCGATCGCGGAACGGTATTCATTGATGATCTGGAAGTCGATGTGGCGCTTCAGGGCGCTCTCCGCGTTCTTGACGTTTATGCCAGTGAATGCGTTCGATCGATTCAGGATCAGCTTGACCTTGTCGTCGGCATAACCAAGGTGGCCGATTGTTTCCAGCACCAGGCGAACGTTCTTGAGACAGGGTAGGTCGGCCGTCATGACGACGTAGATCGTGTCGGCGACGTCCATGATCCGCAGGTTGACTTCATCGAGCCGCTTGTCGATGTCCACCAGAATGTAGTCGAACTCGCCGGCCATCATGCCGATGATATTTGGCAGGTGGTCGTGGGTCACGAGTTCGGCCGTCTCCGGAGACGGCGGCGCAAGCAGCAACTCGATGCCGGATTCGTGCTTGACCAGGACCTGATTGATCAGATCCAGGTCGAACGCTTGCGACTGGGCGAGGTCCACGATGCTCATGCGGTCCAATCCCAGGTCCAGGAACACGCGGTGATCGCCGAACTGCAGATTGGCGTCGATCAGGCAGACCTTCCGGCCCAGTTCTTTGTGAAGCGCGATCGCCGAATTGATGGCGATGGTCGTCGTACCCACGCCGCCTTTGGCTCCATAGAAGAGCACAACCCTGGCGGGCTCGCGCTTCTTCGGCGCCGCCATTGCGGCGGGGATGACATGCGCGCTTCGGGTCGGCGGTGTGAACTGCTCGTCCGGCTTGTAGCGGGCCAGCAGGCTGCGCATGCGCGCCATCAGCTCGGCGGGGTGGAACGGCTTGATGAGGTAGTCGTCCGCACCCGAACGCAGCGCCTTGCCCCTGGCTTCGGCCTCGTTCTCCGGGAGAAGCAGGATCACCGGCGTGTGAGTCGAGGGCCCGTCTTCCATGCGCAGCCGCGTCACGAAGGTGAATCCGTCGAGGCCGGGCAGGTTTGCGGCGATCAGCACGAGCGCGGGCTTGTCCGAGTGGACGATGCGCAGTGCTTCCGGGCCCTCGCCCGAAGCGATGACCTCATAGCCCGCCTGCGAAAGGGCGTGCCCCAGCGCTCGCTGGACTGTCGGGTCGGCATCGACGACGAGGATCCTGACGGCCATACCTACACCTGACTAACGCGGAACCCCACCGCTCCACGGCGCGCAGACGGCAACAGCCGCCCGTATCTGGACCACGGACGTGTCGGGACGAACCGCCAGATTATAGACAGGCCGTCTCTTTACAGGCATCGGCCGCAGGTCTGCGTCTCTCCAATCGCCGGATGCGGCCCACTGGCCGGCTGCGCGTCGAGCAGCTCGACCTGCGTACCTACCTGCCGGGCCTGCTACTTGTCCGTCGGATTCCCCATCGCGCTCTTGGCCATGGCCCCCAGAGGCCCGACCAGCTGGGTGAACTCCATCGGAATGATGAACTTGGTGGCCGGACCGTTGCCCAGCGCCTTGAGGGCGTCGAGATACTGCAGCACCATCGTCTTCTGGTCGATGCCCCTGGCCGCCTCGAAGATCGTTTGCAGCGCGTTGCTGAAACCTTGGGCTCGCAAAATCGCCGCCTGGCGATCGCCCTCTGCCCGCAAGATCGCCGACTGCTTGTCACCCTCGGCTACGTTGATCGTGGCCTGCCGGGTACCCTCCGACTCGGTGATCACGGCACGGCGCGTTCGCTCGGCCGAGAGCTGCCGGTTCATCGCCTCTTGAACGGCCGGCGGGGGCAGGATCTCGCGAATCTCGACGGTCGTGACTTTGCCGCCCCAGCGCTCGGTGACCTCGTCCAGCTTGAGCCGCAACGTCTCGTTGATCTTTTCACGCTGCGACAGGACGTCGTCGAGCGGAATGTCGCCGATCACGGACCGTAGCGAAGTGGCCGCCACACCCTGCAACGCGCCCGCGAAATTCGCCACGTTGATCTGGCTCATAAGCGGATCCACGATCTTCCAGTAGATCAGGAAGTCCACTCCAAGCGGAGCGTTGTCCTTGGTGATCGCGGTCTGGCGCGGAACTTCGATGAACTGCTCACGCAGGTCCACCATGACGCCCTTGTCGACGAACGGGATCAGGAACCGCAGACCGGGGTTGCGAACCAGCTGCGGACCGGCCTGACCCCAGCGATAGACAACGAGCTTGGCCCACTGCGGCACGATCCTGACCGAGACGGCGATGAAGAAGACCAAGATCACCGCCACGACGATTACGGCTATGAACGTTACCGTTCCGGCTTCCATCCCGTTCCTCCAACTGCCCAAAAGCGGGCGAATGCCAGATCAGGTCAGTCGACCCGCTCCACGATCAATATCAGACCCTCCTGCTTGACGACTCGGACCTTGGCGCCGCGACTCAGCGTACCGCCGTCGCGAGCCCGTGCCGTCCAGGATTCGCGGCCCACGTAGATTGTTCCCGTCGGCGACAGGTCCGCCTGGACTTCGCCGACCAGGCCGATCACCGGCTGCGTCCCCACCAGACCCAGTCCGACCGGCAGAGGCTGCCTGCGCAGCCGCAAGAGTGTGCTCACGATCAGCAGCCCGTATGCCGCCGCCGCCGCGGCCATCACGCCGATGATCGGCCAGGCCACGGACGCCGGCTGGAGATAGGGGCCGGGTGACCCATAGAAAGCCACTGCCCCGACCACGAAGACAGCTATGCCGCCGATGACGAGCACGCCGTGGCTGGGCAGATTCGGTTCCAGGACGATCATCCCTATACCCAGGACCACCAGGACGACCCCGAGCACGTTCAACGGCAGGCTGCCCGATCCGTAGAAGGACAGGGCCAGCAGGAGGGCACCAACCAGACCCATCAACAGGGTCGGGTGGAAGAACTCCACGCCGATGCACAGGACGCCCAGCACGAGAAGGATGAAGGCGATGTTCGGATCGTCGAGCTCATGCAGAAAAGACTGCACCAGGTCCTCATTGATCGTGACGATCGACGCGCCCTTGGTGTGCAGCACGACCTGACCGTGACCGGTCGACACCGTCAGGCCATCTGCCTGGTTCAGGACGTCGTCGAGGCTGCCGGCAACGCCGTTGATCGCATGGGCGGCCAGGGCCTGCTGAGCGGTGTATGCCTGGGCCTTCTCGACCGTCGAGACGGCCCAGGCGACGGCCTCGGGATGATTCCGCTCCGCAAAGCCCGAAATCGTGGCGATCGCGTACTGCATGGTCTTGTCGGCCTCGGTCTGGCCGATCGCCTGGGCGATGTCCTGCCCGCCGGCGGCCACTGGCGACGCGGCCCCGATGGTCGTGCTGGGGGCCATGTACGCGAGGTTGGCCGACATGGTGATGAACGTCCCGGCGCTTGCCGCCGACCCGCCCGACGGCGCGACCCAAACGATGGTCGGCAGATTCTGCGTTCAGGGACTCCGTGATGCGCTGCATTGCCTCAAGGCTGCCGCCGAGGGTGTCGAGCTCGATGACGACAGCGGCGGCACCGTCGGATTCCGCCCGGTGGACCGCCCCGGCGACGTGATCCGCCATGACGTCGTCCACCACGCCGCTCGTTGGAACGACGACTACCTCGGGGCTATTGGCCGCGGTGGCGGGCAAGCCTGCGGGCCGGGCCGACGGCACCGGCTGGATCAGATCAGCGGCGCTGCCGCCGACGCGGGTGTTGACCAATAGAAGGAACGCCCCGGCTACCGCCAGCGTCAGCCCGAGCCGGGCGAACGACAGGGCGACCTGGCGGAGGCCCAGCGAAGTCCTGGGCACGGCCAGCAACCCACTCAGCCGACCGGGACGAGGGCGATCGAGCTGGACCTTCCAGGGCAGGTCCGCGACCGCATCGGGCAGCGCGGGTTCGCGGGAGCCGCTTGCGTAGGCCGCCAGACGCGCGTCCATCTCAACGTCCAGGCCGTCGAGCTCGGAGTCGTTCATCTCGAGCCCCCTTGTACAGGCTCTATCCGGCGGCGCAAAACCTGCAGGGCTGCGTGGTGCCGCGACTTGACGGTTCCTACAGGAATGTGCAGACGGTCCGCGATTTCGGCCAGCGACAACTCCCCCCAGTAGCGAAGCACGACGACCATGCGCAGCTCCTGGCTCAGACTCGACAGAGCCCGGCCGATGGCGTCGCGCGCCAGTGAGGCCCGGAACGGGTCTCCGCTTTCGAGATCCACGTCATCCACGTCGACCGTTCGCCGCCTGCTTCTCTGGTGAAGCCTGGTACGGCAGACGTTGACCAGGATCTGGCTGAACCAGGAGTGGAAGCGGTCGCGCTCGCGGAGCTTCGGCCAGGCCCGCCAGGCTCGGACCGAGGCTTCCTGCACGGCGTCCTGGGCTTCCGCGGCGTCGGCCAGCAGGTAGCCGGCCAGGCGGTAGCCCTTCGCCAGTTCGGCCTCGAGGGCGGTGGCGAAAACGGTATCGATGGCCCGGTCGCGAACCATCGAGGTATGCATTGGCGACCGAACGGGTTCGGCGCCGAGATAGGCTTCGTCTGCGAACATGCCACGCTCTTTGGACGACTGGAGTGGGTCGCTCATGCGTGGGACTCGGAGCCCGGGCAATCGGTTCATTCGGAAATCGCCCGATCCGCGGCGTGAGCCGGCGCCGTTCCGTGGAGGTCCGAGTCGACGATGGCGTCGAGCACGAGCTGGCTCCACGTCTCCATGCTGTCGTACGCGGCCCGCACGACCGACATCGTCTCGAACGAACCGCCGAGCTTCTCCGTTTCGCGAATTGACACCGCGCGGCCGGCGGCGTCGGCAAGATAGACGACGCCCATGTGGTGAACGCCGACGTCCACGGTGTCGTCGTTGAGCAGTCCGAAGAACTCGAAGTCCGGCACGAAGTCGGCCTCGAGTTCCTCGCGCCACTCGCGCGCCAGCCCGCCGGTAAGCCAGCCGTCGCCGGGGTTCAGGTGGCCGCCCACACCGATCGAATAGAGGTCGTGGAGTCGAGCGTCTCCTCCGGCCCGCGTCCGTTTCATCAGGAAGATTCGATCGCCGTCGCGCAGGACCAGGTACGGGATGATTTGTTTCAGCGATCGGTCCGTCTCGGCCGCCGGCCGGGCAACGAAGCCGCCCAGTTCGCGGGCTCGCTCCAGGACTCCGTCCACGCCGTCGACGTCCCCGGGCAGGACGCCGAGCCACGGAGCCACGTCGCCGAACAGGGTTTCTCGCGGAACCGCGTAGACGAACTCGGCCACGCCGTCGGTCATGGCCGATCTGGCTCCCTCAGCCGTCGTCGCGCCGAGGTGAAGCGGGCCAGCAATTCTTCGGCATCCGGCCCGCCTTCACGCTCGAGCTCGGCCAGCCACGAGTCGAGCACCGCCCGGACGTCTCGTACCCGAGCCGCGAGAGCCGCCGAATTGGTGGCGGCGATGCCGGTGCCCATGCCCGGCTCGCCCCTGGCCAGGCGCGTCATTCCTGCCCAGCCCGTGGCCGCGAGAGCTTCGGCGTTCCCCCAATCTTGCCGCTCCGGTTCGCCTGGGCCGCCCGCGACGGCCTCGACCATCGCCGCCGAAACCACGAGTGGCATGTGGCTGATGGCCGCGACCGCGGCGTCGTGCGCCTGCGCAGCCATCGGCATCTGGATGGCCCCGCATGCTTCTATCAGTTCGCCGACCCGTTCGCCGTCGCGAAGCCTGGCGAAACGGCCGGGCACCGTGACCCACGGCCGGTCCACGAACAGGTCCGGCAGTGAGGCGTCGTAACCGGACAGCTCGCGGCCGGCCATGGGGTGACCGCCGACGAAGGCCAGCTTCACCGCGTCCGCCCGCTCGACGATACGGGTTTTGGCACTGGCGACGTCTGTGACCGTGCAGTCCTCCGACAAGAGAATCCGCAACGGCCCGCCGATCCGGTCTACGAGATCGAGGCACGTCAGCGGCGGAGCCGCCAGAACGACGATGTCGGCGCCCGGCAGCGCATCCTCGAGCGTGGCCGCGGCCACGTGGACGGCACCATCGTCGAGCGCTCTGCGCACCGGCGCGGGTGTGCGGCTCCAGGCGGTCACGTGCCAGCGGCCCGGCTCGGCTCGCTCGTGCAGGGCACGCGCAATCGAGCCGCCGATCAAGCCGAAGCCGATGAGGGAGATCCGCACGACGCCATTATGGACAGCGGCAGAAGCGGCTGCGCTCGCAGCGGCGATGCCGGGTCCCAGTCCGGCTCGCCATCCGGTCCGGCCCGGTCGGGGCACCTGAGTCGCACTGTTACACACACGAACGGATTAGTGTGCGATCTTTGGAAGTCCGGCTATGATGCGCTTCGGCTGAAGGCGAAAGTTTGCCCATGTGCCGGCGCGCAGTGAAGAGGGCGACCAAGAAGAGATGACAGAAGCGTACGGTGAAGCCCGGCCGATCCGAGTCCTCCTCGTGGACGACCACCAGCTCCTTACCGGAGCTCTGTCCCAGATGCTCGGCCGCGAGCCGGACATCATCGTCGCGGGAGTGGCCGGCAGCGTAGCCGAGGCCAAAGCCATGGCCAGGGAACGGCTCGACGTCGTTCTCATGGACTACCGCCTCCCGGACGGCACCGGCGCCGAAGCCACGCGCGCCATCAAAGCCCGCTGGCCCGCGGCTCGTGTCGTGATGCTCACTGCCCTCACCGACGACGAGACCGTTCTCGAGTCGATCCAGGCGGGAGCCGACGGCTATCTGACCAAGGACCGGGCCATCGACGAGGTCGTCAACGCCGTGCGCGCCGCCTATGCCGGCGAGACCCTCCTGCCGCGCTCGGTGATCGTGGGCATCGCGCAGCGCGTGGCGGCGGCCCGAGAGCGCGGAACCGAGCGCCGCCAGATCGAACCGCTCACTCCCCGTGAGCTGGAAGTGCTCAAGGCCCTCACTGAGGGGCTGGCGACGCCAGAGATCTGCGAGCGGCTATACATCGCCCCGAACACGCTGCGAACGCACGTCCAGAACATCATGGGCAAGCTGCGGGTCCACTCCAAGCTCGAAGCCGTGGCGTTCGCCCTCCGTCACCGCCTGGTCGAGCCGCCGAAGTCGGACGACAACCTGTTCTGACCCGGTTCTCGGGGCGCAGACCCTTTCAGTGGTCCGGGCCATCCGCCCTCGTCCGCGCCCATCCCGGCGGCGCCGGCCGGCACACCTCCATCGGCTGCGTTCCCGTCCCTGCGGCAAAACGCTGTCCGTATGGCCTGCGCCTCAGGCTAGGCGACCCTGCGCCGTTGACCGGTCCGGCGATCCCGGGCCCGACGCTCTTCGCCTGTCGGTGAGTCTCCGCGACCCTGGCGACGTGCGAAGCCGCGCCGATCCCATATCCGCCGGTCGTCTCGCAGCGACGCCCCACACCTGGGGCAACGTCTCTCTTCGGCGAAGAGCTGGGCAAGCGGCGCCGTGGCCCAGAGGGTTCGTCCACATTGGAAACATGCAAGTCGCGGCATCTCTTGATGCTACGGCATCCATCGGCACATTCAATGCTTCGTCGGTGCGCCATTTCCGGGGATCCAGACGTGCAATATCGAATACGTTGGATTGGCGATGACCGGATTATCGAGTGCCGCGATGATTATTCACGTTCGCCGGCAACGGTGACATCACGGCCACTCGGGCAAGTGGTCGTATCGGCGGGTCGCTTCGCTCCCCCCGGAGCGACCCGCACTGAGCCGCATGTCTGCCGCTCTTTCCTGCCGATCGCTATCTCCTCCTCCAGCGATCGGCTGTCCGCAGACAGACGCTCGCCTAGCGAACGAGTCGATCGCTCGCGAATTGGGAACTCAATCAAAGGGGCCGCGCCCTTTCGGACACGGCCTCTTTAATTCGCGGGGGTATGGCTACGCTTCGACGGCCTCGAGAGCGTGATTTACCTCTTCGACCGGGTACTCGTAGTCCTCCAGCTGTCCGGAGAGGTATCGCTGGTACGAAGTCATGTCGAAGTAGCCGTGGCCCGACAGGTTGAAGAGAATTACCTTCTTCTCGCCGGACTCCTTAGCCGCCAGCGCCTCGTCGATCGCGACCCGGATCGCGTGAGTGGACTCCGGCGCCGGGATCAGGCCTTCGGTCCGAGCGAACTGGATGCCCGCCGCGAAGCAGGGCCGCTGATGAACGCTTCGGGCCTCGATGAAGCCCTCGTGCTTGAGCAGGCTGACCTGCGGCGACATGCCGTGGTAGCGCAGCCCGCCGGCGTGGATCGGCTCAGGAATGAAGTCGTGGCCGAGCGTGTACATCTTGACCATCGGCGCCATCTTCGCGGTGTCGCCGTAGTCGTAGGCGTAGCGTCCGCGGGTCATGCTCGGGGCGGCCTCGGGCTCGACGGCGATGACCTTGTACTTTCGGCCGCCGCGGAAGGTCTGGCCAAGCCACGGGAAGGCCAGACCGGCGAAATTGGAGCCGCCGCCGGCGCAAGCGATCAGGACGTCGGGCTCCTCGCCCGCTATCTCCATCTGCTTGATCGACTCCTGGCCGATGATCGTCTGGTGGAGCATGACGTGGTTGAGGACCGAGCCCAACGAGTAGTGAGTGTCGTCGCGAGTGACCGTGTCCTCGACAGCCTCACTGATGGCGATGCCGAGTGAACCGGTGCTGTTCGGGTGCTCGGCCAGGATGGCTCGACCGGCCGCGGTGTCCGGGCTCGGGCTCGGGACGACGCTGGCGCCGTAGGTCTCCATCATCAGGGCCCGGTATGGCTTCTGGTCGTAGCTGGCCCGAACCATGTAGACCTTGACTTCGACGCCGAACATGGCGCCGGCGTAGGCGAGAGCGCTGCCCCATTGACCCGCACCGGTCTCAGTGGCGATGCGCTTGATGCCCTCTTCCTTGTTGTAGAAGGCCTGCGGGATCGCCGTGTTGGGCTTGTGGCTGCCGCACGGGCTGACGCCCTCGTTCTTGTAGTAGATGTGGGCGGGCGTGTCGAGGGCCTTCTCCAGCCGAAGGGCGCGGACAAGAGGGCTTGGTCGATACTGCTTGTAAAGCTCGCGGACCGGCTCGGGGATCTCGATCTCCCGCTCGGTGGAGACCTCCTGCATGATCAGTGCCATCGGGAAGAGCGGGGCGAGGTCCGCCGGGCCGAGGGGCTGATGTGTGCCGGGATGGAGGGCCGGCGACTGCGCCACCGGCAGGTCGGCCGAGATGTTGTACCAGACGCGCGGAATGTCTTCTTCGCCCAGCGTGATACGGGTGCGTGCGACCATCCGACTCCTCCCGCCGGGCTCACCGGCGACGACTCCATAACCGGCGGTTACCGGCCCGGGAGCTTGGCTATGGGTGCCCGAGGTCGCCCCAACACGACTGTGGCCGCGCAAGCCTAGCGGCTAGCGAGTGAACCGTGCAAGGTTACGGCGCATGCCCCTGCCCGCGCGTACCGGTCGGGCCTCGCCCGAGCAGTTGCCGCGGAGGCTACGGGCTCGGCACCGGACTCGGGGATAAGCCAGCGCTACCGCCGGCCCAGGACCCCCGCGACAGGTTCACCGGCCGCCTGAGAGCGCGGCCTCGGCCAGGGCTTCGTACCGCGACGGACCCTGCCCGGCATGGCTCTTGTAGAGCACGAGGCTGTCGGCCAGCCAATCCAGGCGGACGTCGTGGCCCAGTTCAATCAGCCGCCGGGCACGCTCGTCGGAGCCGGCGATGCCGTCGGTGCGGGCGAGGGTCAGGTGCGCCGAAAAGGGGCGGTCGTCATGCGACCAGCCGAGCCTCTCCAACTCCACGTTGAGCCGCCGCGCAACGCTCATCAATTCCGTGCCTCCGGCCGCCGATGCCCAGCCACAGGACGCGAGGGCGCTGTGGAGAAGGAAAGGCGCCGCCGCCCGACAACTCGATACGGAACGGAGCCACCTCCCGAGCGACCTCGGCCACGGCCGTCGGCCAGCTCCTGGACCCGAACGTCCGGAGTGGCGCCGAGGAACCTCAGGGTGAGGTGGAGTCCCTCGGTTCTGACCCAGCGCGGCTGTCCGGGAGCGCGCGTGTCTATCGGAGCGCCCGCGAGCTCCTCCATCAGACGGCCGACGGCCGCGCGGACGTCGTCGGCCACGGGAATCGCCATGAACAACCGGCTCGTACCGGGCGGATCGTCGACGGGTCGGGCGGATCTGCGGCGGGACCAGGGCGGCCGCGGCTCCGAGGACCGGTCACGCCTGGCCCTTCTGTTCCTTGAGGTACACGGCGCGGTCGTGGTGGAGGACTTCCCGAGCCCGCCCCAGGTCTCGCCAGCCCAGGATCTCGACCGCCTTGTTCTCGAGGAGCTTGTAGGTCTGGAAGAAGTTCTCGATCTCGACCAGGCGGTGGGGCGAGACGTCTGCGAGGCCGTGGTAGTGGGCGTACTGAGGATCCCCGACGGCGACGCAGAGGACCTTGAAGTCGAAGCCGTTCTCGTCGCTCATCTCCAGGCCGCCGACCGGCCGGGCCCAGACCCGGCAACCGGTGAACGTCGCCTCGCCGATCAGCAGCAGCGCGTCGGTGTGGTCGCCGTCGTCGGCCCGCGTGCCCTCGATGAAGCCGTAGTCGAAGTTGTAGTAGACGGCCGAGGACAGGACGCGGTTCAGGCGGAAGACCTCCGCCTGCTCGTCGAACTCGTACTTGTTGCGGCTCCCGCGCGGGATCTCGACGAAGATCTCCACCACGTCGGGAAATGCCGCCTCTGGATCCATGGGCGAAGGCTACGCCGTCCGGCGTCCGCCCGCCGCGCGGCCTTCGCTGGGCCCGCCCCGCGTCACCGGTCCCGGCCGGTTCAGGCCGAGAAGGTCGCCCCGTTCGGCCATACCGAAGGCCGGGCCTTCGGTCTCAGTCGTTGTAGAGCCGCTCCTCGATCAGCTTCTCCTGGACCGTCCGGCCGTTCGGGTCGAAGCAGGAGTACTCGAAGTGCTTCTCGAACTCGAGGTCCACGTTGTCCTGGCCGCCGCGGTTCTTCTCGACCGTGACGACGACCCAGTCGCGGAAGCGCTGCGCCTGGTACGGGTTGAACTCGATGTTCACCTTGGCGACGATGCTGGTACTTCTCGTTGAGGATCAGGATGATGTCGGCCTCGTAGTTGATCGCCGACGAGCCGCGCAGGTGGTGGTTGCGCAGGCGCGGCGCCTTGAGGCCCTCCTTGTCGGCGGCCACGATCGCGATCATCGGCACCTGCTCCGACAGGGCGATGTCCTTGAGGCCGTTGACGACGTAGGTGACCTTCTCCGACTCGGTCTGCGGCTCGGGGATGCATCGGGCACCTTCTGCAGGTAGTCCACGACCACCAGCAGGCGCGCGGTCGCCCGACAGCTGCGCGGTGCTGCTGGACGAGCTTGCGGATGTTGTCGATCGTGCTCGCCGTCTGCGATGCCGCGCATGCAGGAACAGGTTCTGGCCGTAGCGGGCGATCCGGTCGAGGCTGGGCCGCAGGCGGCGGGTTGGCGGTCAGGCCGGCGCCGACCGCGCCCTCGGCCATCCACGATGCCAGGATCTCCTTGCGGACGTCCTGGATCTTGATCGCGCCGGTCTTCTGCGGCAGGTGGGCCAGCGCCGACTCCAGCGCGATCAGCCGGTTGAGCAGGTACTGCTCCTCGTGCTCGAAGCAGATGTAGAGCACGTTGGCCTGGCCGCCCGAGGCGACGTTGCGGGCCATCTGGAGGGCCATCGTCGTCTTGCCCGTGCCCTGGGCGCCGCCGATGAGGAGCAGCTCGCCGGGCCGGAGCCCGCCGCCGATGGTCTTGTCGAGCGGGGTGAAGCCGAGCGGCACCGGCTGGTACTCGGCCGACTTCGCCGGTGGCCAGCGTTGTCGTTGAGGTCGACCAGGACGTCCAGCGCCGACCGCGGGACCATGCTCCCGTTGTCCGTATCGAGCCGCCAGGTCACGCTGAGGCGGACCGGCTGCGGCGCCTGCCGGTCGATCGGTCGTGCGTCACTGGTGCCTCCAGCCAGGGCAACTCGGAGCGAGCGCCTCGGCATGGTATCAGCGCAACCACAGGCCGACACCCATCCAGACTGCACACGTCCGCTCGCCCCGTTTGACGTCAGTGCGCGCACGCGCCGAATCCCGTACGCACCGGCACCTGCGCGAATTGAACTCAGCAGAGCTCTCGAGCTCGACGCCTCGTCCCAGTATCGGGCCATCGTGCGGATCCCGGTCTCGTAGTTGGCCATCCACATCCACTCGTTCGGAGCGTGGGCGTGCCGTCGGCCGGCAGCGAAGCCGAGCAGGACGACCGGCAGGCCCAGGATCGACTCGAAGCTGGCGCACACCGGCATCGAGCCGCCCTCCCGGATGTACAGGGGCGCGGCGCCGAAGGTCGCCTCGAGGGCCCGGGCCGCGGCCTGGGTGGCCGGATGTCGATGGGAGTCAGGCTGGGGCGGCCGTCGCCGAGCCGCTGGACTCGACTAGCGCACCGGCTTGCGGAGCCACCTCGGACGATGTACGCGGCAACCGCTCGAAGATCTGCTCCGGGTCCTGGTCGGCGACGAGGCGGCAGCTGATCTTGGCGTGGGCGTGGGCCGGGATGATCGTCTTGGCGCCCTCGCCCTCGAAGCCGCCCCAGATGCCGTTGACGTCGAGCGTCGGCCGGCGCCCCGAGCCGCTCGAGGGTCGTGTAGCCGGGCTCGCCGAAGAGCGCGGCCACGCCGATCGACGTCGACGTAGGCCTCCTCGTCGAACGGCAGGCCGGCGAACGCTTCGCGGTCGAGGGTGGTCAGCGGGGCCACGTCGTCGTAGAAGCCGGGCACGGTCACCCGGCCGTCGGCCCCTTGAGCGCGGCGACGATCTGGCAGAGTGCGTTGGCCGGGTTCTCGCACGGCGCCGCCGTAGACCGCCCGAGTGCAGGTCCACCGTGCTCCCGACGACGTCGATCTGGAAGTAGATGATCCCGCGCAGGCCGACCGTGATCGCCGGAAGGTTGCCCTCGAAGAAGCCCGTGTCGCTGAAATGACCGCGAGATCCGGCGTCGAGCCGCTCGCGGTTGGCCGCCGAGCCAGGCGTCGAGGTGGATCGAGCTCGACTCCTCCTCGCCCTCGAACACGAACTTGAGGTTGATCGGCAGCGCGCCGCGGGTCGCCAGCATCGCCTCGGCGGCCTCGACGGTGCATGCTGACGTGGCACTTGTCGTCCGCGGCGCCGCGGGCGAGCACGCGGCCGTCTTTGACGAACGGGCTCGAACGGCGGCGACTCCCACAGGTCGAGCGGATCGACCGGCTGCACGTCGTAGTGGGCGTAGACGAGGACCGTCGGCTTGCCCGCGGCGTGCAGCCAGTCCGCGTAGACGACGGGATGGCCGCCGGTCTCGGAAACCTCGACGTGCTCCATGCCCGCGGCCCGCAGGTCGGCAGCGACGAATTCGGCGGCGCGCCGACAGTCCGGCGGCGTGGGCGGGCAGTGCCGAGATGCTCGGGATCCGCAGCAGCTCCATGTACGACTCGAGCCGCGCCTCGCGCGTCTCATCGAGGAACGCTCCAGGGCGGCGTCTACGTTAGGCTCGGCTACGGCATCAGTCATCCGAGTCCGTCCACATGGCTCGTGCTTTTCCTCGATTGTATCGACCCGACCGCGAAGTGGGCGCCGGTGGCGTATCCACGGTCTGACATCAACCGGGCGACCTTGCGGCCGCCCGGCTTCGTGCAGCTCAGGCAGGGCTGGGGTTGGGACTTGGAGTCGCCGTCGGCCGGACGGCGACGGGGCCGGCAGTCTTGGCGTCCAGCGCCGGCGAGCCTGTCGAGGCGCGGGACGATGCCGTGCAGGTTCTGCTTGGGCCGGGCAGGTCCTCGAAGATCTTCTCGAACTCCTCGGAGTCGACCGTCTCCTCGGCGACGAGCTTGTCGGCCAGGTGCCAGCAGCTCGGTCCCGGTACTCGGTCAGCACCTGCGTGGCCCGCGCGTAGCCGTGGTCGATGATCGCGCGCACTTCGTCGTCGATCTGCTTGGCGACCTCGTCCGAGTAGTTGCGCTGCTCGCCGATCTCGCGGCCGAGGAAGACCATCTCGTCGCGCTTGCCGAAGGCCAGCGGGCCGAGCTTGTCGCTCATGCCGTACTCGGTGACCATCCGCCGGGCGAGGTCGGTCGCCTTCTCGATGTCGTTGGAGGCGCCGGTGGTCGTGTCGCCGAAGACCAGCCTCTCCGAGCGCGTTGCCGCCGAGCAGGCCCGCGATCTTGTCCTCGAACTCGGTCTTGGACTGCAGGTAGCGGTCTTCCGTCGGCAGGGCCATGGTGTAGCCCAGGCCATGCCGCGGCTGATGATCGTGACCTTGTGGACCGGGTCGCACTTTGGCAGGATCCGCTGGACGACCGCGTGGCCGCCCTCGTGGTAGGCGATGATCCGTCTTCTCGGCGTCGCGAGATCACGCGGCTCTTGCGCTCCGGACCGGCCACGATCCGCTCGATCGCCTCGTTGAACTCGGGCATGGTGATGACCTTCTTGTTGCGCCGGGCGGCCAGGATGGCCGCCTCGTTGACGAGGTTGGCCAGGTCCGCGCCGGAGAAGCCGGGCGACTGGCGGGCCAGGTTCTCGAGGTCGACGGCCTTGTCGAGCGGCTTGCCCTTGGTGTGGACCTTGAGGATCGCGACGCGGCCCGTGATGTCCGGCCGGTCGAGGATCACCTGGCGGTCGAAGCGGCCCGGGCGCAGCAGCGCCGGGTCGAGCACGTCCGGCCGGTTCGTGGCGGCGACGACGATGACGTTGGTGTTCGTGTCGAAGCCGTCCATCTCGACCAGGATCTGGTTGAGGGTCTGCTCGCGCTCGTCGTGCGAGCCGCCCAGGCCGGCGCCGCGCTGGCGGCCGACCGCGTCGATCTCGTCGACGAAGACGATGCACGGCGAGTTGCGCTTGGCCTGGTCGAACAGGTCGCGGACGCGGCTGGCGCCGACGCCGACGAACATCTCGACGAACTCCGAGCCGGAGATGCGAGAAGAACGGCACGCCCGCCTCGCCGGCGACGGCACGCGCGAGCAGCGTCTTGCCCGTGCCGGGAGGGCCGACGAGCAGCACGCCGCGCGGGATGCGCGCGCCGAGCGAGTTGAACTTCTCCGGGTACTTGAGGAACTCGACGACCTCCTGGAGCTCTGTCTTGGCCTCGTCGACGCCGGCCACGTCAGCGAACGTGACGACCGTCTTGTTGCCCAGGAACATCCGCGCCCGGCTCTTGCCGAAGCTGAGCGCCTGGTTGTTGGTGCCCTGCGCCTGGCGCATCATGAAGAAGATCAGCAAAACGACGAGGCCGACCGGCACGAGGGTGCTGAGCAGCAACATGATCCAGCCGGTATCCGCAGGCTTGTTAATCGTGTAGCTGATGGTCTTGAGCGCGTTGGGGTTCCAGGTCTGGATCATGGCCCACTCGCCGTCCTGCGGCGAGTCCGAGACCACGTTATAGGTGGTGCCGTTGTTGTCGGTGACCGTCAGGGTGATGTCCTCACGGACGATCGTCTTGACTCCGCCGGCTTTGACGTCATTTTCGAAGTAGGAATAGCTCTGGGTGTTGGGCTGTGACGGCTGGATAAGGGCGTACAGAAGGGCGGCTGTGGCGGCAACGAGAACGAGCATCACGATCACGTTGCGCATGAAACGCGTATTCAAGGGATTTACGGGCCTCCGGGTTTGGCCATCGGTGCGTGGCCGATCGGCCGCCGCAGTATACGCCCGAGGACCCAACGGGCCTGCTTGGAGCAAGCCTCGGGACCGAAGCCCGAGGTCCGGGTCGCGAGCCGCGCGACGGCTTCACCTGGGAGACTGCCGCGAGCGTACTGGAGTTCGGCTGAAAATGAACTCAGACGGGACGTCTCGGCACGCGGCCCCGGGCAGGGCAGCGCGGGCCGGCCGTCGATGGATGGGTCGTTGCGCTCCTGGAATCACGGCCCGAGCAATGCCCGGGCCGTTTCAGGTTTCGTTGGTAGCGGAGACAGGATTTGAACCTGTGACCAAGGGCTTATGAGTCCCCTGCTCTACCACTGAGCTACTCCGCCGTGGCGGGGCGCATTGTAGCGGATGGAACTGGAGGACGGCCAGATCGGGAGAGCCCGCGCCCTTAGCCCCGATCCAGGACTTCGAGCACGGGAGCGAGGCCCTCGATCGAGCGGATCGTGATCGGGTCGACCACGAGCTGAACCTCCGCCACGCCGGCCCTGGCGTAGGCGCGCAGTTCTTCGGCGATCAACTCCGGCGGACCTTGAAGCGGGTTCGGGGTGGCATCCGTGTAGCCGTCGCCCTGTCGGCGGCCCCGGCCGTCGGGCATCCGGATCAGGACGACGACCGTGGCATCCACGGTGGCGGGGTCCCGGCCCACCTTTGCGCACGCGGCCGCGACTCGGGCACGGAGCGGCGCCACGCCCGCCGGGCTGTTGCCCGTGTCCGCGTGCCACACGTTCCACGACTTCACGTGGGGCAGAGTGATGTCGAGCATCCGCTCGCCCATCGAGCCGATCATGATCGGCGGGCCGCCGGGCCGCGCTTTCGGCACAAGCTCGCAATCGCGGGCGCTGTAGTACACGCCCTCGAAGTCGATCTGGCCGGTCTGCAGCAGCGTCCGAACGATCGTGAAGGACTCGGCGAAGCGCGAGATCCGATGGTCGAACGGAACACCGTAGGCCCGGAACTCCACTTCGTTCCAGCCGGCGCCGAGACCCAGCACCAGCCGCCCGCCGGAAATCTCGTCGACCGCGGCCGCCTTCTTCGCCAGGACCGCAGGGTTGTAGAAGCCGATCGGCGTAACGAGTGGACCGATCGTCACGCGCGACGTGATAGCCGCGGCGGCCGCGAGAAGCGACCAGGCGTCCCACGGCGCGTCGGCCGTGCCATCGGCCATGCGGTAGATGTAGTGGTCTCCGAACCAGACGGAATCGAAGCCCACATCCTCGATGGTGCGGATCATCTCGGCCAGGTCCGACCAGCGGGCTGGCCATTCGATCTCGGGAAGCTGGACGCCGACCTTCAGGGGACGGTGGCTTTCGGACGGTGACGGTGTCATGGCTCGATGGTAACGCGCGCGCCGCTAGGACGATCCGAAGAGCACCTGCAGCCAGGAATCCAGCGGACTGGTGGTCTGTGTCGTCGGCTCTGGCTTGATGCTGGTCGAGCCGGGAGCGTCGGCCGGAAGCGGCGGAGCGTTGGGATCCAGGGTGAAGGGAATCTCCTTGGGCGACCCGAGCAGGTAGCCGCGCGCCATCTGAGACGCGAACGCCGGTTCCTTGATCAGCTGGAGTTCCTGGTCGAGCGAGGCGATGTCACGCTCCATGGCGACGTTGCGAGCCCTCAGCTCGTCGGCCTGGCTGGCCGCGGACGCCGCGTCCCCAACCTGCCGGGCGAAGACACCGACGAGCCACAGCGCAAATAGGCCGGCCACGAGCATGGCCAGGCGACGCCGGCTGAAGGAAATGGACGGTCCGGAAACGGACGGCGAGGAGGATGACGCCTCGTCCTGAGAAACCCCTATCTCGCGTCCTACCATTGCAAAATCGTAGCTGGGGGCAGCTGACGTGTCAACCCGAGTTCGCGCTTGCGGGACGCTGGTACACTGGCGCATATTTCGCACGTGCGTTCGGTTTGAGGTGTCGAAATGCGGTACTACGCGCCGGCCGCCGTCGAGGCCGTGCTGGATCGAGCTGCTGGACGAACCGTCGCTGGCCAGCGGAGTCGTCACACCACGAGCTGATCCCGGCCCGAGCCGCGGACTTCGTGGCCGCTGCCCGAGTGGCTGGATCCGCGGATCGAGGCGGGTCTGGCAGCCGCGGCGTGGAACCGCCCTGTACCGCACCAGGCCGAGGCGATCGAGTCGGTCCGCGCCGGCCGACGACGTCGTCGTCGTGACGCCCACGGCCTCGGGCAAGACGCTCTGCTACGCCCTGCCGGTCCTCCAGGCGCTCGCCGACGACCCGCCGGCGCGCGCTGTATCCTGTTCCCGACCAAGGCGCTCGGCCAGGACCAGGTCGCGGAATTCCGCGAGCTCGCCGGGCGGCCGGGCTCGACGTCAGCGCCGTCGACCTACGACGGCGACACGCCCGCCCCGATCCGCTCCGCGGTCCGCTCGGCCGGCCAGGTCGTCGTGACGAACCCGGACATGCTCCACGCGGCGATCCTGCCGCACCACACGAAGTGGTTCCAGCTCTTCGAGCAGCTCCGGTACATCGTCATCGACGAGCTGCACACGTACCGCGGCGTCTTCGGCAGCCACGTCGCCAACGTGCTGCGCCGGCTCCTGCGGATCTGCGCGCACTACGGCTCGCACCCGGTCATCGTCTGCTGCTCGGCGACGATCGGCAACCCCGGCGAGCTGGCGGCGACTGCTGACCGGGCGCCAGCCGGCGCTCGTCGACGGGAACGGCGCCCCGGCGGGCGAGCGCCACGTCCTGCTGGTCGATCCGCCGCTGCTCGATCCGGCCCCCGGCGCGCGCGGCTCGGCGCGACCCTCGCCACAGCGCTGGGCGCTGCCGTTCCTGCGCGCCGGCCGCCAGACGCATCGTCTTCGGCCGGTCGCGCGTCGGCGTCGAGCTGCTGCTCACCGGCCTGCGCGAGGCGCTGCGCGAGCAGCCGTCGGGCCGCGGACTCGCGGGTCCGCGGCTACCGCGGCGGCTACCTGCCCACCGAGCGGCGGGCCATCGAGCGACGGCCTGCGCGACGGCGAGCTCCTCGGCGTCGTGAGCACCAACGCGCTGGAGCTGGGCGTGGACGTCGGCCGGCTGGACGTCGCCGATCCTCGCCGGCTATCCGGGCTCGATCGCCGCGACCTGGCAGCAGATGGGCCGTGCCGGGCGGCGGCAGGGCATGAGCGTCGTCGGTCCTCGTCGCCGGCGGCGGCGCCGTCGACCAGTACGTCGTCCAGCACCCGGAGTACCTGCTCGACCGGCCCGCCCGAGGAGGCACGGCTCGACCCGGACAACCTCCACGTGCTGCTCGCCCACCTGCGGGCGGCGGCGTTCGAGCTGCCGTTCGAGCCGGGCGAGCGCTTCGGCCCGGACCCGCCGACGACCTGCTGGCGTTCCTCGGCGAGGAGGGCCACGTCCGGCAGGCCGGCGACGGGCGCTGGTACTGGGCGCAGCGAGAACTTCCCGGCTCGGCGAGATCTCGCTCCGCGCCGCCGCGGACGAGAACGTCGTGATCATCGACACGACGCCGGACCGGCCGCGCGTCCTCGGCGAGGTCGACCTGTTCGCGGCCCAGACGCTCGTCCACGAGGACGCGATCTACCTCCACGAGTCGCCCCAGTTCCACGTCGACCGGCTGGACTGGGACGAGCGCAAGGCGTACGTCCGCCGCGTCGACGTCGACCACTACACGCAGGCCGACCGGGCGGTGACGCTCAAGCCGCTGGACGTCTTCGCCGAGGCGCCGGCGTGCCGGCGGCGAGCGGGCCCACGGCGAGGTCATGGTCGCCAGCCTCGCCACCATCTACAAGAAGCTCAAGTTCGTGCACGAACGAGAACCTCGGCTGGGGCCCGATCCACCTGCCCGAGATCGAGCTGCAGACGACGGCCTACTGGCTGACGCTCGGACGCCGGCGCGGCTGGCGCCGGGCCGATCTGGACGTCGCCCTGCTCGGCGCCGGGCGGGCGCTCCAGGCGGTCGCGGCGGTCCTGCTGATGGTCGACCCGCACGACCTCGGCCTGGTCACCCAGGTCCGCTCGCCGCACCACGAGGCCCCCACGATCTACCTGTACGAGGCGGTGCCGGGCGGCGTCGGCCTCGTCCGAGCGGCTCTGTGCGAGCGCCACGACGGAGCTGGTCGCCGGCGGCCGCGGATCTGATCGCCGGCTGCGCCTGCGAGGCGGCTGCCCGGCCTGCACCGGGCCCGCGGCTGGAACCGGAGATCGACGCCAAGGCGCTCGCCCTACGCTTGCTGCGGTCACTCGTAGACGGCGCGGCGTCCGCCGACGGCCTCGAGCGGACGGCGCATCGACCGGCGGCCGGATCGGGACGGGAGCTCCGGAGGCGGCAGCATGACCGTCGACGGACTCGCCTGCAGCGCCACCTCGACGACCTGCGTCGCGGCAGGGCGGCCGTTGCCGGCGTGGACAGGAGCGGCGAAGCGGATCCCGAGATCAGGCGGGTGATCGCCGCCGTCGTTGCCGCCGGCGAACCATTCGGCACCCCGGAGCCGGTCTGGCAGGGCATCGATAGAGTGGATCCCGCGTCGTTGGCCCGCCGCATGGCCGACGGCCTGGACGCCGACGCGGTCGAGACGGAGCACGGCTGGTACGTCCGTCGCGAACTGCGACCGGTCTATCTGCCGATCGATCGCGCCCGGCTGGGCCGTTTGCCGGGAATGCCCGGCCCGGACACTCCCCTCCTCTGCCTGGATACGGAAACGACGGGCCTGGGCTCGGCCGCGGGCACCGTGGCTTTCCTGATCGGCATCGGCTGGTGGCAGGGCGATCGGATGAGGTTGGTGCAGCTGCTCCTGCCGGACCTGTCCGAGGAGCGGGCCCTGCTCGACGCCCTGGCGGCCGAGACGCCGCCCGGCGCGTGCCTGGTCACGTACAACGGCCGCAGTTTCGACTGGCCGCTGCTGGAAACTCGCTACCGAATGGGCCGTCGAATCCCGCCTCCGATCGACGGCCACCTGGACCTGCTTCTGCTCGTCAGGCGCCTGTTCCGGCATCGACTGCCGGATGCGCGTCTTCAGACCGTGGAACGCCACCTGCTCCGCCGACACCGCGCCCCGGACATTCCATCCTGGGAGATCCCCGCGGTCTACCACTCATTCCTTCGCGGCGGTCCTGCCGGGCCGGTGCGGGTCGTCGCCCGCCACAACGCCGAGGACGTCGTCACCCTCGGGCGCCTGCTGGCCCATCTCGAGCGCGGCTACGGCGAGGGCGAGGTGCGACGCTGGGCGCCTGCCGGAGATCTCGTCCGCCTGGCACGGCTCTTCCGGCACGAGGCCCGCTTCGACGAAGCCGTCGAGTGCCTGGAGATTGCGGGCGGCCCGATCGCCGGCGGCGATCCGGACGTGGCTATGGCCACCGTAGAACTCGCCCGGCTGCTCCGTCGCTGTGGCCGCCTGGCCGATGCGGGCGTTGCCTGGAGCCGGCTCGTGACTGCGCCGGGGCCGCTCGCAGCCCTCGGCTGGATCGAGCTTGCCAAGGAACGGGAGCATCGCGAGCGAAATCTGGCGGGCGCCTGGACGGCCACCGACGAGGCGCTTCTAGCTCTTTATCGCAGCCGCGGCCACGGCAATGCGATGCAGCGCCGGACCCTCGAGGCGGATCTGGCCAGGCGCCGCGCGCGGCTGGCCCGCCGCCTGGAGCGGCAACCGGCATAGGCGCCGAGGAATTGGCCGCCGCACCGGGCTGAGGCTTCAGCCCGCCCGGGTCCGGCCGCGCAGCCGGGCCGCGACTTGATTCGCCGTTGGCACCCCGGCCAGCCCGATGTCGCCCACCACGCAAGAGGCCGCTGCCGCGGCAAATCGCAGGGTCGCCGCCGTGGCCAATTTGCCGGTCAGAATCCACGCGGTCATGAGCGCGGCCAGGAACACGTCGCCGGCGCCCGTAGCATCCACAACGAGACCCGCCGGCACTGCCCGGTAGGACGCAATCCGGCCCTCGCGAAGCGCAATCCCTCCGCCCTCACCCGCGGTCAGGACGATCGTCGCCGCGGGCGCGAGCGCCCGCAACTCAGCCGTAACCACGTCGCCGGCTACGTCGTCGACGCTCGCCACCACCAGCCCCGCCTTCGCCAGCAGCGGCGAAGCAGTGGGCCGCGCTCGCTTCACCCAGCCGTCGCCGTCGAACGTGCGCAGCAACCCCTGCCAGCCAACGCCGAGGGCGGCGCCGTCCGCCACGATCCCGGCCCACTCGACCCCCAACTCTCCGGCAATGGGCACGGCCAGCCATGCCCCGGCACCTCGCCATGCCGACGGCAACTCACCGGAGGGTAGCGAGTCGCTCGCAGAATGCCAGCGCTGGCGCCGATGCCCGTCGATCTCGAGGTTCTCGAAGACCGGCCCCCGCTTCAGCCCGACGAGCCGCAACGAGACTCCGGCCGCCCGCAACTGATCGAGCTCCGCGGCCTCGGCGGCATCCGCGTCGACGCCAAGGAGGCAGCCGACTCGCAGACCCAGCCGAGCCGCAGTCAGCGAGCAGTAGGTCGCCGATCCGCCCAGCCGCCAACCCCTCGGATCGTCCGCGACCAGGTCCCGTGAGGCGACACCGACGACGACGATCTGGAGTCCGGGCTCCGGATCGGACGCCTGCCCGGCCGGGCCGGTCGAGGACGAGGGGTATACTCGGCGGGCTTCCAACATCTTTCTCCAGGAGTTTCGACGTGTTCTTCTACGAGCTTCGCGAGGGCGACGACGACATCTTCGCCGACGTGCTCCTTGTCCGCGAGGAGGAAATGGGCGCCGACTCCTTCTTCGAGCTGGTCCAGTCGATCCGGGTCCGCATCCAGGACTCGTTCGAGGAGGACACCCTGATCGAGGCCATCGCCGACGAACTCGAGAAGGACCACGGCTTCGTAGCCATCTCGGACGATCGACTGACGGCTTCGGTCAACGTCTCAAAGTTGGACGACGACAACTACCTCGCCTCGACCGACTCGGACGAGGAAGACGACGACGAGTTCGACTATCGCGGCCTCTTTGTCGATATGCCGAACGATCGCAACCGGCCGAACTGAGCCCGTCCGACCGGCGTCGGAGCGGCCTTCGCCGCACCCAGGCGTTGAATTGCCGTCGCGTCGCTACCGGCTGAACAGGATCTCGATGACGTCGCCGTCCTTGACCGCGTACGTCTTGCCCTCCGAGCGCAGCTTGCCGTGCTTGCGCGCCTCCGCCATGGACCCCAGTTCGCACGAGGTCCTCGTAGGGCACGACCTCGGCACGGATGAACCCACGCGCGAGATCCGTGTGGATCGCCCCCGCCGCATCAACTGCGTCGAGCCGTCGGGGATCGGCCAGGCGCGCACCTCGTCCGGCCCGGCGGTCAGGAACGAGATCAGGCCGAGCAGTCGATAGCTGACAGCCGGATCACGCGGTCCAGGCTGGACTCCGTGCAGGCCCAGCTCCTCCATGAAGACGGCCGCCTCGTCCGGCTCGAGCTCGCCCAGCTCCATCTCGATCTTGGCCGACAGGGCATCGATCAGCGTTCGCTCGTGACGGTAGCGCTCGGCGATGCCGGCCACGATTTCGGCCTCACGCGGCAGGTCGCGCCTCGCCCACGTTGAGCAGGACGAGAACCGGCTTCTGCGTAAGGAAGCGGAATCCGCGGATCGACTTCTCCTCGTCCGACGTCGAGCGATTCGTCGCGGATCGGGCTGTCCTTCGGCCAGCGGGCCGTGGAGCCGCTCCAGCAATTGCCAGCTCGCGATCGTTCGCCTCCCGCTCGGCCGGCGTCCCGTGGTGGCCCGCGGCCTTGAGCCGCTCGAGGCGCTTCTCCATCACCGCGAGGTCGGCCAGGATGAACTCGAGGTCGAGCCGCTCGAGGTCGCGCCAGGGGTCGACCGAGCCGTCGGGATGCGGCACGGCCGGATCCTCGAACGCGCGGACGACGTGGAGCAGGGCGTCCGGCTTCGCGCAGCCGGGCCAGCTGGTCGGCCGGCAGTTCCTCGGTCCCGACCCGGCCCTCGGTCGATGCCGGCGGAGCCGGGCAGGTCGAAGTAGGTCACGTCCGCATGGACGATCTTCTTGGGCTTGAAGATCTCGGCCAGCCTGTCCAGCCGGTCGTCCGGGACCTTGACGTCGCCGACGTTCAGCTCCATGCCACCGTACCCGCCGGTCTGGGCATGGCCACGGGTGAGCGTGTTGAAGACGGTCGTCTTCCCCGAGCCTGCGAGCCCGACGATGGCGATCTGCATGGCTGACGCTCTCCTCGGTAGGGCGCGGTCGCGCCGCACACATGCTAGCCGAGTGCCTTCGGGCGCGGACGCGGCACCGGGGCGGAGCAGCGCTCCCGGCAGCCGCCTTGGATCGTCAGTAGCCGGCGGCCGGATCGACCAAGTTCTGCAGCGGCTCGCCGGAGCGATACAGGCGCAGGTTGTCGCAGAAGACATCGAGCGTTCGATCGAGGACCGCGGCGCTCGACCAGCTCGTGTGCGGCGTGACTATGCAGTTGGACAGCCGGTAGAACGGCGACGTCTCCGGGAGCGGCTCTTCACGGAACGTGTCCAGCACCGCTCCGCCGACCGGCCCCGACCGCAGCGCCCGCAGGAGCGCCAGCTCGTCGACCAGGCCGCCGCGGGCGACGTTGATGAGCCAGGAGCCGGGCTTGGCCGCCGCCAGGCTGCCGTCGTTGATGAGCGCCTCGGTCTGGCCGGTAAGGGGCAGTGCGAGAACCACGAAGTCGGAAACCGCCAGCAGGTCCGGCAATGCATCCAGGCCGCCCAGAACCTCGACCCCTTCCACGTGACCCGCGTTCGGACGGCGTCGGATCGCCACTACTCGCGGTCCGAAAGGCCTGGCCAGATCCGCGACTTCGCAGCCGATGCCGCCCAGGCCGACGAGCCCGATAGTGGTTGCGGAGAGCTCCGGGCCTCGATCGGCTGCCAGGTCCGTTCGCGCTGCAGCTCGAGGAGCTGAGGCAGCCGCCGGCAGAGGGCCAGGATCATCGTCATGACGTACTCGGCGATCGGCTGATCGAAGACGCCCCGGCCGTTGGTGACTGTCAGGCCGCGCAGGCTGACGCACGGAGTCAGAACGGCCTCAACGCCGACCGACACCGAGTGGATCCAGCGCAGCTTGGGGGCTCGGCCGACGAGCCGGTCGAGCGAATCGCCGCCCAACGACCAGCCCCGCAGCAGCACCTCGACCTCGTCCAGCGGTTCGTCGGCGACGCCGTCCGCGCTCACGGGGATCAGCCTGGCGCCGGGCGCAGCCTCGAGGATCTTCTCGCGCATCGTAGCGAAGGCATTGCGGCCGGTGAGCACGGGGCTGATGGCGATTGCCACGGGCGCGCCGCCCACTCCGTGTCCGGGTCCCACAGTTCCGGGGCCCTCAGTTGTCATGTGCGTCCCCTGTGCTACGTGGCTCGATCAGGGCCTGGGCAGTACCCGTGCCAACCAACCTGACGGACTGTCTATCTCCTCCGGTGACGGCAGCGTCTCCGGACCGTCCCACAGCGTATGCAGTGCTTCGGTCCCGCGGGCCCTGGCGATGGCCGCGACGAACTCCTCGCCCTTGCGGTACTGCTCCATCTTGAGGTCCATCCCGGTGATCCGCATCATGGCCCGCTCGAAGTTGGTGCGCTGTTCGCGGCGTGCGTGGAATCGGGCGCTGATGCCTCCGACCTCGGGCACGAGATCGCGCCCGACCTCGTCCATCATGTAGTCGCCGAAACCTTCGAGCAGGCTCATCACGGCCTGGATCTCGCGGAACTCCCGGCGCTGCATCGGCGTTCATGAGCCCCTCCATCCAGTGCTCGCCCGAGTTCGCGCCGCGCAGGGCCGGCCCAGCCGGCCCAGCGCGGCGCCGCTCAGCGCCGACGTCGCCGCGGAGAGCGGAGGTCAGCTGGCGTTCGAGACGACTCGGCGAGGTAGGGCCGGAGCCACGGATGAGCCTCGAACTCGAAGGCGTGCGTCGTCTCGTGGAGCGCGATCCAGGTTCGGAACGGATTCAAGCGGCACGTCCAGCGCAGCCGCAGTTCGGCGGATGTTCTCGTCCACGAAGAGCAGCCGGCCCGGGCGCGGTCTCGGCCGACAGCAGGGCCAGGTCGTACTGGCCGAGAACACGCTGGCCCAGGAAGCCGAGCAGATACCCGAACTGTCGGGTGGTCACCACGCGATTGGCGATCGCCATCGGTCGCCTTGATGAGCCCGGCGCCCGGCGGCACGACCTCGTCGACCAGGTCTCGCCTCGACCTTGCCCATGAGCTGCCGCGAAGGTCGCGACGTTGGCGTGGACCCACTCCGCCGGTCCGACCACGCCACTGCGCTCGACGATGCCCGGCAGCTCGGTATCCAGGGCCGGCCTCAGGGCCGGCACGATCTCGGCCATCGCCGCGGCGTAGACCGGCGCGGCATCGCTGCAGCTCCGAGCGGATCGAGCGTGCCCGGGCCGTTGCGGACGCGGTCGCGCCGCCATGCCGCTCCGCCGCCTGCCAGTCGACCAGGCCGCCGCCGCGCCGACCGCTCGGCTCGCCGGCCCAGGACGGTGGCGGCCGCGCCCGCGAGCTGCGCCGACCAGGAATCCGGCCTGCAGGAACGCGTCACGGCGCCAGCTCGATCGCCGCGTCATCGCGGGCTCCGCCGACCGACGTCGTGCGCCCCGGTCGAGCGGTCGCCGGCGTTCGGGCCGGCCGCTCACGATCACGCCCGGCCTCCGAGTTCCACGACCGTGCCGACCTCCGGGAACTCGTCGCCGAACATCCGCTCGGCCACGACCCGGAACGCGGCCACGTCGCCGGTGGTCAGCTGCCGGTGAGTCGGGTTGCGTCGCGGCCTCGCCCGGCGGCTCGTGGCCGGCCATCCCGGCGTCCGCGGCGGTGCCGCGGGTCGTGCCCGGAGCCTCGAGGCCGTTGACCGACAGCAGCTCGGCAAGAGACGACGCCGTGGCAGTGGCCGAGTCGACGATGGCCACGCGCTCCCCCACGCAGTCCGCAGCATGGCGCCGCGAGCAGCGGATAGTGGGTGCAGCCCAGCAGCAGCGTGTCGATGCGGGCGGAGGGCGGCAGCGGGAAGATGAACTCGCCGTCCGCGTCGCGCTCGCCCAGGAGCGGCGCGACGGCCCGCCTGACCGCCTCGCTCCACGTCGGGACCGCTCAGCCGCCCGGCCTCCACCAGCGGCACGAGGCTGGGCGTGGCGTGCTCGTAGACCTCGACGGCCGGGTTCTCGTCCTTGATCGCGTTGAAGTAGGCGCGCGACCGGACCGTGGCCGGGAGTGGCGATGACCCCGACCCGGCGGGTCCGGGTGGCCAGCGCCGCGGCCGCGGCGCCCGGGCCGGACGACGCCCAGCACCGGCAAGTCGTAGCGGCGCCGGAAGTCGCCCAGGGCGACCGAGGTGGAGGTGTTGCAGGCCACGACGAGCGCCTTGACGTCACGCTGCACCAGCTCGTCCAGCGCCTGCATGCTGAACCGGCGCACCTCGTCGTCGGGCCGGATGCCGTACGGGGCCCGGGCGTTGTCGCCCAGGTAGACGGTCGATTCGAACGGCAGGCGGCGCAGGATCTCACGCAGGACGGTCAGACCGCCGACGCCCGAGTCGAATACACCGATGGGACGCGGGTCGGACACGCCTCAGTTTCTCACCGGAGCGCCGGCCGTGCGGCCCATGATGGTCTGGGCGGCACGCCGCACGTCACGGCTGATCGCCGCGTCGGGGCTCGCGACCACGAAGGGCATGCCCTCGTTGTTGGCCTGCGACCACGAGACGCCCGTCCGACACGACTTCGAAGTCGGGCCGGCGACCCAACGCCCGAGCCAGTTCGTCCCGGCCGATGCCGCCGGTCGAGTCCGACCGATTGATCAGGTAGTGCGACCTTGCTCGGGCGGGTAGCCGATCGAGGCGAACGACCTCGGCCACGGCGATCGTGTTGTGGATCGTGGTCGAGTCGTACGTCACGATCGGACAGGATCACGTCGGCGGAGTCGAGGAACGCCAGTGTCGTCTCCGAAAGCGTCGTCGGCGTGTCGATGACGATGGCCTCGTAGAGGCGGCGCAGCATCGAGATCGTCTTCTCGACGTCGCGGGCGCGTGACCATCTCGGCCATCTCGACGCGCGGCGGGGCGAGCAGGATGTCGATGCCGGACGGGTCGCGCCACAGCACGTCGCGCAGGTCCGACTCCTGGACCCGGTCGGTGGGCAGGTCGAGGATCGACGGCACGTCGCTCGGGCACCTTGAGGAGCGACGCGCAGGTCGCCGTACTGGAGGCTGCCGTCGATCAGCGACGGTCGCCACGCCCGAGCTGGCCGAGCGACACCGCCAGGTTGAAGGCGATGGTCGTCTTGCCGACGCCGCCCTTAGGCGAGAAGACCGGCCACGACCCGGCAGGCGCCCGCGGCCCTCGCCTTGCGGTCGGCGAGGACGTGGCCGAGGGTGTTGACGAGCTCGAAGCCGCTGAACGGCAGGGTCAGGACCGCGTCGATGCCGCGGTTCGGGTCGCGGGCGAGCGGGTGCTGCGGCACGGTCAGCACGACCACCGGAATGTCCAGGCCCGAGTCGCGCAGCTTCTCGATGAGCTGCGGGCCCTTGACCTTGCCCTGAAGCAGCAGGTCGACCATCACGACGTCCGGCCGGAGCTGCTCGGCGGCCTCGACCACTTTCGAGCCGTCGTTCAGGACTTCGAGCAGCTTGACCGCCGACTGGACGCTCAGCAGGTTACGGACGTGCTGACTGACCTGCGGCACGTCTTCGGCGACGAGCAGTCGGATAGTGCTGGGATTGGCCACGCTGCCGACTATATCAATCTAGCGGGGCGGGTCCCCCCCGCCTCCGCCCTACCAGGATGGCCCGTTCGTCATGGTGACCCACGGGATCGAGCTCGTAATCGCCTGCCACGACCTCGACTTCGAGACCGGCCGCCTCGGCCATCGATTGCAGTTCGTCGGCGTTGATCAGGCGGAGCCGATCCTCCCGAACCCAGCGCCGGGCGATGCCGCCCTGCTGCGGCCTCCTCGTAGATCGACGTCAGGACCACGTGGCCGGTTGCCGGCTCATGCTGCGCCGCCACGGTCTTGGTGACGAGCAATCCGGTATCCGGGTCGGTGCGCACGTACTCGAGGCCCAGGCGGCCGTCGTAGCGGGCGAGCTCGTCGGCGCTCGGGAGCCAGACGTCCACCAGGGCCAATCCGCCGGGCTCGAGGTGACGCGCCATCGCCTCGAAGGCGGCCGCCTGAGCGGCACGGGTCTCGAGCAGGAGTAGCGAATTCAGGGCCAGGATGGCCAGGCGGAAGCGCGCCCCGTCGGGCAGGCTGAGATCGATCAGGTCGGCCTCTACCGGATGGAGCCGGGCGGCCGCCTCGCGACCCAGACCCGCAACCGCTTCCGCCGCTCGCGCCAGCATAGCCGGATCGATATCCACGGCCGTGACTTCGTAGCCGGCCGCGATCAATGGAATCGCCACTCGTCCCGACCCGGCCGCCAACTCCAATATCGGTCCGCCCGTCCGGGACGCGGCGGCCAGATAGAGATCGACATCGCCCGGATCCTCGGTCAAGTCCAGGTCGTACAGCCGGGCCAGCGCCGCTGCAGTTCTTGGGTCGCGTGCGGACTCGGCCATCGGGTACAGCCTAGCGGTTCTGTACCTCCCGTACTGGCGATCTGGACCCGATTGGCCGCGCTCGCCGCCACTCGCGCTATCGGCAAGTCGCAGCTCGCGGCTCTTTTGCGCACGCGCGCGGCCGCCTGGCCGTGGCTGGCTTAGCGTTCCATCGATAGCGTGATCTCGGCCATGAGGACCAGCACGACCACGAAGACGGCGATCGGCAGGCTCAACACGGCCTGGATTCGGAGCGCCACGAACAATGTGATCACGCCGGCCACCCAGCCGCCGCGGCGTATCGCCCGCCCCCAGTCGCCCAGCAGGGCGATGCGGCGATGCCGGGCAAACTGGACCAGCCAGAACACCGGCACACAAGTGAGCCCGCAGGCCAGGCCGATCGCCGCGGCGCCGGTGAGCCCGATCGAGGCGTTTTCACGTGGATAGGTGGTCGTCACGATCTGCGCCACGACGATCCAGGCAATGACCGCCATGCCGATGAACAGCCAGTTGCCAAATCTATCGTTCGCTCCCACGTCCGCAGTCTACTTAGCCATCGAGTGGCCAGCCAGCCTCAGGGCCGCCTCTAGGTCCAGGACCGAATCGATGACGAGATCCGGCTGTTCGTCGGGAGCCGGAGGAGCCACCGGAAGCGGCAAATCCTCTGGCTTGTGTCGCACCCAGGCCGCGCTCCAGCCGACGTTGTGCGCGCCGAAGACGTCGGCGCCCATGTCGTCGCCGACGTGCAAGATCGATGGGCCAGATGGCACGCCGAGTTCTCGCGCCGCGGTCTCGAAGATCTCCGCGCTGGGCTTGATCGCACCAACGCGATGGGAGATCACCACGGCTCGGAAATACCGGCTCCACCCGGCCGCTTCGATGAACCGATCCAGCGAAAGTGACAACGGCCAGTTCGAAATGATGGCCAGCGGATATGAGGCGGCCAGCCGCTGCAACATGGGAGCGACCTCCGAAGGCACCGGCGTATTCCGGACGAAGGCATCGGCATAAGTCCGAAGGATGGCTTCCACCTCGTCCGCGTCGGTCCAGGAGCTCAAGGCGACGTCGTCCCAGCGCGTCCCGATCGGAGGCACCGGGTGGCCTCGCAACCTGGCCAGCACGCGGACCAGGCGAACGTCCATGTCGGCCTCGCGTCCTTCGGGCACGTCTTCCGCGAACTGGCGGCGGCGTTCGTCGGCCCAGGCCGCCTCGAAGTCTTCGATCGAGCAGCCGACAAGACGGGCGGCGAGTAGTGCTTCCTCGCGAACGACGACGGCCATCGACGCGGCGTGAAACGGTACCAGCGTGTTCCCGAAGTCAAAGGTGATGGCCCGGATGGTCTCAGTCATTCGGCCGAGCTCATTTGGCGGCACTCTCCGGGCAGATGTCCCGGAAGGCACAGTAGCCGCAGGCTATGTAATCCGGCGAAGCCTGGAAGCGGCGCGCACGGATCCCCGCGGCGGCCTGCCGGATCGACTCGCGCGCCTTGTCCAGCCGCTTCCGATCCACGTCGACGCGACCTACCAGGCCCGACTCCAGGAACCAGAGCTGCAGCGCGTCAGGCAGGCGACCAGTCTCTGCCTGGTAGGCCATGGCGTAGATCTGGAGCTGGAGAGACTCGCGGGCGCGCTGGCGGGCTCGTGCGGGATCGCGCACGTCGCTCGACTTGTAATCCGTGATGGTGACCTTCTCCGGATGCAGCCCCGGAAGCACGGGCGCGATGGCATCGCCAAATTGCTCGTCCCCGGGCCCGGCCGATCCGTGCGCCCGCGCGACCGGCGTGACCGCCTCCCGGCCCTCGGCCGTCTCCTCCGGCAACCGTTCCACGTCGACGCGGTCCATCCGGCCCCGGATCCTGTCGCCGTCCAGGCTGAAGCTGAACTCACGCTCGACGTACGCCGGGACGACCGTACCCGGTTTGAGCTGCTCTTCTCGGAACCTGCGCAACGCGGCCCGGCCCGCAGCAAGGCGAGCTTCTTCGTGTTCGCGCGTCAGGAACCCTTCGTTCGACCAGGCGCGATCGAACGCCGCCAGCAACTCGTCCTCACTCATCAGGTAACCACGGGCCTGGCGGCGGTGGAACTCCTGCACGGCCTGATGCAGCGCCGAGCCGTAGACGATGGCGTGATGCGGGGCGATCGGCACCCGCAGAACGTGGACGTATTTGTACTTGAGCGGGCAGGTCAGGTAGTCGTCCACCTGGTAGAAGCTCAGGGATAGCGGCCCATCCACGGGCTCGCGGTCCGGTTCCACCGGTTGGACCTTCGGCTCGAATGCCGCCAAGCGTTCCAGCGGCGCGTGAGCCCGGGCGTCGATCGAGGCGCCGGTCGCCGAGGTCGCCGGCAGATCCAGGGCCTCCAGGACGAATTGCGAGACCCGGCGTACGCGGCGCCCGCCGTAATCGGCCGCGTGGCCGAGAATCAACTCGTCGCGGGCCCGGGTCATGCCGACGTAGAACAGCCGCCTCTCCTCCTGGACATGGGCGTCGCCCTCGGGCAGCGTCTCGTGGACCAGCTCCGCCGGGAGTGCCAGCGGATCCCGCCGCGTTCGGGCCGGGAAACGGCCGTCGACCAGGCCTGTCATGAAGACCACGGGGAATTCGAGGCCCTTGGCCTTGTGCACCGTAAGGACCGCCACCGCCTCTGCGTCCGGGTCCACCTCCGCCGTGGCCGGATCGTCGCCCGCGTCGATGAGCGTCTGCAGGTGCCGGGCCACGAAGACGACCCGGTCGTCGGGCAGCAGGTCCGACTGCGACCTGATGATCTCGAAGAACCGGGCGATGTTCTGGAGGGACTCCTCGGCGGCGACCGAGTCGGTCGATGCCAGCCGCGCGAGCATGCCGCTGTCGCGCAGGAACTGGTACAGCAGCTCGCCGGCCGGCCGCTCGTGGGCTACGTCCGTGTAGCGCCTCAGATCCGCGACCAGGCGCTCCAGAGTGGCTCTGGTGTCCGCGGCCAGCCGGAGCAGACCGGGCTGGCGGGTCAGCTCTTCCAGCACGTCCCACAGAGAACGGTTGCGCCGGCGGGCGCTGTTGACGATGGCCGTGAGATCCGGACCGCCCATGCCGTACAGGTCCGAAGCCGCCAGTGCGTATACGTCCACGCTGGCCGACAGATCCGCCACGGCCCGCAGAAATGCGAGCAGCAGCCTGATCTCCGGCCGGGCATACAGCCCCGACGTGCCCGAGAAGCGCCACGGGACCCCCGCGAGGTTGAGGCTTCGGAGCACCGGGTCCGCGTCCGCATTTGCCCGGACCAGGATCGCGAAGTCACGCGGAGCCGCCCCGGCGGCGATGCGCGCCCCGATCTCTCGAGCGATCTGGTCCGCTTCCTCGGATCCAGTGTTGAACGACAGGTGACGGACCAGCCGGTCCGTGCCGCCGCGCTCGGCGACCAGCCGCTTGTCGATGCCGTTGCGGACCTCCAGCCGGTCCGGGTCGTTGAAGCGAATGAGGCGGTAGCTCGCGTCCAGGATTGGGGCATGCGACCGATAGTTGCGCCGCAGCACGATCTGGCGGGCGCGGGGATGGCGCCGCTTGAACTCCAGGATGTTGCTGATCGCGGCGCCGCGGAACTTGTAGATGGACTGGTCGTCGTCCCCGACCACAGTTACGTTGCCGTGGGTCGCGGCGAGCAGCTCTACGAGCTCCGACTGGGCGCGGTTCGTGTCCTGAAATTCGTCCACGAGGATGTAGCGGTAGCGACGCTGAAGCTCCACTCGGGCCGCCGGCGACTCGCGCAGGAGGCGCAGCGCCAGGCTCACCTGGTCGCCGAAGTCTATCAAGCCGGCCTGCCTCAGGAGCGTCTGGTAGCGGTCGTAGGCACGGGCCAGCTCCGTCTGGCGTCGAGCCTCCTCGCGTCGGGCGGCGAGCCGATCCTCGGCCGACTCGTCCGAAGTCGCGGCCGTCGCGGCATCCGCGCCGGCACTCGACCCGGTCGTCGACCCGGTCGTCGGCCCGGTCGTCGGCCCGGGGTCCCTATCGTCCCGCTCCGCCGTTTCCATCAGGCCGGCCGCGAATTCGAGGTAGGCCTGCGGGCTGACGTCCTCGTCCTTGCAGCGGCTGAAGAGGGTGGCCAGGGCGCCCAGGAACCTGGTCGGGTCGCCGAGCGGCCGGTACTGATCCAGGTCGAACTCGAAGAGACGCTCGCGCAGGAAGATGACGACTTCCGGCCGGGACAGCACCCGCAAGTCCGTCGGCAGGCCCAGCTCGAGGGCGAATTCGCGCACCAGTCGATCGCCGAAGGCATGGAACGTGGCCACGGCCGCATCCGTGTACCCATATGGGACGAGCTGGTCTACTCGCGTCTGCATCTCGTCCGCGGCCTTGTCCGTGAAGGTGAGAGCCAGAATCTCCGACGGGCGCGCACGGCGCGTGGCAATCAACCAGGCGATGCGCCGGGTGATGACCTGCGTCTTGCCCGTGCCGGCCCCGGCGACGACGAGGAGTGGACCTTCGCCGTGGCAGACGGCACGCCTCTGCTCAGGGTTGAGCCCGCCGAGAAGCGACTCCACTCCCTCGGGGACGGCCGGGGGCTCGTCTTCGGATGGCGGCGACCACCAGACAGGAATCTGCTCCAGCGCGCCGACTTCGCGCGGAGATGTCCTGCGGTCCCGACGGGTCATCCGAAAAGACTCGACGAGGACAGTGACATCTCACGTGTCACGGTTCTGGTTGTCGGGCTACCGTGATCCGGGTCGAGGGGCCGACTGCCCGGGCTTGCGCTCGACTCTCTCCGAGTCGGCCGCGGCGGCGATGTCCGGCTCCAGAAGGTCCGTCGGCTTCGTTTGGCCCTTCGTCCTCTGGCTGGACGGACGAGAGGTCATCTCCTCGGCCATTTCGGCCGGAGCAGGCTGGGGAGCCTTGGCGGTCGGGGCAACTACCACTCGTTCCGATTGGTCGTCGAACGGAACCGGAGCCGGCGGAGGCTCCACGGGCGCGGGTCGCGCCGAACGAGCGGCAATCGAGGGTGCCGGCCTGGCAGCGGTCGGGGCCGCGGCCGCGGCGGACCTGGGCCCGACCGCCTCTTCGGATGGGCGCTCGGCCCCGACCGGGGTGGGTCGGCTCGCCGCCGCCGATCGTGGCGGAGTCGCCGGTCGCGCCGTGCGCTTGGCCCGGGCTTCGTCGATGGCTTCCTGCTCCTCGCTCGACAGGGACGTGTCCGCCTTCCCGCCGAGCACGGCCTTCGCGTAGATGCGAGTACCCGTGCGTGAATGGAGACTGCTTACCACGACGCCGTCGTCGGACTCGTCGAGGAGGGCCAGGGCGAAGCTCTGGTTGCCGCCGGTATCCGGAAATGGGTTGAAACGTATGAGACCTTCACGCGAGAAATGGTGGCGCGCCGAACTCTCGACGATGGCCATGCGAGCGGTGATCTCGTCGAGATCGCGTCCGACCTGGTGAACGGTCTCGAGGTGCTGCCCCAGCACGGACTCGAGGTCGCCGCCGTCCACCCCCCCGGTCAGGTCGTCGATCCGCTGCCTGAGCCGCGCAACCTCGCGCACCTGCAGCATGATGATTCCCAGCAGGCACAAACCTGCCAGCACCAGGGCAATGGCCGCCGCGTTGTCGGTGAAGAAGTTCACACTTACCTCCGCTTGATCGTCCCGGAGTCTACCAGCCGGGAGCGGAGGCCCGCTCAGGGCAGCTGGCGGAGGCCTGCCCGAAGTGGCGGACCGGAATGTTATCCTCGACGCGAGCGAAAGCTTCGAGAAACCAAAAGCGACGGCGCCCAGCCCCGCGCCGGCCCACCATTTCGAGCCAACGGAGGCCTCTCACAAGACATGGCCAAGCGCACTCGTGGATCGAACCGTCCTGGCCAGCGGCATGCCGAGAGGCACAGTCCCGCTCGACCCCAGTCACGCCCCGCAGAGCGTCCGGCTGGAGCACTCTCCTCTGCAGAGGAAGCTCGAGCCGCCGAGCTCGAGTCCCAGATCGTCGCCCAGGAGCGAGCCGCGGACGACGGCCGGGCCAGAACACGGGAACGCGTCCGAGCCAGCGAAGCCACTCGGCCAGGCCGAGCCGGCGGTCAGGGTCTGCTGGCGGCCCGCGCGGCCGAGGAGTACGGCTACGTCGTCCGGGACGTTCGACGGATCGTCATGGTCGGTGGCGCCATCGTCGGAGTGATGGCCGTCCTGTGGTTCGTAATCGACTTCGTCCACGCCATCTCGATTACCTAGCAACTCTCCGCGAGCCGCGACCGGCCGCTCGCTCCGACCCGCCGCGTGGACTTCCGTCCGCCGAGGAGCCTCTTAGATCGGCC
Organism: uncultured Chloroflexia bacterium; assembly: GCA_963835845.1. Taxonomy (GTDB): domain Bacteria; phylum Chloroflexota; class Limnocylindria; order Limnocylindrales; family CSP1-4; genus Fen-1039. The sequence continues at coordinate 342,038 of CAWIGT010000001.1, read as the reverse complement.
TGTCTATCACGCGCCGGACCGCCTCGCATAGCTCGTTCGCCTTGAATGGCTTGGCCAGGACCGCCCCCTGCGCCACCGCGCCGGTCAACTCCTCTTCGCGGTCTCGCGGATAGCCCGACATGAAGAGAACCTTCAGATCGCGGTTCCGCGAGCGCAGCGCCGCGGCGATTGTCGGGCCGTCCAGATCCGGCATGACCACGTCGGTGACCACGAGATCCAGCGCGCTCCCCAGCTGCTCGGCCATATCCAGGGCCTCATGCGGGCCGGCGACGTGGACCCGATAGCCCTCTGCATCGAGCGCCCGCCGGCAGAAATCGCGCACCGCCGGTTCGTCCTCGACGAGCAGGACCGTCTCGCTGCCACGGCCACTGGGTCGTGGCTCGGCACTGGCCCTGTCGGTGAGCGGCGACGCCAGTTCACTGAGCGGCAACTCGACTATGAAGCGCGAGCCGACCCCGACCGTCGATTCGCCCCACACCCGACCGCCCATCTGCTGGACGATGCCGTAGACGGTGGCCAATCCCAGCCCCGTTCCTTTGCCCTGGCTCTTTGTCGTGAAGAACGGCTCGAAGATGTGTTCGAGGACCTCCGGCTCGATCCCGAAACCCGAGTCGGCGATCTCGAGGCGAGCCCACGGACGCCCGGATCGATCGCCGTTCCGCGGCGCCAGGCCCCGCGTGGTGACCGTCAGCGACCCGCCGCTCGGCATGGCGTCTCGACCGTTCACGACCAGGTTCATGATCACCTGGTCGAGCTGGCTCGGATCCGCCTGGACCGCTCCGAGCTTGCGATCCAGGAAGATCCTGAACTCGATGTCCTCGCCGAGCAGGCGCCGCAGCATCGGCGCCATCGTGTCGATCTGGCCGTTCAGGTCGACCGGCTCGAGGTCGCGCTTGGTGCGGCGGCCAAAGGCCAACAACTGCGACGTCAACTCGGCGGCGCGGGCTCCGGCGCGGCGAATCTCGATCGCGTCGGCGGCTCGTTCGTCTCCGTCGAGCGACAGCGCCAGCAAGTCGGCGTAACCGTTGACGACCGTCAGCAGGTTGTTGAAGTCGTGGGCCACGCCGCCGGCCAGCCGGCCCAGCGCTTCCATCTTCGATGCCTGGCCGAGCTGCTCCTCCAGAACCTTGCGGGCGGTTATGTCCTCGACGGTGGCGACGGCCAGTTCGGGCGGGCCGGCGCCGTCGCGCACGGCTGAGACATGTACCCGAACCCATATCTCGCGACCGTCTCGAGCCAGGTAGCGCTTCTCGAGTTCGTAACCTTCGCTGCGCGCCGCGAACAAGTCTGCGAAGACCGACTCAGTGGCCGCCCGATCGTCGGGGTGGGTGTAGTCGTAAATCCGGAGCTGGCGCATCTCCTCGCGGTCGTAATCGAGCAATCGGTGGAACGCGGCGTTGCTCTCCAGCGTGAGCCCGTTCCGGTCGATGAGCACCATACCCAGCGACGACTGGTCGAAGACGGCGCGCACCCGAGCTTCACTGGCGCGGAGGGCTGAAGTGGTCTGGTTCCGGGCGGTGACGTCGTGGGCCAGGACTTCCACCGCAGGTTTGCCATCGAACGTCACCGGGGCGGCCACGACCTCGACGTCGAAGGCGGTCCCGTCCAGCTTGAGATGACGCTCCTGGACCATGGGCACCGTCTCGCCCTGAGTCAGCATGCGATTCATACGGTCGAGTACCAGGGCGCGATCTTCGGGTGCCACGCGTTCGATCACGGGCGGGCCGCACATCTCCTCGGCGCTTCCGGCGCCATACATCTCGATGGCCGCCCGATTGACGAAAACCAGGCGCCCGTTCTGGTGGACGACGACCGGATCCGGGAGCACCTCCAGGAGCGTCTCGAAGCGAGACTCGGTTTCAGCGATGTCGCGGGCGACCTGGCGACCCCGCGTCGTCTCCCTGCCGGTCGCGATCACGCAGCGGCCCGCCGAGCAGGCAACGAGGCGCGCCGTCCACGAGACCCGGGCTTTGCGACCATCCTTGCGCAACCATTGCGCCTGCAACGCCACGCTGCGCTCCTCGCCGGAAAGCAGCCGCGCGAAGGCCTGTTGGGCCGCCAGCCGGGCGCTGGGCCGCAGCCGCATGACCGACCAGAGCGACTTGCCGGCCATATCGGACAAGGGGACGCCGGACGTTTCGTCGCAGCGCTGATTCCACAGCCACAGGCAACCATGGCGATCCGCCACGACCACGAGCGCGTCGATGGCGTCGATCACGAGTTGAACCACGGCCGTTTCGGCGAGCGCCGACGGAGCGCTCTTCGAAGCCGGCTCGGCCTTGGCGACCGGGGCGGACATATTGCGAGTGGCACGACGGATGATGGGAAGTGGCATGTGCTCCGATCGTACAGAACGGCCGGGGGCCCCGTCCTGCCCCGGCTGCGCTATTTTCGTTCCCAGGCCCCTTCCCAGCCGCCGAGCCGGTCGGCTGTGTTGACTTGCCGCACCCATGCGTCTGCGGCGGGCACTGTCCCCGCATCCGCCCAGCCTGTAGCATCGAGCCATGGCAACACGACGGGCGAACAGCGCCATAGGCGGCGAGTCGGGCGGACAGCAGCCGGCATTCGTGCCGCCGCCGGAGCGTCAACCTCTTGCCGCCCGCATGCGCCCCCGCACGCTCGACGAATTCGTCGGTCACGAGCAGCTCATCGGTCCCCGCGGGACGCTACGCCGGGCTCTCGAGGCGGGTCATCTTGGCTCTTCGCTTCTGTGGGGCCCGCCGGGCAGCGGCAAGACGAGCGTGGCACGGGTGCTCGCCGAAGGGGCGGGTGCGAAGCTCGTGACCATCTCGGCGGTGATGAGCGGCGTGGCCGAGGTTCGCGCGCTCGTCGCCGCAAGCTCGCGAACGCCTCGTTCTCAACCGCCAGCAGACCGATTCTCTTCATCGACGAGATTCACCGCTTCAACAAGGCCCAGCAGGACGCGCTCCTGCCCCATGTCGAAGAAGGCATCGTTACTCTCGTCGGCGCAACCACCGAGAACCCCTACTTCGAAGTCAATTCCGCGCTGCTCTCGAGGCTGCGCGTCTATCGGCTCGAGCCGCTCACCGACGAGCAGGTCGCCATCGTGATCCGCCGAACGCTCGCCGACGCCGAGCGCGGGCTGGCCGGCGAATTCGGTCCCCAGGGCGGCGTCGTCCTCGCCGACGAGCCCTTCGATCATCTCGTGGGTCTTTCCGCGGGCGATGCCCGGCAGGCCCTCAACGTCCTGGAAGGCGCCGTCTCGATGGCCGAATCGGAGGGCATCCGCGACGCCGACGGACATGTCGCGCCGCGCCTCGAGGACGTCGAAGCGGCCGCGCAGCAGCGGGCGCTCGCGTACGATCGAGCCGGCGACGGCCACTACGACACCGTCAGCGCGTTCATCAAGAGCGTTCGTGGCAACGATCCCGACGCGGCCCTGTACTGGCTCGCGTCGATGATCGCCGCAGGCGAGGATCCCCGCTTCATTGCCCGGCGCCTCATCATCCTCGCGTCCGAGGACGTGGGCCTGGCCGACCCGCGAGCCCTCGAAGTGGCCGTGGCCGCGGCGCAGGCACTCGATTGGGTCGGGCTGCCGGAGGCGCAGTATGCCCTGGCCCAGGCGACGGTGATGCTGGCGGTGACGACGAAGAGCAACGCCGTCGGCCGGGGCTACTTCGCCGCCATGGCCGACGTGCTCGCCAACGGTTCCCTGCCCGTGCCGGCTCATCTGCGGTCGAGCGGCGCGGGCCGCCGGAAATACCGCTATCCGCACGACTTCGAGGGCGACGACGTCGAGCAGCAATACCTTCCCGACCGACTGGCCGGCCGGCGGTACTACTTTCCGGGAGAGCTCGGCGCGGAAGCGAAGATCGGCGACCGGATGCAGCGCCTGCGAGACTCCCGGGAGCAGCCGCCACGGCGCAAGACGCGAGCGGACGGCGAACCGAAGCCGGACCCGATGGCGACCGGTTCGGAGGGCATGCGCAGGCGCCAGCAAAGCCTGAGAGAGATCGCCGACGAGCAGCGCCGCGACTCCGAGGAGTAGTCTCCGAGCGGGTCGGCGACGGTCTCGAACAAGGCCGAGCCAGGACTTCGGGGGCCGCGGCTGCTGGCGCAGATGGCCCTACTCGATCGGGGTATTGCCACCGCATCGCACCCGTCTCAGCCTGTGCACCTGAGTTGCAGGGTCGCCGGAAGACCTGCCGCGAGCTGGACGGTAGGTACCCTACGAACGAAGGTCGCGCGGCGCGCGAACTGCTGCTAATTCAGGAGCTGCAACGAGTCTGGCATGGCGCTTGCGACGCCACTACAGATTGATGCCGGCGGGCCGACGACTCCGTTGCGTCTCCAGGTTGCCACAGGTAAATGCCATGTCACGAGCGCACGCTGTCGCGCCCATGGTTGGCGCGGACGCTTCGTTTCGGGGACCTCGGCAAGGTGTGAGGTCGTTAACCCCAAGACTGACCGGCCGCCCGGTGCGGCCCACCACGTCCTTCTATCTCGAGCGGGCAATGCTGCTCTGGCCGCGCCTGGATCGGGCGAAGATCCGGAGAGTGGCCGACGACCCCAGCCGTATCGCCGAAATCGTCGAGCACCGCACCTCGCAGCCCTTCGAAGTCATCCTGGCCATGCTGACGCGACAGTCGTCGCCGCTCACGGCTCCCTCCGACGAGTCCACCGGCTTCGATGCCGGCCGTCCCGAGGGCGGCCGCGCGGCGTTGCGGCTGGTCCGGAGCGAAGAGGGCCACCCGATCTCGGTCCAGGACCTGCTGCGGGCCTGACCGCCCTCAGTGGTGCGTCGACAGGCCCGCCCCAAACCTGCCTGACCCGCGGTCAGGGTTCGAGGTCCAGCGCCCGGACGTGCTTCGGACGGAAGATCGCGATCGGCCGCCGGTCGAAGATCGCGACACGAGTGACCCCCAGCCGCTCGGCCGTGGCGACGAGCACCGCGTCGGCCAGCCTGGGCCGGTACTCGGTGGTCTCGCGCATCAGCTCCGTCGCCCGGATCAAGTCGGTGGTGGTCGGCGCCACGACCTTGATGGCGCCGCTTCCGATCGACTTCAGCAGAGCGAATGTCGCCCGCAGTCCCAGCTCACGCTGCAGCAGCAGGTCCAGCTCACCGAGTGTGAGCGCCCCAATCATGAGCGGCTCGTTGACGCGGCCGAACCAGGCCAGGGCGGCGCGGTGGTTGAGGTCCGACTGATCCGCGGCCGCCAGAACGGCGCTTGAGTCGAGGAGAACGGCCATGGCTCAGACCTCATCCGGGCCGGGTCGCAGGCCGGCTTCGCGGTTGGCGATCGACCGCCCGTCCAGGGAAAGCCGGCCATGGTCGCTCCGGCCGACGGCCAGGAATGACAGGTCCGGCGCGGTGTCGTGAGCCTCCAGATAGGCCTCGACGGCGCCCGTCACGACCGAGGTCTTGGTGACGCCGCTGCGGGCAGCAAACCGGTCGAGCCTTTCCAGCAGGTCGGAATCGATCAGGATCGTCGTGCGTCTCTGCATATGCGGTCATATATACCACACTGGCCCGCCGGCCGAGGCGCCGCTACTATTCCGCGGCATCCCTTCCCGCATGAGGTGGCACCAGTGAATCGCTTCGAGCCCAACCTGCGCATCCCCGGCCCCACGTCGCTCCCGGACGCCGTCCGCGAGGCCGGGGCCAGACAGATGGTCAATCATCGCGGGCCCGAGTTCGCCACCCTCCAAAACAGCATCATCGAGCGACTCAAGAAGTTCTACCGGACTGAGAACGACGTTCTCATTGTCACCGCGGCGGGAACCGGCGGGCTCGAGTCGGCCATCGTCAGCTTCCTGTCTCCTGGCGACAAGGTCCTGGCCGTGACGATCGGCGCCTTCGGCGACCGGTTCGCGAAGATCGCCACCGTCTACGGCGCGGACGTCACCAGGCTCGCCTTCGAGTGGGGCCAGGCCGCGGCGCCCGGTAAGCTGCGAGATGCCCTGCAGGCGGGTGGCCCGTGGAAGGCCGTCCTGATGACCCAGAACGAGACCTCGACCGCGGTGACCAACCCGATCAAGGATCTCGCCCTTGCCGTGAAGGACGTGGCACCGGACGCGCTGATCGTCGTCGACGCCATCAGCGGCCTCGGCGCCGTTCCGTTCGAGACCGACGCCTGGCACCTCGACGTCGTGGTCAGCGGATCGCAGAAGGCGTGGATGGTCGCCCCCGGTTTGTCGTTCGTGGCCGTTTCGCCTCGAGCCTGGGAAGCCGCGGTGACCGCCAGGATGCCGAAGTTCTACTTCGACCTGGTCGCCCACAAGACCAGCGCGGAGTCGGGGCAGACGCCCTGGACGCCCGCCGTCGCCATCATGTTCCAGCTGGACGTAGCGCTGAACCTGATGGAGCAGGAGGGCCTCGACGCCATCTTCCTGCGCCACGAGGCGGTCGGCGCCGCCGTTCGGGCCGGGCTGACGGCCCTCGGCTTCAAGCTCCTGGCGGATCCGGAATTCGCTTCCAACACCGTGACCGGCGCCTGGATCCCCGAGGATCTCGAGTGGAAGGCCTTCAACGGCAAACTCCGCAAGCTCGGCCTGGTCGTGGCCGGCGGGCAGGGCGCCCTCAAGGGCAAGATCTTCCGTATCGGGCATCTCGGCCACGTGACCGTGCCGAACATCCTGAGCGCCATGGCTGTTCTCGAGCAGGCCATGATCGAGCTGGGTCGCACGGTCACACCCGGCTCGGCCGTCCAGGCCGCCCAGGTTGCCGCACTCGAGGCCCTGGGCCTCGCGGTCGTCGAAGGAGCCGCTCGATGAAGATCCTCGTAGCCGAGCAACTTGCCAGGCAGGGCCTGGATATCCTGCGCGCCCACCACGAAGTCGACGAGAAGCTCGGGCTCGACGCCCGAACAGCTCGCCGCGATCATCGGCGAGTACGACGCACTTCTGGTGCGCAGCCAGGTCAAGGTCACCGCCGACATCATGGCTCACGCCACTCGACTGGTTGTGATCGGGCGGGCCGGCGTGGGCGTGGACAACGTCGACCTCGAGGCCGCCACCAGGGCCGGCGTCGTGGTAGTCAACGCCCCGACCGGGAATACAGTCTCGGCCGCCGAGCAGACGATGGCGTTGATGCTGGCACTCGCCCGCAAGACGGCGGCGGCCGACGCCTCGATGCGCAAGGGTGAGTGGAAGCGCAGCGCCTTCACCGGCGTCGAACTGCGCGGCCGCACCCTCGGCATCGTGGGCCTGGGCAAGATAGGGCAGGCCGTGGCCGACCGGGCCCGCGCCTTCGAGATGACCGTCATCGGCCACGACCCGTTCGTCACTGCCGAGCAGGCCGCCCTCCACGGCATCACTCTCGTGGAGATGGACGCGCTCATCGAGAAGTCGGACGTGATCACCGTCCACGTCCCGTTGAACAAGGCCACCCGCGGCGTCATCAACGCCGACAACGTCGGCAAGCTCAAGCCGGGCGTCATGCTCGTCAACGTCGCTCGCGGCGGCGTGTACGACGAAGCGGCCGTGGCTCAGGCCCTTGTGGACGGCAAGATCGCCGGCGCAGCCTTCGACGTCTACGAGAAGGAACCGCCGGTCGACTCGCCGCTCATGACCGCGCCGAACACCGTGATGACGCCGCATCTCGGCGCCTCCACGGCCGAGGCGCAGGTTCGCGTGGCCGAGGAAGCCTGCGAGCAGGTGATCGACGTGTTGGCCGGACGATCTGCCCGGTACGCGGTCAATGCGCCGCTGCTGACGCCGGAAACGGCCCGGGCGATCGCGCCTTACCTGCCGCTCACCGAGATCCTCGGCCGGTTCGCGGCCCAGTACGTACGCGGCGGCGTCAAGACGCTGACCATCGACGTGGCCGGCGACCTGGCCAGCTGCGACGCTTCCCAGCTCACTGCCGCGGCACTTCGCGGTGTTCTCGAGGATGCTACCAGCGAGCGCGTCAACCTCATCAACGCCGGTTTCCTGGCCCGCAACCGCGGACTCACGGTCAACGAGCGCAAGTCCAGCGATGCCGGCACGTTCGCCTCGCTGGTAACCCTGACCGTCGAGGGCGACTCCTGCAGAGCCGTAGTGGCCGGAACCGTGGCCAACGGCGAGCCGCGCCTGGTCCGCATCGACGACAGCTGGCTCGACATCGCCCCCGCGCCGCTCATGGTTCTGACCCGTCACCAGGACAAGCCCGGGACGATGGGCCGTATCGGGCTCATCCTGGGCGAGGCGGACATCAACATCAGTTCCATGACGCTCGCCAGGACGGGCCCGCGCCAGGATGCCTTGATGCTCCTGGCCGTCGACGACGAAGTGTCGGACATCGTCGCGGACCAGCTCCGCAGTCACCCGGCAGTCCTCGACGTGTGGACCATCCGGGCCGCCGCGGAACGTTGAGCTCTCCTCTGCGGGACGCGGATGGGCCCCGAGCCGCGGGAGTTCCCCTCGCCGGGGATTCCCCGGTCTCGGGGGCCGTGCCGTTCATTCCGGCCGGCCTGGATGCGGTCCTGGTTCTGCTCCGCCACGGCCAGACGCAGTTCATCGTCGAGAGGCGCTTCCAGGGATCGATGGAGGCCCCGCTGACGGCCCTCGGCGAGCGCCAGGCGCGTCTGGCCGGCCGCCGCCTGGCCGCTCCGAACCTTGCACCCGGCTTGCCAATACCCGACTCATCACCCTTCGCCATCGTCCACTCGCCGCTGGGCCGAGCCCGCCGCGGCGCCGAGCTGGCCGCCGAGGAGATGCGCCTGGCCGGTCGCGCCGCTCCCCCACTCCGATCCGACGCCGGTTTCTCCGAGATCGCCCAGGGCGACTGGGAGGGGCTGACCGACGCCCAGATCACGGCGCAATTCGGCGACTCGCTGGCGGGCTGGCGTCGCTGGCCCACCCGCTTTCACGCGCCGGGAGGCGAGACGCTCGATCAAGTGTCCGCTCGAGTCGAAGCCGCGCTCGCCACCCTCCTGGACGAGATGGCCCACGGCGTCGAACCCGGGACGCACGACCGGCACCAGGTCCTTGGCTATGAAGACGCGGCGCCGGATCGTCGCCACTGGTCTCTCATCGTCGGACACGGCGGCGTCTTTCGGGTCGTGGCCTGCGCTCTGTTCGGTCTGTCGATGGACCATTTCTGGAACTTCGACTTCGGGCTCGGGTCTATCAGTGTCGTGGAGATACGGGCCGGGCGGGCAGTCTTGCGGGCGCTGAATCTCGACTCGCATCTGGGTTCGGAAGCCGAGCAGCAGGCTCGCGACAACTCCGACCGGGATCGAACCGGCGCACTCTAGACGGAGCGGTCGTGCCCAACGGGTCGGCCCCGGCGGCGCAGTCCCCATGGTCGTCTCTGAGGGCCCGGTGACCGGCGCAACATCAGCTTCGCTGGTCGGGTGCCCCGGTGACGGAGGGACCTCCCTTGCCCCGTCCCCGGCCGCGCACACGCAGTCTGGGTATTCGGACGGCCAGCCGGAGCAAGGCCTGCCGGACGATGCGCTGAGCGGTCGCCACGAACTCCAGCCTCTCGGAGCTGAGTTCCTGCTTCCCGTACGTCACGTCCACCGTCGCCGTGGCAACGACGCCCAGCGACTCCCTGGCCCGCGGAACCACCTCGGCGAGCATACCGGTGTACTCGAAGATCGTCTGGGTCGGTTTCGGTTTGTAGCCGAGTCGGCTGGCAAGCCGGACGATGCTTCGATACACCGTGTCCGGGCCTTCGAGACGGCGCGGCCGGCGGCGCCACATGACGAAGAACGCGAGCAACAGGACCGCAACCAGCAGCGCCGGCACGAGGATCACCTGCAGGTTTGCGCCGCTGGTCGGCGTCGTGGAAGTCGCACCGGAGACCGGCCGGCGGGAAGGAGCGTCGAGCCCCGACGTGCCACCCGGGCCGATCGACGGAAGCGGGCTCGGGGTCGAGGCCACGGCGGTCCCGGGCGCCAGGATGGTCGGTGAGCCGATCCCGCCGCCCGTCGGGTCGAATGGAATCCAGCCATACGTCGGGAAGTAGACCTCGACCCAGGCGTGCTTCTGCTGGCTCGTGACCTGTTCGGTCAATGTCTGCTGATCGGTCGGACCGGGCAGATACCCGAGCACGTAGCGAGCCGGGAAACCCTCCATCCGCATGAGCATGGTCATGGTCGTCGCGTACTGCTCGCAGAAACCCTGACGGATCATGGCGAAACAATCGACCGTGGAGAGGCCCGCGCATTGAGGCATCAGGCCCGTGATGTCCGTGTTGTAGCGGAAAGTGTCCCCTTGCAGGTAGCTCTGGATCGCCTTGGCGACGTCGTATTCGTCGGTGAAGGTGTTGCCGTTGGCATGGGCCCAGGTCGCGATTTCCGTCAGCAGAGTCTTGCCGTGCGACCCGACGAGATTCGCGCCCTGCGTGTATCGGTCCAGAAGACCCGCCGGGTAGTCGGTACCCGCATGTTGGAGCCGCCATTCGGTCAGTCCAGCCCCGTTGGGGCTCGTATCGGGAACGATGGCCGACACCGTGTAATCGGTGGCGTTGCTCGTCAGCCAGGCCACGTCAAGGCTCGACGGGTCGGTCCCGACCAGAGTTCGCTGCACCGCAACGTTGACGCTGTCCGGCTCGTTGGCATCGACCAGATGCTGGAGCGTGCTGTCCTGCACGTGGACCTCGATCTGGACCGCCGTGCGTCCGGGCGTGTTCGACGAGACCTGGTCCAGGGTGCCTGCGTTGATCGACTCGCCGGCGATCACGTCGTCTTGCTGAGTAGCGCCGACCGACCAACCTGTGGTCTGGAATGTGTCGTACGCGACCAGGCGCCAGTGGTAGGAGATGGAACTCGACGGGACGCGGACCGTGAAGATGTCGTGCGTGGTCTCCCGGAACGCGGAACTGATCGACGCGACATTGCCGAAGTCGGCCGTCGGCTGGACGCGGCTCGCGCCGCCGTTGGGCAAGAGACCGCTCAGCCAGCCCAGCTCGTTCTGGATCTGCGGGCCCAGGCTGCTGAAGGTGCTCGCGAGCGGGGCCGAGCTGGCTACCGAAGTGAGTATCAAGGACCCGACAACGGCCACCGAGGCAAAGGCCATGCCGCCCTGTAGGTGCGGCGCCTGGAAGTCGCGCCCGCGCCAGATCCGGTGGCGCAGCCAGCTGGTCCGTTCGTCGGCGGCGTGGGCCAGCAGCAGCAGCACCAGCGCAGCGGCGCAGAACACGACGAGCGCCGGAAACTGGTCGTTCAGTGTCAGCGACATGTTCGCGATCAGGGCCACGGCCAGCAGCAGGACACCGTTGACCGAACGGTGGTAGCCAAAGACGTCGTACGAGGCCGCCTGCGCGGTACCCCAGACCAGGATTCCGAGGATCAGGCAGAAATGCCCTACCTGGAGCGTCGAAAGCTGATGCCTCCAGGTGAGGTCGAGATAGGCCTCCACGACCGAGTTGGAGGTCGCGTTGAACCAGCCCACGAGTCCGGGCTGGGCGTCCGGCAGAGACATGCCGATGAGCTCGATCAGGACGAAGGCTCCGATCACGCAACCGAGAGCTTGCGCGACCCACGGCGAGATGCTCAGCCGCGAGCTCACATAGCCCCATAGCGCGGCGCCGAGGGCCGCCCAGATCAGGAAGCTGGTGAATGAATCCCGCCCCAGAATCCAACGGGCATCCGCGACGGACCAGGCCATCGTGACGGCCAGCAGCAGCACGAGAAACAAGCTCGCCCAGCCCTCGTCAGGGCGCATCCGATCGGCAATCTGAGCCAGCGGTCCCGCGTCCTCGAAGCGCGACGCGTCGGCGGCCATCGGCCGGTATACCTCAGAGCGGTTCGGATCCGCCCAGCGTCCCGTTGCCATCGCTACCACCACCTGTCGGCATGAAGCACGCTCATGCGAGGACCGTGCCCAGGTTGTCGCCGGCGTGGACTTCGTAGGTCTTGACGTCGTACTCGGCGAGCGCGAAATGCAGCGCCCGCTGTTCTTGCGATGCCGGATCCACGTCGGACTCGATCTTCTCGCCCTTGTGGTGATACCTCTCGTAACTTGGCGCGTCGAGAACAACGACCGCGGAAGTCACGCCACGGCCCCGGAGCGGGGTCAGCGCCCGCACCCATTGGCGCTCCCGAGAGGGCGTCACGACCACGGCGGTCATGCCCCGCCGGAGCTTGGGCAGCCCCGTCAGCAGGACTTCGGCCAGAGGCATGTGGCCATCGTCCTCCACGGCCGCCAGGAGCTGCATGATCTTCTGCCGCTGTCTTGGCCCGCGGTCTGCCGGTATCGAGACCAGGCGGTGACCGCTGGTCGTGAGGCCCACGGCCCGGTTCTCGAGGAAGGCATCGTGCGCTATGGATGCCGCGACACGCATCGCCTCTTCGACCGTGGACACGTCGCCCTGGCCGGTGTGCACCCGGGTCTCGAGGTCGACGAAGATCCACACGTCCGCCGTCTGCTCCAGATCGAATTCCTTCACCTGTATTTCGCCCAGGCGCGCCGTCGTCCGCCAGTGAATGCGGTTGAAGCTGTCACCCGGCGCGTACGGTCGCACGGTCGTGGCCAGCGGCGTCGTCTGGAGCGTCCGCTCGGGAGCGGAGTGCGTCCCTTCGAGGTAGGCATTCGGCAGGCGCCAGCGAGGCAGCGGGACGATACGCGGGAAGACTGTGACGCCGGTCGGCCGCCCAACCGTGGCGGCGGCTTCGAAGAATCCGAACGGATCGCCCGTCCTGACCACCATCGGTTCGATCCGGTAGGTTCCGCGGCGGGTCAACGGCACGATTGCGACCCACGACCGCTGCGCCCACGGCCGCAGCCCGAGAGCCCGCCCAGGCAGAGGAACCGGCAGGTCCGTCGGGTTGTAGACCTCCAGCCAGGGTTTCGGCAAGCCGCTGGCGTTCGAGATGCTGTAGGTGGTCCGCAGATCGTCGCCGACGTGGCCCTGGCGGTGGTCGACGCGATATCCGGCCTCGAGGTCGGCCAGGCCGAAACGCGTCAGCACGTAGCTGCCGCCGATCGCGAGCAGGCCCAGGTAGACCACGAAGAACAGGAAGGTCAGGCCGGTGGAGAAGGCCGCAATGAGCAGAGCGACCGCGACGATCAGGAACTGGAGCCGTCGGATCACGGGACGAAGCTCCCCGAAGTACTAGCGAGCTGCCTGCGGCCGCTGCGCCGCTACGCCTTGACGATCCCCGCCGGCAGCGCGGGTGTCGTCCACCGGAACCGAGTTGAGAAGTTCCGCGATCACCTGGCGTGGGTCTATGTCGTGCATCGACGAACTGGTCTTGATGATCAGGCGGTGAGCCAGAGCCGAATTCGGCCAGGGCTTTGATGTCGTCGGGGATCACGTAGTCGCGGCCGGCCAGGGCCGCCAGCGCCTGGCCCGTTCGGTAGAGCGCCAGCGACCCGCGCGGCGATGCGCCCAGATAAACGTCGGGGTGGGTCCGGGTGGCGTTCACGAGCCGCACGATGTAACTCGCCACACTCGGATCGACGTAGATCTTGCGAACGTCGGCCTGCAACTCTCGCAGCTCTTCGACAGCCAGGACTTCCTGCAGTTCTTCGAGAGGGTGCGTGATCTTCTGCTCGTCCAGGATCGTCTGCTCGTCTGCCGGGCTCGGGTAGCCCAGCCGGATCCGGAGCATAAATCGGTCGAGCTGGGCTTCCGGGAGGGCGAACGTGCCTTCGTATTCGATCGGGTTCTGCGTGGCGATGACCAGGAACGGCTCCGGCATCTGATATGTCGTGCCGTCGATCGTGGCTTGATGCTCTTCCATGCATTCCAGCAGCGACGACTGTGTCTTGGGCGTCGCCCTGTTGATCTCGTCGGCGAGAACCACCTGCGCCATGATCGGGCCGGGTCGGAATTCGAATTCCTGCGTCTTCTGGTTGTAGATCGAGAGGCCGGTGACGTCTGACGGCAACAGGTCAGGCGTGAACTGGATGCGCCGGAAGGTGCAGCCGAGGCTGCGGGCAACGGCCTTGGCGAGCATGGTCTTGCCGGTTCCGGGCACGTCTTCGATGAGCAAGTGGCCGCGGCACAGCAGCGCAACGAGGGTGAGTCGGACCTCCTGGCGCTTGCCAATGATGACCCGCTCGACGTTGGCGGCTACCTTCTCGCCGGTTTCGTGGATGGTGCTCATGACTCTCTCTTCAGGACGCGAAGGCTGTTGGTGGCCCGCGAATGACTCGCAAAGCCTGGGTCCCGTGACGCCCTCACCCGCAAGGGGCGAAAGGCGGCCCCATACTACGCCGAGACGAGGGGGTCGTATTACCGTCGGGTCTCCGTTTCGTTATGACGTGGCGTTGCGTCTGACAAGTTTCCTCACACGGTGCGCCTCTCACGGCCATTCGACCGCGCCCTACGGGCAGATTCAGGACGGGACCGCTCCTTTGCCTTCCCGGCCAGCCGCGTCGCCTACGGGACCTTCGGGCCCTGCCGCCGAGTACCAGCAGGCCTACTGTCGCCTGGAGGTGTTGGGCGTACCCTCGCAGAGAGCGTTCCCGGCAGCGCTCGGCGCAGGCCAGCAGATAACGGAGCGACAATGGCCGAACTGACCGACTCGTACTGCGAGCGGTGTGGTGCCAGGTATGTCTTCAGCCCGAGCACACCCAAAGGCTTCTCGCTGAAGCGCGCGACCGTGCTCGCGAAGGGCCTGCGTAACTTCGTTCTCACCGACGGTCAATCCATGGCCGATGCCCTGGCGCTGGCTCGCCTCGAAGAGGGGCATGAGGACTCGAGCCGGATGACCGAGGCCTTCCACAAGACCTTCAACCTGTGCATGACCTGCCGCCAGTACGCCTGCGATCGTTGCTGGGATCCCGTCCTGGGCGTCTGCCTGTCCTGCGCGCCGACCGCGGACCGGGATCGAGTCAACGTGCCGGGCCTCGCCCGTGTGCCGCCGCCCGCCAACCCGCAAGTCGCCGAGTCGGATTCAGAGTGGGCCTTCCTGCGCGACGATTTCAGTTCGGATGCCGGACCCGAGCCGGATCCTCCGGTGCCGTTCAACGCGCCGATCCGATTCGGGGATGCGAGCCCCGAGGATCCGGTGGCGCCACAGGCTCCGCCGGACTGGCCGCTCACTGACCTTCCGCAAGCCGAACCGGCTCTGCAGGCCGGTCTCGATCCCGGGCCGCCGGTGGTCCAGCGAGCGTCATACAAACGCGCCGACCCGCTCACGACCAGCCTGTGGCCGATCACGGACGAGATCTCTCCGGAAATGGCACTGACGCCCGAGGAGTTGATGCTCGTCGAGTCTCAGCTTGGCCAGCCGCTCAAGCCGGCCGGGGCCGACCAGGCACAGCCGGAGACGTACGAGTCGGACGCCAGCCAGGCTCGAGCCGAGACCTCTGCGCTCATGCCGAGCTCTGATGTCGGGGCCGCGCTGCCCGAATGGGACGGCGCCACGTGGAGCGCTCCGGCTCCGCAGGTTTTGACGCCCGACGCGCCCGCCATCCCGAATCCGACTCCGGCCCTGCAGCCGTTCACCTCGATCCGCGGCCATCTCGAGGGCACGGCGGAGTTCGCAGTCGAGGCCGGGCCCGAGTTCGGGCACCAGGTCGACTCGACGGCCATCCCTCAAGCCGAGCCTCCGCGCCGGACCGAGCCCGAGGACGAGCCCGCGTTCCGCGTTGAGCTGCCACCTCAACCGGTCGGCGCCGGCCACGTTCTGCGGATGCCAATCGCGTCACCGGCCCTTCCGCCACTCGCCGCTGCCACTCCTGAACCGCAGCCGCGCGAGCGCTTGCCTCTCATGGCGCGACTCTTCGGCCGGCACGAAGCGCCCGTCGAGCTTGCCCCTGGATCGGCTGGGCTCGACGCCGACCCGGAACCGGCAGTCGGGGCCGCCTGGCCGGTCGCCACGCCCTGGATGGACCGGCCACTCGAGAACCACGGCTGGCTCGGTGCGGTCGATGGCCCCGCCGAGGAGGCGAAGACGCAGCCCGGGGCCGGCGAGTCGGGCCCGGACCGCCTCGACGCTCAGCCGCCGGCCGCTGAACAGTCGGCGCCGGAGCGGGATATGCCGTCGCCCATCAACGTCGAGCCCGCCTGGGCCGAGTCCGGGCACACCGAAGCCGGCATCGACGGGCTCAGGCCGGAGGCGGCCGGCTCGCCGACTCCCGGGCCTGCCGAGAACGAGCAGATGCGAGCCGAGCCGGAGCCGATCGGCCCGCAGGCCACGCAGGCCGGCATCGATCCCCGCACGGCAGCCGCGATGCGACTATCCGCGGTCGGCGCCGATGCAGCCACGAGCGACTCGGACGTTGCCTCGGCAGACGTCCCCCCGGAGGAGTACTCGTTCTGGACCGACGCCACCGCCGGCCGGGACGACGAGGAAGAACAGCCGGACGAGCCATTCTGGCTGGTCGAGCCGGGGACTTTGATACCCTCCGAACCTTCTCCGGTCGCCGCGCCCGCGCCGCCTGCGCCGGCTTCCCCGAGCCCGGCGGTTCCCGCCGTGGCCGCCTCCCCGGGCGGCGCCCCGACCGGGCCCATCCCGCCGCTCCCCGCCCCGATCCACGCACGGCCCGTTCAGCCGCAGCCGGCCGTACGTCCGCCGGTGTACGCCGCGCCGATCGCGACCGCCGCCCGGCTCGAAGCCACAGCGGGGCCGGCGGCGTGGCCGGACGCCGATCGTGAAGTAGCCGACGCCGCGGCGCGCCGCTCCGCCGAGACGCCGGACGAAGCCCGGACCGGCCAACGTCCGCCGGCGGTCCCCGCTCCTCAGACTCCGAACGAACGTGTCGCCGCCGATTCCATGCCCGCCGTGCCGTGGCCGCCCATCGGCCCGAACTGGACCGCTCCGGAGAAGCCCCAGCGAGCCTGGCCCGGACCCGAGGCGGCTCCGTTGCCCGCGATCCTTGCCGCTCAACAGGCGGGGACGCCGACGGTGGCCGAGATGTGGGCGCAGTCCGCGGAGGAAGTGCTCAATCGCGGCTCGGTTCGGACCTGCCAGCGCTGCGCTCTCCCGGTCTCGACGCACGCCCGCTTCTGCCGGCGCTGCGGTACCAAGCAGGCCTGATCCCGGCTCGGCCGCCATCGCTGCCCGCGGGTCATTCGGGCCATCGCCGAGACGTCGACGTCAGTCGTCCAGCCCCTCGAAGAGCCCCGGCTGGAATTCGTCGACGTGGACCGACCCGTGGGGCCGCAGCAACGATCGGATCTGCGTCCTGCGCACGAATCGTCGATTGCCGAGCTTGATGCTCTGCAGCTGCCCGACGCGAGCCCAGCGGCCGATCGTGCCGGGGGTGAATCTCACGTTTGAGGACGCCAGGAGTTCGGCAGCCTCCGAAAGGGAAATCCAGTCGGACGGTGCCTTCGACATCTATCAGTCAGCGTCTTTCTTGGCCGGCTCCGTGGCCGGCGGTGCGATCGGCTTGTCTCCCGGTTTCTCCGATCCGTCGCTGGAGGCTGAGCTCGTGTCCTTGCCCTCCGATCGGGCGGACTTGCCCGTCGAGGAACGTTCCTTGCGCGCCCAGCCACCGCCTTTGAAATGGACGGCGGGAGCGGATATGGCCTTCTTCATGGGCCCACCGCAGCGCGGACAGACCGAGGGACCGTTGCCGTGGACGGAGTGCATGACCTCCGTCTCGTAGCCGCAGTTGGAGCAGACGTAGTCGTAGTTAGGCATGAGCCCTCAAACCACTAAGCGCGAGCCAGCCGCATGCCGCACTTCGGGCAGTAGTAGGCCCTTTCGAGCCCGGAGCTGAACCCGCAGTGCTGGCACGCCGCGCCGCCGATCGCGCCGGACGACGGCATCGGCCGGTCGCTGGATACGGTGCCTACGGCGTGAGTGTCGCCGGCAACGTTGTTGAACAGCCCGGCCAGCACGCCCGCGGCGTTCCGGTCGGTATCGCCACGGACACCCTTGCCGCCCCAGCCGACAACGGCGCGGACGAGCAGGTCGCCCGTCACGTCGTCGAAATGGGAGACGACTCCGCCGACGATGGCGTTGTATTCCGGGTAGCCGTTCGTGTCGGTTTCGCCGGAGAGCAGGCCGCACACCAGGCTCTCGTAGACCGGATCGATCGCATCCACGGACTCCAGAACCAGGAGAGTGTGGCGGGTCACCGGCGATCGCTTGTGGTTGTACTGGAGCCACTGGGCGCTGCCGGGCATCTGGGCGATGTAGGGCGTCGCCTGGCCGAGGTTGACCGGCAGCGGCTCGACCAGCTCCGTTTCGCCCTGGACGTACCCGGTGAGCATGCTGTGGAGCCGCTCGACGAGGCCCGGGCCGGCCTTGAGGCGAACGCTCTCGGAGCTTTTCGCACCGTAGGACAGTTTCAGCGAGAACTCATGGGAGTTCACCTCAGCCTGAGGCGGCTGGGGCGCGGGCGCCTGAGTCTGATTGGAGCGGTTCTTTCCGAAGAGCGGCACTTTCCCTCCTGAAAGGTAGTGCGGACCTGCACGTATCCTAGCAGCGCCCGACACCCGGCTGTCCCCCGTACGCTCGCACCATCCGGGCCGCCGAATTGGTCCGATCGCGCGTCGTGCCGGCGTCCGGTGCCGGCGTATCAGGCCAGCCGCTGGGCCAGACGGGCGACGAGTTCCTCGAGTTCGGCGGCACGGGCCCGAGCGCCCTCGACGACGGCGGCCGGGGCCCTGGACGTGAACGATTCGTTGGCGAGCCGGCCGCGGGCCACGGCGAGCAGCGACTCGGCCTCGGCCAGTTCCCGCTCCAGGCGGCTTCGGTCGCGCTCCTCCTGGGCTTCGTCCCTGGCCATGGGACGCGCCACCGCCTCGATGTCGCCGGCGATGACCGATAGACCGCCCCCGGCACCGCGTCGCACAGCCTCGACGTCGGACTCGCGGCCGAGGGGCCGGGCCCGCGCCAGCCGCTCGATCGCGGGCCGGAGCTCTTCGAAGGTTGCTACCAGGGGCTCGGGCACGAAGACGTCGACCGGAAGCCAGGCGGCGGGCTCGATGCGGGCTTCGGCGCGGGCATTGCGCACGGCCCGAACGAACTCGATGAAGGCGCCGACCTCGGCCTCGGCGGCGGCATCCGATCTGGCATCGCCGGCGGCCGGCCAGTCCGCGATCATGAGCAACCCCGGATCCGCGGCGGCGTGAGGCAGCTTCTCCCAGATGGCCTCGGTTATGAACGGCATGATCGGGTGCAGCAATCGCAGGTAGGTGTCCAGGACTTCGACCAACGACCACCACGTCGCCTCGCGCTCCGCCGGCGAGAGCCGCTCGTCGGCGAGGCGGATCTTGGCCAGCTCCACGCCCCAGTCGCAGTACTCGTTCCAGATGGCTTCATAGAGCAGCTGGCTCACGTCGCCGAATGAGTACTGGGCCATGGCTCGATCGACCGCCGCGAGGTTGGCCGCGGCGCGGGACAGGCTCCAGCGATCGGCCGGCCCGGCCTGGGCGAGATCGGGCTTTCGACGGGGGGCGTCGGCGGGGATGGAGTCGGGACGAGCCCCGAGGACGAACCGGGCCACGTTCCAGAGTTTGTTGGCGAAGTTTCGCGAGTTCTCGAGCTTCTCCGCGCCGAGGCGGGCGTCGTTGCCGGGCGAAGTGCCGTTGACCAGCGCAAACCGAAGCGCGTCGGCGCCAACTTCGTCGATCGTCTGAAGCGGGTCGACCGAGTTCCCCTTCGTCTTGGACATCTTCTGACCGTACGGGTCACGGATAAGGCCAGATAGATAGACAGTGTGGAACGGCGCCTGGCCGGTGAGGTGGATGCCCAGCATCATCATCCGGGCGACCCAGAAGAAGATGATGTCGTAGGCCGTCTCCATGACCGAGCCCGGATAGAACCGCTCCAGGTCGTGCGTCTGCTCCGGCCAGCCAAGCGTGGAGAACGGCCACAGGCCCGAGCTGAACCACGTGTCGAAGATGTCGTCGTCCTGGCGCAGTTCGGCGGCCGGGCGCCCGCAGCTCTCGCACGCGGACGGACCGGCCGGGTCGGCGGTCACGGTGGTGTGGCCGTCGGGGCAGTACCAGGCCGGAATTCGGTGGCCCCACCACAGCTGGCGGCTGACGTTCCAGTCACGCATGTCGGTCAGCCAGTGCTCCCAGACCTTGACGAAGCGCTCCGGCAGGATCTGCGTTCGACCCGAGCGCGTGGCCTCCAGGGCCGCGGCGGCGAGCGGCGCCACGCGAATGAACCACTGAGTCTTGAGCCGCGGCTCCACGACGTCGTCGGAGCGCTGGCAGTGGCCGATCAGCATCTCGTGCGGCTTGACCGACTCCAGGTCGCCCCGGGCCTCGAGCGCCGCCACGATCTGGCGGCGAGCTTCGTAACGGTCCAGGCCGGCGAACTCGCCGCCGTTGTCGTTGATCCTGGCCGCGTCGTCGAAGACGGTGATCATCGCCAGCCCATGGCGCTTACCGGTCTCGTAGTCGTCCTGATCGTGGGCCGGAGTGATCTTCACCGCGCCCGTGCCGAAGGCCCGATCCACCACGGCGTCGGCGATGATCGGCACCTCTCGGTCGACGAACGGAATCATTGCCCGACGCCCGATCAGGGCGGTGTAACGCGGATCTTCTGGGTTGACGGCCACGGCGGTGTCGCCCAGGAGCGTCTCCGGCCGCGTCGTCGCTACCGCGATCCAGGCGTTCGGGTCCGGTTTGCCGGCACCGCCGGCGGAAGCCGACGCCTCATCGATCAGGTGATAGCGCATCGTCCAGAGGCTGCCCGTCGTTTGTGTCGGAATGACCTCCAGGTCCGAAACGCTCGTCCGGCAGCCGGGGCACCAGTGGATCAACGCCTCGGTTCGATAGGCAAGGCCTTCGCGGTAGAGCCGCAGGAACGCCTCGCGAACGGCCCGCGCGGAGACCTCGTCCAGCGTGAAGCGGAGCCGGCTCATGTCCAGCGAGGCGCCGACCCGGCGCTGCTGGCCGAGGATCGTCTCGCGTGTCGTCCGGACGAACTCCCACATCGCCTCGAGGTACTTCTCGCGGCCCAGACTCTGGCGGGACTCGCCCCTTGCGGCGAGGATCTTGTCCAGGACGTATTGGGCGGCGATGGACGCGTGGTCCAGGCCCGGCAGGAAGAGCGCCGGACGCCGCTGCATCCGAGCATGGCGGGTCATCAGGTCTTCGACCGTGGATCGCTGGGCGTGGCCCAGATGGAGCGAACCGGTCACGTTGGGCGGCGGCTGGATGATCACGAATGGCGGCTTGGACCAGTCGGCGCGCGAACCCTGGCCGTCGGGGTTGAAGACGTCGGCGTCCAGCCAGGCCTGGAAGATGCCGTGTTCGACGTCACCCGGGCGGTAGGCCTTGGCCAGGCCCGCCTCGTCGGCCGCATCGCCAACCATCTTCTGCGTCTGGTCCGCCATTCGCTCTCTCCGTCAACAACTAACCCGCTCGTCCAGCGGACGAACGGGTCGTGGTACCACCTGCTGGTTCGGCTGGACCGTGGTCGCCGCCATCGCGGTGGCCGGCCGATATCGCGGCTCGGGCTCAGCCCTCTGGGCGCGCTATCGGGCGCCGGCCGCACGGCTCGCGAGCTACGTTCGCGCCGGTCCAGCTGCGGGGCTTTCAGCCAGCGCTACGAAGGCGCGGCCCCGCTCTCTACGCCGACCGCCGCGACGGCGGCCGGTTCAGCCGGCTGGCGACGCTACTCCTCTCGGTCAGCGCCGTGA
This sequence comes from uncultured Chloroflexia bacterium, assembly GCA_963835845.1. GTDB lineage: Bacteria > Chloroflexota > Limnocylindria > Limnocylindrales > CSP1-4 > Fen-1039. The sequence goes on along the minus strand of CAWIGT010000001.1, from coordinate 320,582 downwards.
AGGCCGCGATCGTAGCACAGGGCGGCGGTGGTGCCGACCCATCGGGAGGGCGGTCAGCGAGCTGCTCCGTAGTCCCCGGACACCACCACGCCTCGGGGGAGCACGACGAAGCCGGTAGTGGGCCCCAACCCGAAGTTCTGTGCGGCCGAACCTTCCCAGGAGATCGGTGACCATGACTCACCGTCATAGGAGATGGAAGCTTTCCCACCGTCGCTCACCGCAAGGAAGATGGACCCGTTTGAGGCGATAACCCCGGCAGGGCCAACGCTGCCCGCCATCTGCGACGTGTCCGCCACGCCGAGGGGATTGAAGCTGTCGTCCGGGATCCACGTTTTGCCGCCGTCGCTGGACCGCGCCAGCCCCACGCCGCCGGGGGTGGACTTGTAGTTGGTCTCCAGCAGCAGTCCGTCGCGGCCGAACAGGATCGTCCCGGCAAACCCGGAGTAGATGCCGCGTGACTGCGTCCAGGTGACGCCGTCGTCGGACCAGAGCGTGACGTCGGACGTGACAGTGGAGTCCAGCACGAACCGGGGCGAGTCCGCGGAACCGGCCAGAGGGCCGGCCGCCATGCCGGTAAGGAAGAAGCGACCGTTGCCGGACTGAACGTGCGGGATCTGCATGGCGGATTGGATGTCGCCCACGCCCGGATCGACCGTCCAGTGAAGCCCATCCTTCGAGAAGAGCACCGAATAAGTGTCGGAAAGACCGTCGGCCGACTCATTCACCGTCGCGACGATTCCGGTACTCGTCCCGGCAATTGATACCAATACCCCCGGCAGGTCGGACTGCCCGGCTTCGTTCCAGGTCACGCCATCTGAACTGGTCCAGACCTTGCCGGGCGTGTACGGTGCGTCATTTGGAACGGCGATCGCCACCAGCCCGCCGGGAGCTACCGAAGCGAAAACGGTGCCGGCGTCGATCGAGGTCACGGGCGTCCACGCTTCGGCATCCTTCGAAACCCACAGTCCGGTCGCCGGCCCGGACGGATCGGCAGAAGTGGTGGCGAAGTATCCGCCACTCCATGTCTGAACGGATCGGATGGAGTCGAGCTGGCTTCCGGCCGGGTCGGCGCTCCAGGCAAAGCCACTCCATCCCGTCGTGACACCGGGCGTCGTGAGGCCGGCGGCAGTCATCGTCGAGCCGGGCGCGGCAGACGCCGCCCGCCCTGGCGACGCCGTTTCCGATACCGCGGGCGTCGACGACTCCAGGATCGGGGCTGGCGTCGGCACTGCGGGCGAAGCTGTCGTCGGAGGCCCAAGCGTGCCGCGCGGAGTCACGCCCGACAGGCCCTGGCCGAAGTAGACATGGCTGCCGGAGATCCACAGCAGGCCGCTGGGCAACAGCATCAACTGGCCGTCGGCCGGCAGGCTGCCCACGTCGCCGCCCTGAGATAGCAGGCTCCAACGTCCGTCGCCTTCGCTCAGGTACACCCGACCTGCCGAACCGGCAACCATGATGATCCGGTTGCCGTCCGAGACGAGCTGCGTTGCCGTGCCGTTGGGGATCAGGTCATGGTCGGCGAGCCACGTGGCCCCGCCGTCGGTCGAGTAGACCCAGCCATCGCCGGCCCCGAGCCGGCCCCACTGCATGGACATCCACGCCTCCGACCCTCGCCCCTGACCGGCCGGCACGGCCGGGTCGTAGGCCGTCCAGGTCAGGCCGTCGCGGGAGACCCAGGCCTTGTATGAGAAGTACTGATCGGGACCCTGATCGGTGCTGTAACCGATGGAGCCATTCGGATCTGAGACCAGGCCGATGGCGACGAAGCCACCGATGAAAGACGAGACCGACACGGCCCGGGCATCGGTCATGTCGGTTGGCAAAGAAGCACGGGTCCACGATTTCGCATCCCTGGTGAAGTACATGACCGATGGACCAGGTGGTTGCGAGCCGTCGTCGACCGTCGTTTCGGCCACGACGCCGGCGTTGCCGGCCGCGAGGCCGGACAGGGTCGAGAGCTCGGCCGGCGCCGAGACGGGTGTCCACGAAACGCCGTCTTCCGTGCGCCAGAAGCTCCGGCTCACCTCGTCGCCCATCTGGCCGGACACGAGCAGGTCGCCGCCGATCGCCACCGCGGCCGGGTAGCTCGGCGCGCCCTGAGCACGCTCCCAGGTGATTCCGTCCTTGGATAGCCAGAGGTGGAGATCGGCGCCCAGCGTGGCAAAGCCGCCGCGCCACTGAACCAATGCACCTGTTCCGCCGGCGCCCCACCTGTACAAGGGTCCCTGAACCAGCCCTTCGGCCGTGGAAGTGACGTCGTGCCACTCCAGCCCGGTCCACTCGCCCTGGCCCGCATCTGCTCGAAGCGCCAAGGTGCTCGCTGCCTGCGGGCCGCGGGTGGCGGTGAGCAGTCCGGCCGCGGCGACCGCGACCGCCAGAACGGCCGCGAGGCCGGTCAGGGCGACGGCCGACCGCCGACCGGGCCGTCCCCGCCCGGCCAATCGCACCCTCTCGAGGTCCACGCCGTTGATGCTTCGGTGCGCGCCGCCCTCGGCCATTTCGTTCAGCTGACGGTAGAGAGACGCCGGAACAGCCGGCTCCCCGGCTGCGATTCGCCGGAGTCGGCTTTCGAGATCGGGATCGTCGTGGAAACTCATCGGGAAACCTCCCCGCCCTGCCGATCGAGCTGCCGGCGGAGTGACTTCAAGGCGTAGTGGAGCCGGGACTTCACCGTCCCGAGCGGCAGCTCCAACCGCTCGGCGATCTCGTCGAGGGACAGGTCGCGCCAGAAGCGCAGCGCGACGATCAGCTGTTGATCGGCCGGGAGCGTGCCTACCAGCCTGCCCACCTCGTCCCGAGCCAGAGCGTCGCGGAATGGATCGCCCGCAGTCGGCGAATGGGCAGACTCGTCGTCGAGCGCCAGGACGCGGACACCCCGGCGTTCGCGCAGGCGGTCCTTGCAGGTATTCGCCACGATGCGGTCGAACCACGCGCCCGCGCGGTCGCGGTCGCGGAGCCTGGACCAGCCATGCCACGCCTTCGCCAGCGACTCCTGCGTTGCGTCCTCGGCCTCACACGAATCACCCAGCAGGTAGCCTGCGAGTCGGTAGGCGTCGGGCAGGTGGGCCCCGATCAGACGGACGAACTCGGCGGCATCCCCCGCGACGGGCTCCGTCAAAGCCACCCTGATGATTCCCTCTCCGGTCACCGTCGGCTCCCTGCGCGGACGCTCCACCGCGGAGCGCCCTTCCAGACGGAGCGGACGGCCATAAGGTTCGATACCGTCGAAGATAGACGCTCGCCGGCGGCACGATGATGCTGGATAGCCCGGCGACGGGACAACCCGCCATAGATAGGCCACCTGCGACCGGTATCCTTGATCTCGATGCCAGAAGGTTCGGCGCCGAATCCTGCAATGCTCACCCGCCGTGACTCGCTGGCCGCCGACCTCCGAGCGGGCCTTCGCGGCGAGGTCCAGTTCGGCGCCGGGGACCGCGCCCTCTACGCCACGGACTCGTCCAACTACCGGCAGGTGCCGATCGGCGCTGTCCGGCCGATCGACACGGACGATCTCGTGGCGACCATTCGGATCTGCCGCGACCACGACGCGCCGGTCACTCTCCGTGGCGGTGGGACGAGCCTGGCCGGCCAGGCGACGAACCGAGCCGTCGTGATCGACGTCTCGCGCCACCTCAACCGGATCTTGGAGTTGGATCCGGAGCGGCGCATCGCCCGCGTCCAGCCGGGCGTAGTGCTCGACTCGCTGCGGGCCGCCGCCGAGGTCCACGGCCTCACGTTCGGGCCGGACCCGGCCACACATGACCGCTGCACGCTTGGCGGGATGCTCGGCAACGACTCCTGCGGCGCCCACTCGATCATGGCCGGCCGGACAAGCGACAACGTCGAGTCGCTGGACGTGCTGACCTATGACGGGCTGCGACTGACCGTCGGCCGGACAACGGACGCAGAGCTGGCCCGGAGTTGCGCCGAGGCGGGCCCGGGCGGCGACATCTACCGCTCCCTGCGCTCACTTAGGGATCGCCACGCCGCTCTCATCCGTGAACGTTCCCCCGAGCTTCCGCGACTGGTGTCCGGGTTCCCGCTGCAGGCGCTTCTGCCCGAGAACAACTTTGACGTTGCCCGGTCGCTGGTTGGCACCGAAGGAACCTGCGTGACCATCCTCGAGGCCACGCTACGTCTGGTGGCCAGCCCGCCGGGTCGGGCGCTTCTCATGCTCGGTTTCGACGACGTCTTCGAGGCGGCCGACCACACGCCCGAGGTCATGACGACCGCCCCGATCGGACTCGAAGGATTCGACGATCGACTGGTCGATGCCTGCCGGCGCAAGCGCCTGAGTCTGCCTGCGATCGAGATGCTGCCCGCCGGCGCGGGCTGGCTGCTGGTCGAGTTCGGCGGCGAGGATGCGATCGATGCCGAGGCGAAGGCCCGTCAAGCCGCCCAACGGTTCGGCGACCGGCCGTCGCGGGTCGTTGTCGATCGAGCCGAACAGGCAGCCATGTGGGCCCTTCGCGAATCGGCCGTTGGCGCAACCGCGGTCGTGCCCGGCAAGCCGCCGACGTATCCCGGCTGGGAGGATTCGGCCGTTCCGCCGGAGCGACTGGGCGCGTACCTGCGCGATCTCGACCGCCTGATCGCCGGGTTCGGGTTCGAGCGGATCTTCTACGGCCATTTCGGCGACGGCTGCCTGCACCTCCGGACCGGCTTCGACTTCGCCACCGCGGGCGGGCTCGGCGACTTCCGCTCGTTCGTCGAGCAGGCCGCCGACCTGGTCGTCGGCCACGGCGGTTCGCTGTCGGGCGAGCACGGCGACGGTCAGGCGCGGGCCGAGCTGCTGCCGCGCATGTTCGGGCCTGAGCTGGTCGACGCGTTCCGCGATTTCAAGTCGATCTGGGACCCACGCGGCCGGATGAACCCGGGCAAGGTGGTGGACCCATCGCCACTCGACGCCGACCTGCGTCCGGCTCTCTCGCTGGCGGATCCGCCGACGATTTTCGGCTTCGCCGACGACGGCGGCTCGCTGGCCCGGGCGGCGGCACGTTGCGTCGGCGTGGGCAAATGCCGTCGCGACTCCGGCGGCGCCATGTGCCCGACCTATCAGGCCACTCACGAGGAGCGCCATTCCACCCGTGGGCGGGCCCGGCTGCTGTGGGAGATGCTCGAAGGCGACGCGATCACGGATCTGTGGCGCAGCGACGAAGTCCGCGAGGCGCTCGACCTGTGCATCGCCTGCAAGAGTTGCAAGAGCGATTGCCCCGTCCAGGTGGACATCGCCACCTACAAGGCCGAGTTCATGGCCCATCACTACGCCGGCCGGCTTCGGCCGCGGGCCGCGTACTCGATGGGGTTGATCCACTGGTGGGCGCATCTCGCCCGGATCGCGCCGGGACTGGCCAATTCGGTCGGCACGGTGCCGGGGATCGCCGGGCTGGCGAAGCTGGTCGCGGGCGTGGATTCGCATCGGCAGCTTCCACGATTTGCCGACCGCACGTTCCGTCGGCAGCTCCTGCCCGGCGTGCCGGACCTGGGCGACGCTCGATCCGCGGAGCGCCGCGTGGTGCTTTTCGCGGACACGTTCACCGAAGGGTTCGCGCCGTCTCAGGGATTGGCCGCGCTTCGGGTGCTGCGGGCCGCCGGATTCACGGTCGAGGTGCCTCGCGCCGACCTGTGCTGCGGCCGTCCGCTCTACGACCGCGGCTTCCTCAAGCAGGGGCGCCGCCTCCTCGGCCGGATACTCGACACGTTCGAGCCTGAGATGGACTCGGGCGTCCCGATCGTCGTCCTGGAACCCTCGTGCGAGGCGGTCTTTCACGACGAGTTGCCGAACTTGTTCAAGGCCGATCCACGGGCGAAACGGCTCGACGCGATGGCGGTCGGGCTGGGAGCGTTCGTACAGACTCATCCGCAGGAGTTCGGGCCGGTGATGGCGGGTCGGCTGGAGGTTCCGGCGGTTCTACACGGCCACTGTCACCAGAAGGCCACGGTGGGGATGGGCGCCGAGGTGGCAACACTGCGTTCCATCGGCCTCTCTCCCTCGCAACCGGAGCCCGGCTGCTGCGGCATGGCCGGCGCCTTCGGCTTCGAGCGCGGCGAGCACTACGACCTTTCGATGCAGATCGGAGAGCGGAACCTGCTGCCGGCCGTGCGCACGGCTCCCGACAACGCTCTGCTGATCGCCGACGGCTTCAGTTGCCGCGAGCAGATCGCCCAATCCACCGGCCGCCGCGCGCTCCACCTGGCCGAGGTGCTGGAGATGGCACTGCCGGACCCGAAGTCGCAAGTGTCGGATTGAGCTAGTAGCGGACCCACGACCCGACGTAGATGTCGTGACCCGGTCGTTCGCGTGCGGGATCTACGCGCTCTGGCCGCGCTCCGCGAGGAATTCCTCGTAGTTCGTCTCGTCGACGCCCTCGTCAACCTGCGTCTTGGTGAGCAGGAGCGGCGGCCGGCCCTCGCGGATCGTTTCCTCGGTGATGAGGCACTTCCGGATCTCGCCGTGGTCCGGGACGTCGTACATCACGTCCAGGAGCGCTTCCTCGACGATCGACCGCAGGGCGCGGGCGCCCGTCTTGCGAGTGATCGCGACCTCGGCCGCGGCCTGGAGTGCGCCGGGCGTGAAGACCAGCTCCACCTTGTCCAGCGAGAGGAACTTCTGGAACTGGCGGGTGATGGCGTTCTTGGGCTCGGTCAGGATGCGGACCAGATCCTCTGCGGTCAGCGAGGTCAGCGTGACGACGACCGGAAGGCGGCCGACGAACTCGGGGATGAGGCCGTACTTCAGCAGATCCTCCGGCATGAGTCGCTCGAGGATCCGTTCGCGGTCCAGCTCTGGCATGTGGTTCTCGGCGCCGAAGCCCATCGAGCGCTTCCCGACCCGCTCCTCGATGATCTTGTCCAGGCCGTCGAAAGCGCCGCCGCAGATGAACAGGATGTTCGTGGTGTCGATCTGGATGAAGTCCTGGTGCGGATGCTTGCGGCCGCCCTGTGGCGGAACGTTGGCCAGCGTGCCTTCCAGGATCTTGAGAAGGGCCTGCTGAACGCCTTCACCGGAGACGTCGCGGGTGATCGACGGGTTGTCCGCCTTGCGGGCGATCTTGTCGATCTCGTCGATGTAGATGATGCCGCGCTGCGCTCGCGCCACGTCGAAGTCCGCGGACTGGATGAGGCGCAGCAGGATGTTCTCGACGTCCTCGCCGACGTAGCCGGCTTCGGTCAGCGACGTGGCGTCGGCGATGCAGAAGGGCACGTCGAGGATCTTGGCCAGCGTCTGGGCCAGCAGCGTCTTGCCGGAGCCCGTGGGGCCGACCAGGAGGATGTTCGACTTCTGGAGCTCGACGTCGTCTATCAGGTGGCCGGCGTTCACTCGCTTGTAGTGGTTGTGAACCGCGACCGACAGGACCTTCTTGGCCTTGTCCTGGCTGATGACGTACTGGTCGAGCGCCAGCTTGATCGAGCGTGGGTTGGGGAGCTTGGCCGCCTGCGGCTTGGCGCGCGGCGCCTCCAGCATCTCCTCTTCGATGATCTCCTGGCAGAGGTTGATGCACTCGTCGCAGATGTAGACGCCCTGGCCCGCGATCAGCTTGCGAACCTGCTCCTGGCTCTTGCCGCAGAAACTGCAGCGATATGGAACCTTGGGGCCGCTCTTGGTCGTCGTCACGCGCCTTGACCCGTCCTTCGCGCCGTATTCCAGCTAATCGATCTTGTCCGTGGCAGGTGCTGGGTCTTTGCCGTTGCTCGAGGTCTCCAGTTGCTCCGGCTTCTCCCCGGGCCCGGACCCACCGTCCAGAGGCTTATCCGCCAGCGGCGTTCCGATGGCCGAATAGACTGCGTCGATTATGCCATAGTCCTTGGCCTCCGGTGGGGACATGAAGTGGTCCCGGGAGGTATCGGCAATGATCCTGTCCATCGGTTGCCCCGTATGGCGGCTCAGGATCTCGTGGTTGACGTTGACGAGCGTCTCCATCTCCTTGACCTGGATGAAGACGTCCGGGGTGTTGCCTCGGAACCCGCCCGAGCCCTGGTGGATCATGATCCGGCTGTGGGGCAAGGCGTAGCGCTTGCCGGCCGCTCCCGCCGCAAGCAGCACCGCGGCCATGCTAGCGGCCATGCCGATGCAGATCGTGCTGACCGGCGCCCGGACGTACTGCATCGTGTCGTAGATCGCCAGGCCGCTGGTGATGACGCCGCCGGGCGAGTTGATGTAGAGGCTGATGTCCCGCTCCGGGTCCTCGGCATCGAGGAAGAGCAGCTGGGCGATTACGAGGTTGGCGACGTTGTCCTCGATGGCGTCGCCCAGGAAGATGATGCGCTCACGCAGCAGGCGCGAGTAGATGTCGTAGGCGCGTTCGCCACGGCTCGAGGACTCGATCACCATCGGAACGAGCATCGGATCGTCTCCTCAGCTGAACAGGGTTACGCGCCCGTCTGGGCGACCGCTTCGGGAGTAAGGCTCCCCGGGTCCGTCGCCCCGATGGATGCGGAGGCTTCCGCGGTCGGCTGCGAAACCGGAGAGGTTTCGTCGGTCTCTTCCAGGTGCGGCAGTCGCGGCGAGTCGGGGTGAGCGGCAAGCCACTCGTCGACGAGCAACTCCACAGTGCGAGATCGCCGGAACGTGCTCCTGATGTAGTTTCGGCCGCGTTCCGACTCGAAGTAGCGAATCAGGTTGGCGTTGTTCGCGTAGCGAGACCGGGCCCGCTCGATTTCGCCCTCGACGTCCTTCTCCGGGACTTCCACGGACCTGGCCTTGGCGATCTCCGAGAGAACGAGCAGCGTCTTGACGCGCTTCTCGGCCTGCGGTCGGAACTCGGCGTGGATCTCTTCCTCGGTCTTGTTGACGACCTTGAGGTAGGCCTCCTCGCCGATGCCCTGGCGGGTCAGCGCCGATCGCAGCTCGTCGTGCATGACTTCGACTTCCTGGTCGATGAGCACGTCCGGCAACTCGATCGTGGCGTTTGCGGTGGCGTATTCGATGATCTTGTCCGCGAAGTCGTGGCGGGCGTGGTCCAGGGCGTTGGCCTCGAGCCGCTTGCGCAGCTCCACCTTCAACTCGGCCATGTCGGCGAACTTGCCGACGCTCCGGGCGAACTCGTCGTTGGCCTCGGGCATCGTCTTGCGGCGCAGCTCCTTGATGTTGACCGAGAAGTGGGCCGTTTTGCCGCGCAGCGTCTCTTCCTGGTAGTCCTCCGGGAAGACGATGTCGAATTCGCGGTCGTCGCCCTTCTCGGCGCCGAACAGGTTGTCCTCGAAGCCCGGAATCAGGCGGTCCTCGCCCAGGATCAGGGGCATTCGATCGGACGAGCCGCCGTCGAAGGCCACGCCGTCGCGGGTCCCGACGAACGAGATCACCGCGTAGTCGCCCTTCTCCGCGCCCCGGCCGGCGACCGGCTCCAGGGTGGCCTGGTCGTCGCGCAGCTCGTCGAGGACCTTCTCGACCATGGTTTCGTCGACCGGCTGGATCTCGGGTTTGAACCCGAAGTTGTCGTAGTCGCCCAGGACGATCTCGGGGCGGACCTGCACTACGGCCTTGAAGAGAACCGGCTTGCCCTCTTCGCCCTGCGTGATCTCCACCTCGGGCGAGGTCAGCGTCACGAGGTCCTGCTCGCGCACGGCCTCGCGGTACGCGTCTTCGACCAGCTGCTCGAGGGCCTCGTCCAGGATGGCGCCCGGCGCCAGCACGCGCTCGAGCATGACCCGCGGGGCCTTGCCGGGACGGAAACCCGGAACGCGCGTCTGGCGCGACAGCCGGCTGACGGCCTTGGTCATGGCCCTGGCCAGGCTCTCGGGCGGAAGCTCGAATTCGAGCTGGAGGCGTGACTTGGGAAGTTGGGTGTTGTTGGTCTGCATTGTCGGGCGATTATAGGTGCCGGGGCGTCCGACGACCGGGGGCACACGGAGCGTGGAGCCGGCGGGCGCCTCCGCCCGCTCGACCAATCGTCGCCGTGCCCGATCGCGGCCGGTCTTGCGTCTCAGCTGTGCGGAACCGCGACGGCCAGCGCCACCGCCACGCCAACGGCCAGGTAGGCCACGGGCAGCGCGACGCGAGACATCCGCAGTCGCAGTCGCCGCCTCGGCTTCAGATCGAATGGCCCCTCACGGCTGAACACTTCCAGGAGCGGCGCCAGGTAATCGCCGCCGGTCACGAAACGGACAAAGCCCTCGGTCAGGGCGAGTCGAACGCGCCAGTATCGGCGGTAGCGATCGTCGTTGAGTTCGGCCAGTGCGGCCTGGAACCTCGCGACGTCGAATTCGCCCGTCTCGAAGAGGTCCGCCATGGCGAGTGCGTGCTCGCGCCTGACGCTCGGCCGAAGCTTTGGCGCCTCTTCGCGAATGTCGCCCCAGGTGCCGGGTTCGCCTGTCCCTTCGAGGATCATCGTGTCGACTCGAGCGGCCAGGCCTTCTTCGCGCCCGACCCGGCTGGCCGGCGGATGGAGTCGCGCCCGTTCGGCGGACCACCAGATGACCAGCTCTTGAACCGGCCAATACCGCCGGTTGACGATCGCGACGGGCACGTTCGCCAGCGCCAGGGCGACGAACAACTCCAGGAGGACGACCGACAGGCTGGTCACTGGTTCGATCGCAAGCGCCACGAGCCATAGGGCGATCGCCCCGGCCGTGGACCACAGCACCGCGCGACGAGTCGGCGTGCCGTTGACCGCACTGATGTACCTGGCCCACTGCCGGCCCAGGGAAGGCTCCGAGTTGCCTATTCCGCCACCACCTTGGGATGTCCGGCAGCAGGCCGCCGGAGAGTCGGCATTTCGTATTGAACGAGCCGCGGATCCCGACCGCGACGCCGGGCCGGGCTCCTCCTACGATTGTAGATCGCCGCCGATCGGCTCCTCGCAGGCTTCTTTCCGGGCGGACGCCACTGACGCCTTCTGGCCATTTAGCAACCCCGGTAGTAGCGGGCTGCTTGGTCGACTTGGGGACCGGCTCATTGGGCAGCCCAGAAGTGATCGGCCAGCCATTCAACCGCGAATCGAGCTCCGGAACCCTAGTCGAGCGCCGCGGCGCCGCGCTTTGAGGGCAACCCGGGCTCATCGCGGCCGAGTCGCGGCCGAGTCGCGGCCACCTCTCGGACTGCTACTACCCGCAGTGCTGTTTGTCCAGATCGGGTGTCTCGTGGCCGCCCTCGAAGGCTCGCGTCGTCGATTCGCGCGCTCAACGACCTGGTGGGCGAGGCGGGACTCGAACCCGCACGCTGCTTACGCGGCACCAGCTCCTAAGGCTGGCGCGTCTACCATTCCGCCACTCGCCCGCGGCCACAGAGTCTAGCGGCGCTGCGTCGCGCGCGGGGCGGGCATTGCCGACTCGCCGGGCCCGCTAGCCCTTGCGACGAACCGAGCGGCGCTCCCAGCGCGACGGCCTGGCCGCCGAGGAAGGCTCGCCCGACGGATCGGCCGAATTCAGGGAGGACCCGGACTTGCGTGAGCCGCGCCGGGCCTGGATGCGGTTCATGACCTCGTTGAAACTGCCGCCTTCGGGCTTGAACAACTCCTTCGCGAGCCGCTTGCCCATCTCGGACGTGGCCGGGCGCAGGAGGTTGCCGCCCAGCTCGGAGACAGTGCCGCGCAGGTCGCGCGAATCGCGAACCTGCTTGTTCTTCTCCAGATAGTCGACGAATTCGCGCTCGATGACGCCACGGACCCGGTTTCCGTCCTCGCCCAGCGTCCTGAGCGCCTTGTCGATCTGTTCGGGCAGCATCGACTTGGGCAGTTCCGCGGCGGGCCCAAAGATCGCCCGGCGGACCGCTCGATAGGTTCGTTTCGGCCCGCCCAGAACGAGAAAGGCCGTTCCGGCGGCAACCGCGGCCGTCTTGCCCGGCGAGCGTCTGATCTTGGCCGGAATGTCTACCGCCGAGCGGCCGGCAGCCTCGAGCCTGTCGACCTCGTCCAGCACCAGCTGGCGGCGGGCTACGACTTCCGCCCGAGCGGCATCTGTTCGCGCACCCACTCGATGGTCTCCTTGGTAGTTGCGATTGTTTGCTCGGGAACGAAGCGCTTGCGCAGTAGCGCCGTGTCGACGCCGTTACGGAAGGTCAGCACAGCGGCCACGATGGGCCAGAAAAGCAGCAGGAAGGCGACGCCGACCGCCGAGGCCACGCGGAGGCCCGGACCTGCGGCGGCCAGTACGCCAAGGAGCGCGCCGACGAAGGCGCCGAGGAACATCGCGCCAAAGGCCGCCCATCGACCGAAATCTGAGGCGAGCAAGCCCGCCAGGAGCCCGATGACCACGACTCCGGCCAGGACCGACAGCACGATCGCCGCCGGGGCGCCGGCGTTGTGGTTGCTGATATATGACCAGTCGGCCGCGAGCAGTCCGGTCACGATGAGGCCGATCCCGAGCGCGATGACAAAGGCCGTGCCGGCACGGCGCCAGCCAAGGTCGATGATGGCGAAGACCAGGAGCGCGGCCACGCCGAGGAGCAACTCTGCACCGTCGAGCAGACCCCAGCCGATCGAACCGAAGATCAGTTCGCCCAGGAACAGGCACAGGCCGACGACGATGAGCATGCCCGCGAGGAACAGCAGGCCAAGCGCGGCGCCGCCGAGTGCGGCCGCGTGCTTGATCTGATCGCCGATCTCGGAGAACTCGGCCTTCGCGAGCTTGATGTGGGCCGCGATGAGGCCGAATATCGCACTCCGCGTACGGCCGAATTGCTCGCCCAGACCGGGCGCTCGACCGCCGCCGGCGTTCTTTGGATCGGGAGCGGGAGACGGATCGCTCGACGAGTCGCTAGAGGAGGGCCGGTCAGCCAAGGGGCCTCCTTCGGGTAGGTGTCAGACAGCACCGCGATCATACCAGCGCGAGCGGCCAAAACGGCAACCCCGGAGACGAAGAGTCGGTCCAGGGCCCGACCGGGCGACTGACCGTACACTCCGGGTATGGACGACGAAATGCCTCGACCGCGGCCGATCCGGACCGCCGTGCTGCTGGCGGTGGGCAGCGAGCTGACGGTCGGTGAGACGCGCGACACCAACAGCGGCGAGCTGGCCCGCTCACTGGCCGAAGCCGGCGTCGACGTGGCGTGGATATCCGCGCTGCCGGATCGGCTGGGCACGGTCACCGCCGCGCTGAGTGGCGCGCTCCAGGCCGCGGACCTCGTCGTGACCACGGGCGGCCTGGGCCCCACTCCCGACGACCTGACCCGCGAGGCGATCGCCGCCGTCTGCGGGGAGCGGCCCGCGGCTGATCCGGAGCTGGAGCGCTGGTTGCGCCATCTGTTCGAGCGGCGCGGCATCGCCTTCGCCGAGAACAACATCAAGCAAGCCTGGCTCATCGCCTCGGCCACGACCGTCCCCAACGACCGCGGCACGGCGCCCGGCTGGTGGGTCGATCGGCCGGACGGGCGAGTGATCGTCGCCCTGCCCGGGCCGCCGAGCGAGATGCGGGCAATGTGGGAGGGTGCCGTCCTGCCGCGGCTCCGCGAACGCGGCCTTGGTCAGGAGCGAGTAACGCGAACCTACCGGCTGACCGGGATCGGCGAGTCGATCGTGGCGGCGCTTCTGGGCGAGCCTCTGCTCCGCGCCGAGAACCCGGTCGTGGCCACGTACGCTCGCCAGGATGCCGTGGACGTCCGAATCTCGGCCGTCGCCGGCGACGACCGCTCGGCTGCGGAGCTCGTGGACGAGGCCGCCGCCGCGGTACTGGCTGCGGTCGGTGACCACGTCTGGGGCCACGGCGACGACACTTGGCCCGTGGTCCTGGGCCGCGAGCTGGAGGCGTGTGGCTGGGACTCCGTTGCGCTCGTGGAAATCGGCACGGGCGGCTCGGCGGCGAGGCTGCTCGGAGACGCACCGTGGCTCAAGGCGACGCGGACGATCGCGACACTCGACGCCGGTGCGCGCCAGTCACTCGCGGCGCTGGCGAAATCGGTCGGACACGACGCCGGTGCGGCCATCGGAGTCGCCGTCCGGACTGTCGAGGCAGGCGGAGACACTCGCGTCGAAGTCGCGGCCGCGGGTCCCTGGGGTACGGCCGAATCGAGTTCGGTCGCGTTTCTCGGCGGCGCCGAAGGTCGGCGTCGGGCCGGAATTGCCGCGGCGGCGTTCCTCGACGGCATCCTGCGAAAGCAGGCCGACGGGGGTCGGTCGAGCACCGCCCCCGCAACTGACGGACAATAGCCGCGATCGATCGACCCCTGGATCGGTGGCATAGAGTGGGAGCGAAGGATGGGCACGACGGAGAAGGTCAGTGCGGCCGAGCTCGCGCAACTGCCGCTGTTCGAAGGCCTCGCACTGGAGGATCTTGCGACCCTGTCGGCGACTTCCGTCCGGCGCACACTCGCCGACGGTGAAACGCTCGTAGAAATGGGCGACCCCATCTCGGAGGTTCACTGGCTCGAAAAGGGCCAGCTCGGGTTGAGGGTCCGGCACGAGCACCGCTGGGTGCTCGTCTCGACTCTCCACGCCGGCGACCTGCTGGGCTGGTCCGCGCTGCGTGAAGACCCGACGGCACTGTCCACGGCGCGCGCGATCGGCCCTGCGGTGTTGATCTCGATGCCGGCGTCGAGCCTGGTCTCACTGCTTGCCGGCGGCTCGGGGCAGTCGGAACTGCTGCTCAAGCGGCTGTTCGGGATTGCGACTCAGCATCTCGACGAAAGCCGGGCCCAGTTGCTCCAGCTCGGCCGCGAGGGTGTGATTTCCGCCGGCTGATTCGGGCCCACGCCCGGGCGCGCCCGGCGCGGCTGGCGCCGATCCGGTGCTACCGGCGAGCCGCGCTCGACAGCTTCGCCAGGTCCGGCACGACGATACTGTCGCGTTCGATACGCAGAAGTCCGTTTGCCTCGAACTCCCCGAGCAGCTTGTTCACGCTCTGGCGGGTCGCCCCGATCATGGCCGCGAGGTCGCTCTGGGTCAGCGGCGCGTCCAAACGCACCGATCCATCGGGGAGCGATTGGCCGTGTTCTTCGGCCAGCCGCGTCAGCCTGGCCGCCAACCGGCCGGTGAGATCCAGGAAATGCAGCTCGGCCACGTGCTTGGTCAGGCGTCGCAGCTCGCCTGCCAGCGACGACAGCAAAGCGTCGCGCATAGCGGGCTCGTCGGCCAGGAGCGCCCGGAACTGATCGCGAGGCAGGGCCATGACTTCGGTGGGCTCCAGCGCGATGGCGCTGGCCGATCGCGGGGCTCCGTCCAGCAGCGCGAGCTCCCCCAGGAAGTCGCCGCGGCGGAGAGTGGCCAGTATGGCCTCGTCACCTTCCTCCGACGGGACCACGACCTTGACCGCGCCCGATGCCACGATGAACAGCGCGTCGCCCGGATCGCCTTCGTGAAATAGCACCTCGCCGCGACGGAAACGCCGCGTCTTGAGCGTGCGGGCGATCGCCGCGAGAGCCTCGGGGCTCATGCCGTCGAAGAGGTGGCAGCGACCAAGAACTTGATTGGCGAATTCGACCTGTAGCACGCGCACCATCGTACCGAAGCGCGGGTTCGGGCGGGCGACACCTGGCAGCAGGACCGCAACCGCGTGGCAACAGAGCCGCAAGGGACACAGCCGACCATCCGACGTCGGCGCCTGCCTTTAGGATGGGGCCATGGACCCCAACCTCACCGGACGCGACCGCCCGACCGACGCGGCGCGCCGACCCCTCGAGGAGCGGCTCGCCGCCGGTCTGCCGAGCGCCGCCGACACGGAATCGACGCCGGCCGCCGCGACTGGTAGCCGGGGGCGCGTGGTCGCCGGCCGATCGACCGTCGTGGTCGCGGCCCTGGCCGTTCTGGCACTCGCCGCTGCGGTCGCGTTTGGCGGAACCGGCTTCCTCACCGGGGCGTCGGCGTCGGCCAGCCCCGCCGCCTCGCCGATCGCGGCCGCATCGACGTCGGGCGCCGCGACTCCCCTGGTGGGCCCGAGCGAGAGCTCCGTCGCCACGGCCTCCCCAACTCCGTCGCCCGGGCCCACGCCTGCGCCGACCGCGCCCCCGCTCCCCGCTCTCCTGGCCGCCATCGGCGACTCCTACAGCCAGGCCTGGAGCGTGTCGCCGAGCTACCCCCGCGACCACACCCAGTTCTCTTGGGTCATCGGCACCGACAAGAGCGTGAACAGCCTCCTCCGGCGGTTCCAGGCCCTCGGAGCCGAGCCGATCGTGGTCGACGCGGCCACGTCGGGCCGGACCATGGCCGACGCCCCCCGTCAGGCCCAGATCGTGGTTGCGGCGGCGAGCAAGCTGGCGGCCGGCCGGACCGCGTACGTGACCTTCGAGCTCGGCACCAACGACCTGTGCGCCTCGCCCAATCCCATGACCGCCCCGGCCGACTTCGAGGCTCAGCTCCGGGCCGCCGTCGCGACGCTACGGGCAGGCCTGCCTGCAGGCAGCCGGATCCTCATGCTGTCGGTCCCCGACTTTCCCCATTTCCGCGACATCACCCAGGCGAGCCCCGCGGCGAAGGCAAATCTGGCCGAGCCCGCGAACCTAGACCGCTGCGCGCCGTATCTCGGCCGGAGCAGTCCGGCGGCAATTGCCGCCGGCGATCAGTTCCTGACCGCTTACGATGCCAGCCTCGAGGCCGCCTGCGCCGACATCGAGTCCCATGAAGGCGCAACGGGACGGCTCCGCTGCACATACAATCCCGCACTTCTCGCCGAATCCGATTTCACCATCGCGGACTTGAGCACGGCCGACTACTTCCACCCGTCCCTGTCCGGCCAGAACAAGATGGCCGGCAACGCCTGGCTGGCCGGCGAGTGGGCGCCGCCCACACCCTGAGTCGAAGCCTCGATCGAGCCTGCGTCGTGCTGGCCGGGCCTAGGAAGATGCGGGCGCCAGCTGGAGTCTGATCTCGGCCGCGGCCCGCCCGAACGCCTCACCTTCCGCGACGGCCCCTACCGCGGCGGCCTCTCGCGCCGCAAGTTCGAGCAGCGGCAGTGCCCGCTCCGAGTCACCTGCAGCCATACGATGCCTTGCCAGTTCCGCCGGATCCGCGAAACCCTGCGCAGCCTCGAGCAGATCAGCCAGCGAACCGTGAAGAAGCCGCCTCCTGTCCGCGAGCAAGCGGCCGTACGCGGCGTCGAGGAACAACTGGTGCCGGAAGCGCCACTGGCCGGGCGCCGTGCCGGGCTCGTCCGCTCCGGTGAGGAAGCCCGCGTCGGCCAGCTCGTCGAGGCCCAGGCAATCGTCGCCGCCGCACAACGCCTTCAGGAGCGGCTCGCTGAAGGTCATGCCGATGACCGACGCCACCTGAAGGGCCGACCGCTGCGGCGCCGGAAGAGCGTCGATTCGGGCACCAAGCAGCGCCCGCAAGCTGAGCGGCACGCCTCGTCGCGCGGCGCCGCGTTCTATGCGAACGTGCTCGCCGACCTGCTCCAGACGACCGGTCTCGCGCAGGGTCCGCATGATCTCGCCGACGAAGAGCGCGTTGCCCGCCGTGCGCTGGTAGAGCCAGCGGGCCGATTCTGTATCCAACGCGGCTCCGGCGACGGCCGTCCCCAGTTCCTCGGTAGCGGCCGAATCGAGACCCGCTGAGGTCGATCACGTCGACATGTGGGAGATCGGCCCAATCGGGCACCGCGGGCGGCCTGGAGCCGGTCAGGACAACGAGCGGCAGGTCCGCGGCCATGCGGATCATGATTTCCATCAACGCCCGGCTGGACGGGTCTATCCAGTGGAAGTCGTCGATTACGATGCACCTCGGCCCGCCCGCCGCCATCCGGCTGACCCACAGCCGGGTCGCCAGCTGCAGTCCAACCTGGAACTCGTTGGCGTTGACCAGATCCTGAACGCCTGCTTCCCAGCCTTCTTCGGGCAGCAGCAGCATTTCGGAGTCGCGAGCCAGCATGGAGATGGCCCCAAGCATCAGCCGCGACGTCTCGGGATCCAGGTCCGGTGCAACGTCGTTCCCGAACAGGAGATGTCGCGCCACGATGCCGGCCTTCACGCCCTGCTCGTCGGCCAGCCAGTCGACCATGTTGCGGACGGCCCGATAGGGCGAGTCCATGCCGTGCGGCGCGTTGTCGATCCACATCCAGGCAAAACCGGCGGCCCTGGCGTCGTCCTCCATCTCACACAGCAGCCTGGATTTCCCGATACCTGCTTCGCCGCGCAAGAGGATTGCCCCGCCTCGGCCGGTGTCGGCGGCGCGGCGGAGGACCTCGACCATGCGGGCCCGCTCAGTATCCCGACCTATCAGCGGCGCCGCCTTGCGGCATGGGTGGCTGATGACCTGGCGTTCGGCGCGCAGCCTGTGGACCGCGATCGCTCGCCGCTGACCGCGCAGCAGGCGTTCGCCCAGATGATCCACGCCGATGCGCGGCTCCGCGGCGGACACTGTCGCGTCGTCGAGCAGCACTTCGTTCGGATCCGCGAGCTGCTCCAGGCGCGAGGCCGTAGTCATGGGATCGCCGGTCAGGGCCACGGACCGAGTCCCAGCCACTTCCCGGAGAGCGGCCACGACTTCGCCCGTGGCGATGCCGATGCGCAATTCCATGTGCCGATCGTCGCCGGGCACGTATCTGGCCAGGGCCGCTTGCATCTCCAGGGCGCACAGGCAGGCTCGGAGCGGGTCGTCGTCGTGGGCGACCGGTACGCCGAAGACCGCCAGCACCGCATCGCCGGCGAACTTCTCGATCGAGCCGCCGAAATGGACGACGGCATGGGCAAGGTCCGTCAGAGCGCCGTCGACTCGGGCGCGGACCTCCTCGGGATCGAGTTCGTCGACCAGGCGCGTGTAACCCACGATGTCGGCGAACAGGGCTGTCACGACCCGGCGATCGCCGATCTTCAGCCCATCCGCAACCTCATCCAGCCGCCGGCCGCACTGGTAGCAGAACCGGGCGCCTGGAACCGTCGCAGTACCACAGTCGGGGCAGAGCATCGGGACCTCTACGGGACGCCCGAATAGTACCTCCCCGATCTACTCCCAGTTGACCGCCCCGGACAACCCCAGCGACCACCAGTTGACCCGCGCCGCAGACCGGCCAGCGGCTACGAGACTGTCAGAACCGGCGCCTCTCGGGCGGCCTGGATGCTCACCTTGCCGGCCACCGCGCGCGCCATGTGTTCCAGCGCCGCCCCGGCGGGTCCGGGCTTGGTCTGGGCGACGGCCGGAACGCCGACGTCGGCGCCCTGCCGAACCGTGATGTCGAGTGGGACGGCCCCCAGGAAGTCGATGCCGTTCTCGGCCGCGAAACGCTCCCCGCCGCCCTTGCCGAACACGTCGGTGACCTCGCCGCAGTGTGCGCAGACGAAACCCGACATGTTCTCCACGAGGCCGAGGATCGGCACGCTGACCCGCTGGAACATGGCCAGGGCCTTGGCCACGTCGGCCAGGGCGACCTGCTGGGGCGTCGTCACCAGGACGGCGCCGGTGAGCGGCACCGATTGAGCCAGCGTCAACTGTGCATCCGACGTACCGGGCGGCAGATCCACGACCAGATAATCCAGCTCGCCCCAATCCACGTCGCGCAGGAACTGCTGGATCGCGCCGCCGACGAGCGGCCCACGCCACACGACCGGCTGGCCCTCTGGCAGGAAGAACTGGATGGAGATGACCTTGACCCCGTTCGCTTCGATCGGCGTGATCTTGCCCGACGGACTGGCCGCCGGCTGACCCTCGGCCCCGATCATCATCGGAATGTTCGGCCCGGTGATGTCGGCGTCCAGAAGCCCGACCGAAGCGCCCGCCCTCGCCAGGGCCACCGCCAGATTGACGCTGATCGTGGTCTTGCCGACGCCGCCCTTGCCCGAAGCGACGGCCACGATGTTCTTGACTCCGGGAAGCATCTGCGGCGCAACGGGCGTGGACCGGCGAACGGTGGACGTCCAGGCCAGCACGATCTCCTCGGCCCCGATCGGACGGAGTGCCGCCCCGACACGAGCCTCGATCTCGTCTTTGAGCGGGCAGGCCGGGGTCGTCAGTTCGATCGTGAACGACACCCTGGTGCCGTCGATCACGAGGTCCTTGACCATGTTGCGGGACACCAGATTGCCCCCGAGTTCGGGCTCCTGGACTGTCGAAAGGGCCTGCATCACGGCGGCTTCGGTGAGTGTCGGCATGTCGGGCGGGTTCCTCGAATCTTGCTTTGCGGGCGCATGGACGGCGGCGCAGCTGGTGTGGATATCCTACGTCTTTGATAGGCAATCGGTCGTGAGAGGCGGAGCCGGACCCGGCGTCCGGACGCCGCTGCAATCCGGCCGGGCTACGGCACACCCGAGAGCGACGTCACTGGACGCAGAACTCGTTGCCTTCGGGATCGTTCATCCGGACCCAGAACTCGCCGCCCTGGTCGATGGGCCCGCGGCGATCGTCGGCGCCCAGGGCCTTGAGTCGCTCCACCTCCGCGAGGATGCGGGCCTTGCGCTCCTCGAGCGGCGTGTCGCGGCCGCCTCCTGCGTTCAGGTCGAGGTGGACCCGGTTCTTCGCCACTTTGCCATCGGGAACTTTCTGGAAGAACAAGCGCGGACCTTTGCCGGCCGGGTCCTCGGCAGCCGCGGCATCGTTCCAGTGATCCTCTGGGATGCCTTGCGCCCGGGCCCAATCCTCCCATGTCGCCAGTCCGTCCGGCGGGTCCGGCAGCCGGTAGTGAAGCGCCTCCGCCCAGAACTCGGCTTCCGTGCCGGGGTCTGCGCAATCGAAAGTGATCTGGATGCGGGTAACCATCGAGTCTCCAGTGAGTTAACTACCGACAGTGTCGCAGTAAATCGCGTCACGGAGAGTCAGGCATGCCCTCGGTCGCGTGGACCGGCCGATTCGCGATCGGCCCGGTCGCGAGCGGCAGCTTCGAACGGGTTGTCCCAGTACGGCTTGCCGCCTCGGGCCAGAGCCAGCGCCGAAGAGGCGAAATAGAGCGGCAGATATAGCGGCCCGAATCGCTCCCACTGGCGGATGTGCTCGCATTCGTGGGCCATGATGTCCGGCGGCACCGGTCCCCGGGCCAGGACGTAGCGGCCGAGCGTCTGGGCTCGGACCGGCATCAAGTGGGCCCGGAACCACAACTCGATCCGCGGGTCCTCGACAAGCAGCGCGGTGACGTCGCCGGCGTCGACGCGACGAGTTGGGGCGTCGATCCCGCAGCCGCGCATCACGGCCAGGCCCAGAAGATCCCCCGGGAAGGTCCGCCATAGATCGCGGAGGCGAGGCAACGTTCTAAGCTCCGCGGCGGTCCGCCACGATGCGTCCGCCCTGGACGACCAGCACGATCCGGGCCGGGTCGCGCCACAGTCCCGGCTCGGCCAGTGGGTCGCCCGAAACCGCGATCAGGTCTGCCTGCTTGCCCGATTCGAGCGTCCCGACCTGGCTGCTCAAACCCAGCAGCCTGGCGGCTTCGGACGTGGCGGCCCGGATTGCCCGGAACGGCCCGAGCCCGAATTCGGACATGTAGGCAAGCTCGGCGGGGGCGTACATGCCGTTGAAGCTGTCCGTTCCCATCACTACGCGGACGCCTCGCTCCACCGCGTGGCGGAAGTTGAGTTGCTGCTTGTCGAAGAGGTAGCGCATCTTGTCGACCGCCCATGGCGGCACGTCGCCACGCGCCACCCGCTTCTCGTCCATCAGCACGAAGTTGATGTTGAACGTGGGCACGAGCGGCACGTCGCGCTCGAGCATCAGGTCGATTCCTTCGTCGTCGATCAGGTCGCCGTGCTCGATGCTGGTAATGCCGGCCCGCAGCGCGTTCTTGATCCCCGACGTTCCTTCGGCATGCGCCAGCGTGCCCTTGATGCCTGCCGCGCTCGCCTCCTCGACGATGGCTCGGATCTCCTCGACGGTGAACTGGCTGGCATCCGGACTGTCGGCGGCGGAGAGGACGCCGCCCGAGGCCATGACCTTGATCCAATCCGCACCGGCTCTGATCTGGAGCCTGGTCGCACGCCGGACCGCGTCGACGCCGTCGGCGATCCCGGGAGGTAGGTCGCTGACCTCGGTGTCCAGTACCGCCCCGGATTGGGTCCAGCCGTCGCCGTGGCCGCCGGTCTGAGAGAGGGGCGTGCAGCTGATCTGTGTTCTCGGTCCGGGGAAGTCGCCGGATGCGAAGGCGCGTTTGATCCCCGCCGGCGTATATCCCGCATCCCGAATCGTGGTCACGCCCGACTCGAGGAAGTCGCGGCCGCTCTGCAGCGCTCGGACCACGAGATCCGTGGCGGAGCGCTGGATCTGATCGGCGACGGGTTCCAGCCGGAGACTGAGATGCACGTGGCAATCGATGATGCCGGGCAGGAGCGTCAAACCCGACACGTCCACGCGCTCGGCGTCGCCCGGGACGGCCAGCGACGACTCCGGGCCGACCTCGGCGATGCGGCCCTGCTCGTCCGTGACCAGCACCGCACCACGGAGCGCATCGGGCGCCCTGCCATCCAGCAGGCGCGCTCCGACGAAGACTGCGGGACTGGCGGGCGGGAGCATCAAACCCTCCGAACGTTCAGGTTGGCAGGCAGCTGCCTGGTTTTCGCGCGAGCCGGGCGGGATCACCGGGTACGAATTGCAACGTGCCGGCGTGACCGTCGCACGGTCGCACCGCAGCGGCGCTATCCGTTCGGCGGCTTCGGATCGCGGGCCCGGCGTCCATGAGGTGCGATCGTCACGGCCTGCGGGTGCAAGCCGAAACGAATGCCGTGACCGGCCCAGTCCGGGTCGTCGGGTTGCCACGTCCGGACGGTCTCGCCGGTGGCACTCACCTGGCTGATCGCTCCGTCGCTCAGCAACACGAGCTTGCCGCCCTCGGCCAGCGCGATCTCTCTCCGCTTGAAGTGGCGTCCGTGGCCGCCGTGGCGCGCGGTCTGCGTGGCAGGCTGCGGCAGAATCGGCCCCTCGCCCGCCTCTTCAACCGTGGCCGTGCCCGCGACCGCATCCGGAGGATCGCCGGCCGCGTCGCTGAGCCTGGGCCCCTGGCCCTCTCTCAGCGACTCGAACATCGGCGCCACCTAGACGCTCTTTGTCGGCGGCTTGGTCGCCGGCTTCGGTTTCTTCACCTTCGGCGGGTGTTTCGGGGTCTTGTCGCCCATGATCGGCCTCCGACTGTGCTGGCACGTTCTAACAAACGAACGTGCGAGTTCGAGTCTAGCCGTGTCGCCGGATTACCGACAGCCGCGCCTGCGTGTCCGTCTTCGCCGCGAACGCCCGTCGGCGAGCCTCCGTCTATCGGACACCGGCCAGTCGCTTCAGCAACTCCTCGTGGATCAGGCCGTTCGAGGCCACCGCGGACGCTCCGTCGATGGTCCGCTCGCCGGACATGGTCGTGAAGCGGCCACCGGCCTCTTCGACGATGACGAGCGGGGCGGCCCAGTCCCACGGATGCGCGCCGGTCTCCATCATGGCCTCGGCCGCGCCTTCGGCCACAAGCATGTGGCCCCAGAAGTCCCCGAAGCCGCGCTCACGCCACGCTTCGGCGAGGGTCGCATCCAGGCCCGGCATTTCGCCCGATCGCATGTCCTCGGTCCGGCTGCCGTAGACGAGCTGCGACTCCTCGATCGCGGAGACTCGGCTCACGTGGATGCGCTCGGCACCGCGCCAGGCCCCCCCGCCCTGCCAGGCGATCCAGCGCTCGCGCAGCGCCGGGGCGCTGATCACGCCGAGCTGCAACTCCCCATCGAGCGCTGCGGCGAGGAGAGTCGCGAATACGGGGATCCCACGGACGAAGTTGTGAGTTGCGTCGATCGGATCCACGTACCAGCAGAGCGACGCGCCGGCCGCTTCCGAACCTTCCTCCTCGCCGACGATGCCGCAGCCGGGGAACTCCGACCGCAGCCGCGACCGGATCATCCGCTCTATCGACTGGTCGACCTCGGTGACGAGAGTCCGGTCGAGCTTGGCCGAAACCTTGACGCCCCGCCGAAAACCGGCCAGGGCCATCTGATCGGCCTGATCGCATATGGCCAGCGCAAAGTCGCGCCAGCGTGCGAGCTCGGATGGAGAGGCAATCGGGTTGCTCATGTGGCGAATCGTAGCGTCAGGATCACCGGTCCCGCCGCTCGCCTCGACACCGGTGCCACCCTAGATGTCACAGCCTGGTCGGAGACTGCTCGCAGGCGAGTCCGGTTGTCTTGTCGGGCGGGCTCGCCTGCCAGCTCCTCGCCGATAGCAAGGCCGCGGGTGGAAGCGACGAGTCGAGGCGCGAGGCGCTCAATGTATTCTGGCCGCGACCGCGACGAGACCGCTGCGGACTCGAGACAGGAGGAACCGATGGCGGTAAAGGCGCGTCTGGCGAAGATCCAACTGCCGGACTTCGGCATGCCTCTGCCCTCTGAAGCGCGCCCGGAGATTCCTGCCCCGCTCTACGGGCAACGGATCGAGATGCTGCGGCTGCGAGCCGCCGAACGAGGCTACGACCGGCTCATCGTCTACGCCGACCGCGAGCACAGCGCCGGCCTGTCCTACCTGACCGGGTTCGATCCGCGCTTCGAGGAAGCTCTGCTCGTCCTCGGGCAGACGGGCACTCCCGCGATCGCGGTGGGGAACGAGTGCCTCGGCATGGCGGACGCCGCGCCGCTGCCGATGCGGACGGTGCTGCTGCAGGACATGAGCCTGCCCGGCCAACCACGCGACCGATCGAAGCCCCTCGCTGAGATTCTCGCCGCAGAGGGCATCGGCCCCGGCGGCCGCGTCGGCGTGGTCGGCTGGAAGACCTATGCGACGCGTGCCTGGATCGAGGCGCCGGCCTTCCTGGTCGATGAGTTGCGACGGCTCACAGGCCCGCATGGATTGGTGGAGAACGCGACGGATCTGCTCATCGACGCGGCCGACGGGCTGCGTGTCATCAACGAAGTGGAACAGCTGGCCGCCTTCGAATACGCCGCCTGCCAGACGTCGGACGGAGTCCGCCGCGTGCTGACGCAGTTCCGGCCGGGCATGACCGAGGCCGAGGCAGTTCGACTGCTGCGCTGGAACGGCATCCCGCTGTCATGCCATCTCATGCTGTCCGCGGGTCCCCGGGCCTCACTCGGCATGCTCAGCCCGGGCGATCGACCCATCCGGCGTGGGGATCAGTTCACGGTCGCCTTCGGCGTCTGGGGCGCGCTCAACTGCCGGGCCGGCTTCGTAGTCGAGTCCGCGGCGGAGCTGCCGGCGGGTATCCGGGACTACGTGGACCGCCTCGTCGGGCCGTACTTCGAGGCAATCGCGGCCTGGTATGGCGCGCTCCACATCGGCCAGACCGGCGGAGCGCTGTTCGACACCGTCCACGCTCGGATCGGCGACCCGTTCTTCGGCGTGTCGCTGAACCCGGGCCATCAGATCGCACTCGACGAGTGGGTCAACTCACCGATAGCTCCCGGGTCGACGATCGAGCTGCGATCGGGAATGGCGCTCCAGGTGGACGTAATCCCTGGCACGGGTACGGACTACTTCACGACCAACATCGAAGACGGCGTCGCGCTGGCGGATCAGTCCCTGCGTGACGCCTTCGCCGCCGCCTATCCCGCTGCCTGGACCCGCATTCAGGCGCGCCGCCGGTTCATGAGCGATGCGCTGGGCATCGCGCTCCATCCCGACGTCCTGCCCTTCTCGAACATTCCGGCCTTCCTGCCGCCGTTCCTGCTCAGCCCCGACATGGGGATGACGGTCGCCGACTAGCCCGGGCGGCGCCCGGAGTCGCGCGCCCCACCTGGTGCCGCCGTCCCTCGCCCGGGTGCACCGGCCGCGACCTACCTGTCGAGTGGCCTCGCGAAGACGTAGAGCGCCCAGCCCAGAGTGTCGCGGCCCCATGTCAAATACTCGTGGCGTTCCTTCTCGACGCGAGCGAGGAGCTCCGGAAGGTCGGGGTCATCCCGATGGGACTCGGCGTAGCGCGCCGTGGCGCGCCATTGCAGGGTCTCGTAGCGATCCCACTCGTCGTCGGAGCTCACGTACGCGAGCCACGGGACGAGCCCCTCGGCGACTCCCGCGTCGACGTTGTCGGCGTGGCTGCCGAACGTGTCCCGCGTCAGCCCGGACGAAGCCAGGTACTCCGCCGCCGGCTCCTTCTTCCAAAATGGTTCTCCAAAGACGATCCGGCCGCCCGGCCGAGCCGCCTCTGCGAGCCAGCGAAGCGTCGGTCTCAGCCCACCGAAGACCCAGTCGCCACCCATGCAGACGGCCAGGTCGAACGCCCCGGTCGAAGGCCGATAGTCGGCGCCGTCCATCTCGAGGATTTCAATCCGGGCCGCCGGAATGCGCCCGGCGACCTTCTCGCGCAGGTCGGCGACGCAGAACGGCGAAATGTCGATGCCGACGCCGGAGACACCGCTACCGTCTGGCCCGCCGAACCGCTCCGCGACCCGGACGAGGAATTCACCCTTGCCGGAGGCGACGTCGAGGATCCGCGGCGAGGCGCCGGGATCGAGCAGCCCGACGATCTCGTCGACCTTCTCGATGCTCGTGGGGTTGCACAGCACATGATCACGGTGAGTTATGTCGTAGAACTTCCACGTGTCCATTGCGAGCCTTTCCCGATGGTCCCGGTGCCGGTCGGTGCGGCCGGCGACCTTTCGGCCGCGTGCGGCCACATCGTCACCCGCCGGTAAGCGCGGCCGCGTGCGGCCACCATCGTCACCCGCCGGCCAGCGCGGCCGCCCGGTAGCCGGAAGGGCGACCGTTTGGTCGCCCTTCCTTGTTATGCGTTAGCAACTCGATCTTACGCAACTCGATTGCGATACCGTCGCTATTTGACCGCGGCCGCCTTGAGGGCTGCCGGCATCGGCTGGTGGTATTCGACCGGCTTGACGTACTTCTCGACGAGGGCGCGGCTGCCGGGCGTGCCGAGCTGCTTGAAGAGGAAGTCCACCTTGGCCGCCTGCGAGGCCAGGATCTGCGTCCTTGGTGGCGAGATCCCAGAGCTGGCGCTTGAACGGGCCGATCGCCTTCTTGCGGCCGGTGTAGACGAACTGGATGTCCGTCTGGCCGGCCTTGCGCTCGTCCTGGCAGTTGGCGAAGACCCACTCCTCGATCGCCTTGTGGAGCTCGGCCGGGAAGGCCGGGTGCTCGAACAGGGCGTTCTGGAAGCCGGTGGCCAGGTGGATCTCGGCGCAGCCGGTGGCCGGGAACTTGTGGAACATGTCGTCCGGCAGCGTGCACGCGCCGTGCTGGACCGCGCCCGACAGGCCGTACTCGCGGGCGACGTTGCCGAGAGCTCGGTCAGGACGCCGAAGTCGAGAGCGACTTCCGCGACGCCGCCGCCCGCCAGCGGCATGCCGCCGTGGCTGGTGCCGGTCTGGACGCGAGACCTTCGAGAGGCCGATGGCGCCGCTGGCGCGGCCGTCGAGCTCGCGGCGGTAGCCGTCGAGGTAGGCCTTGCAGCTCGGCCGGATGTGGAGTTCTTCTTGCCGACTTCGCCGATCTCGCCGCCGACGCTGACGGTCACGCCGTCGACTTCGAGCGAGCGGATGAGCGCGGTCAGCTCGGCAGCGCGCATGTAGTTCTGATGCTGCTGGTCATCGAGCGTCTCGGGACCGAGGTCCACGAGCGTCGAGCTGTCGATGTCGATGTTCCGGTAGCCGGCGGCGATGGCGTCGCGGCAGGCCTTGCGGATCTCCTCGGTCATCTTCTCGGGATCGGCCGCGTACTTCTTGGCGTTGAACTGGTAGTGGTCGCCCTGGATGAAGACGGGGCCCTTCCAACCGGCGGCGATGGCGCCCGCCAGGATGCTGGTCGCGTATTCGAAGACGCGCTGGAATGTGTAGGTCTGCTCCGAGCGGGCGAGCTCGAAGATGACGGCAGCAGAGTCGTTCTTCTTGGCCGTCTCGAGGATCACGCGGGCCATGTCGAACGTCTGGGCGCGGAGGTTGATGGCCGGAACGGTCATGCCTTCGTACTCGCCGCGAGAGCGGGCCTTGTACAGGTCCTGGATGCTCGCCGAGCGGGCGCCGACCGCCTGGCTGGCCTCCCAGACGATCCAGCGCGCGGCCTCGACGTGGCCTCGTCCTCGCTGAACGTGGCCGTCCAGGCGAGATCGTAGATGCCGCGCGTCCGAAGGGCGTTCTCGTCGGTAACGACGAGGCCGATCGCCCTCGATCCGGGCGATGCCGTCGAGGGCGGCGAGGAGTTCCTTGACGGAGCCGGCAACCTTGGGCATGCGTTTCATCTCCTGAGGAACCCGAACCGGACGCACGCCACTCGGGCGCGCCGAAGGCCGGGGAGTGATCTATGGATGGCCTGAGAATGTTACACGCCTCCAGGGGCTGCCCACCCTGCCGCATGTACCTTCTACCCTGGCCGAGCGGACGGCCGGAGCGGGTCCGTCGGACCGCCCGGCTGGGTCGCGACCGAGTCCGCGGCAACCCAGCGCCGGCGCGGCGCCACCGAGATCGATGGCCTCGCGGACTCGATGCAGAAGCTCGCCGGGCGCGTAGGGCTTTTCGATCAGGTCGACTCCGGCCGCAAGACTCGCCCGGTCGACCGGCGCTCTCGGACGAGTCAGCCCGAAGCGAAGAGCACGGACGACTCCGGGTGAAGCGGCCGGGCCAATGCGACCAGATCGGGACCGCGCATGTCCGGAAGCATCGCGTCCACGATCATCAGCGCGATCCGGCCGCCATGTCCCCGAAGGAGCCCCAGGGCACTCTCGCCGCTGTCCGCGAGGAGGACCCGGTAACCGTGGCGGGTGAGCACCTGAAAACTGACGCCGGCCACCGCAGGCTCGTCGTCGACGACGAGGATCGTCTCGTCGCCGCCCGCCGGAATCTGGCTCGACGGTTCGGCTGCAGCCGGCTTGCGCGTGCCCGGCACCTCCGGCAGCGAGATTTCGATGGTGGTGCCCCGACCCGGCTCCGAGCGCAGGTCGACCTTGCCGCCGGACTGCACGACGAAGCCCTTCACCATCGACAGGCCGAGCCCCGTCCCGGATCCGACGGGTTTGGTCGTGAAGAACGGGTCGAAGACCTTGGATTGCACGCTGGGCGGGATACCGGCGCCCGTGTCTGAGACCGCGATGGTCACCCAGCCCGGGCCGTTCGCGTCGTCGGACGCCTCTCTGCTCCGGCGGTCGGTACATATCTCGAGCCGGCCGCCGGCCGGCATTGCGTCGCGGGCGTTGGCGGCAAGGTTCAGTATCACCCGCTCCAGGCCGCTCGGATCGACGCGAATCAGCGCTTCCGAGGCGCGCGATTCGATCACGAGCGAGACGTCTTCACGCAGGCCGCGCAGCAGCATCGGCCGGATCGATCCGATGAGGCTGTTGACCTCGACGACCTGCGGCTGGAGCAGCGATCGCCTCGAATACGCGAGAAGCTCGCGGGTCAGGTCCGCGGCTCTCTTTGCGGCCACGAGTATCGTCTCGGCCGACTCTCGCGTTTCGGGCTCCTTCGATCCGCTGGCGATCAGAGCTGCGAAACCGCCGATGGCGGTCAGGCTGTTGTTGAAGTCATGGGCTACCCCGCCCGCCAGCCGCCCGATGGCCTCCATCTTCTGGGCTTCACGCAACTGGTTTTCCATCGCCAGGGCCTCGGTCACGTCAACAACCTGCAGCCCAACCGATGTGGGCATGCCATCGAGGTCAAGCAGCACGCCGCCGTAGAGCCTCACGTTGACCAGCCCGCCATCGCGTCGACGCAACTCGAGGAGCCCGTGGTCCATCGGTTTGCCCTTGAGGGCTGCGGCGTAACTGCGCGCGACCGCCCAGCGATCGCTCCCGTACAGCTCCGCCGGGAGCGGACGACCGACGACCTCGGCCTCGGTCCAGCCCAGCAGGTCGGCCGCGGCCGGGTTCCAGAGCTGGACGGTTCGGTCCAGAGCAAGGACCACAGTGGCCAGCGGCGAACTCACCACGAGCCTGGACAGCATCTCGGATTGGCGCCGCGCCGCGTCCTCGGCGGCCCGGATCGCGGTGATATCCTCGCCGAGACTGACCACTCCGGCCACTCGGCCCTGGGCATCGTGGCGGGTGACGTGACTCCAGCGAATCAGGCGCCTGCCACCGTCCTTGGTCAGGATCACGCTCTCTCGCTGATGATCCATGCTGGATCTCTCGGCGATGATCCGGGTGTAGTTGGCCCGTGCGGCCTCTCGGCGCTCGGGCGTCGCGAACGTGTCCCACCAATCCGCCCCGATTACTTCTTCTCTGGTCCAGCCCGTGAGTCTGAGCGTGAAGTCGTTCACGAGATCGAGTCGGGAGTCGTTCCCCACGCCGAGGGCGACCAGGTCGACGCCGTTCAACAGGTCGCGGACTCTGGACTCGGCTCCCGCGACGGCGTCAAGGGCGCTGAGACGCCTGCTATCGACATACCAGAGCATGGCCAGGGCCAGCGCGTCGACGAGCATGAAGGCCGGGATCACCACGAGCGCGGACGGCTCGACGATATCCACGATCTGCAGCACCGCCACGGTTACTCCCGTCGAACTCGCCGCCCAGGCGGTCAGATACAGGAGCCGGGTGTTCGACGGCTTGACCAGGCGCGCGGCCACCGACACGCCGATCAGAGGCACGGCCACGACAAACGGCAGGGCGATGAGCGGTCCCGCCCCCAGAAGGGCCGCCTCGACATCCAGCAGGGCGACCGCGCACAGGATCGGCCGGGGGCGGCGACCCATGCTGGCCGCCACCGTCAAGAGGACGAGCAGGGGCAGGAGGAAATAGGTAACGGCCTCCAGGGCGCTCTGCTTGTCGGGATCTTCGACGGCGTAACCCCACACCCCGGCGGCAAGTGCCATCATCCCGAGCACGAGCCCCGCGCTCAGAGAGTGGGAACCTGTCACGGCTATACGCGGGAACCGGGGCGGGCGAACCACCTCTACCACCTCGCCTCTGGTCCCCCGAGGGTCAAGTTGGAGTCATGGTATCGGTCGGGCGACGAATCCAAATCCCCCAAGTTGCGGATCTTCGCCGGGTCCTGCCATGGCAGGGCTTACCGGGAGGCGCCCGCCACGGCCACCGCGCCTTGCATCGCCAGTAGCTCGGATGCCACGAACAGGTCGGCCGCGGCGACGTTTGTCGCGATGGGGGCGTTGTGGACGTTGCAGACCCGCATGACAGTCTGGATGTCCGGATCGTGCGGATGAGCAGTCAGCGGGTCGACGAGGAAGATCACGGCCCTGACCAGGCCCTCTGCGACCATCGCCGAGATCTGGGCGTCGCCGCCACGCGGGCCCGACAGAACCTTCTGGCAGGGCAACCCAACCTTGTCGATCAGCAGGTCGCCGCTCGTGGCGGTGGCGACGAGGTCGAATTCGGCCAGGCGATCGCGGTTGTAGGTGGCGAAAGCCACCAGATCGGCCTTGCGGCCGTCGTGTGCGATGAGCGCGAGTTTGGGTCTCTTGACAGGCATCACATTCCTCCGGCTTCGTGCCGGCCTCTTCGCGCGCACGAGACCGGGACGGCCGAGGATACGACCTGGAGCAACTCCGGTCGTTAACGGCAAGTTCAGGTTCGGTTGCCGAACCGTGCGACCCCGCGGCGGCCGGACACGGTCGAGCTACGTGGGACCAACCCGGCACCGAAAGAACCCGGCCGGGGCGACTTGGGCGCCGCCCCGGCCGGATCAGGGTCGAGCCGCGTCCGCCGTCGCTTGCAGGCGCAGCCGCTTTAGAGTCTTGATGGCCGGATCGCCGCCGCGGCCGAAGAGATCGTGGAGCCGGACGTATTCGCCATAGAGCAGATCGTAGGCTGGGCGGCTGGCGGGATCGGGCACGTAGGCCTGGTCGGACAGGCGGGCCATGGCCCGCGCGGCGGCCTCGATCGAGTCGTAGCCGCCGGCGCCGGCGCCCGCCGCGACCGCGGCGAACATGGCCGAGCCAAGGGCCGGGGCCTGGGTCGAGGCCGCCACCGCGAACGTCCGCCCGCAGACATCGGCGTAGATCTGCATCAGCAGGTGGTTGCGCTCGGGCAGGCCGCCGCAGGCCACGACACGATCGATGGCGATGCCGGCGGCCTCGAAGGCATCGATGATGATGCGCGTGCCAAAGGCGGTGGCTTCGATCAGAGCCCGATAGATCTCCGGCGCCGTGGTGGCCAGGGTCAGGCCGAGGATCACGCCCGAGAGATCGGCATCGACCAGGACCGAGCGGTTGCCGTTCCACCAGTCGAGAGCGAGCAGCCCGGACTGGCCCGGGGCCAGGGCCGCCGCGTCGGCGGCCAGGATCTCGTGGACGCTCACCCCCGCCGCCGCGGCCCGGTCCCAGTACGTCGGGGGCACGCAGTGCTCGGTGAACCAGCCGAAGATGTCGCCGACCGCCGATTGGCCGGCTTCATAGCCATACAGGCCGGGCACGACGCCGTCGGCCACGACCCCGCAGGCGCCCGCGATGATCGGGGCGTCGGGGGCGAGCACGATGTGGCAGGTGCTCGTGCCCATGATGGCCACGAGGGCGCCAGGGGCCGTGACCGTGGCCGCCGGGGCGCTGACGTGGGCGTCCACGTTGGCGACCGCGACCGCGATGCCCGCCGGCAGCCCGGTCCAGGCCGCGGCCCCCGGACTCAAGGTGCCCGCGGCCTCGCCCAGGCGGGCGATGGTCCGGCTCATCTTGTGGTCCACCACATCGGCGAACTCGGGCTCCAGAGCGGCGAAGAACTCGCGGGCGGGGAAGCCCTCGGCGGCCGACCAGATGGCCTTGTAGCCCGCGGTGCAGTTGTTGCGGGTCTCCCGGCCGGTCAGCCGCCAGACGACCCAGTCGGCGGCCTCGATGAGCCGATCGGCGGCGGCGTAGATGGCCGGCGCCTCGTGGAGGATCTGGAGGGCCTTGGGGAAGAACCACTCCGAGCTGATCTTGCCCCCGTAGCGGGCCGGCCAGCTCTCGGCCCGTTGGGCCGCGACCCGGTTGATCTGGTCGGCCTCGGGCTGGGCGGCATGGTGCTTCCAGAGCTTGACCCAGGCGTGGGGCTCGCGCCGGTAGGCCGCCAGGTCGCACAGCGGTACGGCGTCGGCGGTGGTGGGCAGCATCGTGCAGGCGGTGAAGTCGATGCCGAGCCCGATGACCGAGCCCGGAGCGACCCCGGCGCGGGCCAGGACCGCGGGGATCGTGACCTTGAAGGTCTCGATGTAGTCGGCCGGGTCCTGGAGGGCCCAGTCCGGGTCGAGCAGGACGTCGTCGTCGGGTGCCGGCAGGTGTTGGTCGATGACGCCGTTGCGATAGCGGTATACCTCGGCCGCGAGCTCGCGGCCGTCGGCCACGTCGACCAGCACCGCCCGACCCGACTCGGTCCCGAAGTCGACACCTATGGTGTATCTCGGCTCGCTCATCGCGTCTCCTCCGGTCCAGCTGAGATCACGAGATCCCGCGTGCCAGGTGGTAGTAGGCCTGATTCCATCGAACCTCGCTCTTGAACGAAGGGATCTTCGTCTCCGAGCCGATCAGGAGAAGCTCGATCCGAGCCATCTCGGCGAAGTCCGTGAGGACCTCAACCGCCAGGGCTCGCGTCAGCACAGTGTGGTGAGCGCCACCGCCGATCAGCCAGGCTTCGGCCGCGGTGCGAAGACTCGGCTTCGGTTTCCACACCGCCCGGGCGACCGGCAGGCGCGGCAACTCGTGAGGGGCGCCGACGATGTCGATCTCGTTGGCGATGATCCGGAAGCGGTCCCCGAGGTCCACGAGGGTGGCCACGAACGCCGGTCCGGCCGCGGCGTCGAAGACCAGCCGCACCGGATCCGACTTACCCCCAATCGAGAGCGGGTGGATCTCGCAACTCGGCCGACCGGCCGCAATCGTTGGGCAGACCTCCAGCATATGGGCGCCCAGGACACTCGGACCGGCCGGATCCAGATGGTACGTGTAGTCCTCCATGAAGGACGTCCCGCCCGGCAGTCCGCGACTCATTACCTTCACGAGACGGACCAGGATGGCGGTCTTCCAGTCGCCCTCGGCCCCGAAACCGTAACCATCAGCCATGAGTCGCTGAACGGCTATCCCGGGCAGCTGAGGGAGCCCACCCAGGTCCTCGAAGGTGTCCGTGAAGGCTCCCGCGCCGACGTCGTCGAGGAAACGCCTCAGACCGACCTCGATTCGGGCGGCGGCCACAAGCTCGTCTCGTCTGCGCCCGCCGCGAGCGAGATCGGCGGCCATGACGTATTCGTCGTCGTATGACGCCAGGACCTCCTCGACGGACGACGGCGCTACCGCCCGGGTTGCCGCGACCAGGTCCGACACGCCGTACCCGCTCACGATGGTCCCGAGACGGATCTGCGCCTCGACGCGGTCGCCGTCGGTCACGGCCACATAGCGCATGTTGTCGCCGAACCGGGCGACCCTGAGATGCCGCGCCTCGTGCAGGCCGCACGCCGCACGTGCCCAGGCGCCGATCCGCTCGGCCACGTACGGATCCTGCCAGTGGCCGACGACCGTCTTGCGCGCGACGCCCAGCCGGGTCTCGACGAACCCGAACTCCCGGTCGCCGTGAGCCGACTGGTTCAGGTTCATGAAGTCCATGTCGATCTCGGACCACGGCAGGTCTCGGTTGAACTGCGTGTGGAGGTGGAGCAACGGCTTGGTCAGAGCCAGGAGTCCGGAGATCCACATCTTCGCCGGTGAGAAGGTATGCATCCAGGCGATGACACCCACGCAGCCTGCGGAGGCATTCGCCTCCAAACACGCCGCCGCGACACTCTCCGGGCTGTTCACCACGGGCTGATACACGACCCGAACTGGGACGGCCGCCGCCTCGTTCAGAGCTGCCGCGATCCGCTCCGCATCGACGGCCACCTGACGAAGCGTCTCTTCGCCGTACAGATCCTGGCTTCCAGTCAGGAACCAGACCTCGTATTCGTCCAGCGGCTTCAACTTGCCCAACTCCCCGTTGTTCTGCCGGGTGGTTCGCGCCAACAGGCACGCCCTACCAGACGGCGTTCGGTCGATGGCTTGTTCGATTCGGATCGGCCGTGGGCTGCGGCACGCACACCGCGCTGCGCGCCGTCGCCCGGGTCCAGTTACTTGTCGGTGATGTCCACGACGTGATCGACGAAGTACTTCTGCTGTTGCGTCTCTACCGGCAGCACGATGTAGAACCCGGTGACGTCCTTGGGCGCCGCGACGGTCGTGGTCCACGTCGCTGTACCGCCACCTGCGGGCGTGATCGGTGCATCGGCGAGGTGAGGGCTCACATAGGGGCCGTAGAGAATTCCGTCAGTGCCGATCACCGGTGGATTGCCGATGTGGACATAGGCGGGATTCGAACTGGGGTTGGTGCTCTTCCAGCTGAACTCGAAGCCGGTGGCCGTCCGCTTGGCGTCCGTCAGCTGGACCGTGCACTTGTTGATCGCCCCGATCTCGGCACCGGTCTTGACGGCCTCGTAGCCGGCGACCTTCTCGGCAACCGGGTACTTGGTGTCGGTGACCACCTTGTCCAGGTCCAGGTTCAACGTTCCGCTGCTCTTGTTTGACGGCACGTAGTAGTTGAACGCGCCGGTGATGTAGGTGTACTTGATTGCGAGCTTCTGGCCGGCCGCTTTGGCTACTCCGGCGCACTCGACGTAGGTCAACTGAGTGACCGGCTTGCTCACAGGCCCGCTGGTATAACCCTTCATCACGAAGCCGGGTGGCAGGTACCAGCCGCCGTCGTTGACGAAGACGGACGTGCCCACGAAGGCCGTCGAACAGCTGCTGGTCTTGCCGGATCCATCGGTGATTTCGGCCGTGCTGGCAGCGACATTCATCGCGCTCCAGTCGCCTGTGTCGTTCCGGAGCGAAATATCGACGTGAAGCGCGCCCTTCGCCTCCGAAACGCCAGTGACGATCGCCCCCCAGCCCTGGCCGGAGAGAACTGGAGTAGGCGTGCTGTTGTCGATCGGCGGCACGATGTAGTCGCAACCGGTGATCGCAAGCCCGAGTACGACTACCGCGGCCAGTGTCCTGGGCACTCTCATCCTGTGATTGCCTTTCATCACTGGCCCCCGCCGTTCAAGATCGCGGCCAGGTACCCGGTCATGATCCAGTAGTTGGCAGGCGCATCCGTCCCGCCGTCGACGGCATCGACCGTCTTGGTCTGGCCCTTGTAGACAACAGTGGTCGAGTAGTGATAGCAGGCTCCGCACGGCGTATGACTGGTCGTGTAGAAGTTCGGCGTGAAGAAACCCAGGTCACTTATCTGTTTGAGTAGTGTGGCGACCTGGGCGTCGCTGACCTGCGACTTCTGGACGTTGTTGTCGCCGGAGTCCGTGGTGATGTGGCCGTCGGTGTAGACCCCATACAGCTCATCCACGCAGGATGTCCCGCCGTTCCTCTCGTACACGATGACGGCTTGTGAGTCGACGAGCGCCTGATGTTGTGTGGGCCTCATGTCCTTGAGCGTGCAGGCGGCCGTTGATTGCTTGGGGAACACGAATGGGGCGACGACGGTGACGCTCACGGCCCCGATGAAGACGATTGCCATGACCACGGCCGCGTTGCGGAAAGCCTTTCGGCGGTACCAGACCACGTGCGGCTTCTCTCTGACGGTGCCCCCAAAGCGTGCGCGTCCGATCGCAGCCGCATTCCACGAGGCCACGATGCCCTGGACCCCGATGAAGACGAGCATCAGCGCCCCGATGAATATGTAGACCCAGTAGCTGCTGAGCTCTCCGTTGTATTGGATGATGCTCTGGATCAGGGAGGTGATCAGCACGCCCACGAGGGCACCGATCAGATATCCCTCGCCGCCCGTCAGGGCGATGCCGCCGATGACGACGGCCGCGATGGCCGTCAGCTCGAAGCCCGTTCCGGCATTGCCGCGTCCCGACATGACATAGATGCTGTACAGGATCCCGGCCAGGGCCGAGCAGAAGCCGCTCAGGACGTAGACGAGGACCTTGGTCCGGTCGACCGGCAGCCCCATGAGCCGGGAAGACTGCTCATTGGCGCCGTTGCCACCACCCATCGCGTAGACCGTCCGGCCGAACCGGGTGAAGTGGGCCAGGAAGAGCCCGACTGCCAGAACGACCAGAGCCACGACCACGAGGTATGTGATGTAGTCGCCACGCTTGGTCGCGGGATCGGCAAAACCCGGGATAAGGATCTTGGTCTGGCCCAGCGTCGTATACGTGGCGTCGTGGATCCGGACTTCGGCATCGCTGATCACGTAGGACAGGCCACGTGCCAGCCACATGCCGGCGAGCGTGGCGATGAATGGCTGCACCTTCAGGTAAGTGATGAACAACCCCATCACGAGCCCGAACAGCATGCCCATCAGCAGGACGACCGGGAAGATCGTCCACGCGCTCCAGCCCATCTGGAGCAGCGACGCCGCGACCACGGTCGTCAGGGCGAGGATGCCGCTGACCGAAAGGTCGATGCCGCCGGAGATGATAACGAAGGACTCACCGACCACGGTGACGATCAGGAACGGAGCGGCATCGAAAAGGTTGAAGAATGCCTGGCCGTCCCGCATGGCCGGAAACGAGAACACTCCGACGAGGTACACGACAAGGAAGAGCGCGATCGTCGATCCCAGGGGCAGGAACTTGCGGTTTCGGTCGAGCCTTGCGGCCAGCGCCGTCTTCATCGAGCTGTCTCCCTGCGCAACGACATGCTCCCCAATCTGCGAACGAAACCCTTGACCTGCTCGGCATAGAGGAGGACCACCGCGATCACGACCACTGCCTTGACGGCGATGATCGCGCTCGCCGGAACTCCGAACGAGAGCATCGACGTGATCGTGGCCTGCAGAACCAGGGCGCCGATGACGCTGCCCATGAGCGAGAAGCGGCCGCCCGCGCCCATCAGGGTCCCCCCGATAACGACGGCGAGAATTGCGTCCAGCTCCGTGTACATGCCGATCGAGTTTGCGTCCGAGGTGCGTATGTTGGAGGTCACGACCAAGCCGGCAATGCCGGCGCAGAAACCGCAGAAGGCGTAAGCGAACAACTTGATCCGCTTCTCGTTGATGCCGCTGTAGAAGCTCGACTGGAAGTTGATGCCGACGGATTCGACGAACAGGCCGATGGACGTTCTCCGGGTCACCAGCCAGGCGAGGACGAACAGCGCAAGGGCGACATAGAGGGAGAACGGCAGGATGATGTAGCCATTTCCGATGAATGCATACGTGTCGTTGAAGATGACGATCTGGATCGCGTTGGTGATGAGTTGTGCGATGCCGCGACCCGCAATCATCAACACGAGCGTCGCGACCATCGGCTGGATCCGCCCGTAAGAAACCAACACTCCGTTCCACACCCCACAGAGCGTGGCGACGACGATTGGCACGACGATCACGGCCCAGAGAGGGGCCCACGTGTACTGCGGATCGTTGATGAACAACCTGGGGTCGGTAAGGTTCATGCCAACGATCGTGGGGTTGATCATGACAGCCGCGATCGAGGCACTGATGGCCATGACTGCGCCAACCGAGAGGTCCACGCCACCGGTGGCGATGACAAGTGTCATGCCAATCGCCAGGATCATCGTCGGCGACCCGTGCACGAGGATGTCGATGACATTCCCGTAGAGGTGCCCATCCTTGAGCTGGATGGCGAAGAAGTCGTGGATCAGGAAGAAGTCGGCTATCAGGATGAGCAGCAGGGCCATCGTCGGCAGGAAAAGCATGCTCTCCGTCAGGCGGCCCAAGATCTTCGAATTGCCCGAGTTCATGATGCACGACCCGCAATGGCCATCATGATTTCCTTCTCGTCTACCTCACCGGAGAATTCCGTGACCTTGGCGCGGTCTCGCATGACGACGATCCGATGGCTTGTGCGCAGCACCTCGTCGAGTTCGGAGGAAATGAAGACGCAGGCCATGCCGTCCTCGGCCAGCGACAGCACGAGCTTCTGAATGTCGGCCTTTGTGCCGACGTCGATGCCACGTGTGGGCTCGTCGAGTATCAGCAATCGCGGGTTTGCGGCCAGCCAGCGCGCCAGGATGACCTTCTGCTGGTTGCCACCGCTGAGGTTCTTGATCTGCTGATCCGCCGTCGGCGTGCTGATGTTCAGGAGTTTTATGTATTTGTCCGCGATCTCGTACTGCTCCTTCGTGCCGATCCGGCGGAACCATCCGAGGCCGGCCTGCATGGCCAGGACGATGTTCTCGCGAACGCTGAGGTCGGCGATGATGCCCTCGACCTTGCGATCCTCCGGGCACAGCGCGATGCCGCGCTTGATGGACCCGGCCGGCGTGAAGTCGGTCACCGGCTTGCCATCCATGACAAGCGAGCCGGTATCCGGCCTGTCCACACCGAAGAGAAGATTCGCGACTTCGGTTCGGCCCGAACCGAGAAGGCCGGCCAGCCCAACGACTTCGCCCGCGTGAAGCGTCAGCGTGAATGGATCGATCGAGTTGGAGAGTCCCAGCTCATCGGCCGCCAGGAGCGGTTCCGTCTTGATGTGGTGGCTGCTCTCCATCTTGTGGGCCGACATGTCGTCGAGGGCCGTGATGGTGCGACCCAACATCAGCCGGATCAGCTCGAGTCGCGAGACCGAGGCAGTTTCGTAAGTGCCCACCAGCGAGCCGTTCCTCAGCACGGTGACCCGGTCGGAAACCTCGTAGACCTGGTCGAGAAAGTGCGTGATGAACACGACCGCGATGCCGTCGGCGCGCAGCTTCCTCATCACCATGAAGAGGTGCGCCGTCTCGTTGGCGGTCAGACTCGAAGTGGGCTCGTCGAGGATGAGCACTTTGGCGTTCGAGACCACGAGCGCCCTGGCGATGGCGGCCATCTGCTGGATCGCGACCGAGTAGGAACCAAGGGGCCTCGTGACGTCGATCTCGACGCCCAGTTCGCTCAGGTATTCGCGCGCCCTGGAGTTGAGTTTCTTCCAGTCGACGCTGACGCCGAAACGGGATGGCTGGCGGCCGATCAGCAGGTTCTCCGCGACAGTCAAGTTCGGGCACAGGTTCACTTCCTGGTAAACCGTGCTGATGCCGAGTTCCTGCGCGTGCAGGGGGGATTTGACGACGACGGTCCGTCCGTCGAGCTCGATGGTGCCTTTGTCGACACGATCGACGCCCGTCAGAACCTTGATCAGCGTCGATTTCCCGGCCCCGTTTTCCCCGACGAGGGCATGGATCTCGCCTTTGGCCAGGGAGAAATCCACGTTCTGGAGCGCATGCACGCCGGGAAAAGACTTGTCGATGCCCCTCATTGCGATGACGTCTGGGTTCGGATCTGGCATTGAGTCACCTTCTGGTCGTGCGGCTCAGCAGAAGAACGTCGCGCGTCTCCATGGTTCCGGATCCAGTCCGTGCGGCGGCCGGGAGGGCTCGCATGGGATACAAGGCCGGCGACTCAAGGAATGGTTCGACTGGCTCTGCGCCACCGGTCGTGCGGCCAGGTCCAATCGTTCGCAGCGCGCCTTTCGAGCAAGGGGAGAAGCGGTGAGGCCCGCTCCTCCCCTGCCCAATTCACTCGATACGCCGACTCCGACGAGTCAACGCATCCGTTACCTGGTTAGTACTTGCGCGTAGCGAGAATTGCCTTCAACGCATCCGCACCCTGCGAAGCGAAGAACTGGCCTTCCTGCGAGGGAACCCAGGTCGGCTGGCCGGTCACGCCGTTGAGGGCGTCAAGAGCGGCCTTGTAGACCTGCGGGGCCAGGAGCGGGTTGCACTCGATGTCAGCGAACATCTCACCCGAGATGAGGTACTTGAAGCCGTCGGCGGTGGCATCGAAGCCGATGACCTTGACGTCGGTGCCGGCCTTGAGGCCAGCTGCGTCGATGGCCTGGATGGCGGCGATGGCCAGCTCGTCGTTGTGCGCGTAGACGCCCTGGATCTGGCCCGGGTACTTCTTGAGGTAGGCCTCCATGATGGACTTGCCCTGAACCGGGTCCCATCCGGGGGCATTCTGCGAGTCGAGAAATCTTGATGCTCTCGTCCGTGCAGTTCGGGATGCCTTCGCGGAAGCCCTTGGCGCGGTCGATAGCGGCGGACGCGGCCTGATCGCCACCGATCTCCACGACGTTGGCACCGCTCATGCCCTTGAGGGCAGTGCACATGGCAGCGGCGCCGTTGTTGCCTTCTTTGTCGAAGTCGGAGCCGATGTACGTGTAGTACAGGCTCGCGTCGGCCTCGATGCGGCGGTCTTCGATAACGACGACCTTGCCGGCGTTCTTGGCGGCCTTGAGGACATCGTCATAGCCGGTGGTGCCGACTGCGGCGAGAACGATCACGTTGACGGCCGGGTCCTGGATGAAGTTGTTGAAGGCCGTGATCTGGTTCTCGATCTTGTTCTGGGAGTCGTAGAACTTGAGGGTGATGCCGTCTGTGGTGGCCGTTTCCTTGAACGAGGAGGTGTTCGCGGCGCGCCAGCCGGACTCGGATCCTGTCTGAATGAACCCGACCGTCATGTCTTTGTACGTGTAGACCTTCTGGGTCGGGGTCGCGGCCGCGCTCGAGCACGCGGCCATCGTGGCCGCCAATGCAAGCGCGCCGGCCATGCGAAGCGTTCGAGAGATCGTCATGTGTTGGTCTCCGTGTCTGCTACGGCAGTGGTGGAGTCGCCCGGTCGGCGTTTCTTCACGCCTCTCGCCGGACTCGAATCTCCGACCCGTGCCGGGTCCTCGCCTCCGTGCTCAGTTGGCTCTTGACGCCATCGGCACCTCCTCCAAGACAGCCGAAGGGCAGACCTGCTCTCGTCGCACACGGCGCGAGGCGGTCTCCTCCCTTAGTTCCGCGCGCATGCGCGGAACTGCAGCCCGGTTCCATTCAGGTAATGGGCAGGCCGCTGCGCCCAGCGCAAGGCCGTTCAGCCATGACGGACCAGTCCCCGGCGCAATCGAGCAGCCGTCACGTGCATCGGCGCCGACGGATGCAGCCCCCGGCCGGGTCTTCGCGTCTCCCAGACCGCTCAAAGTGACGGGCGGTCTCTCCCTACGCGGTGCCTGCCGTGCTGCGCTACCAGGTGCTCCCTGTTGCCCGAGCCGCCAACCCCCTGGGCCTCGGCTCGTCTCCCGATCTCTTCGTTGCGGACATCCAACGCCTGGTGTTATCGTTCCCGGTACCGGTAACGGGAACGGTAACAACGTAGCATGACCGGCAAACACGCGTCAATAGGCGAACTCAACCGCCCAGCCCGATACTCTTGACCAAACAAGTGACCGGGGGAGGACCCGCCTGGTGGCTCAAACAAGGCGCATAACGATCAGAGAGGTTGCGGCCGCGGCCGGCGTCTCGGCGCAGACGGTCTCGAGGGTGCTCAACAACCGCCCCGACGTCGCGCCGGAAACCTCTGAGCGGGTCAAAGAGGTCATCCGCGAGACGGGCTACGCCCCCAACATGCTGGCTCGCAGCCTGACGCAGGGACGAAGCCACGTCATCGGCGTGGTGGCCTACGGTCTGGACTACTTCGGTCCGTCGCGGGTGTTGACCGCCATCGAACGCCGAGCCGCAGAGTCCGGCTACGCCATCATGCTCAACCTGATCCTCGAGCCCGAAACAAACGACGTCGAGCACTTGCTGACGAGCCTCGGAGCTCGCCAGGTTGACGGCATCATATGGGCGATCCCCGCGGTCGCCGGAAACCGGGACTGGCTGCGCAACCGGATCTCGGAGCTCATGGTGCCGATGATTCTCGTGGGAGGAATGACCGGCCGGCCGTACCTCCCGTCGATAGCCATCGACAACGCCGCCATCGGCCGCCTTGCCACTGATCACCTCCTGGCGGGCGGCGCCAGGCACGTCGGCATCATTACCGGGCCGTTGACGTGGTGGGAGTCACAGCAGCGGGCAGCGGGCTGGCGCCAGACTCTGACTGCTCACGGCCGGGAAGTCGAGGAGCGGCTCGTCGTCGAAGGCGACTGGACGGTTGCCAGCGGCGAGCAAGCGGCGTATCGGCTGCTCGAGGCGTGCCCGGACATAGACGCGATTTTCGCGAGCAACGATCAGATGGCCCTCGGCGTCCTCCATGCCGCCCATCGACTGGGCAAACATGTCCCGGAGGAGCTGTCGGTCGTGGGTGTGGACAACATCGCCGAGGCCTCCCACTTCTGGCCGCCACTGACCACGGTCCATCAGCCACTGGGGGATGCCGGCGAGCTGGCCGTTCAGGAACTCGATGAGTTGATCGGCAGGTCCGGGCAATCCAGGCGAACGACCGAGGTCGTGCCCGAGATGACCCTGCTGGAGCCGAGCCTGATCGTCCGAGAGAGCAGCCGCAGGGTCCTAACGCCCAACCGTGCCGTCTCCGCCGTGCGCTCGACATTGGCCGCGACCGGCGCCATGGCCAGCACGCCGGACGTGCCGGCCTGATCCGCCGCCGGCGGCATTCTCAGCCGCCCTCTCGTCGGCGAGTAGCCAGCTGCCCATTCCTTCGGGCGTTGACACAAGTGCCGTTGGTCCCTACTATCCCTGTGCTGCCAGACAGGCGGCCGTATCACGAGGTGTTGATGTGCGTAGTCTCTGCAACGCTCCGACGGGAGCCGTCCTTGCCGACGGCGGACTCGTCGTGCGCGGGAGATTTGCGCCCACCTGAGAGGTAGACCGAGGCGGTAGCCGCCTGGACAACCTCTGAGCCGTGGGCCAGATCGGGCCCCCGGCTTTTTTCATGCCCTCGCACCGCTGCGTGCCGAGGACGAGCCGCGAGCCTATTCCGCCCCCACCCCGCTCGCGGCTGTGCGTGCCGCGAGCCACTTCCAAGGGAGGTGCCTGTGAGCATCGCGGCTCTTCAATCCGATCTCATGCCTGTCTCGGACCGGCCGCTGGTCCAACTACTGCCTGGCGGGCCGGCGGCGCTCCTGGTCGAACACGTGACCAAGCGGTTCAAGGTGGACCGTCGCAAACCGCCCGTCGTGGCCGTGGACGACGTCTCGATCCGAATGGACCGAGGCGAAATCTACGGACTCCTCGGCGCCAACGGCAGCGGCAAATCCACGTTCATCCGCCTCGTCAGCGGGCTGCTCACCCTCGACGAAGGTCGGGTGGAGGTCTTCGGCCACGATCTGGTGCGCGATGAGATGGCGGTCAAGCGGCTGATCAATAGGGTCAGCGTCGACGCCGCCTTCTTCAAGAAGCTCTCGCCGGCCGAGAACCTCCAATTCGCCGCGCGGTTGTACGGGTTGGACCCGAGGCAGGCTCGCCGCGAGGCGGTCCAGATCCTGGGCCGGCTCGGCATCGGCGAGAAGCGGATGGGCCGGCCCCTCGAGCAGATGAGTCGAGGCATGCAGCAGAAGGTGGCGATCGCCAGGGCACTCCTGACGAGCCCGACGCTGCTGCTGCTGGACGAGCCGACAACCGGTCTCGACCCGCGCTCCAAGCTCGACGTGCAGGCGTTCATCGAGGAGTTGCAGGCCGATCACGACGCCACGATCGTGCTCACGACGCACGACCTGGCCGAAGCCGATCGACTCTGCGGCCGAATTCGGAATCCTGGCCGGCGGCCGACTCACGGCTGAAGGCACGCCAGAACGACTCAAGAAGGACATCGCCATCGAGTTCGGCAGCGCGCCGACGCTCGAAAGCGTGTTCATGAAGTACACCGGCCGATCCCTCGACGACGACGTCGATCCAGCAGAGCTGGATTCAGAGGGAGAAGCCGGAGAGACGACCGA
Source organism: uncultured Chloroflexia bacterium (assembly GCA_963835845.1). Taxonomy (GTDB): domain Bacteria; phylum Chloroflexota; class Limnocylindria; order Limnocylindrales; family CSP1-4; genus Fen-1039. The sequence goes on along the minus strand of CAWIGT010000001.1, from coordinate 276,349 downwards.
CTGACCGGCCGATGGCGCGAGCCATCCGGGGCCGCGTCGCCGCAGCGCGACACCTCCCCGAACCGGGCGGCCTTCAACACTGATGAAAGGTGACTCCGTTGATCAACTATCGAATCGCGATGGACCTCCACAACGAACGACAGCGCGAGATCGAGCGGAAGCTGCGTTTCCGGTCCAACCGGCCGCCGGCTCCTCGACGCCCGATCCGCAAGCGAATCGGCCAGGGCTTGATCCGAATCGGATCCGTGCTCGCGGCCGACGCACCTCTCCAGGCGGCCGCCCGGCGTTGAGTGAAGTCGCTGCGCGATTTCACTTGGGCGGTTCGCTCACGCGAACCGCTACGAGCAATCGTTGCAGCGATTTCGCTCGGTTCCGGGCGGCAACGCCCAACACAGGAGAACTACCTTGATCGCCCTGACTCGCGAGGCGCGCGCCAGCTACGCGTTCGTCGAGCGAAACTTCAACCTGACCAAGCGCTATCTCGGCTGGGAGGTCGCATTCCTGCTCTACGCGATCGCGGGCGCGCTGTCGGTGTCGCTGATCGGGCAGTCGATCGGCGACCGCCGCCTCCTGATGCTCGCTCGTGGTCGGCGCCGTGTTCTGGAACTACCTTTCGGTGGTCTTCCAGTCCATCGGCGACACGATCACGTGGGAGCGCTGGGAGGGCACGCTCGAGTACACGATGATGGCGCCCGTCCGGCGCTCGGTCCAGCTGCTTGGATCGGCGCTCTACGCGGTCATCTACGGCCTCATCCACACGACGATCCTGCTCATCGTGCTGGCGCTGTTCTTCTCGCTCGATCTCGGACGGGCGAACATCGGCGCCGCGTCGTTGTTCATGGTCGTGGGCTCGGCCAGCTTCATCGGCATCGGCATGCTCGCCGCCATCCTGCCGATGATGTCGGTGGAACGCGGTTCGCAGATGGTTTTCGTCCTGCAGTCATGCTTGTTGCTGATCAGCGGCGTGTACTACCCCACGTCGGTGCTGCCCGAGTGGATGCAGTTGATCTCACGCGTTTCGCCCGCGACCTACGTACTCGACGCCGTGCGTCGCGCCCTGATCGACGGGGCGAACATCGGCCAGTTGCTGCCGGACCTGTGGCCGCTGCTGGTCATGGCGGTCGCGTTCATACCGCTTGGTCTGTGGGGCTTCGGCAAGGCCGAACGCTACGCCAAGCGAACCGGCAAGCTCAAGAGAGTGGGTTGAGATATGTGGCTCGATAGCCGCGCCGCCGGTTGCGGCGCCGCAGCACTCCCCTACCCCGGCCGCAGCGGCCACATCGAGGTCGTCGATCTCGAACCGTCGCAAATGGCTCCGACGGCGCGGTCGTCTCTCGAGACGGCGAATCTGCCGGCGCGACGCTTCTGGCTTCGATGGTTCATGCCGGTTTGCCTGTCGTTCGAGCGTGACCTCGACGACCGGCTGGCATCGAAAGCCGGGACCGCTCGATGATCGGCTCCGAAGGCAACCGGGACGGCAACCTCCGAGCCTGGGGCTGGGACGAGGGATGGGCGGCTGCGTTCGCCCGTCTGGCCGGCGACGATTTGTGGCCGGCACGAGTCGTTGCCCAGCACCGTGGTGCCTGGCTGCTCGTCGGCGAAGGCGGCGAAAGAACGGCCTCGCCGACGGGCAAGCTTCGTCGTGAGGCCGGCGACGATTCCTACCCTACCGTCGGCGATTGGGTCGCCTGCGTCGAGTCTCCGCACGGTGGAGTGGCGGCTATCCATGGAACCCTGCCGCGGCGCTCGGCGTTCCGGCGCAAGGCGGCCGGCTCGAGACCCGGGGCACAGACCATCGCCGCCAACGTGGACACGCTGTTCGTAGCCACGTCGCTCAACCACGATCTCAACCCGCGGCGCCTGGAGCGCTACCTGGCCATGTGCCGAGAGTCGGGCGCGGAGCCGGTGGTGCTCCTCACCAAAGCCGATCTCGTCGAGGACGCGGACCGGACCGCCGCCGACCTCGAAGCCCATCTGCATGTCCGAGTCGTCGCTCTCTCGGCGCACGCCAACAGCGGCGTCGGGTCCGTCGGTCCGTGGCTCGCGCCGGGCAAGACCGTCGCCCTGGTCGGTTCCTCCGGTGTAGGCAAGTCGACGCTGCTGAACCGGCTCGCCGGCGAGGAACTCATGGTCACGCGCGAGATCCGCGAGGACGACGCTCGCGGCCGGCATACGACCACTCATCGCGAGTTGTTCCGGCTCGAAGGCGGGGCCCTCATCCTCGACACGCCGGGGATGCGCGAGTTCGGCCTGTGGGACGCCGACGAAGGGGTCGACGAAACCTTCGCGGAGATAGTCGAGCTTGCCGCGGGATGCCGCTTCGCCGACTGCTCGCACCGGTTCGAGCCCGGCTGCGCGGTTCGTTCGGCCGTGGAGGCCGGCCGCCTCGACCCGAGCCGTCTCAAGAGCTATCGCCGATTGGCCCACGAACTGGCCGAACAGCCCTCGCCGGCCGCCCGACGCGACACCGAGCGGCGGTTCCACAAGGTCGTCCGAAGCGCTTCGGCGGACAGCATGGCTCGCAAGACCTACCGGGGGTGAGCCGGAGCCCCGAGCGGCCTCCGGGTCGAGGGCGACGCTCATGGCGGCGGTGCCACGCTCCCCGAACTCGGCCTTGACCGTGCGGCCCGGCCACTTCATCCTGAGTCGATGGGCAGGGGTCCGTGGCCTGGCCGGGTGCGTCGGTCCGCAATCGCGCTGGCTCTGGCCCTCTTGTGTGCTTCGTGCTCGACCGGGGCGCAGCCATCGACGGCACCGCCCGTCGATACAGCCGGGGAGACATCGATGGCCGGTTTCGTTCTGACCAGCCCGAGCTTCGACGAGGGTGGCGCCATTCCAGTCCGCCACACGTGCGATGGCGCGGACGTCTCGCCGCAACTCGATTGGCAGGGTGCGCCGCGCGGGACCGTGGCGTTTGCGTTGATCGTGGACGATCCCGACGCACGCGGCTTCACACACTGGGTCGTGTATGACATCCCGGGCGGGTCCGGCGGGTCGTTGCCCGAGAATCTCCAGCCTACCGACGTGCCGCCCCAGGGCCGCAACGATTTCGGCAGAACGGGTTACGGCGGGCCGTGCCCGCCCAGCGGTACTCATCATTACCGCTTCACGCTCTGGGCGCTCTCGTCCCGTCTGGGCCTTCATGGGGCACCGACGGCGGCGGATCTGCGGACCATGGTAGAAACCCGGAGCCTGGGCCGGACGACGTTGACCGGGACCTACACCCGAAACTAGCCGGGGCTGGGTGCCTAGGCTCCGGCGGCCGACTCCTCGGCTTCGAGGCGCTCCTTCAGCGAGGCGATACCCTGTTCCGCGGCCTGCTGGACCGGACCCTGGACCATCGCATCGAAACCGCCGAGCAAGCCACCGAGGGTGGCGTCCGCAACCCAGGTCGCGCGGGTCGACTTCGGCGCCAGCTCGGCCAGATCGATCGAGCCGGTCCCCGTTATAGGGCCACCCATGATCGCACCGGAGATGGTCGCGGCTATTCGCGACGGCTCATCGAGGTCGGTCAACTCGAGGTCCAGTACCACGTTGATGGCCATCATCGCGGACGGCGCCGCGACCGTCACCTTGTAATGGCGATCGTCGATCTTCTCGATCTGCGCCTGGCCCGAGGCTCCGGATGACGAGGCGCGGTTCGGGTTGCTGATCGTGTCCCAGACGCGCTGGCGGGTCGCCGCGATGTCGGTCTCTCCTGACAGGTGCATCTTTCCTCCTGGGATTGGCCAGTCCAAGGTATGGCCGCCGCGGCCCCGACGCGCCTCGGCGCGGCATGCCAGCGCGCGGTCATGGTAGCCGCTCAGAGGTCTGCCCGGACGCCGACCCCGTTGTGGGCGGAGTTCCACCGAAAGCTCGGACGTCCTGGATGCGATGCCGGAGGCTTTCGGGTGGCTCGCCGTGCGCTGGGTTCAGGCCACCCTTTACGCTGCGCTTACACACGGCCGACGAGCCTGGCATCGAGCGACGTATCCTCCACGCATGAAGACCGTCCTCGTGGTCGACGACGAGCGCAACATCGTCGAACTCGTCCGACTCTACCTCGAGAAGGAAGGCTTCAACGTAGTCTCGGCGGTCGACGGCGAGCAGGCCCTAGTCCAGTACGAGCGAAGCGATCCGGACCTCGTCGTGCTGGATCTGATGCTGCCCAAGATGGACGGCTTCGAGGTCTGCCGCGAACTGCGACGCCGGGGCGACGTGCCGATCCTGATGCTGACCGCTCGCTCCGAGGACGTGGACGCGATCGTCGGGCTGGAGCTGGGCGCGGACGACTACGTGACCAAGCCGTTCAACCCTCGGGCGCTGGTCGCCCGCGTCAAGGCGATCCTGCGCCGGACTGACGCCACGGCCAAGGGCGGGCGGCCGATTCAGGTAGGCGACCTGCGCATCGACCCGCGACGGCGGGAGGCGTCGGTGGGAGGCCGGATGCTCGATCTGCGCGCCCGTGAGTTCGACCTGCTGGCCGCGCTTGCCCGCGATCCGGGCGTGGTCTTGAGCCGGGACGTCCTGCTGGAAGACGTCTGGGGCACGGACTTCCCCGGCGAGACACGCACGGTCGATGTCCACGTGGCCGAGGTCCGCAAGAAGCTCGGCGACGACGGGCCGCAGGTGGAAACCATTCGCGGCATCGGCTATCGACTGGTACCGCCGCCGCGCGGATCGGCTTCGGCCACCGGCGCTTCGACGGCCCCGGCGTCGGCCGACACGCCAGCCGCCACAGACTAGGCGGACGGCAATGCTTCCCAAGAGCCTCACCCGGCGGATCTTCCTGGCCTTTGCCCTGCTCGGCCTGGTCATGCTCGTAACCGTCGGCGGATCTTTGTTCGTGGTTCTTCGCAATGCCCATCAAGACGAGATCACCCAATCGCTCGGCAGTTCCGTGGTCGCTTTCGAGGCCTCGCTCCTGCGTAATCCCGTGGCCGCGGAAGGTGGACTCGAGCAGCGGATTCAGGACAACTTCACGTCGCTCGTCGACGACGGCGGATTCGTCCTGGCTCAAGGGCCGAAGGGCGTCGTTCGCGTCATCGCCGGAAGTCCATCGTCGACTCCGTTCCCGACTCCCGCGGCGTCCGGCGTGAAGAACCCGTCCGGAACCCTCAGAACGTCGGACAACAAGCCTTTCGTCTATGTCGAGCCCAGCGTCGGCGTAAACAGCGGAACCAAGCTGCTGTTCGCGATGCCCGACAACTCGGCGCAACAAGCGCTCGACGACCTGTTCCGGACTTTCTGGATCATCGTGCTGGTCCTGCTGGTGGTCGGCCTGCCGGTGGCCTGGCTGCTGACCCGATCGATTGCCGGGCCGATGCGGCGTCTCGCCCAGGCGGCGCGTGATCTGCCCTCCAGCACGAGTCAGCAGCCCCTGCCGGTCGAAGGTCCGACCGAAGTCAGGCTCCTAACCGAGCGCTTCAACTCCATGGCCCGTGAGCTGGCGTCGACGCGGCACGAGGAGACTCAGATGCTGGCCAGTCTGCGCCACGATCTGCGCACGCCGCTGACCAGTATCGGCGGTTACGCCGAGGCGATCGCCGACGGGACGGCCTCGGGCGACCGAGCGGCCGCGGCGGCCCGAACGATCGCGGAGGAAGCGCAGCGTCTCGAGAGGCTGGTCGGCGAATTGGGCGTGGTCGAACGACTGCGCGAGGGGCCGGCTTCGCTCCGCCCCGAAGCCCTCGACGCGACCCGGCTGCTGGCCGACGCGGCGGCGCGGTTCGAGACCGCGGCGAGCGGCCGGGGTGTCACCATCGAGTGCGCCGGGGCCAACCCCGGAGAGCCGCAGCTGGCCTTTACCGGCGACCGGCTGGCGGTTGAGCGGATCCTGCAGAACCTGGTCGAGAACTCGCTGTCAGTGCTGCCGAAAGGCGGGCATCTCTGGCTGCGGGCGTCGCCTCTGACGCTCCCCGGGCGACCGGCGGGGATCTCGATGAGCGTCACCGACGACGGGCCCGGTTTCCCGCCCGGCACGACGGAGAAGGTGTTCGAGCGCTTCTTCCGGGCCGATCCGTCGCGCAGCGGCAGCGGCTCGGGCCTCGGGCTGGCGATCGTCCGCGAAATGGCTCGGGCGCACGGAGGCGAGGCCTGGGCCGAGAACGTGGCTCCGCACGGCGCTCGCGTCACAGTCCTGATGCCGGTCGTGCCCGTGATGCCGGCCCCGAAAGCCGAGCCGAGCGACCGATAGCGCCCGCGGAGCCGCGAGCCACGTCCCGGCGAGGTGCGGCGCCACGCCGCCCCAAATCGCGTCGCGGACGCCTTCCACCCGGGCCCGGCTATCCTTCATCCCGTGAACGACTCCCCCACTCCCGCCGGACCCCCGGCCGAGATCACCCACCTCGTCCGCGAGCGAACCGAGGCGCGAACTCGCCACGACTGGACGCGCGCCGACGCTCTCAAGGCCGAGATCGAAGCCGCCGGCTGGCGCGTCGTCGACCGCGGCAGCCGAACCAGCATCACTCCCGGCGCGCCCCCAACGGTCGCCGTCGAGGGGGAGGTCCGCTACGGCGCCGCAAGATTCGTGCCGTCCCTCCTTGAGGAACCCGCCACCACCAAGTGGACCGTTGTCGTGATGGCTTCGGAACAGCCCGACCAGTTCTCGCGACTGCTGGGCGCCCTGAAGGTCCACGCTCCGGCGGGCACTCAGGTGATAGTCGTAGCCAACGACCCGAGCGAAGCGCAGGCGGCCGGGCTGGCTCCGGAAGCCGCGGATCGTGAGCCTGTCGGCGGAGTGGAACCGGAAGTGCTCCGCACGTCGACTCGTGTCGGCTATGCGGCGGCGCTGAACATCGGATTGCAGCGCGCCCGCGGCGAGTTCGTGCTCATGGCCAACGGCACGGCCTGGCCTACCGGCGATGCCATGACGCCTCTCGCGGCGGCGCTCGCCGATCCCGGCGTTGCGGCGTCGGGCGGATACCCGCTCCACTCCGACGCTCAGGGTCCGCTGCGCCCGAACGCGCTCTCCCGAGAGCTCGCGGCCGCCACGGCAGGCGGCGATGGCGATGCCGCCGGCGGCGACGATGCGACGGCCGGTACCACTCCCCAGGTCGTGGCCCTCGAGGGGGCCTGGCTCGCCTTCCGCCGCGACGACTACCGTGAACTCGGCCCGCTCGACGAGCGTTTCGTGACCCCGGCCTGGCTCGACGTCTGGTGGACCTTGCGTCTTCGGGCGGGCGCCGAGCCGGAAGGCGCCCAATATCAGGAGCCCGCTGAGGCCGCCGACCGCCCGATCCGCCCGACTCGGCCGAGTCGGACCCGGCGGACAGGACAGAGCCCGCGTCGGCCGCACCACAGTCGACCGGCCCCGAAGCCGACGCTCCAGACCCCCGTCGGGCGGTTTTCGTCGAGTTGCCGCTGGATCGCGAGGAAGTGCCGTGGCCACCCGATCGGTCGCGGCTCAACCGCCGCAACATGTACCGCGTGCTCGACCGCTTCGGCTGGCGCGAGGACCTCGGCTGACCGTCAGCCGCCGACGTCGATCCTGAGCACAGGACCCGCGGCCGCTCCCAGAGCCGCCACGGCTGGCTGGGTCGTCGGAGTCGCGAGGCCGTACAGCTGGCGGTAGTGCGGATCCTGCTGCCATTTCGACGTGCCGTAGGCGATGGTCGCGCCGATGACCGCCAGGAGCGCGACGACGCCAACGATCCGCAAGGCCACGGCCTGGCCCCGCGATCGAGCGTTTCGAGGAGCCTGCCAGACGGACGCCAGGGTCTGCACCTGGCTCGGCGGGATCACGAGCGCGAGCCACACCCCGGCGAGCAGGCCTCCGACGTGGGCGAAGTTGTCGACGGTGAAGATGCCCGACAGACCGAGCACTAAGTTGATCACGATGAGGAAACCTACCTGGCCGGCAATACTGCGCGACCGGGCATCGAGGACGGCGTGGTGGAAGCGCGTGGCAATGAGCACCACGCCGAAGAGCCCGAAGATCGCGCCGGAAGCGCCCACGCCGAAACCGTCCCACGGCAGGCCAAAGGCAAAGCTGGCGGCGCTGCCGGCGATCCCGCGAGACGCAGTAGAGAGCCAGCGTCTGCCAGGACCCGTACATCCGCTCGACCAGCTGGCCCGCATACCAGAGCGCGTACATGTTGAAGAGCAGGTGGAAGATGTCGGACGGATCGTGGACCAGCGTCACCGACAGCAGTCGGTAGTAGTCGCCGTGGGCGATGGCCAGCGGGATCAGCGCCAGTTGGCCCTCGAGCGATCCGGACGCCAGGAAACCCTGTCGCGTGAAGGCCCCTTGCATCGCCACCAGCGACGTCACGACCGTCACCGCGATGATCAGGTACGTCATGAACGGGGGTAGTGTGTCGCCTCGACTCCTGGCGAAGTACTGCTTGGCCGCGCCGGCGTCGCCGGTCTCCTTGCTCAGCCAGCCGAGTCGAGAGGCAATCTCGCCACGGTCGGCCGCCGGCGCGCGCTTCTCGCACTGACGATAGGCATCCAGTGCTCCCTTCAGATCGCCGTCGCGGACTCGAGCGGCCGCCACCTGGCGCCAGGCCCGATACGCGACCGGCGTCTCTCCTACGGCGGTCGCGCGCTCCCAGGCCTCGCGAGCCTCGGCTTCGTGGTCGAGCCGGTAGAGGGCGTTGCCGATGCCGTAGTGCCCGGCGGCGATGACGTCGCGGTCGGCCGTCCAGGTGGCACGTGCGTACAGGGCCAGGGCAGTCTCCGGCTCGCTCCGCTCCATGAGGTCGTCGGCCTGCGAGATCGCGGCGATCGCGGTTGCCCTATCGAGGGGGGTCTGCGACTTCGGATCGAAGCCGGCCGGCAGGCCGATTTGCTTCTCTATTCGAAGTCCGCTGGTGGCTCGATCCATGGTCGGCACTCTACAGGAAGCCGGGTACTGTCCGTGAGCCGCCCCGCCATGGAAGCCGCGCCGCACGACCGAAAGCCCACGTCCGCGCTGCTAGCCGTCCGCCACTGGCTCCCAGCCCGAAGCCACGACCGCGTCCCGAAATGCCGCCGCGGGCTCGACTCCGGCGTCCAGCGCGCCGGCGTAGGTTCCCACGAGTCGACCGAACGAGCCGTCGTCTTCGGGCGGCATCTCCAGAACCGTCGCCTCGGCGGGCAGCGCCGGTGCGATTGCCCCGTTTGCGACGAGAACCACCAGACGCGCACCGGCGAAAGCCGCCCCCTCGACCGCGGCCCAGATCGCGGCCTCCGTCAGCGGCGGAGCGAGGACGATGACGCTGGCGTGCGGCAGGAACTTCAGGGCCAGGTCGACGTCCGCGGCCTCGAGGGCCGGACGTGCCGCCGACTCTTCGGGCAGCAGAACCGCGGCCCGGGAGCCATCCGCGTCCACCTCGGCGGCATCGTCGTCCGTCGCGGCCGGAGCCAGAATCGGCGTCGGGAGGACCGGATCCCGCAGCAACGCGGCGTGGCCCACGCCCATCCTGCCGAGCGCCACGACCACGGCGTCCCCCGCGCCGTCGCTGCCGACCTTGCCGACGAGTTCTACGGCGCTGCCTCGCAGCCTGGCCGAGGCGGCCAGGTCGACCGCCAGCCCGCCGGCGCATTTCTCGCCGTCGGCCGCGTCGGTGTAGGCGGGCAGCCCGACCACGATGATCACCCGGCTTCCTCCGCTTCAGCAGCCTCTTCGGCCGTGGCGGCGGCGGGCAACTCCTCGACGATCACTTCGAGCTCGCCGAAGCCCGCCGACTCGAGATCTTTCGCGACGGCATCGGCATCGCCGACCGCGACGATCGCCAGCCGGTCCGGATGGATGTGCTCCTGGGCTGCCCTCTGGATCGCCTCTATGGTCACGGCCTCGATTTCGTGGCGATATCGGGCCAGTTCGTCGTCGGGCAGTTCGTGGATGAAGAGACCGCCCAACGCTCCGACGACCGCGCCCGGCGTCTCGAAGCGCAGCGGAAACACGCCGACGAGGTAGTCGCGCGCCGATGCCAGCTCGTCCGCGGAGACGGCCGAGTCGCGCATGCGCGCGAGTTCCTTGAGCGACTCGGCGATCGCCGGCGCGGTTACCGCGGTCTGCACTGCAGTTCGGACTGAGAAAGGGCCCGCCCCGCGGCGCATGTCGAAGCCGGCGTTCACCCCGTACGTGTAACCCTTTTCTTCGCGCAGGTTCATCTGGAGCCGCGAGTTGAACAGGCCGCCCAGAATCGCGCCCATCACCTGAACCGCATAGAAGTCCGGGACACGCCGCGAAAGGCCGACGTGCCCGATCCGCAGCTCGGTCTGAACGGAGCCGGGCCGATGGTAGAAGCGAACGATGGGCCGATCCACCGCCGACTCGGAACGCGGCGCCCCGACGATCCCGCCGGCCGTCGCGTCGACGGACGTAGCGGCGGCCGCTGCCGCAGTCTGTGCGAGGGACCCGAGCGCGCGCTCGACCATACTCGGGACGTCCAGTCCCGCGAGGTCGCCACCGACGACGATTGCGGCTCGGCCAGGATCGAGCGTCGCACGGTGGATGCTCCGAAGAACGTCCGGCGTGAGCCGCGGGACGGTCTCCTCGTCGCCGCCCGCGGAGCGGTGATAGGGCGAGTCGGACGAGTAGATGGTCGCCGCGAAGGCCTGTTCAACGCGGCGGCGCGGGTCCGCCTTTATCTGCAGCAGATCGTTGAGGCGCTCGTCGCGCAGCCGGGCCACGTCCGCTTCCGGGAACGTCGGCCGCTCCACGAGCTCGGCCAGGAGTTCCAGCGCCGCACCAAGGCGGCTCGCGGCCACGTCCACCGAAGCGGTGAAGGCATCCCAGTTCGCGTCGACGTGGAGCGTCGCACCGAGCCGCTCACCGGCCTCCAGCAGTTCCACGCCGGGGTAACGTTCGGTGCCCTCGGTCATCGCTCGGGCGGTCAGGAGAGTGGCGCCGGCCAGGTCGGCCGGCTCGTCGCTCGCTCCGCGCCGGACGAGCAAGTTCGCCGAAACCAGCGGCCGGCCCGGAAGATGAACCGTCAGGACCTGCATCCCCGACGGCAGGATTGTCCGCTCGAACTGCGGAAATTCGTAGTCTCTCGGCTGGCCGGGCGATGGGCGTGCCGCCAGGATCTCTTCGAGCGTCATGCCGCGGTCTCCTCGGCGGTGGTCCCGGACGTGGCATCGGCGGCGGGCACGTACGTCAACACGACCCGGTTGTCGGGCCGCAGCACCTCCGCGGCGGTTGCCTGGATATCGGCCTTGCCGACTGCCAGGTAGCGATCCAGCTGGCGATTGATCATGTCCGGGTCATCGAGAAGCGTGGCGTACATCGACAGCCGGTCGGCTCGCTCGTCGACGCGTTGGAGCGCCTCCAGCTCGTATGTCTCGATCAGGGCTCGGGCCCGGGCGAGTTCGTCGTCGGTGACAGGTTCGCGGCCGAGACGCCCCAGCTCCTCCTCGAAGGCGCGTTCCACGACTGCCGGATCGACCCCCGGCCGGACGGTGGCCTGGCCGGCGACGATCGAAGCTCCGCCGATCAACCCAAGGGCGAAGAAGGCCACGTCCTGGGCGATTCGCTCTTCTCTCACCAGCCGCCGATACAGCCGGCTGCCCTTGCCGCCCGCCAGTATCTGAGCTGCGACCTCGAGCGCGTCGAAGCGTGGATCGCCGAGGACCGGCGCCCGGAACCCGAAGAAATGGCGCGGCAGCGGAACCCTGTCCTCGACCGTTTCGCGCGCCTCCGTCCCGATGACGAGCGGCAGGCTCGTGTCGCCGAGCGGAGGGATGGCCGGATTGGCGGGGATTTCACCGAAGTAACGCTGGACCCAGGCCCGCGTCTGGCCCGGGTCCACGTCGCCGACGATCGAGAGGACCGCGTTGTTGGGCGCGTAGTAGGTCCGGAAGAATGCCGCCACGTCTTCGAGGGACGCCGCGTCCAGGTCCTCCATGGACCCGATCGTGGGGTGGTGGTAGGGATGTCCGACCGGGAAGACGTGCGCGCCCAGTTTGTGGAACCAGTCGCCGTACGGGCGGTTGTCATAGGAAGAGCGCTTCTCGTTCTTGACCACGTCGCGCTGGTTGTCCAGGTTCTCCTGGTTGAGCGCATCGAGGAGCGTTGCCATCCGATCCGCTTCAAGCCAGAGCGCCAGTTCGAGCTGATGGCTCGGCACGGTCTCGAAGTAGTTGGTGCGGTCGAAGAACGTGGTCCCGTTCATCGTGCCGCCGGCGGCCTGGACCAGGGCGATGTGCTCGGCCTTGCCAACGTGGCCCGAGCCCTGGAACATGACGTGCTCGAAGAGGTGGGCGAAGCCGGTCTTGCCCTCGACCTCGTGCTTGGACCCGACGTTGTACCAGATGCAAACCGCCACGACCGGCGCCAGGTGATCTTCGGAGACGATCAGGCGAAGGCCGTTGGCCAGGCGTTCGTCGGTGAACCTGACGTTTGGGGCAGTCATTCGATCCGGTTCCTCCATGGCGGCGCTGCGCCGCGCGGCGATCAGCTGGTGCAGGCATTGTACGGGCCGCGCTTCTCCGGGTCGCCGCTGACGCGGGTTGCGCGCGCTCCGGCGCAATTCGGCGTCTCAGGGCGCCGATTAGGGCGCCGGGAGTGCCGGTCGGCCGTCCCGCCGGGCGCCCGACCCATTGACTGACTGCCGCAGCGATGTTAGCCTTTCATCTAACACGTGTAAGAGGCTTGCCACCAAATGGCCACCTCCAGAAACTCCGGAACGGCGATGATCAGACCCGGAGGCCTCGTCCGCCCCGGTATGACCGGCGCGCAGCCCGCGAAGATCGAGTTCGACTTGCGGACCGGCTACGACTTCCTCACGAGCGCCTGCAACGACTGCGGGGAGCTCGAGGACTTGCTGCCTGAAGATCGCAGTTGGCTCGAGGAATCGCGTGCGGCGATCACCCAACAGCTCGGCGCCGACGTATTCACCCACACCTGCACCGGTTTCGTGGCCGAGATGGGCCGGATGCTGATCGGCCGACCCGAGATCAAGACCGCCCGCGACGTCGTAGATGCGGTCGACGCCATGTCCGACGCCGAGTTGCTCGAGACTATGACCGGCGATCTGCTGGACGATCCGGAGCTGGGCACGATCACCCGTCGCGCGATCGACGGCGACGCCCCGGCATACGTCGAACTACAGACTCGCCTGGATTCCTTCAAAGGCCATCCAGTCCTGACCCGGCCACTGTCCGACCTGCCGCCGCTGGCCCGCATCGTGGTCCACTCCTGGCTGCCTCGATACGAGTCCGTCGAGGCCCGGGTCAGCCGGATGCTGGAGCGCGACGTCGCAGCCCGTCCGTCCGAAGACGCGGCCCGCGATCCGATCGGATTCGTCGAGCGAACCACCAACGGCATCCGCCTGGTCCCGGAGCCGCGAATTCGGCGGATAGTGCTCGCGCCAAGCTATTTCGGTCGTCCTTACAACTCGCTGACGAAGGTCGGCGACGTCCAGGTGGTCTGCTACCCGATCGCCGACTCTGCGCTCGGCGCCGCCGACAGGCACACTCCGCCGGCCGCCACTCTGCGTCTGTACCGCGCCCTGGGCGACGGCAGCCGGCTTCGGATCCTTCGCCTCCTGGCCGATCGGGACCGCTACCTCACCGAAATCGCGAACGAGCTGGAACTGAGCAAGCCCACGATCAAGCACCATCTGGCCCTGCTTCGAGCGGCCGGCCTGATCACGCTCACCGAGCAGGGCAATCTGACCTATTACAGCCTGCGTCGCGACCGTGCCGAGGAAGCCGGCGTCGAGTTGCGCGCGTACCTGGCTCACTGACCATGAGAGATCGCGTGGCGAACTTGCTTGCCTTTACGTTAGATACACAACTAACTCGCGACAATGTTTCGTCTAACACGGGAGGAGAAGACGATGTGGTATGACAACCCTGAGCAGAAGCTCGGTGAGATAAAGCGACGCCAGGCGGAACTGGCGGCCGAGGCCGCGGCCAACCGGCTCGCTACGCGGCGCGACCGGACTCGCTCGGACTTCCAGGGCCTGCGGATCCGGCTCGGCAGCATCCTGATCGTGGTCGGGCGTACTCTCTGCGAGGACGAAGCCCTGCAGGCCGGTCTGGTCCGTCGTTAGCAAGAGCGAGGCACGAGTGACCGGAGCCCTGGCCCGATATCTGCGCAGTTTTACGGGTTTCAGCCGCGACGCCCGGCTGTTCCTGCTGACCACGATCGTCTACGGGGCGGCCCTCAGCCTCTACTGGATCGACTTCAATCTGTACCTCGAGTCGATCGGGCTGGACCGGCCCACAATCGCCGTGCTGATGGCCGTCTCGCAGTTGGCCGGAGTGATCGTCGCACTGCCGGCCAGCGTGCTGGCCGATCGGTTCGGCCGCCGCGCGACGATGTCCTGGGGCATGGCCCTGGTGGCGCTTGCCCTGTTCGCCTTTCTGCCGGCGCAGCGGCTGCTGCTGTTCGTCGGCGTCGCGGCTCTGGGCGCCGGCTCGCAGATCGTGTCGGTGGTGCAAGTACCGTTCATCGCGGAGCACACCCTCCCGGAGCAGCGCAACCACTACTACTCGGTCTGGTCCGCATTCGGGTTTCTGACGTCGGTCGTCTCGGCGATCGTCGGCGGCCAGGCGGCCACGGCGCTGGCGGACCAATTCGGGTTGACCTCCGCTGCCGCGCCGTACCAGATACTCATCGCCGGCGTGGCGATCCTCGGCGTGGTCGCGCTCGGGACCGTCTATCTCCTCAGTGCCGATCGCCCGCTGCTAAACCCCGACCGACCTGCGAAGGCGAGCCGCTTCGGCATGACGATCCTCGATCGGCGGCTATTCGTCCGGCTGCTACTGCCCGGCTTCCTCACGGCCCTGGGAGCGGGGCAATTGATTCCGTTCCTTAACGTCTTCATCAAGACGAAGTTCGGGCTGGATCTCGATTCGGTGAACGCATTCTTCGCGATCAGCTCGCTGGGCACTGCGGCCGCGATCCTGGCCCAACCCGCGCTGGCGCGTCGTTTCGGGCGGATCCCCTCCATCGTGCTGGTCCAGAGCGCCAGCATCCCGTTCCTCCTGGTGCTGGGCTTCTCCCCTGTGCTGTGGACGGTCATCGGTGCGCTGACCGTGCGCAACTCGCTCATGAACGCCGGTAGCCCGATCTTCGACGCCTTCTCGATGGAGAGGGTCACGACCGCCGAACGCGCCACGCTGGCCGCCTGGATGACCCTGCTCTGGTCCCTCGGCTGGATCTTTGGGCCGCTCTACTACGGCGCTCTTCAGGCCACGCTCGGGTTCACGAACGGTTACGCGGTGGACTTCGTGACGATCATCATCCTGTACTCGACGGCCACGGGCCTGCTCTGGACCTGGTTCCACGGCGATGAACGAGGGGTCGAAGCCGAGCCGGCGCAGATGCCGGCCACGGCCGAACCGCAGGTCTTCCTGGAGCACGCCTGACCCCTACTGAGGCGCGAGGGCAGGGTGAGTGTCCTCAGGACGGCGCCGGCACGTTGATCTGCTCGCCGATCTCGATGTGTCCGTCGGCCGGTATCGACGGGTTGGCCGCCCGCAGCTGATCCAGAGTGACGGCGAATCTCGCGGAGATCGCGCTCAGCGTGTCGCCGGGCATGACCGTGTAGAGGAGGAATGTGGGAGCCGCGGAAGGCGCCGGCGAGGCGCTCGGTGGCGTCGTCAACGCCGCCGCGAACGTAATCGACGGCGACGGCGACTCAACCCCAAGCGCGCTTTCGATCGCGGCGGATACGGTCGCGTAGTCGTTCGCGCTCGCCAGCTTGCCGTTGACGAGGATTGCCGGCACGCCATTCAGCGACAAGGTCTGGCCGGCGGCCGACTCGGCGTTGACATCTGCGAGATGAGTGCGCTGGTCGACGCAAGTCTGGAATCTGCTCATGTCCAGCCCCGCGCGACGTCCCATCTCGACCAGGCGGTCCTGACCGAATGAGCCGCCGCCCTCGTAGCCCTGGTTCGCCCAGAGCCAATCCTGGAACGTGGCGAACTGGCCCTGATCCGCGGCACAGAGTGCGGCATTGGCGGCGTCGGCCGACTCCGTGCCGCCGGTGTTTGAGTCGATCACGATGAGGTCGTGATAAACGATCCGCACCTTGCCCTGAGCCACGTATTTGTCGACAACCTCAGGCAGGACATCTCTGGCGACGACCGCACAAAGCGGGCACTGGTAGTCCTGCCAGACGTCGAGCGTGACCGGAGCGTTCGGATCGCCGACGGTTCGGCCGCTGGTGGCAACCTGCGGCGGCAGCGTGGCGGCGGGCGAGTAGATCGGCGCAGCGGTCGCAAACGGAATGGCCTCAGGACCCATGTTGGTCGGCGTGACCGCCGGTTGGGTGGGCCCCAACGACACCGAGATCTCCGTGAGCGGGAACGGCAGGGTGCCCGCCCGGAGGAGCGCGGCAAGCTGTTTGGCATCTGCTTCCGTGTACGCTCCGGTGATCTCGCCACTGCCGCCGACTATCTGCCCCGCGATGTACGGCACGGACAGGACCTTGCGGTCCAGCGTAATTGCGAAGAACTCCTTGACGTGCTGGCCGCTCCACGTCGAGAACTCGCTCGCCTTGTCGCCGGCGAATGCGAAATTGACCAGCCAGGTGCCAGGGTTAGTGGGATCTGCCGCCGCGCTCACTTTGGATCGGTCTATGTCCGAGCCCGTGAACTGCGCGGGCAGCGACGGATCGATAGTCGATCCATTCGCCGGAATGGCGACGGAGCCGGGCGTGTTCGCATCGCCGTATGTCGCGCCCGGCAGAAGCACGAACTCCAGCTTCCCGGTCTGGCCAAGAAGGGCGCGGATCGTATGGAGATTGGCTTGCTGCGGAATTACGACGGACACCTGGTTCGGCTGGATCTTCGCAACCGCTATCGGCTCGACGCCGATCGAGGCCAGGCGCGCCTGGATGACCTGGACGGTGGTATCGAGATCGGCCGCGGTAATCTGCTGGCCGGACGGGACGGCGAGCTCATAGACGATCGTCGCGGTCGGCGGGCCCGGGTTCGTGCCGGCGCCGCCAAACGGTCGCCCGCCCAGCCCGACTCCAACGACCGCCACCAGCACCATGGCCACAATGGCCAGCGGGACGATACCCGCGAACGCGAAATGCGATCGCACCGCGGCGCGGGTCGTGGGCACAAGCAACCAGCCGCCATCCCGGACGGGCGGCTGCGGCACAAGCGCCTCCGCCGCGATCATGCGACGCCTAATGCCCGCCAGGATTTCCTCGTCGGACGCTTCGTAGGGAGTCATCGCGTTCGTCGTCATCGCCAGATCTCCGGGTTGCGACGCAGCGTCGCACAGGCACGAGCCACCAGTGACCGGACCCCCGAGGCCGACAACCCCAGGATTTCACCGATTGCCTCATCGTCGAGGTCGCGCTGGTAGCGCAGGATCATGGCCTCGCGCTGGCGTTCAGGCAGTTCCCGAGCGAAGCGCTCGAACCAGAGCCAGAACTCGGCCCGGCCGGTGTCGGCCTGGTCCGACGGTTCGCGCGCCGGGCTCAAGCCGCGCAGCGGCAGCCACGAGATGAGCCGGCGGCGTCGACTCCTGTCGATTACGAGCCGGCGCGCGATGAGCAGGAGCCACGGCAACGGTTGACCGGTGGGCCCGTGGCCGGATTGCCAGGCCGCGTAGGCGCGATGGAAAGCTTCGGCAGTGACGTCTTCAGCGTCGTCACATGAGCGCAGCATCAGCAACGTATAGCGATAGACGTCCCTGTGGCGCTGCCGGTACAACGTCTCGAACGTTTCGTCGGCCGTCTCGACCGCCGGGGAATCGCCCACCCTCTCGAGCACCTGGTCAGTCCCTCTCTCGACGCTCACCAACTCCATCATGCACTGATTGACGAACCAGAGGGCGGTCCCGTCCCGCAGGAAATGCTCCACCCGGCGGCTGCGGGGGCACGGCCGGGACGGGCGCGAGGGGACCGCGCGACGGGCGACGCGCGACGGGCGGCGGGCGACCGGTGCGAGTCGCGAGGCTGGTGTGGAAACTGCGGCGGTCTGCGATCGCCTATCGCCTAGCCGAACGAGATCGCCTGGCGGGGCAGACCCGGCTCGGGCACCCACTCGCCCAGGGAGCGCACTTCCGCGAGCCGCGTCCGCAGATCCGGGTCCAGCGCCTCGGCCGCCGCGACCGCGGTCTCGATGGCGGTCAGGCACAAGATGCCCTGGGCCGTCGCCGCCAGCCGGATTTCGGCGGCGTCGCGCACCGGACCGGACTTCGGCGCGGGCGTGTTGACGACGAGCCGGACGGTGCCGCCGGCGATCAGGTCCAGGATGGGCACGCGGCCGCTCACGGGCCTGTCGCCGACCTTGGCCACGACCTGCGATTCATAACCCAGCGCCGCGAGTTCTGCCGCGGTGCCCGACGTTGCCGCGAACCGGTAGCCGGCTCGTGACAGGGCGCCGGCGACGCGGGGCAGATGGACGTGGTCGCGGTCAGCGACCGAGATCAAGGCCAGAGCGCCGTCCGCGCCGGGCCGCGGCGGAATCAGCGCCGCTCCCTGCATCGCCTTGGCCAGCGCCACTCGCGCATCCGTGTGGATGCCGATCACCTCGCCGGTGGACTGCATGCCCGGACCGACCGACGGGTCGACGCCGCGCAGCTTGGCCGTGGAGAAGGCCGGCGCCTTGACCGCCACCAGCGGCGGCGGGGCCAGCAGCCCATTCCCCCACCCCATCGTGCGGAGTGTCTCGCCGAGCGCGATCCGGACCGCCAGCTTGACCATGGGCACGCCCGTCACCTTCGACATGAACGGAACGGTGCGGCTCGCGCGAGGGTTCACCTCGATCAGGTACACGCCGTCGTCGCGGACGATGAACTGGGCGTTGACCAGGCCGTGGACGTCGAGCGCGCGGACGATCCTATCCATCGCGGCGACGATCAACTCCTGGTCGGACATCGAAACGGTCTGCGGCGGGAACATCCCGACCGAGTCGCCCGAATGGACGCCGGCTCGCTCGACGTGCTCGAGCAGGCCCGGGATCAGAACGGTCTCTCCATCTGCGATGGCGTCGACGTCGACCTCGACGCCTTCGAGGTAACGGTCGATGCGGACCGGCCGATCCGGATCGACGACCGTGGCGCGGGCCAGCTGCTCGACGAGATCCGACGGTGAGTAGCTGAAGTCGATGGCCAGACCGCCGATGACGAACGACGGCCGAACGATGACCGGATAGCCGATCTGGTCGGCCAGCGCCAGCGCCTCCTCGATCGATCGGGCCATACCGCCCTCGGGCTGGGGAATGCCGACCGCCTCGACCAGGTTGGCGAAACGGATGCGGTCTTCGGCCTGGTCGATGGTCTCGAGGTTGGCGCCGAGCAGCGGGATCCCGGCCGCCGCCAGCGGCTCGGCCAGATTGAGCGGCGTTTGGCCGCCAAACTGCACGAAGGCGCCGAGAAGGGGCCGACCCGCCGGCGACTCGGCCTCGACGACCGACTGTACGGACTCCGGATCGAGCGGCTCGAAGTAGAGTCGCGAGCTCGCGTCGAAGTCCGTCGAAACGGTCTCCGGGTTGGAGTTGATCATGACCGCCTGCCAGCCCTGGGCGCGCAGTTCGGCCGCGGCCTGGACGGCGCAGTAGTCGAACTCGATGCCCTGCCCGATCCGCACCGGGCCCGAGCCGATCACGAGTGCCGCGGGCCGCTCCACCGCAGGCAGCTCCGGCTCAGAGCCCGCGGCGGCGTACGTGGCGTAGAAATACGGGGTCTCGGCCGCGAACTCGGCCGCGCATGTATCCACCATGGCGTAGCCCGGGACGAGGCCGAGTTCCATCCTCGCGGCGCGGATCGCCTCCGCGGTCACGCCCTTGCCGGCCATCTGGGCCAGGTCCTTGTCCCCGAAACCTTCTCGCTTCACCGTCGCGAGCAGAGTCGCCGCCTCTTCGTCGCCGGAATCCGAGATCCTCGCGCCGAGCCGCCGCACCTCGCGCTCGAGCCCGATCGCCCGCCCGAACTCCGAGAGGAACCAGGGCGTGATGCCGGTCACTCCGCGGATCGTTTCGGCCGGCATGCCGCGCCGGAGCAGCGCCAGGATTCGCCACATCCGCGTGTCCGACGGCGCGAGGAAGCGCTTGAGGACGATCGGATAGGCCGCCCGCTCGGCATGTCTTCGGGCCTCGCAGAGGAGTCCGCTCGCGTCGATCGTGACGAACGTGGGTTCGGACGGTGCCGGCTCCATCAGGTAGTCGAGCGTGGAGCCCCAACTCGGGCTCTCTGCCAGCCAGCCTGCGCCCGCCTGCTCGAGCCCGCGTAGCGCCTTGTTGAGCGCCGAGCCGAACGTTCGGTCGATCGCCATCACTTCGCCGGTGGCCTTCATCTGGCTGCCGAGCGTCCGGTCGGCCGTGGGGAACTTGTCGAACGGGAAACGCGGCAGCTTGACCACGACGTAGTCGAGCGCCGGTTCGAAGGCGGCGACCGTGGTTCCGGTCACGACGTTGGGGATCTCG
This sequence comes from uncultured Chloroflexia bacterium, assembly GCA_963835845.1. Classification (GTDB taxonomy): domain Bacteria; phylum Chloroflexota; class Limnocylindria; order Limnocylindrales; family CSP1-4; genus Fen-1039. The sequence continues at coordinate 256,045 of CAWIGT010000001.1, read as the reverse complement.
GCGAGACGCCGGCCGGCTGCGATCTGGGCGGCGACGCGCGCGATCGGATAGCCGGTCGCCTTGCTCGCCAGCGCCGAGCTCCGGCTGACGCGCGGGTTGACCTCGATGACCGCGTAGTCGGTGTAGTCCGGCGAAAGCGCGAACTGGACGTTGCAGCCGCCCTCGACTCCCAGCGCTCGAATGATGTTGAGGGCCGCCGAGCGCAGCCGCTGGTGGACCGGGTCGGGCAGCGTCTGGACGGGCGCGACGACGATCGAGTCGCCGGTATGGACGCCCAAGGGGTCGACGTTCTCCATGGAACAGACGGCGATGCAGGTGTCGTCCGCGTCGCGCATGACCTCGTACTCGATCTCCTGCCAGCCGACCAGGCAGCGCTCGATCATTACCTGGTGGATTGGGCTGAGTCTCAGGCCGGTGTGGGTGCGCTCCCAGTACGCCTCTTCCGTTTCGACGATGCCGCCGCCGGTGCCGCCGAGCGTGAACGCGGGCCGGATGATCGCCGGCAGGCCGATCTCGTGGAGGGCTTCTCTGGCCGCGTGCTCGCGGGCATCCTCGGTCTCGCCCCCGACGATGCAACTCGGGGCGTACGGCTGGCCGAGCCGGTCCAGCAGGTCGCGGAACAGCTCGCGATCCTCGGCCATCTCGATCGCTTCCAGCGGCGTGCCGATGAGCCGGACGTTGTACTTCTCGAGGACGCCGGCCTTGGCTAGTGCCACGGCCAGGTTGAGCCCGGTCTGGCCGCCGAGCCCGGCCAGGAGCCCCTCGGGCCGCTCTTTGGCGATGACCTGCTCGATGGCCTCGACGGTCAGCGGCTCGAGGTAGACGGCGTCGGCCACTTCCGCGTCGGTCATGATCGTGGCCGGGTTCGAGTTCACCAGGATGGTGCGGACGCCCTCGGCCCGCAGCGCCCGGCAGGCCTGCGTCCCGGCGTAGTCGAACTCGGCCGCCTGGCCGATCACGACCGGGCCACTGCCGATGATCAGCGCGCTCTTCGGTTTTCGCCGCTCGGCGCCCGCGGCGCCGGAGATGGTCTCCGCCAATTCCAAAACCGTCATACAAAAAAGCCACCGCGCCAGCGGGCTCGGTGGTTCAGCTTACACGCGCTCATTGGTTCTCCTCCCCGGCCTCTCAGGACCGCGAGTCAAAGCGCCGGCAAGCCGTCTCTTTGACTTCCGCCGGCCTCACAGGACCGGCCGCAAGGGCTGGCCGAAGGATACCAGGTAGCCCATGAGGTAGTCCGAGCGCGAGCAACCGCCAGTGGTCAAGAGCCCAGCCTGCGACACGGCCTCAGGAAGCTAAGGATGGCTGCGCCACTGTCGTGCCTGTGCGTCGGCGGGTATTTTGGGCCGCACTTCGCGGGAACTTGTCCGCCGCAGCCGTGTCCTCGCCGTCTGCCATGAGCCGCTCGCCGCGCCAGACTCGGACGATCCGAATGCGGTCGGTGTCGAAGCGGTAGACGATGCGGAAGGGCGGCCGAATCAGCTCGCGCAGCCAGAGCTGATCGAATTCGGGCACCACACGGCCGCTTTCGGGGAATGCCACGAGCTGGTCCGCGCAAGCGAGGATCTCGCGGATCAATCGATCGCCAACCTCCGGCGCCGACTGCGAGGCATACCAGTCGCGAACGGCCTCTAGATCTTGTACGGCAGATTCGGCGAGGGTGATGCGGCGGATCACCTCAGACCAGACCGAGCCGGCGGCGGGCATCCTCCAGCGAAGACTCGCGGCCCTCTTCGAGGTCGAATAGGCCGACGAGCACGGCTCGCATGAAGTCTCGCTCTTCTTGTGCCGCCTCGAACTCGGGCAGCGTCTGCACGACCGCCACTCCCCGACCGCGGCTGGTCAGCAAAACGGGCCGACCCGATTCGCTCGCCCGACGCACGACCTTGCCGGGGTTCACTTTCAGATCTCCAAGCGGGACGACTTCTTCGGAGAACTTGACCCTGCTCCCCATTCGCACCTCCACGAAGCACCTTTGTACTGGTGCGGATAATAGCACCTGTTATCCGGTCAGGTGACGGAAAGGTAGGCCCGATCCGTAGAGCTGTATTACTCGACCAGAAGGGCGTCTTATCCCAGACGGGACCGATAGCCAATGTCTCCTCAGGCCAGACCGTGTCCGCTAGTCGAGACGAGGCACTGGCGGGAGGAACGTCAGGCCGCAGCGTTACATGATCACGGGGTCTACGTGTCGCCGGGTGTCACATCGAGGAGGAGGCAGCTGACGTGACGACTGCTCGGCTCGAACTGACGCGCGAGCAGATCCTCGCGCACCGGCGCTCCGTCGGTGCTCTCGATGAGCGGCTCCGGCCCGGCCCGACTTCCCTCCGGCGCGCGGCCTGGGCGGGCCTGCAGGACAGCATGCCGCGGGCGGCTTCTCTCTCGATCCACGCCCGTGTCCACGGGACCGGGCCGGACACGTGGCGGGACCCGTCGCTGGTGCAACTGTGGGGACCGCGGTTCAGCGCCTACGTCGTCGCGGCGAACGACCTCGCGGTCTTCTCTCTCGGGCGGCTCCCCGACGACGGCCCGGGGCGACGCCGCTCGGAGGATCTGGCCAGCCGCCTCCGCGCCTACCTCGACGGCCGCGAGATGAGCTACGGCGAGGCGGGGCACGCGCTCGGCCTGCATCCGAACAGCCTCCGATATGCGGCGGCGACCGGCACACTGCTGATCCGATGGGACGGTTCGCGCCAGCCGACCATCTGGACCGTGCCGGCGCCGGACGTCGACCCTGGAGAAGCGCGGCTGGAGTTGGCGCGCCGATACCTGCACGTCTTCGGCCCGACTACACCCGCCGCATTCGTTGAATGGGCCGGGATCAAACCGCGAGCGGCCGGCCGAGCCGTGTTCGACGCGCTCGGCGAATTGCTGACGCCCGCGCGAACGCCCGCCGGCGAGGCGTGGATCCTGACCGTTGATGAGCCCACGTTCCGCGCCCCCGTGGGACCCGCGGCAACCGCGCGGCTCCTCCCCAGCGGCGACGCGTACTACCTGCTCCAAGGAGCCGATCGGGAGATCCTGGTCCCCGAACCCGACCGGCGCGCAAGACTGTGGACGCCTCGAGTGTGGCCCGGCGCCGTCCTCGTGGAGGGAGAAATCGTCGGGACGTGGAGATGCTCACAGACCGACGTGACCATCGAGTCGTGGCGCCGGCTGTCGCCCGCCGAGCGCGAGGCGGTGGAGACAGAGGCCGCGTCGATGCCGCTGTCCGGTGTCGGAGACGTCCGGGTCAGCTGGCACGACTGAGAACCAAGACAGTCAGACCACGCCACTCTTCGGCGCCCCCGACGCTATATCTCCTTGGTCATGAAGAAGCTGTTCGGGTCGTCCCAGTAGTCGGCGAACGGCGCGCAGGCGACGAAGCCGAACTTCGCGTACAGAGCCCGCGCCGGAGCGAAGAAGTCGCCGGAGCCGGTTTCGAGACTCAGGCGCCGGTAGCCTTTGCCCGCCGCCACGCCCAGGAGGTGAGTCATCATGGCCGAGGCAATTCCCCTGCCCCGGTAGGCGTCGGCGGTGCGCATGGACTTGATCTCCGCGTGAGTCGGTTCGAGCTCCTTGAGCGCGGCGCAGCCGGCGAGGGCATCGCCATCCCACAGGGTCCAGAACGAGATCGCGGGCTGGCGCAGCCCATCGAGATCGAGGACGTGGCAACTGTCGCCGGGCGATTCCGACCGCATGTCCTCCACGTGCGATGCCAGGAGCGCCGCGATCTCGGGCCCACGAAGGTCGTCGAGGCGGATATTCAAAGTCGAGTCTCCAGGCTACGTCAGAACCCGCGCCAGTCTAGCCATCGAAGGCAACTCACGCCGGCCGCACCGCGACAGCCCCAGCTCTCACGCCCGATTGTTCGTCGGACCCGGGGTCTTGTGCCGGCAATCTAGAGCGCGGGAGCCCGGCTGGAATGGATCGTGCCGGCCTGCCGGATGAGCGCTTGCGTGGCCGGGCCGATCGAGCCGCCGGTGCGCCAGGCCAGGGCCACCTTTCCTCGCATCCGCGGATCTGTGATCTCGATGGCACGAAGTCCGGGAGTGGCTGCGGCAACCGACTCGGGCACGATCGCCACGCCCAGGCCGAGGCTCGCGAGTCGCGCCAGGATGCCGAGATTGCTCGCCTCCAATGAGATGCGCGGTCGCAGGCCGATCCCGGCGCAGGCGTCATCGAAGATGGACCGGATGCCGGTTCCGCGGGGAAGACTCAAAAGCGTGCGGTCCCCGATGGCGGCCAGTGGCAGGCTCCGTTGGCTTGCGAGCGCGTCATCATCGCTGACCGCGGCTACCAGAGCCTCGTCCGCGATCTCGAGCAGGTCCAATCCGTCAGGAGCAACGCCACCGAGCGCGATGTAGGCGAGATCCAGTTGACCGGATTGCAGTCGGGCGATCAGTTCGTCCGAGTTCGCCTCCGAGAGCGCGATCTCAACCGCCGGGTAGTTGCGATGGTAGCCGGCCAGCAACTCAGCGAAATCGAACGAAGAGCAGGCGATGACCATCCCGACCGCCACTCGGCCCCGGATGAGCCCGGTGAACTCGTCGACGGCGAGGCGTGCCCCGTCGGCCGCGCCGAGCGCCTCACGTGCGTAGCCCAGCACGGCGGCCCCGACGTCTGTCACGCGCACTGTCCGGCCGGATCGGTCGAAGAGCTCCTGGCCGAGTTCCCGCTCCAGCTGTCGAATCTGCGCGCTGACGCCCGGCTGAGCGACATGAAGCTTCTGAGCTGCCCTCGTGAAACTGGCCTCGTCTGCCACCGCAACGAAATACTCGAGCTGTCTGAGTTCCATAAGCAGCAATGCTAGCACCGAGCACAACTATGTCTTGGACTTATGACTGCCGGTCCTGCACAGTGGACTCCGATGGGCTCGGGCATCGAGGAAGACCGCAGTCCAACATGACAAAGGAGAAGCAGATGACCACCGACACCCCGCGAGCGCTCAATCCCGAAGACCTGACCCGGCTGTTCGTCGAGCTCGGCAATGCCGGCGACGCCGAGGGGCTGGCAAGCCTCTATGAGCCCAAGGCGATCGTGGCTTTCCCGCCGGGCAAGTTGACCGTCGGTCGGGACGCGATCAAGGCCCTGTACGAGCAGATGCTGGCTGCAAGGCCCCACTTTCGATTGGAGACGCCGCTCCCGACCCTGATGATGGGCGACATCGCGCTGACCGCGACGCCTGCCCTCGACGAGGCCGGGGCGAGAGCTCAGGTCGTCCGCCGACAGGCCGACGGCTCATGGCTGCGGATTCTCGATCGACCGGATTTCCGGGGCTGAACCGCCGGATAGCAGCCAGTCGATCTGACTCACGATCCCGAGCAAGCCCAGCCCGGCATTGGCGAACATCCACTTGACTTCGTCGCGGCAGAAGATGGCCCGGTAGAAGATCAGGTAGACGAAGATCGCCATGCCGCCGTGCATGTACAGGAACAGGACCGGAGCGCCGCTGTAGGCCAGGATGAAGCCCGAAGCGCCGAACGCGAGCATATGCATGAGAAAGAAGGGGTAGACGAAGAGCCCCGGGATCTCGTCGCCGCTGGCGTGTGCTCGGCTGTTGACCGTCATGCTGCCGTGCAGCCTCATCTCGTAACCTCAGACAACTTCGCGACCCCGCGACGTCGACCCCCGGACTGAGAATATGGGCGAGGAGCCCGCGGCAGGCTCGGCATCGGCGCGCTCGGCCCCGCCCGCGCCAGCGGCCCGCGGGGCGTCTCGCCTCGACCGCGCGGCACGGGGCGGCGTTCGGCTCCTATCCCGCCTGCTCTCTCGTGCGATCCCGCACTCGGAACTCCACGATGCGCCGGATCAGGTCTGTGGGCATCGGCCGGCCGAGGGGGAACTGTGCCGATCCTTTGCCGCGCTTGTAGGGCTTCAACTCCTCGTCGAAAGCCGCTATGCCGTTTGGGATCGGATAGAAGCCGACGTGCTTCGCGTAGCCGGCGAAATGGACCAGGTGACGCCCGTTCAGGTCGAACGTGGGAATGGCATAGCTGATCGTCTCGGTCGCGCCCGGCGCCGCAGCCGTGATTACCGCCCGAACCTCCTCTAGCGCCCTCCGCGTTTCAGCCGGAAACGTCGCGATGTACTCGTCAATCGAGCTCGGGGTCGACGCACTGGCCATTAGCTCCGCCTCCTGCCCAGGACCCGGCCGACGTGGCGCCAACCGCCGAAGGCGGCCGCTCCACGCGTCGCTCAATGGATTCCGCCGGAGCATACGGCTCCGCTCCCGGGTCCCCTGGAGCAAAGCCGAGCGGTTCCGGCCAGCAGCCCATCCGGGCGGCGCCCATCCCCGGCCGCAGGCACGCCGACTACGAAGTCCGGGCCGCCGCCTCGACTATCGCGGCCACGGCCAGGCCCGCCAGCTCCATGTCCTCTTCCTGCCGCAGCCCGCTCACGGCAACCGATCCAACCACGACGCCATCGAGGACCACGGGCACGCCGCCGCCCCAGCCAACCGCCCGCAGGTCGCCGTAGTAGGCGATGTCGAAGCCGGTCTTGGGATCGCGAGCCGCCTGGCCCAAATCATAGGTCGGTTTCTTCTCACGTGCCGCGGTCCAGGCTTTGCCCGTGGCGATGACGCCGGACTGCAACGCGGCCCCGTCGAGCCGGAGCAGGCCGATCAACTCGCCGTGATCGTCGGCAACCGCGATGACCGCGGCCTTCTCACGGCGCCGCAGCTCCGCCTGAATGGTCCCGATGGCCAATTGGGCCTCGACGTGACCCAGGCTGGTGTGTTGCCTCATCGATCTCTCCACTCTGCATCGCTCTCGTTTGCGGCAACCCGGCCGGGCCGCACCGGCGGCCGGCACCGCGAGAGGTAATGGCGAAATGGTAGCCGTCGATGGGCCGCACCCCAGCGAGAACCGCCGGCGGGCGCGCGGCGCCGCCCGGCCTTCGATCAGCGCCGGGCCGCTGCCTGGGGCGGGCAGTCGGTCGTCAGCACGGTCCCGAACTGGATCAATGACCGGCCGAGCACCTGGCGCAGGCTCAAGCCGAAGCCGCCGGACTGGGCTTCACCGAGCCGCGAGCCGGCCTCCAGGTCGCGCAGTTGCCGGTCGTGGACGTCCTTGATGATTCGCGAGGTCAGCAATTTGGGATTCCTTTCGGCAGCGCTGGCTCCATCCGGCCAGTCTCCGCACACTCGGCGGCTTGAGCGCTTCATCGAGGTTGACTCTACCTCTCGAACATGACGAAACCTGTCATGTATTCCTGGCCCGCATGCCCTCAGTCGGAGCCGGCCCGCGCTCAGTCCGAGCCAGCCCGCCGCCCTCAGTCGATGCCGGCCAGCCGCCTCGCCAGCTCGGCTGTGGCAAGGTGGACCGGCTCCACTTTGCCCAGGGTCGGGTCGGGTGCGCCGCCGCCGTGGCGTGCACGGGCGGCCGAAACGAACCGGTCGAAGACAGCCAGGGCATCAAGGGGGCCCGGCCCGCCCTCCGGGTGGTACTGGACGGTTTCGATCGGCAAGCTGCGGTGCCGCAGCCCCTCCACCGACCCGTCGTTCAGATCGATCTGGCTGACCACGAAACCGCTGGCCGCCGGCAGCGTGTCCGCGATGACCGTGACTTCGTGGTTCTGGGCCGTCACCTGAACGAGGCCAGACTCCAGGTCCTTCACGGGATGGTTGGCCGCGTGATGACCGAACGGCAGACGCCTGGTACCCGCGCCCGCAGCGCGCCCGACGATCTGGTGACCGAGGCAGATGCCCAGCAGTGGCCGGCCGTCGGCGATGACTTCTCGCGCCAGAGCCACGGGCCCGTCCAACCGTGCCGGGTCGCCGGGTCCCGGCGAGAAGACCACGCCGTCGATGTCGGGCGCCAGCACGTCCGCGGCCGTCGCGGTGTGAGGCAGCACCCGCACGCGGGCTCCCCGCCGGCGAAGGCTGCGCACGATATTTGTCTTGAGCCCGAAATCCAGGATCGCGACGAGAGGACCGTCCTCGGATGCGTCGCCTTCGTCTCTCGCGGCCTGCGGCGAAACCTGGGCCACGAAGTCTTGATCTTCCCAGCGGCGGACGCCCCGGGCCAGCTCGCGCGCTTCTTCGTAGTCGGTCTGGCCGGGCGCCGTTACCACGGCACGCAACGAACCGCTGGATCGAAGGTGCCTGGCCAGGGCTCGCGTGTCGACGCCGGCGATCGCGGGAATGCCGGCCTCTCGGAGCATCGTCGCGAGTTGCTGGGCGTCGTCCAGCACAGCCGCCGTTGCGTTGGCGACGATCAAACCGCGCAACCATGGCCGCTCGGACTGGTCGTCCAGGTGGACGCGGCCGTAGTTGCCGATGAGCGGGTAGGTCATGACCACCAACTGGCCGGCGTAACTCGGATCGGTTGCGATTTCCTGGTAGCCAGTCTGGCTGGTGTTCACGACAAGATCGCCCTCGCCGGAACATCGGGCGCCGAACGCGACGCCCGGGAAAAGGCTGCCGTCTTCGAGGGCGAGGAGCGCGGGGCCGTAGTCGCCGACGCGAGGGTCAACGACCGAGCTGGATCGCGGTAGCGGCGGCTGCTTTCGGCCGCCCGGCGAAGTCGGTTGCCTCATACGAAAAAGCCACCGGCCGCAGGGGCTCGGTGGTCGTCGTGGCAGCTGCGCATCGGACTCCTCCCCGGCCTCTCAGGACCGGACTGCCGGCCTCACAGGACCGACTGGAAAGGCTGGCGGTAGGTTAGCACGACCCCGCCGGACTGCGCGCATGCGGAGCGGGGCTGCGCGCGGAGCCGGTCGAACTGGGTCGGGCCGTCGCGGACCATGCGCACGTCTCCGCCGAAACCAGGCCATGTAGTACCGGGTCAGGTGCGCTGCAGTTCGCGCGTCCGTGTCCTGGCCTGTCGCAGGTCGGCCGCGGCACGGGAGATCAGCTCGTCGAGCGTCTCGCCGCCCTCGAGAGCGACCAACCCCATGCTGATACCGACGCCGAGTTCGGCCCGAAGCGACCACGTCACGGCATCGAAGCGGCGTCCGACGTCGTCGAGGTCTACGTCGCTGAGGCCACACAGGAACGAGTCGTCACCGTAGCGAACGACCGGATCGAACGGACGCAAGTTGGACCTGATGCTGGCGACGAGTCTTTGGAGGACGAGATCTCCCGCGGCGTGGCCGTCACGGTCGTTGACCAGCCGCATTCCATCGACGTTGACGAAGGCCAGGACGAAACGGTGGTCTTCGCTTCTGGCCCGATCGATCTCATGCGTGAGCGCCGACCTGCCTACTTCCCGACCGAAGGCCCCCGTGAGGTCGTCGAGATGTGCGCTCGAAAGTTCGGCCTCGAGACGCCGGCGCTCTGCGGCAGCGCCAGCCCGATCCCGAGCTGCCCTCTCGCGATCGCCGGCGGCACGCAGCCGCGCAGCTGCGGAACTGGCCCGAATCTGTGCCAGCTGATCAGCCAGCGGAGCGTCGGAGGCTGCCATGAACCGGTCGAAGGCCACCGTTCGAGTATCCCTGAGGCGAGCCGCTTCGTCGCGCGTCGCCGCACTGACGTCCCGGTCGACGGCTGTCTGGGCCCGCGAGTGCGTGGTTCTGGCACGGGCAAGGTGAGTCGCCAGACGGCTCATCTTGCTGGCCTCTCGAACCGACCGCGAGGCTTCATACGCCTGCGCAGCCTTCACGCTTTTGGCGCGCGGCTGCCTGTCGGCACTCTCCTGATCCCGTTCGGCGGCGCGCTGGTCGCTGGCCGCATCGGCTTCGTCGCGTTCCGCGGCCGTCTGGTCGCAGTCCGACGCAGTCTGGTCGCCGTCCGCCGCCCCCTGATCCAGGTCGGCCGCTGCCCGGTCCGCGTCGATCGCCTTGTGTTCTCCGACCGGAACGAAGCGGCCGTGAGCAAGATCGCCCGCGCCATCAGAACTCATAACACCCCTACCCTCCGCGCTTGTCATGCGGCAAGGTCCGAAATCACGCCAGGCGCGCCGCCAGGATGGCGAGGACCGCCAGTATGAGTACCGTCGCCGTCAAGGCGCCGATCGGAAGGCGGGCCGCAACGCCCGCGTTCGCCGGGCCGAGCCCGCCCAACGTGTTGGGCGTGCCCTGGTCGTGGAGGACGTTGGCCGGCGCGATCGTCCCCTGGTTCTGCGTGAAGGTCATGACTTGCCTTCGGTTGGTGCTATCGACCTGCCCGGGCGCAAGAGTATGGCTGCGCCAACGATCGCGGCCGGCGCGGCCCCGACGGCGAGCGCGAGACGTCGCTTGCCGGCGAGATAGAGTCCCGCGCCGAGCCAGACGGAACTCGTCGCCAGCGATCTCAGGGTCGAGTCGGGAAGCTTCTGGAGTGCCTTTGTCGTCGCCTGTGCGCCGACCTGGGTCGCGCGCAACGTCTCCGGCACTCGCTCGACGAGCCTCGCGGCACCGTTGCGCACCACCTTGATCGGGCCCGACAAACGCCGCAGTATCGCGGCCGGATGGTGAGATGAGGTCTGCTCGAAGTCGCTGTCAGTCACGTTGACTCTCCTCTCAGCAGTCGCTGTGAGATGGCCGGGCGGGATCCGCTCCGATGAGCGATCCCGCCCGACGTATCGGCCATTTGCCAAGGCTCTACTTGAGAGCGCGGCCGAGACTGTGCGAGCCGGAGGCGACGAAGAGAATGACGACTGCGCCGACGGTTGCGATGCCGATGCTCTCGACGTTGATCCCATCGACCGAGCCGAGCTTGAGGACGGTCGTGGCCACGTATCCGCCGATCAGGCCGCCCACGATCCCGAGGATGATCATGGTCAGGAGGCCCTGCCTGGAGCCCATGACCGAATTGGCAAGGAAGCCGGCGATCGCGCCGACGACGATCCATGCGACGAAACCCATCGAAGCCCATTCTTTCTGAGGTGCCCGGCCGCACGCCGAGCGATGCTTCATTCGGGCGAGACCCTGCCCGACCGGGGACCGCTCGACGAGTCCATGTGGACCGCCCGCGGTCATGCTTCCTGGATCAGGCCGGTTCGCGGCGGAAGATCGCCAGGGCCCAGACCACTACGAGTTCGACGATCGCCCAGCCGACGAGAGCCAGCACGGCGGCGACGTCCAGGACGGAGCCTGAGGCGTTTACAGAGTTGGTCTTGAGGATCCCCTCGAACGGCGCGACGAAGACGCCGCTGACGTTGAGGATGGTCGCGACGAGACCGTTGGTCGCACGTGCGTCCAGCAGCATCAGGACGATCCGAGCCCCGATGAAGAGTTCGACGAGCCCGAAAACCAGGACGATTATGCGTCTGGTGAGTTCGGCTCCCGCCGGACCCGTGCTGGCGGTGTGTCGAACGTCAGTCCGTGTCGTCGATTGACCCGCTTCAGTCGTGGGTCCCGCCGTGACGACGGTGCGGTCGACTTGATCGATAGCCATGCTTCCACCTTGCTCCTGGCATCCGGGGAAGCGGGGGCACCTGGTCCACCGCCGGGAGACGCTCCGGCCACTGCTGCGATTGCATTGAACCACCGATCTGTGATATTGTCAACTGTAGTTGCAGTTATCCACTATAGGACACGAGATGAGCCACTCACTCGGAACGGTGCTCAGGCAGGCTCGGGAGGTTCGGGCCCTCTCGGCCATCGATACCGCGAGGACCGCCGGAATCTCGTCGGCGTATCTGAGCAAGCTCGAAAACGACGCGGTCAAGCGGCCGTCGCCGCCGATCCTCCATCAACTCAGCGAAGCCCTGGCCGTGCCGTATGCAGAGCTGATGCGACTCTGCGGCTACCAGGTCCCCGGTCAGTCGGGGCCCGGCAATCCAAATTCGTTGAGTGCCTCTCTATTCGCGAATCTCACCGACGACGAGCGCGACGAGCTTCTCGAGTACCTGGCGTGGTACCGCGCCCGGCGTCGATCGGACCGAGCGGCGAGCGGCCCGGTCTGAGGTTCCGCCAGCGCGCAAACTTCGGTCTCGCCGCTACGTGAGCGATCCCCAGGAGAGTGCCCCGGTCAGGAGGATGCGGATGATCGGCCGGACGGCGAGGTCGTGAGTCGCGTATTGCGGGTAGCGAGCCCGGAGAGAGGCCACGGCCGCGGCGTGTTCCGTCGAGTCGCGGGCTTCCATCGCCGGCCGCGGCGTGCCCGGCTCGACAAGGGACGCCAGGCCGCTCAGCCTCATCCATGCGAGCCGGCCCCAATCCTCGTCCCACCTATCCGCCAGCAGCGTGACTCGCGGACGCGCGGCGATGTCCCGGACGCGCGCCAGCATGTGAGGATCGGCAACCCGTTTCGGTTTCTCGTCGAGCGGTGTGTACAGACACGGCGGCTCGCTCCCCGACCTCTCGGCGAGCGCAAAGCAGACCGGCACCGGCCGCGGCGATCCGTCGGGGGCGATCGTGCACAGGACAATTCGGCGGGCGCCCAGCAGAAACGCCATCTCGTCGGGGCTCAGGATGGCGTCGCCGCGACTCGGCTTGATCAGCCCTCGACTGCCTTCTGCCATGCCGTCAGCTCCAGAGTCAGATGCGTCGAGGCACGGGCGAAGTCGCTGCCCGGTTCCATCGCGGCGCGAGCCTCAGCCGACCGGCCGGCGAGGGCCGACTCGAGCACCGCGGCAGCTGCCACATGGAACTGCCCGTGCAGCTTCCTGACGGATTCATAGTGGCTTTCGCCCTTGAGCGGCGCCTCGATGCCGCCGTACAGCCACTTTCCCAGTTCGCATTGGTTGTCCTGCCGGACTACCGCGGGGGAGAAGTCGCTGTTGCCGCTGTCAATCGCCTGAGCCAGGCGAACCTTCCACGCGCCATGGGCAACCAGCGCCTTCTGCACCTGGCGGGCAAGCTCACTTGATTCCACGTCGCCTCCGACTGTCCAGAGTCAGCCGACGGCGACTTTGACGACGTCCGTGTCGAACCGTTCGACTGCGGCCACCAGCTTATCCGGCCGGCCGGCCTCGAATACGACCGCGAGGTGCTCGACGCCCAGGCTTTCGAACGCGCGAATATCCCGGGCCATGACGGCCGGATCGCCCGAGAGCGAGTAACGTCCACCCGCAGCCGCTTCGGCAGTGACCGCGAGCCGGGCCGACAACCGCGGCATCGGACGACCCGCGCCCTCGGCCGCGGCTCTGATGACGGCGATTCGCCGGGCGAATTCGTCGGGCCCTGCGCCCGTGGCGTGGTAGCCGTCGCCCAGCGCACCGGCCCGCCGCAACGCCGCCGGGGAGGCGCCGCCGACGACGATCGGCAGGTGCTCGCCCTGGGTTGGGACCGGCCCGAAGACGAAGTCGCGAAATCCTTGGAACGCGCCCTCGAAGGGCTCCGTCGAGCCAGACCACAGGTGCCGCCACAGACGGATCGTCTCGTCCAGGTAGGCGCCGCGGCGATGGAAGACGCCCGACATGCCGAGGTTCGCGAATTCGGTTTCATTCCAGCCGACGCCGACGCCGACGATCAGGCGCCCTTCGCTCAGAACATCCAGCGTCGCCAGTTCCTTGGCGAGGAGGACGGCGTTCCGTTGCGGCACTACGATCACGCTCGTGCCGAGCTTCAGTCGCGAATGTCGGGCCCCGACCCAGGCCAGGGTCTGGATGGCTTCGAAGGTTCGCCCGTACTCGACGGCGGCCGCCTGCGGCACGAGCACGTGGTCGGTGGCCCAGACGGCCTCCCAGCCCAGCCGCTCGGCCGTTTCGGCGCCGGCTTCGATCGCTTCACCGCTCGACGCGGCACCGGTATTTCGCAGCACCAATCCGTACTTCACGGCTCGATCCTAGCGCAGTTACGTCCTGGTCTCGGCCGGAGCCGGCGAGCGGACCTACCTGCAGGACTTCAAGGCCGCACGTGCGTCGGCGTGGCCGCCGACGTGGGCGCAGGCGTCGGCACGAGGCCGAGCTGCTGCCACAACGACAGACGGTCCGGTATGAACCACGATTCGACGGGTCGTCCCTCCTCGAATCGGTCGATCCGCATCTCGTCGAAGGACACGGGGCGGCCGGTCGGCGGCACCGTCGCGCCCGGCAGTCTCAACTCACCGGTGTTGGAGCCTGATCCTCGCCAGCGGCTGGCCACTCGATCGCCCTCGACCACCTGATCCAGGAGCGTGGTCTCGAGGTCCGGAATGGCTCCGCGGAGCAGGGCGGCCTGGAGCTTGATGCCGTCGGTCCCAATTCGAGGTGGCGCGTCCGCGGCGTGGCTGATGCAATCGGGCGCCAGAATCTCGTCGGCGGCGTCGTAGTGGCCCGCGCCGAAGACCTCGTGGTAGAGCCGACTCGCCGCAGCCTTGTTCTGATCCAGCGTCATGATGGCCGCCCTCCGATCTGTTCCTAGTAGCCGGTGAACTCCTCGGTACGGATGTCGTCCTCGTCAACCTCGGCCGCGACCAGCATCGTCCGAAGCGCCGCAACCATCCCGGCCGGTCCGGCGATGTAGTAGATGGGGCCGGCCACGCCGGCCAGGTGCCGTTCCAACATGGCCGAATCGATGTGACCCCGCTCCCCTGTCCAGGCGCCTTGCCCGGGGTCGGCCGGCGCGGTTATCGTCGGTACGAAGATGAGGTTCGGGTCCTTGGCCGCCAGGGCGCGAAGCTCGTCCGCGAAAGCCGCGTCCTGCGGGTGCCGGTTGGCGTGAAAGAGGACGACCAGGTAGGGCAGCGATCCACCCCCGACGGCGTCCGCGAGGATGCTCCGGAACGGCGTGATGCCGATGCCACCCGCCAGCAAGACGGCCGGTCGCGCGGCATTGTGCAGCCGGAAGTGGCCGAAGGGACCTTCTATCTTCACCTGGGTCCCGATCGGGATCGACTGCAGACTGCGCTTGAAGGCCGTGTCGCGCAGCCGGGTCGTGATCGCAATCGTGTCTTCCGCCGGGGCGCTGGACAGCGTGAAGGGGCGAAGGTTCCCTTCGGCGTCGGTCTCCGGCGGATCAAGCAGGGTCATGTCGACCGATTGGCCGGCTCGATATGTCCAGCCGGCCGGCTTTTCGAACCTGAACGTCATCGTTCGTTCGGCAACGAGCTGGCGGCTCACGAGCGCCGCTTTGAGCTCGGTCTCTGTCGCGCCCACGTCTCCGACCTCCCATACCTATCGAAGACCGATGCTAGGACTAACCGGACTACGGGGCGACCTGCCCTTCCCGGTGGGCCGTCCGGCGCTACGAAGCGGTCTCGGACCGGGCCGGTCAGACGCTGTCGGCGCGGGTCTGCCGGGGCGCTCGTGGCTCGCCGCTCCGACGCGTGGCTCCGACGCGTGGCTCCGGCCCTGGCAGCTAGCCCAGCGTGACCTCGACGAGTACCTCCGCGGTCCCGGGCGGGGGCGGTGGCACGACGTCGCCGGCAATCGGCAGGCCGTCGACGACCATCGAGACGTCGTTGCCCGGGCCCCGGCGAGTGACCGAGATCTCGTAGGCCGTGCCGCGATACTCGCGATGCGCCTTGAACCCGGGCCAATCCTCGGGGATTACCGGTTCGACGCGAAGGCCCTCGAAGGTAGGCCGGATGCCGAGGATCCACTGCGTGACCGCGACGAAGGTCCAGGCCGCGGCCCCGGTCAGCCAGGCGTTGCGGGCCAGCCCGAACGATGGATGAGCCGGGCCGCAGACGTTCTGTGGGTACACGTACGGCTCGACTTTGTAAACGTCCGAGTCGGTTCGGGCGAGCGGCAGGATCTGGCGGTAGTAGCGATAGGCTTGGTCGCCCCAGCCGAGCATGGCCGCGGCCACCATCGACCACGGATTGGAGTGGCAGAAGATGCCGCCGTTCTCCTTTGCCCCGGGCACGAACGTGGACGTGCCGCAAACACGCGGGTCGAAACCGTCGTAGGGCGGAGCCAGGAGCGCCAGCCCGAACCTGGTGTTGAGCCGTTCGTGCGCCGCGCGCATGGCCTGCTCGGCTCGGTCTCGCGGCGCCGCCTCGCCGATGACCGACCAGCTCTGCGCGATCAGATCGATGGCGTGGTGAGGCGCTCCGGCGACGCCGATCGGCAGGCCGTCGTCGTCGAATGACCTGGTGTACCAGGCGCCGTCCCAGGCGGAAGCGTTGATGGCCGCGGTCATGTCGCCATGGAGCTGCTCGAACCGGTCGGCCTCACCGGCTTCCGTCGTTCGACCGGAGTGGCGGCACATCTCCGCCAGGTCCAGCATGGCCCGGCAGAACTGCATTCCCACCCAGACGCTCTCCGCCTTGCCCGAGCCGTGGTCGATGTTGAGGGTGTCGTTCCAGTCAGAGAAGCCGGAGCGCGGGAGGCCGTGCGGGCCGCGGTTGGCGAGCGTGAATTCGACCGCCCGCAGCATGTGCGCCCAGACCGACTCCTCGCCGCCGTCGACGAAGGCCACTCGCTGGTCCAGGTACGAGAAGTCGCCGGTCTCGCGCAGGTAGGCGCAGACCGCGATGATCAGCCAGAGATGGTCGTCCGAGAACCACTGCGGCCAGTCCGGGTATTCGGCGGCCAGGCCGGGTCCGCCCTCGCCGGTGAGTGGATAGAACTGATGCCAGGTATGGCCGTCGGCGAACTGCATCTCCCAGATTCTGGTCAGCATCCGCCGGGCATGGTCCGGCACCGTATGCATCGTCCCGAGCGTGTCCTGGCCGCTGTCCCGCGTGCCCATGCCCCGGCCCATGCCGGTCTCGTAGCCGGACACGAAGCGCGACCAGTACAGAGTGGTCCGGCACTGAACCTGGTTCCAGAAGTTCAGCATCGCGTTCGTGTCGGCATCCGGCGTTTCGACGGTGAAGCGCGACAGGTAGGCAGCCCAGTCGTCGCGCAGGGCCTTGAACGCGGAGTCGACCTCGGCGGGATCGGAATAGCGTGCGACGGTCCTGGCGATCTCCGCGGGCCGTTCAGTCGCGCCCATGACGAAGACGAGCCGGCGCTCTTCGCCCGGAGCGAGGTCGATGTCGTGGGTCAGGGAGCCCACGCTGTTGCCCCGCGGCGAGGGCGCGTTGGTCGGCTCGCCCGTTTCCACGACTATCGGATCGCCCAGGTCGCGGCAACTGCCGACGAAAGCTTCGCGGTCGCAGGTGTAGCCGGCCGGTGTCTCGCTCGAGCCGATGAAGTAGACGAGTTTGTTGAACTTGGTCCGGACCCGAATGATGCCTTCGTCGCACGAGCTGAAGACGATGTGCTGGCCCCAATCGAGGTTGACCATGTCGTTGAAGGCGTCGAAGAGGCTGAACTCGGCATAGCTGAAGCTGCGCAGCCGGCGTGATGCCGACCCCGCGTTCCGGATGCGCAGAACCCACAGCTCGCACGGGACGGCTTCGTCGGCGGCGCCGGGCGGCACGAAATAGGTGATCTCGGTCTCGATGCCGTCGTGCGTTCCGGCGATGCGGGTGTAGGCGGTGCCGTGGCGACACTCGTAGCCATCCAGGTCAAGCCGGACCGGCTGCCACGTCGGACTCCAGAACTCGCCCGTGTCCTGGTCGCGCAGGTAGACATAACGGCCCGGCTGATCGGCCGGAACCGCGTTGTATCGGTACCGAGTCACCCGCCGATTGCGCGGGTCGCGGTCGAACGAGTAGCCGCCACCCGTGTTGGAAACGATGCCGCCATAACGGCCCTCGCCGATGTAGTTGATCCACGGCGTCGGCGTGTCCGGACGTGTGATGACGTACTCGCGAGCCGCTTCGTCGAAGTAGCCGTAGGCGTTGGTCCCGGGAGCCCGGGCCCGAGGGGACGGTCTGGTGCCGGGCTCCGAGCCCCCGGCGCCGGTCCCTGAAGACGCGACCGTCCGGCTCATTCGACGAAGGCCTCCACCTCGATGACCTGGCCCGCGGTCGACGGCAGGGGAACCAGGTTTCCCCCTACCGGCCGTCCGTCCACGAGCAGCCGCGAGACGCGGCCCGTAGCCCCTTGCCGCTTGTGAATCGCGATCCTGTACGCGCCGCCGCGGAACCGGCGCGTGGCCGTGAAGTCGCCCCAATCCGGCGGCAGGACCGGGTCGATGCACAGGCCGTCGTGCTCGGCTCGGATGCCCAGGATCCACTGGCTGATGGCCACGAAGTTCCACGCGGCGGTGCCACTCAGCCATGAGTTCTTGGCCTCGCCGGGGTTCGGCGCGTCCTTGCCGGCGATCATCTGGGCGTAGACGTAAGGCTCGCAGCGGTGGACATCCGATATCTCCTCGCGAGCCGACGGATTGATACGCATGTAGTAGTCCAGAGCGCCCTCGCCGTTCCCGACGCGCGCCTCCCCGATCATGAGCCACGGGTTGGTGTGGCAGAAGATGCCCGCGTTCTCCTTGTACCCCTCGGGATACGACGAGATCTCGCCCAGGTTCAGGTAGTAGTGCGTGAAGGCCGGGTTGTTCAGCACGATCCCGTGCGGCGTGGCCAGGCGCTCGCGAACCGACGCCAGGGCCTTGACCGCCTTGCCGTCGTCAAGACCGATGCCGGCCACGATGCAGATGCCCTGCGGCTCGATGAAGATCGAGCCTTCTTCATTCTCGGACGAGCCGACCACGTTGCCGAAGTAGTCATACGCGCGCCGGAACCACTCGCCGTCCCAGCCGGCTGTCTTGACGACGTCTGCCATCGTCGCCGATGCGCTGCGGCAGCGCGCGGCCTCTGTCGAATCGCCGCGAAGCGCCGCGATGGCTTCCATTTCGTCGGCCGCCTGGACGAAGAGCCCGCCGATAAACACCGACTCGGCGACGCCGCCGGCCTTGTTCTCCGTCGTCTGGAACGATTCGCCGGGCGTGTCCGAGAAGCAGTTGAGGTTGAGGCAGTCGTTCCAGTCGGCGCGGCCGATAAGCGGCAGCCCGTGAGGGCCAAGCCGATCGAGCGTGTAGGCGACGCAGCGCTGCAAGTGCTCGTAGAGGGGCGTTTCGGTCCCGGCTTCGTTGTCGTACGGCACCGGTTCATCGAGGATCGATAGGTCGCCGGTCTCCTTGAGGTAGGCGGCCACGCCCAGAACGAGCCAGGCCGGGTCGTCGTTGAACCCGGAGCCGATTTCGTTGTTGCCACGCTTGGTCAGCGGCTGGTACTGGTGATACGCGCCACCGCTCGGGAGTTGCGTCGAGGCGATGTCGATGATCCGCTCGCGCGCTCGGGCCGGGATCATGTGGACGAAGCCGAGCAGATCCTGGTTGGAATCGCGGAAGCCCATGCCTCGCCCGATGCCGGACTCGAAGCCGGAAGCCGAACGCGACAGGTTGAACGTCACCATGCACTGGTAGGCGTTCCAGATGTTGACCATTCGATCCACGTGTTCGTGGCCGGTGTCTACCTGGAGCGTGTCCAGCAGGTCCGTCCAATAGTCGCGCAGGGCCGTGAATGCGGCTTCCACAGCGGCCGGGTCGAGGTATCTGGCGATGACCGGCCTGACGGTCCGCTTGTCAATGGTCTGCGACCCCGGCGGGTCGAACTTGGCGTCCTTCGGATTCTCGCCGTAGCCCAGCACGAAGACGACCTCGCGCGTCTCACCGGCGGCCAGCTCGAGCCGGACGTGGTGCGAACCCATCGGCTGCCAGCCGTGAGCCTCCGAATTTGCCGCCTTGCCGTTCTCCACGACGATCGGCCTGTCCCAGCCGCGGTACGGCCCGAGGAACGCGTCGCGACTGGTGTCGAAGCCGGCCAGCGGTTCCGAGCAGGCGAAGTACGCGAAGTGGTCGCGGCGCTCGCGATACTCGGTCTTGTGGTAGATCACGCCGTCTTCTATCTCTACCTGGCCGGTGGAGTAGTTGCGCTGGAAGTTCGTGTTGTCCTCGAGCGCCTCCCAGAGGCAGAACTCGACGGAGCTGAAGAGCGAGATCCGCGCCGCCGTCGGCCGCTCGTTGGTCACGCGGACCCGCCAGATCTCGAGGTTCTCGCCGAGCGGCACGAAGTAGCAGGTTTCGGCGCGGATGCCGCGGTACTTGGACCCGATCGTCGAGTAACCGAGGCCGTGGCGGCAACTGTATTCCTCCAGCTCACGCTGGGTCGGCTGCCAGCTCGGGCTCCAGAACTCGCCCGCCTCGTCGTCGCGGAGGTAGACGTAGCGCCCGCCCAGATCCAGCGGCGCATTGTTGTAGCGGTAGCGCGTCAACCTGCGCAGCCGGGCGTCGCGATAGAACGAGTAGCCCCCCGCCGTATTGGAGATGATCCCGAAGTACGCCTCGCTGCCGAGGTAATTGATCCAGGGCAGCGGTGTGTCCGGTCGCGTGACGACGTACTCGCGCTTCTCGTTGTCGAAGTGCCCGTAGCGCACCTGTCTCCTCCTGGAGTGCCTCCGACGGTTATCGCGCAGCTGCGCGGACACGCCCCATGGCCGTGCCCGCGCCGGTTGGCCCCACCGGGCCGCCTAGTCCCTGCCCGAACACTTCGGATCAGGCGACGTTGCAGGACCCTTCGCCCAGATCGAAGCAGCCGACGAAGTGGCCGTGCTCCACTTCTACGAGGTTCGGTCCCTCGTCGACGACTTCGCCCTTCCTGGCCCGCTTGGCCACAGCAACCTTGGCCGCGGCCGGATAGGCCTGATGGAACAGGCACTTCCCCGCGGCCGCTCCACCGCGAGCCCTGATCTCGGCCTCCACGTCGGCCCACTTCTTGTGGAGTTGCGGCACCGACGAGATGAGCACCTTGGTGTAGGGGTGGGTCGGATTACCGAATACCTTTTCCGTGTCGCCCATCTCGACGATCACGCCCCGGCGAAGGATGACGGTCTTCTCGCTGATGTAGTTGCCCAGCGAGAGGTCGTGGGTGATGAACAGGATGCCCATGCCACGACTCTTGAGATCCGCGAGCAGGTTCAGGACGTCGATCCTGGTGGAAGCGTCCAGCATGCTGATGATCTCGTCGGCCACGAGGACCTTGAGATCCAGCAACAGTGCGCGAGCCACCAGAAGACGCTGTAGCTGACCACCGCTGAGCTGGTGCGGATACTTGTTCAGCACCTGACCCGGGTCCAGACAGACGGCCGTGAGCGCATCCTCGACCTTGGCGTCCCACTCTGATCGCGCCATGTCCGAGAAGTACTCGGTGCGGATCATCGTGAAGACGCGGTCAGCCTTGAAGATGGGGTTATACGAACTGAACGGGTCCTGGAAGACACCCTGGACGTTCCGGTAGTAGGCCTTCACGGCCCCGCCGTCGATCCCGGACACGTCCGCGCCGTCGAAGTTGATGGAACCTCGGCTGATCGAAACCAGCTTCAGGACCATCTTCCCGATCGTGGTCTTGCCACTGCCGCTCTCGCCGATGAGCGATACGACTTCGCCGGCGTTGACATCGAAACTGACGTCCTTCACGGCCGCCAGCTCCTTCCCGCCAAAGGTGCCGACCCGGTAATACTTGGAGACTCTGTTCAGGCTAAGCATCGGTTCCGGTTGCCTTCCAGCAGGCGACCGAGTGGTCGCGGGCGATCTGGACGAATGGCGGCTCCTCGACGCACTTGTCGAACGCTAGCGGGCAACGCGCCCGGAAGCGGCAGCCGGTCGGCGGGTCCAGCAACGAGGGCGGGCTACCGGGTATGCCGGCGAGCTTCTTGTCCTCGTATCGGACGCCAACCTCCGGAAGCGACGAGATCAGCATCTTGGTGTACGGGTGACGCGGCGCCTCGATGATCGCGGAGGTCGGGGCCTTCTCCGCGAGTTTCCCGGCGTACATGATCAGGATCGTGTCGGCGGTCTGGTACAGGATCGAGACATCGTGAGTGATCACGATCATGCTCTTGACAAAGCCGTGGTCGCGGAAGCTCACCAGCGTCTCCGCCACGGCTCGCTGAGTCGACACGTCCAGTGCGGACGTGATCTCGTCTGCGATCAGCAGCGACGGATCCAGCAGCGTTGAGATCACCATGACCATGCGCTGCTTCATGCCGCCGGAAAGCTCGATCGGGTAGCGGCT
This sequence comes from uncultured Chloroflexia bacterium, assembly GCA_963835845.1. Taxonomy (GTDB): domain Bacteria; phylum Chloroflexota; class Limnocylindria; order Limnocylindrales; family CSP1-4; genus Fen-1039. The sequence continues at coordinate 234,366 of CAWIGT010000001.1, read as the reverse complement.
CAGGACGTCGGCATCGAGGCCGACGAGGTCGATCCGCCGCATTAGCTCGGGCTTGATTTCCGAGTAGCTCTCGCCGCGGGATTCGAGCAACTCCCCGATCATGACCCCGATCTTGCGGGTCGGGTTCATGGCGCTCATGGCGTACTGCGGGATGACCGACACTTCGCGGAATCGGAAGTCGTTCATCTTCGATTTGTCCCAGATGGGCATTTCCTTGCCATCCAGGGTGACGCTCCCGCCGACGTATCTCATCCGGCCGTCAAGCCGGATGAGGCTGTTGCCGAGCGTCGACTTGCCGCAGCCGGACTCTCCGGCCAGGCCCATGATTTCTTTGTCGGCGATCGAGAAAGTTGCGCCGTCGAGCGCCTTGACGTCGCCGGCCAGTGTTCGGTAATAGACCCTGAGGTCTTCGACTTGGAGGCTCACGTTCAGATTTCCCTGAGCTTGGGGTTGAAGATCTCATCGAGGCCCACGTTCATCACGTAGAGCGCCCCGACGGTGGCCATGATCCCGATACCCGGCGGAATGAACCACCACCACAAACCGAGCAGCAGGGCCGCCCCAAAGTTCAGGGAGTTGTACATCATCAGGCCTAGAGACATGCCGTTCGTGGGTCCGAGGCCGATGAAGTCCAGGCTGGCCGCAATCAGGATCGCGCCGCCGAAGAGCAGGATGAAGGTCATGAACAGGTACGAGCTCATGTTGGGCGCGATTTCCTGGACGATGATCTTCCAGCCGCGGCGTCCGCTCAGCCTGGCCAGGTCCACGAAGTCACGCGATCTGAGCGAGAAAGTCTGAGCGCGAATCGCTCGGGCAGCCCAGGGCCACGACGTTAACCCGATGAAGATCGATTCGAAGAGGATCCCTCGGGCTTCCGGCCAGGATCGCTGCAGATAAGACGCGATGACGATCAGCAGGGCCAGTGTGGGGATGACCAGGACGACGTTCGTGATCATGTTGAGGATCTCGTCGACCCAACCGCCGCGGTATCCGGCGGTGAAGCCAATGGCCATGCCCATCAGCGCGGCCAACCCCCCACCCAGGAGACCGACGAAGAACGTCGCGCGCAGGCCGTTTGCGAACTGCGAGAACACGTCCTCTCTGAGGCTCGTGGTGCCGAGCCAATACTCGGACGAAGGCGGTAGATTGCCTCTTCGAGCCGTCTCTGCGAGCGGATCCGTTGCGTCGATCATCGGCCCGACGACGGCAATGAGAATGAGCACGCCCAGGATCCCGCAGGCGATCAGGAACTTCCGGGATCGCACCGCGAAGTAGAGGAATTCGCCGCGGGCCTTCTTTACCGGGGCGGCAACGGGGGCTGCGGCGGGCCCGTCCGCGCGGATCTCCGGTTTCGGCTCGGTCGCGATTGCCCCGGTCACGCTGTCCCTCCGCGCATTCCGACCCGGGTTCGCGGGTCCACGATGACATAAACGACGTCGACCATGAAATTGGCTATGAGCGTGCCGGCGATCACGAAGAGGAAGATCCCTTGAAGCAGGAAGTAGTCCTCGCTCTTGATTGCGTTGTATAGGAGAGATCCGACCCCGGGATATGCGAACACGATCTCAGTTACGAGCGACCCGGCAACGATCACGCCCAGCTGTAGAGCCAGACCGGTGATCTGCGGCAGCATCGCGTTACGGAACGCATACTTGCGAACCAGCCGCTGCGGGGCGCCGAGCGCCTCCAGATAGCGGCTGTAATCCGACTCGAGTTCATAAATGATCATGTTGCGCATGCCGATGGCCCAGCCGCCGAACATCACCATGAAGAGTGACAGGAACGGAAGGATCCAATGTGCAACCAGGTCCGTGAAGAATCTCCACGTAAGACTTGGCTCGAGATTGAAGCCATACCCGCCACCGAGCGGGAACATGCGAAGGCTGAAGGCAAACACAAATGAGAGCACGATGCCGAGCCACATGTACGGCGTGGCGGTCAGGATGTATCCGACCGGCAGAACCGCGCTGTCTAGCCACTTACGCCGCGCGGCCAGGGCTCCGAAGGAGTTGCCCGCCCACCAGCTGAGCAGGATGGCCGGGATGAGCAGGGCCAGCGTGTAGGGGACGGCGGCCATGATCGTGTCCCAAACCGGGGCTCCCTGCACGTAGACACTCCGCCCGAGATCGCCTTGCAGGAGCTTGCCCCAGAAGTCCATGAACTGGACCGGCAACGGTTTGTTGAGGCCGAACAAATCGTTGTAGTACTTCACAAGAGCGGCGGCGCCCTCACTGCTGAGACCGCCGGTCTTGGCGACGAGGCTTGACACCGGGTCGCCCGGCATGAGCCGCGGAATCAGCCAGTCGATCGTCGCGGCGATGAAGAATGTTATCCCGTAAGTGAGGAGCTTTCGCCCGAAATAGCGTCGCACACGATCTCCCGGTCGCCGACTCTCGCAGTCAGAGAATGGCCCCTCCCCCCGGACTACCCGGAGGGAGGGGCACTGTCAACTAAGGGTTACTTGGCCGGAACAGGCGTGATCTGGGTGAGCATGTAAATGGCACCCATCTGCCAGTAGCCGTTCCACGTTGCCGGAAGGACTTGATTGCCCTTGTCGGACGGGAAGTTGGTCCACACGGAGTTGTTGACCTGCGACCAAACGCCGTTGTACCAAAGCGGGATCACCGGCATGTCGGTCAGCTGAATCTTCTGCAGCTGAGAGGTCAGGGTCTTCATCGTGGCGGTGTCTTCGACGGGGGTCTGGTCGAGCTGCTGGACGAGCTTCCAAGCATCCGCGTTCGAGTAGGACTCGTAGTTGCGGTTCTCGGCAGAGCCGGTCTGGAGCGGCTGGCGGAAGACGTAGTCGTACCACGTCCACGGAGTGTTGCCGACCTGAACGTCGTTGTTGATCTCGAGGTCGAACTTCGGCGGCGTGGTGGCGTCGGTGCGGTTGCGATCGGAAACGGTGGTGTTGAAGTCAGGATGCTGAGGATCGATGTTGATACCGGCAGCCTTGGCGCTGGCGGCGATCAGATTCTCGGCTTCCATCCAGTCAGACCAACCATCCGGGACTTCCAGGGTCAGCTTGATCGGCGATCCGTCCTTGTTGGTGACGAAGCCGTCGCTGCCAACCTTGTAACCGGCATCGGCCAGGATCTTCTTGGCGTTGTCCGTGTTGTACGTCGTGCCAAGAGCAGCGACCTGAGCGGTGTCGATGTACTTGCTGAAGTTCGGGAGAAGTCCGGTCGGATCGGACGGGGTAACGATGTTGCCGTAGTCAGTGGTGACGATGTCGTTGACGTTGATCGCCGCGGCAAGAGCCTTGCGGAAAGCCGGGTCGTCAAGGGGCTTCTTCAGCGTGTTCGGAACGAGCACGGCAGTGTTGCCGGCGAGCATGTACGGGGCCTTGTCGTAGTAAGTGCTGACGCCGTAGCCGCCGTTGACTACCTGGGCGATGCCCGGGAGGTAGTTGTTGTCGAGGTCCAGGCCACCCTGGATCAGCTGGCCGAGGGCCACGCTGTTGGTGCTGTTGACGATGTCGACGATGTACTTGGGCTTGACGCTGATGTTGAGGGCCGAGATCGCCCACCAGTTGTCGTTCTTCTGCCAGACCATGCGGTCAGCAGCGGCAGTGTGGTAGACGTACGGGCCGGTGCCGACGCCGTTCTGGTTGACGTTCTTCAGGATGTCGGCGTTGTTGAGCGGCTCCCAGATCTTCTTGGGGACGATCGGGGAGTTGTACAGCCACTGCGCCCATTCCTGGTACGCCGGGTTCGCGCCGAACTTCACGACAACGGTCGAGGAGTCCGTAGCGGTGGCGTCGGTGACCCACTGCCACAAGTTGGAACCCAGGACCGGGTTCTTGGCGAGGTTGATGGTGAAGGCAACGTCGTCGGCAGTGAAGTCCGAACCATCGGACCACTTCACGCCCTGGCGGACCTTGATCGTGTAAGTCGTCTTGGCGCTATCCCACGTGCCGGAGCTGGCGAGCCACGGGGTGTAGACGTCCTTTAGCGGGTCGTACAGGAAAAGGGTCTCGTACTGGAGACCGACCACGCCCATGGCAGCGTTCGGATCGAGCGGGTTCCACGTCGACGGGGCGCCCCACTGCTTGCCGGACGTGTAAAGCGTCTCGGCCCGCGGGTAGGAGGTCGTGTCGGTTGCGGGGAGGCCACTCGATGCCGGGGTGGCACTCGAAGAGCCACAACCGGAGAGAGCGAATACGACGGAAACCACCGCGATCCCGCTCAGAACTCTGTTTCTTCCTAGTTGCATCCCATTCCTCACTTCCCATTGAGAACGCCACGAGCGCGAGGGTTGCGACGAACCCTCAACAAACGCTTGACGCCCCCATGGCAACGGACCAAAACCAACCGCTTGATGCCTCAGGTGACGGAGGTTGGGCATCGGCGAGAAGGCGGCAGGCCCCCTCCCGGGGCTATCCTGGCTTGGACGAGTCGACCCTCCAATCGAGCAGGTCTGCCAGGCCACCGACTACTCGCTCGGAACCGAGTTTGTCTCCTCACCTCCTATGTTTGGGCGCCTGGATTGCCCGGGCTGCTCTATTTGGGGACCACGGGGCGGTCCCGGCGAAACTCGGCGCGACGCGCACACACCCGCGGTGACGGAGCGGCCGCTGCTGAATTCATTGCAGCATCCAACAAACTCCATGCGTTGTCAACCCTGGGCCGGCACGGCCGAGGCTCGCGCCAGGGCCACGGCAGACCGGCTGACGTCATCGCTCGATTCCTCGAGCAGAGGAACCGTGGCCGGGTCGTCGAGAGTGGGCGTCAGAGCCAGCTCCGCAGCACCCAGGAGCAGTGCATTGCTGCCCAGGCGAACGGTTACCAGGTCGACCATCGCCCTCGGCGCCGGCATCGCCCGATCTTCCAGCTCGCGCAGGATGGCCGGTCTGACGTACGGATAGACGCGGGAATACAGCCCTCCGAGCGAGACCCGATCGGGGTTGAATATGTTCACGAGATTCGCGATTCCAATGCCCAGCCCACGACCGGATTCGGCCAGCGCCGACAATGCCATCTGGTCGCCGCGCTCCGCGGCCGCGAGCAAGTCTTCCAGGGCCGCGGTACCGCCGAGCGGATCCCTACCGGACCGTCGCAGCAGCGCTTCTTCACCCACGACCGACTCGAGGCAACCGCGTGCGCCGCAGTGGCAGAGCTCGCCGTCCCGCTCTATGGTGACGTGCCCGACCTCACCAGCGTAGCCGGCCGAACCGCCCAGCAACCGGCCGCCCACCACGATCCCGGCGCCCAGGCCGCCCTCGCCCCAGAAGCATATGAAGTCCGTGGTCCCTCGTCCGGAGCCTCGTAGATGCTCGGCCGAGGCCGCAAGGTCGGCGTCGTTGCCCACAAAGACCGGCGCGTCGAGGTCCCTGAACTGATCCCGGATGAGCTTCCCCATCGGCACGTCCCGCCAGCCCAGGGCCGGGGCCACGTGGAGAAATCCGTCGTCGGCACGGACCAGGCCCGGCACCGAGACCCCGATGGCGACGACCCGGGGGCCGTTCTCCAGACCGGCCAGCAGCGGACGAACGAGTCCGCCCAGGTCGCCGACAACCCCGGCCGGATCCGTGCCGCATAGAGACAACTCACGGCGGGCCGAGGCGATGACTTTGCCGCCCAGCCCCACGACCGCGGCCCCGATCCAGTCAGTGGCCAGGTCTATGGCCAGAGCCCCCGGTCCGTCGGGACGGAGTTCCACGACCGGCGAGGGACGTCCCGGCGACTGAGGCACCAGCTGCGAGCGGCGGCGTTCCCGCACGATGCCGCGCGCGGCCAGCTCCGACACCAGCGAAGCGACTGTGCTCCGGTCCAGGCGAAGGCGCTCGGCCAGTTCGGACCTGGACAGCGGGCGGCTGACGTGCAGCTCGCGCAGCATCCTGCTCAGATTTCGGCGCCTGATCTCGGCCTGGGCGCCCTCGACTTCGCCGCGAATTCCCACGAAACAGAGTTTCCTTTAGCAAGGCCGAGCCCGACATTTGGCGGCAGCCCATGCAGGGTCGCAATCGGGCGTTTCGTGAAGCGTACAACAAACCGCGCCGGACATTCCCCCATTCGCGTCGGTCCGGGAGCCAAGACCCGGCTGGCCGCAACCGTCGCTGCTAGGATGTGCGGCGCCCGTCCGGACCGGACTTCCGGCAGGCTACTCGGACGGGTCGCCAGTCGGCTCGGCCCGAGGACCCGACAACTCGACTCATGGACGGGCGGCACCCGGCCGTTTCAGGCAGGCAAGGGGCGCCTCCCGATTTCGGTCGGGCGAGCCGGAGCGGCAATCGGCAGATAGGAACCAAACGAAAGGGCACTCATGGACTCCCTCCAAGAGCAGGCGCGATCGGCCGCGAAATCGGCCGCCCGCTCGGCGTCGACCTCAGGCGCGGCAGCCGGTGAGCTGCCCAACATCCCGTGGGAGGGCCGCCCCGCAGGGTCCAACGCCGTCATCTGGCGCGACAGCCGCAACCCGATCATCAAGCGTGACCAGATCGAGCGGTCGAACAGCATCTTCAACTCGGCCGTGGTGCCCTTCCATGGGGAGTTCGCCGGTGTCTTCCGGAGCGACGACACGACCCGGATCATGAACATCCATGCCGGCTTCAGCCGCGACGGCGTCGACTGGCACATCGAGCAGCCGACCATCGAATGGCTGGCCGCCGACCCGCGAGTCCGCGAAGTGCAGGACTGCTTCCAGTACGCGTACGACCCGCGCGTGACCTGGCTCGAGGACCGCTACTACGTGACGTGGTGCAACGGCTACCACGGTCCGACGATCGGCGTGGGCTACACGAACGACTTCAAGACGTTCACTCAGCTCGACAACGCCTTCCTGCCCTTCAACCGCAACGGCGTCCTGTTCCCACGCCGGATCAACGGCATGTACCAGATGCTGTCGCGGCCCAGCGACAACGGCCACACGCCCTTCGGCGACGTCTATCTGTCCGAAAGCCCGGATCTGGTCCACTGGGGCCGCCACCGCCAGGTCCTGACCACCAAGCCGTACACGTGGGAATCGACGAAGGTGGGCGCGGGCCCGACACCGATCGAGACGCCCGAAGGCTGGCTGCTCATCTACCACGGCGTGCTCACCTCCTGCAACGGCTTCGTTTACTCGATGGGCGCGGCGCTGCTCGATCTGGACGAGCCGTGGAAGGTGATCGCCCGAAGCCGCGACTACCTGCTCTCGCCGCAGGCCCTCTACGAGCAGGTCGGAGACGTGCCGAACGTGGCTTTTCCCTGCGCGGCTCTCTACGACCAGCCGACCGGCCGCGTCACCGTCTATTACGGCGGCGCCGACACGGTCGTCTGCCTGGCCCACGCGTATCTTCCGGAGCTGATCGACTTCATTCGAACGCGCAGCTAGGTCCGCGGCCCGAGACCGGTTGGGCGGCGGTCCGGGACGGCGAGGGTCAGCGGCGCGTGGTCCAGTTCGTTCCGGAGGGCGCGCGACCGGGCGCCGCGGCGCGCTGCCTCAGCAGCGCGTCGATCTCGGCGCGAAGCCGCCGCCCGAACGTAGCCCGCTGCAGCCACTCCAGATAGTCGGTGTCGTGGCGGGCGATCTCGCCGAGTGACCACCCGGCATACCGGCCGAAGTCGAGGACCGTCCCCGACGGTCGACCCGGTGGGGGCCCGGCCCTGGACTCGTCGGCCGGCCTCCAGGTAGCTGAAGCGGTCGAGCCGGCGCCGGCGGCCTGGCCGTCCGTCGGTCGATGGCTGTGCGCGCCTGCCGACGTCGCCGTTGCGGCTCCCGCCTGAAGCGTGCCGGCCCGAGAAGCGTCGTAAGCCGCCCGGCGCGCCGGATCCCCAAGGACGTCCCAGGCATCGTTGAGGGCGATCATCCGCGTCGGATCGCCACCGTGGTCGGGGTGGTACTTGCGGGCCAGCGTCCGATAGGCGGCCCGAATCACTTCCGGTTCCGCGGCCGGATGTACCTGAAGCACCTCGTAGAGGTCGGCCATGCCGCGGAGGGTACATCGGCACGACCCGAATTGGTTCCCGCGCATGCGAGAGGCGGCCCGCGCGAGGCGGTCTCGCGGTTGCGCCAGGCGATTGCCGGAGCCAGATCCCTACCGCCTCGGTGTCGAAGAGTACTGTTCCGCAGGCGACCGCTCGTCACATATCCTGGAGCACCCACGGCCGTCCGGAGCCCCTGGCGATGCCCGACAGCGAACTGGACAACGATTTCCACAAGACGATCGTCGACAACCTGGCCGACGGCGTTTACTTCGTCGATCCCGGGCGGGAGATCAAATACTGGAACCGCGGCGCCGAGCGGATCACCGGCTATGGGTCGGCGGACGTCGTCGGGCATCGCTGCTTCGACAACATCCTGGACCACGTCGACGGCGAGGGAAACCACCTTTGCCACACCATCTGCCCGCTGGCCGCGACCATCCGCGACGGGCAATCGCGTGAGGTGTCCATCTGGCTGAGGCACGCCGACGGCTACCGGAAACCTGTGCGGGTTCGGACCGCGCCGGTTCACGACTCCGCCGGGGCGATCGTCGGGGCGGTGGAAGTATTCTCCGATGACTCGGCCGTGCTCCGAGCCGTCGAAGACGCCGACAGGGCCCGCCATGACGCCTTGACCGACGACCTCACCGGGCTGCCGAATTCGACGCCTTTTCGACGCGGCGCTGGCGGGTCGAATCGAAAACCTGGCCCGCTACGGCTGGCAGTTCGGCCTGCTGATCGTGGACATCGACCACTTCAAGGCCGTCAACGACAAATACGGGCACGCCTTCGGGGACGCCGTGCTCGCCGGCGTGGGCGCGACCCTCCACGGCGCCGTGCGTGCCGGAGACATCGTGGCCCGCTGGGGCGGCGAGGAGTTTGCGGTCCTGGTCGAAGCTCCGGACGATGCCGGCCTGATCGACGCGGCCGAGCGGCTGCGCGTCCTTGTGGCCCAGTCCGAAGTTCGGCTGGCCGGGCTCAGCTCGAAAGTTCGAGTTTCGGTCGGCGGAGCGCGGGCGGTCGCGGAAGACTCGGCCGAAAGCCTGTTCGCACGCGCGGACGCGGCGCTCTACCGCGCCAAGCACGCGGGACGGAACCGGATCGAGATTGCCCCGGCGGCGTGACACGGGCACGCCGCGACCGGGAGTGCGACAGCAGGGATTGGTGAGCCCGCAGGGATTCGAACCCTGAACCTAGGGATTAAGAGTCCCCCGCTCTACCGTTGAGCTACGGGCCCACGGCCGCGAAGGATACAGCAACACGGGTCGGCGCGGCGGGAGCGGTCCGCCCGCAGTGCCAGACGCCCTCAGAGCCGCTCACTTCCCGCGGGCGGTGCCGCTCGTCGGGAGGCCGGTGCGCAGCACTCTCCGCCCGGCCTCATGCAAATTGACTAGCTCGACCGGGGACTCCAGACCGCTACAGACCGGACCCGTCCAACGGCTACGATAGTCACCTGCGATTCGAGCCCCCGAGACCTGTCGGAGGGCCTTCGCTCCCCCAGGCGATCCCGAGGTCTAGAGCTTGGCAGTCGAAGATCTGGCGCTGCTCGAACAGCTCGACGCCCGCATCGTCGTCATGGACGAGGCCGGCGTTGTCGTCCGCCGGCATAGGCATGCCGCGACGACTCCGGGGCTGTCGGCCAATCGGGTGGCGGGCCACCGCTCGTCGACCGTGTCGGGCGCCGGCATATGCCGGTCCGCATGCCAGATATGACGCAGGTGCGACAACGCGAGCAGATGCTGGACGACCTGGCCCGCCTTGCCGGCGAGTCGATCCCGGTCGAGGATGCGGCCCGACACGCCCTGGAGCTCGTCGGTGAAGCCTATGAGGCGACCGCCTCGATCATCGTGCTCCAAACCGACGACGGTTTCGGGGTAGTCGCCGGACCGCACACCCCCGAAGCGATCCGGGCAACGTTCAGCGGCCTGGACCCGGCCGAGTCACCGCTGGCCCGCCGGATCAGGGAGGCCGACGGCGCGTTCGAAATCGACCTCGATGACCCCAGCGCCCCGGAATGGGCTGAGCGCGGTCGCGCCATGGGGTTGTGCGTTCTGCGTGCGACCCCGCTCCGGTTCGGTGACCGCAGGATCGGGGCGATCGTCCTGCTGTCGGACTCGGACCCGGACCCGGCGACGCCCTTCGACGTCGCCGACTTCGAGCGGCTGAGCCGCTTCGTGGGCATGGCGGTCGGCAGCGCCCAACTCCGCAATGCCACCCGCCGGGAGTCCGGCGCCAGAGCGGCGCTCGGTGTGATGGCGCGAATCGGCGGAGTGGTCCTGTCGCAGATGGCCGAGGCGATCGTGACGACCGACGCCGCGCGGAGGGTGACCGCGGTGAACCCGGCGGCCGAGCGCCTGTACGGCTTCAAGGCCGAAGACGCCCTGGGGCGCCCCATTGCGGAGGTTCTCGAGATTCGGGAACTGGACGGCGCCATGCTCGGGACCGAAGCGGTCCATGAGGCGATGGGCGGTGGCTACTGGCACGGGCAAGTCATCGGCAAACCTCTGATAGGAAGCCGATCCGGTACCGGAGTCGTCGTCGACCTGTCGCTGACGCCGATCCAGGACGAACAGCGCGTGCTGGCGGGCGTGATCAGCATGAGCAAGGCGCTCACGCCGGACGATCCGGGCGGGTCGGCCGCGTCAGCACTGGGTTCGCTGGCCGTCGCGACGAGCCGAGCCCGCAGCCGGTCGGAGGTTGCCGCGGCGGCGCTCGAGCGGCTCTGCGAATCCACGATGGCGGACTCGGGCATGATCGTCACCTGGACCGCCGACGGCCACGCCCTGCTGGAAGCGAGCCGCGGCATTACCGACGATCTCGCGGCGGCGATTCGAGCGTCGAATGTCCCCGCCCTGCGCCAGGCATTGGAGCAGCCGGGCACGATCATCAGCCTCGAAGCCCTTGGTCCGTTCATCGGCGGCACGGACATCGCGGCGGCGTTGCTTCGAGACGGCGCGGCCGCGGGCTTCATCGTCGACCTGCGCGCCCGCGACCAGTCCATCGGCATTCTGAGCCTCGGTTCGCGCCGCCCCGCCTGGACCCGTCCGCCCGACGAAGTCGTCATGCAGATCGCATCGCAAGTCGCCGGCTCACTCGAGAACGCGAAGCTGATGGAACGCCTCGAATTGGGCCTGACGCAGGAGCGACGCCTGACGGCCCAGCTCGAGACTCTGATGGGCCTGACCCTCCTGCCCCAGGGCGATATCTCCGAGGAGGCGATCGCAAGGTTGCTTCTCGAACGGATCGTCGTCGCCATCGGCGCGGACAGCGGCCTGGTCGTCCGCGAATCAGCCAACCATTTCCGCATCGTGGTCTCCCGTAACGTACCCGAGCCGATGGGCCGGCTCATCGAATCGAGGCCGGCGGACTCGTTCCACTTCTGGCGCCGCCTCAAGTCAAGCGACGACGGCGAAGCCTTCCAGGAGCAGCTGAGTGACCTGGCGGCGGAGGAACCCGACATCGCGCGGATGATCGGCTCGGGCGTTGCCGCCCACGCCGTCTTCCCGGTCCGCGAAGGCGAGCGGCTCGCAGGCGCGTTCCTGTGTTACTTCGGGGGTTCGAACTCGAACGATGCCCAGGGCGACGACCGCAACGTCGAAGCCGTCGGCCGGATCATCTCTATCGCCTACGCCAACGTCAGGATGAGCGAAGGTCTGGCCGATGCCGCCGAGCACGAACGGCGCCTGACGGCCGAACTGCGCGCCCTCCAGGAGCTGACCCTCCTCGGCGCGTCCACCGATGACCTGGCGCGGCTGGCCGAGGAAACGATCGAAGAGGTGGTCCTGGCCACCGGTGCGACCGGTGGCGGCTACATTCTGGTCGACCCGGCGTCGTCCCGAGTCGATCCCATCGCCTGGGTTGGGTTGCCCGGCTGGAGCCAGCCCGGCGCCGAGGAGCCGGCCCAGGTCCCGGCCGACTGGCCGTCGTTCGAGCAACTCCAGTCCGACGATGGGATCTGGCTGTCTCGATCGGTCAGCGAGGCGGATGGCCTTCGTTCCCGGGCTCAGGCGGTGCTCCCGCTCCGAGTCGACGATCGGCTGGCCGGAGTCCTCCACCTCGAGTGGCTGGAATCGCCCCGAATTCGAGCAGTACGACGTCCACTTCCTCGAGCCGATCGCCCGCATTTGCAGCATTTCGCTGGCCAACTTCCGGCTGCGCTCGGAGCTGCTGCACCGTGCCGCGGCCCAAAGGGCACTGGGCCACCGCCTGGACACCCTCGATGAGTTGACCCGCATCGGCGAGGAAGCCAGCTCGTTCGAGGAACTGGCCCACCGGACCGTCAGCCTGGTTCGCGAAGCGCTCGGCGCGGCCGGGGTTTGCTACCTGTTGATCGAGCCAGGACACCACTTCGAGACTCACGCCGTGGCCGGCGACACGGGCGCCTTCCGGCTGTGGTTGAAGGGCGTCCCGGCCAAGGACACTCCGGGCGGCAGCCTGCTCCTCTCCGGCGGCGGCAGCGTCCTCGGCGACTTCACCGCCAGCCAGGTCAACGAGCGCGTCCTGCCGCTCGCTCGGGCGACTGGCTTCCGCTCATTCGGAGCCATCCCGGTTCGGACGGGCGAAGAGCTGGCGGGCGCGCTGCTGTGCTTCTTCGAGCAGGCCGCCGGGTCGTTGCCGCTGGACGAGTCCGCACTGGATTCCGTCGCCCGCATCGCCGGCATCGCCCTGGCCAACTTCCGGTTGCGCGAGCGGCTCGTGTCGTCCGAAGAGCGGTATCGAACTTTGTTCGAGGAATCGCCGGACGCCTTCCTGGTTTCCGCTCTCGACGGAACCGTGCTGGACGCCAACGAAGCCGCCGTCCGTCTGTACCGGGTCAATCGCGGCGAGGTCCTGGGCCGCTACTTCGGCCAGCTCATCACCGCGGACGAACGCGAGATGGCCCGCCGGCGCCAGATCGTCTGGGCTCAGGGTCGTGGCACGTTCCGCGACAGAGGCCGCCGGCCGGATGGCACCGAGTTCCCGGTGGAAGTCGAGGTCCGCGTCGTCGAGCTGGGCGGCCAGCGGCGCTTCATCCACCTCGTGCGCGACCTCTCGGACCAGGAGCGTCTCCAGCGAGAGCTGCTCCAGGCCCAGAAGATGGAGGCCATCGGCCAGCTCGTCTCGGGCGTTGCCCATGAGCTGAACAACCCGCTGGCCGCCATCATCGCCTTCAGCCAGCTGATGCGCAGCGACGAACGGTTGCCAGACGACATGAAGCACGACGCCGGCCTGCTCGTTCAGGAAGCCGACCGGACCCGTCGAATCGTCCAGAACCTGCTCGACTTCGCCCGGGCTCGACCGCCCGAACGGCGGCCGACCAGCATTGGGGTGCTCGTTCAGAGCGTTCTCGAGCTGCAGTCATATGCGCTCGGGACGAACCAGATCCAGGTCAAGGTGGAGATACCGGCGACCCTGCCCGAAGTCGATCTCGATCGGGCGCAACTGCAGCAGGTGCTCCTCAATCTGACCATCAATGCGATCCAGGCGATGCGAGCCCGCGACCACAAGACTCCCGCCCATCTCTGGGTCAACGCCGTGCTCGTCAAGGCCCGTTCGACCGCGGGCGTCTCCAAGCTCGAGAAGGTGCTCGACGACCAGGCGCGAGTCCGGATCACCATTCGGGACGACGGGCCCGGCGTTCCCGAGTCGGCGCGGCCGCGCCTGTTCGATCCGTTCTTTACCACCAAGCAACCGGGCGAAGGCACCGGACTGGGCCTGTCCGTGTCGTTCGGGATCGTGGCTGCCCATGGCGGGCACCTCTGGTACGAGCCCGGGCCGGCAGGCGTGGGCAGCAGCTTCATAATCGAGTTACCTGTTATGGCCCGACCGGTCGACGAGGAGCGATTGACGGCCGCCCTCGATCCCGGCACGGCGCGCTTCTCGCAGGAACCGGCCACGCCGAGGACGGCGGCGCAGGCGGGCGGTCAATCGACGCGCCGGTCCGCCGCGAAGGATTTCGACACGGCTCCGGCCGTGCCGCCGGCTGATGGGCCGACCGCCGACCAATCGACCCAGACCCTCCCCGCAGAGACGAAGGTTCCGTCCGCGGGCGCTGAACCGGCTTCCAGCGCACCCGCGGCACCGTCAACTCCCGGACAGGAGAAGGCGGTCACGAAGCGACCTATCGTGCTGGCGCTGGACGACGAGCCGTCGATCCGCGCCTTCCTGCGAAAGGCACTGACCGCCGCCGGCATGGAATGTCGACCCGTGCAGGACGGCGCCGCCGCTCTGGACATACTCCGCGAGACCGAGTTCGACGTGATGCTGATCGACCACCGCATGGCCGGCATGAGCGGCACCGAGTTCTACGAGGCGGCGATCGCGTTCCGGCCCGAGCTTGCCCAGCGTGCCATCTTCATGAGCGGCGACGTGCTCAACCCGGATCTGCGCGGCTTCGCCACCCAGCGCGGCATCCGGCTGCTGGCCAAACCCTTCGACATCGACGCGGTCATCCGCACGGTCCGCGAGGCGCTGGCCGCGGCCGATGCCTACGAGGCGGCCTCGCGGCGGTAGAGATGCCACAGCGCGGCTGCGCTGCCGAGTCCCCGGAACCGAGCCCTCAGTCGCCCGTGTCGCGGGCGGCCCTCGACTGACCCAGGACTCCGACCATCAGGTCCAGCAGCCGGTCGGCGGCGGTGTACGGATCCAGCTCGTGGGCGGCGACCGAACTGAGCAGCGCCGCAGCGATGGACGCCGCCTCCATCGAGCGCGCTCGCTCGTGGAGTCGATCCGACAGGACAGACCAGATCTGGGACTCGGCCCGGGCCAGCCGCGTGGCCTCACCGAGCGCTCCGCCGTTGGCGGTGCGGTGGCGATCTATGGCTGCCAGGAGCTCGGGCACGCCGGCACCGGTTGCGGCTGTCGTCACCAGGACCTCCGGCTGTTTGGGCGCCGGCCTGCCCGGCCTCGGCTCCCGCGGCGCGTCGGCCAGCATGGCGTGCAGCTGACCCGCCGTTCGATGAGCTCCCGGGCGATCGCCCTTGTTCACGACGATCAGGTCAGCCACTTCCAGAAGGCCGGCTTTGATCGCCTGAATCTCGTCGCCCATCTCGGGCGCCTCGACCACGACCGTCGTGTCGGCGGTTGCGGCGACCTCGACTTCGCTCTGGCCGGTGCCGACCGTCTCGATCAGGACGACGTCGAAGCCGACGGCGTCGAATACGGCGGCCGCGGCGGTGGTCGCCGACGAGAGCCCCCCGGCGTGGCCTCGAGATGCCATCGAGCGGATGAAGACGCCGTCATCCGATGCGTACGCCTGCATCCGGACGCGGTCGCCCAGCACGGCGCCGCCGGTTATGGGACTCGACGGATCCACGGCCACCACGGCGACGGGCCGGCCGGCACGGCGAAGCTCGGCGATGAGCGCCGCCACGAGCGTGCTCTTGCCGGCTCCGGGCGGCCCGGTGATGCCGACAAGCTGGGCGTGGCCGGCGAGCGGGTACAGGCGCCGGAGCGCGTGCTCGGCGGTTGGCGTGCGATTCTCGACGGCCGTCAGGAGCCGGGCCAGGGCCCGCCTGTCACCCAACAGCGCCGCGTCGCAGAGTTGCGCGGCGCGCTCTACGGCGCGTTCCGCGTCAAGTTCGGCGGCGCGCTCTGGGTGAAGTTCCACGGCCGCGGCGCGCTTCCCTGCCGAGGCGTCACCAGCGGCCGGCGCGTTGGTCCTGACCACCGCCGGCGCTAGTCCCGCGACCTGGCGTTGGCGCGGACGAAATCGGCCACCTGCGCGATCGTCGTCCCGGGCCCGAAGACTGCGGCAACGCCACACTCCTTGAGGGCGGGCACGTCGTCGTCCGGGATGATGCCGCCGACGGTCACGAGCACGTCGTCCATGCCACGTTCGCGCAGCAGCGCACAGACACGGGGCACGAGCGTCATGTGGGCGCCCGACAGAATGGACAACCCGACGACGTCGACGTCCTCCTGGAGCGCCGCGGTCACGATCATCTCGGGCGTCTGGCGCAGGCCGGTGTACACGACCTCGAAGCCTTCGTCGCGGAGGCCGCGGGCGAGGACCTTCGCTCCGCGATCGTGGCCGTCGAGGCCGGGCTTGGCGATGAGCACCTTCAGCGGTCGATCAGTCATGCGCGGATCATAGCGGGCGGCCGCGGGTTGATCACGGCGAGGAAGGAACGAAGCCCGGGCCGGCGGTCGCCGGGCTCACACCCGGGGGATCGCCCGCTCCAGGTGGGACATGAACTCGTCGCGGGTTTCCTTCGAGTTGCGGAAGCCGCCGAGAACGCTGCTCGTGACCATCGTGGCGCCGCCCTTCTGGACGCCCCGCATGGCCAGACAGAGGTGCTCCGCTTCCACGACCACTCCCACGCCGTACGGGTTGAGCCGCGACTGGAGGAAGTCGGCGATTTGCTGCGTCATCCGCTCCTGGACCTGGAGCCGGCGCGCATACATCTCCACGACGCGCGGAATCTTCGACAGCCCGATGACACGGCCGCGCGGCAGGTATCCGACGGAGGCCGTTCCGAAGAACGGCAGCATGTGGTGCTCGCACAGCGAGTAGAAGGGGATGCCCTTGATGACGACCATCTCGCTGTAGCCCACGTCGAAGACCGCCCCATTGATCAGCCTGTCCGGGTCGACGTGGTAGCCGCACGTGAGTTCGAGCCACATCCGGTGCATTCGTTCGGGCGTGCGCAGCAGGCCCTCGCGCTCCGGATCCTCGCCGATCTCGATGAGAATCTGGCGGACGGCACGCTCGATGCCGTTGGATCTGACGGCCGACCCCAGCGCGCCCGGCTCCCCGGCCGCCGGCCCATCGGCGGCCGGATCGCGGTCTTCTTCCTCGCCCCGCTCGATCTCTTCGACCATCTGTCGGACGTGCGCCTCCAGGTCGAGCTGGCTTCGTTCGAACGGTTGATCGGTCGGCATCGGTGGCTCCTTCGCCGGAATCCTACGCCGTGCGGGCCGTAGCATACGGAAATGGCCAAGCGACCCAGGGGCAGCTCACGGCGACGCGTCGCGTCCGGCGGAGCCGCGCGTTTCGAGGAACTCGTGGGCCAGGCGCTCGACACGATCCCGGAGCCCTTTGCGCGCGCTCTCGACGAGGTGGCGATCGTCATCGCCGAAGAGCCGTCGATTGAACAGCGCCTCGACACGGGACTGCGGCCCGACGAAGGGCTGTACGGGTTGTACGAGGGTGTGCCGCGGACCGAATACGGCTCCGACTGGGCCTTCCTGCCGAACAAGATCACGCTGTTCCGGGCCACGCTGCTGGAAGACTTCCCGGACCCGGCCGAACTCGAGCACGAGGTCTGGGTCACGGTCATCCACGAACTGGCGCATCACCTGGGCATCTCCGAAGAAAGGTTGCACGACCTGGGAGTCGACTAGTTCCGGTTGCGGACCGAAGCCTCCGGGACGATGAGCCTGCCCGCCGCACTCCCCTGACCGACCGCCGCCGGCACGTCGAGTGGCGCCGCGCCCGCCAGCAACTCGCCCAGACGCAGCGGATCGACGTTGCCGCCGCTGAAGACCACGCAGACTCGATCGCCTGAGTGGATCGGCACCTCGCCAAAGAGCACCGCCGCCAGGGCCGCGGCGCCGGCCGGCTCCACGAGCTGCTTCATCCGCTCCAGCGCGAAACGGAGGCCGGCCAGGATCGTGGCGTCGTCCAGCAGAACGATGCCGTCCAGGTAGCGGCGGCCCATCGCCATGCGTCCACTCGCCGGCGAACGGCGCGCCCAGGCCGTCCGCGACGGAGACCGGCTCGATCCGCACGATCTCGCCGCGCTCGATGGCCAGCGACAGGGCATTGCTCCGGACCGGCTCGACGCCGTAGACACGCACGCCGGGCCGCGTCTCCTTGATCGCGCCGGCGATACCCGTCGAGAGCGCCCCGCCGCCGACGCCCACGACGACCACGTCCACGTCCGGCAGGTCGTCGAGGATCTCGAGACCGATGGTCCCCTGCCCGGCCAGGATGAACGGGTCGTCGAACGGCGGCACGAACGTCAACCCCCGCTCGGCCTGGACCTCGTCCATGCGAGTCCACGTTTCGCCGACGTGCTCGCCAAAGAGAATCACTTCGGCGCCGTAGCCGCGGCACGCGTCCACCTTCGAGCGGACCGCGCCGGCGGGCATCATCACCACGGCATGAACGCCGGCCTCGTGAGCGGCCAGCGCCACTGCCTGGGCGTGGTTCCCCGCCGAGAGCGTGATTACTCCGGCCGCCCGCTCCGGGTCCGACAGCGACCCGATCTTGTTAAGCGCCCCGCGCATCTTGAACGAGCCGGTCTTCTGGAGATGCTCCGCCTTGGCGTAGATCCGCCCGTCGGCGACCTCGACGCCGCGCGCCGCCAGCACGCGCGCCGCGGTCGAGGACGACAGAATGGGCGTGCGATCGATGCGGCCGGCGATGACGCGGCGGGCTTCGTGGAAGCGTTCGAGCGGGACGATGTGGTCGGGCATGGCGAAAGTATGGCGCCGAAAAGCCGATGGAACCCCGAGCCATCTCGCGGCATCGATACGGGTAGAGGCAACGACCGGCGGAGATCCGCCGGCGAGAGGGAGGCGGATGGACCGAGCGCTCGTCGAGAGAGCCCGATCGGGTGATCGCGCCGCCTTCGACGACCTCGTCCGAAATCGGGTCGACGCCGTGTATCGCACATCAATGGCGATCCTTGGGGACTCAGCTGACGCCGCCGATGCCACGCAGGAAACGTTCGTCTCGGCGTGGCGCCATCGCGACGCGCTCCGCGACCCCGAATGCTTCGACGCCTGGATCGGGCGGATCAACCTGAACGCCTGCCGGGCCGCGCTACGCCAGCGCGGTCGAGCGCGGGTACGGGAAATCCGGCTGCCCGACCCCGAATCCAACGCTGAGCCGGCCTCGACCGACCGGCCGCTCGACGACCGAACGGCCGACGCCGACGCCTTCGACCGGGCCTTCGCCCGATTGTCGGTCGACGAGCGGGCCATCCTCGTGATGCACCACCTCCAGGAACGTCCCGTGGCCGAGATCGCGGCCACGCTCGGGACGCCCGCCGGGACGATCAAGTCCCGACTCCACCGCGCCCGGGCGGCGCTTGAGTCGGCGCTGGCGAAGGAGTCGCGATGAGCGAGCGGCTGCCGCCTGTCGATCCGGGCATCCGCGACCAGCTCGCCCGACGCTCAGCCGGTCGACCGCCGGAGGGGTTGGTGGGCGACATTTCGGCGGCACTCGATGCGTCACCGATGGAGCAGCCGCGCCGGTTGCGACTCGGCGCGCCAGCCTCCTGGGGCGGACCTCGGGTCGCGGCCGCCGCGTGCCTCGCCCTCATCGTCGTCATGGGCACGGCACTGGTCGCCGTGCCGCGCCTCGCTCCGGCGCCCGCTTCCCAGACCGAGACCAGCGCGCTCACCACGCCACAACTCGCCGCTCTGCTGGCCGAGGCGCCGCTGGCCGTCAACACGACCCTGGTCGCGTCGGTGACTGTCGACTCGCGCAACGACGTCTGCCCGATGAACCGCTATCCCGCGCTGGGCGTGATCGAGGGCATGGACTCGCAGGTCTGCGTCATGGGCTACGACACGACCACGTTCCTGAGCTCCGACCGGGTCGCGGCGGCCAAGGTGACCGGCACGTTTGCGTTTCGCTACCTCGCGCCGGGATACCTCGGGCTGCTCGGCGAGCTAACCCCGCCGTCCGCGGGCGTTGCCTTCAGCGTGGCCGACGAGTGGCCGCTGGGCGGCAAGACGTTCCTGGTCGACGGCTGGCTCGGCGCCGATGCCACCACGGCGTCCTGCGCCCTTGCTCCGACGTCAGGCGACGTTCTCCTGCCCGACGGCGAAGACTGCCCGTACGACGACTGGCTTGGTACCAGCGCGAATTGGGACAACCCACGTCCCGTCGAAGCCGGCGGCATGAGGATCATCGACTCGATCGACCCGTCGACGCCGATGCACGGTGTATTCGTCGTCCGGTCAGTCACCGGAGGCTGCCCGGGTGATCCCGTCACGTCGTCCCGTGGCTGTCCCGCGTGGCGCGTCCTGGCCAAAGTGGCGGACATATCGCTGCACGCTCCAGCCGTGACCTCCCCACCGGCCACACCGTCGGGCGCCTACCCGACCGAACGCGCGCTCACGACCGACGAGCTGGCGCGCGTCCTTGCCGGCCCGCCGGCGCTCAATACCGCGCTCGTCGCGTCCGTGACCATCGATCCCAAGCCGGACGCCTGCGTGATGACCAGCCGACCGACGTATGGCGTCGTCCACGGCCTCGAGCCGCCGGTTTGCGTCGTCGGGCCGATCGGAAGCACGGGCGCCGTCGCTGCCGGACAGAACAATTTCGCCTTTCGCTACATGGCTCCGGGCATTCTCGGGCTGCTGGGCCTGATCACGCCTGCCTCCGCTTCGACTTTGGCTCACAGGGTCGATGACGATTGGGCTCAAGCCGGCAAGGTCTTTCTGGTCGAAGGCTGGCTCGGAGCGGATCCCTATGCATGCCCAACGTACGTGCCCATTACAGGCGAGGATCTACTCAACCCCGATGCCGCCGATCAGTGCGAGCAGAATTGGATGTCCGACGACGATCCGAACGCATGGCCATCCGCTGACGCCACCAACTTGCCCATGCCCAAGCGTCTGGTGCTGGCAGGAGGGATGCGCCTCATCGACGGCCTTACCGGAGCTTCCGCGGTCCACGGTGTGTACGTGGTCCGCGCTGGCAGCGGAACTCCCGTCGTCCTGGCAAAGGTCGCTGATATCACCATTCCGCGCTCGACCGCGAGCCTTCCGTCTAGGGCGCCGTCGCTGAGCCCGAGCTCCGCTCCCCCGCAGACTCCGGTAGTGCCGTCGCCGTCGCCCTCGGTTTCGTCGGTACCAGTGGTGGCTCCAACGGGCGTCGTCGGGCCCGGCAACACCGCCCTCTCCGTCGACGAACTCGAGACCCGCATGGTCACCGACCCGAACCACCTGGCCGGGCGAATTGCCATTGTCCAGGCGCCGATCCCGACTCAGATCTCATGCCAGTCGGATGCCGGTGGC
Source organism: uncultured Chloroflexia bacterium (assembly GCA_963835845.1). GTDB lineage: Bacteria > Chloroflexota > Limnocylindria > Limnocylindrales > CSP1-4 > Fen-1039. The sequence continues at coordinate 213,505 of CAWIGT010000001.1, read as the reverse complement.
GGCGGCTGCGCCGTCAATACGAAGTCGATCGCGGCCGAGGGCGCATGGGCAGTTCGCGTCGGCACGGACGGCACGCTGTCGGTGGTCGGACAGATCGCGACTCCGAGTGGCTCGCTCATAAGCGCCGTCGGCGACATGAACGTGGCCCCGACCACTCCAATTGATGAGTGGGTGATCGTCGACGGTTGGCTCGACTGGGGGGCCGGTTACGAATGCGACGCCACCCCGCGCCCAACCTTCGCCTACTGTGACACGCCGGGGTCGGGTCCCTACCTCGTCGGCCAACCGGGGGTAACGGCCTTCCGTGAGATCGTCCAGGCGGGGGCTTTCCAGATGTTCGGATCTGAGAATCTGGAAGCCGGCCCCGTCCACGGCCTGTATCTGGTTCACTTTCGCGCTTCGTCGCCAAGCGACGAAATCCTGGCCCGGCTCGAGGTCGCCGCTCCCTGAGTCCTGCGCTGAAGGTCCGCTCGCGGGCGCATGCCGCCGCGCTAGTATTCGGGCACAACCGCAGCCAGCCGGGCAGCTGGTCCAGCGCAACCAGTAGGAGTGGGTCGAGATGCCGGGCTTCACCCCGTTCACGAGCAACTACCAGGACCTCTCGAGCAACCAGGGCTACCAGTTCGAGTTCCGTTGCGACATCTGCGGCAGCGGCTATCGGAGCGAGTGGCAGAAGAATCTTCTGGGCACGGGCGCTTCGATTCTCAGCGGTGCGAGCAGCGTGATCGGCGGGCTTTGGGGAGCTCGGAACGTGGCCAGCGCCGCCCAGGACATCACCGACCGCGACGCCCGCGACAAGGCCCTCCAGAAGGCCTCCAACGAAATCATGCCGCTGTTCCACCGCTGCGTCCGGTGCAACAACTGGGTGGACGAGACCTGCTTCAACAAGCAGCGCGGACTGTGCGTCAACTGCGCCCCGAACCTGGCCACGGAGATGGAGGCCGAGCGATCGTCGGTCGAACTGAGCCAGATGCGCCAGGCCATGGGCACGCAGCAGGTCTTCTCGGGCGACCTCAGCGCTCGCGCCACCGAATGTCCGAACTGCGGCAAGCCCGTCGGCAGCGAGAAGTTCTGCGGCAACTGCGGCACGCCGCTCGGAACGGCCAAGTGCTCCAAGTGCGGCGCCGAGCTGGCGGCCGACACGCGCTTCTGCGGCAACTGCGGCAACAAGGTCGGCTAGGAACCACAAGATCGAGGCCGCCTGCGATTTCGCGATCGCAAGGCGGCCCCTTCGTTTCTGGTATCGGGCTCGGGCCTATCCCGCGACGGTGCCGCATGTCGTGCAGAAGCGGGCGCCGGCGGGGAGTGGCGCTCCGCAGCCGCTGCACGCGCCCGCCGACTTCAGCACGGGTGCGGCTGCCTCCGCGGAGAGCGGCGGTCGGGGCGGAGGCGCCGGTTGAACGGTGGCGCCGGGCGCCGATGCGGATCCTGCGCTCGCGGCCGGCTGAGCGCCAGTGGCGGCCGGCGCCGTGGCCGCGGGCGCCGTGGCCGCGGCCGTTCCCGGAGCGGCGCCCGGAACCGCGTTCACGACCATCGGCCCGAGCAGCGATTGCCCGCACGACGGGCACACGACCCAGGCCGGGTCCTCGACAATCTTGCGACAGTTCTGGCAGCGCTTCGGCGCGAACGGATCCACCTGGCCGCAAAACGGGCAGGCCGCAACCGCGCGGTCGATGAACTTGTCGCAGTACGGGCACGGATGTTTGAAGGTGGGCATCGTCCGCTCCTCTAGCCTGTTGTGCCCGAAGGCTTCGAATTGATGGCTGGGGCGCTGTCCGGCGCAGCTGTGGTCTCGGGGTCGTCGGCGCCGCCGCCCTCTTCGTCGGCGTCCGACTCGGTCTCGCCGCCGTCGCCGCCGGCGGCGGAGATGGCCGATTCCTGGGCCTTGCGGCCCGGCCACTCTGCCGACTCGTCCGTGACGGTGGAATGCCACTTGACCAGGTCCGCCACTGACGACGACCACGCGGCGGGGCTGCGATGGACGATCCGGGCCACGAACCTGGCGCGCGCCCAGGCCAGGCTCGGCAGGACCGCCAGGGCCAGCCGGTAGCGCATGTACTCGGGCAGCCGCAGCTGGTCGTCCGGCAGGGCCATCGGCTCGCGGAGGAACCGGCAGTCCACGAGCGCTTCGCTGACGTCGCGAACCGCCTGTTCCGCGGCGAGGCCGAGCTTCTCCGGCGGCGCGCCCTTGTACTGGGCGCGCGGCATCACGCGGTAGAAGTACGTGGCGTGGGCGCCGGCCGTGACCAGCTCCAGCGCCACCAGGTTGCCGGGCATCGCGATCAGGAACCAGATCTTCGGCTCCGTGCCGCCCGGATCGACCGGCGACATGGCGACCCATCGAGGCGCAGCCGATCCGGCGGTCGAACACAGCGACTGGTAGCTCTCGGCGAACTTTGGTTCGCCCAGCACTGCCGTCTCCACGATCGGCCAGCCGGCGTCTCCAAAGGCTTGCGGCCGGGTCGGGCGACCGTCCACGAGCAGGTCCGAAGCCTTCTGGCGCACCCCGAAGGGCGCGTCGGGCATGAGCTGGTCCACGAACCCCGAGGCGTCGGCAAAAGCGCCGTCGCGGAGCTTCTCGAGGGTGTCGTGCATCCGTGTCGAGGCGGGGCCGAGGCCGCGCAACGTCAGCGTGCCCGGTTCGCCGTCCACACCGACGTCGCCGGGTTCGGGCATGTCCACACTGCGGATCGATGCCCGGCGGTAGTGGATCCACGGCAGACGCTCGTCCAGCGGGCACACCACGAAGCCCCACGGCTGGACGACCAGCTGGCCGACTCCGCTGGCCGCCGCGGCGGGGCCGTCGGGACCCGGGCCGAGCGGCGAAGTCGTCGGTGTCCAGGCAAACTCGACCAGTTCGGCCGGATCGTCCGGCACCTTGACCAGGCCATCGCTGAGACGCTGCTTGAGTCGCAGCTCGCGCAGGAGCCGGACCATCGGGCCGAGTCGGTCGCCGAACTTCTCGAGGATGAAACGCATCGCATCCGGACCGTCGCCCAGGACCAGAAGCACGGTCGCCTGCTGGATGGCGATCAGGCTGATGTCGCGGAAGCCCGCTCGAACCGGCCGGGCCGACCCGATCCGCAGCGTCAGGCCGGTCGAGTCGATGCCGACCGTGGCTTCCTGCGAAAGCGCGCCGGGACCGGCCAGACGGCCTTGCCCGTGGATCTCGATGGCTTCGACCTTCTGACCCGCACCGCCGTCACGGGCCTGGTTCCTGACATCTCGCGCGTCGCGGCTGTCGACCCGCATCCCGCGGGGATCGCGGGCATCGTGGCCCTGCATCGCGCCGAGACCCAGGACGCTGGCCAGCCCCTGGAGCTGAGCCGGACCGAGGCCGCCGGCAACCGGACCGCCACCCCTGGGATCGCGCATGTCACCCCGCCCGCCACTGAATGGGCCGCCGGAACCACCGCCGAAACCGCCGCCGTCATCCATGGCGCCATCGTAGCGGGATGGCAGTCACTCCGCGGCGTTGTCGTGGTACGCCGAGAGCGGACGACCTCTCGCGGACGTACCGCCCGCGACCGCGCTCGACCATCGAGTCCACGGCCCTCCCAGGACGACGTAGCGACCTGTCGCAGCGTCCAGCTTGCTATCCTGATCGGGCCGCGGCAGTTGCGTCGCCCCCGGGATTACCCGGCTTGCGACAAGCCCGGTCTGCTCACGCGGAGGTCTCGGGTTGCTCAGCAGAGAGGGCCGGCCAAAGGGGGCGCCCGGACGAAACGGCGTGCTGTTTCGTTTCGCGCGGCTGGTCGCCATCGCCCTGCTGGTAGCCGTCGCGGGCATCGTGATCGGAGCCGCCAGCCGGCCCCACTCCGTGGAACTGTCCTTCTCCGGCCCGCTACTGGGCGGAGTGGCAATTCTCGGCTTGCTCGTGTTGGGCGGCGCCGCGGGCATTCTGCTCGGCTACAGCAGGTCACCGTTCTGGGCGGCCGGTCCGTACCCGCAGGGCAATGGCCCGGCCAAATCGCGCCTACCATGGGGCGTTCGAGCCGTTCTGATACTCATGCCGATGGCCTTTCTGGTCTTCCTCATCGCCTCGGCAGGGGCCCTCACGGGCGGCAACGCCCAGAGGCCTGAGGAACCCGTCGGGTCGCCGATCATCCCCTACGATCCGAACTCGCCCGGCGACAACGGCGTGGCGCTGCTGATCGCTTTCATCGTCGTAGCCATCACCAGCTCTGTCGTGACGGCGACTCTCTTCCGGGAGAGAAAGCCTGCCCCACGCCCTTCGCCCGGCGCGGAGGAGTCGGTGGCGGCAATCCTGGACGAGGGGCTCGACGCGCTGATGGCGGAACACGATCCCCGCAGGGCGGTCATCGCGGCCTACGTGGCGATGGAGCGAGCGTTGGCTCGCAAAGGCTGGGCTCGGCGCGCGCACGAGGCGCCGACGGAGTACCTGGCGCGGGTGCTGGGTGTGGCTCCCGGCCGGGCACAGGATCTCGGCAGACTCGTCGGGCTGTACGAGATGGCGCGCTTCAGCGAGCACCCGGTTTCGCCGGCCATGCGCGATGCCGCCGTCGACTCGGTTCGTCGGTTGCGGGCCGAGCTTCAGGGGCCGGCGTGAACGGGCCCGTGGACGCACGGCTCGCGGGTCGCGATTCCCGCCCCGGCGGTAACCATCACCGGCCCATTACGATCGCTCAGCTCGCCGGGCCGCCGGCCGTCCTCGCCCTGTTCGCCACCATCGCGCTGGTCGCGACTCTTGCAGTCTTCGACACGAGTCGAGGCGTGATCGTCAATGCCTGGCTGCTCGCAATCGGCGGCCTGGCGGTCTGGACTCTCTGGCGGGCACTGGACATGGCGCTGGCCACCTCGACTGCCTCCGCCTTCGACTCCGCTCGAGATCGCCCGCCGGACCCGCCAACGAGGCTTCGCGACGTCATCGCCATGGAAGGAGCAATCCTCGATGCTGAGTGGAGTTGGGGCGGCGTCGAGTTTCGCCTTCGCCCGATCCTCCGGCGGATTGCGGAGGCTCGACTGACGGAGCGCCACCAGGTGGACCTCGAGACGGATCCGGCCGCCGCCCGGCGGATTCTCGGCGAGGAGCTATGGGCACTGATCGGTCCCGAGCCTGTGGCCGGGCACGTGCCGGCCAGACCGGCCGGACCTCTCGAACCGGGCGCGCGGCCGAGCCTTTCTGCCGGCCAGGTCAAATCCCGCGGCGGCCGCCGCGGTATCCCTCGCGCGACGATCAGGCGCGCCATCGAGGCACTGGAGGAATTGTGAGCACGGACACCGGCGTAACCGAAACTCAGCGCGCCGCCGAACTGGCCGGCAAGGTCCTCGACGAGATCGAGCGCGTCGTGGTCGGCAAGCGGCCGGTGCTGGAACTGGTCCTGCTTGCGCTCCTTTCCGACGGCCACGTCCTGATCGAGGATCTGCCCGGGCTGGCCAAGACGCTGATGGCTCGTTCGTTCGCCCAGGTGATCAGCCTCCATTTCGCGCGGATCCAGTTCACGCCGGATCTGATGCCGTCGGACGTGACCGGCGCCGCCATCTACGACCAGCGCAGCGGCGAGTTCGTATTTCGACCCGGGCCCGTCTTCACCAATCTGCTGCTGGGAGACGAGATCAACCGCGCTCCAGCCAAAACCCAGGCTGCACTGCTGGAAGCCATGCAGGAACACCAGGTCACGGTCGAGGGCACGACCCGGCCGCTCGGCCGGCCATTCCTGGTGATCGCGACGCAGAACCCGATCGAGGCCGAGGGAACCTATCCGCTGCCGGAAGCGCAACTGGATCGTTTCCTGGTGCGGATCTCGGTCGGTCACCCCGGACGAGACCACGAGATCGAGATGCTGGAACGCAGGGCCGCCCGGCGAACCGATGATCTGGAGTTGCACGAGGTGCTGGATCCGGCGACCCTGCTGTGGATGCAGGGTGTAACCGAGGCCGTCTTCGTGTCGCCCAGCATCTCGGCCTACATCGTGGACATCGTCGGCGCCACGCGTACCAGCCCGCTGGTTGCGGTCGGTGCCAGTCCGCGTGGCTCGCTGGCGCTGCTCAAACTGGCGCGATCGCGAGCGACGATGGCAGGTCGCGATTTCGTGGTCCCGGAAGACGTCAAGGCCGTGGCGGTACCGGCGCTGGCCCACCGGATCATGCTCAAACCCGAGGTCTGGGTCCAGCGCATCAAGACCGAGGATCTCGTCCGCCGCGTTCTCGAGTCCGTGCCTGCGCCGAGCGCCGAAGCGATGGGACCTCGACCGAATTGAAGCTCACGGCTTCGCCCAAGCTCGGTGGCTACGCCGCCCTCGGGGCGATGGGCCTCGTCGTCGCTCTGGCCTTGGACTATCCCGAGGCGGCGGCGCTCGGGTTGCCATTCATCCTGGCAGTTCTGGCCGGTTTGGCCGTCGTGGAACGGCCCCAACTACAGGCCTCCGTCGAAGTCGACCGTGAGCGGTTGCTCGAGGGCGACGACGTTCGCGTCACCGTGAGGCTCATTTCCACGACCGACGTCCCATGGCTTCAGGTAGCTTGGCCGGCCTCGCGGGGACTCTCGGCGACGGGCCGGGGCGACGTCCTCGGCACGCGACTCGTCGCCGACACGCCGGCGACTCTGCAGACCACTCTGACCCCGACCCGCTGGGGCGTCATGCCACTGCCGGAGCCACTCGTCCGGGCCCACGACGGGCTGGGCTTCTTCCGTTTCGAAGGTGCCATCGACCTGCACCGCACGCTGCGCGTCTATCCACGGCCAGAGACGCTGCGCCGGGCCTTATCCGCGGCCGATACGCAGATCTTCTCCGGCAATCAGCTGTCACGGGCGCGCGGCGACGGCATCGAGTTCGCCGACGTCCGCCCGTACGTGGCCGGAGACAGGCCCAAGAAGATCAACTGGCGATTGAGCGCGCGGACCGGCCGGCTCCACATCAACGAGATGCATCCGGAGCGGAACACGGACGTGGTCCTCTTCCTGGACCTGTTCAGCGACATCCGATCCGGCGGCGACGGCACGCTCGACTACGCCGTTCGAGCCGCGGCATCGCTCGCCGAGCACTATCTCGGGCTGCGGGACCGCGTCGGTGTCATCGGCTTCGGCGGCATCCTGCGCTGGCTCACGCCGGCCATGGGCTCGACCCAGATCTATCGGATCGTGGACACTCTGATCGACGCGGAGGTCATGGTCAGCCACATCTGGCGCGGCGTCGAGGTCATCCCGCCGGGGACGTTGCCGCCCAACTGTCTCATCGTCGCGCTGACGCCGCTGATCGACGAGCGTGCGGTGACCGCCCTGCTGGATCTGCGCGCTCGCGGATTCGACCTCGCCATCATCGAGATCATGGCCGAAGCCTTTGCCGCGCCGGGCACTCATGAGGCCGCCCGGATGGCCGATCGCCTGTGGCGGCTGGACCGCGGAGCCACGAGGCTGCGCTACCGGCGTCTGGGCGTGACGATGATGCAATGGCGACCCGGCGATCCACTCCAGGGTCCGCTGGCGGAAGGAAGGCAGTTGGGGAGGCGCAACCAATGGCTCCGCGCCTGATGACGAGCACGCTGGCGATCGTCGGCGCCGCCGCATTCGGGGCCCTGTCGACGGCAGCAGCCACCGACAGCTCCTCGATCCTGGCTTCCTCGGGCCGGGCCGGGTGGATCATCCCGGCGGTCCTCACCGGCGCCGCGATCGTCTGGTTGGTCCTGGCTCTGAGGTTGAGCAGCGGCCGGCCGGTGGTTCTGAGCCTGTTGCTGCTCGGCGCCGCGTGGCTGATCGCAGATCCGGCTTCGACCACCTGGCGTTCTCTGGCTCCGATTGCCGGCGGCTGGCTGCTGGCAGTCGGCGAGCTGGCCTACTGGTCACTCGACTTCAGGGTCACCGGAGTCGACTCGGTCGAGGTTCACGTGAGGCGCGGCCTGACCGTCACGGCTCTCGTTGTCGGATCGACGAGTCTGGCTCTGCTGCCGGAGTTGGACCTTTCCAGACTCCCCGTCATGGGCATAGAACTCACAGCTGCCGGCCTCCTGAGCGCCGCGGCCGTGATTGGCGTCGCGGCGGCCATGGCCTGGCGCCTGCGTCCGGCCCAGGACGTGGCCGCATCAGTTCCAAACCGTCCGGGTGCCGAAGATCGAGCCTGAGGAACGGGGGGCGCGGCCAATCTGAGGTCCGTGATGCTTGCGTCCTTGCGCAAGCTGTCTTATAGTTCACTCGTGCTTGAAGTCAGAGATCAGGAGACCGCAAGGCAGCGGAGTGCGGCAGTGGCCAGGGCCCTCGCCGATCCGAAGCGCCTGTGCGTCCTCCAGTCGCTCGCCGACGGAGAGCTGTCTGTAAGGGAGCTGTCCGATAGAGTCGGCTGCCACGTCCCCAACATGAGCCAGCATCTGGCCGTCTTGCGGAACTCGGGACTCGTCCTGACCCGCCGCGACGGCAACGCGATCTACTATCGCCTAGCGGACCCGCGGGTCCTCGAAGCGTGCCGGCTTCTCCAATCGATCGCCGGCTGATTGGATGCCGGCCAAGAACCGTCAGGTAGAAAGGACCATCGTCAGGTGGCCGAAGTCAAAGCAGTAACGGACGAGACATTCGAGCAAGTCGTCCTCAACTCAGAGAAGCCGATCATCGTCGACTTCTGGGCATCATGGTGCGGTCCGTGCCGGATGGTTTCGCCCGAGCTCGAGCGGATCTCGGAGAAGTACTCCGGCTCGATCGACGTCGTCAAAATGGACGTCGACGCGAACCCTGGCGTCTCGCAGGCGCTCCAGATCATGACCCTGCCGACGATCGCATTCTTCCGCCCGGGACAGCCGCCGATGGCCGTCATCGGGGCCATGCCGGCCGAGCAGATCGAGGCGCAATTCGGCCTTTCGCAGTACTCTAAAGCCAAGGCAAGCTGAGTTCGCGCGCTCGGCGTTCAAGCGAATAACCAGCGGGGCCTCCCCCTCGGCCCCGTTCTTACGACCCCGGCCTACCCCCTCAGGCCGGGGTCGTGCTTTGCCCGGTTCGTGAAGCGACGCGCCGGCGGTGACACCCGGCTCTGGGCCGGACCCTGTGTCAGTGAGTGAGGCCGACCGGCCCCCGGGACTCCCCGGCGATTCGCCAGGCCATCTCGAACCAGGCCGTCGCGCGATCCAGCGTGAATTCGTCCAACGCGTCCGACCCGGCCGGCGCCAGCACAACCCAATCGGGACCGCGCCCTGAAGCCGCCGTGTCCGTCGTCCGCAATGCGGCAGCCACGATCTCCGTTCGCAGCCTGAAGCTCAGCCGGCCGGCGTCGCGAGTGGCGAACACGATACCGGCACGCTCGAATTCGACCAGCTCACCCACGGCACGCCGCCGGACTCCGGCGAGCTCGCCGGCCAGCCTGTCGACCGCATCTGCCGGGTTCTCGGTGGGCCCGGCAGGAGTGCGCTCGTCGGTCATGTGTGGAACTCCTTGCGCTCGAGGCGATACAGAACGTGGCGTCGAAGGGGATGATCGACCGGAATGTTCGGATAGTCGAAATCGTCGGCCGGATCGCGGCGCATCCCGATCCGCTCCATGACACGTCTCGACCGGTGGTTGCCGTGAGGGGTGAACGATACGATCTCGTCGAGTTTGGCAACCTCGAACCCAAAACGCAGGGCCGCCCTAGCGGCCTCCGTGGCGTAGCCATTGCCCCAGGCGAAGCGGGCAAATCGCCAACCTATCTCAACACACGGCGTGAACGGAGCCTCGAAAGTCTGGCAGGCCAGGCCGGTGAAGCCCAGGAAGGTCCGGTCATCGCGCCGTTCGACGGCCCACAAGCCGTAGCCTCGCTCTTCGAAGCGGGCCTCGATCCGATCGACCATCGCGTCGCTCTCCTCACGGGTCAGCCGCCGCTGGAAGTAGCGCATGACCTCGGGATCCGCGTTCAAGAGCGCGTACGGATCGCGGTCCGACTCCAGCCAGCGCCGCAGGACCAAGCGCTCGGTCGTGAGCTGGAGATGGGTCGTCCTCGCGCCGGCCGGCCGACCGCCCGCGTCAGGCAATCGCGGCCCGGTCAGTGCCCTGCCGCCCTGAGAATTGCCCGCAGGTCCGCCTCGTGTTCGGCGTAGTGCTCGGTGGTATTGCCCAGGAGCGACTTGAGATGGGCCGAATCCTTGAGCCAGCGCGTCTCCGGCACGACCGTCAGATAGCCGCGCAACTCGCCCGGCAGCGTCGAGAAGCGACGGCGGACCTCCTCGAGTGGCAGTGCCGCCCATTCGGCCTGGTATTGCGCATTCAGTGCGTCGCCCTGCTTCTCCCAGTCCTTGCCGATGGCGGCGAGCCGGTCGTACGCGGGGCTGTTGGGGCCCACCGCCAGCTCTCGGGCAATGTTCAGCCACCACTCCAGCCAGACGCCCAGATGGGCCATCAGATCCCGGCCGGTCCAGCCGTGAGACCCTTCCAGCGGCCGCTCGAGCTGCTCGTCCGACAACTCCATCAGGTCCTCGAACGGTCGCCACGCATCGCGCTCTTCGTCGAGAAAGGACAGGCCGTCGGCGTACATGCGGCGATGGTAGCGCTCCGTCCGCCTCGCGGCTCGGTCGGGGCGACGCCTGGTCGGGGCGACGCCTGGCCGGATCGGGGCCGGAGGACCGCCGGGATCGGGGCCGGACGGCGGCCCGCCCGGGCGGTTGCTGAAAGCGGTGCCTGGATGCGCCTGACTTAGGGGCAATCTGCCGGCGATCTACGGGCCATTGCGGCACGGCGACGGCCGGGTAGCGTGGACGTTGGCCGCCGACACTGGTGCACGGAGACTCCTGGGGCGTCGGACACGGGCCGGATCTTTCACGGCTTCCGCATTTGAGGCGAATGGGCATTCGTGCGAGGAGGCCGCCGGACCCGACCACGACCCGAGCAACCAAGATAGTCGGCCCTTCACGGGGCTCCGGCGGCGGCCAATGGACTTATCGCAACGGCGCTCGGGACGGCTCGCTCGATCATTGGGCGAGCCGTTGCCTTGTGTTTGGGAGCAAAGGCGAACGGCGCGGGGCGCCTGGGGCGAAGCCTCGCGGCGAGGCGTCAGCCCCTGGTCACGAAGCTGTCCAGCCGGGGCCGCCTGACCGATCCGTATCCGAGGTAGCGCAGCACGACGCGGGAGGCCAGGCTGACCTCCGGGTCGCCGATGGTGCGGACGATCCAGTCGACATACGAAGGCTCGATGAGCGCCACCTCTCCCAGGGTCAGGCCGGCGAACTTGCCGAACCTGAGGCGCGTCTCCAGGGCCTCCTCGAGCGTCGGCAGATCGGCATCCAGCGTGGGCCCCCGGCGTCGGAGCATGGGGCCGGTCGGCGTCGACGCCCGGGGCGGCTCGCGGCCCTCCACCGACCGCGGCCGCGGCGGCAAACCCGGCAGCGGACTGTGGTCCAGCGGATGCAGGACGGAATTCCGCGGACGCAGCAGTGCGCTCGTGTCGATCCGGGCCGTTACCGGACGCGTCGAGTGCGGTCGAGGGTTCCATCCTGGTCGATCGGCGGCCGAGCCTGTCGAGGGATGAGGTGCCCCGCCGGTTCCGTTCGAGCCCGCAAAACCGTCGGCGCGAGCGGCGCGCGCGGCCGCCTCGCGGTGGGCCCGACGCCTGACCGGGTCGCGCAACTCCGAGTAAGCGGCGTTTATCTCGGCCATGGTCCTGTTCGCCCGTCGTTCAACGGCCGGGTCGCCACTGGCTACGTCGGGATGGTGCTGCCTGGCGAGCCGGCGCCAGGCGACCTTGATCGCATCCGTCGTCGCGTCGAGAGGCAGGCCAAGAACGATGAACGGGTTTCGCGGCATCCCACCAGTCTACCGGGCGGGACGTCTGCGCCGCGATCCCGCGACCGGCCCGACCCGCCCGGGCCAGCGCAATCGACGGTTCCGACCTGTGGCCCTTGACGGCCTCGTCCACGTCCGGCGAGCCTGGCAAGTGGCCGGGAACCTCGATTCCGCGCGCAAGTGTCCGTCACGTCTTCGATCGAGCGCCCCGGGATCCGGCGGAACAATCCGCCCACGGGAGGAGCCCAGGCGCAGGCCACGCTCGTGGCGCCGCCTGGCGGCATTTGGAGGTCGATCGTGAAGGTTGCGCTCCGCTGGCTGGATCTGGCCGTCTACCTGGTCTTCGCCGTCGCGGCGTTTCTGCTCGGCCCGCGGATCGCTCCGTGGTACGTTGGGCTATGTCTGGCCGTCGTCTGCGTGCCGCCCTGGTTCGTGGCGCGATGGCAGCTCGGCGAGGCCTTCTCCGTCAAGGCCGATGCCCGGCAACTCGTGACCTGGGGCATGTACTCGAAACTCCGCCACCCGGTCTACGTCTTCGGCGGGATCGCCTGGCTCGGCGCCCTGCTGGCCTTGCTCGGCTGGGGCGCCGTCGCCATCGGGCTGATCGTGATGGCCGTCGAATTCCGGCGCGCCCAGCGCGAAGAGCGCGTCCTGGCCGAGGCGTTCGGGGCCGAATACGAGTTGTACCGAAGCCGAACCTGGTTCTAACCGGCCGCCGGCGCGGCCTTTCCATTCGCGCCACGCCGATCGGAGGCGGCTGCTCTTGACAGGCGCGCCTTCGTGGCGTCCCCTTGCGCCATGTCACGAAACAAACGCTCACGCGGCCCGCGCCGACTTCGGCTGATCCTCGCCGTCGGGGCGGTTGCGGCATTCGCCGCCGCCTACCGGTTCGCACTCCGTTATCGCGAGCGGGCAGGCCTGCCGCACCGCAGCCCAGTCGATACGCCGCCCGCGGAATTCGGCCTTGCCTTCGAGGACGTCGCGATTCCCGCCGCCGACCACAACCTCGTCGGCTGGTTCGTGCCTGCCGGGCCGCCCGACCCGGCCGCACCTGCGCCTCGCCCTGGCATCGTCATCGTCCACGGCTGGGAGTCGAACCGGGGCCGGACCTTCGCCCATGTCCGATACCTGCACGCGGCCGGTTTCCACTGCCTCGTGTTCGACGTTCGCGGGCACGGCGACAATCCGCCCGAGACGCTGCCGATCAACGTCCCCGAATTCGCCGAGGACACCGCCGCGGCCGCCCGCTGGCTGTCCGCCCGGGCGGACGTGTCGGCCGTCGGCGTGCTGGGCCATTCGATGGGCGGCGCCGGCGCAATCGTGGCCGCCGCGGCCGAGCCCGGGATCGACGCCGTGGCGAGCCTGTCCGCTCCGTCGGACCTGGTGCGGATGACCCGCAAGACCTTCGAGATGGCCGAGATGCACATCCCGGAGCCGATCGCCACTCCCCTCGCCTGGTTCACCGCGGCGATCCTTCTCGTCCCGCGACACCACGGCATCGACGACGCCAGCGCAACCCTGGCGGCGGCCCGGTATCACGGGCCGCTGTTGCTCATCCACGGCGCCCAGGATCATGGCGTGCCGGTCGAGCATCTCGAGCTCATCCGTAGGGCGGCAACGCAAACGCGTTCGGCCGACGACCCGGCAGTGGAGACGCTCGTCCTGCCCGAGTTCGGTCATCGCTGGCTGTACGAAGATGCCGATTGTCGCCGCCGGACAGCGGCGTTCTTCGCCCGGTGGCTGGGAGGACCGCTCGCGCCCGAGGCAGCCGGCGAACTAGCCGCCGCGGTCGCGGTCGAGCGTCCGCCCGATCCTATCTACGGTTTCGGTGCGCTCGCGAGCAAGACGCCGCCAACGGAGTAGCAATATGGACACCTGGCAGGCCATCGACAACATTCGGGTAATTCGCAAGTTCACGGACCGGCCGATCGAACCCGAGCACATGGCTCGGATCCTCAACGCCGGGCGTCGGGCCGGCAGCTCGAAGAACCAGCAGTTCTGGGACTTCGTCGTTTGCACGGATCGAGCCCATCTTCAAGCGCTCTCAGAAGTGGGCCCGTATGCGGGCCACCTGGCCGGCGCCGCCGCGGCCGTGGCCCTGGTCGTGCCCGACCCGGCTACCCACGACGCTCCGTACTCGATCCTGTGGGACCTCGGCCGGGCTGCCCAGAACATGGTCCTCGCGGCCTGGGAACTGGGCATCGGCAGCGTCCCCGCCACGGTCTACAACCAGCCGCTCGCCAAGGAACTGCTCGGCCTGCCGGACGATCGCTGGTGCGAGTTCTTCCTCTCGTTCGGCTACCCCGAAAAGCCCGAGGCGTTGACGTGGGCCAAGCGCGCCGGCGGTCGGAAGCCCCTCGAGGCTGTGGTTCACGCCGAGCGGTGGTAGATGGCTGAGCGGCAACGACACGGCTCGCAAGAGCGCATCGTCGAATACATCGGCGGGCCAGACCAGTCGCCCCGAATACGGCGATGGCGATGCTCATGCGGGCCGGAGCCTCTGGCCGCTGGTTCCCGAGCGCCGAGGAGGCTCGCAAGGCGGAAGCGCGCCGGTGGTCGGAAATCTCTGGAGGCCGTGGTTCACGCCAAACGGTGGCCACGGGAGGTGGGCCCTGGACGAAGCCGGCAGCAAACACACAAACGGTGGACACAGAAGCACGACGGGCACGGCTCCAGGCCCCGTGACAGCGGGCTGCCCTCGGCCAATATGGCCGCCCGCGGCACCTGGCGGCGGCCCTCGCTCAATATCTGTCAGGCCACTACTAATCCGTCGAATTGTCCCGTTCGTTGCTCAACTTCGGCTACGCCACTACTAAGTTGGCGCTCCGGGATAGGTCATGTATCGCCGCCCATTTGGCCGGGCGAATTCGTGCCCGGTCGTGAGTGGAACCGCGTGTCCAGGCCGGATCACGCCCGCGGGGCCGTCGTCGAGCCTCCGCGGCCCGTTTAGGATCGTCCCCACCGATATTGAGCGGCGCCAGGAGGGGCGCACCCGCCATTCCAGGGTCAGGTCTCGAAATTCGCCGCGCGCCGAGCTCCGCGCCGCTGCCACGCCCCCGCCACTCCGCCCCCGCCACTCCGCCCTGCCGCAGCCGCCACTCCACTTCGCCCCGGCCCTGCGCGTAGCCCCGAAACAGTTCGGCCGCACCGGGAGGACCCGACGCGGCCGACTGCCGAGGTTGGGAGTTGCCGGGATTACTCCCAGCGGAACGAGCGGGCGGAGATCGCCAGGCAGACCACCAGCCAGCCGCCGAGGATCGCCGCGTCGACGGCGATCGGCGCGACCTCAGGAGCGTTGACCATGCTCTGTCGCAATCCGTCGCCCAGGTAGGTGAGCGGCAGAAGGCGGGCGATGGAGCGCAGGAAGTCCGGCATGAAGGTGAATGGGAAGAAGATGCCCGAAAGGAACATGAGCGGCATCTGAACGACCTGGACAACTCCGGTGGCCTGCTCCTCGGTCTTGAGGAAGGAGGCCAGCATGAAGCCGAGAGCCAGGAATGCGCCAGCGCCAAGGAATACGAAGCCGGCGGCCAACAGCAGGTTGCCGACGATCTGGATGTTGAAGAAGGCTATGCCCACCCCGATTATCAGGACCGTATCCACGGCCGCGACGATCAGGCGCAGGAGGATGTTGCTGGCCACGAGCTTCCAGCGCGCCAATGGCGTCGCGCCCATGCGCTTGAGGATGCCCTTCTCGCGCTGCTGAACGAGCGGCACTGCAGCGAACACGCCGAGCTGCATCAAGGCCATGGCCAGGATGCTCGGGACCAGGTAGGTGACGGTCGAGACGTTGGTCGAACTCAGCGTCTGCGGGGTCACGCTCAGGACGTCGGAGCCGCCGGCGAGCTGCAGGTTGAAACCGTTGGCGATCTGCGAAACCGCGCCCTGGACGACCTGCATGGTCTGGGTCTGGGCGGGGTCCGTGAACAGCTGCAGGGAGGCAGACGCCTTCGCGCCGGTCTTCGTCTGGACGATCGCGTCCTGAAGGCCCTGCGGGACCACGATGATCGCGGAGATGTCGCCGTGCTGCATCGCCGTCTTTTCGGCGTCGAGCGTGCCGTCCTGGAGTGTCAGCAGCGGTACGGAGGCGAATGCCTGGCGCAGGCCGGCCGAGGCCTGGGTGTTGTCCTGGTCGACCCAGCCGACGGAAACCTTGCTGTCGCCGCTGCCGGAAAAGAGGACTCCGAAAAGCAGGACGAACATGATCGGGAAGAAGAAGGTCCAGAAAAGTGCGGCCCGGTCGCGGGTGAGGCCCTTGAGGTTGGCGACCGTGAGGCCGAGAAGCGTTTTCATCGTTCGGCTCCTAGTCGCGCAGGGCTCGACCGGTCAGGTCGAGGAAGACGTCTTCGAGGGTGGCCTGGCGGATGCCGAGGTTGTGCGGCTCGAACTTGAGCTCGTCGGCCATCCCCAGCAGCGCTCCGATGGTGGCGGGCACGTCCTTTGAGTAGAGAACTGTCGGTTCCGTCCTCCTGAGACGCCCGCGTGACGCCACCCAGCCGGCCGAGGGCGTCGGCCGGAAGCTTCGCCGAAGTGTCGAAGAACACCGCTCGCTCCTTGAAACGCCTGCCGATGAGCTCGGGCACCGTACCCATTTCGAGGATGTGGCCGTGGTCCATGATGGCGACGCGGTCGCACAACTCGGCAGCCTCTTCCATGTAGTGCGTGGTGAGCATCACGGACTTGCCCTGGGCCTGGAGCCCCTTGACCAGGTCCCACAGCGACCGCCGGGCTTGCGGGTCGAGGCCGGTCGTCGGCTCGTCGAGGAAGACCAGATCCGGGTCGTTGACGAGGGCCAGGGCGATCGACAGGCGCTGCTGCTGCCCGCCCGACAGGTTCATGGAGTAGGCATTGGCTCGCTCGCCGAGGTCCACGGCGTCGATCAGCTGCCTGGTCGGGACGTGGTGGTCGAAGAAGCTGCCGAAGAGATCGAGCAACTCGGCAACGGTCAGGCGCGGGTAGAGCGAAACGCTCTGGAGCTGGACGCCGATGTGCTGCTTGATCGACTGGGGGTGCTTGCACACGTCCAGGCCGAAGACCTCGACCTGGCCGCAATCGATCGGCCTCAAGCCCTCGAGGACCTCGATGGTCGTTGTCTTGCCGGCTCCGTTTGGGCCCAGCATGCCGAAGACCTCGCCCCGCGCGACCTCGAAGCTGACTCCGTCGACGGCTTTGATGTCGCCGTAGTACTTCTTCAGGTCGGCGACGCGAATGACGGGCTCGCCGCTGTCGGTCATCTCACTCCCTGGTTTCGCTTCGCCCCGATTCCTGCACCTTGAGGGCGAGCATCTCGGCGAATCTACAGCCGCCCCCAACCGACTATCGTCCGCCTGAGGAATGATGGTCCTTCGGTCAGCCGGACGACGAATCGGCTGAGCGGGGCCCGCGGTTCGCAACCCGTCCCGGGTGCTCGAGCAGCATGTCCGACGAGCGCGGACCCAACAGCCGGAACCCGAGCCGCTCATAAAGGTGCATGGCTCGCGCGTTCTCGGCGTAGACCCCGAGGTAGACGAGATCAATCCCGGCGGCTGTCGAATCCAGGGCCAGAGCCTGCGTTATAGCCCGGCCGAAGCCACGGCCGCGCCATCTCGGTCGCGTCCCGATCGACGAGATGTAGCTGGCTCCGTCGAAGCTGTAGCGCTCGCCGGTCGCCACCGGTTCGCCGTCGATGCGGAGCAGGTAGGCATGGAAGTACGGCTGCTGGAGCGTGAGATCTATCTCGCCGACGAGGTTCGTCCTGCGGATGTCCGGAATGTGGAACGACTCGGCGATGACCTGCCCCAAAGCCTCGGCAAGTGCGGGGCGCTCGGCATCGGAAGGCCGGTTCCAGCGCTCCATGACCGCGTCCGGGGGAAGGGTAACGGCCGGCACCTCGGTCGGATCGTTCACGAGGATCATGTCGTAGCCGCCGCCCTGATCCACGAAGCCGTTGGCGGCGAGACGGGCGATCAGGTCGGCGGGCTCGCTCAGGCCGGGAATTGCCCAGAAATAGGGCTTGCGGTCCAGTGCGCCGAACAGCTCGATCGCCTCGCTCAACCGATCGTCGAACGACCGGGGGTCCTCCGGCCAGCGAACGGCCGTCAGTCGGTTGAAGAACGGCTCCTTTTCCGATGCGGAGAAGAGCATCACGGCGTCGCCGAAGTCGCGCCAGCCGCGTCCCGGGATGGCGATCGCCCGCGCCGGGTGGACCTCCAGGAGGCGCAGGGTCTCCGAACTGAGGCCAAACCAGGGTGCTGGACCGTTTGGCAGCGGCATGACCAAACGTTACGAGATCGCGACGCTGGAGGAGACCCGCTCACGCACGCTGAGTTGCCCTATGCGCTTGGCAGAAGCACGGGCCGCACCTGTCCGCCGGTCCATCCCCCAAGTATTAGTGACTGAGTAAAATATCGTCTGCGCGAATGCCTCGCCGCAAAGTGTCGGGTCGGGCCTGCGCCACGGACGGGAGAAACATGCGAGCGCTGGCGCGTCGAGTCGGACTGGGCATTGCGGCACGGGGCGACATATCGGATGTCATCAAATGGGTGCGTGGCGCGCGCGACGCCGGCCTCGACTCGGTCTGGATCCACGACTCCTACTACGAGCGCGACTCGATCACCTATGGTGCCGCGATCGCCGCAGCCCTGGCCAACGACCCGGGCAGCGCGTTCCGCGTCTCGCTGGGATCCGTGAACCCCAACACGCGCCATCCGGTCGTCCTGGCGATGACCGGCTCCGCACTCGACGAACTGCTCCCCGAACGGATCGTCATGGCCCTGGGGACCGGCATGCCGCTCAGGCTGGCCCAGATGGGCATCCCGTACTCCCCTCCGGCCGCGATCGAGGGCGTGAGCACCGCGATGGACATGCTCAGGACACTTTGGGCCGGCGAGCGGTTGCCATCCCATACGGCCGGCCTGCCGTCGATCGAGCCGATGTTCCCGCCCGTGCACCGGATTCCGCTGTTCGTAGCCGGATATCGCAAAGAACTGGTGGAACTGGCCGGGCGCAAGGCCGACGGCTACCTCGCCCGCCCGTGCGAGTCGATCCCGTCGCTCACGGGCATCATCAGTCGATTACATGGCGCGGCCACGGCTGCCGGCCGCAACCCGGCCGACGTCGAGACTGCGGGATACCTGCTGTCGCTCGTGGACAAGACGCGCCGCGAGGCGCTGAACCGGGCCAAGCGCGAGCCGTTCGTAATCTACATGATGTCTATCCTGGGCGACGTTTCTCTCCAGCGAGCGGGATTCCCGCGCGAGATGCGCGACAGAATCAACGCCGCCTGGCGCGCGGAGGACTACCACGAAGCCGGCAAGCTCATCCCCGACGATCTGCTCGACGCCTTCATGCTGTGCGGCACGCGCGAGGACGTCGCCGCCAAGGCCATGGCCTTCCATGCGCAGACGGGTCTCGACCTGCCGCTCCTCCAGCCCGTGGTCCAGGAGGAGCACCAAACCCGGGAACTCATCGAGGTTGCGAAGCTCTACGCCTCGCTACCGGTCCCGACTGCATCAGTTCCGAAGCAGATGGCTGCGGTGGTCGGGACCGGCCGTGAGGTCCGCAGCGACGGCGGCCGCGACGCGCCCGGGGCCGACGCGCCCGGGCCCGACATGCCCGGGCCCGACGCGCCTGGGGCCGACGTGCCGGCGCCGGGGGCCGACCTGCCGCACCCGAGCAGCCTCGACGACGACCGCCACCTCACCCCGCTCGATCGCGCGCGCCGGAGAGTGGCCGCCTCCTGGGAGATTGTCCGGCCGTTCGCCTACACCGGCTCCTTCATCCCGGTGACCGCCGGCGCGACGCTCGCCGCCGTCGATGGGCATTTCTCCTGGCCACTCTTCGTGGCTGCGCTGACTGCCGCCATGCTCATCCAGTCCGGCACGAACGTGACCAACGAACTCTTCGACGTCCGCAAGGGCGTGGACACGATCACGTCGCCCCGGGCGAGCCACGCAGTGCTGAAGGGCCGCTTCACCGAGCGCGGCGCATATGTCTTTGCGATCCTGCTCTTCGGAGCGGCCTGCTCGATCGGCGCATACCTTGCCTACGTCCGCGGTCCGGTTATGCTCGCCCTGGGCGTCTTCGGCGTGATCGGCGGCTACACGTACACGGCGCCGCCGTTCCAGTACAAGTACAAGGCCGTCGGGTTGCCGATGACTTTCCTCATCATGGGGCCGCTCATGACCGTTGGTTCGTACTACGCGGTTAGTGGGACTGCCGACTGGCGAGCGGTCGTGCTGTCGGTCCCCGTCGGGCTGCTCGTGGCGGCAATCGTCCACGGCAACGACTGGCGCGACATCGGCGACGACTCGCGCGCCGGGATCGTCACGCCGTCGATCCTGATGGGTCGGGAGTGGGCCCACTATTCCTACGTCGCCCTCGTTCTGAGCGCCTACGTCTGCCTGGCGCTTTCGGTCGCGGCGCGCATCCTCCCGCCCACCGCCGCCATCGCGGTTCTTTCCGTACCGTTCCTGGCGCAGGTCATGCACTCGGCCGAACTCGGAGCGAATGGACAGGCCCGGGCGATCGCCATGATCGACATCGAGACGGCCCGGCTCCACTTCGCCTTCGGGTCTTTGCTCGTAGTCGGCCTGCTGATGGCGCGGCTCGTCTCGTGAAGCGCCCCCGCCGTCGACCGATCGAAGGCACGCGGACCATCGGCTCGGTCGGAGCCCGCGCTCGCCTCGACTTTGCCGCCGCAGTAGGACTCGCGGCCGCGGTGCCCGCCTTTGCGGCCACATTCCGCGGACCGCGCAGCCACTTCTGGAGTCGCATGACCGCGACCGGCCTCATTCTGGGCAGCCTCGCCCGCTTGGGTAATCCGAAGCTGAAGCGGAACCGCATCGGGCCGAAGGAAGTCGTCCTCGGGCTTGCCTCGGCGGCCGCGTTGTATGGAACGTTCAGGGTCGGCGACCGCTTCGCGCGCCGCTTCGTGCCGGGCGGCGACGACCAGATTCGGGACATCTACGCGTTGCGTGAGCTTGCGCCGCAGGTCGAGACCGCGGCTCGGTTGGTGGCCATCATCGGCCCGGCCGAGGAGCTGTTCTGGCGGGGCCTGGTCCAGGAATCCCTGATGCGCCGGTACGGCCGCTGGACCGGCGCGGCGATGGCCGCGGTGGCCTATTCGGCGATCCACGTCACGTCGGGCAACTTCACCCTGATGGGCGCGGCAGGCGTCGCCGGCGCGCATTGGTGCGCTCTCTACGCGGCCGGCGTCCCCATGGGAGCGCTCATGGTCAGCCACTCCGCCTGGGACGTGTGGATCTTCCTGATCCAGCCCACAGGGGACGTGGCGGCGGTCAGAGCTTCCTGACTCGCGACGCCGGCGACCCGCGGGTCGCGTGGCTATCTGGCCGGAAGAGGTTCAGCCGGGGCCTGGCTCCAGCGCTCCAGGACCCGAGCCCATTTCTCGGCAGTCCGAGCGGGCCGCAGACGCTGGCGGTGGACCCGACGCTCGCCGAGTTCCTCGAGAACGGGCCGCAACAACGTCAGCCAGCCTTCGACCCGGTCGTAACTGAGTTCCTGGACTGCGATCACGTCGCCGACCACACCGCTCCGCAGATCGCGCCAGACGATGCCCAGTCCCCAATCGCCGCACTCGAGCGAGGCCTGCGTGGCCGGTCCGCCGAGTGTCGTGCCGAGCGTGAGAAAGCGCGGCCATTTCGCCACGATTGTGGGCTCGACAAGGGCCTCGACGAGGGCATTGAGGATCCACCACATCCCGTCCGAGCCGAGCCTGGCCCGCTCTTCACCCACAGCCCAGAGATGGCCGTCGCCCCGCGCGTCCATCTGGAGGCTCAACCCCGTGGGGGAGCCGGGTAGCGAGAACGAGAGCGGTTCCACCGGCGACACATAGACGCGCGGATCGTCTGGGAACGCGAGAGCGGCCGCGGGCGGCACGCCCAGAACGCCCACCGGCTCGCCTGTCCTGTCGGCCTCGGCCATCAGGCCGCGCACGAGTGCCGTAACCTCGTCGTCGCTCAGGGGAGAGGAGTCGTCCCACTTGGGGCTGGCTTCCAGTTCGAACAACCTGGCGAGCTGGCCGCCGTCGGCCGAGCGTGTGACGACCGTGACCTTTCGGCCGTCGAATTCGAAAGCGAACTTTTCGTCCCCCACTGCCAGCTTGGTCGTCTCCAAGTTGCCTCCTCGCTCCACCCAACCCCGGCGACCACGGCAGACGTTCCACCGCCGGAGCGACCGGACGGAGTGGGCTCACGCCCCCGCTCGGCCGCGTCGCCGGAGCTGGCGGTCGAGATAAGCCGGACCACGGGCCGACCGCCCAAGACTACGCTCTTCCGGCGGCTCGGGTAGGACTTCTGGCGCACGCGCCCAGTACTTTCGGGCGGCCGAGTCATGCAAGTCGCCAGTCTCCTGATCGGGCCGAGGCACCGTGGCTCCTGGTCGGGCCGAGCATCCCTACCTCGGCTCCACCTCGGTCGACGTGGACCTGGTTCGCCTCGGGCCCTACGGGAGTGGCCGGGCGGTTTCCCGGCGGTCGGTGAGTAGCGGTCCGCCACCAGGAGGGGCGCGGTCGGCAATCCCGGGTCCGCCGCCGAGCCGGAGGCGCCCGCCGGCTCGGGCCGCTGGACGCGGCCGCCGCTTATACTCGAAGGGCCCCGCCGGTCGGAATCGACCGGCGACCCGTTTCTTCTGAGGAGCTTCGCGTCATGGATACCGCCAAGGAACCCGTCGTCCCCGCCTCTGCCGCGATCGCTACGGCCGGCGCACCGGACCACGCGATGACCCCGGCGGAGATGGACGCGTTCGCGGCCGAAGGCAACTACGCCGCGATGTCTGTTCCGCATCTGTCGCCGATCCTGGGCCGCTACTACGAGCGGAGCTGGAGCCACGGCGAGGGCCACACCCTGTACGACTCAGAGGGGCGCGGCTTCCTGGACTTCGCCTGCGGCATCGCCACGACGTCGCTCGGTCACCACCATCCGGCGGTCACGGCGGCGATCAAGGATCAGGCGGACAGGCTCCTGCACATCTGCAACGCTCTCGGCTACCTCGAGCCCGTTGGCAGGCTCGCGGCCATGCTGGCCGACGCGTGCCCGGACCCGCTGGACACCGTCTTCTTCTGCAACTCGGGCGCCGAGGCGGTCGAGGCGGCAATGAAGCTCGCCCGACGCGTCACCGGCCGCCCCGGCCTGATCGCGTTCCGAGGCGCCTTCCACGGCCGCACCTTCGGGGCCGCTTCGGTGACCAGCTCGAGCATCAACTACCGGACGGGCTACGAGCCCCTGCTGCCGTCCGTCTACCTGACCCCGTTCCCCAACGTCTACCGCTACTTCGGCGACGACGAGGAAGCGGCCTCGGCCGGGGCGATGGGCGCCCTGAGGACGCTTCTGGGTCACGAGATCCCGGCTTCGTCGGTGGCCGGCATCATCATCGAGCCGATACAGGGAGAGGGCGGCTTCAACCCCGCGCCGGCCTCGTTCCTGCGGGAGCTGCGGGCCCTGTGCGACGAGCACGGCATCCTGCTGATCTTCGACGAGGTTCAGACCGGAGTCGCCCGAACAGGTCGGATGTGGGCCTTCGAGCACGCCGGCGTCGTCCCCGATGTCGTTTGCGTGGCCAAGGCGCTCGCCAACGGCCTGCCGCTCGGCGCGATCGTCAGCCGTCGCGAGTTGCAGGAGCGCTGGGGCGTCGGGGCGCATGGCACCACGTTCGGTGGAAATCCCGTGAGCTGCGCCGCCGGCGTGGCCGTGATGAAGACCATCGCCGACCAGGGCCTGGTGGCCAACGCCGCCGCGCGCGGCGTGGAACTCAAGGCGGGTCTGCGCAAGCTCATGGCGGCCGACGACAGAATCGGCGACGTCCGCGGTCTGGGGCTGATGGTCGGGGTCGAGATGGTCCGCGACCGGGCCACGCGCGACCCCGACGGCGAAACCTGCGAGGCGCTCATGCAGGCGGCCGCGGATCAGGGCCTGCTGGTCCTCAACTGCGGCACTCACCACAACGTGGTTCGTTTCCTGCCCCCAATCGACGTCACTGCGGCGGAAATCTCAACGGGTCTCGAGTTGTTCGCCGCGGCGCTGCGGGCCGTACCGCATACCACGGCCTGAGCAGCAGGTCACATCGCAGAAACGCTGAGGCCCGCGGCAGACGCCGCGGGCCTCAGCTTAGTTCGACGGATTCAGGGCACTGGCCCTCGTGACGGGCCTCCGCGAACCGGGGTTGGTTGCGATCTAGCGGTTCTTGTCCAGGAACGTCATTACGTCTTCGAGCCGGAAGCGGCGGTCGCCGCGCTTGCAGACGCGGTAGAACGGCAGTTCTCCGCGATCGCCAAGCCGCTTCACCGTGTTGACATGCAAGTGAAGCATTTCCGCGACTTCGCTTGCAGTGAGCATCGGACCGAGTTCGTTAGCGGCCATGGCAGCCATGGGTTTCCTTTGCGACGGCGTGTGCATCAGCGGCGGTGCTTGTGGTTGTTTTTGGACCAGCCCTATCCAGGCTCGAAGCGACGCGAACCGTACAGAGCGCACTCAACCGCCACAAGCCGTACTTTGGACTACGGCTCGCGGTACCGGCCATTCCGGCACAGTTCGTACCCCGCCCGGGTGGTCCGTTTCGGGGGCCGCGAGAACGTCGAAAAGGTCCGCGGCCTTCCGCGGCGTCAGGAAGCTGCGGGCGAAACCGACGGCGAGGCCGGGACGGCCGACGAGGCTCCCGGCGACGTCGAACCGGCCGGAGACGGGGCCGTGCTGGGACCAACCGACGGACTTTCCGACGGACCCGGCGACGGGCTCGGAACGAAGGTGCCGGCGGGGAACCCGATCGTGGGTTGCGAGCTCGCGGTCGGGTTCGTGGCGAAGAGCGCCAGGTATGCGAGCGCGTAGTCCGTGTTCAGGCTGGACTCGTCGGCGTCGATGGTGTCCTTCTGCCCCAGGATGTCGTTGATCGTCTTGGCGGAAGCCATCGCGGCGAGGTCGTTTACTTCCTTGTTGCCGTCCTGAATGAAGGCTGCAACCGCCTCCGGCGCGGTCGTAGAAGTGACGCTCGCGACATTGGGATCCGACCAGGTGGTTATGGCCGAAAGAGCGCCCATCCAGCCTTTGGTGTCGTCGGCGACCGCTTTGTAGCCGTCCAATGACGCCTGAACGTCATTCGCGGCCACGGCGGTGGCGACCTTCTTGAGATCCGCTTCGCGCTTGGGCCGCCACTGGGTCTCGATCGACGTCCAGTTCTCTCGCGGACTCGGCGTATGCGGCCCGAAGCTGATGTAACCCCAAACCACGGCGAACAAGACTACGAAAGCGACGATTAGGGGCACGTAGGCACCGAGCAACTCGTTCGCGTACCGGTAGCCGGAGGTACGACGGACGCGGGCGAAACCGCGCTGCCGCCGACCCGGTCGAACCGGTGCGGCCACCACGTCGTCGTCTTGCTCGTCGTCGACCTGGCCATTCACCTCGTCGACCGCCGCGGCCGGCTTGCGACTGGCGGCCGAGGCCCCGTGCGACGCCGTCTTGCGTTGGCTGGCCGGCACCGCTCGGCCGCGGCGAGATTGTGGCGACAATGCCGATCCTCCTGACAATGCCTGGCGGTCTCGCGACCGCTCGCGACGAAGCGTCGAGAGTCTAGCGCGATTCCCTCATCCGGCGCGTCGCCGACGGCGCCTGACCCACCCCGAACAGTCCTCCGCCCCGTGCCCTGAGGCCGCCGCGAATCCGCGCCGTTACCAATTCGCAACCTTCGCAACCTTGACCTGGCACCGTCTCCTATTCGACACTCCCCTTTCCGCGGCGAAATGGGCTCCTGCGCAGGAGCAGGCTCCGCTGTCGCCGCCGCCGGGTATCTGAACGATTCCGAATTAGCGGTGCGAGGTCGAGGCAAGTTGACGCAAACGGGCGGAGCGCACGGCGGATCGAAGGCTCGCGGACTCTATGAGCCGAGCTTCGAACACGACGCGTGCGGCTTCGGTTTCGTCGTGGACATTGCCGGCCGCCCGTCGCACGCCATCGTTCGAGATGCCCTGACCGTCCTGGTCAACCTGGAGCACCGCGGCGCCAGCGGCTCGGAGAAGAACACCGGCGACGGCGCCGGGCTGACCATCCAGATCCCTCACCGCTTCCTCGCGGACGTGGCTGCCAAATCGGGCGTTACTTTGCGCGGCAAGGGCGGCTACGGCGTGGGCATGGTCTTCCTGCCCAATGATCGGACCAGCCGGGTTGAGTGCTTCCGGCTCTTCGAGCAGGTCGTTGCCGAAGAGGGTCTGCACTTCCTGGGCTGGCGAGATGTCCCGACCGAGAATTCCAGCCTGGGCGCGAGCGCCAGGGCAGCTCAGCCGCTGATCCGCCAGGTCTTCATCGACCGCCCGGCCAGCCTGGTCGAGGACATGGCTTTCGAGCGCAAGCTCTACGTGGTCCGCCGCCTCATCGAGAAGGCTATTTCGCGATCGTCCATTCCGGCCCGCGGCGACTTCTACATTCCGTCGCTGAGCTGCCGAACGATCGTTTACAAGGGCATGCTCAACGCCTCGCAATTGCGGGTCTTCTATCCGGACCTGGCCGACGAACGCGTCGAGAGCGCCATCGCGATGGTCCATTCCCGCTTCTCTACCAACACCTTCCCGTCCTGGCCACGGGCTCACCCGTACCGCTACATCAGCCACAACGGTGAGATCAACACGCTTCGTGGCAACGTCAACTGGATGCACGCACGCCAGTCGCAGTTCCACTCGAAGCTCTTTGGCGACGAACTGACCAAGGCACTGCCGGCCATCGACCTGGAGGGTTCCGACTCGGCCATCCTGGACAACGTCCTGGAGCTGCTCTACCTCTCCGGCCGGTCGGTCGCCCACGCTCTGATGATGATGGTCCCGGAGCCCTGGCAGCACCACGAGTCGATGGCTCCGGAGAAAAGGGCCTTCTACGAGTTCCACGCCTGCCTGATGGAGCCGTGGGACGGCCCCGCCTCGATCGCCTTCACCGACGGCATCCGCGTCGGCGCCACGCTGGACCGCAACGGCCTCCGCCCGGCTCGCTACTGGGTCACCAGGGACGGGCGCGTGGTGATGGCCTCGGAAGCGGGCGTGCTGGACATCGCGCCGGATCAGGTCGTGGCCAAGGGCCGGCTTCAGCCGGGTCGCATGTTCCTCGTCGACACGGCCGAGCAGCGAATCGTGTCGGACGAAGAGCTGAAGCGGCGCGTCACCACCGAGCACCCCTACGGAGAGTGGGTCCGCGAGTGGCTTGTCAAGCTGACCGAGCTGCCGCCGCCGCCGCGCGTCATCGAGCCGGACCACGAGACCGTGCTGCGGCGCCAGGAGGTCTTCGGCTACACGGCCGAGGACGTGCGAATGATCATCAATCCCATGGCTCAGACGGGCACCGAACCCGTCGGCTCGATGGGCAACGATGTGGCGCTGGCGGTGCTCTCCGAGCGGCCGCAGCTGCTCTACTCGTACTTCAAGCAGCTGTTTGCCCAGGTCACCAACCCGCCAATCGACTCGATCCGCGAGGAGATCATCACTGCCACGGAGATGGCGATCGGCCCGGAAGGTAACCTCCTGGAGCCCGAGCCCCAGGCGGCCCACCAGCTGGAGATGCCCTCGCCTGTACTTTCCAACGAGGAACTGGAGAAGATCCGCAGCCTCTCCACGGGCGACGCGTCGGGCAAGCCCGACCTGCACGGCTTCAAGACGATCACGCTGCCGACTCTCTTCAACGTCGCCGACGGCGGCGCCGGGATGCGCAAGGCCATCGAGCGGCTGCGCGACCGCTGTTCGGAAGCGATCTCGGAAGGCCACAACATCATCATCCTGTCGGACCGCGGCCACGACGCCAACGAGGCCCCCATTCCGGCGCTCCTCGCCGTTTCGGCCGTTCATCACCACCTCGTCCGCACCGGCACGCGCACCCAGGTCGGGCTCGTGCTCGAGTCCGGCGAGCCTCGCGAGGTCCATCACTTCGCCCTGCTGCTCGGCTACGGCGCCAGCGCCGTCAACCCCTATCTGGCCTTCGAGACCGTCCACGACCAGGTCCGCCTGGGCATGATCCCCGGCGCCGCCGAACTGGCCGAGAAGAAGTACCGCAAGGCGATCGCCAAGGGCATCGTCAAGGTCATCTCCAAGATGGGCATCAGCACCATCCAGAGCTACCATGGCGCCCAGGTTTTCGAGGCCGTGGGGCTCAACCAGGACTTCATCGACGAGTACTTCACCTGGACGCCGACGCGCATCGGCGGCATCGGGATAGACGTGGTCGCCCGCGAAGTGAAGATGCGCCAGGATCGGGCCTATCCGCCCAAGCGGCCCATCTACCACAAGCAGCTCGGCGTTGGCGGCAACATCCAGTACCGCTTCGAGGGTGAGCAGCACCTGTTCAATCCGCTCTCCATCGCCCAGCTGCAGTACGCAACTCGAAGCGGCAGCTACGAGGCCTTCAAGGAGTACTCGAAGCTCATCGACGACCAATCCGAAGGCCTGTGCACGTTGCGCGGTCTGATGGACTTCAAGTCGAACCACCGCCACGCGCTCTCGATCGACGAGGTCGAGCCGGTCGAATCGATCGTGAAACGGTTCAAGACCGGGGCGATGAGCTACGGCTCCATCTCCCGTGAAGCCCACGAGACGATGGCCATCGCCATGAACCGGCTCGGTGCCAAGTCGAACACTGGCGAAGGCGGCGAGGATCCGGCCCGCTTCGAGCCCCTTCCCAACGGCGACTCGATGAAGAGCGCCATCAAGCAGGTCGCGTCCGGCCGCTTCGGCGTCACCAGCGAGTACCTGGTTAGCGCCCGCGAGCTCCAGATCAAGATGGCCCAGGGCGCCAAACCCGGCGAGGGCGGCCAGCTGCCCGGTCACAAGGTCTATCCCTGGATCGCCAAGGTCCGCCACTCGACGCCGGGAGTGGGCCTGATCAGCCCGCCGCCGCACCACGACATCTACTCCATCGAAGACCTGGCGGAGCTGATCCACGACCTCAAGAACGCCAACGCTAAAGCGCGAGTCTCCGTGAAGCTCGTCTCTGAGGTCGGCGTCGGCACGATCGCCGCCGGCGTGGCCAAGGCCCACGCGGACGTGATCCTGATCAGCGGCCATGACGGCGGCACCGGCGCCTCGCCGCTCAGCTCGATCAAGCACGCCGGCCTGCCCTGGGAGCTGGGCATCGCCGAAACGAACCAGGTCCTGCTCATGAACGATCTGCGTTCACGCGTCGCCGTCGAAGTGGACGGCCAGATGAAGACCGGCCGCGACGTCGTGATAGGCGCCCTGCTCGGGGCCGAGGAATTCGGTTTCTCGACCGCGCCGCTGGTGACGCTCGGCTGCGTGATGATGCGTGCCTGCCACCTCAACACCTGCCCGGTAGGCATCGCCACTCAGGACCCGGAGCTCCGGAAGCGCTTCAGCGGCGACCCGCAATATGTCGTCAACTTCATGACCTTCGTGGCCCGGGAAGTGCGCGAGTACATGGCTCAGCTGGGTTTCCGGACTTTCGAGGAGATGGTCGGCCACTCCGAGCGGCTGGAGATGCGGCGAGCCATCGACCACTGGAAGGCTCACAACCTGGACTTCAGCCGGATCCTGTTCCAGCCCCAGATTCCGAAGACGACCCTCCGAACCTGCCAGATCGGCCAGGAGCACAAGCTGGAGGAGTCGCTCGACGCGACGACACTGATCCCGCTCTGCCAGCCCGCCCTCGAGCGCGGCGAGCGCATCGACGCGGACCTGGCGATCCGCAACGTCAACCGCGTCGTGGGCACTTCTCTGGGCTCCGAGATTACGCGGCGATACGGCGGCAAGGGCCTGCCGGACGACACGATCAACCTGCACTTCCGCGGCTCCGCGGGGCAAAGCTTCGGGGCGTTCATTCCGAGCGGCATCAGCCTGACCCTCGAGGGCGACGCCAACGACTATCTGGGCAAGGGACTCTCGGGCGGCAAGATCGTCCTCTACCCCGACCGCGACTCGACCTTTGTTGCGGAAGACAACGTGATCACCGGCAACGTCGCCTTCTACGGGGCCACGTCCGGCGAGGCGTTCGTCCGCGGCATCGCCGGCGAGCGGTTCGCCGTCCGCAACTCGCGGCGCCTCTGCGGTGGTCGAGGGAGTCGGCGATCACGGCTGCGAGTACATGACCGGCGGCCGCGTCGTCGTCTCGGCAAGACCGGCCGCAACTTCGCCGCGGGCATGTCCGGCGGCGTGGCCTACGTGCTCGACGAGAGCGGCGAGGGCGGAGCCGTCGGCGGCGGGTTCGAGCGGGTCTGCAACAAGGAGATGGTCCAGCTCCTGCCGCTCTGCGACCCAGCAGAGATCGCCGAGGTCCGCGCCCTTCTGGAGGCTCACGTCGAGCACACCGGCGAGCCCGCGGGCCCAGCCGCTCCTGGACGACTGGCCGACGACGGTTAGCCGGTTCATCCGCGTCGTTCCCAACGACTACCGGCGCGTCATGGAGGCCCAGGCCCGGATGCGCGAGAAGGGACTCTCGCAAGACGAAGCGGAGATGGCGGCGTTCGAGGAAAACGTCATGGACGCCCGCCGCGTGGCAGGGAACTGAAGATGGGCAAGCCGACGGGTTTCATGGAATTCGACCGCGAGCCGGCCCATGTCCGGCCGCCGCTCGAGCGGGTCAAGGACTGGAGCGAGACGCATCCGGCCTATGAGGAGAAGACCCTGCGGGACCAGGGCGCGCGGTGCATGGATTGCGGCACCCCGTACTGCCATACCGGCGCTCTGGTCAACGGCCTGGCGATGGGCTGCCCGATCCACAACCTGATCCCCGAGTGGAACGATCTCGTCTATCGCGGCCAGTGGCGCGAGGCGATCATCCGCCTGCACAAGACGAACAACTTCCCCGAGTTCACCGGCCGCGTCTGCCCGGCGCCCTGCGAGGGCTCCTGCACGCTCGGCATCAGCGAGCCGCCGGTCACGATCAAGACGATCGAGAACGAGATCGTCGAGCACGCGTTCCTCGAAGGCTGGGTCCTCCCGGAGCCGCCCCTTGCTCGCACGGGCATGAAGGTCGCGGTCGTCGGCAGCGGGCCCTGCCGGCCTGGCCGCCGCAGCGCAGCTCAACAGAGCCGGTCACGAGGTCGTCGTCTACGAACGCGACGACCGAGTCGGCGGGCTGCTGATGTACGGCATCCCCAACATGAAGCTGGACAAGGCCGTCGTCGAGCGGCGCGTCAGGCTGCTTCAGGATGAGGGCATCACGTTCGTGACCGGGACCGCGGTCGGGCGCGACGTCGCCGCCGAGAAGCTGGTCAAGGACTTCGACGCCGTCGTCCTGGCGACCGGCTCAACGATCCCGCGCGACCTCAAGGTCGAGGGCCGCGAACTGGCGGGTGTCCATTTCGCGATGGACTTCCTGGTGGCCAACACGCGCCAGCTCCTGGGCGGCGCGGCCACGCCGATATCCGCGGCGGGCAAGAACGTTGTCGTCATCGGCGGCGGCGACACGGGCACGGACTGCGTTGGGACGGCCATTCGCCAGGGCGCGAAGAGTGTCACTCAGCTGGAGATCCTGCCGCGGCCGCCCGAAACCCGCGCCGTCGACAACCCCTGGCCGCAGTGGCCCAAGGTCTACAAGCTCGACTACGGTCAGGAGGAAGCCGCCGCCCTGTGGGGCGCGGATCCACGCCAGTACCTGGTCAACACGCGGCGGCTGGCGGGCACGGCCGGCAAGGTCGAGCGCATCGACACGATCGACATCGAATGGATCCACACTCCCGGTGGCCGGCCCGAGATGCGCGAACGCCCCGGCACCGAGCGATCGTTTCCGGCGGATCTTGTGCTCATCGCCATGGGCTTCGTCGGCCCCGAGCCCGCGCTGCCGACGGCCTTCGGCTGCAAGCTGGATCATCGCGGCAACATCGTCCACGACGACGAATTCATGACCACGACGCCCGGGCGTCTTCGCGGCCGGCGACTGCTCGCGGGGCCAGTCGCTCGTGGTCTGGGCCATCAACGAAGGTCGTCAGGCGGCGCGCGCCGTGGACAAGTTCCTGATGTTCGGCGAAACGGTCCTGCCGGACTACTAGGCACGCCCCGCCTCTCTAGAGCGACGCGATCGCTAAGGTCGGACTCAATACCAGCCAGGCGCGGCCGATGATGTTTCCGACCGGCACGGCTCCGTAAGCCCGCGAGTCCCACGACTCCCACCGATCGTCCCCGAGAACGAACACCGAGCCGACGGGAACTGTGGTCTCGAAGTCCCAGACCTTGGTCAAGGTGACCGTGTTCGGGGCGAGATAGGGCTCGTCGAGCTGGCTGCCGTTGACGTAGACGAACCCGTTGGTTATGGAGATGTGGTCGCCGCCCAGCCCGATTACCCGCTTGATGAACGAGCCGTTCGAAGCGTTGTCCGGTGGATGGAAGACGACGATGTCGCCGCGCTGAAGAGTGCTCAATCGATCCACCAGCACTACCTCGCCGGGCTGGATGGTCGACGACATGCTGATGCTGTTGATCATGAAAGGGGACGCGAAGGTCGCGGTAGCCACAACCGCCGCGGCAAGGATCGAGACAGTCGCAAGCCACCGACGGCGCAGCCTCGGTCGCATGCTGGTGAGGCGAATCATCCGGCACTCCCGGTCCGGGGTCATCAGCCGGAGGGGTCGCTTGCCCCTGTCGACTACCTGATGACCAACGGGACCGAGTTTCTGAACGGCACCTTTGTAGTCGCTGAAAGCCCGGCCGGACACGCAATTAGTTGCGCAACTGTAATGCGCGATCCGTGGGGCGCATCAAATGGCCGGATTCGCGCCGCGCGGCGGAATTGAGCCAGCCGAATGGCGCGACCGGATCGGACTACTATCCGGCGCTGAGGCGAACTACGAAGTATCTGGTCCCGCCAGTCTCGACGACCTCCACGCCCCAGACGCGTCCTTTGGAGTCGAAGGCGATCGTCGCCAGCCGCGGGGCGTTGGCTTCGGGAAAGCGGCCCTGGAACGACACGTGGCCGTCTGCGTCGCGGATCTGCAGTTCTCCGGTTGGGTTGTTGTACAAGGCGGCCACGCCACCTGGTCCACCGGCAACCAGGTCCGCCGCGGCCATGACCGGCTCGACCATCCCCACTCCACCCTGGTCGTCCATCCATCCCGGCGGGTTGCCGGCCATTACCAGCTTGTCACCCGCGGCGGCAATGGCCGGCGCCTGGAACTTGGTGTTCGTCAGCTTCCCGGTGCCGGTTGCGTCCACGCCGAACCCGAGACCGCTCGCCGGATCAGCCAGAATGTATACGCGACCTCCGGCCACCGCGAGTCCGCCGGTCATCGCAAAGCCATCGGAAATGTCCAGGATCGAACCGGGGCCTCGCATGTATCGGTCTACGACCGCCAGCGACCGGACCCAGTTGCGGGCAACGTAGGCCTCTCCCTGGACGTCGATGGCAATCCCCGACACCCACGGGTCCACCTTGCCCTCCTTCGGGTCCAGCTGTGCATCCGAACCGGCCGGCGGCAGGTCCACCTTCGCCAGCACCGACGTATCGGGATCGAAGACGAAGAGGTCCTGGCCGGAGCCGAGCCAGAGTGTGCCCAGCGGCGACATGGCCAGGGGCTGGCGCGGATCGAACGTCGTACCCTCGAGTGACCGCTGCGACAGCTTCGCCGTGGCGGCGTCGTAGCGGTAGAGATCGATGGGCTTCCCAACAACCCCGCCGAGGAACCAGAGCGCGTCTCTCGCGGCGTCCGACACCAGCTGGCGGACCGGCACGGGCAGGTCCGTCCTGTCCTGCTCCATCAGCGGCTGAGCCGATCCAACCGGCGTCGGCAGCGCGCTGCCGACCGATCCGGGCTGGTTCGGGTCGACCGAAATCAGCGCGAGCGACGTCCGGTCAGCCGACTCGAGAGCGATCGCTCGTCCGTCGGGGGACCACCATCGCGGCTGCAGCTCCGAAACGAGATGCTGCGACATCTGGTTCTCGTCGACGACGAGGGCGGCCGACGACAGATCCAGCAACGTTGAGCCGTCGGCAGCGTCGATCCGCAGCACCTTGCCCGAAGCGTCGGCGACGAGACGCGGGCCGGATGGCGACGGAACCTGCCAGACCGCCGACTCCGAGCTCGGTGGAAGCTGCGAGGCCACGTCTATCAGCTCGATGGAGTTGCCTGCCAGACCGTAAAGGTGGTCGTCGTCCAGCCAGCTGAGGAACCTCACTCCGACGATTCCTTGCGATTCTCCGCCGGCCGTGGCCGCGACTTCAAGTTCACTGTCGGCCTGGGCGGCAATTCGAGTGGCCGAGGGGTTGAAGGCCATCTCGCCGCGAACGCCGAAGAGCGTCGTCCGGACGGTCCCGCTGGCGAAGTCCACCACGTCGACGTCGCCCTTCCAGCCGTTCAGCTCGGCGTCCTGGCTGCCGCAGTCGAGGTGCCCGAGCAACACCAGGCTTCCGTCCGGCGACCAGCCATACGGAGTCTCTTTGTCGCCCGCCTTCACGTAGTGGCCATCCCTGTACCAGTCGATCAGCGGGTCGCCGGTACATGCGGGGACCGCGACGATGATCGCGGCCGATCCGTGGCCGTTGGCGACGACCCAGCTGTTCGCGGTGGGACCGCCGGTGTGGCCCGCGGATACGTCCGCGACGTAGCCGCTGCCGTCGATCACGTGGCCGGAATTGAGCCAGCCCTCGATCGACCCAAATGTGGACACGAGCGACCCCGCCCGGTCGTAGATGCGGGTCTCGTACTCGGCGCCACCCGACACGAGGAAATGGTCGCCGTCGGGCGCCCAGGCGAAGGTGGAGCCAGCCGCGGCGAGTGGCAGGCGCGCCACGACACCTGTCCCACCGGGCGAGGTCGACTGCGGCCTCGACGAGGCAGAAGCGCCGGATCCCGCGCGTCCGCTGTCTGCCGGCCCAATGCCGAGCAACGCGGCCGTTGCCAGCGCGCCGACCAGGAGCACTGCCACCACGACCGCCGTCAGACGCCGGTTCACGAAGCTCATCGAGAATCCCTCCCCTTCTCCGGGACGCCGATCGCGCCGTAACCTCCCGGTGCCCCTTCGGCCGGGCCCTCGGGTCCGGCTGCACCTGTACCCAGTATGTATTCGTGCGCAACTCGCCGCCGGATCCAACGGACGCGGGCCTCGCCGGGTTAAAACCCTCTGTGCACGCCCCTTCCCGACGCGTCTCGACATCGCTAACCTCGACTCATGCCCGCCGACGATGCCGAGACAGATCGTATCCGACGCATGTACCGACCGCCGGGCGGCCACGTCCGCGCGGCCTCGCGGCGACCAGAACCTGCGCTGGCTGTGCGAGCAGGCCGAAGGGGAAACGCTCGAAATCGGCATCGGTCGAGGACGCACGCTGCCGTTCTACGGGCCCGACGTGCATCTCACCGGCATCGATCTGAGCGCGGTTGCGCTCGAGGTTGCGCGCACTCGCGCGCAAGCACTCGGCATCGAGGCCGCTCTTCGCCAGGGCGACGCCGCTGCCCTCCCCTTCGCCGACGACCACTTCGAGACCGTCGTGTTCAGCTTTGCGCTGTGCACCATTCCCGACGATCGGCGGGCAGTTGCCGAGGCGGTGCGGGTGCTTCAACCCGGCGGTCGGCTGCTCCTTGTCGAGCACGTCCGAAGCCCCAACCTGATCATGCGGACGATCGAACGGCTGGCCGAGCCGATCACGCTGCGCCGTCAGGCGGACCACCTGCTGCGCGAGCCCCTTGAACACGTCCTCGCCGAGGGCCTGGAGGTCGAGCGGCTGGAGCGGTCCTGGTTCGGGGTCGTGGAGCGCCTGGCCGCGCGCAAGCCCGAGGCGGACGAACTCGAGGAGGCGGTCTGAGTCCTCGGCCGCTTCTCGCTGCCGCGTTCACGCGGCGCGTGCTGCCGCTACTGGGACGGCGAAGGCGACGCCGCGGGCGTGGGCAGGACGACAGAATTGGACGAGGAGGCCGGCGGCGCGGAAGGCACGCCCGGATACTCGGCAGGTGAGACCCAGCTGAAGGCGGACAGCGGCCAGTAGCGGAGCCAGGCTCGCCCGATCACGGTCGATTTCTCGATCGGTCCGAAGTATCGCGAGTCCGTCGACTGCTCGCGGTGATCGCCGAGCACGAAGAGCTGCCCGGCCGGCACGCGACACGTGAGCTCCGCCTGAGTCAGGTCGCACTCGTGCGAGGCGATGACCTTGGGATCCAACCCGGGGAGCGGCGTCGTAGGCTGCCCCTCATAGACATAGGGCTCGTTCAACCGGAAGCCATTCACGTAGACCGCGTTGTCGTGGATCTGGACGAGATCGCCGCCCAGTCCGATTACACGCTTGATGAACGGGATGTCCTGGCCGTCTTCAGAGTAGCCCGGAGGGGGCGTGAAAACGATGACGTCGCCCCGCTTGTAGTCGCTGAAGACGGGCGAGATCTTGTCGACCAGGATCATCTGCGAGGGCTGGAGCGTGTCCTCCATGGAGACCTGGAGGATCTGATAGGGCTGCGCGACGAAATGCTGGACGAGGAAGAAGATGATGACGGTCAGAAGAACCGTCTCGACGATCTCGATCAGGCAACCGCGCCAACGTGGGCTCATCCGGGAAAAGTACCCCTCTGCAGGTCGCGGACCACCGCGATAGGGTCGGGCCGAGGGTTCGCGTCCGGATCCCGGTCGCGACCGGCCTAGACGGTAGCACCTCCATGGGTTTCGAGACGCCCAACAACAGTCCTGCGTGGCGCCGTCCCGATGGATGACGTCCGTGGCTGCGCGGCCGCCCACATGACGCGACTACCGGCAGCCAGCGGCCACGTTCGGCCGACCTGCCGAGCCGGCCAACCGAACGGGCCCGCACCGGACGCCCGACTGCGCATTAGGTCAGCGAAACCACGCCGCTCTCGCCACAATCGAGACGTTATCCAGTTCGATCCGCCTCGCGCCGCTTCCACCCGGAGGGCCTCATGGAACTGATCTTCCTCGTCGCGTCCGCGGTCGTATTGGCCGTCTGCGTGGCGGTCGGGTTGGCCGTGGGATCCGGCGTCGAAGGTCCGGAACCCGGGCCGGCAGCTGCCAGTCCGCGCAACCTGCGGATCACCCGGGCGGCGCTGCTGGCGACCGCGGCCCTCATCAGCGGTTTCGGCGCCGAGGCGGCGGTTGTTGCCGGTTCGCTCCACGATCCCGGCGCCGGGCGATCGCTGGCGGCGGTATTCCTGCTCGAGGCCGCGGCCGACCTCGTTCTGGCGGCAATCCTGTTGCTGCCGGCCTGGACCTCGCGGCACGTCTGGGTCCTCCGGATGATCGCCGTTTGCTGGCTCATAGTGGGCCCGCCGGGCTTGATCCTTGACTTCGGCAACGGCCCCGAAGCGACCTTCTACCTGGGAATCGGCCCCGACGTTTGGGCGATGCTGGCCCTGGTAAGCGGAGCGGTGCTCGTCTGGCTGGCCACTCTCGGCGGGTCGCCGATGGACGAAACCGCCGTGGCCGGCGCCACTGCCGCTACCGCCGATATCAACGCGGGCGGTGCTTCCTCGGACGACACGCTGCCATCTACGGCCCTCGAGCCGGGGCCCCGGCCGGAGTCGCCGGCCGCGTCAGTTGCGGCCGCTCGGCCAAGGCGCGTCCCCACGCCGCCGACCCACTGGCGCGGCATCGTCACCGGCGTGGCTCTGGCTTCCCTCCTTGCCATCTCGGCCTGGCCGGCGGCGCAGTTCGCCGGGGTCATCGTTCTGGGCGGCTGCACGCCGCAATGGCTGGTCCCCAGCGATCCGGCCTTCTGCGTCAGCGGCCGGGTCGACGGCAGGAATCTCGCGATCTCCGGCGACACTACCCTCCCCGACGGCGCCCTGGTGGACCTCGAAGCATCCGGCGTCCCTGCCGGTGTCGGCAGCGGCAATCTCCCTCTCCAGCGGATCGCCGTGGCTGCTGGCAAGTTCCAGGCCACGTTCTCGCTCTCGAGCTCGAGCGCCACTTCGGTCGTCGCCACCGCCACGTTCAAGATGGACGGCCAGCCGCCAGCCACAGTCGAGCTATACGGCGCGGACGGTCACGGGCTGACCGGTCCGGTGGTAACTCGAGCCGGCTCAGGCCGGAGTCTCGAAGTCACCCTCACGTTCGACCTGCAGCACTAGAGCCCAACGTCGGCCCGGCGAGCGCATCGTGTCCGCCACAGCGGGTCGGCACGTTCAGCCCGGCACCTGTCCGACCGGCCTGACCGCCTCGTTCGTGGGCTGTCCGCGAATACGCCGGCGATCGGCAGCGATCGTCATTCCCTGGCCCACGTCGGCCATCGCCAGCCCGGGACGCGCTGAGGCTGTAGAGTCTGCGGCGTGAGTAACGTCGTAGAGTTCCGAGGGTCGTTCCGCCGCATGGCCACCGATGGAGATCGCCTTCGGGCGGGCAGAGGCACGTGGTTCGACCGCTGCGGCGAGCAGGCGATCACCGAGCATGCGAATCCGAAATGCGAGTCGTGCGCCCGCGGGGTTCTGTGCGGCTTCGACTGCACGCTCAGCCGGCTTGTCTGCCCGAAATGCGGCGCCACGGCCTGATCGGCGGCGGCACCGGTCCATCGACATAGGAAAGCGCCGCGACGGGAAACGTCGCGGCGCCTCTTATTGTGAGGGTTTACGCCGTCTGGCGGACCAGCCAGCCCTCCTGCGCCGGCACGGACGCGACCAGGAAGTCCTTCGACTTCTCGACCTGCTCCAGCGGGGCCTTGAGGTCGGCCAGCATCTTGCCGTGCTGCTTGTGGATGCGGCCGTCGATGATGACCGTGTCCACGTTGGAGACGTCGGCCGCCAGGACGACCGTGGCCACGGGGTCGATCACGGGCGCGGTGTTGAGCGCATGCCCGTCGATGATCACCACGTCGGCCTTCTTGCCCGGCGTCAGCGAGCCGGCCCGATCGGCCACGCCGGCCACCGCCGCGCCGTCGATCGTGGCGAAGCTCAGGATGTCGCGGACAGTCAGCAGGTCCGTCGGGTCCACGTCCTCGGTCCAGGCGATGTCGTTGCGGCGCGCCCGCTCGGAGGTGAAGAGAGCCCGCATCTCGGTGAAGATGTCGCCCGGTGAGGTCGTCACCACGTCGATGCTGAGGCCCGGCCGCAGCCCGTAGGACAGAGCCTTGACCGCTGGCGCCCAGCCGTGGCCCATGGACAGCTCCACCTGCGGCGCGAACGAGACCTTGCCGCCCGTGTCGGCAACCATCTTCCACTCCTCGTCCGTCAGGTGGCAGGAGTGGACGTAGGTCGTGTTCAGGTACAGCAAACCCATGTCGTGGAGCTGTTTGACCATCAGGAACTTGCCGGCCATGCGGTCCATGGCCGTGTGGACCGTGATCGGGACGCCGATGTCGCGGGCCATCTCCCAGTCGTGGCGGACCACTTCGGGCGTGCAGAAGCCCGGCCCTCGCGTGGCCATGGCCATCGTGATCAGGCCCTGGTCCGAGTTGAAGTACTGCTTGCGGATGCGCCGCGCGTCCTCGGGCTGGATCAGCTTGCTGTTGAACCACCAGTCGGCCAGAGACGTGTTGGGGAAACCGTAGGCGTAGACCGCCCGGATGCCGACGTCCTTGAGGCCGCGGATGGCCTCGTCGGCGTGCTCCGGGGTGTTGGCGATGTGCGACCAGTCGAGCAGCGTGGTGATGCCGGCGTTGACGCACTCGAGAGCGCCCCATACGTTGCCAGCGTACACGTCCTCCGGCCGGTACTTGGGCGCGAACGAGTCCAGGATGCCCACGAAGTAGTCGCCCAAGGTGTAGTTGGGGGCGCTGCTGCGAATGGGCGCCTCCCAGGTGTGGCGATGCGTGTCGACGAAGCCCGGGATGACGATGTCGCCCTTGGCCTCGATCACCTGCGCGCCGTCGGCGCTCAGGTTGCGGCCAACCGCCGCGATCTTGTCGTCCTCGATCAGGACGTCGGCGCCCGGCATGTCGCCCAGGGCGCTGTCCATGGTGAGGACGTAGCCTCCGCGTATCAGGATCCGTTGTGCCATCGTGTGCTCCTTTGCCGGTTGCGACGATCGTGGTTCAGTCCTGGAGGGGACGCGCAGGAAGGGCCCTCGATCAGGCGCCTCCTCTCGAATCGCGCTCGACGTGCGCGTAGGCCGCGGTCCCGCCCCGGAGCTCCGTGACCGCCCCGGCGGCGCCGCGGGAATTGCGGCGAAGGTGGCTTGCGACGGCCGAGATGTCGGCGTCCGGACCCAGGCTCTCTTCCGCACGGCGAAGGAAGTCCAGGTTTGTGGCTGCTTGCGGAATGTCGGCGCCGACCGCGGCGGCGAGCTGGGCGATGAGCCGCAGGTCCTTCTCGGCCAGCTGCAGGGCGAACGCCGGCGGCGTGGCGTCGGGGTCGAGGAAGGAGCCGCGCTTGTAGCCGACGTACGGCGCCGCGACCGCGCTCGCGGCAAGAACGTCGTAGGCGACCGACCGACCGATACCGGCCCGTTCGGCCAGGACGAGCGCTTCCGAGAGCGACTGGTTGAGCCCGAATACGACCGCGTTCACGGCCAGCTTCATCGCCGCTCCGGAGCCCAGCGGTCCGATGTGGAAGACGTGGCCGGCGAGCGCTCCGAAGACCGGCCTGGCACGTTCCAGGTCGTCGGTCGTGCCGCCGACCATGATCGTCAACTGGCCGCTGCGAGCCAGGCTCACGCTGCCGGAGACCGGCGCGTCGAGAACTCCTGCGCCGCGGGCACGGATCGATGCTTCAAGGCCCAGGATCGTCTCCGGGAGAACCGTGCTCATATCCGCGGCGACCGAGCCGGGCCGTAGACCCGCGACGAGACCGGTCGACCCGCCGTACAGCTCGGCCACTGCCGCACCGTCCGCGACGCTGCTCAGACACACGTCGGCGGCCGCGGCGGCCGCGGCCGGAGTGGTGGCCACGGCCTTGACCGCGGCGCCGAGTTCGCCGGCGAGGGCCCGAGCCCTGTCTGGCGTTCGGTTGTAGAGAACGAGCGAGAATCCAGCATCGGCGAGAGCTCGGGCCATCGACCCGCCCATCCGCCCTACTCCGAAGACGGCGACCGTCGTCACGGTTTCACGCCGCGGAACGTGCGGCCCGGCTCAGCGGGCATCCTCGAGTCGCTTTCGCATCGTGTCGGCGATCCGATCGACCGACGGCATGGCCAGCGATTCGAGGGCACCCGAGGCGGCCAGCGGCACGTGCGGGGCGGTGATGCGGACGAGTGGCGCGTCCAGGCTGTAGAACGCTTCGTCGGCGACGATCGAGACGATCTCGGCGCCCCAGCCCAGCAGCCGCGGGTTCTCCTCGACCGTGAACAGGCGGCTGGTCTTGCGAACCGAGGCGAGGATCGTCTGGGTGTCCAGCGGTACGAGCGAGCGCAGGTCGATGACCTCGGCACTTATGCCGTCCGTGGCCGCCAGACGTTCCGCAGCTTCCAGGGCACGCGGCACCATCGCCGCCAGAGCCAGCACGGTTACGTCCTTGCCCGGACGGACGACCTTCGCGGTCCCGAGCTTGTCGACATGCTCGCCGTCGGGCACCTCGCCCTTGACCGGATAGAGCGACTTCTGCTCGAAGAACATCACGGGGTCCGGGTCGCGAATCGCGGCGGCCATCAAGCCCACCACGTCGAGCGGATTCGACGGCGCCACGACCTTCAAACCGGGGATCGCCATGGCCCAGTTCTCGACACTTTGGGAGTGTTGTGCGCCAAAGCCCAATCCCCCACCGTTCGCCGTCCGGATCACCAGCGGCAGGGAAACCTGGCCGTCGGTCATGAAGCGGGTCTTCGCGATCTGGTTCGCGACCATGTCCCAGCTGACCGCGAAGAAGTCCGAGAACATCAGCTCGCCGATCGGCCGCAGCCCCGTCATGGCCGCGCCCATGACCGCGCCGATGATCGCCTGCTCGCTGATCGGGGTGTCGCGGACACGCTGCGGACCGAACCGGTCCAGAAGTCCGACCGTGGTCTTGAACACGCCACCGGCCGCGGCCACGTCCTCGCCGATGAACACGACCGTCGGGTCGCGCTCCATCTCCTGGGCGATGCCGGCCGCCACGGCGGCGCGATATGTCAGTTCCGCCATGACGAACCTCCGTCGCTCCACAGCTGCGTCTCGAGTGTCGACGGATCCGGGTCCGGAGCCGATCTGGCCACCGCCTCGGCCTCGGCGACCCGGGCCGCGGCCTCCTTCTCGATGGCGTCGAGGGCGGCGCCGTCGATGCCGGCCGCGAGCAGCCGTTCCCGGTACA
Source organism: uncultured Chloroflexia bacterium (assembly GCA_963835845.1). Lineage (GTDB taxonomy): Bacteria > Chloroflexota > Limnocylindria > Limnocylindrales > CSP1-4 > Fen-1039. Next base: position 171,753 of record CAWIGT010000001.1, on the reverse strand, counting down.
TGGGGATGGGGTCCCGCGACAGCCACTCCGCGATCTCCTCCTTGGGCCGGTACGTGCCCGGGTCTGCTCGGGAATGGCCGCCGTGGCGGTAGGTAAGCGCCTCGATGAGCGCCGGTCCCCCACCGGAGCGGGCGCGGTCGATGTACTTGCGCGCCATCTCGTAGACGGCGTCGGCGTCGTTGCCGTCGACGATCAAGCGCTCCAGACCGTAGGCCGCGGCGCGATCGGCGGCCGGATGCTCCACCGCGGTCACAGCCTCGATCGGCGTGTACTCCATGTAGCGGTTGTTCTCGCAGACGTAAACGACCGGCGCCTTCCAGACCACGGCCAGGTTCAGCGCCTCGTGGAAGGCGCCGATGTTCGTGGTGCCGTCGCCGAAGAAGCACACGGCGACCTGGCCGCTGCCCCGGAACTGCGCCGACCAGGCTGCTCCCAACGCGATCGGCATGTGCGCTCCGACGATCGCGTAGGAGCCCATGGCGCCGTGCTCGACGCTGGTCAGGTGCATCGATCCGCCTTTGCCGCCCATGAGGCCGCCCGCCTTGCCGGTCAGCTCGAGCAGGATCGGCGTCATGCCCACGCCGCGAGCCATCGTGTGGTGGTGGCCCCGGTAGGTGCAGAACGTGTAGTCGTCGGGTCGCATCGCCGCTGCGAATCCGGCCGCGACCGCCTCCTGGCCCGTTGCCAGATGCGTCGTGCCCTTGACCACGCCCTCGAGGAAGAGTTCGTGGGCGCGTTTCTCGAAGGCGCGCGCCTCGAACATCGTGCGGTAGATGCGGAGCCTGGTCTCCTCGTCCATATCGGTCGCCGGAGTCGCCAGCGCCGTCCGCGCCGATCGCGCCGGATGAGCAGCCATCGTGAGTGCCTCAGTAAGCGTTGGCTACGAACAGGTCCTGGGCCGGGAAGAGAGTCACGACTTTGGCGCCGTTGCGCGTGACGATGACCTCCTCCTCGATCCGGGCCGCACCCGAGCCATCCTTGGCCGGGCAGAAGGTTTCGAGGGCGAGGAACATGCCTTCCAGCAGTTCGATCGGGTTGTTCAGCGAGGTCAGGCGACTGATGATTGGGCGCTCGTGCAGGCCCATTCCCACGCCGTGGCCGAACTGCAGGCCGAACGCCGCCATCTCGCTCTCGAAGCCGAATTCCTCGGCCCTGGGCCAGACCGCCGCGATCTTGTCGGTGGTCACGCCGGGCTTGATCAGGTTGATCGCCGCGTCGACCCAGCCACGGGCCTTCTTGTAGGCGTCACGCTGCGCTTCGGTGGCACGACCGACGTTGAACGTCCGGTAGTAGCACGTTCGATAGCCCACGAACGACTGAATGATGTCGAAATAGGCCTGGTCGCCGGGGCGGATCAACCGGTCGGAAAACACGTGCGGGTGCGGGCTGGTCCTCTCGCCCGACACGGCGTTGATGGCTTCCACGTCGTCGGAGCCCAGGTCGTACAGCATCTTGTTGGCGAGGCCGACGATCTCGTTCTCGCGGATGCCCGGCTTGAGCTTTTCGGCGATCATCTGGTAGACGCCGTCGACCATGGCCGCGGCCTGGTTGAGCAGCATCAACTCGTCCTGTGACTTGACCTGGCGGGCGTCGAGCATGACCTGCTGGCCGTCGCGGACGTCGATCTTCTGGCGCTGCAACTCGAACATGAGCGGCGGCTCGAGGATGTCGACGCCGAGCGGCATGTCCGCCACGCCTTCGGCCACGAGAATGTCGTGGATCTCCCGGGCGGCATTGGCGAAAAGGCCCGCCTCCGGAGCCACGGCGCCGCGCAGCCCGATCATGCCGCCGTTGACGTTCTCGGGCTTGAGCCACGGGGCGTAGAGGCGGTGATGCTTCGCGGCCGAGCCGAAGTCCCAGACGTGCGGCTCTCCACCTCTGGTGAGCAGGACGTAGCGGGTCATCTTGTCCCGGGCCCACTCGCCGATGTGCGTGGCGCTGACGTAGCGGATGTTGTTGTGGTCGAACACGAGGACGGCGCCCAGGTCCGACTTGGCCAGCGCGTCACGGGTGCGACCGAGCCTGTACGCCCTCAGGCGCTCTGGATTGACCCTCTCCTCGAAGTCCACGACCATCGGGCCGGGGGCCCCGATCTTCTCCAGGTCCACCTCTCGATAGCCGTCCCGACCGTGGTCGACGGCGATCGGCACTGGAACCGCGACTCTCGCCATTTCTCGCTCCTGAGGCACGTCCGGTCGATGTCAGCCGCGTCGATCCGGGGGTATCTGTCGATTGCGCGGGGAGTATGTGACCGTCGTAACAGCGCTTCAACATTGATGCACAGAGCGGTCCGTTTCGTGCAGCGTGGCTGCACACGGTGGATCATCAATCGGCTAGTATTCCTGCGGGGGCCAACGGGGCAGTTGCGTTGAGACCGTGGCAGACAAGGAGGTACGCGGCGTGCCGCAGGGTTCGCGAGGCAACGGCAACGGCAACGCTCCGGAGTACGCCGAGTTGGGCGTTCGGCTGCGTGCGGCCCGCATGGAGCGCGGGCTGAGCCTGCGAGTTCTCGCCACTCGACTGGGCGTCTCGCCGAGCCTCATCTCCCAGGTGGAAACCGGCCGCGCCAAGCCGTCGGTCAGCACTCTGTACGCTCTGGTCAACGAGTTCGGGATCTCGCTCGACGACATGCTCTTCTCGGAGCCGGGCGGAAGTCGGGCGGCCGGGTCGGTGGCTGCGGGAGCCGGGCCGGCTCAGGGGCGGGTGGCGGGGCCGCTTGCTGACTTTGCCTCGGGTTCGTCACTCGCCTCGGCTACGTCGGTCCCGGCGACGGTCGCGACTGCGATAGGGCCGATGCCCGTCATCCCCGTCCAGCCTGCCGACACGCGGAAGCGTATCCGCCTGGCCTCCGGCGTCGTGTGGGAACGCCTCACCTCAGTCTCGATCCCCAACGCCGAGTTCATCTACGTCACGTACGAAGTCGGGGGCGCTTCGACGCACGAGCACGAGTTTCAGCGCCATGCCGGCCAGGAATGGGGCTACGTCATCAGCGGATCGCTGGCAGTGACGATCGGCTTCGACGAGTACGTCCTCGGGCCCGGCGACGCCATCTCCTTCGACTCCATGACCCCGCATCGAATGCACAACGTGGGCAAGGACCCCGTCCACGGGATCTGGTTCAACCTCGGCCGGAGCCGCATAGACACCGCCACGGCCTCGACCGCGCCTGCCCAGCAGGATCTCCCCGCTGGGGAGTAACCGGCCCGGCTTACGACAGACGGGCGCGCCGCCGAGGGGTCGCCTGGCCTGCCCTGCGTCCGCACGTTCCGCCAGACGGGTCTGGGCTCCGGCCAATCCCCGAACCCTGCACAGTCCCTGCAACGCCCTTGACCACTGTTCAGCGGTACTGCACACTCGAACCGCAGAAGAGCCTCGCCCCACGGCGCGGGCGGGTCGGGCCCGGCGGTCGCGCCGGCGGTCGGCCTGGACGGAACCGCGTCCCGGCGCGCGGTCGGAACCCATCGGAGTGACCGATGCACTATGTCGCCCACGTCGACTGGTCGTTCAGCAGCGAGCCCGGAGCCGATACCCCAAACACCCACGGTCTTGCGCGGAGAGTCATCGTCGGCGCCCAAACGGGTGCAGTCCACACCGAGCTCGCAGTCGGTGCGCTGACGGCCGGCGGTTGGATCAGGCGCCACATCCACTCCTTCGAGGAAGCGCTCTACGTTCTCGGCGGTGAACTGTTGCTCGAGATTGGCGGCGAATTCCACGTTCTCCGCCAGGGCGACTACGCGCTGATCCCGGTCGGGACCTGGCACACCCTAGCCAACGCCTCCGGCGCGCAGACACGCTGGCTGTCGGTCAATACGCCGCAACGGCTCGCTGCGGATGCGTCCCGGCGCGATACGTTCTATGCCGGTCCGCCAATCGACCCGCCGGCAATGGCCGCGATCTCGCGTCCACCGGCGCTGGCCGATCCGTCGACCCGTCTCGTCGGCCACTACGAGGGAACTCCTCCGCAGCTGGAGACGCTCCGCATCAAGGACGAGGCCCGCGGGCGTGCTCCGGCCGGCATGGACACCGCGCTCCTGGCCTACAGCGGCATCTCGGTGAAGATGCTCATCGATCGCGGCATGGGCGCGGATCTGCTGACCATGTTCACCGTCGACTACGAGCTCGGCGGCGCCGCGCAGGCCCACGACCATCCGTTCGAGGAGGCCTACTTCTTCCTGGCCGGCGAGATAGAGGCCGAGCTCGATGGCGAGCCGTACCACCTCACAGCCGGCGACGTCGTGTTCGCGGGAGTGAGTTCGGTCCACGGCTTCTACAACACGGGCACCGAGCGCGTCCGTTGGATCGAGACCCAGGCACCTCAGCCGCCGGCCCGTCACGCGTACCGCTGGTCCCAAACCTGGAGCCGCCTTGAAGAGCAACTGCGATTGGCCGGCGGCGCCGATGAGTCGACACGATCGGACCTGATCGCATCGAGGAGACGAAATGGCTGAACCCAGGAATGTCGTCGTCGTCGGAGGAACTCAGGGTCTCGGCCTGGAGATAGCGTCCTACTACGCCGGCAAGGGCGCCCGGGTCACGATCACCGGGCGCAACCTCCAGAAGGCCGAGGCGGCCGCGAAGGAGATCGCCGGCGCCGTCACGGCCCTGACGTTCGACCTTGCCGTGCCGGAGACGATCGGCGAGGCGCTCTCGTCGGTGAAGGCGGTCGACGGGCTGGTCATCGCGGCGATCGATCGCGACCAGAACAACATCAAGGACTACGACATCGCCCGGGCTCTCTACCTGACCACGATGAAGTTGGTCGGCTACAGCGAAGTCATCCACACGCTGCTGTCGCGTTTTCCCAAGGAGGGCGGCAGCATCGTGCTGTTCGGCGGGCTGGCCAAGGATCGCCCATATCCCGGTTCGACGACAGTGACGACGGTCAACGGCGGCATCTCCACGATGATCCACACCCTGGCCGGCCAGATCGCGCCCGTGCGGATCAACGCCATCCATCCGGGCATCGTGGGCGACAGCCCCTACTGGAAGGGCAAGGCCGCCTACCTGGAGACCATCAAAGCCCGCACGCCCGGCGGCGAACTGGTCACCATGGCCGACATCGTCGGAGCGGTGGCCTTCCTGCTCGAAAACGACGGCGTGAACGGCGAGAATCTGCGGGTCGACAAGGGCTGGATGACGATGTGACAGTCGCGGCGAGCGATCGACTCGGCGCAAGGAGATCAGCGATGACGACCACAGCGGCAACGAGTCCACACCCGATCTACCTCGCCGGCCGCTGGGTGGACTCGACGGAAATGCTGGTCGTCGACGATCCGGCCCATCCCGGGCAACCGGCCGGGGCCACCTACAACGCCACTCCGGAGCAATACGACGAGGCCGTTTCGGCAGCAGTCGCCGCGTTCGAGACGACCCGCAAGCTGCCGGCCTATGAGCGGAGCGCGGCGCTGCGCCGCATCAGTGCGGGCATCGCGGCCCGTCGCGAGGAGATCGGCCGGCTCATCGCCACCGAGTCCGGCAAGCCGATCCGCGACTCACTCACCGAAGTCGACCGCGCGGTCCTCACCTTCCGCATCGGCGGCGAAGAGGCCGAGCGCATCGGCGGAGAGCTGATCCCCCTGGACCTGAACCCCGCCTCCCGCGGCCGGACCGGCATCACGCGCCGCTTCCCGATCGGGCCGATCGCGGCAATCAGCCCGTTCAACTTCCCGCTGAACCTGGCCGCGCACAAGCTCGCGCCGGCCATAGCTACGGGCAATCCGATCGTCCTGAAGCCGCCCTCCAAGGATCCGCTGACGATGCTGACCGTGGCTGAGATCGTCGCCGAAGCGGGCCTCCCGCCAGGCGCGGTGAGCATCCTGCCGATGACACGCGAACTGGGCGATCGAATGGTCTCGGACGATCGCTTCAAACTGCTCACGTTCACCGGCAGCCCGGCCGTCGGCTGGAAGATGAAGGAGCGGGCCGGCAAGAAGCGTGTCGTCCTCGAACTCGGCGGCAACGCGGGCGTCATCGTGGACCGTTCGGCGAACCTGGATTGGGCAGTCCGGCGCATCGTGGTCGGGGCCTTCAGCTATGCCGGTCAGGTCTGCATAAGCGTCCAGCGCATGTTCGTCCACGAAGCGATCTGGGACGACTTCATGGCCCGCTTCGTCGAGGCGGCCCGGGCTCTCAAGGTCGGCGACCCGCTGGATGCCCAGACGGAGGTCGGTCCCATGGTCGACGCCCGCGCGGTCCAGCGAACGCGGCGCTGGGTAGATGAAGCGCGGTCGATGGGCGGTCGCGTCCTGCTGGGCGGCACCGGCGATGGCTCGTACTTCTCGCCGACGGTCCTGGTCGATACGCCCGTCACCGCGCAGGTGTGCAGCAACGAGGCCTTCGCACCGCTCGTCGTGGCGTTCCCATTCAGCGATTTCGGCGATGCCGTGCGGCAGGTCAACGACTCGTTCTACGGGTTGCAGGCCGGGGTCTTCACCAACGATCTGGGCCAGGCCTGGCAGGCATTCGACGAGCTGCAAGTAGGCGGCGTCATCGTCAACGACGTGCCGACGTACCGCATCGACCACATGCCATACGGCGGCTCGAAAGACTCCGGGCAGGGCCGCGAGGGATTGCGCTACGCGATCGAAGACATGACCGAGATCCGGATAATGGTCATGGCCAGCGCGGGGTAGCGACGGGCGGCGGAGCCGGCTGACGCTGCCAGATCCACTCCCGAAGTGTCAGGCCGGACCGGTGGATCGATGCCGCCGCCGCCGGTCCGACATAGCGATAGTGCCAGGGCTCATATTCGTAGCAGGTCAGGCTTTCCGCCCCGGCCGGATAACTCATCGCGAAGCCGTATCGCCAGGCATTCGCGGCCAGCCATGTCCCGGCTTTCGACTCTGTTGCGAAGTCGGTGAAGTTCCACGGCGCCTCGCCGTAGAGATCCATGAAGTCGATCGCCAGCCCGAGCTGGTGTTCCGAATGACCCGGCCGGGCCGACTCGAGCAGCGCCCGGTCGTAGCCGTCGTCGTCGACCCAATAGGCGAAGGTGGAGACCTGCGTCCAGTAGCTCCGATAGCCGGAGGCGAACCCGAGCGGCGCCCCCGCCTCGGTAGCGGCCACGTTCATGGCCTGCAGATCGGGGATCATCACTGCCCGGACGTCGTATCCGCTGTAGATGCCCGCCGCGATGGGGTTGACCAGATCCGCGGGCTCGTAGGTGCTGGGCAGGACATATTCGGTGTCGACGAGCGTGGTCGCCCAATCGGCCGGACCCGGAATCGTCGCGGCCACGTCCGCGTACGAGCAGGCCGGAAGCGGCCGGGTGTTGGTGACCGGCGGCACAGACGTTCGCGCGGTCTCGGGTTCGTAGTCCATCGAAGCCGCCGGGGCGGGCCCGGACGGAACGGCCCAGGTCGGCGCCGGAGCGGGCCCAGGGCCGACGACTCGCGGCGGGACGGCCGAGATGGAATGCGGCGCGGTCTTCGCCGGCGGCGGCGAGGACGATGGCGATCCGGCCACGGCAACGGCCGCCCGGCTCGTGATGGCGGTCGGAGGCGCGCCGTCAGTCGCGCTCGCGCCGGAACCTGCGAACGCCGCAGCTACGACAACCGCGCCCAGACCCACCGCCAGTCGCTTTCGCACCCTCGCTCCTCGCATGCTCAATTCGACATAGGCATCGGCCGGAAGTCGCCAGGCTCATGCTAGCGGGCGCACCGCGTCCCAGCTGTTCTCCTTCCGGGGCCGGAGCGGCCGCCACGCCGAGCGGACCTTCGACCGGCTACAGTCGCAACATGAAGGCTGGCATCGCAATCGGCGGCAATCTGCGCGAAGTCGCGGCGCTGGCCGCAGGAGCAGAGTCCGCCGGGCTCGAATCCGTCTGGCTGGCCGAGCTCGATAGGACCGCCTTCGCCCAGGCCGCCGCTGCGATTTCGACCACGACCTCGATCGGCGTCGGGACGGGCGTGGCGCTCGCCTTCCCGCGCTCTCCCACCGTGACCGCGATGACAGCCTGGGACCTCGACGAGCTGTCCGGCGATCGGTTCACGCTGGGCCTCGGACCGCAGGTCAAGCGCGTCCTCGAAGCTCGCTTCTCGGTTCGAGTGGACAGGCCCGCACCGCAGATGCGCGAGTACGTGCAGGCGGTCCGAACCGTCTGGGCGGCGAACCGCGGCGAGGCCGTGGTGCATCGTGGCGAGGCTTACCAGATCACGATGCCCACTTTCCACGGACCGCTCCGGCCGGAGCGGCGCGACACGCCGATCCTCCTGGCCGGCGTAGGTCCGGCGATGTCCCGAGTGGGCGGAGAAGTGGCAGACGGACTGCTCGGGCATCCGCTGGCGTCACCCCGCTATCTCCGCGAAGCCGTTCGGCCGTGCATCGACGCCGGGCTGGAGCGCGCCGGCCGAGCGGCCGGAGCCTGCCCCATCACGGCGATGGCGCTGATCTCGATCGGCGACGACGAAGTGGCGGCCCGGCGCGCCGCCAGACTCCAGATCGCTTTCTACGCCACGACGCCGTCGTACAGGGCGATCCTCGCGCTCCACGACCGCAGCGCCCTGCCCCGCGACCTTCGCCGCGCCTTCGTCAACCGCGACCTCTCGCGGCTGGCGGAGCTGATCGATGACGAGTTGCTCGACGCGATTGCGATCGCCGGCCGCCCCGACGAAGCGGCCGACCGGCTGCGCGCCTGGGACGGCATAGCGGAGCGTGTCGTCCTGGGCGTGCCCTGGTACGGCATGGACGGCGCCCGTCAGCGCGAGGCTATCGCGGCAGCCCTGGAGTTCGGAGCGAGCGTGGCGGCCGGAGCCGCCGTGACTTACGGGGCGAAGTAGCCGGTCACGTCGAAAACTATGTGGGCCGTCTTTCCAATCGTGGGCGCGGCGTAGGTGACCGATAGGGTCTCGCTCGTTCCAAGCGCAACCGCAACCGAGTTCCCGCGGGGAGTGCCCAAGAGGAAGTTGAGGTTGCTGGAGCTTGGGTTGTCGGCCCCGATCGGCCCGACGTACAGAAACCCGTTGGAGGTCTGCTGCGTCACCGTCAACCGGCCGGTGACGGCGACGGCCGCGGTCGGAATGCCGGTCACGGTGAAGGTGCGGGCCACGTGGCTGCTGAAGGTTCCCGAGAGCCCGAGCCCGACGGCCGAGTCGAGGACACGCGTCGAAGCAAGGCTGTGGAACGTCGCCCCCATGGAGTCGGCGGTGAAGTAGCCTGTGACGTCGAAGATGACATGCGCGTGGCTTCCGGACGAGGCGACATACGTTACGTACAAGGTTCCCGTGGCACTGAGTGACGTCGCGACAGCGTTGGACCGATCGTCGCTCAGTGGGAACTTCAGGCTCGATATGGCAGGCGAGCCTATGACCACAGGGCCGATGTGGAGATAGCCGGTCTGGGTCTGCTGCGTTACCGTCAAGTTACCGGTCACCGCGACCGCGCCGGCGGGAATGGCGCCCGTGCCTCTGACCTGAAACGATTGCGTAACGTTTGCGCTGAGAGGCCCCAACAATCCGCCGGTACCGTCGCGGGTGTCGAGGAGGCGGACCGTTGTGACGGAGTGATACGTCGCCGTTGACAAGGTGCCGCCGACAACGATTCCGGATTGCACTCCCATCGTGACCGATGGCGAGAGTGCGTCGACTGCCGCGACAGAGTGGGTCCCTGGCGTCCCGAAGGCCACCGCGTCGGGTGCCGTGAAGTGGTGGACACCCGCGTCGGCGGCAGTGAATTGATACTCCATCGGCAGTGTTGCGAGCGGGTCGGAACTCGCGAAGTACACCAGGCCCAGATATCCGGGCGCGACCGCACCCTGGGCATCGCGCGCCGTTACTGTCATCCCGTTGTCGGGGACTCCAGGGTTCTCCGTGCCGGCCAGACCGGTAACGAATAGGCCTGCCGCGGACACGCTATACGGGGCAAAGTAGCCCGTCACGTCGAAGATCACGTGTGCGGTCGGCCCAAGGCTCGGAGCCGCGTACGTCACCCACAGGGCATTGCCGGAGCCGACGGCCACGTCGACCGCGTTGGCTCGATCGTCACCCGCCGGGAAGTTGAGCGTCGAACTCGTCGGGTTGTCGGCCTGGGCCGGACCGAGGTAAAGGAAGCCCACGGTCGACTGCTGCGTGACTGTGATGTTGCCCGTGACGCCGATCGCGCTGGTAGGAACGCCGCCGTGAACGCTGCTGAGCGCAAACGGTCGTGACTGGTGCGAACCGGCAGCCCCGGCAAGGCCATAGTTGTAGCGGGAGTCGACCAATCGGGTCGGATTAACGGGCACGAAGACGGCGCCGGTCGTGTCGGGCGTGAAGTACCCGGTGACGTCGAAGATGACGTGGGCGGTTGGGGCTGAGGACGGTGCGGCGAAGGTGACGGCAAGTATGCCGCCCATACCGAGAGCCACCGTGACTGCATTGGCCCGGTCGTCGGCCATGGGGAAGTTCAGGGTGGAACTCGTCGGGTTGTTGGCCAGGCTCGGTCCGATGTACAGGAACCCGAGGGAGGTTTGCTGGGTAACAGTCAGGTTGCCGGTCACCGCAGTCGCGTTGGCCGGAACCCCGCTCGTTCCGCCGGTGACCTGGAACTGCTCGGCGACATGAGAGCGGAACGCACCCCACAACCCGGTGCCGACGCGGGAGTCCAGGATCCGTGTCGGAGCGAGGGCATGGAACGTGTCGCCGGTCATGTCCGGGGTGAAGTACCCCGTTACATCAAAGACGACCTGGGCCGTGGGGCCGTGCTTGGGGGCTGCATATGTGACCCACAGAACGCCACCGCTACCCAGAGCAACGGTCACAGCATTGGCTCGATCGTCTCCCAGAGGGAAGTTGAGGGTCGAGCTAAACGGGTCGTCCGCTCGAGTCGGACCCATGTACAGGAACCCCGCGCTCGTCTGCTGCGTCACGGTCAGGTTTCCCGTCACGGCTGTGGCATTGGTCGGTACGCCGTTTGATCCCCCCGTGACCTGGAACTGACGCGCCACATGGGAAGAGAACGCACCCGAGAGCCCGGTCCCGTTGCGGCTATCGAGCAGCCTCGTCGGGGCGAGCGCGTGGTAGGTCGCGCCGGGGACCGGATTCCAGGTAACCGTCACCGAGCTGGACGTGATCTGCGTCGCGGTACCGGAGAAGTCCTTCGCGACGAACGCGTGGTAGATCGTAGATCCCGGCGTGTTCCTGGACTCCTCGATATCGCAGCTCTTGCCGCTGGTGCAAACCCAGCCGAAGCCGTCGTCGGCCACGATGTAGAGGGCGTAGTCGGTCAGGCCGAGGTCATAGTTGGCGGTCGCGGTGAATCCCACCGGCACGCCCACACCGGCCGACGGCGCGCTCGCCTGAATCGTCAGAGTCCAGGCGCCTATCGCGACGAGTTGCGCGTTGATACCTGCGATCGACGAACTCGTGATCGTCACGAGTACGGCTGTCGAAGGCGTGCCCGGTACCCCGCCGCCACTGTAGAGGCCGTCGAAGTAGAAGTCGTTCGGATCGATGAACCAGATGTAGTAAGTGTCGGAGGCGAGGCCGGAGATCGTGTACGAACCGTCGCCGTACGTCCAGGCGTAGTCTGTACGCGCCGGACGTCATCGAGTCGGCCTCGACGTAGATGCCGGAAAGAGCTCCGCCGCCCTGAGCGGAGACGGTGCCCTGGATCGAATACCCGCCGACGGCGGGAGAAGCGCCGCCCGCACGAGGCTCGTGCCACGGCTTGGATTGAGCGGGCTGGTCGCCTGTGACCGGGATTCCGGTCACTCCCCCGGGGAGGTGAGGAGCGGCGTTGCCGGCGACTCCGGCCGGCGCCGCGGTCAGACCCTGGGAGGCGGCGGCAACCGGGGCCGTCGCCACGCCCAAAGTCAGGCACAACAGGATTGATGCCCCGAAACGCGTGACACGCGACGATGCCATACCGCTCCCTCTCTCGGGCGCGCGCATGCGCCCGCGCATGCCGCAGCCGGACTCCATGGATTCCCCCGTCCTCTGATCGCTGTCCCGGAGACGCCCCAAAGTCGCGACAACGACCTGTCCGCTGATACTACTCCGAACTAACTAGCGGGAAGCGTTACCTGGTGCCCCGGCGCGACGGCATTCACCAGGCAGGCTGGGCCGACCGACCTGGATGCGGGATGTGGAGACGGGACATTCCGCGCGGATAACCAGGGGGGTTTGGCGTCCCCGGCGGGATTCGAACCCACGACCCGCCGCTTAGAAGGCGAGAATGCCTCTGCGGTGTGGCCGCCCTCGTGGAGGCCCAAGCACTCCGTGTCCAGTTATCGTGTCTTGGTCAGGTGCCGGACCGTTCAGCGAGTGGCTCGCGCTGGCCCTCCGCTCTAAGCCCTCTTCACTTATCGGTTCGGTGGCACCATCCGGGTAGGCTCCTATAACCCAAGCTGTACAAGTTCTGCCGCAGTATTGCTGATGTCAACGATCCAGATGGAGTCGTTACTGTCCACCGCCATCGCCCCAACCGAATCTACCGCAGTAGCCCGAATAAGCTGGCCCAAGGGGTTCATCACCTGGACCGAGGAACCTGCCATCTTGTACTCGGATGCGATCGTCGCTGACGTGGTGACCTTGGTGATCACACCGAGATTCTGGGAATAGACCACCGCGCCGGTTCTTGCGAGAGCAACCTTATCGAGTGGTCCAGCTTGGACCGAGAAACCCACGGACGCCGAGCCGGGCGTCAGCCAACTGAGGCCTGCGGACCCTAGGGAGACGACGCCGAGAGGTCCCTCAGCGAACTGGATAGCCCCGACGGGGCCGATCGCAGCCGCGCCACCCTGCTCGTCCATCGTTGCGCCCCTTCCCGTCCCGCCGTACGCCGCGACGTATACGCGACCATCGAAATCTACGATGTTGGCCGGATCAACGATCCCAAAAGGCAGGGGCACCCTTCCTGTGATCCCTAGACTCGAGTCCAACCTCAGAAGCGATTTGACGTTGTGACGCGCCACCAGAGCCCGGCCGCCGGAGTCGAACGTAATCGCACATGGCCACGTTCCTGGCGACGGATCCGTACGCGCCAAGGCTGTTGGCGTCGCATCGGCATCAGCCTCAGCTAGCTTGATTGAGCGCGTGACCTGGCTTGTCGGATCATAGCGAACCACCATGTACTCCTCGGTCAGCCAGATGGCCCCATCGGGCCCGACGGCCACCCTCTCCAAGTAGCCGTTGTGGTCAGTCGGTGGAAGCAGGACACCCGTGGTCATGCCCGTCGAAATGTCGTAGCGATAGAGAGTGGCGGCGCCCGACGACATATAGGCAAACCACAATGAATTGCGAGCCTGATCGAAGGTCAAGTCATATACGGCGCCCGGGAGCGTAATCCGCTTCAACTCTGCTGCCGCCTGAGGCGCTGCTGGCGACCCGTTCCCCAATGGTTCGACGGCCGCCCTAGCACTAGTGACGACAACAATAGTCAAGGAAACACTGATCACGCCAACGGCGAATATCTTCGCGCCGCGACCGACCATGTGGACTCGCCCAGCCCATCGGCCACCGGCCTGGATTTTCCCAGCCACATTGGTCTCCCCTGCGAGTAGCTAAGCATTCGGCGCTTCAGTAGCTCATTTAGCAGGCAGCGGGGCATGTCTCAAATGCCCAATAGCTCTGCATGGATTTCAAGGTGTAATCCCTGATGGAGCCTGGCGTTGCCGTCCACGCCGTCCAGTTTGAGGGAGTGCTCTGCAGAAGATGAATTCCGTAGCCAGGGTCGTTACACGATAGGGACGGAGCGCAGCCGAAGAAGTCCTGCCCAAAAGGAGCCGAGTTCTGGTTCTCGGCCATCACCTCTATTACCCCTGTCGGGCTGGACAGATTTCCCGTGAAAAAAGGCGGGCTAGTCCACGAGCCCTTTCGGTAATCGTAGTAGTACTGATATCCGCAAGAGCCGGAGTAAAATGTTCCATTGAAGGTGATGTAGAAGGCATAGTCTGGGGAAGGGAGCGCCCACGGTCCGGGTGTACTCCAGTGGCCGCATGCGTCTCCGTTCTCCAGGTAGATCATGGTCGTGTTGTACGACGTGTGTCCGTCGACACTCCCTTGGAAGGTTCCAAGCTGGGCCCATTGGGTCCCACACCCACTGCCGCATGAGTTGATCCAGACGGCGTGCATTTGGGCACCTGACATGGGAGCCGTTCCGCTCTGACGGAGGTATCCATCGACGCCTGCCCAGTTCTGCAGGCTGATGTACCCAGTGTGCGCCGGCTGCGCGACGGCAGGCGCGACTAGAGCAGCACCAGCCGTCTTTGGGAATGCCAACGTGCATATCGAGAATCACCGGGATGACAATCAAGGCCATCCGAGACCGCTGAGTCCCCATCCACCCTCCCCTCGACCCGGGAGTCTCTGCGACCCCGAGTTCGTCTGCCTCGTCTGTTTTGCCCCAACAGGTTCCTAGTCTGGCACGGGCCGAGCGTGCTCTGCAAGCTCCTTACTGGTTCGCTGGTCCATCGCGCCGAATTAGCGTCGTAAAGCTAGTGCCGCACCCCGGTCGGCGAGGCTCAATAAGCGCCGTCGATCCCAGGATGTCACGGCCCACCCGCCACTGCGATCGAATCTTCAGGCCACGCGTGACAATTCTGGCTCGCCAGCCATCCCGGGCTCCTTCATCGCGCCCGGTTCCACGACCCGTTTGGTGGTCGCCGCCATGTGGCTGCTGCCACGAGGCGTGCGGACGTGAGATCGCCCTGAAGGCGGGAACGCAATGAGCGTCATTAGCCCACGTCCACGGGGGTGTTCGCGGTCTACCCTACGACACTACAACGTCCCGGAGGGCGTGGGTATTGGCTCAGATTGGCCCGTCGAATAAGGCCTGGAGGACCAAACGACCGACTCGACGACGACCGATTGTTCGCACGCGGTTCGCACGTCTGTCGGGCATTCGGACGCGAGCGGGTCCTTGACGTGAGCTCGCACCACCACTACTTCGTTGGGCATGGCTTCGATCTCGCCGCTGGGCGCGATCTGAACACCGTCGATGGTCGTCTCATTCGTCGAGCAGTAGGGGAGCAGTTGAGCAGCCGCGGCGGAAGCCGAGCACTGGCTGAACTGCTGGCCTGCGGGAAAGACGCTGACTACGCCGCCGAGCAGGAATGACCGATCCAGCGTTGCGAGCTCTCCACTCCATTGGTCGCTGTCCCGGTAGACGCGGGCGCCGTCGATCTGATCTGGCACTGAAGGCCAGACGATCGCCTCGACCACCAGAGCGTTCTCGCACGCCGCCTGTGCGGCCGGGCTGCACTGAGCCGCTTCGGGATCGTGTGTGTGAATGCGGAGGACGATGATGTGCCCGCCCCACCCGGCGATCGAATCCAGCGACAGGCCCTTCGGCGCGGTTCCCCATCCGGTGCCGCCCGAGCCATAGGTGAATCCGGCTGTATTGAAGAGGATTACGCTGGGGCACCCACCAATGAGATCCGCATCTGCGGCGGGGCCAGGGGTGGGCGATCCGAGGAGAGCCGGGCAACTCGGATCGCCGAAGGGAGCCCCGGCCGCCACGAGAAGACTGCCGTTCAGGTTCTGCCAGGTGGCTCGGTCGTCGAGCCTGTACACAGGTTGACCGCCGACCGAGACCGGGAAGCCACTCGATCCCATGATCACCGTGGGTTCGATCGCAGGTGTGGGCGGCACAGTCGCCCTCGCCTCTCCGGTTGCCGTGGCTGTTGATGCGGGCGATTTGCCAGACTGCGGCGCCGTCAAACGCTGGGCGACGAAGCCCGACGAAACCAGCAATACCAGCACCAAAACCGCCGCCGCCGCCAGGGCCCAGGATGGGGCGCTGGCAGTGCGGACTACCTGAGACCGAATTGGCGTTGCAAGTCCGCGGCGCCGCGCGGGTGTCTCCGGGGGTACCGCCCCGTCCAGTGCTCGCAGCCGGTCGCGCAGTCTGTCGTCGAACCTATCGTCCATCTTCAGTGCTCCCGATCACCGGCCGGAGCTGATCCCGCGCTCGCGATAGCCAGCTCGCGACAGTGCCTCGCGCGACGCCCAGCGCGACCGCGACCTCTTCCTGTGTGTAGCCATCCACCACCGTCAGCAGTAGCGCCGCCCGAGTCGCCGGCTTGAGTCGCCAGATAGCCCGCCAGAGGTCCGGGTCCACCGCGAGGGCCCAATGTGCGTCGGTCTCGCGGAGCGGCAGGAAGCCCCAGCGTCGCCGGCGTCGCATTTCGTCGATCGCGAGCCTGATGCCCACCGCCGCGAGCCAGCGGGCGACATCGTCGCGTGAGCCGAGCGGCCAGTTCGCGATTGCACGAGCGAAAGCTTCCTGGGCGAGGTCCGACGCCTCCTCCAGATCGCCCACGATCAGTGCGATCCGTCGCCGCAGCCACGGCATGTGAACGCTGAAAGCCGTTTCCAAATCCCGAGTGTCGGTCGGAGTGAGCCGGGTCACAACTTCCACGGAGCCTCCCTGCACGTTGGTCTAACGTCCGACCCCAGCGAAATGTTGCATGACGGGGACGCGAAGCGATCGCAAGAAACCCCTGGCACCAGGTGGCGGACGTCACCGACGAGGACCGGGTCCTGCATTCGAACCACAACAGCGTGCCGCGCGCCTAGCTCCCGGGTCAAGTCGGATATCGCGAGCTGTGCGGAAATGCGGCGGCGCGGTCAACCGGGGACGCGTATGACATCCAAAGGTCCCGCCATATTGGCGATGAGACTCGGTGCCGGCACTCGCCGATTTGAAGTCCATCTTGGCGTTCACCTCGAACCCCAGCGGGGGAGGATGGCGCTCCATGGAGGCGCCTGCGGTCAGGCGACCGCCCATGACGATCTCACCCCGCTGACTGCCGCTGTGTGCCACCGGACTGCTGTCGCCGGACACGGACAAAGTCGACGACCTGATGTTCACTGGCTGTGGCCAGGTCCAGCCCGGCGCCGTGGAACCAGCTGACCGATCGAGCCAGCGCCCGAAGGCGGTCATATTCCGGTGCCGGGATTACAGCGACGGACAGGTGACCTCTCGCGACGATCGTTCGGACTCGACCTTGAGCTACCTCGCTCAGAAGCGTCGCAAAGGCGGCCCGGGCGTCGGAGACGCCGATCGTCCGCAGCGGCGAAAGGATGGCTCGCGGTTCCAACGTGAGCTTGCGGATGTTTGCCCGATCGGGCGGCTTGAGGGAAGCGAGGTCAGCGAGCTCGGAGGGGTCGGCAAGCGCCTCGGGATAGACGTTGAGTGCGTGGAGCGCGGCGAGTGAGTCCTCGATCTTGCGCCAGCGCTCCGCTTCCTGGTGGCTGATCAGGACCGCGAGGGGCTGTCCGTCCTTGAGACAGACGACAGGAGTCCCGGCCTCAACTCGTTCGACGATGGCCCGAAGGTTGGCGCGCAGATCGCGCGTCCCCATGGCATCGAGAACGGCACCGATGGTCACGACTCTCCTCCCTGATCTGGCCTTCTGCCTCACGGTACTCCTGCTCAGCCTGCGAGACAACTCGTTTTGTGGACGATATTGGGGCCGTAAACCGTACGGCGGGACACGACACGATACAGTACACAATCACTTGCGTTGACGGCCGATGTGGGCGTACGGTCAGCTCGTTCTCGCTCCGCCTCCTGAACTCGGCCCCAGGCGCGGTCTAGCAGGGAGCGGAGCGAGGACCAAAACAGAGGCTCGGCGATCCAGCGAGCGCTCGCTGACCCAGCAGGGCAGGAACGCGGACTCGATGCGGTCGAGCCAAGAACGCGGCGGATGCCGCCGGACACAGGGAAGCATCACGGAATGGACGAGGCAGAACGGGCCAGTCTGGCCCTTCGCGGGAGGATCGGTGCACACCGACTCCACGCGACCCACGATCCTCGCGAGACGACCGAAGCCGCCAGGCGCGCCTTCATGTCGTCGTTCGAGCGAGAGGTGGATCCCGACGGCCTGCTCCCGCCCGATGAGCGCGCTCGACGTGCGGCGCACGCCAGAGCCGCCCACTTCGCTCGCCTCGCCTATCTGAGCGCTCGGGCACGAGCAGCGCGTGCGCGACGACCTCGCACCTGGCCGGGCGACCTCTAGCTCGATCCCGAGGATGCGTCCCAGCTCATCCGGTAGCAC
Source organism: uncultured Chloroflexia bacterium (assembly GCA_963835845.1). GTDB lineage: Bacteria > Chloroflexota > Limnocylindria > Limnocylindrales > CSP1-4 > Fen-1039. The sequence goes on along the minus strand of CAWIGT010000001.1, from coordinate 153,776 downwards.
CAGCACCTACCGCTTGGCGACCAGAACGCCAAGCGGACTTCAGCATGCTCGCCGCCGGCAAGTCACCATCGGGGCCGAAATCTGGCGCGGGATCCTGCATCCGACTGTCGTTGGGCGAGGTCGACCCGCGACAACCCAATGTCGGGATTTCGCGCTCAATCGGTCGGCGGATTGGACGCAACTTACATGAGCTACCGTGCTTCTTCTCTCGCTCATGTTGCACATGCACGTGTCGACGTCAGCCTTCTGTCACTCACCGATCGCGCCTGTCTTCGCCTTCTCGAATACAGCCGCGTCTGCACAGCCAGCCAGCTGGCAACGCTTATCTATCCATCCCTTCGCACCGCACTCCGACGAACACGCAAGCTCTATCAATCAAACCTCGTGACCAGAGAATCCCTCCCTCCCGATCGCGGTGGAATTCCCCTCGCCTATCGACTCAGCTCATCCGGACGACGCCGCATCCACCTCAACGCCTACCGATCGCCTGGCCTCATCACGACCCGCCACTCGCTCGACGGCGTGGAGTTCCTCGCCTCGCTCGTCCGCCACGATCCGGGGCTCGTCCAGCTCTGGTGGCCCGAGTACGACATTCCGGACTGGGACTGGGGCGTCAACCCCGACCACCTCGTCGCCATCGATACCGGCGAGGCCTCGGCCTTCATCCTCGTCGAAGTCGACGAGTCGACCGAACGACCGCCGGTCATTCGCGACCGGCTCGCCGCCTACGCCAAGCTGTTCGAAGACCACCGTGTCGGCTGGCACCTGCTCTGGGTCGTCAACAGCCGCGAACGGCTGGCCCGTCTCCGCCAGGTCGCCGGACCGACGAAGCATCCGATGCTGTCGGGCCGCTGCTGGGGCGTGGCGATCGACGACGTGTCCAACTTCGGCGCGGACGCCGAGGTCCTGGCCATCGGGGCGAAGGATCCGCCTCGTCCGCTTCGCGGGCTCGCGACGGATCCGAAATCACGGCGAAGCGAGTACGAGGTCGGCTCGGCAGCCTGGATCAGGCTCCTCGCGAATGGGGGAAAGGAAGACATCGGGGCGCTCTGGCACGGCGTCGAACGCGCCGACGCCATGCCGGTTCCGGTGGCCGCCGGCATTGACTCGGTCACCGAGGAGCCGGCTCAGCCTGCGGCCCCGGATGCTCTGGCCACCGGCTCCGTATCCGTCACGCCGGAGGTGCCAGCAGCGCCGCCCGATCCAGACGCCGACCTCCCGCTCATGTTTGGGGGCGAGCTCGTCCGGCTGATCCTCGGCGCCGCCGGTGAGGGACCGAGGGCCGCTCGCGCATTTGAGCTTCTTGCGGAACGAGGCCAAACCGACTATCTGCTAGACAACCTCGAACTCCTCTGCCGCTCAGGAAACCCGGAGCAGCAGTTGCAGGCCCTGAGGGTCATCAGCAGCCTGCGGCCGCCAGAGGACGACTGGTATCGACAGCGGGCTCGCGAGCTTCTGCTGCGGATGGTCGATCAACGCAATGAGCCGGCCGTCGTGACGGCCGCACTAGCCGGTCTGGAAGCATCGGAGCGCCCAGCCGAAGGCGATTCCTGAATGGGCTCATCCGATGCCCTCATTGGGGGACGACCGCCTTCGAGTCGGCCCCTAAAGACGATCCATCGGTGACAGCTTGCGATGCGCGGCCCTTGCCCGCTCATCGGCCGCGGACGCGGCGTAGCGTCCCACCATGGAGCGGCTGCGCCAGCCAGCCAAACGCATCAGGTCGGTCTCATTGCCGCCTTCTGCGAGCCAGCTGTGCGCGAAGCCGTGCCGGAGTTGGTGGGGATGAACCTTGATGCCGGCGATCTGCGCCCGGGCTGACACCACCTGATAGATGCCGTCGCCGCCCATCGCCCCCGCGTGACCCAACCAGAACGCAGAGAGTTCGGCCGATCGGTGCTTCGCCCTGGCTCGAACGTAACGGTCGAGAATCATCGCGGTCTTCCTACCGAAGGGCACCGTTCGCTCGCGTCGGCCCTTCCCAGTCACACGCGCAACGTTGAGTTCGAGATCGACATCCTCGACTCGAAGGCCGGCTAGTTCGGCGCGACGAACACCTGTGTCGATGAATAGCGCCAGGATGGCCATGTCTCTGCGGTCGGAGAACGTCGTTCCGGCGCACGCCTTCAACAACCTCTCGAGGTCGCCTTGCGACAACACAGCAACGGGCTGCTCGGGAACGATTGGTCGCCCGATGTTGGCCATCGGCGACGATGCGATCTCCCCCTCCTCGAGCAGGAACTTCCAGAACTGCTGCAGAGCCCGGAAGGTCTGCGACACGGTGGCAGGTGCCTGTCCGCGGTCGCGAAGGGATACCAAATATGCCTCGACGTGTTCCCGCCTGATCCTATCTGGCTCGGTCGGCATTCCCTGGCCGACCAGGAAGGCGCCGAACTGATCGACGGCACCGATGTATATCTTTTCGGTCTTGGGGGAGCGATTTGAGGCGCGCAGCGACCGCCTGAAGGAGTCACGGAGGGCCGAATAGGCGCCCCCAGCCTCGACTGAAGAACGTCCTGTTAGCATGTCGTGAAGTATAGCAGCAGAGCCGCTACGATCCGCAACAACAGGCGGCGTGTCGTCCCACGCACGATATTAGGATTGGCGTCCCCGGCGGGATTCGAACCCACGACCCGCCGCTTAGAAGGCGGCCGCTCTATCCACTGAGCTACGGGGACCCCGGTCAGACGCCGAGGGTAGGGTAACCGACCGGCGCCGGCGGGCCAAGTGATGGCCGGCCGAGGCGACGAACGGTCCGCCGTGGCGCCGGCAACCGGCTGGCGGCGTCGCCGGCCAGTATTGATGAACCTCTTCCGCGGGTTGCGACAATCCGGCCGACGGTGCTTTGGACCCTTCGTCGGCAGGCACGACCGGTGCTAGACTCCGACTTCTTCTTCCGTCACCGACCGGCGGCCGGATGTGCTCTTCGGAGGTCGCTATCGTGGCTTCGCTTTCGCTCGAACCGGATCGGGCTGACGCGCTGCCCTCGGCGGATCCCAGGATCATGCTTCCCCCTCGAGCGAGAGCCCGCCAGCAGATCATCGACGGTCAGCTGGCCCTGCAGATCCCGAGCGAACTGCCGAGCCTGTCGATCGAGCCGGAATGGAAGGACCAGCAGCGGCTCTGGGGCCACAGCTTTCATCCCATGTGCTCGTACCTGGCCAGTTTCCCGGCCGGCCTCGTCCATGCCTTCATCGCCCGATACACCCGCCCCGGCGACGTAGTCCTGGACCCGTTCAGCGGCCGCGGCACGACGCCACTTCAGGCCTGCGCCGAGGGTCGGGTGGGCGTCGGGAATGACCTGAACCCGTTCGCCCAGATCCTGACGGCGGCGAAGGTCGATCCGCCCACCAAGGCGGACATCAAGACCCGAGTTGGCTCGCTGCGACTTGCCTGGGCCGCCAACGCCGACCACTGGAACCAGCTGGCGGACGCGATCGTCGCCAGCCCCGGTTCGGCCGACATCGAAGTTCCGGGGGCCGGCAGTCGACCGATCGACATCACGGGGGGCTCCAGCTCGAGGCGGCGCGGTCCGAGCGGCTCAGTTCCCGTTCGGCCGGATAGGTCCGTGCCCGCCGAAGTCGCCCTGGCGTTCAACCCGCGAACCCTTGCGCAGCTGCTCTACCTCCGAGCCGGCCTGGACCCGGACGATCGGACGGACCGATTCATCCTGGCGACGCTGACCGGCATACTCCACGGCAAGAGCGCGAGCTACCTCTCCGCGGTGATGCCCAACACATTCAGCATGGCCCCGCGTTACGTTCGCGACTTTGTCGAACGGACCGGCTTCCACTCTCCCGAGCGCGATACGTTCGCGCTCCTCGACGACAAGCTGCGCCGCCTGTACCGCCAGCCGCTGCCCGCCACGCGCGGCATCGCCCTGCTCGGCGACGCACGCGACGCCGGCGTTCGTTTCCGCGAGGCGCTCCGAGCCCGAGGTCTGCCGGAGCGGGCGCGGCTCGTCGTGACGTCGCCGCCCTACTTGCGAGTGGTCAAGTACGGCTATTACAACTGGCTGCGGCTGTGGCTGCTCGGCTATGACGCCTCCGCCATCGACGATCTCCTCGACGACGCCCACCATCGCGACGCCTATCTCGTGTTCATGCGTGAGGTTCTGGGCGGATTGCGGAACGCGCTGGCGGACGACGCCGTCGTGGCGCTGGTCATCGGCGACGTGGAGATGGATCGCGGCCGGCCGGCCAACGGCGGAATCGGACTCGCAGAATCGGTTTGGGAGCTGGCCGCCGCGCCCGAGGGGTACCGGCTGGCGGGCATTGCCCTGGACGACGTCGCCGCCGGCCGCAAGATGACCAAGCTCTGGGGCGACGAAGCTGGCCAGGCCACCAGGATGGAACGGATACTCATCCTGTCGACGAGCGAAGCAGGCCGGCGGCGGGCGATAAACGGTTCCACGCTCCCGATCGATTGGGACTGGCCGCCGCGCAAACCGCGCGCCTTGTAGCTCGCTTCAATACAATCGCGCCATGAAGCTCATGTACGAACCCGGCGACCTGGCAGCGATGGACCCGCTCGTGCTGATGAAGAACCTGGATCATGTCCGAATGACGAGCCGGCGCCTGAGCTACATCCTCCAGCAGCAGGTTCACCTGTACACGCCCACGGCCAACGAACTGCGCGATCGGATCGACACTTACGTCGAGGCCGAGCGCCAGATCGAGGCCGAGATGGCCCGCCGCCAGCTTCGCGCCTGACCGAACCCGAGGGCCGCCTCGGCCGCCGCCGCAGATATGGAAAGACCCTCCCGGAGGGAGGGTCTTTCACACGGGGCGGCGCGAACGGTTTTCGCCGTCGCGAGCCGCAGGACGCGGCGTGTCCTGGCTCAGCGAGCCGCTCCAACGAACGCGCCGAGGTGTCTCGTTTCTTCGGACGCCTCCTCCGCGTCGTCCGGGCGAATCGAGACCGGCGCCATCACTCCAACGAGCCGTGGCCGTCGTTCGGCTTCCTGGCCGACCACTTGGGCCACGAGTCCCGCCAGCCTGGGCATCTCCGCCAGACCGAAGGCTATGCCGTGTTCGGCAAGCTCCCCGAAGCCCCAGCCGTGGTACGTGCCCCGGCTGGCGACGCGGCACATCTCGTCGTACAACTCCGGCCAGCCGACGCGTCGGCGTCTATGGCAGAACCGGACGAAGTCGAGGGCGGCGTCAGCAGAGCTGTCCTCGGGGCGCCTGCGCGAATCCATAGATGCACCTAGCTCCTCGGTCCATGCCTGACCGAAAATCCGGTTCCTGGTGACGTACCGCTGACTCGGTCCAGGAAGGCTTCGGTCCCCCGCGTATCTCTCCTCCGCGGCAGGCCCGGCCATGCTAGGCGGCCGCCGCCGACCCGGAAAGGGGTTTCTCCACCAAGGTTTTCCACCAATTTGTCCACAGAACATCTGTTCTGAGACCGCCTGTTCGAGCCGTTCGATCGGGCCGGACAAAGCCCCTCGAAGCGGCCCCAATTGACGCCCTTATGTCTCCGGCCGGCACCCGCGAGAGGCGCCGATACCCTGTCCACGGGGCAAACAGAAAGGCGGAGGCAGGAGCCTCCGCCTTTCTCCGGATACCAGGATCGGTCAGTTGGTGTGGATCACCACGGTCCCAGCGGCCATGTCATGCCAGGCCCGCTTGCGCGGCTCGAAAGCCGCCCAGGCAAAGCCGATCAGGCCGATGATCCAGCCGCTGAAAAACAGTTCGGCGTAGAAGACGAGCGCCCGAATGCCGGCCATGCTGCCGTCGATCGGGCCACCGTCGATGGCTCTGACCACTCGAAGACCCAGAAGGCTCTGCCCGAAGGTCGCTCCCCGCTTCCACCACAGGATGGGGAAGTATCCGAACAGGACGACCGGGAAGAGCACCAGGCCGACGATCACGATGATCGAGATGGCCGACGCGACGAGCAGGACGCCCCAGATGAAACCGTCGATGATGTAGGCGAAGAATCGGATCCAGAAACCCGCGTACTGAGGCCCGTAGGCCATCACGGCCGGCGGATACGCAACCGGCGCGCCGAAAGGCGGGGCGAAGCCGGGCTGCGGCGGGGGCGCGAACTGCGGCGCGCCATAGGGCTGAGCCGGCGGCTGGCCCCAGGCCGGCGGCTGCTGAGGCGCCTGGCCCCAACCTGGCTGCTGCGGCTGCTGTGGCGCCTGGCCCCAACCTGGTTGCTGCGGCTGCTGACCCCAGGCAGGCGGCTGCTGCGGCTGAGCCCAACCACCTGGGGCCCCCGCCGGAGGCGGAGGCGAGTAGCCGGGCTGCGGTGGGAAACCGCCGGGCTGGGCCGGATTGGCCTCGGGCTGGGGCGGCGGAGGCCAGGATCCCGGCGCTCCTGCCGGCGGTTGACCGGGTTGCTGCTGATCGTCGGCCATGGCGTTCTCCTGAGTGACGGTGGCGCCCGGTCGGGGCTGAAACCCCAAGCCTCGTTCCGCGGCTCACGACCATGCTAGCAGGGCCGTCGGCCGTCCTGGGGCTTCTCCACAACCCGCCGGACCGGGCGGGCGCACGTTCGGGAGCGCTTCGGTCCCTATGAAGAACGACCCCCGGGACGCGGTCCGGGGGCGTGACGTGGCGCAGGAAGTGGTACCGCATATCGGATTCGAACCGATGATCTCAGCCTTGAGAGGGCTGTGTCCTAGGCCTCTAGACGAATGCGGCATCGATGCGCCCGCGGCTGCGGGCCGGGCGGGATGATAGCAGGCGGTAGCGCCGGGTGCCAACCCGGATCGCTCGACCGCACCAACACCATCTGGGCAACGGAACCGCGCGTCGGCGCCGTGCGACTCGGCCGCGTCCGGCCGGGACGGCCGCGAACTACATCCGATGCAATTCCAGGAACGCGCGGACCCCGTCGGCGACTTGCTGATAGCTCGACTCGCCGATCACGAGACCGAAGTGCGAATGCGCCCCGAACGGCTCGTAGGTGCCGCCCAGCCAGTCCGCCAGCCGCTCGGCCCCGGTCGCCGACGAAGAGCCGTCGAGGCCGGCCCCGACCACGAGGATCGGCATCCCTGCAAGGCGCGCCCGGTCGATCGGAATGCCCTCGCGGATCTCGCGCTTGACCAGGCCGGACTCGTGCGGCTTCTGCCCGAAAAGATGTTGCAGGCGGACGATGTCGGCGATGGTCAGGTCGCGGTTCTCTCGTTGCAGCTTCTCCGGCAGCGTCTCCCAGCCGATGTGGTCGCGGCCGTAGACATCCGGGATCTCGCGCAGCTCGTGTGGCCGGACGGGCGGGCGAAGGTCGCGAGGCAGTTCGCTGTCCAGCAGCACCACCGCCCCGACCGAATGCCGCTCGGCGGCCTTGAGCGCCAGCAACCCGCCCATGCCGTGCCCGACGGCCACCGTGTTATGGCCCAGCTTCTCCATCACGGCCACGACGTCGTCCACGTAATCCTGGAAGTCGACCGCCGCGATTTCGGTCGTCTCCGACCAGAAGTGATTGCGCAGGTTGAGGGCGTGGCCTTCCCAGCCGCGACTGGCGAAGTACGAGAGATACCGCTCCCAGATCCACGAACCCGTCAATTCGCCGTGGATGAAGAGCAGCGGCCTGCGCCTGGAGCGGCGCTCGGGCATCCACGACTCGACGTACAGGCCGCGTTCCGGAATCTCGATCTCGTCTTTTCGGATGGGCCGGCCGTTGTTGCCGACCGGATGGGGCCGGGCGACGTGGAGGTCGTCGTATGTGTTGTCACTCATATTCAGATTGTCCCTGCACCCGGAGCCTGCGATCCGTACCCGCCCAGGATCTCACCACTCATGGGGATTGATGATCAGGCCGGTCAGGGCCTTGGGGTAGAAGTAGGTTGACTTCTGAGGCATCACGTCGCCTTCCAGGGCCACCGACGCGATCTCGGCGACCGGCGTGGGGTCGAGCAGAAAAGCCGCGTCGGCACCGTCCCGCGCCGCATCGACCCAATCGAGAGCCTCGGCCACTGACTTGCTGTAGGCGAGTCGACCGGCCGCGATGGCTGCCGCGTTGACGCCGCACAACCGGTCCAATGCCACTTGAAGCAGCGTCACGTCCAGACGCCGCAGTGCCGGCCCGCCTTCACGCAGTGACGTGGCGAACTCGCCGCGTCGTGCCAGCAGGATCGCACCACCACTCCTCGTCCAAAGCCCGAGCCGGCCCTGGCCGCCCGGGATGTCGATCGACGAAAAGGCCGCCTCCGAGCTCGGCCCGGCTGTCCACCGCCTTCACGTCGAACAGCCACGGAGCGTGGTCGAGCAGGTCGCGGACGCCGTCTTCGCCCAGACCGCGGGCCACGCGGTGGGTCGGCAGGACGGTCAGCTTCTGTTTGGTGGTTTCGAGGAACAGCATCATCACGTAGTCCGACGCCGGATCGGTCTCACCTGTCTTGTTGGCCCGTCGCTCATTGCGGTACTGGAGCGCCGTCTCGTAGCGGTGATGGCCATCCGCGATCGTGATCGGCCGTTTGCCCGCGGCGTCGAGTAGCGATTTGGCCAAGCTCGCCTGCGGGCCATTCTCGGGCACGGCCCACAATCGGTGGCGAACTGCATCGTCGTCCGCAACGTCGGCGTCGGCGCGCTTGGAGGCGATCGCGGCCAGCGCCTGGACCGAGCGACCGCTCGGGTCGGCGAACAACCCGACGACCGGACTGGTGTTCACGCCCGTGGCCCGCAGCAGCTTGTAGCGGTCTTCCTTGGGAGCCGCGAGCGTTCGCTCGTGCGGAAGGACCCCGGAGCCGGGCACCAGATCTTCCAGGCGCAGGCGGGCAAAGAAGCCACGCTGGGTCCGGACCTGGTTGCCGCCCGGAACCAGGTAGGTCTGCTCGTATCCATAGATGCTGGGCTGGCTGTCTTTGCGGAGTGTGCCGTCAACCCGCCAGCTCGACAGCAGCCGGAACGCCCGCCGGTACTTGTCGTCGGGCTCCTCTCCGGCCTGGACCTCGGGCAGGTCGAGTCTCACCGCGTTGGCCGGATGGCGAGCCAGGAGTTTCTGGTGCAACTCGGTCCCGATCACGTCGTACGGCGGGCAGACGACGAGGTTGACGTCTCCGACTTTCTCGGGGTCGAAGCGCAGCGCGCGGAAAGCTCGAATGTCTGGCACCCAGGGGCTCCTTCGCAGCCATCATGCGGTCCCCCCGACGCCCTGTCCGGTGGCGCAGCCTGCGCACCGGTTCCCCGTCGGGATTTCGACTGATCGTAAGGCACCGGAGCCCGCAGAGCGAGTCGAACGCTTCAAAAGGCCTGCAACGAGATGGTGCGCGGTGGCGCGCGGGCTCGCCGCCCGCCACTCTGGGCCTCCGGCCGACCCGCTCGCCCCGTCGCCGCTGGGCCTCCGGCCGACCTGCTCGCCCCGTCGCCGCTATGGGGCTCCGGTCGACCCGGCGCACACCTCCGGCAACCGGCGCGTGGCACCGACCGCAAAGGCGAGCAAGTTTCGGCGCGCACTGCTACTTTTCTCCGCATGGACCTGGAGCCCGTTACGCCGTCGGACCTGCCGCCGGCCACTGATGCACCGTCGCCGCCAACGGCCGGCGGATTGGCTGGCTCGATGGCCGCTGCGGCCCTGGCACCGGCGATACCGCCCACGACCGAGGCCGACCACGCTTCGGCCCATCCGTTTGAGCACGCTACGGACGCCCAGATGATCGAGCGGCGCGTGCGGACCGCCACCCCGCTGGTCACGCCCACTCCAGGCCCGGGCGCCTCGTCGACGCTACGGCGCGAGGTCCTCTACGCCCTGCGAACCGGCGGTCCCGCGTCGCCCGATCAGGTCGCTGACCGCGTTGGAGCGAGCCGCACCGGCGTCCTGCAGCAGCTTCGAACCCTCGAGTCGGCCGGCCTCGTCACTCGCAGCCTGAACCGTCACGGAGTCGGTCGGCCGCGCCATGTATACGACCTGACGCCGGCCGCCCAGGACCTCTTCCCCGCCAATTACGGGGCGCTTGCCCAGTCGTTCCTGACCGCCATCCGCTCTATCGGTGGCGAGAAGTTGATCCGCGACGTCTTCGAGGCCCGCCGCGAGCAACTCAAGACACGTATCGGCAATCGCCTGGCGCAGCGTCTGCCGGCCGGCGCCTCCTTGTGGGAGAAGGTCCGCGAAGTCGCCGTCTACGAGGACGAGACGGGATACCTCGGCCGTGCCACTCGCGACGCCGACGGCACCATCCGGCTATGCGAACACAACTGCGCCATCTCCGGGGTGGCCAGCCCGTACCCGATCGCGTGCGACGAAGAGCTCCAGCTCCTGGGTGAGGTCCTTGGTGCCCGGGTCTCTCGGGAATGCCACATTCCTTCGGGCGCGCGAAGCTGCACCTACCGGATCGAGCCGCTGGACACGCCGGCTCCGGCCCTCGCCGAAGCCCCAGGTCGCCTCGAGCCTTAGCCGCCTCGGCCGCCACCGCTCTCGGGCCCGGGCCGCCCGCCACCGCTCTCGGGGCCTGGCCCTCAGCCCTCAGCCCTCGGCCCTCGGCCCTCGGCCCCTGGCGCCTCGGCCTCAGGCCGAATTGCCTTCTACTCCCACCGGGGGTGCTATGGAATTGGGCGCAATCGACGATGGTCCGGGACGGCTGGGTCAGGGATCGGCCGGGGCCCCAGTGCCGCCCGAGTGCGCAAGTCGGCTCACGAGCGGCCCGGGCAGGCACCAATTCCCGCCTCGCCAACCGACGTCGCCGACTCTGGGCCGGCTGAGTTGCGCGTCAGCTACATACCACTCTCGGCGGGAGTACAAGGCAAGGCGGCCGAGGGCGCGCCGGGCTCGACCGCCACTCGCGGGACCACCGGCTGCGACTGCCGAGGGCGCGCCGGGCTCGACCGCCACTCGCGGGACCACCGGCTGCGACTGCCGAGGGCGCGCCGGGCTCGACCGCCGCTCGCGGTACCACCCGCGGCGGCTTAGGCCTAGGCCTCTTCGCGTTCCACTTCTTCGCGAGTCGCCGGTTCGCGGGCCGCCGCCGCCACGTCGGTGACCTTCGGCACGAAAGAAGCCTGAAGCGAGGTCTGGGCGGCTTTGACCTGTTCCTCGTACGAGAGGATTCCCAGCCGGCCCAGCGTCGCCAGCTCGTCGCGAATGTACGTCCTGAGCATTTCGGGGCCGTCCGTGCTGATGGCGAAGCGGACCTCGTTTCGCCGGAACTGGTCGAAGATCCAGCGGAACTCCTCCCAGCCCGAAACGACGCCGGTCTGCAGGTTGGAGGTGGGACAGACTTCCAGGACGATGCCGCGTTCGCGGATCATGGCCATCGTGCGCGGGTCGTAGGCGGCCTTCACGCCGTGTCCGAGCCTGTCGGGCTCCAGGGCTTCGATGACCTCGGCAATCTCTTCGACCGGACCGGCTTCGCCGACATGGACGGTGATGCCGAGGCCGAACTGCCGGGCGCGGCGGAACACCTTGCGGTAGTCGGCCGGCGCGGAAGCTCGACGACTCCGGGCCGGCGATGTCCAGGCCGACCACGCCACGATCGCGCCAGGCGATCGCCTTCTCGGCGATGATCTCGTTGAGCTCGTATGGGAAGGCGCGGTCCAGGCAGAAGATGAGGCCGGGCCTGATCGGGTATTCGAGTACGGCTCTATCCATGCCTCGCAGGGACGCGGCAATGATGTGGTCCAGGTCCTGCTCGCCGCCGCGGTTCCGCTTCATCGGGTTGAAGCGCAATTCCATCGTCGTGATGTTGTTCTTGCGGTATGCGCCGCCGATGACCTCGTAGACGGATCGCTCGATAGCCAGCGGCGACGACTGGATCAATTCGGTCCAGTGGAACAGCTGGAGATATCCGTCGAATGAGTGGCCACGGCTCGGCGACGCGGTGATCATCTGCCGGAATTCCCAATAGTCCTTCGTCGGCAGCTTGATGCCCTGCTCGTGCGCGATGCCCCACATAACTGAAGGCGTGACGGCGCTGCCGAGATGGCAATGAAGTTCCGCGAGGGGCATTCGGCGCGGCAGCTGGCGAGTCATTGGCGAGAGCATAGCCATTCTGCGGCGCGAGGCCCGCCACGACGTCCGTCGACCCCTGATCCGGGTCCAAGCGGCTCCGGCCATACATCTGGGCTGCGATCCGGGCGCGCTCGTAGACAGGCGGGTCGGTCGGACGGTGCGTCAGAGAGCACCGATTCGGGCCCCGAATTGCCTCCGCGGCGAAAATACCCGACTTCCGCAACCGCATCGCAACCGTCGATGCCACGGACACCTTGCAGGCACTAGCAGCGCCGGGTACGCTGCCACCACCGATACCCCGGACGTTTGTCGAGGGTGGACGACTGGCGTGACCGGGCGGCCAGGAGGCAGGAGGAGAATCCGTGAATCCGACTCGATTCCGCATTGCCGGCGTGATCGCCGCGGCGGCGCTCGTAGCCGCGGGATGCACGAGCAGCTCATCGACACCTGTTCCGAGTGGCGCCGTGCCGGCCGATCAATTGATCAAGGCCGGAACGCTCACCGCCTGCTCGGACACGTCTTACCCGCCGCAGGAGAGCCTCGACTCGAGCAACGTCGCGGTCGGCTCGGACATCGATCTCGGCAAGGAGATCGCCAAACGCCTCAATCTCACGCTTGAGGTCAAGTCGACCACGTTCGACTCGATCATCCCCGCGCTCACCGGCGGCGACTGCGACATCATCATCTCCGCGCAGACGATCACCGCCGAACGCCAGGCCGCCGTGGACATGGTCCCCTACTTCGCTGCGGGCCAGTCCTTCGTGGTCGCCAAGGGCAACCCGGACAACATCCAGACCATCGATGACCTGTGCGGAAAGGCCGTCGCCGCCGAGAAGGGAACCATCGAAGCGGACCACATCGCCGGGACAGGTTCGGGCTATGACACCACCAGCAGCCTGGACGCGAACTGCAAGACAAAGGGCAAAGCGGACATCACCTTGCAGGTCTTCGACGCCGACACAAATGCCCTGGCAGCCCTATCCGCCGGAACAGTCGTAGCCCACTTCACAGATGAGCCGGTGGCCGGCTACGAAGTGGCCAACGGCGGCGGCAAATTCGAGATGGTCCCCGCCATGACCCTAGAGCGTGGCAACGAGGGCATCAGCGTTCCGAAGACCAAGCCGGCTCTGCGCGACGCGGTCAAGGGCGCCCTGCTGGCCATGATCAGCGACGGCACCTACAGCACCATCCTCGGCAAGTGGGGCGTCCAGTCGGGCGCGATCGGGGCTGCGGACGTCAACGCCACGCCACTTCCGGCGGCATCGTAGTAAGTCGACCCTAGCCAGACTGACGCGATGACCGCGTCCATGCTCAGTCGTTACGGCACCCGGCGAGCCTTGCTTGTCGGGTGCCTCCTATTCGTCGCCCTGAGCGTCTCCGGCTGCTCCAGCAACGCGAACATCAGGCCGCAGTACTTCTGGGACTCGCTGTTCCATCCCAGCCCCGCCCTCGTCAACGGCATCGGGCTGACGCTCGTGATCTCGGTCGTGGCGCAGGCTCTCGGCGTCATTCTCGGCGTCTTTGCCGCCATCGCGAAGATGGCCAAGTTCTTCCCGTTCCGGCTCGCCGCCAACATCTATGTCTGGATCTTCAGGGGCACGCCGCTGCTGGTGCAGCTCATGTTCTTCTACTACGGCTTCCCGACGGCAGGCATATTCAAGTGGCCTGCCGTCCAGTTAGGTCCCGTCTTCATCCTGCCCGAGGTCCTCGCCGGGGTCATCATCCTCGGCATCAACGAGGGCGCCTACATGGCGGAGATCGTTCGGGCAGGGATCCTCTCTGTCGACCCGGGCCAGACGGAAGCCTCCAAGTCCCTCGGCATGACCTACGGCCAGACTATGCGACGCATCGTCCTGCCCCAGGCCGCGCGAGTAATCATTCCGCCGCTCGGCAATGAGTTCAACAACATGCTCAAGACGACGTCGTTGCTGACGGTCATCAGCGTCTTCGAGTTGTACAACACGACGTCGGTAGCCGCCGGCCACACCTACGCCACGTTCGAGCTCTTTGCTGGCGCGGCCGTCTGGTATCTGGCGATGACGACGGTGTGGGGGCTCGTCCAGTCTTGGATCGAGCGCAAGTTCGCCAAGGGAACGGGAACGTCTCAGGGCGGAGGAGCGGGCCCTCGCCGCGAGGGGTTCGCAGCCAGATTTATGTCGCTAAGGGCGCCGATCGAACAATGACCACCACCACTCACGACCTGCTGGGCGCCATCGGCGGCGTGCCGCGACCGGACACGGACGTGGTCGTCGACGCGCGGGACGTCAACAAATGGTTCGGCCGACTGCACGTCCTGAAGGACGTCTCGCTTCAGGTGAAGCGACAGGAGACCGTCGTCGTTATCGGTCCCTCGGGCTCGGGCAAAACGACATTCATCCGCTGCGTCAATCACCTGGAGAAGATCCAGAGCGGCCGTATCTTCGTGAACGGGCACCTCATCGGCTATCGAGAAGGGCCAGCCGGGGGCGGGCTTCCGATTGTCGGCACGCTGCCTGTGGTCAACCGAATACCGGTCCTGGGGCGCAATAGCGACCTCAGTGGCACCAAGCTGGTCGAGGACAAAGAGAAGAACATCGCCCTTCAGCGCCAGGAGATCGGGATGGTCTTCCAGCGCTTCAACCTGTTCCCGCACATGACTGCCCTGGAGAACATCATCGAGGCGCCGATCCACGTCCGCGGCATGTCTGCGGACGAGGCAATCGTCATCGGACGTGCGCTGCTGGAGCGCGTCGGCCTCGCGGCCAAGGAGAAGGTCTACCCGAACCAGCTCTCCGGCGGCCAGCAGCAACGCATCGCCATCGCCCGCGCTTTGGCGATGAAGCCGGCCCTCATGCTCTTCGACGAGCCGACCTCAGCTCTCGACCCGGAGATGATCGGCGAGGTTCTGGAGGTCATGAAGGAACTCGCTCGCGAAGGCATGACGATGATCGTCGTCAGCCACGAAATGGGCTTCGCCCGTGAAGTGGCCAACCGCGTCGTAATGATGGACGACGGCGTCGTCGTCGAGGAAGGGACGCCGGACCAGGTCTTCAGTTCGCCCACTCATGAGCGCACCAAGACGTTCCTCTCGAAGATCCTGTAGCCCATAGCGGGTCAACTCCGGCGTCAGCTCACGGAGTTCTCGTGTCCGGCGACCGGGCGTCCGATCGTCCGGCGACCGCGCGTCCGGCGACCGGGGCGTCGAGCGTCCGGCGACCGCGCGTCCGGCGACCGCGCGTCCGGCGACCGCGCGTCCGGCGACCGGGGCGTCGAGCGTCCGGCGACCGCGCGTCCGGCGTTCGGGCGTCGAGCGTCGTCCGCAATTCCTGAACGCCGCCCCTGGCCGCCGGCCGATCCGCTTCCGCTCAATATCGGCCCAGCCGTTCCTATCGCATCGAATGGGCCGATTCGCCGCTCAATCTCGGTCTGGTCACTACTAAAAGGCGAGTCGTGTTCAGCGCCGCATTCCGCGGATCGATTGCTCGCTGAACGAGCGCGGATTCGGCTCAATGGATGGGCCTGTGGGCCTGACACGGCCGGTCAATCTCGCCTAAGAACGCGCAGGCCACTATTGAGCAATGACGGGCGGTCCTGGGCCCTGCGCCGGCGAGTGGCCCCGTCCTCGCCCGCGCCCGCGCCCTCGCCCTGCGCCGGCGAGTGGCCCCGTCCTCGCCCGCGCCCGCGCCCTCGCCCCGCGCCGGCGAGTGGCCCCGCCTCGCCCGCGCCCGCGCCCTCGCCCCGCGCCGGCGAGTGGCCCCGTCCTCGCCCGCGCCCGCGCCCTCGCCCCGCGCCGGCGAGTGGCCCCGTCCTCGCCCGCGCCCGCGCCCTCGCCCCGCGCCGGCGAGTGGCCCCGTCCTCGCCCGCGCCCGCGCCTTCGCCCCGCGCCGGCGAGTGGCCCCGGCCCCGGCCCGCGCCCTCGCCCCGCGCTCGCGCCGCGCTCGCGCCCCGCCCGCGCCGGCGAGTGGCCGGCGGCCTCGGCACCGCCCTCGCTCGCGCCCCGCCTGCGCCGGCGAGTGGCCCCGTCCTCGCCCGCGCCCGCGCCCGCGCCCGCGCCCTCCCCCGCGCCGGCGAGTGGCCCCGCCCCCGGCCCGCGCCTGCGCCCCCGCCTTCCGCTACCCGGCCCAGGCCGGGTCGTCGACGATGCTCGCCCGCAGGGCCGCCCGGCGCGTGTCCGGTAGCCAGCAGCCATCGACCGAGTTGAGCATCAGGGTCCGGACATCGGAGTCGCCAAGTCCCAGCCGCGATTGAAGCGCCGCGAACTCACCTGCAAGCGATAGCCCGAACATCGCCGGATCGTCGGTGCTGACGCCGACCACCACGCCCGCGTCCAGCAGACGTCGGATCGGGTGCTCCTCGAGCGAGCGGATGGCGCCGGTGGCCACGTTGGATCCGGGGCAAGCCGTCACGGGCAGGCGCCGCTCGGCCAGGTAGGCGACGAGCGCCGGATCCTCCACCGCCCGCAGCCCGTGGTCGACGCGCTCCACTCGCAGGGCGCGGATCGCGCCCCAGACACTCTCCGGCCCGGCGACCTCGCCGGCATGAGCGGTGGTCCTGAACCCCAGCGCTCGGGCCCGCTCGTACACGGCGGCGTACGGCTCCGGCGGATAGAGCTCCTCGGAGCCACCCAGGCCGATGCCGATGACGCCCGCCTCGGCCGCGACTTCGGCCAGCTCCTCCAGGACACGGCCGCCCAGAGTCGGGCCGTAGTTGCGGCCCAGGTCGGCGATAAGCGCGACTTCGACGCCGCTCACCGAGGCAAGCCCGCGCCGGAGGGCCAGCGACACCTCCGGGGTCGACAGCCCGGCCGGCTCCACGTCCAGGGGCGTGTAGAACGCCTCGGCATAGACGATCCGCTGCCGCGCCAGTTCTCCGGCCACCGCCGCGCCGATCAACTCGAAGTCGGCCGCCTCGCGGATGAAGCTCTGCTTCCACATCCACTTGGCGATGAAGTCCGGGAAGTCGCGATACACGAAGCGGGCGGGCAGCGCGTTCACCGTCGGGACGAGCGGATCGCCGCCGTATTTGCAGATCAATTGCCACAAGGCGGCATGCGGAATGGCGCCCTCGAGGTGCAGGTGCAACTCGACCTTTGGCACGCCTTCGATCCACGTTGACCGAACGGGCGGTTCGACCTCGACGTCCGAATGCACGGCGCTCCCCTGCTCTGGCGCCGCCGGTCCGGAACGGTCAGTCGGCGGCTCGGTAGATTATCCGGCCATCGGGCCCGATCGCGGGCAACGGGTGCGACGCCGCGGCGGCCGACGCGGCGTCGACCGACCCGGCCCCGGCCGCGCGCGCCGCTCGCCGCGCTTCGGCATCGGGAACCTGGTCGCGGGCGTGATAGCTCGAGCGAACCAGCGGCCCAGACTCGACGTGCTTGAAGCCCAGCGCCAGTGCCTCTTCCCGCATATCGGCGAATTCGTCGGGATGGTAGTAGCGCTCGACCGCCAGATGCTCCGCGGAAGGTCGGAGGTATTGCCCGATCGTCAGGATGTCGCAGTCGACGGCGCGAAGGTCCAGGAACGTCTGATGAAGCTCGGGTCTTGTCTCGCCCAGCCCGACCATGATCGACGACTTGGTGTGGACCGCGGCCGGCACGGCGCCTCCGGCGGCAGCCGCCGAGGCCGCGAATTCGGCCGCATATGCCTTGGCCCGCAGCAAGACGCCGAGCGATCGGTCGTAGCGCGCTCTCTTTCGGACAGGCTTCTGGAGCCGCGCCACCGTCTCGACGTTGTGGTTCAGGATGTCCGGGCCGCGCCGCCATGACCGTTCGGAGCGGCTCCTCGTCGCCGTTGAAGTCGGGGATCAGGACTTCGACGCCCATGCCCGGGCAGGCCGCACGCAGCCGCCGGATCGTCTCGGCGAAGATGCCCGCGCCGCCGTCGTCGAGGTCGTCGCGCGCGACCGAGGTGATCGACGACGTGTTCGAGGCCCAGACCCTTGATCGCTTCCGCGACACGGCGCGGTTCGTCGAGATCGTGAATGAGCGGCTTGCCCGTCTTGACCGCGCAGAACCCGCAGGCCCGAGTGCAGGTGTCTCCCAGGATCATGACCGTGGCGGTCCGCTGATCCCAGCATTCGCCCACGTTGGGGCAGTGCGCCTCCTCGCAGACGGTGTGGAGCGACAGCCCGTGGAGTAGCTGGCGTACTTCCTGGTACGTCTCGCCCGAGGGTATGCGCGCCTTGATCCAGTCGGGATGACGGCGCGGCGCGGCGGAACCGTCCAGCGCGGGTTCGAACGTTCCGCCGCCCATGGCGATCGTCGGCGGGGAGAGTCTGGGCGCGGGCAACGGCACGCCGCGCGGCATCGGCTTGAGAGGCTCGTTATCCATCGATCGAGTTTAGTAGATCGAGGTGTCGGGGCCGATCGCCTCGAGCCAGCAGATGACGTCTCGGACGAAGCGGCCGACCTGGGCGCCGTCGGTGGCGCGATGGTCGTAGCCGGCAACGAAATTCATCATCGACCGAACCGCGATCACTTCGCCCTCCGGCGTGTCGCGGACGACGGCCCGCTTCACGACCGCTTCAGTCGTCAGGATGCAGATTTCGGGCGGGTTGATGATCGGGACGGTCAGGACCGACCCGAACCAGCCGGTGTTGTCGACGGTGAAGGTGCCGCCCTGCAGGTCGTCGAGGCGGAGCTTGTTCGACCGGGCTCGAGCCGCCAGATCCTGGATCGCGCGGTTGATCCCGTTTATCGAGAGTTGATCGGCGTCGTGTATGACCGGCACGATCAAACCGTTGTCCACGGCGATGGCGATGCCGACGTTGATGCGGCGCTTTCGCAGCAACCCTTCCTCGACGTAGTGGGCGTTGAGGTCCGGGTGGGCATGGAGCGCCTCGACAACGGCCTTGACCACGAACGGCAGGAAGCTCAGCCCGACGCCTTCGCGGGCCTTGTACGCGTCCGCTTGCGCGGCCCGGAGCTTCACGACCGAGGTCATGTCGGCCTCGAACGTGCTGTGAGCCACCGGGATCGCGGCGGCGCGGGTCATCTGCGCGGCAATCCCGCGGCGCATCTGGTTGTGCGGGACGAGGACCTCGTCCTCTCCCGGGGCCCAGGCGACGGTGGAAGAGGTCGAAGGTGCGGCCGGTGCCAGGCCGGGCGAATGGCTCGCGACTCCGAGCATGGGTGCCTGCGGAACCGACGGAGCTACGGCCGCCTGGGCGGCGGCAGTGGCGGCTCCTTGTTGTGCGGCGGGCGCGGCGGCAGAGGCGGCTCCACGTCCCGTGGCCGAGGAATCGGCCACTCCCCCGTTGCGCGACCTTTCCACGAACGTCATCACGTCTTCGCGAGTGATCCTGCCGGCGTGTCCGGTCCCGACGATCTGCATCGGCGTCAGGTTGTGTTCCCGCATCAGCATGCGGACCGCGGGCGTCATTCGGGCGTCCGCATCGCCGACGTCCATCACCGGGACGAGGTCCGGCTTCTCGCCGGATTGCGCGGGTGCCGGCGCAGGTGCCGCCGTCGCAGGCGGAGCGCTTCGGGCTGGCTCCTGAGTTGGCGCCGGCGCAGTCGTTTCCGTGGCCCTGGTCGTCGCGGTCTCGCTGGCCGTCGCGGCCTTTGCCGGTTCGGCGCCGGTTCCGCGGTTGGTCGCCTCGTCCGTCGCCTTGCCCGACTCGTCGATGACCGCGATCTCGGCCGCGAACGGCACGGTCTGACCCTCGTCGACCAGGATCTGGCTCAGAATTCCCTCGAACGGCGAAGGAACCTCGGCGTTCACCTTGTCCGTGATGATCTCGAGGAGCGGCTCGTCCTTGGCCACGGCCTCGCCGGGCTGCTTGAGCCACTTGCCGATGGTCCCCTCGGCGACGCTCTCACCGAGCTGCGGCATCGTCACCTTGGCCACGTTTGCGCTCCTCCTCCGAGTCTGGCACGACGCGCGTGCCATGAGGCATGACCGCCAGGCGGTCGCGTTTTGAGACTGTGTCCGTAGTGTGGCTCATCTTCTGCCGAATGGGCCAGTTGCGTCCGCAACAGGCGCGCCCTGTGGTCTGGGGCAGGGCGGCGGCGCGCTGGGCGGCGTGGCGGCGCGGGCGGCCGGCGGCGGTGGCGCGAGCGGCCGGGTACGGCGTGGCGGCGCGGGCGGCCGGCGGCGGTGGCGCAGGCGGCGGGGGCGGCGGGGCGGCGGGGCGGCGGGGTACGGCGATTTTCGCTCAACTTCGGCATGGACAGTACTAAGTGAGTACGACCGGGGCTTCACGGCAGGAATAGGCCGGAGCCACGCCCGCGGTGCGCTCGTTCGAGCGCACGGGACGGTCGAGTCGAGGCGACTGCCTGGTTAGTAATGGCCAGGCCGAAGATGAGTGGCGATTCGGGCCCAGCGAGCAGATAACAGTGGCCTGACTGAAGTTGAGCAAAGACTGGGCACGGGTTCACTTCGAGCCGCCGCGCCACCCGGATGGCCCGGCCACTCCGGCCCGCCATTCCGGCCCAGCCACGCCGGCCCGCGCCACTCGGCCGCGCCACGCGGCCGCGCCACTCGGCCCGGGGTCTACGCGTTGATCTGCCGACCCGCGACCGCCATAGAAGCCTCGCCCATGACCTCCGCCAGGGTCGGGTGCGGATGAGTGGCCGCGCCGATCTCCCAGGCCGTGGCCTCGAGGGTCATACCCAGCGCCGCCTCCGCGATCAGATCCGTCACGTCCGGCCCGACCAGGTGGACGCCCAGGACCTCGTCCGTCTCCGCATCCGCGATCACTTTGGCGAAGCCTTCGGT
This sequence comes from uncultured Chloroflexia bacterium, assembly GCA_963835845.1. Lineage (GTDB taxonomy): Bacteria > Chloroflexota > Limnocylindria > Limnocylindrales > CSP1-4 > Fen-1039. Next base: position 133,185 of record CAWIGT010000001.1, on the reverse strand, counting down.
CTCGCCCACGATCACGGCTTTCGCATCCGCGGCGAAGTTGAATACACCCTTCTTGATCGCGAAGCCGCGCTCCATGCACTGCTGCTCCGTCAGCCCGATCGAGGCGACCTGCGGTCGCGTGTACGTGGCGCGGGGCTGGTGGTCGTAGTCGATCGCCTCCGGGCCCTCGCCGGCGATCTCGTGCACGGCCACGATCCCTTCATGCGCGGCGACATGCGCCAGCATCAGCCCGCCGATCGCGTCGCCGATGGCGTAGACGTGCTCCTGCGCGGTGCGCATCCAGCCGTCGACCTTGACGAACCCGCGGTCGAGCTGAACCTTCGTCGTCTCGAGCCCGAGGTTTTCGGTATTCGGCGCCCGGCCGGTCGCGACGAGCAACTGCTCGACCTTGAGTTCTTCGGCCGCGCCCCCTTCGGGCCCAACCGTAAGCGTCACGCCGTCCGGGCCGACCTCGACCGCGGACGTGTCGAATCGAGCCTTCGTCATGACCTTGATCCCGCGCCGGCTGAACGTTCGTTCCATGGCGGAACTGGCGTCGCGGTCCTCGAGCGGAAGGATTGTCGGCAGGTACTCGAGCAGAGTCACGGCCACGCCGAGGTCGTGATAGAAGGACGCGAATTCGGCACCGACCGCGCCAGCGCCGACGATGGCGATCGACCTGGGCAGGTCCGACTTCGTGGTGACGTCGTCCGAGGTCACGATCCGTTTGCCGTCGGGTACGAGCCCCGGCAGGCTCCTGACGCGGCTGCCCGTCGCGATGACGACGTCTTTGGCCGTGACGACACGCTCGCCGCCACCGCCGGGCGCCCCGTCCTCGCCGTTGAGCGAGACGCGGATTGTCGTCGGGCCATCGAAGCGGCCGCGGCCGGCGATCCACGTCACCTTGTTCTTGTCGACCAGACTCTTCAGTCCTGTCCACATCCGCTTGACGACCTGATCGCGACGCTTGGTTATCGCGTCGTAGTCGAAGCCGGGCTGACCCTCCAGGACGATCCCGAATTCCCTGGCCTTCTTCAGTCGCGCAAACAACTCGGCGGATTCGAGGAGCGCCTTGGTCGGGATGCAGCCGATGTGGAGGCACGTCCCGCCGATCTTGCCCTGGTCGATAAGCGCCACGCGCATTCCCAGCTGTGCGGCCCGGAAGGCGGCGGTGTATCCGCCGGTGCCGGCGCCAAGGACGATCAGGTCGAAATCGGGGCTGGAACCTTCGGCCATGGGAGTGGCGCCCTCGCTGCGGGTCATTGGTCAACCCGAGAAGGGTATTCGGCCTGCTCGCAAGGGGCAATCAATCCGGGTAGGTCCGGCGCTCCGCGGAACGGCCGACGGCCGAAGGCGGACGCCGGAGGCGGCGGCGGGTTGGGAGGCGGAGGCGGCGGCGGGTTGGGAGGCGGAGGCGGGCGCCGGAGACGGAACGACCCGGGCGGGGTGCCCGGGTCGTCGCTCGGTTGCGAGAGTGGTTCAGTTGCCGCGGGCTACTCGGAAGCAGTCGCTGCAATAGACCGGCTTGCCGTTGGTGGGGCGGAACGGGACCTCCGTGGCCTTACCACAGCGGCTGCACGTCGCCGGGAACATCTGCCGCGGCCCACGGTCGTAGCCGCCGCCGAACCCTCCCATATGGCCGGCGCCACCGTCCGGCCGCGCCGCCTTGCGCGCGCTGCGGCATGAACTACATCGCTTGGGCTCCGAGAAACCGCGCTGCGCGTAGAAATCCTGCTCGCTGGCAGTGAACACGAATTGCTGACCGCAGTCGGCGCAGACCAGAATCTTGTCCGTATACACGGGACCCTAGAACTCCTCTCAGTAGCCGCTCCCTCCGTGTCCTCGCGGCTGCGCGTGAGAGGCCCGGTCGTCGTGCTACTTGAACGAGCCCACGGCCAGCCCGCGGGCATTCGTGCGGCGGGATTGTACGTCTGGCTACGAGGCGTGCATAGGGCTTTGTATGGCGGATATATGCAGGGACGCCCCCGTTCATTCCGTCAATGCCGTCAATGAGTAGCACATTAGTATGAGATTGTCGGCGAGCAGACCGTGAGTGGCCGCGCGACCGGCTCGCCCGTACCGACGATTCTCGCGAGAAGATGACAAAGCCGGTTCCGCGACTCTCGAAGTCGGACCTGGCGCGGATCCACACACGAGCATGGGAAATCTTCCGGCAGCGATCACACGTTGGCTTGCCGGCCCGACCGGATGGATCGGTCGACCTGTGATCGTGCAACTCAAACGATCGCGAGGCTCGACCGGCAAACGGCCAGCAGATCAGCCCCGGTCGGCCTCTTGCGGGATGCCGATGGGGGCCACCAGGACGCGTCCGGCAACCGCGGAACCTCTGCGGGCGAGCAGCCCGGTCTTGGGCCGGTGGAACGTGACCGTGACGTGCGCCACGACAACCGGGTCCGACAGGTCGCCGCTGGTGAGATCGACGGCCGTCGGCGTGTCCACTGCGAGTATGGGAACACCGGCCGTCCGGGCCCGCCCGATCAACTCCACCGCGCTCCGAATCGGCTCTCGAAGCGGCCCCTGAACGCCCGTGCCGAGCAGCGCGTCGACGACGACCGCCGCCTTCTCCACTCCCTGGCCCAGGATCGACAGGTCGCGGGAGACCGGAGTGTGGATCCGTTCCACACGCCCTTCGCCCTCGAGGCGGTCCCAGTTTCGAGCGGCATCCTTGCCGACCGGTCGACCTTCCGTGCCGACCAGAACGGCCACGACCCGCGCTCCCTGCCGGGACAGATGACGCGCCGCCACGAACCCATCGCCGCCGTTGTTGCCCGGACCGCAAAGGATCAGGATGGGGCCCTTGTCCCAGCGGCCGGTGTGGACCGCCAGGGCCTTCACGGCCGCGGCCACGGCGCAGCCGGCGTGCTCCATCAATCGAGCGCTCGGGACTCCGAGTGCCTGGGCCCGGCGGTCGGCGCCGCGCATCGCTTCGGCCCCGATCGGGGCCTCCGCCATCGACCGCGCCCAGCGTGTCGCGAGCCCGTCCAGACTCAGCCCGAACAGCGCGGGGTCGTCCGCCGGCAGCGGCGATTGGGCGCCGGTCTCGACGGCCGTGGCCCTGGTCGAGCCGGCGGCAGACGCCGCCGCGGACGCTGCATCCGGAGCGGCCGGCGCGGTGCCACGAGCGGCCGGACCGGTGCCACGAGCGGCCGGACCGGTGCCACTCCCCGACCCGCCGGCCGCGGCCGGTCCGGACCCGGGGAGGTTCCATCGTGGCCCTGGCATGGCGTTCCTCCTGGCCGGTCTAGCCGGTGTTCTGCAAGCCGGCCGCTACGCCGTTGATGGTCAGCTGGACGAGACGGCCGAACCGATCGCGATCCGGGTCTCCCGGCGGCAACGACCGCAATCTGGCAAGGAAGCGTACCTGGATGTGAGACAGAGGGTCGATATAGGGCCGGCGGAGCCGGATCGAGCGGCTCGCCAGCGGTTCCGCGGCCAGCAGCCTGGTCCGGCCGGTCACCTTCGCCAGCTGTCGGATCGATCGTTCATGCTCGCCGGCGATGAGTCCCCAAAGCCGCACGCCGTCCGGATAGTCCGCAAGGTCGCCGTAGAGTTGGGCGATCTTCGGTTCGGAACGCCCGAGGATCAGCTCCGCGTTGTCGAGCGCGCTCGCGAGGAACGGCCAGTCGCGGTACAGCTCCGCGATTCGGGCCAGCGAGCCCTCGCCGTGCGCCCGCTCGTAGCCCTCCAACGCCGACCCCAGGCCGTACCAGGCCGGCAACCCGATGCGCGCCTGAGCCCACGAGAACACCCACGGGATCGCCCGCAGGGAGTCGATGCCGCCCGGGTCCGAGGGCCGCGGCGGAGGCGAGGCCAAGGTCGACGGCGCCACCGACCCGGGTTCCTCGGCCGGAGTGGCCGTGACAACCACCGAGTCCGGTTCGCTGGCGGATCCGCGACGGGCCGGTCTGGAGCCGAGCGCCATCGTCGAGACCTCGGCCAGGGGCGTCACCGTGCGGAAGAATTGTTCGAAGCCCGGCTCTTGGTAGACGAGCGCCCGGTAGGAAAGTCGGGCAAGTTCTGCCAGTTCATCCATGACCGCTTCGCCGCGTCCGTCCACCTCGACGACGCACTCGTCGTGCTCCTGCGTGGAGGCAACCGCGACCGCGCTCCCGACCAGGCCGAGGTGATGTTCCGCGATGGCCAGGTTGGCGTAGTTGGCGGCGATCGTCTCGCCCTGTTCGGTCATCTTGAATTGGCCGTCGATCGAGCCCGGCGCCTGGGCCAGGATGGCGCGGTTGGTCGGGCCGCCACCGCGACCGATGGCCCCGCCGCGGCCGTGGAACAGCGTGAGTTCGATTCCGTGGTTCCTGGCAACCTCGGCCAGGCGCGCCTGGGCGCGGTACAGCATCCACACCGCGGCCAGGAAGCCCGACTCCTTGTTCGAGTCGGAGTAGCCCAGCATCACTTCCTGGCGGTCGCCGCGAGCGGCCAGATGACGGCGGTAGCTCGGGTTGGCAAGGAGCTCCTCGAGCAACTCGCCACAGCCGGTCAGCGCATCGCTGGATTCGAACAGCGGCACGACGTCGAGGTTCGGTTTGCCAGGGGTGAAACCACCTGTAGCGGCGGCCGGGATCGTGGCGTCGGCCGCTACGTCCGCCAGCTCGAGGACGCGCAGGACGTCGTTGGCAGAGCGAGTGAAGCTGATCACGTAGCGGTGACAGGCGTCCTCGCCGAAACGGCGCTGGATGGCGGCCGCTGAACGGAAAGTGGCCAAGACCTCCGCCGCAGTCACCTCGGGCACGAGCTCCGTCGTCAGCGCCGCGGCCCGGTCGATCGGGGCTCCAGATACATTCGCGAGCGCGGCCAGGGCCGCTTCGTGAACCTGCGAATGCTGGCGCAACTCCAGCGACGCCAGACAGAAGCCGAACGTCTCGACCTGCCAGCGGAAGTCCTGGACCTCTCCGAAAGCGACACGCGGCAGTCGATCGGCGACCAGGCAGCGCTGCAACTCATCCAGCTCGACGACGAGTTGCTCGGGCGATTCGTAGCGCCCTCCTATCGGGCCCGCTTCCTCGGTCAGGTAGGCGCGGGTCCGGCGCAGACGCTCTGCGACCGCCCCCAACCGCCGCCGGTACGGTTCGTTCGGATAGCGGCGAACCATGTCGCGCATGGTCTCCGGCAGCTCTTCCGCATCGCGCGCCAGCCGTGTCTCGAGCACCGGCTGGACTTCCTCACGCGGCACGTAGGCGGCGATCGTCGCCAGCAACCGAGTCGCAACGGCCTCGTATCCGTGGAGCAGGTGATCTGCGTGGACGCGTGGCACCTGCCGCGTCAAATCGGCCGTGACGTTGGGGTTGCCGTCCCGGTCGCCGCCGATCCACGATCCCCAGCGCAGGAACGCCCCGACGCGCGCCGGCCTCGTTCCGGTTCGGCCTGCGTCGCCGGCGAAGACGTCTGCCGCCACCGATTCGGCGGCCTCTTCGGCTCCGGCCTTTCGCTCGGCGGCCTGCCCGGCACCGCCGCCCGCCGGAGCAAGCGCCTCGCCCGCCGGAGCAAGCGCCTCGCCCGCGGGAGCAAGCGCCTCGCCCGCGGGATCGCGGTCGAGCGCCCGATCGAAGGCGCGGTAGACGCGCGGTACTACCCGGAAGATCGTCTCGTCGAAGAACGTCATCGCGGTTCGCACTTCGTCGATGGGGCTCGGCGCCAGCCGCCGCACGGCCGACGAGCGCCACAGGATGCTGATCTCCTCGCGCAGGCGCCGCCGAATCTCCGCGTCGTCGACGGGCCCGATCCGCGGGTCATCCAGCTGCTCGAGCAGCCGGTAGCAACGCCGCAAGGCGGTCAGCATCGTCCGGCGCCGGGCCTCGGTCGGGTGCGCGGTCAGGACCGGACAGATACGCATTCGGCTGAGCAATTCGGCTACGCGATCGCCGGACCAGCCCCGCTCAACCAGCCAATCGACGGCGGCGTCGGGCGCGCCCTCCTCACGATCGCGGGTCGCGAGCTGGTTTCTCTTGAGCCGGCGTACCGTGTCCCGCTCCTCTGCCAGGTTGACGAGCTGGAAATAGAGGCTGAAGGCATTGGCCAGCGCCTCGGCCTGACCGACGTCCAGCGTGTCGAGTTCGGCCGACAGGGCCCGCTCGGCTTCTTCGTCGCCGGCCTCCCGGAACGCGATCGAACGCAGCCGGCAGCGCTCCACAAGATCGAGGAGTTCCGGACCGCCCTGCTCCGCGATCACCTGGCCCAGCAGCGCACCCAGCAGCTTGACCTCGCGCGCGAGCGGATCCCGGGCTCCGGCGGTACCGGCCGTCCGCGGCTCGGCAATCACGGCGGCATTCCGGACGACGGGACGGACGGGTTGACGACGGGCACCGGTCACAGCCATGGCGCGAGCATACAGCCAGGCCCGGCGGGCAATCGGATTGGACTTTCGATGGACTGGCGGGCAGCCCGATTGCCTCGGCCCGACTGGTACGAATGATGTCGCAAGGTTTCTCCCTAGGGGTCGACACCTACAGCAGAGTCGCCTGCCGTACGGGGCAGGGTTTCTGTCGGAGGCCAAATGAACAGCGAGCGAACACTCTGGCTTGCGATCGGATTGCTGCTGACCAGCGCAGCCAGCCTCGGTTTTGGCGCGCTGGCGCTGAGCGGCTTCGCGTCCGCCCCGGCGGGCGACGTGGCGGTGACTACGGGCGGCACCGCTTCGTACCTGCTCCTGGCAATGGGTTCGGCCGTCCTGCTCGCGCTCGAGTTGGCACACACTCATCGCCGCCCGGCGCGGGCCGCCCGATTCGCGCGGGCCTCGGCGGTCAAGGCGTAGCCAGCGCCACGCCGCCGGACGACCCGGCCTGGGCCGCGCCAGTGACCGTTCGCCGGCTTCCCGGGGCGCGACGCCGCACTTCGATTCTCTAGACCGGGCGAGCTCGCTGAGCCCGTTGCCATGGGCCGCCCCGCCGCCGGTTATCGCCGACGAGGCGGCCCGCCACTCTCCTGCGGTCTTGCGGTCCTGCGGCCCTGCGGCCCTGCGCTTCGTTGCCCTGCAACCCTGCGCCCCGCTGCCATCAAGCTGGAAATCCGACCCGGCGACGGAGCCCGGCCCGAGTGCCGCGCGCACTGGCTTCGGTAGCGCTACCATTCGGCGCCATGGCAACCGATACGCTGCTTCAACGGCCGCCCGACGTCGATGAGACTGCCCACCCGGCAGGTTCGCTGACCGTGATCTACGACGGCGATTGCGGCGTCTGCCGTGAGACTGTCCGGCACCTGCAGCGCTGGGACCACGACGGTCGGTTCGAGTTCATGCCACTCCAGCGGGCCGCATCGTGCGGACGGCCGCAGCTGATCGAACTGGCGGCGCAGGGTCATCTCGGCGACGCCGTTCATGTCGTCGACGAGGCGAGCGGCCGGATCGTCTCTGGCGGGCACGCCGCACTGGCGATCCTCGACGCACTGCCCGGTGGCTGGCTGCTGCGGCCGTGGGCGGCGCTGCCTGCGACGAGCGCAGCGGTCGACGTGGTCTATCGCGTGGCGGCCAGACATCGCGACCGCGTGGCCTGGCTGACCGGCATGCGCGATGAGGTCAGCTGCCCGGTGGAGCCGGCCGCTCGACGACCGTCCGACTGACCACCCACCCGGCAGCCGAGCGGGCGGCCCAACGCCACCGACCTCGTCGCCGGTACGACTCGTTGGGGTAGGTACATTCCTGCCATTGGTCACCGCTCGGAGCGACGATGTCCGATGCCGCTGCTCGGCTGTCTGGCATAGGCTCTGCTCATGACGAGCGTCCCATCTCACGTCACTCCATTGCGTCTCGCCCAGGCCACCGCGATCGATTTGCCGCGCGCCCGGGCGCTCCTCGCCGACTCGTCGAGCGACTGGCTCGGGGCCACCGTTCCGGCCACTCGCCCCGGCAGTCACCGCTTCCTGACCGACCTGGCCCTGCCGCTCCGCGAGCACGCCCCAAGTCTGGTGTTCAAGAAGGCCGCCTTCGTGGATCTTGGTGAATTGCGCGAGACCGAAGACGGTCTGGGCCTCGAGATCGGCTGGCAGTCGTCGTCGCTGGCGCCGCTCTTCCCGGTCTTCGCCGGCCGCCTCGCCCTGACGCCGACCGAGTTGATCCTGGAGGGCTACTACGCACCTCCGGGCGGCGAGTTCGGGGCCGTTCTCGACAAGGCGTTCCTTGGCATCGCGGCCCGAGGTACGGCCCGCTGGTTCCTTGGAAGGATGGCGGAACTCGTCGCCGCAGGCCGCGTGGAATTGACCGTGAGCGGACTCGTACAGCCCAGGTGAAGACCTGCTCGCGACGCGACGGCGATCTACGCCGCGCCAGTGATGCGGCCGAGATTCTCTGCGATTTCGATGCAATCCGCACCTGGAACCGCAACCTTCCGCAGAGTATGGTGGACAGGTTCCGCTCGCCTGAACCGCAAGTCCCCTTGAAGGAGTCCCGTGCCTGAACCATCTGCAATAGAGGGGGTTCTGCGCGCGATCGTCGAAGCCATGGAGGCGCGTGAGGCCGCCGAGCCGGACCTACCCGAATGGGAGGCCAACGAGCGCCTTCGCGCCGCGGAGGCGAGCCTGCTGCGGCTGTATCGCGAATCCGGCCGACCGGACGTCCCTCGGGTGGCCATCGACGTAGAAGTCGCCCACGGCGCAGTCGGTCCGACGGCGGTCGAAGTCGCCTGACCGCAGCCGCGTCAGGCCGGCCACGGGTGGGCGCCCGGCTGCCGACCCGAGTCCCGGTGGTCTGACCCGACTCTCGGCGGTCGGTTCACTTGGACGCGGCACCTCCGGACCCGCCTGAAGCTGTAGTTGTCCCCCCAAACGGCCGATAACTCGGACGGTTAGGCAAACCGTGTCATGGAGCCTGCCGTGTCAACTCGGGCGACGGAGAAACCGGACGCCAGATCTCATAAGGATCGCCGCCTCCGGGTGGTGTACCGCCGGGAACTCCAGACCAGCGTCTTCTACTCGGCCGTCTTATCGGGTGCCGGGGTTGCGGCTACGTGCGTGGTTTGCACATTCGTCGCCCCCGCGGCCGCCGCGGTCTTCGCCCTGATGGCGCTACCGCTGATCGGAGTGGCCCTGGCCGCCGCCAAAGCCGTCCGCAAACGTGGTCGGCGATATGCGATTCCGCTGGGGATGGTGGTCGGGTTGGTGCCGGTAGGCATCACCGCGATCTCGGTCGAGGCCGTGCCGCAATTCCGGCTGGTCGCTCTCGGCACGCTGGGCCTGATCCCGCTCGCGTTCGCCATTCTGATTCCGCTGGAACGCCGGGCCCATATCGTCTGGCTCGTTCTCGCCGACCTGGTCTTCGCCGGACTCGTGCTGGAGCTGGCTATCGACGGCCGGGACCCGAGCCTCGCCGCGGCCGCGATGATCGCCAGCACCGTTTCCACCGCCCTGAGCATGGGCGCCAACGATGTCCAGCTTCGCCGCCGCCGGCAGATGGACGGCCAGCTCCTGGCTGTGCGCGGGCTCTACGGGCGCATGAAAGAGCATGAACTCGATCTGCGGCGGCAGGACGAATTCCTGTTCATGCAGCAGGAGACGCTCGTGGTCCAGCAGGCCGAGCTGCTCCGCCTCAACGAGGAGCTCGAAACGATCGCCCGCCTGGACGCGCTGACCGGTCTGGGCAATCGACTCCGACTCAACGAGGATCTGGCCCAATTGGCCGGCCGGATCGAGCGACACGGCGGCACGGCCGGGCTCCTGCTCATGGACCTGGACCGCTTCAAGCGCCTCAACGACTCAGCCGGCCACCTGGCCGGCGACGCGGCGCTTCGCGGCGTGGCCGAGGTCCTCAAGAAGACGAGCCGTGTTGGGGACGGGGTCTATCGCTACGGCGGCGAGGAGTTCCTGGTCCTGCTACACGACTGCGACGAGTCGGTCCTGTACGCCGCCGGGATGCGCTACCTGACAGCCATACAGGCGGCGGGCATGATCCACCCGGACAATCCGCCGTACGGTCTCGTCACCGCCAGCGCCGGGGCCACAGAGCTGTCGCAGGCCAATTGCACGGACGTGGACTCGGCCCTCCACGACGCCGACGAGGCCCTCTACGTGGCCAAGGACAACGGCCGCAACCGCCTCGAGATCCACGCCAGACCGGATCCCGCCGACCTCGTTCCCCTGGACCAGCAGCGCGCCGCAAGCTGAGTCCCGCACCGGTCGAGCCGGCCACAGATCGAACGCGCCGTCGGCGCGGCGTCTCCTCTAGCCGCGGCGTTGACGATGCCCGTTTACCCGATCGGTAGAAGAGCCGCGCCGATGCCCACGGCCAGTCCGACGACCAGGCTGGCCAGTCCGATTTCCAATGCCTTCACACGATCGCGCGAGCGGGCCTGAGGATCGGCTACGGCCTGGACCACGCCGACCGGGCCGAAGTTGAACACTCCCCGCGAGCCGAAGCCGGCGCAGAAGTGGAGCCAGGCCTGGAGATATCCCGAGGCCGAGCCGCCCGCGGTCAGGACGAGGATGAGCCGTGTCCAGCCGGGCGCCCCGATCGCCACGAGCACGGCAAAGACGGCGACCGACGCGACCAACCCGATGTGGCCGGACAGTCGGCGCCGGGCGATCTCCTCCGGTCCGATGTTGCAGACGCCCGGACGGTAGTCGACGACGTCGAGAGGGTGAAGACTCGAGGAACTGCTCACAGTTGCGACCTCAACTTTCTCGGGCCATCGTATTCGTGAGGTTATCGGTCGAGCCGCGCCGTGGGAGTGCGAACCGCCTGACGCTCCCAATTCGGAAGGCCGCCGGCGATGTCCACCATCGGGAGGTGCCCGCTCGAGCCTTTCACGGGCGCACCGGAAGCCACAAGACCACACGGTTGCCACCGCAAGACGGGTGGTAACCTCTGCCCACGAACAAGGGGTCCTTTCGGCCGGACGTTGCCCGTACAATCAGGGAAGGCGCCGAAAGGGCCGAACCAGCCGATGATTACCGCCAGCAGGCCCGGCCAAAGCCTGTCGACGGGGGTCCGTCCTGGAGGAACAGCAGTGCTCTTCAATCACAAGCCGCCGAGAGACGAAGCAGAGGCTCGCCGCGACGTCCAGTCGGCGCTGGTTGAGATGCTTCTCGACGCTGACGAATTGGAGCGCCGGAAGCTGCTCCTGATAGCCCTGCAGACGGGTGAACTCAAGAAGAGCGAGGCCGCCGACCTCCTGCGCCTCGTCGAGCGCCTCGAGTTGATCTCCAGCCGCTAGGCCCCGCCTCGCTCGCCGGCCTCCCGCGCCGTTCGGCCGCCCTCAGACGTTGGCGGGAGTTGACGAGCCCTCGCGATCCGAGATTCAGGAGACCGGTGCCGAAAGCCGGTCGAACAGACCCCTGACCGAGTCCGTGATTTGGGTACGCGATGGGAAGGACCTCGAGCTCGAACCGGCGTCCGTTCCGCTCAGGAGCCGATCCGCCAGCCGGTCTATGTCGCCGACGACCTTTGCCGACGCGAACAGCTCTACGGCGGTTTGTCCCTGGTCCGCGGCGCGAACGAACAGCATGCCCGCCGACCGCACGCGACCCAGGCACGGAATTGCCACCACGCGCTCCACGTCCGCCCCCGAGACCCCGCTGTTGGCGCGGTTGATGACCATGGTGAGGCGGCCGCGGATGCCGAGCTCAGAAGCTACCTCTCGGAACTGGACCGCCGCCCGGATGCACGGCACGTCCGGCGTCACCGGCACAACGATCGTGTCGGCCGCTTCGAAGAGGCCCTGGTTGAGCGGCCCGTAGTCCGGGTGCATGTCCAGGATCACCCAGTCGTAGAAATAGCGCGCGGCGAGGATCGCCCCGGCCACGCGCCTGGGCTCGAGCATCTCGGTGTGCAGCGGCGACTCGGCCAGGATGAGCACGCTGACACCGCTGCTGTGCACCGATGCGATCTGCGCCACCGACGCCTCGACATTGTTCCCGGCGTCCTCGCGCCAGGCTGTGGCGAGGGTTCGCGTCCGCATCAGACCGAGCGACGAAGCGATGTGTCCGGTGATCGTGTCGCAATCGACGATCAGCACTCGCTGGTTCTTGTGGATCTGCAGCGCCGCGCCGAGGTTGATCGAGATCGTCGTCTTGCCCACGCCGCCCTTCGGGTTGAACACGATCGCGATCTTGCCGCGCTGGGGCGCGACGCCGGTTTCGGCTTCGTCGATCGAAGTCCACGGCGCCGTCGCTGGTCCCTCAGCGGCTGCGACCGCTGCGGCCGCCGCCCTCTCGGCCGACTCCTCCGCCGACTCTTCGGGAATCACGTTCTCGACCCGGATGAGCATGGCTTCGATGCGCCAGCGAAGAGCCTCGGCCGAGTACGGCCTGGTGAAGTACTCGTCCTGAGCATCGGCTCGACCGCCCAGACCCATCCGGCCGACCGTCTTCGGCGGCATCAGCATCAGAGTGGGTACGTTCTGGCCGCCTTCATGCAGGCAGGCGTACATCTCCAGCGTCCCGTCAAGGTCGTTCTCGCAGTCCAGGACGGCTACGTTGACGTCCCGGCGAACCGCCAGCAGCCGCGCCAGCTGGTCCGGCGACTCGACTCGGACGGGCTCGAATCCGGCGTCCGTCAGCAGTTCGCGGACGGCCTCGAACTCAACTCGAGGCAGCGCGATCGCGACGGCGGAGCGGACCATGGGGAGGGAGCCTCACAGTGACGGCGGAAGCTTGGGAGTTCGAGTTTAGCCCATCGAGCTCCGAGCCCCGTAGGCCTTGGTAAGTCGGGCTTCCCGCCGCGTGCGGAGCGGCGGTCGCCGGCAACGTTCAACCGGGCAGGCCTTGCCGGCCCCCTCACTGAGTCAGTGGGAGGGTACGGGACCGTGTGGGCGGCGGCGCCGTCCAAAACCCAGGATGCGCCGGGTCACTGGGACGAAGCCGGTGGCGAAACCGGCCTGCGCGGCCACGATCAGGAGAAGCAGCAAGCCCGGCAGGCTCAGGAACAGGCCCGGCACGAGCCAGGCGAACATGCCGATGCCACCGACGGCCTGGCTGTCGAGCTGAACCGTTCCGCCGGCCGGCAGCCCGCCTATGTCCAGCGTGGTCTCGTCGCCCGCGGCCGCGACCCCCGGGAACCCGGCAGATCCTGCAGCCGTCGTGCCCGCGACCGGACCCGCGCCCACGCCACTCGCGGGCGACGCGTCCGCCGACGAGGACGGCGTGGCCGAACCGCTCGGTATCGCAGTGGCCACGGGGCGCGAACTGGCTCCCGATGGCGGCGAGGAGTGGCTCGCGCTCGGCATCACGCTGGGTCGCGGCGTCGGGGCCGCGGTGGCGACCGGCGCTCCGGACGTAGTGGGCGTTGCCGTCGGAGTCGGCTCTGGGCTGGGGCTCGGTGAAGGGCTCGGAGTCGGCGCCCCGATCTGGAATGGGCCGGGAACCACGAGTGGCCCGCCGTCGAGCTGCGTGGAATCCACGCTGAACTTCTTGAAGGCGCGGAAGGTCCACGCCGGCAGCGGGCTGCTCGTCGCGACGACCCGGACGACGAAGACGGCTTGCTCGCCCCCGTTGAGCCGCCAGGCGTCGATCGTGGTGCTGAACGTGACGCGGGCCGGTCCGGAGCCGGTGATCTCGGCGCCCCAGACGGAGCCCGCGGGCACGCTCGAGACGCGCGCGCCCAGGACGGCGAAACCGGCCGGGACGTCGACCGTGACGCAGCCGATCATCTCGCTGCCGTCGGTCACGGACAGCGAAACGTCGGCAGCGACGCCCTCGGTCAAGGCCGACGGCGAGACGCCGAGGGTCCAGGGGTTGGTGGCCCTGACCACCGCCGGAGCGCCCGGCACGGCCGCCGCCCGAACCAGAGCAGCACCAGGGCCGCCACGAAGGTCCCGCTTCGCGCTCTCATCAGGCGACCTGCCGCCCCGGGATGGTCAACGCCGGGCCGGACCCGAGGGGCGACGGCCCGGCCGGCAGCGGAGCGTCGGCCGCGTCGCGGAGGCCCTCGGCGAACGCGAGCACGAGCCGCGGATCGAGCTGGGTGCCGGCCGCGTCCTCGATTCTCGAGAGCGCTTCCTCGGTCGAGTGGCTCTTGCGATATGGACGGGTCGTGGTGATCGCGGAGAAGGCATCGGCCACGGCCAGGATGCGGGCGACCAGGGGGATCTCCTCTTTTGCCATGCCCACGAGGTAGCCGCGCCCGTCCCATCGCTCATGGTGGTAGCGGATGCCTTCACGGATCAGCTCGAGGTCCGGCACATCCGGCAGGTCGCGCACGATCGCGTCGCCGAGCGCAACGTGCTGCTTGAGGATTTCGAACTCCTCGACCGTCAGGCGACCCGGTTTGCGCAGGATCGCGTCCGGGATCCCGATCTTGCCGATGTCGTGGAGCTTGCCGGCATTGACGACCGCGCGCCGGGTGATCGCTTCCAGGTCGAGCCTTCGGGCCAGGAACTCGGCATATCGGGCGACGTCTTCGGAATGCCGCCGCGTATAGCGATCCTTGGTATCGACCGCGTTGACCAGCCCTTCGAGAATATTGAACGTCCTGACGTAACCCGGTTCCGGCGGATGCGCCTGGGCCACCCGGATGGCGTCGCCGCCGCTCGCCTTCGCCTCCTGGAGCGTCATGGCCGTCATCGACAGCAACGTCGTGACGGAGTCTCCGTTGGTCGGGTAGAAGCAGATGCCGGCGCTCAGGCTGACCGGCAGCCGTTCCGAGCCTTCGAACTGCAACGCCGTGTCCGAGAGCGTCTCCCGCAGGGCCGCGACTGCCGGCTCGAGCTCGGCTTCGCGACCGTTCGCCGTGATGACGAGGAATTCGTCCGGTCCGTACCGGCCCCATGTCGCCCCGTGGGGCATCCAGGCGGCGAGCAGATGGACGACTTCGCGGATCACGTGGTCGCCGGCCTGGTGGCCGTACGTGCTGTCCAGCAAGCCGAAGCTGTCGAGGTCCAGGAGGGCGACGCCGATGGCTCCCCGCTGCCGCGAGCCGCCTCTATCTGCGCCGCCAGTGTTTCGACGAGCGCGCCGTGGTTCAGGGCGCCGGTCAGGGGATCGCGCTCCGCCGCGTCGAGCAGCTCGATCGTCTGCCTGGTCAGCCGCTGCTGGGCCTTGCGGAATATGAAGAAGAGCAGCAGGGCACTGATCAGACCGGCGGTAAGTGTGATCGTCACGACACGGATTCCGGCCTTCGGCGAGTTGCGACAGGATGGGCCCGGCATCCCGCCACAGCGCGACAGTGGCGTAGATGCGGCCGGCGTCGATGATGGGCAGGTACTCGCGCAGGACCGAATTGGTCGCCAGGGGCGACACCGAACCCGCCTCGTCGCTCGACACTATGGCGGCGTCCGCGTGCACGTTCTGGATCGCGTTCGCCAGGCCCTGCGTCTGGGGGGCATGCAGCCCGACGCTCGAGCCATCGTCGCTCGCCAGGACGGTTCCATCCGGAGTCAGCAGCGCCGCGTGGAGGATGCCGCCGCGATCGGTCAGGAGATGGAGCCCGTGCTGGAGAGCGGACTGGCGCTCCGCGCTCAGACCGCCGGGCTGGAGGTCGGCCTGGCTCAAGTTGAGGCCCACAAAGCTCCGGACGGCTGCGGCGTCGGCACTGACCGTGGCGTTGAGGAGCGTCGTCGACGAGTCGGCCGTGACCACGGCCGCCTGACCGGTCGCAGTCACTCCCACGATCACAAGAAAGGCGGCGAACACGAGGATCAGGAGTACGGGGCGCACGGTTCGCCGGCGGTCGGAAGGTTGGAGGGTCGGCGTCATTCCCACGGCTGCTGCGACGGTGATACGCCACGTAGCCTAGGAGTCCCGTCAGGTACCAGGCATGGGAAATTGGTCCCGTCGCTGCTGGTACTCCCGCCAAACCCGGTGCTCGCGCGCTCCGTGCGGGACGCGCGCAGCGCCGTCGAGCCGTCCCCGGGCACTCAGCGCCCCGATGCCGGCGCCGTGTCATCCACGCCGCGGGGGCGGCCCGGCGGAAGCGAAACGACCTGGGAAATGTGGAACGCCGCTGGACCACTCCCCGACGCAGGCCCAAGATCGAAGGCATGCCAGAACGACACGAAGTGGATCTCGAGACTGCGCCCACGGGCGCGGGCTGCGTCGAGTGCCTCGCTTCAGGCGGTTGGTGGTTTCACCTGCGCCGTTGCGCGCAATGCGGCCACGTCGGTTGCTGCGACTCCTCGCCCGCGCAGCACGCCAGCCGGCACGCCGCCGCAGAGAAGCATCCGGTTGTCCAGAGCTTCGAGCCTGGCGAGGACTGGTTCTGGGACTACGTCACCGAGCAGTACCTGGACGGCCCCACCCTCGCCCCGCCGCGTCATCACCCGCTGGACCAACCGGTCCCGGGCCCGGCCGGCCGCGTTCCGGAGGATTGGGAGCGGCTCTTGCACTGAAAGGCCGGCGAGATCATGGCCCCAAAGGTGACAACCGCCGTGGCTCGACGCCGCGACCCGCGCGTCGACGCTTTCATCGCCGCGCTGCCAGAGTGGCAGCAGGCGGTCTGCCGTAGGGTCTGCGAACTGGTCGGAGCCGCCGATCCGGAAGTCGTCGAGACGATCAAGCGCACCGACCGTCCCTACTTCGTGCTGGCGGGCAACATCTGCGCACTGCAGGCGGCCAAAGACCACGTCAACGTCTTCCTCTACGACGGCGCCATCGTGCCCGACCCGGACGGGATCGTCACGGCCGGCCACGACAACAAGACGGCGCGAACGTTCTCCTTCCGCGAAGCCGATCGGATGAACGAGCCGGCGCTCACTGCGATGTTCGAGCAGATCATCGCCAACAACCGCGCCGGCGGCTGGCGCAAGCTGAAGGCGAGAGACTGAGGGCGGCGCGCCGCCGGGAACCCTTCAGGTGCGGAGGGAGCGCAGGTGTGCCTCGCGGGCCGGGACGCGGCGATCCCACGCAACGGCGCGGGCATTCACGAAGGTGTCGCGACCCAGTGCATCGTAGAAGGGCTTCTTCCACGGGTAATCCATGAATGATCCGATACTCTCGATGAAGACGAACGGCGTCTCGGTGGCCCATATCACGACGCCGCCGTTCGTCGTGGGCTCCTGCCTGATGCCCAGCCCGACGAGTCGTTCGGCCCAGGACTCGACGTATGCCGGGCCGAAGTAGTTGAGCCAGTAGACGTCGCGGACGGAGTGGCGATCGCTCGATTCGTCGGGCGGAGCGGGGGCGTACTGGCGCCGCTGTCGGATCCGGGCGAATTCGCCGCGTTGCTGGCGGGCCATCCGATCGTCCGCCGCAAATCCATAGAACGCATCGAACGCGCCGGCCAGCCGGACGAATTGCCGGGCCAGCGCCTCGAGGTTCGCCGAATCGCCGAGCCACTCCTCGTCGGAGTCGTCGGTGAAGGCGTAGAGCCGGTGGGGCGCGTCTCGCAGTTCCTCGTCGCGATACGACGGCGCGGACAGGGCGCCGCTCAGGCGCGGGGCGTGTCTGCGCCCCAACAGGAAATCGCCCGTGTCGACGTTCGATCCGGAGCCGGAGAAATACCCCTCGGCGCTGGCGATCCTGTTCCGAAGCGGCTCGCGAGTGTCGATGAACTCGGGTCGGAGCGACGGATCGGCGTCGAACGCGCGGCCGACACCGACCAGCGCGTCGGCCCGGCGCAGGTCCCTGAAGGAATAGAGTTCGAGGTCGAGGGTGGTCACGAAATCAGTCTGAGGTATCGAGCCGGAAAGGGCGGAACGCGCCCGGAGCGCGCCTTCTGTCACCGCGACCACGCGCGTACGCGGTTCCGGTCGGGCCCCCGCCCGGGCTCATCTTTGCGCAGGTCGCGACCTGCGCCACTCTTCCGCGGCTCGTTCACGGCGACTCCACATTTCGCCGCAACGATGACGCCATGGAACACATCATCAGCGTCAACCATCTGACCAAACGCTACAAGAAGGCGCCCGAGCCGGCCGTCGACGACATCAGCTTCGAGGTGGCCCCAGGAGAGTTGTTCGCATTCCTGGGCCCCAACGGCGCGGGCAAGACGACCACGATCTCGATCCTGACGACCACCCTCGTCAAGACAGGTGGAACGGTCACTATCGCGGGCCACGACCTGGACCGAGAGGCGACCGCGGTACGCCGGAACATCGGCATCATCTTCCAGAACCCGAGCATCGACGAGCATCTCTCCGGCGAGGAGAACATCCGGCTCCACGCGGCCATCTACGGGATCTACGCCTACCGCCCGTTCTACCGCTCGATGCCGGCGGCCTATCGCGAGCGCGTCGAGTACCTGGCCGGGATCGTCGGTCTCGGCGACGACATGGGCAGGCCGCTGAGCAAGTTCTCCGGCGGCATGAAGCGCAAGCTCGAGGTCATCCGCAGCCTGATCCACCGGCCGCGGGTGCTGTTCCTCGACGAACCGACATCCGGGCTCGATCCGGTGAGCAGGCACGACCTCTGGGCGTACCTGCGAACCGTCCGGGAAGCCGACGGCACGACGATATTCCTGACGACCCACTACCTCGAAGAAGCCGAGGAGTCGGAACGGGTCTGTGTCATCGACCACGGCCGGATTGCCGTGATCGGGACGCCCGACGAGCTCAAGCGCCAGTTGCTCGAGCGGGCCGTGCTGATGGACGCGGCCGACCGGCCGGCGCTCGAAGAGGAGTTGCGCGGCCTCGGGCTCCACGCAGTGGAAGACCCGTCCGGGCTGCTTCGGGTCCCCTACGTGGGCGCCACCGCCCAGTCGCTCATCGCCCAGATCGCGACGCCGCTGGCCGTGTTGCGAGTCCACGAACCCAGTCTCGAGGAGGCGTACGTCGCCCTCCTGAGCACACCCGAGGAGGCCGTCGCGTGAACGCCGCCATCACCCGAGCCGTCGCCCTACCCAGTGCGCCCGCACAGTCCGACCGCGTCGGCCGGCGAACCGCTTTCGGACGCGAGATAAACGCCACCTTCGCGATCGCCTGGCGCGAAATCCTGCGTGCCGTCAAGGCGCCCTCGTCCCTCGCCATCTCGGTGCTGTTCCCGGTCCTCTTCATCGGAATCCTGGGCGGCAGCATCGGTCAGAACCTGGGTGGCTCGCTGCCGTACGCGTACCTGCCATTCATGCTGATCGGCATGATCGCCAACTCGATGTACCAGGGCACGATCGTGGGCATCACGAACCTGGTCGAGGAGCGCGAGAACGACTTCACGGCCGAACTGTTCGTGGCCCCCATCTCGCGTTACGCCGTGCTGCTGGGGAAGATGATCGGCTCCGCCGTGGCGGCGCTGGCATCTCTGATCGGCATCCTGGCGATGATCGTCGTCATGCAGATCCCGATGAACCTGGGCGACCTGCTGCGCGTCGTTGCGCTGACACCGGTCCTCGCGCTCGCAGGCGGTTCGCTCGGCGTCATCTTCATCGGCTTCGTCCACAACCCCAAGACTGCGGCCGTCGGAATGCCGCTGCTCGTTTTTCCGCAGATGTTCCTGTCGGGCGCGCTGATCCCGGTCGCCGCGTCGTCGGGGATCCTGGGGTTCCTGGGCAAGATCGCGCCGATGACCTACTCGATCGATCTTGCGCGCAACATCTTCTACATGGGCAAGCCCGAGTACGCGACCGCCGTGTTGAACCCGCTCTGGCTGGACCTCGGCGTCACCGTCGGGCTCTTCCTGATATTCACCATCGTCGGGACGTACTTCTTCGTCCGCGCGGATCGGGGCAAGTAGGACGCGGCAAGGAGACGGGCGGGCAAAGGGGACTCGGACTCGCTACGGTGCGACACTTGCCGGAGATTGGTCGACGTTCGCCAGCTTCGGAGGCACGGGATGGCTGCCACTCGGGTCGGGATCATCGGGTCGGGCTGGGTCGCCCGCGTGCATCAGCGGGTCCTGGCCGGGTTCCACGACGTGGACGTGGTCGGCGTCGCGGCGCGGAATTCCGAGGCGGGCGCATCACTGGCCGAGGCTGCCGGCGCTCGCCTCTACCCCGACTATCGGTCGATGCTCGACGCCGGTGGCCTCGATGCCGTCTTCGTCTGCCTGCCGCCGAACGTCTCCGGCGAGCCGGCGCTGGCGGTCGCCGAGCACGGCATCGCCCTGTTCGCCGAGAAGCCGCTCGGCCTGGACGAAGAGGGCCCCGCACGGATCGCCAGGGCCATCCACGACTCGGGCGTCGTGTCGTGTGTGGGTTATCAGTGGCGGTATCTCGAAGTCGTCGACAGGGCCCGCGAGTTGCTGGCGGCCCATCCGGCCAGGCTCGTGGTCGGCTCATGGCTGGGCGAGACACCGGGCGCCAGATGGTGGACTCACATGGCCGAATCCGGAGGCCAGATCCTGGAGCAGGCGACCCACATCTTCGACATGGGCCAATTCCTGGCGGGCGAGATGGAGCCCACGGCCGCGATGGGGTATCGAGTGCCGCGCGAGGCTTACCCGGGCAGTGACATCCTCGACGT
The DNA here is from genome assembly GCA_963835845.1 of uncultured Chloroflexia bacterium. GTDB lineage: Bacteria > Chloroflexota > Limnocylindria > Limnocylindrales > CSP1-4 > Fen-1039. The sequence continues at coordinate 112,930 of CAWIGT010000001.1, read as the reverse complement.
CACCGAGACCTGGGTGCGATTCGCCTCAGGAGCCATCGGCTCGTTCTCGACGACCTCGCTCCTGGCCGGCCCGCATCGGGTCGGGCTCGACATCGCCTCAGACGGGCTGGGCCTCACGCTCGAAGTGCTGGAACACCGCCTCGTCGTTCGGCTGGCCCGGGAGGCGACCACGCTCGCGCCGACGTCTACGTTCGACACACCCTACGAGCTGCAGAACCGCGCATTCATCGACGCGGTCCAGGGCAAATCCAACCGGATCCGGTCGTCATTCGACGACGCGCTCCTGACGCACCACCTGACACTCGCCGCGTCACGGCTGGCAAGCGCGTCCGCCGCAGCCGGCCGATAGGCGCCCCGGGCACGAGGCGCTCGATCCTCAGCCGCCGGTCGCACGCGCCAGCTCGGCCATGAGTTCCTGCTTGCGCGCCGCCGACGCGAACGAGCCCACGATGGCGTTCGACGCCAGCCGGACGATCTCCGCACCGCTCAAGCCGAGCGCTGCGGCGATGCCGCGGTAGTTGTCGGCGATGTAGCCACCGAAGTAGGCCGGGTCGTCTGAGTTGATCGTGACCGCGACGCCGGCGTCGAGGAGCGCCCGGATAGTCGAGCGCTCCAGGGACGAAATGACCCGCAGCCGCAGGTTCGAATTCGGGCAGGCCGTGAGCGTCACTCCGGATTCACCGAGGCGGCGCATGACCGCCGGGTCGTCGGAGGCACGGACACCGTGGTCGATCCGCGACACACCCAGCGCGTCGATGGTCCGGGCGACCAGCGCCGCCTCGCCTTCCTCGCCCGCGTGGGCGACCGCGCGCAGGCCCAGCGCCCGAGCCCGCGCGAAGGTGCCGGCGAAAGGTTCGGGCGGGAACCCGATCTCGGTCGAGTCGAGCCCGACGGCGACGATCCGATCCAGCCATGGCTCAGCCGCGGCCAGCGTCGCATCGGCGGCCTCCACGGGAAGATGCCGCAGGAATGACAGGATCAGGCCGCTGGTGATGCCGAACTCGCGCTCGCCGTCGACCAGGCCGTCGAGGATGCCGCCGATCACCTCCCCAATGGGAATACCGCGTTCGGTATGCGTCTGGGGGTCGAAGAAGGGCTCGACGTGGCGGACGCCGTCGGCGTTCGCGCGAGCCAGGTACTCGACCGTCAGGTCGCGGAAGTCCTGGCGCGTGACGAGCACGGCACAGGCCGCGTAGTAGACGTCGAGGAAGGACTGCAGGTCACTGAACTGGTAGGCCGCCCGCATCTCCTCTACCGAGGCGAAGGGCAGGGCGACGCCGTTGCGAGCGGCCAGTCGGAACGCCAGATCCGGCTCGAGCGTTCCTTCGAGATGGACGTGCAGCTCTACCTTGGGCAGGCGGTCGATGAGCCCGGCGAGTTCCGCATCGAGTGCGCCGACGGTGTCCGACTGCAAGTTGCCGAATACCTCCGCGATGGCCGGAGAGCGTGACGAGAGACGGTTCCGCGGGCACCACCGGACGGGCGGATCGCCCGCGAGTTGTCGGCCAGTCTAGCGAGTTCGGCGCCGGACCACGGAGTCGTCGACTTGCGTAGTCGCCCGCTGCCCGGCGCGGCGCCGACCGCGGACCACAGCGCGGCAGGCGAGCGAGAATAGCGCCGTCATATCCGCAAGCGAGGGACCAGATGGACGGCGTCATCCTCCGAGAGCAACTGGTTGCGCTGATCGAGGGCCACGGCGCCCATATGCCGTTCGACGCAGCCGTCGCCGACTTCCCGGCCGACGCGATCAACAGGCGTCCGCCCAATGTCTCGTACACGCCGTGGCATCTTCTCGAACATATCCGGATCGCCCAGAGGGGCATGCTGGACTACATCCGCGACCGCGACTACCTGGCGCCCGGCTGGCCCGAGGAGTACTGGCCCAAGCCCGACGCCACCGCCACGCCCGAGCAATTCGCAAAGACGATCGATGGTTTCAGAGACGACCAGAAGGCGCTCCGGGATCTCGTGGCCGATCCCGCCACCGACCTGCTGGCTACGATCCCGAACACTCCGGGCCACACGATCCTGCGGGAGGCGCGCCTGATCGGCGACCACAACGCCTACCACGTCGGCGAGTTCGCCATCCTCCGTCAGGTCATGGGCTCCTGGCCGCGGGATCGCGAGCAGTAGCTCTAGGCCGCCGCTCTCGCCGCCTGCCGCCGCTCTCGGCCGCCGCCAACCACTGACACGAGGCCCGACGATGCCGGCTCCACTCGGCAAGACGCCGACCAGGAAGATGCCGAAGATCGATGTCTTCGGGCTCGAGGCTTCGCAGTCGACGCGAGCTGCCGTGCGCTTCTTCCGGGAGCGGCGCATCGTGGTCCGCTTCGTTGATCTGGGCAAGCGACCGCTCGAAGCCACAGATCTGCGCATCTTCCTCGACAGGCTCGGCGCGACCGCACTCACGGATGCCGGCAACGCGGCCGATCGCGGCGCCCTCCTGGCACGGATCCGGGCCGACGCGAACCTTCTCCGGCTCCCGATCGTGCGCCACGGTGACGAGGTCACGGCCGGGCCGGACGAGGCGACGTGGACGAGATGGCTGGATCGCCGGAAACCGCGTTAGCCGGCGTGGAAGGCCGCCAGCCGCTCCGCCTCCGCCTCGAGCTCGCGCATCGTCCCGGCGGGAAGCGGCGCAAAAGGGCTCAGCTCGACATGGCCCTTCTCGTAGCGCCACGTCCCCGCCACGGAGCCATCCACCAGGAAAGTCGGCACCGAGTGCGGAGTCCTCGTGTTGAACACGCGGGCTCGATAGTCCTCGGGCAGGATCTCGGTCCGGCGGGCGTGGGCGAGCAACGTCGCGTCCCATGTCGGCAGGAAGCGGACCGGGGCCGGCGTGCCGGGATCCGGGAGGGGCGCTTCTCGCAGGTCCAGAAGCACCCTACCCTGCTCATCGTTGAAGCGGCGCAGGTCCAGCCGCTCGACCGCCGGCCGGATAGTGGCCACAGGCAGGCCACTCCACGAGGCGATGTCGGGGATCGGCGCGGGTCCGAAGCCGCCCAGATATCTCCGCACCAGCAGCTCGACGCCGTCCCCGGCGGCGATTGCGGGTTCTCCGGCGCCGCCCTCCCCAGACCGTAGCCACCGGTCCGCCAGCCAGTACATGTCGGCCTTTCGATGGGCCCAGGTTCCGGACGGCGGCACACGGACCATGTCCAGCCACATGCTCACGCCGCCCCAGGCAAGGCGCGGATAGCCCTGCGCTTTGAGGAGCGCCTCGATCTCGGTCGCCCGGCGTGGTCCCTCGGCCAGAATGGCGCGCGTCGCGTCGGACACGGCCATCATGTCGATGCCGTCGAGGTCCCTGCGCCATGTCCTCATCCACCATTCCTGGCGGGCAGTTCGGGTCGCCTCGGCCATCACTCGATAGTCGGCCGCCGAGGCGATGTGGATGGTCGAGCGCATCATGGTTGCCTGGATGACGCGACGGTCCTCGAGCGACTCGGTGAGCGACTCCCGACTGAAGTCGCGGAGCCGGCTCCACAGGCCGATGTAACCGGACGGCGCGTACTGGGTCTGCAGACCGCCCACCTGCTCGATCGCCTCGACCAGCGGCAGGTCCGAGCGTTCGAGCAGCAGCTGCCGCGCCAGCAGGGCTCGATTGAGTTCTCGGGCGGCCAAGACACGCTCAACCATCGTCGTTCAGGGCTCGCAGGTCACAGGGCCGGTCCTCCGGTAGACAACCAGGCCGCGATTATGGCGGTCAGAGGCGATGACCCATCTTCCCGCCCGGCTTGACCCGCCTTGCGCCGCGCCGGCCGAACCGGGCCGTCGAAAGAGCCGGCGGCGTTGCCATTCCGGCGGATGCTGTCATGCTGACCGTGGCCCCCCTGGCGAGCGATCGCGTCTCGGGCAGCCTCAAGGATTCGATCGGGGTCAGGAAACGGGAATGCACTCGAACTCGTGGGTTCGCCGTCTCGGGCGGGGAACGGCAGTAGTTGCGATTTCGGCAGCCGTAGCTGCCTGCGCCTTCCCCTGGGTCTCGTTCATGGGTCCGAGCGCGACACCGACCGCCAGCCCGACGCTGATACCGACCCCCTCCCCGACTCCGATGCCACTTCCGGCGAGCTTCGAGGCCAGGGTCGCGGCCGGCGACTTCCAGGCTCAGGGATCCGTGGTCGGGACGGTCAAGGTCAACCTGATCATCGGCTCGAGTTCGGGCCCGATAATCGGAACGTTCAAGGTCAAAGGCGGAGACAGCGCCGCTTCGATCAGCACGAAGGTCCTGGGCACCACGATCGCGTACGACAGCATCGTCGTCGGCGGCTGGTCCTACTCCCGAACGAACGGCGGCCAGTGGTCCAGGTCGCCGGCCACGGGCAAGACGCTGCAGGACTTCGTCGGCAGCGGCATCTCCCTGACGGATGCCGGCGTAGAGACCAAGTTCGGCCGACAGCTTCATCACCTCACAGTCGCCGACGTGTCGGGCCTCGACCCATCCGGTTTCGGCATCTCGGCCGGTCCGGACCAGAAGAATTCTCATGATCGAAAGCCTGTCCTTCTGGTCGGCGGACGACGGGACTCCGGCCGGACTCAGCGTGGCGGCGTCTCTCGATCAGAAGCTCCTGGGAACGCCGACGCACGAAACGGTGACCCTGGACATCGCCATCGACACGTTGTCCGGCGTGACGATTGAACCGCCGGCGGGCTAGGGTCCGCGGAACGCGCTGCGCGACGGCGGGCGCGCCTGGCGGGCCGATTTCGACACCGGTGGGAAGCGTCTCGGGGCTGCGCTAGCTTCCGCTTCGAGGAGGCCCAAATGGCGCAGGCGATACAGGACACCTACTCAGCCGCCGACATCGAAGCTAACCGGGCGGGTCGGTTGAGCGATAACCAGCGCCGCTATCTGAAGGCAGATGCGCGCTCCTTCTCGAGAGGCATGCTTTCCGGCGCGCTGGTGGCGGCCGTGATAGGTGCCCTGGTGGCAACCTCGAACGGGCCGACGCCGAATGCCTGGACCCGACCGGTGGCCACGGCGGCCTTCCTCCTGGGCGCGCTCGTTTGCCTCTTCCTGGCATTCCGCCCCAACCCCGAGGCGGGCGACGCTTCGGCCGGGCGGGTCGAAACCGTCGAGGGCGCGATCGGAAAGCGGAGCTTCAGCACGTCGTCGAGAGGCTCCAGCAGCACGAGCTACTACTTCGAACTCGGCGAGAAGCGCTACTCCGTGGGCAGCGCCGAATACCACGCCGCGCCGGACATGGGCTGGGTGCGCCTCTACATCACTCCGCGCAGCCACAAGGTCGTCAACTTCGAGCGCCTGCCGGATCGGGCCGTGCCGGACCTCGCCGGCGTGACGCCGGCCGCCTTGCTCGGGCACCTGGGGACGGCACTCTTCTCGCGCGATCAGCAGACGAGGAACGAGACCCGGGCCGAGATGGGGGCCCTGGGCAACGCCTTGAAGGCCCAGATGGGCGTCACGGCCGCTCCCGCGACTCCGCCGGCTGCGAGCGAACGCGATCCCCGGCCCCTGGATCAGGCGATCCTGGGCACATGGCAGATGGGCCCGATGTCGGTGACGTTCATGCCCGACGGAACGATGGTCGCCACTTTCCTGGGCGGCCGGCAACGGCAGGGTCGCTGGTCGATCGGCCCGGACGGCAAGCTCCGTGCCGACGCCACCGGATCGCCCGAGCCCGTCGACGCCTGGATCGCAAATAACACCCTGACCATTTCACAGGGCGGTGAGGCGGCGGCCTTCCATCGCGCCAACTAGCGGCTCCATCTGACTCTCGGGTGACGACCGCAGGAGGAGAGACCCATGGCTCTCAGCCAGGCCGAAGGGATCGTGACCCGGCCCAGCCCGTTCCCGGTGGATGAAACCCTGGCGCGCGTCGAAGCGGAGATCGCCAGACGCGAGCTGACGATCTTCGCCCGTTTCGACCATGCAGCTGCCGCTCGAACCGCAGGTATGGAGATGCCGGCTGCGTGCGTCCTGGTTTTCGGCACGCCGCGGGCCGGCACCCCGGTCATGGTCGCGTCGCCGCTCATCGCCATCGAACTGCCGCTCCGGGTCCTTGTCTGGTCGGACACGGACGGCCAGGTCCTCGTCAGCTATGCCGACCCGGCCTATCTCGGAAGGCGCTATGGGGTGCCCGATTCACTCGTCCGGAACATCGGGGCGGTCGGCGGCCTCGTCGAGGCGGCGCTCGGCTGACCGCTGCGTCCGGCTCACAGACCTGACGCGATCGCCACTCGCTGGCCGCGGCGGCGGGCTGTTGCGCACTCGCCGGCCAGCGGCGGCGAGGCCTCTTGCGAGGCCTCGCCATCAAGCCTCCCGACGTCGGGCGATGACAGTGGCCGTAACGACCATGGTCGCGAGGATGAAGAGGAGGCCGACGCTCAGCGCACCCGAGATGCCGCGGGTGAAGAGCTGAGCGGCCAGGGCTGCCGAGCTGGCGACCGAAGCATTGGCTGTCGCGGCCGTTGAAGCGGCGACCGCGCCGCCACCGGCCTTGCTCGCCGCTCCGAAGACCGTGACCAGTACCGCCAGGCCGAGAGAGCCGCCGACCCACTGCATCGACTGCGCTACCGCCGAGGCCGCCCCCGCCTCGGAACCCGGCACTCCGGCCAGGATCGTGACGTTGAGCGGCATGATGCTCCAGCCCGCGCCGGTGCCGATGAGCATCAGCGGAACCAGGATGGCCGTGGCATAGGAGGCGTCCGGTCCGATCCGGCTCAGCCAGCCGACGCCGATGGCGACCAACGCGCCACCGATGAGCAGCATTCGGACGGCACCGAGTCGTGCCAGAAGCAGTGGCGCCACGCGAACGGCGAGGATCGTGGCGAAGGTCTGTGGCAGGAAGGCAAGACCCGCCTGGAGGGGCGCAAAGCCGCGCACTTCCTGGAGGTACTGGGTGATGAAGAAGAACGGTCCGAAGATCGCGACCGGGGACAACAGGAGGTTGAGGTAAGCGCCCGCGCGCTTCCGATTACGTAGCAGATGAAGTGGCACGATCGGCTGAGCCGCTCTCGCCTCCAGAACCAGGAATGTCGTCAGCAGCATCAGCCCGACCGCGAGCGAGGTGAATGTCAGGCTGTCCCAGCCATTCGAACCCGCGTTGATGAGCCCGAAGACGATCGAACCCATTGCGGCGGTGGACGTCAGCGCGCCCGGGAGGTCGAGGCGCCCCGGTCGGCGTTCGGTGTCCTCGAGAAGCCGGGGCGCCAGGAACGTGATGGCCGCGCCGATCGGCAGATTGATGAGCATCGCCCAACGCCAGGTGGCGTACGTCGTGAGAATGCCGCCGATGACGAGCCCGACCGACGCGCCACCCATCGCGACCGCCGAGTAGACGCTCAGGGCGCGGTGCCGGGGCGGGCCTTCCTCGAAGTTGGTGGCGAGCAGGGCCATGGTGTTCGGCGTGACCAGCGCCGCACCGATGCCCTGAACTGCACGGGCGGTGATGAGCCACACGTCCGAGGCCGCCATGCCGGCAAACAGCGACGCCACGATGAAGAGACTCAAGCCGGCCAGGAAGACCCGGCGTCGACCGAGCACGTCGCCGAGCCGGCCGCCGAGCAGCAGCAGGCCGCCGAAGGTGAGCAGATAAGCGTTGAAGACCCAGGCCAATTCGGTCGGGCTGAAGCGCAGGTCGCGGCCGATGTTCGGCAGGGCGACGTTTACGACTGTGGAATCCAGCGCGATCATCAGATACGCGCCGGCGATGACGGCCAGTACCGCATTGGCCCGACCGACCCGGGCGGCGGCCAGCTCCGTAAGGCTGGCAGCTTCGCGGGCAGTAGAAACGGACACAGTGACTCACTCCTTGACACATTGGGAGGGACGCGATCGACCGCTGGTGCACTTCACGGTCGGGTGAGCAATAATCGGAGGGCGACTCCGGTTACCTTTCCAGACTATACGGAGAGATCCTCCGGTTAGCAAGACCAGGCAAACGTGAATCCGATTAGTCCCACGCAACGGAACCAAAGAGAGGGAGATAAGGCGACGCCACAGCTCGCCGACGAGGGAGCTCGCCGTCCCCTTCGAGCCGACGCGGTGCGCAATGTCCAGAGGCTTATCGTCGCCGCCCGGGAGGCGTTCGCCGAGCGCGGCGCCGAGGCGTCACTCGACGACATCGCGAAGCGTGCGGGCGTTGGGCCGGGCACGCTATACCGCCATTTCCCCAACCGCGGCACGCTGATCGAAGCCGTGTACCTGGACGGTGTCCGAACGCTCTGCGCAGAAGGCGACCGCCTGCTCGAGGCCGAGCCGCCCACCGAGGCGCTGATCGATTGGCTGCACGCCTTTGCCGGCTACGTAACCACCAAGCGAGGTCTGGCCAAATCGCTCCTCGAGAGCGTGGACAACCGAGACCGGCTCTTTCACCAGATGCACGACATGATCAACGCCACCGGCAACGCCCTGCTCGACCGGGCCAAGTCGGCCGGGACCATTCGCCCGGATCTCGAGCTTGCGGACCTCACTCGCCTGGCCAGCGCCGTCGCCCTCGCCGGCGAGCAATCCCCGGACGGCGAGGCGATGTCGAACCGGCTGCTACTCCTGGCGGTCGACGGGTTGAGGCGGCGCGAGGTCTAGTCCGGCTGGCCGGCTCCAGCCGGCCGGGCGCGCTCTGTCGGCCAGCCGCCAAGTTCGACGAGAGTCGGCGGGTCCGCCCCAACCCGGCCGCACACGACTGCCGATACTCCGACAGCGAAATTCGCCGCCCTCAACACTGCCTCGACGTCCGCGAGGCCGCCGCGCCGCAGCCCCATCTCGACGACGCAGGCCAGGAATGCGCCGCTGAAGGTGTCTCCAGCTCCCACCGTGTCGACCACCTGGACCGCCCGGGCATCGATCCAGTGGACGGAGCGGGCCACTCGGACGAGGACCGGCGCCGGGCCGTCGGTCACCAGGACGACGCGTGGCCCGAGGGTTTCGATCAAGGCGGCGGAGTCGGCGGGCGTAGAACCGGGATACAGCGCGGCAAGGTCGTCGACGCTCGCTTTGACGATGTCGGCCCGGGCCATGACGCGCCCTACCCGCGCCCGCCAGGCGTCCAGGGCCGGAGTGGCCGAGGGCCGAGCGTTTGGGTCGAGCATGAGCAGAATGTCCGGATCGAGCGATTCCACGATCCCGTCCACGGTCGTTGCCATGGGCTCGAGAACGAGGCCGAGCGATCCCACGAGCACCGCCCGCGTACCTCGCGGCAGGCCGCTGCCGTGCGGGGCCGGCAGCAATCGCGGAGCGGCCGTTCCCTGGGTGTAGAAGCGGTAAGAGGCCGCGCCGTCCGCGCCCACTTCGGCGATGGCGAGCGTTGTGGGTAGATCCGTGCGCTGCACCAGCTCGAGTCCCACGCCGTCGGCGGCGAGCCCGGCTTCGAGCGTCCGGCCGAACCTGTCCGACGAGAGCCCGCCGATCCAGGCGCAAGGAAGGCCCAGCCTCGCGACGGCGCGGGCCGTGTTGTAGGGGCTGCCGCCCGGCACCGCCACGAGCGGCCCGTCGGAACGGGAGATCAAGTCGAACAGCGCCTCACCCACGACAACGATCCGGTCCACGGCTAACGACCAGCCAGCGCGGCCAGCCAATCCATCGCGACCGGCACGGCGCCAAGCACGGAAACGTGGCCGTCGCGCGGGCGAAGCCACAACTCGGCGGCGGGGATTTCGCGCAGCAGGGAGTCGGCGTGGGAACGGGGCACGACTCGATCCTCGCCGCCCTGCACGAGCAGTACGGGCGTCGAGATCTGGGCTGGGTCGAAGCCCCAATCGGTCGCGAACGCGACGTCGTCGTCGATCAGGCCGTCGGGACCCGCGGCGCCGGCTCGGCCCGCGTCGGCACCCAGAGACGACCATTCGCCCCGCAGTGCCGCCCAGTCGGCGTCGGTGAAGCTGGTCGGGTCGAACTCGTCCATTTCGGCGAAGCGAGCCCGCGCCTCCCTGCCCTGCCGGGCCGCTCGCAGGCTGCCGGGCGTGTTCATGCCGCCGAACCAATCGAACGAGTCCGTGAACGGCGCGACGCCCGCCAGCGTGACCGTGCCGAAGACCCGATCCGGCAGGAGCGCCGCGCACACGAGCGCATGCGGCCCGCCGCCCGATGCGCCCATGACCGCGAACCGCCCGATCCCCAGCGCATCGGCGATGGCCGCGACGTCACCCGCCGCCGACGCCACGTTCCGCCCCGGCTGCGGGCTCGAGCCACCGTAGCTCGGCCGTGCATACGACACCAGCCGAATGCCACGGGCCTCGGCCGCGGCGACCAGCGGATCGAGCAGATTGCCCGTTTGGGGCGACCCGTGATGCCAGAACAGGGCGAACGCCTCGGGGTGCCGGGGCCCCGTTTCGTGGACACTGAGAATCCGTCCGTCGGCGCATCGGACGTCTCGGTCGACCGTCATGGCACGAGTGTAGGATGGTCGCCAAAGCAGGGCCGGCTGAGGTACGTCCTCCGAGCCTGAGGGAGCCAAGGAAAGGCCTGCCTGCCGGGCACCGCCTTCAATGTCTTCTTCCCCGTGGGTCTCGTTGCGGTCGTCTTCACTCGGCGCTCCGACTTCGAAAGCGAGAGTCGGCCGACCCGAAGGCCGACCGACTCCCAATAGCCCTTGCCATCGCCGTGAAGGCGCCAGTCTACGGAATGGTCACGTCCTGAAGCACGACCGGGCTGTGGAGCGTGTAGTCGAGCTCGTCGGACTGGAGGACGCCTGAGGGAACCAGGACGTCCATCGCCTTGGGAACCGATCCCGGGGCGAAGGTGCAGTGCGGATCGGCGCTGGCCGTGGCGCAGACGCCGAACTGGAAGTCCTGCGGTGTGGCCTGGAAGCCGCGGGCCTGGTCGGCCGAGAAGCCGTCCTGCCCGGTCAGGACCACGGTGAAGCCCCAACCCGAAGCGGGCGTGCCGCCCAGGCTGGCAGTTGGGACGCTGAAGGTGATGTACCGCGAGATCTGGTTGGCCGAAATCGCGATCGTGCCCACCGTGGCGCCGGTAGCGTCGACGTACCGCTGGCCGAAGCCCTGGACTTCGAGCAGGCGGCTCCAGGCCGAACCGGCCGCGATCTGGTAGTTGCGCTGCGGGAACGAGGCCGCGGTGGACGTGGTGGCCGCCGCGGGATCGTGGACGTAGACGTCGGCGAGCTGCGCTCCGAGCGGGCTGCCGAAGGTTGGGGTGAGGTCGCGGGTCTGGAGCTTGAAGGTCGTCGTGGCCCCGTCGGGCGAGACGATGACCTGGAAGTTCGTGATGTCGTAGGCGCCGGCGACGAAGTTCGACGACGTCGGATAGGCGTAGTTGCCCGGGCCGTTGTCGTCGCCGGTCGGGTCCGTCTGGCCTAACACGACGGTGCCCGGGGTGAAGTCCCAGACCACCGACACTTCGGCATGACCGGTCGCGCCGGTCGTGCTGGTGGCGACGGCGTTGATGACGCTCGTACCTCCCTGGATCGTTAACGAGACGCTCCAGCTGCCGTCGCCGGCCGCCGTCGTGGTGGCCGAGGTCGTGGCGGAGTTCTGGTCGGTGTTCGTGGCCGCAACGACGATCTTGCTACCGGCCGCGGAAGTTCCGGTGACCGTGATCGACGGGCCGGTTACCGCCGTCAGGTTGGCCGGAGAGGTAATTGCGACCGGCGTCGCACCTTGAGTGTGGGTGACGTACCGCGCGGTAGTGGTCGCGGGCGTGTCGAGGAGACGGCCCGCCTTGAGATCGGAGATGAGCCGGACGTACGCGCCCGCCGACCAGGTGAGCGGCGACGCGGAGCCGGCGGCCTGGCCGTTGACGAAGCCGATCGAAGCTGTGGTCGGGTCCGTTCCGAATGGCGAGGCCGCCAGGGTCGGCAGCTCCCAGACCTGCTCCGGAATCAGACCGACGCCGGACGCGAAGCCCGAGAAGCTCGGGACGAGAGAAGCCGCGCTCGGCGAGCCGCCGGATACCAGGTCGTATTCGCCGCGCTCGACGGCGAGCACCGGCCACAGATGACCCGTGCCCTGGCCGCTGGGCGCCCACGGCGCTCCGGTGCCGGAATGGTCGCCGTAGCCGTCGCCGTTGTAGCGATGCCAGCCCGGACCGCTCGCCGTCGAGTTCTCGATGGTCGAGTCGACGACCGGGATGGAGGCCGCGACGGTCGGATCGGTGGCGGGTAGCTCGCCGAGCCGGACAAGCTCGAGGAAGCCGGCGTCGATGACCGAACGCTGGTCGAGCGTGGGCCCGCCATTGCCGACGTTGTAGCTGATGGCCGCATTCGGGTCGCCGGTCTTCGACAGGCGGATGAAGTACGGGCTCGTGGAAAGAGGCCCGTTGGTCGTCACGGTCCAGCCCTTGATCGAGCGCTGGTAGTCGTCCGCCACGCCGAGGAACAGCTGCGCCGAGGCGGTGTCGCCGTTGTGCTTGGCGATGTCCGCGGCCGCCACGAGCCCGGCTATCTCAGCCGCGATCGTCGAGGGCGAGTATCCGCCCTGCTCTTCCCATCGCTCCGGGCCGAAGCTCGGGCCGTGGGCGACGATGAACAGCGCCGCCGGCTTGACGTGTTGCTGGTAGAGAGTGCTGCCGAACATGCCCATCTGATCGGCCATCAGGATCGGATAGGACACTTCGTCGAGCTGGGTGTTGAACGAATTGGGCGCCGTCTTGCCGTTGAGGAGGCTGTTGCGCGGCATCGAGCCGTCGGGCTGCTGCTGGCGCAAGAACAGGAAGTTGACGGCGTCGCGCGCGGTGGCCAGGTCGCCGTCGGCGATCAAGCCTGTCCAGGCTTCGTAGAGGTCGCGGGCGAAGACCTCGCGATAGGAGCCGAAGTAGGTGTTCGCCGGGTCCCCGGCCGAAGTGGCCTGGCCCCACGGCGAGGCGATGCTCGCGGAGATCGCCCCCGGGAACGTCTTGTCCTCCGAGGCCTTGAGGACGTTCGCCGAAACGTAGTACAGCGAATTGGCCGCCCGCACCTGCGGGCCCGTCAGCCCGGAGATGAACAGCGGCGGCCGATTGAGGTGAGCGTCGTAGAGGGCCCAGCCGGCGGTGTAGAGCCCGAACGCGGCGAGGAATCCTCCACCGTGCATCGAAGACTCAGCCGTCGAAACGGCGCCGGCCTGGGTCGACCCGAAACCGAGAGCCAGCGTGAACAAGCCGCCGAACGCGCTCGGTCCGCCCGGATTGACGCTGGCCGTCTGCACGACGTTGCCGTTGAGGGCGTCCGTGGTCGAACCCGTCAGAGCGTGCGAGGCGTCGAGTTGGGTCAGCCCGTCGCTGGCGGCGCCGGCGAAACCGGACTCGACCTGCCCGAACGGGCCGTCGAGCGCGGCGAAGACCGGCTGGCGATAGTTGTTGTTGGCTGCCTGGGTGGCTGTGACGGTGTCGGATGCGACGGCGATCTGGTGACCGGTCGAGGTGTCGACGGTGGCGTTGTCGGCGCCGCCGTTACCCGAGCCGCCACCGCCGTTGCCGTTCACCGTCGGATCGAAGCGAACGTAGACGTGGTAGTTCCCGGCGACCAGTGGGATCAAGCGGCTCTGGATCAGCACCGAGTTGTGCCGGGGATCGGTGATGTAGTTGGTCACCAGGCTGTACTTGCCGCTCTTGGCGAGGCTCGTGACCTGGCAGGCCATGCCGCTGGGCCCGAGCGACGAGACCTTATAGGTCATGTCGCGGGTCGCAAGGTCGGTGAACGTCGAGCCGTCGGTCACGACGAACTGGAGCGTCTCGACGTTGGTGTTGTCGATGGTCGGGTAGTACACGTCGCTCAACACGCCGCCGGCCACGGTGTACCAGACCTTGGACGTGGTGTTCTGCGCGGTTCCGATACAGTCCTTCCGGGCGAGGTCGAAGTGGGACAGGGCGCCGGGACCGTCGGAGGCCGCTCCCGCGGCGAGGGCGGTGAGCGGCAGGGCCGTCGGAGCGAGCAGGCCGACGACGAGAGCCGCGGCCAGCAGACGGAGGCGTGGTGGTCTGAGGCGGGGATGAGCCGGGCCGGGGCGCGGCGGGGCTCCACGCTGTGCGGTGTCAAAGGGGTTGCCGAGGCTGCGCATGGTCATCAAGACCTCCCTGCGGGCACCAGGGGGCCGATGTACGGCGTCGATGGGAGCCCGCGTGACTGCGGCGAAGCACCAGGTCTCGGGAGGTTGCGCCGGGTCGGGCGATGTGGCAAACCGGCACCGTATCGTGGGGCCGGCGTTCCATCGGGCGGGTTAAGTGCGGTTAGGTGCGGTCCGGAGCGGCATCCAGGCTCACTAACGGAGCGGGATGGCCTTTACCTGATTGGGTAGTCGGCGTATCTTTGGTCATCCACAGACCACGGTCGGTCAGAGTTGGCGGGTGGCCGAACCCCGCAGTCATGACCGTCGGACTGGAGGCCGGGCGAATGAACTTGATCTGTCGGTTCCGAGACCACAGACCATGCCAGTGCTGGATGTGCTGGGATGATGGCGCAACCGTTTGCTCACGTTGCGGGACGGCGCTGAGGTTGCCGATAAGCGGCGGGGTCCCCACCGGTCGATACGCCCGGCCCGGGTTACGTGGGGATGCACGTCTGTCGGCCCGGCGTCCGCCCATAGCCTCGGTCTGGCGACCCTAGTCCGTCGGCTGCCCTTCTGAATTCCGCTCACGCTCCGACCGGCTTCGGACCGTCGACTCGCGCGGACCCTTTGCTGATCGACCTATGCGGCGGAGGGCGTCGTCGATCTCGCCGGCAACAGACTCGTCGCAGTTGGCCCGCGCTCGACGGAGGGAGGTCCGCGCGACATCGGCCGCGCAGGGGTTGGCCGCCGCCTTCTCGATGGCTCGAACTGCGAAGCGGGCAAGCTTTGGATCGCTCAGCCACGCCTCGAGGCGCAAGATCGCCGGTTCGCCGCACTCGGCAATCGGATCGCGGAGATCGATCCGCGTCATCGGATCCGCGGTCTCCGCACGAGCGAGCAGTCTGTCGAGTTTGGTCATGCCTCCCCTCTTGAGGTTCAGCACGACGATCGACCAGCCAGGCTCCGGCCGCAAGGCATCGAAGGTCCTGTCCCGCCCGCGTGGGACATTACCGGCGACGTGGTCCGAGGCGGCTGACGGGCCGGCTACTTAGCTGGGAACCCGGTCGCCAGGAGGCGAGCCAGCTTGTCGATCGCGGACGCGTCGAGGGCTTGCGTTTCGGTGACCAGCTTGCGCAGCGCGCGCGGGTCCCCGATATGCACGCCGCGGAACGAGCTCGGCGCAAAGAACAGTGGCCAGTCGACTCCGATGAAGCACAGCACCGGCGTAACCGGCAGGGCGACGTCCATCGACCGAAGTAGCCGTTCGACAGCTTTGACCTGCCAGCCCATGCTGTCGGCCAGATGCGAGCAATCCCGGCGGGCAACGTAGAGGCGGTAGTCGGTGCGGAAGAAGCCGCCCACGTCGCGAACGCGGAGCCTGCCGGTGTAGTGCTTTACGTCGACGACGAACAGCCCGGCCGGCGCGATCACGAGACCAGACGATCCGACTCGGGCACCTCCGCCGCAAGGCATCGATGGTCCTGGCGTCAAGCTGGCGCCGCATCCTCAGTAACCAAGTTCGACTTCGAAGTTCTTCGTCCGATTGCAGGCGCCGCAGATGTCGTTGCCCGGGCCCTCGCCGTCGAGTTCGTCCTCGAGGTCAAGCCCCAGGATCCGCTCGCCGCACATGCAGCAGAAGTGGAGTTCGGCCGGGTCATCGTCCACATCGGTGTCGGCCGCCTCGAACGCGGGCCTCGCGGCAGGCGCAGTCGGCGGGTTCGCGGACGCCGGCTTCTTCTTTCCGAACCAGCTCATCGTCTTCCCCTCATGTGGTTCATGGTGGCAGAGTGCGCTCGACGATTGCCACCTTGGCTGTCACGCGCGGTGCGAGCACCCGCCGGGATCGCCGTGGCTGGCTGCCGGCAGCATCACGTAATCGGCCCGAAACACCAGTGCCGGCGGTAGCTGAGGGCCGCCGGCGGCACGCGTGACTCGCCGTTGCGCCCGGTTCGCTACCTCCGCGTGCCACGCAGGAGCGGCGTCCCGGTGGCGAGCAGCCACGATCCGCCGCAAACCGCTCCGATGGTGATGTTCAGCGCACCGACTGCCTGGATCAGGCTGCCCGGAAACACGGACACGACCATCATCCCGACGCTGCCCATGATCATCGCGAACGACCCCATCAGCGCCGAGGCCGAGCCCGCGTCGGTCTGCTGCTGCTCGAGCATCAGGAAGGCACTCGGAGGTCGCAGACAGCTCGTCGCGATCGTCGCGGGCAGGAGCAACGGCGCGAACACCAGCGGCGCCAGGCGCCCGAAGCTGAAAACAAGAACCCCGCTCAGGCAGATGACCGCGAAGCAGGCATTGATGATCGTGAACCGGCGGAATCGGCCGCTCAGCGACACGTACAAGAGCGGGCCAATCAACATTCCGCCCGCATTGAACGCGAACAACAGGCTGAACGTCCCGCTACTCAGCCCGAAGAAATCCTGGTAGATGTACGAGGACGATGCGATGAACGACATCATCGCGATGCTCGTGAGCGAGAAGATGACGAGCAACGTCGCAAAGGCGCGGTTCCTGATGACGACGCCGAGCCGCCCGAGCGTCCTCCCGACGCTTACCTCGCTCCTGGACTCGACCGTCTCGACGAATGCCAGCGCGCCGGCGAAGACGCCGAGTCCGACGATGGCCTGGGTGACGAACACTCCCCGCCACGAGATGAAAGTCAGCAGGATGGCGCCGACCGCGGGAGCGACGGCGGGAGCGATGACGAACATCGACTGGACCACGGCCAGAACCACTTCGCGCCGGCGGCCGTGGTAGACGTCCTTGACGATGGCCGTGCCGACCGCGGTGGCGGCGCCGCCCCCGATCGCCTGCAACACGCGGAACAGGATCAGCTGGTTGATGTCCTGCGAGGTGGCGCAGAGCAGCCCGGCGACTGCGTAGGTCGACAGGCCGACCAGGAGCACCGGTCGGCGGCCGTACTTGTCGCTCAGCGGCCCCCAGATGAGAACGGCTGCGGCGAAGAAGACGAAGAAGAGAATGAGCGTCAGGTTCGTCATGTACTCCGGCACGCCGAAATAGACGGTCATCGTCGGCAGCGAAGGCAGGTACAGGTCGGTCGAGAGCGGGGGAAATGCGCTGAGCAGGGCGAGGAAGACGATCAGCCCGCGGGCGCCGAGGATTCGCTGCTCCGGGGCGGCCGGCGCAAGCGTGGCTGGCGCGGGCGTGGCGGGCGCAAGTGTGGCGGGCGCGGGCGTGGCGGGCGCGGGCGTGGCGGGCGGCGCGCTGCCGGCACGGGCGGTCAGGCCATCATTCGAGGCATAAGGGCCATCCTGTCGCATGCTGGTGCGGCCACGCTCCTGCTGTCGATCGGCAGGCGATCCGGAAGTCCGCGCGAACGGACTCCCCGCTCCGGTTCGGCATACCCACTCTGCCCTGGGCTCCCCCGGCTCCGAGGTTACACCAGCAGGTGGCACCCGGAGAGCGGACCTCGACGTTCGACGTAGTCAGCCGACCCGGCCGGCGGCTTCGCCTGGCCAGGAATCAGAAGGCCCTCGGAGTCGCCTCCGGGGGGCCGATCTAACTCGATGTATGGCTGGCGAGGAAGGATTCGAACCTTCAATCCCCTGATCCAGAGTCAGGTGCCTTACCGTTAGGCCACTCGCCAGCGAGCCGACCGAAATCCTATCAGGAAATGCTCGGGCGGCGGCGCCCGGCGGGGCCGAGAAGATGCTCGCCAAACGACAAACCCGTGTGCTATAGTCTTTGGGCGACACTAACAGGTGTCGAAATCAAAGCGGCACACGACACTCCCTCTCATCGGTTTCGGCGAGAAAGTTCGCTGAGGCCGCACGAGAAGGAGTTTTTCTTTGTACGGACAAGACAAGACGCTTAGCTGCGTGGACTGCAATCAGGAGTTCGCGTTTACCGCGAGCGAGCAGCAGTTCTATGCCGATCGGCAGTTCAGCGAGCCGCGACGCTGCCCTTCGTGCCGCGCTGCCAAGAAGGCAGCCCGTGGCGACAGCGGTGGCGGCGGCGGTTACTCGAGCGGCGGCCGCTCAGGCGGTGGTTATTCGAGTGGCCCGCGCGAGATGTTCAGCGCGACGTGCTCCAGCTGTGGCCGCGAGGCCCAGGTCCCCTTCCGCCCCAGCGGCGAGAAGCCGGTCTACTGCAGCGACTGCTTCAGCAGCCAGCGAAGCTCGAGCAACCGCTACTAAACCCGCACCGCCCACCCAAAGGAGCCCGATCACTCGGGCTCCTTTTCGATTCCGGTCGGTCCGCCTGGCCAGGCCACGAGCCAAGCCACGGGCCAAGCAACGAACCGGGCCACGGGCCTAACCTCCGAGCCGACGTGGCCGAATGCCCGCCCGGCTACCTGGGCGTCGAGACCGGGGCGTCGACTGGTCGAGCGGGACGAGCCTGAACCGACCACGACGTGGGGTTTGGGCCGAAGAGCGAGCCGCCGATATGGTCTGGTCCCGCGATGAGCCGCACCAGCCGCCTCGCCGGCGCGGATGGCATACGGGCTTTACATCTGGCATTACGCGCTGCTCGAACTGGCCCGCATCACGTTATGGCCCACGACTTCTACACGTTCGGCGTCTTCGAACCGAGCGATTGGTTCTTCAGGATCGTCGTGATCTACGCCATCGCGTTCGTGCTGGCGACCCTGAGCTGGTACCTCATCGAGAAGCGCGTCGTGGCATGGTCCAGGGGCTGGGGCAGGCGGCCGGCCCCCTTGCCTGCCGACGCGGGCCCCGCCGTGGTTCCGGGCGTCGGCGTCGCCAGCTCCTGACTCGGCCCGCGTTCGCCGGTTCAGTGGCTTCGTCCGTCGCGGCCGCGGGGTCAGGGGCCGCGGGGTCAGGGGCCGCGGGGCCCAGTGCCGTGGCCGTGGCCGCGGTGCCGTCCTGAAGCCTGCGAGCGCCGGTGCATCCTGCCAGATGTTCACCCGCAGGACGCCAGCACGGGGAGAGGCCGGCAGCCTGCCAGATGTTCACCCGCAGGACGCCAGCACGGAGAGAGGCCGGCAGCCCTGCCAGATGTTCAGCCGCAGGACGCCAGCACGGGGAGGGGCCGGCAGCCTGCCAGATGTTCACCCGCAGGACCTAACGTCGCCTGCCCACCATGGCCGGCCTCTCGCGCGGTAGTCATTGCCGACGATCAGGGGCGGAACGGCCGGTCCGGCCAATGCTCATGCCCAGATTCTGCCGTCGACGCCGGCCGGGGCGCTCTGACTCGTGTCAGATTGCGCGGCGCTTCCTTCGTTGCGTTCCTCGGGTGCACACCTGTCCAGAACGCCATGCCGGAGGTTGCGGTCACGGGGTTCTGGAGGAAGGGCGAGAGCGACCGCCCGTCCAGGGGAAACCTGCTTCGGAGGAGCGCGGAGTGTCGGGCCGCGTGTCGGCGGTTGGTTCTCGTGTCCGTCACGATGAGCCACACGCTCACGAGTTTCGGTCGCCAGCCTCTGTCCGCCGCGACTCTGGGCGCCAGTCGCCGCTTTCGGTCCAGCGTCCCCAGCAATTCGTTGATGTCCACGAACTCGGTCTTGAGCTCCACCAGGAGGAGGTGCGAGCAGCCCTCGTGCCAGCCAAGCTGATCGATGACACACCGCGTTCGCCGTAGATGGAGAACGACACCTCAGGCTCGATGAGCCAGCCCTCCCGATCGCGAACGGCCGCGCTGAAGCTGGCCGCGAGCATGGAATGGCGCCAGTTCAGCAATCGCTCGCCGTCGCCACCGCGCCAGCGGCCAACAAGGTCCGCCCGCACGTCAACGACGGACGCAATCCGCTCTACAGTCTCCAAAGAGAGCTTGCCGGCGTTCCCGCTTTCCAACCTCGAGACCGTCGAGCGGCTCACCGCGGCCGCATCGGCCACATCCTGCTGGCGAAGCCCCTTCCGAATTCTGACGGCCCGCACCAGCGAGCCCAGCCGAAGGGCATCCATCCCGGCATTCTGCCCAGGGGCCATTGGCTGCCACTTACGCGGGGTCGCGCCGCCGGGAGGCTCGGGCGGCTCGGGGCGGCTGGATCCCGATCGTCGCCTCGAACGACGATCCCGCCGCTCCCTGCGGCGCGCGACTACCCGGCCTTGCCTTGTGCCTGGAGCTTGGCCCAGGTGTCCTTGAGCGTCAGGGTACGGTTGAAGACGGGCTTCTCGGGCGTGGAGTCCGTGTCCGGGCAGAAGTAGCCCAGCCGCTCGAACTGGACCGTCTCCCCTATCGGCAATTCCGCGAGCCCAGGGTCCACCATGCAACCCTGGAGCACGGTCTCGGAATTGGGGTTGAGGTCCGCGAACAGATCGCCGTCGGCGCCCGGATCGGGCCGCGTGAAGAGATGGTCGTAGAGACGAACTTCGGCCGGCATGGCGTGGGCCGCGGAGATCCAGTGGAGGGTAGCCTTCGGCCGCCGGCCGTCGGGTGAGTCGCCGCCGCGCGTGGTCGGGTCGTAGGTGCAGCGAAGCTCCACGATTTCGCCCGCGGCGTCTTTGACGACGTCACGACAGGTGATGAAGTACGCGGATCGCAGCCGGACCTCGCGTCCCGGCGCCAGGCGGAAGAATTTCGCCGGGGGCTCCTCCATGAAGTCCCCGCGCTCGATCCACAGTTCGCGGCTGAACGGCACCCTCCGAGTACCGGCGGACGCGTCCTCGGGATTGTTGACGACGTCCATCTCCTCGACCTGGCCCTCGGGATAGTTTTCGATGACCACCTTGAGCGGCGCCAGAACGGCAAAGCGGCGGGGCGCCTGGCGGTTCAGGACGTCGCGTACGGCGTGCTCGAGCTGGCCGACCTCGATGACGTTGTCGCTCTTGGCCACGCCGATGATGGTCGCGAAGTTGCGAATGCCCTCGGCGGGATAGCCGCGCCGGCGCAAACCCGCGATGGTCGGCATGCGAGGATCGTTCCAGCCGCGGACGTGCCCGTCGTTGACGAGGCGCAGCAGGACGCGCTTCGACAGAACCGTGTAGGTGATGTTGAGCCGCGCGAACTCGATCTGGCGCGGCTTCGACGGCACCGGCAGGTTGTCGATGAACCAGTCGTAGAGTGGCCTGTGGACTTCGAATTCGAGGGTGCAGAGCGAATGGGTGATGCCTTCGATCGCGTCTGACTGGCCGTGTGCGAAGTCGTACATCGGGTAGATGCACCATTCGTCGCCGGTCCGCGGATGGGAGGCGTGCAGTATCCGATACAACACGGGGTCGCGCAGGTTGATGTTCGGCGAGGTCATGTCGATCCGGGCGCGCAGCACCCGCGTCCCGTCGGGGAATTCGCCGGCGCGCATCCTTTCGAACAGATCGAGGTTCTCGGCGATGCCCCGGTCGCGGAAGGGGCTGTTGCGACCCGGCTCGGTGAGCGTGCCGCGATGCTCACGAATTTCGTCGGCCGAGAGGTCGTCCACGTACGCCTTGCCGGCGTTGATCAGGTAGACGGCCCATTCGTACAGCTGATGGAAGTAGTCCGAGGCGAAGTAGAGGTGCTCGCCCCAGTCGAAGCCGAGCCAGCGGACGTCTTGCTGGATTACGTCGATGTATTCCTGCTCTTCTTTGGTGGGATTCGTGTCGTCGAAACGCAAGTGCGTGCGGCCGCCGAACTCTTTGGCGACGCCGAAGTTGAGGCAGATCGACTTCGCATGGCCGATGTGGAGGTAGCCGTTGGGCTCCGGCGGGAAGCGGGTGACGACCGTCTGGTGCTTGCCCTCACGCAGGTCGGCGGCGACGATCTCGCGGATGAAGTCGCTTCGTTCCGGCGACGCTCCCGCTGACTGGGTTGCTTCCTGGATGCTCACGTGGCTGCGGCTCCCGACTGTGGCTCGGATAGGCTCGGCCTCGAGCCCTACTTGCGGCCACTGTAGCCGATCTCGCGCCGGGCGGGCGGGCCAGGCATGTCGAGCGATCGGTTGGGCGGGCGGGCGAGCAGCCGCGAGCCGGCGCCGGGTCGGCCCGGAAGACCGACGGGGCCGAAGCGCCCATGCGCCCCGACCCCGTCGATCAATCGGAGTTGACCGATCTGGCGAGCGTCTACGGATTGCGGATCGGTCGGCGAACGGCCAGCAGCACGGCGCCGCCGACGAGGGCCGACAGGCACGCCATCAGCAGCCAGACGATCGAGCCCGTACCGGTGGTCGGGGTCGTACCGTCGACGGCCGTCGGAGGCAGGGTCGTTGCGATGGTCGGTGAAGCGGTGGCCGGCGCCGCGGTGGCCGGATCCGGAGTGGCCGCAGGGGCCACGACGGCGATCGAAACCTCGGCCGAAACGCACGTGCTCCAGCTGTCGGCTGCCGGCCGGGCCTGTCCGGGCGCGGCCACGGTGAGGATCGGGTACACGGCGCAGGATTCGACCTTAGCCGAGGCCGTGCCGGCCGCCGCCGGCGAAGCGGTGCCGGTGAGCGTCAGTACGATCGGGTTCCCGTCCGGCATGATGGGCATGCTCTGCCCGGGTGCCACGTTGGCGGCGACGCAGTCGGCCAGCGCCACCTGCGTGGAGCAACCCACGGTCGAAATGGTGAACCAGGCCGGCAGGGTGTCCGAGGTCACGGTCCAGGTGGTATCCGAATTTATGGCCGGCTGGGCAACCGCAGGCGGGCCCTGGAAGTCCGGAAAGACCAGCGTCTCGGTGAGCGTCAGCGAGGTCGTGGCTCCGGCGACGATCTGCGTCTTGTCCCAGCCGAGGGAGATGGTCTGCTGATCGACATAGGTCTGAAAGGCGAAGTCCTGCAGGTCCGCGGAGATGGATACCCAATTGCCGAGGTTCGTAAATGCCTGACCGCCGGCATAGGTGTCAGCCGAGCCGTAGGCCGCGTCCGCCCCACTCGAGTTGGTGTTGAACACAATCGCGTACGTAGTCCCGGAAACCACCGGCACGCCGTTGTAGAACTCGAACAGGACCCAGTTCGCGGTGTTGGACGGAGTCTCGGTAGTCGTGACGCCGATCACGTTTCCGTCCGGCTTGCCCCCGGTGGTGGTTTCGAGATGCACATACATCGTGTCGGTGTGTTCCAGCCAGAGCCGAACGCCGGTCATCAGGCCGGTCTTGCCGGCGGTAAAGGTCTGGGCAAGATCGGCCGTCGAGCCGATCGTGGCAGTGCCGGCGGCATTCGACTGATCGAGCACCCCGGGAATCAGCGCAGCCGCTACGGGTGCCGCAAAAACCGCGCCAAGCGTGACGGCCGCGAATATCGCGACCGCAGCCTTCTTCATCTGATATCTCCTAGGTGGATGACGCAACCAGCCGTGACGGCGGCGACGTGCGTTCGGGCCATTCTCGCAGGTAACCTACCCAAATCGGTAGTGCCCGATAGTCCTGATGGTCGACTCGCCCGCCGGCGATCATGGTCGCCGCCTACGATCGTGGTCGCCGCCGGGAGGCGCTCGCCCGAGGTCAGCGACGCATGTGACAACCGATCCGGTCGCAGGCGTCGCACGGTGACGACGGGGCGAACGTGCCGGTACCCGCCTGCGAGCCGAGCCCGACGATCCCCGAAATCGACTTCAGCGGCTGCATCAGCAGCGACGAGAGCAGACTGATCCCAACTGCCTGAGCGTCGACGAGACCGAACAGGACACGCTGCTGGTCCATGGCCATGCCGCAATATCCCGGACTGTAGCGAAGCGTGACCGACTCGCCGGGACGGAGCTGTGTGGCCAGCCGATCGGTTGTCGCGTCCGCAGCAGCTTCGGCCGCCCAGGACCCGATCGCGTCGGCGATCCACGCGCCAAGCGAGTCTCCCTCGGACCCATACCGCTCGGACAGCTCCGAGATGCCGGCGCCGGCCGTGGCGACGACGACCGCTATCCGGTCGATCGTGCCGAGGAATTCTGCTGACGTCGCCGCGAATGGTCGCATCGTTCACGTGGATGCGACGCGGCGTCTGAGCCGAGACCGCGTACACGGCATAGACGCCGCTCGGCCGCAACACCTCCGACGCCTCCGCCGCGACGGCCTCGATCCGATCGGCAATCCGTGTCTTCGGCACCGCCCTGGCCGGATAGCCGAGATGCCTGCGAATCTCGTCCTGCGGCGGGCGACCGATGGCCAGGTCGGTACAGACGTCGCCGGCGGGCGGCTCGGGCGACGGGGCCGGCCGGGCGACCTGGGATCGCGCAGGCCGAGCGGTCGGGGTTGTCACGTGGCCAGTCCAGGCGTCGGAGACGGCGCCGGTGCTTCGTCGACGGCGGCGCAGAGCGCCTCCACGTTTTCTATCGGCGTGCCGGGCGGCAGGTCGCAGCCGGACGAGAGCACGAACCCGCGACTGCCGGCACAGGCGTCGACAAGCCGCCTCGCCTCCGCCCGTACGACCGCGGCCGGCCCGGCATGGATGAACGTCGGGTCGATGTTGCCGCAGATCGTGACGCGGCCGTCCGCTCGGCCGTCCGCTCGCGAGTCCACCCGGGCCAGCGCAGCCGGCAGGTCCATCGGCGCGCCGAAGTGATACATCTCGGCGCCGGACTCGAGGATCGCCTCGAGGTGCACGATCTTGGCCCCGCAGTTGTGCAGCACGATGGCGAACGTCGGGTCCTGGGCGGCATCGACGACGCGCCTGACGAACGGCGCTGAGAACCGGGCCAGGCCGCGCGGCGAAAGAAGTCCTGCGGCGGGCTCCGCCATCACCACTCCGGCCGCTCCCGTTCGCCGGAACTCCAGGGCGTAGTCGATCAGGAACGGCGTCACCCGCTCGAGCAAGGCGAATATGACCGCGGGCTCGGCGAGCGTCGCCTCCAGTGCCTCGGCCACGCCGAACAGGCGAGCGGCGAGCGAGAACGGACCGATCATGCCGCCGAGCACAGGTTTCTGTGGCTCCATTCCCAGTCCGGCGCTCACCAGCAACGCCGCGGCGTCCAGATGGACTCGGGTCCGCCCGTCGCCGGCCGCCGGCACCGCCAGCTGTTCGACGCCGGCGCCCGAGGTCACGAGCCGCCCCGTCAGCGCCGGCATGGCGTCGTCGCTCAGCCGAACCGTGGCCCCGAACGCCTCCGCCTCGGCGCTCAGATCCATCGCCGTCAGCAGGAACGGAGTGCCGAGCCGCTCGCCGAGGGCCAGCACCGAGGCTGCCTGCGCTGCGGGGTCGCACACCACGTCGCGGACCCGACCGCCGGTCAGGGCCAGCCCGGCATACGCGCCGATCGGCATCGCCAGCCGGCCAGGGCTCGACTCGACGATCTGGCGGAGAGTGGTCAAGAGGTAAGCCGGGCCACGGTCGAAATCAGGGCCCGGATGTTCTCGGTGGGAGCGCCGGGCGGCATTCCCCCGCCGCACGAGACCATCAGCCGGGAACGATCCTCCAGAACCTCGAGCATCTCGGTGACCGAACGCTCCACGTCCGTGGCCGTGCCGTCGGCGAGCACGTCGCGCGGTGGGATGTTGCCGACCAGCGCGATCCGGCCGTCCGTCCAGGTCCGCATCTCCGTGATCGAGTGTTGGATGCCGAAATTCAACAGGTTGATGCCGGCGTCGGCAAGCAGGGGCGCGGAAGCCTTGCAGGGCGCGTCGTTGTGGAAGAACTTGACCGTGACGTCGGCGTCGAATACCCGCCGCAGATAAGGCAGGCCGAAGGTCTCGAAGTCGCGCCGGCTGATGAAGCCGACGATGTCGTCGAGCAGGAGGATCCCGTCGATCGTGGGGAAGGCTTCGCGCTGAAAGGCGATCCAGTCGACCAGGTAGTCGGTCACGATGCCGAGCAGCCGGTGCATCGCCTCGGGGTCGGTCTTGATCGCGGTCAGGAACTCGGTCGTGCCCATCAGGAACGAGGCGATGTTCAGCGGCCCGCGGGCGGTGGCAAAGCGGATCTTGTGGCCGCGCCGCTCTATCTCGGGCTGGAGGTGCTGGAGCCGCTTGATCGCGAACGGCAGCAGGCCGTTCTTACGAGGGTTCGGCGTTTCGAGGGCGTCTACGTCGGCGACCGAACGCAGTACCTTCTTGGTGAACGGGAACTCGTTGTCCTCCCAGACCGATACCGACCCGAACGCGGAAGGCTCGGTGCACATTCCGTATTCGGACCAGAAAGCGGTCAGGAGGAGCGTCTCCGGGAACGCGTCGACGGCCTTGAAATTGTCCTCGAGAAAGACGCGATCGTCGGTGAAGTAGTCAAGGATCGTGTGGCCGGACCACTTTGGCAGCCACGGGCTGTCGATGATGAAACCCGTGGGAACCGGTCGGACGACCTCGCCGCGGACGACTGCCACGAGCTGGTCCCATTGCTTGTCGTTCACGTCGCTGAACCTCGGGCCGCTTCGAAGTCGCCGCCTATCAGCCGTCTGGCGAGGTCTACCGCGGCAGTCGCGGTCTCGCCGTAGCCGTCGGCCCCGATCGAGTCCGCGTATCTCTGCGTGACCGGCGCGCCCCCCACCATGACCTTGACCTCGGGGCGGAGCCCTGCCGCGTCGAGAGCCTGGAGCGTCGTCTTCATCGCCGGCATCGTCGTCGTGAGGAGCGCCGAGAGCCCGACGATCTGGGGCCGCGACTCCTGCACCGCCGCGACGAACCGCGCGGCGGGAATGTCGACGCCCAGATCCACGACCTCGAAACCGGCGCCCTCGAGCATCGCCCCGACCAGGTTCTTGCCGATGTCGTGGAGGTCGCCCTCGACCGTGGCCAACAGAACCCGGCCGGCTGGCTTCGCGCCCGTTTCGACCAGGAGCGGCCGCAGGATCGCGAACACTTCCTTGGTGGCCCGCGCCGAAATCAGAAGCTCGGGGACGAAATACTCGCCCTCCTCAAACAGCTGGCCGACCTCCCCCATCGCAGGGCTGATGCCGTCGGCGATGACGTCGACCGGGGAGACCCCGGCGGCGAGAACCACGCGCGCGGCGGCGGCGGCGGCGCCTGCATCGCCCGCAAGAATCGCCTCACGGAGGCCGGACAATTGATCCATCGACGGCGTTCCTCTTCTCGACACCAGGGGGGTGTGCAGCGATCATAGAGTTGAAACGGCACTCGCCTGTGTTTCATTTGTTGCCTCCGTCACCGAGGGAACGCCATGCCAACCCTGCTCGAACGCATCGCCGCGGGCGACATCCTGATCTCGGACGGAGCCATGGGATCTCTGCTCCAGTCGGAGGGGCTGCCCGCCGGAACCAGTCCGGAGGCCTGGAACCTGTCTCGACCCGAGGTGGTCCGTAGCGTCGCCGAGGGCTATCTCGCCGCCGGCTCGGACATGGTGCTGACCAACTCGTTCGGCGGCTCGCCACTCAAGCTCGCTCGGCATGGGCTGGCGGACCGCGCCGCGGAGCTAAACCGGGCCGCAGCGGTGCTGGCGCGTGAAGCCGCCGGCAGCGCGAAATTCGTCGCCGGCTCCGTTGGCCCGACGGGTCGCATACTCCAGGACGAAGGCGGCGACGTCACCCCCAAGGAGCTCTACGAAGCATTCCGGGTCCAGGTGCTCGGCCTGGCCGACGGTGGCGTCGACGCCATTTGCGTCGAGACGATGAGTTCTCTGGCGGAGGCGCTCGAGGCGGTCCGGGCGGCCAGGGAGAACACCACTTTGCCTGTCTTCTGCACGTTCAGCTTCGCGCTCGGGCGCCGCGGCTTTCGCACGATGATGGGCGTCAGCTCGGAGGTCGCGGCGCGTGAAGCGACCGCGGCGGGAGCGGACGTGGTCGGCACCAACTGCGGCAACGGCATCGAGAACATGATCGAGATCGTCCGGCAGATGCGAGCCGCGGCGCCGGACCGGCCGATCCTGGCCCAGGCCAACGCGGGCATGCCGGAACTGCTCGACGGCATGACGGTATATCCGGAGACGCCCGAATACATGGCCTCGCGGGTCGCGGAGTTGATCGCCGCCGGCACCACTATCGTCGGCGGCTGCTGCGGAACGACGCCACCGCACATCGCCGCGATCGCGGCCGCCGCACGAGAGGGTCGCGGCCGCTGACCCAACCGGGCACGGGCCGAACCGGCCCCGGGCCCGAACGAACCGGTTGCGGCCCACCGACACCGAGGCGGCAGCCGTCGATCTCGGTCCGCTGCCGCTCATCGGTGGTTCCGGTCGAATTGGGTACCGGCACCATCGTCGACTCACCGACCAGTACGGACGCGATCCGGTCTTGCGCGCCTTGCGACTATACGTATACTGCTACGTATAGTGACATGGAGCCGGAATTGGAGTTACGATGCGAACGTGCCGAACAAGACCATCTACGTGCCCGAGGAGGAACTGCCGCTGTACCGGCGGGCTCAGGAGCTTGCCGGCGGTAGCCTGTCTGCCGCGATCGCCTCGGCGCTGCGACGCTTCGTCGAAGTGGAGGAAGCGCGCGGCGAGGGCTACGACGAGATCACCGTTCGCGTCGGCCCAGGGGCGGGTCGGAAGGTCCGCTTCACGGGCGTACTCCTGGGTGACTGGGGCACCTCGGAGGGCGGCCGGGTCGAGAACTGGCGCGTCTATCGCAGCCGCACGGGCAAATTCGTGGTCCATGTCGAGCGGACTCCCGACTGGACGGCCCGAGACGCAAACGGCAAGCCATCGGGATGGCGCGCCTACATCGGCCTGGGCGTCCACAGCTGGGGCTTCACTGCCGGCGAGTCCACGCTGGAGGTCGTCGACACGCTCGAGGCGTTGCGCGACAAGATACCGGGCCCGCTCTTCGAGATGGTCGCCGGCATGGCCGAGCAGCCTGCCCTCGAGGATCTCGACATCTGAGTCGACCGGCTGGCTGGCGGTCGGGGCGGGTGCGGCGTGACCGCCACCCGGCTCGAGACGGCCATCTCAGTCACAGCGCTTCGCAAGTCGTACGGCGACCACGTCGTACTCGACGGCATCGACCTGAACGTACCCGAGGGAACGGTCTTCTCGCTGCTCGGCCCGAATGGCGCGGGCAAGACCACCACAGTCCAGATCCTGTCCACGCTGGTCCCGTCCGGCGGCGGCCAGATCCGCATTGCCGGTCACGATCTCGCTCGGAATCCCGACGCGGTCAGGGCGGCGATCGGCGTCACCGGCCAGTTCTCGGCGGTTGACAACAAGCTCACTGGCGAGGAGAACCTGATCCTGATGGCCGACTTGCGCCATCTGGGCAAGCGTGAGGGCCGCCGGCGGGCCACCGAACTCCTCGAGCGGATGGACCTGGTCGACGCGGCGGGCAAGATGGCGGCCACCTACTCCGGAGGCATGCGGCGCCGGCTCGACCTGGCCATGACGCTCGTCGGCGACCCGCGGATCATCTTCCTCGACGAACCGACCGCCGGGCTCGATCCGCGCAGCCGCCGGACGATGTGGCAGATCGTCCGAGGCCTCGTTGCCGACGGAGTCACCATCTTCCTGACGACCCAACAACTCGAAGAGGCCGATCGGCTGGCCGACCGGATCGCGGTGCTGGACAAGGGCAAGATCGTCGCCGAGGGCACGGCGGCCGAACTCAAACGTCTGGTTCCGGGCGGTCACGTCCGCCTCCGGCTGCCCGATGCCGCCGCGCTCGAATCGGCGGCTCGCGCTTTCGGCGATGCCGGTCTCGACGGCGCAGGTGCCCGAGACGATGAGTCGCTGACGCTCCAAATCCCGAGCGACGGTGGCGTTCATTCGCTCCGGACCTTGCTCGATCGTCTGGACCGAGGGTCGATCGAAGTCGATGAACTATCGGTCCACACGCCCGACCTGGACGACGTCTTCCTGGCCCTCACCGGCCCGGGACAACGCGGAGAAGGAAGCTGTTCGATGAGCGCTCTGCCGATGGCCGTGACCGACTCGGCCACGATGCTTCGCCGCGACCTGCGGCACATGATCCGCTACCCATCGCTGACGGCGATGCTCGTCGGCATGCCGGTCGTCTTCCTGCTGCTGTTCGTGTACGTCTTCGGCGGCACGCTGGGCGCCGGCCTGGGTGGCTCGGCGGCGCAGCCGGGCGGCCTTGCGGACGGCCGTTCCGCGTACATCGCGTATGTCGTCCCGGGAATCCTCATGATGACCGTGGCCGGCGGCGCGCAGGGGACGGCGATCTCGGTCGCCATGGACATGACCGAAGGCATCATCGCCCGGTTCCGCACGATGGCTATCTCTCGAGCCTCGGTCCTGATCGGGCACGTCGTCGGCAGCGTCATCCAGACGATGCTGTGCATCACGGTCGTGCTGGGCGCCGCGGTCGTAATAGGATTTCGGCCCAGCGCCGGCCCCCTCGCCTGGCTCGGCATCGTCGGCCTGCTCGTGCTGACGACGCTGGCCGTGACCTGGCTGTCGGTCGCATTCGGCCTCGTGACCAACAGCGTGGAAACCGCCAGCAATCTGCCGATGTTCCTGATGCTCATGCCGTTCCTGGGCAGCGGCTTCGTCCCGACCGACTCGATGCCGGTAGGGATCCGCTGGTTCGCGGAGAATCAGCCGTTCACCCCGATCATGGAAACGCTGAGAGGACTGCTTCTCGGAACTCCGATCGGGAATACCGGGGCCGTCGCGGTCGCCTGGTGCGTCGTGATCACGCTGCTCGGTTTCGTCTGGGCACAGCGACTTTACGAGCGCAACAGCGCGCGCTAGTCAGTCGACCAGCCGGCGCGCCAGCGAACGGACTTCCTCGGCATCCGTGGCGGCCAGGGCGCGCCGGGCGAGTTGGGTCAAGTCCGCTCGCGTAACCCCCGCGAGGGCGGCCCGAACGCCGTCGAGCGAACCCGCGTCGGCCGACAACTCGTCCACGCCCAGTCCCACCAGCACCAGCGCCCCGACCGGGTCGCCGCCGAGCTCGCCGCAGACTGCCACGGGGATGCCGGCCCGGTCCGCCCCGGCGACGACGTCACGGATCAGACGCAGCACCGCGGGATGCAGCCCATCCTGGAGGTTCGCCAGGGCCGGGTTGCCGCGATCGGCCGCGAGCGTGTACTGGGTCAGGTCGTTGGTACCGATCGAGAAGAAGTCGACGAGCCGGGCGAGCTCCGGGGCCATCAGCGCCGCCGCGGGCACTTCGACCATGACGCCCGAGATCATCCGTTCCGGGAGCGGATCGCCGGCCGTCTCCGGAGCCGAGGCGACCGCGCCACGCGCTTCGTCGCGCAACTCGAGGAACTGGCGTGCGTCGTCCAGGGTGGAAACCATCGCGGCCATGACGTGAGGGGTGACTCGGGCCAGGCCGGCCGCTCGCCAGATGGCCCGTAGCTGGGTCAACAGCAGTTCCCGCGAACCGTGCGCCGCCAGGCGTATGGCGCGGACTCCCAGGAACGGATTGGCCTCCGCGGGCAGGTCCAGGAAAGGCAGGGCCTTGTCACCGCCGATGTCGGCCAGGCGGACGACGACCGGCCGATCGGGCCCGAAAGCCTCGAACACGGCCCGATAGGCGGCCACCTGCTCGGCTTCCGACGGCGCGGTCTGGCGCTTCATGAACAGGAACTCGGTGCGGAACAGGCCGACGCCTTCGGCTCCGATTTCGAGAGCGCGGCCGGCATCCTGCGGGCCGCCGATGTTGGCCAGCAGCGTGACGCGCTCACCGTCTTTCGTCGCGCACGGCCGATCGCGCAGCTCGGCGGCGGCCCGGCGCCTGTTGGCCAGGCTGGCGGCGCGCGCCGCAAACTCGGCGGTTTCGGCCATGTCCGGGTCCAGGACGATCTCGCCGGTGCCGCCGTCCAGGGCGGCTCGCGTCGCGGAGGCGGTGGCGATGGCAGAGGTGGCGGCCGTGCCGGCGGGGGTGGCCGAGATGCCGGCGGCCGCGGCGGTCACGGCCGTGCCGGCTGGGCCAGCTGCCGCGGCGAGTAGGCCCTTCGCCGCGACGACGGCGGGGATACCGAGGCCGCGCGCCAGGATTACGGCGTGGGCGGTGACCGAGCCGCTCTCCAGGGCCACGCCCAGGAGCAGCCCCGGCGGAATCTCCGCCGCGATCGACGGCGGCAGGTCGTCCGCGACGGCGATCGAGGGCACGTCCGGGAGCGTCAGGCTTTCGCCCCGCAGGATGCGGGCGATGCGGGCGCCCACGTCGCGTACGTCGGCGGCTCGGGCGGCAAGCAACTCGTCGGGCAGGGCAGCCAGAATGGCACTCGCGGCCTCGGCCGCGGCCTCCGCCGCGGTCGCCGGTCTTTGCCGGCGTTCACCAGCGCAGTGGCCTGGTCGAGCAGTTCCGGATCGGTGGCCATCATCGCCTGGGCTTCGAATATGCCCGCGTCCTCGGCGCGGCCCAGATCACGGACCTTGCCCGCCAACGACTCGAGCTGCCGGGCGGCCTCCTGCGCGGCCGCGGTCAACGCCGCCACCGGATCGGCCGCGCCGCCCTCGCCCTGGCCCTTGCCCTCGCTCGCGGTCTCCCCTGCCCCGGCCGCTTCATACCGCCAGACCGGCCCGACGGCGACCCCAACCGCCCCCGGAGTCCCGAGGATGCGCCTGCCCATCGCCCCGCCCTCAGGCCTGAGTGGCTTCGCCGAAACCGCCCTCGGCCAGAACCCGTATCGCTTCGAGGGCGAGTTTCTCGTCCTCGCCTTCGGCCGTGACCCTGATCCGGTGGCCCTTCTCAACGCCGCATCCCAGCACGGCCAGGAGGCTCTTGGCATTCGCCGGTTTGGAGCCGCGGCTAAGGTTCTCTACCCGGATGTCGGATTTGAAGGCCGCGGCCGCCTTGACGAAAGTGGCCGCCGGGCGGGCGTGCAGGCCGGACGCGTTTTCCACCACGACCTCGGTCACGACCATCGTGAAGCTCCCTTCGACGCTCCGGCCTCAGCAATTCCCGCAGCTCGCGGCGACGCGTCCGGCACGACTCCGGCATTGTGGCGGATGCCGCGTCGACCAGCGGCGAGCGGCCCCCGGAACCGGCTCACGAGACGTCCTTGGGCATGTTGGCCGCCTCTTCGGAGGCCGCCAGGACGGCCGCCAGATCGTCCCCGGCGGAGGCTTGCACGGCGGCGACGACCGCGCCTTCGACAATCGGGCCGCCGCTGATTCGAGTTCGAGCGGCGACCTCCGGCTCAACCATGTCGAGAGCCAGTTTCGAAGCCATCACCGCGCTTCCGAGGTCCGCCAGGATGACGACGCCGGCGCCCGTGTCCGCATCGCCCATTGCCTCGGCGATGCGACCCGCGTCCGTGCCGAGCGAGCCGTCGATGGCCCCGCCAGCGGCGACGAGCCGCAACTCGGGGCCGGCCATCTGGCGGGCCAACTCCACGACCCCGTCGGCGATCGTGGCCGAATGCGAGGCGATGACGATGCCCACGAGCGCACCTTGCTCTGCCACGTCAACTCTCCACCTATCCGGTCGTTGAAGCCGATCGACGCGCATCGTAAGCCGCCGGCGGCCGGCAACTCACTCGGCTGATTCCCGCGCCCAGGTCGCCCACAAGGCGGACCAAACCGGAGGCCCGGCCGGGCCGCTCCACTACGACCCGGCCGGTCACCGACCAGGCAGCGACGCCAGGCGTTGGTCAGGTCCAGGTATCGGCTGCGGTCTTGAGAAGGAGGTACGAGGACGTAGCGCCGGGATCCTGATGTCCGGCGCTGCGTTCTCCAAGGTAGCTCGCCCGGCCCTTGCGGGCGACGAGCGGGATAGTGGCCTTCATGCCCTCCTCCGCCGCGGCGACCGCGGCCTGGAGAGCTTCCGCCGGGGGTTTGCCCGCCGAGAGCGCCGCCTTCAGGGCGTCACGGGCCGGCATCAACGTATCGAGCATGGTCTTGTCGCCGGGCTCGGCTTTGCCGAGCCGCTGGATGCCGGCGATCCCGGCGTCGAGCCCGGCCACCCATTCCGTCATCGTCACGATGTCGTCGGCCCGACATCGCCACGCCGAACTGCAGGAACAGCGTGCCGTAGAGCGGCCCGCCGGCTCCGCCGACGGTCGAGATCAGAGTGGACCCGACCGTCTTGCAGACCGCACCTATGTCGTCACCCGGCAGGGCTTCGAGCTTCGGCACGACTGCCTGGAACCCGCGGTCCATGTTGATGCCGTGGTCGGCATCGCCGATGGCGGAGTCCAGCTCGGTCAGGTACGTCTTGTTCTCGGCGACCACACCGGCATAGCTCAAGACCCAGCCGCGCACGTCGTCGAACGAGAGCCGACCCGTTCCGTCCATGGGTATAGCTTCCTCCCGTGCAGTGTTCCCCCAAATCTACTGCCTCGAGAGTCAGATGCCCCAGCGAAGTCCGGGGGTATTCACGGGCGCATCCCAGAAGCGGATCATCTCGTCGTCGAGGCGCAGCAGGCTGATAGAACAACCGGCCATCTCGAGAGAAGTGATGTAGCTGCCGACGAGGTTGCGCGCGATAGTGATGCCCTTGCCCTTGAGAATCTTGTTGACCGCGTTGTAGACCACGTACAGCTCGATCAGCGGCGTGCCGCCCATGCCGTTCACGAAGGCGAGCACTCGATCGCCCGACTTGAAGGGCAGGTCCTCCAGAATCGGGGTCATCAACATCTCGGTGATGTCGTCGGCCTTGGCCAGCTTCATCCTGGTCCGGCCCGGCTCACCGTGGATGCCGATGCCGATCTCCATCTCGTCGTCGGCCAGATCGAACGTTGGCTTTCCGGCGGCCGGTACCGTGCAGCTCGTCAGGGCCATACCCATCGAGCGGACGTTGTCCTGGACCTTCTGGCACAGCGCGGTGACCTTGTCGAGATCCGCGCCCGCCTCGGCCGCCGCGCCGACGATCTTCTCGGCGAGGACCGTGCCGCCGACACCCCGCCGGCCGGCGGTGTAGAGGGAATCCTTGACGGCGACGTCGTCCGCGATCACGACGGACGTGACTTCGATACCTTCGACCTCGGCCAGCTGGGCCGCCATCTCGAAGTTCATGATATCGCCGGTGTAGTTCTTGACGATGTGGAGCACGCCGGCGCCGCCGCTGACTGCCTTCGTCGCGGCCTGCATCTGGTCCGGGACCGGAGACGTGAATACGGCGCCCGGGCAGGCAGCGTCGAGCATGCCCATGCCCACGAAGCCGCCGTGCATCGGCTCATGGCCCGAGCCGCCACCCGAAATGACACCGACCTTGCCCTTCTCAGGGCCGCCCTTGCGGACGATGACGTTCGGCTCGATGACCTGGATGAGGTCGCCGTGCGCGGCGACCATGCCTGCGAGAGCCTCGTCGACGACTCGATCCGGCGCGTTGATGAGCTTCTTCATGCTGACTCCTTCACCATTCACGGCACGGCCAACAGACAAGCAGCGTCCTGCGGTCGAGCACTCCGCCTCGTCGCACTGTATGCCGGGGCACCCGCCGGAAACCTCAAATCATTCTCAGTAAGGTCGGATGGAGGGCATGGCGGGCGGGCGGGGTACCGCGAACCGGGTGGATTTCAGCCGACCGCGCGACCCACGAGGGCCCCCAGGCCGAACGTGACCGCAGCGGCGAACATGCCCAGCAGAACCTGCCTGCCGCCCGTCATGAGCACGCTCGAGCCGGTGACTACGGTGATCGCGGCGCCGACGAGCATCAGGGCCGCGGCGCTGATGAGTATCGAGGCCACGATGGCGGGCAGGCCCGATACGAAGATGAACGGCAGCACCGGCACGATGGCACCGAGCGCGAACAGGAAGAACGAGGTGAACGCCGCGACCCAGGCCGACCCGCCCAGCTCGTCGGGATCGATGCCCAGTTCTTCGCGGGCCAGGGTGTCGACCGCCCGGCCGATGTCGCCACCGACGATCGACTTGGACATCAAGCGAGCCTGCTCGGAGCTGAGACCCTTGGCCTGGTAGATGAGGGTCAGCTCCTCTTCCTCTTCGTCCGGCACCTGGAGGAGTTCCTCGCGCTCCACCTTGACCTGGTGGGCGTACAACTCGCGGGCGCTCTGGACCGAAAGCCACTCCCCGATCGCCATCGACAGCGCGCCGGCCATCATGCCCGCCAAGCCGGCGATCAGCACGGGATTACCGCCCGCGGCGGCGCCGGTTGCCGCTCCGGCCACGCCCATCGAAATGCTCAGATTGGAGACCAAGCCGTCGTTTGCGCCAAGGACCGCGGCACGGAGCTGGTTGCCGCCGCTGCCGCGGTGCCGGCCTTCGATCCGCGCGATCGCGCCGCCCTCGACTCCGCCGCCGGCCGCCAGTTCGCGGAAGAGTCGAGCGTGGGACCTCTCGTCGCCGGGCATGCGGGCGAGCGCTTCAGGCTGGTCGTCGTACATCGCCTCGTCCGAGGCTTCGCGCTCGGCGATCGTAGGCACCACCAGGCTCGGCCCGAAGTGGTCGGCGATGAACATCAGCACTCGAGTCCGCCAGGCGGCACGCATATGGCTGGTGTCCACGCCAGCGGCCTCGAGATGCTTGCGCCACACGTCGGCATGGATGCTCTCCACGTCGACCATGCGCGCGTAGAAGTCCTTGACCGCCGGGCTCTCTTCCTTCTCGAGCAGCAGCGAGTAGAGAGCGATGGCGTCGATCTCGCCCTGGAGGTTCTCGCGGTACCGGGCGATGTCGGTCCCGGAGACCGGACCCGGAGGCGGCGCCGACGGTGCGGGCGGAGTGGAAGGGGCAGGCGCAGTGGACGGCCGAGTATTCGGGTCCGCCGGCGCGGCAGGTGTGGGCTTCGTGGCACGGCTCATGGCCGTAGTGTGGCCGGTCTGGGGCGGATCGACAACGCCGGACCGGCCGAGCGTCCACGTTCCGATACCACCTCACCGGCGATGTAGGGGATTTCCCTAAAACTTAGGTTCCTTCAGCGATCTATCAGGATCACGCGCTGAAATGAATTACGTGACCGGTGGACCTGTCGTCCTACACGCGCCCGGTCACGAAACAGCCGGCCGCCTTCCCCCTCTGCGGCCGGCTGTTTATGTGTCCTGGTGGTTCAGGCCGTGACGCTGAACGTTCCAGCCGGCTGCTGGGTCCCCGCAGACCACGTCTGATCCTGGGTTCCGGGCGTTCGATTGACCAGCTGAGTGACCAGCTGAGTGGCCTGATCGGTCGCCAGGCTCGGATTCGTTTGGGTCAGAGCCCCCGCCATGGCCTTGACCAGATCGTCCTGGCTAACGCCCTTGGAGGATGCGAGCGAGGAGAGGCTCTGACCGCTATTAAGCGAGGACTCGAGATCGCTCGCGCTCATCCCGAGGGTCTGTGCGGCGGCGTTCATCGCCGCGGCTCCTCCGTCATGGTGGTGATGATGATGGCCCTGTGTGGCCGTCGCGCCGGAAGCGCCTTCGGTGGCGCCGGCAGCGGTGGCTCCCGAGGTCTGAACCTGCCCGCCGGCAGTCGGAGTTCGGGTCACCATGGCCGTGGCTACGTTGGCCGCTTGATCCGCGGAGACTTCCGGGTGCGCCTGCTGGATGGCGGTGGCCATCGCCGCGGTGAGCGTTCCCTCGCTGATCCCTTTCGATGAGGCGATGCTGGCGAGGCTCTGGCCGCTCTGCATGGCAGAACGGAGGTCGCTCGTGCTCATGCCCAGCGACTTGGCCGCGGCGTCCATGGCCGGATGGCTGCGAGTCTGCTGTGATTGGATGGGTGACAGCCCAACGGCGCTTACCTGCGCGGCGTTCAACTGCACGCTCGACAAGCCGTCCACGCTTAGCTCCTTGCTGGTGGTGCGGCCCCTCTGTTCCGGGTGTCGGGCGCATTATTCCAGACCTTAAGTAACAGTCGAGGCAGAGTCCCTAGGCGATCGCACGGCTTTTGGGCATCGGCCGCGTGAATTGTCTAGGCGCGGCCGAATTCGACGTCGCCGGGACGCCGAGGCGCGCCCGCGAAGGAGCGGAGCTATCTCCGCTCGGCGGCCATGGCTTCGACCGATCGCGTCGGCAGCGATCCCGGCATGCCGGCACTGGGCAACCAGGCCTTGAAGCGGTTGCCCAGCTTCGATCGACGCTCGGCGCCCCACACGAACACGTCCGCGCCGCCACCGTAAGGGCAGAAGGCGTCGCCGGTGGCGGGGCAGAAGATCGCGATTTTGCCGATCCGATCGCGCGCCACGGCCAGCCAAAGGCTGTCCAGACAGCCGCGCTGCCAGCTGAGAGTGGCGGCCACGAACTCGGCTCGAGCCGGGATCCGAAAGATACCCGCCGAGCGTCTCGATCCAGCTTTCAGGCGGGCTGATGGGTTTCGCGCCCAGGGCACGCATGTCCGCCGTGTCTTCGTGGAGCGGGTCCAGGTGGATGGCCAGGACGAGGACTGTCGTACCTGTGAACAAGGCGCTGGCTACCGCGTCGAACCGAGTCGCGGTCAGCTTGTCGTCCGGCCTGGCTGCCGGCTCGGCATTTCCGCGGAGGTAGTGGATGCGCGTCCACACCGACTCGTGGGTGAAACGCAGCATGAAGCCGACCGGCGGTTGGCCAGAGTACTGCGCCTGCCAGGCGTCGAGTGCCTCGTGAACGTCCATCGCTGCCTTTGGTCGAATTCTCCGCGATTGCGGCCCCGCGGGCCCGTGCGCTGCTTACAGTGCCCAAGCGTGGGCATACCGTACCCGGAACGGTGAGCACATACAACGTGAGTTCGTCCTCGGGATCCTGAGAGTCCAGAGCCTCTGGCCGGCCGAACGCTTGCGGCCCGAGGGAGACAGGAGCGCCTGGGTACTGACCCAGCTACCGCCCGGCCAGGCCTCCGCGGAAGGCCCGCGCGTCAGGCGTCTGGCCTTCCCCCTCGAGAAAGTCCTCTTCCAGCTCATCGTAGGTCTCGTAGTGCTGGACTTCGAAGTGCTCGAAAACGCTCGGGTCGCCGTTGCCCAGCACGGGCGTGTCCAGGAGATCCGTACCGCCGATCCAGCGATACAGGCAGTCGAGGTCGCACCAGACGCTTACGAACAGGACCTGTTCGCCGCCATCCGGATGGGACTGGCGGCCGAGCTGGGCATAGATCAGCCCGTCCTGCCTGCGCGCATTTGCCAGGGCTTCCTGGGCCTGCGCCCGGAAGCTCGCCAGGTGCTCCGAGTGGACGCGGCCCTGAAGGACGCGAACGATCAAGCTCCCACCCCGTGTGTACTCCCGTACCCCCCGATCAATTGTCATGACAGTTGGGTAATTCGGCAATTACAAGGCCATATCACATCCTTGGGCACAGCCCATGAAGTGAATTCAAATTGGTTGCAACCCGCGGCGCGACGGGCTGCGAGGCATTCCTGGTCGGGTCCCGGGGGCCGACGGCCCGGCTTACAGTCGGCTTACGTGAGCCCCCAACAACCCGAAGGCGGCGGCCCGACCATGCCGACTGTCAGCTCCTGGCAAGCCGACCAAGGGAGAGCAAACAGGTGAACCGCAAAATGAGCTCGGTTACGAAGATCGCCGCCACCGCCCTTCTCGTGAGCATTGCCGCGGTCGGCTGTGCCCGGCATGACGGCGCCGGATCCGGTCAACCGCCAGCGTCGACTCCGCCGTCGGCGGTGGCGGCCCAGGCCACGACGCCGCCGACGCTCGGCGATCCCACCGCCCCGGCGCAGCTCTCGATCGATCAGCCAACAGCGGGCACGTCGACCGGCCCGGCGACGTCCATCCAGCCGGTGGCAGCGAATGCGGCGGCCGCCACTCCGGATCCACTGGACGCCCAATTCTCGAACCTCAACGACATGCTGAACGGCCTCAACAGCTCGCTATCGGCCAGCGACCCCGCAACATCCGGCGGCGAGTAGCCACCGCCCAGTTTGGACAAGGAGTAGACCCATGAGATCTCGATTGATTGCCGCCGTCGGCGGCCTCGCTCTCGCCGGCTCGATGCTGTTCGTTGCGGCCGGTCCCGTGGCCGCGGTGACGCCGCCTGCCGGACCAGCGGGAACCGGCGTCTGTGCGACCGAACTCGCCGCCGTGAAGGCAGGCGCCAGCGTCGACACGCTCCGGGCATTCGGCGACTGCGAGATCAACCGCCGCTTCACCACACTGACGGCCGCGTCGTCGAAGATCACCGCCTCCAAGTCGATCGCCGCGTCCGACGCGGCCGCGCTCCAGAGCGAGATCAGCTCAACAACGACCGGCCTCACCAGCCTCAAGTCCACGATCGACTCGGAGACCAACATCGCCGCCCTCCGGGCCGACATCGTCAAGATCGCGACCGAGTTCCGCGTCTATCTGCTCGTGGTACCGCAGGTCAATCTCGTCAACGGAGCCGACACGGTGCTGGCGTCCCAGACCAGGTTCGCCACGGTGAACACTAACCTCACGGCTCGCATTGCCGCTGCCAAGGCGGCCGGCAAGGACACGACCGCCGCGCAGGCGGACCTCGACGCCATGAACGCCTCGGTGACCGCGGCCGTAGGCCTGGCCACCCCGCTGCCGGCCGCCCTCCTGCCGCTGACTCCCGCCCAGTACAACGCCGGCACAGCCGGACCGGTGCTGAACAACGCCCGAGCCGCGCTGTTGCAGGCTCGCAACGATCTCAAGTCGGCGATCGCCTCGGCCAAGGCCTGCCGCGACGCCCTCAAGTAGCCTTCCCGCTCCCAAAGCGCGGCTCCGTCTTCGGGCAGGAGCCGCGCTTTTCTATGTCCCGGGCTGGCGCCCGGACCCGCGCCGCTCTCTGCCACCGGGCGCCGGCCTGCCTCCTGCCGGCCGCTGCTAGGCGACGTCCTCGGGCATGGGCTGGAGCTGGAACCCGAACTCGGCTCCCTGGACGTCATCTCGCGGGCGAGCCCAGATAGTGCCGCCGATCGACTCCACCAACCGATGGGCCACGAAGAGCCCGATCCCGGAACCAGCCACGCGGGACGTGCGTTCCGAGCGGTAGAACACTTCGAAGAGCCGCTCGGCCTCGGAGACATCGATGCCGGGTCCGCAGTCCAGGACCCGGACCCGCGGGCAGCCGTCCGGAGCGTCGGCGACGAGGTCGATCAGACCGCCCGAAGGTCCGTACTTGGCCGCGTTCTCCAGCAGATTGCGGACGATCTG
Source organism: uncultured Chloroflexia bacterium (assembly GCA_963835845.1). Lineage (GTDB taxonomy): Bacteria > Chloroflexota > Limnocylindria > Limnocylindrales > CSP1-4 > Fen-1039. The sequence continues at coordinate 72,370 of CAWIGT010000001.1, read as the reverse complement.
TTCGACGAAACCTTCCTCGGCGCGCGCCACCGGTAGCAGGGGCTCCATCATCAAACGGAACTGGTTGTCGGGCCAGCGCCGCTGCTCCTCGTCGCAGACCCGCGGCAGCAAGTGCTGCAGCAACACCGGCTCGGTGTGGACCTGGAGCGTTCCACGTTCCGCTCGGGCGAGAACGACCAGATCTTCGATCAGGCGGCGCAACCGCTCGGCCTCGTGGCTCACGTCGCCCAGAAGTTCTCGCCGCCGTGCGTCGTCCAGCCCGGATCTCAGCAGGAGCGTGCTGGCGGCATAGATGGACGTGATCGGGGTTCCCAATTCGTGGGAAAGGATGCCCAGGAACGCCTCGCGGAATGCCTCGGCATCCTTGCGGTCGGTGATGTCGAGGTTTATGCCGGCCCAGCTCGTGACCTCGCCCGACTCGTCGCGGATGGGCAGACCGTGCGACAGAATGGTGCGGCGGCGATCTTCCGTGTCGACCACCACGAGCTCGTGGTTCCAGGTCGCGCGCGCGACGACCGTGGCCTGCCAGTCGCTCACCGCCTGTTCGGCCGACTCGGGCGCCAGCTTCGACGTCCAGCCGGAGTCGCGGGCCTGCTCCATGGTCAAGCCGGCCATCTCGAGGAACGACGGGCTGAAATACCGCATCTCACCGTCGGGCTCGGCCAGCCAGATGCCGAATGGGATCGACTCACCGATGGCGTGCGCCTGCCGCTGCAATTCGGCGACCTCGGCCAGCGCTTCCTCGCGACGTTTGCGTTCCGTGATGTCCACCACGCTGATCGCCAGGCCCACGGTGTCCCCGGCAGTGTCCCGGAGCGCCTCTGCGCCAAGCAGCCAGGCGCCGTCGCGCCCTCCACGCGTTCGGCCGGTGGCCTCGAACTCCCGGACCGGCCCGCCGTCGCTGACCACTCGAGCCAGGGTGTCCGTGATCTCGGGGCCGAACACGGGCATGAGCCGGTCGACGCGCTGACCCAGGCTGGCCACGGCAGAAAGACCGCCCATCTCGGCAAGTGCGGGGTTCACGTACAGGCAGCGCAGTTCCTGGTCCAGGACGGCCAGGCCTACCGGCGCAGTCTCGATCAGCGGCGTCGAGGCGGCCGCCCCCAGCCGGATCAGGTCCGCGAGGGCCTGGAGGCGCTGGTCTTCGAGGCTCTGCACGCGAGCGGTCGTCCACATCCCGACGGCCACCAGCACCAGGGCCTCGAAGGCGACCATGATCGACAGACCGACCAATTCGTCGAACAGACCGGCTCGTTCGCCGACGAGTCGGACCCACGCCCCGACCGGAACGATCAGCAGGGCCGCCGGCACGAACCTGCGCATGACCTGGCCCGACATTCCGGTGTCTGCCATCTGGCGCACCAGGGCGTGATCGGGGTTGGCGCCCAGGAGGGCGAACCCGATCAGGATCATGGCGATGGCCGAGGGCAGTGCCACCTGAGCGGCGGAGCCGAGGGAGAGGAGTTCCGGAGCACCGTAGAGATGTCCGAGGGCCGAGATCGAACCCACTCCACCGCAGAGCAGTGCGAGCAGTTCGCTCAGGAATACGCCACGAACGCAGCGGCCCAGGACCAGCACGGCAATCGCTGCACTCAAGAGCGCCACGGCGGTCTGAACCGCGAACCGGCCCGGATGTGGAGACGCGGCGCTGGCGGTGTCCATGACGAGCAGCTGGTCGATGCGAAGGTTCATACCGGTCACGTGTTCGAGGAGGGTCGCCACCGCGATGGCGGCGACGACGGCCGCCATTGCCTGCTCGATCCAAACGTGACGGCGGCCCAGCGGGGTCAGATGGACCGCGATCGAGAGTCCCAGCAGCACCAGGCATATCGCCGCGTTGACCTTGGCCTGCACGAGCCCGGGAAGCCAGCTGGTCAGCAGCGGCATCGCCAGCGCCCAACCGACCAGGATCGTCGCGCCGATGGCGGCGGCCACCGCGGCGAAGACCCGGGCGACCTGGCGTGAGTCGGGCAGGGCTCGGCGCGCCAGTGACAACCTCGCGCCTCCGCGCAACCGGTCGTCGCCCACCACCACGCCATCGAATCGATCGCCAGAGGAGGTCACGTCAGCCTTCTCCTCTTTCGGCAACTGCGACGGTTGGGCCCCCGTTTCACCGGCAACCCCGCCGGCCGTTGAATGGTACGACGGGGGGTCTATGGGCGTCCTAAGGGCCGGTCTCCGCGAGCGCGACGGGGTCGATGTCGTGAAGGCCGGCCAGGCAGTATGTGGCCGCTTCCCGAGCGCCCGCCGCCGGCGGAATGCTGGCGTTCGGTATCAACGCCACGCGCATGCCAGCTGCCCTCGCCGCCAGGACGCCGTTGAGTGAATCCTCGACCACCAGGCAGCGAACCGGATCCGCGCCCAGCCTGCGGGCGGCGAGCAGGAAGACGTCGGGCGCCGGCTTGCCCGCGGCGACCTCGTCGGACGAGGCCACCGCACGGATCAGGCTTCGCACGCCGAGGCTGGCCAGGGCCGCTTCGATGACCTGTGGCGGCGCCGACGAAGCCACGGCGACGCCGTAGCGTGAGGACAGCCGCCGCAGGATCTCGACGGCCCCGTCGATCACCGGGGCGCCGCGGCTGGCGTATCGGTCGAGCATGCCACCGACGATGGTCGACTCTATCTCCTCCTCGGAGGCCTGGATGCCCAGGCGGCTACGCATGACGGCGCGCCATTCGCGCGTGTTCGAACCCATGATAGAAGCCCGGTCGGCCTCGGTCCAGGGCTTCCCGGCCGAGGCGGCAAACTCGGTCCGGACCTCGTCCCACCAGACTTCGGTATCGACCAGCACGCCGTCGAGATCGAAGATGACCGCCTTGAACGACGTGGAGCGGCTCGGGTCGCCGGCAGCGGCCGCAGTCAAGGCATCCAGGGCCGCGCGGGCCGCTTCGGCTCGCCGGCCGGCGGTTCGATCGGATGAGGACCGATCCACTCCGACCGATCTGGTTCTGGTTCGGGCTGATGGACGGCGGCCTCGCGCGGCTGCGCCTTCTTCCCGGCGGCTACGTGGGCGGCGAGCGGGGTCGCCGGAGCGGTGTGATCTGCGGGCGCCTGGTCCGCGGCCGCCGGAGTAGTGGCCGGCGGCTTGTCGGCGGCGGACGTTCCGGCCGGCAGGGACGCGTGAACCGGCTGCGAGCGGGCGGCCGCGGCCTGTGAGCGGGCGGGCGCGGGCTTCGGCTTCACCGGAACGAGGCCCAGCTGCCGGGCGGCGGGCCTGACCACGGACTTTGGAGCGGACTTCGTGCCCGCGTCGGGCCGGCTCGCCGCGGTCCGCTCCTTTGGGCTCGCCTTCGGCCCGGCTCCCGTCGACCGGGGAGTGGCCGCCACCGCGACCGGCTTGCCGGGCGTGGCCCGGACCTTGACGCCGGCCGGGACCGCGGCGCCGGCCGAGGGCGTGGCCGCGACGGCCGTTTGAGCGGCCAGACCCGGCACCACCGCGATCGGAATGAACTGCTGGTTGCGTCCGTCTATCGACCCGATCAGGCCGCCGACGAACTGGCTGATCATGTCGGCGTCGTCGTCTATGCCCTTGAGAACGAAGCTCTCGACCTGCACCGCGACCATGCGGTGGCCGCCGGAGGCTTCGATGCTGAGCTCGCTCACGGTGAGCTTGGGCCAGCGAATCAGTCGGGCCGTGGCCCTGGGTCCCTCGGCATCGGACGGCCGGACGGCCGCCGAGATCAGACCGACCGGCGCCGGTATGAGGATCGAGTAGCGCATCTCAGGATCGTCGCCCCAGTTGACCCAGCATTCCGGGTCCGCTTCGGCGCCCAGATCGACGAGCATCGGCTCGATAACGGCAACCACGCCCCGGGTCATGGAAACCTTGTTCGGGGCCTTCTTGCGCCACTCGCTAAGTCGCACGCAGTCGCCTCCACATGGACTAGGATCTCGGTCGCTCGGACCTCATTCAGGCTATCACGACACGGCCGCGGGACGACACGGATTCGATCTAGCGGACGATGCCTTCCCCCGTCTGACGTATGACGTAGCGACTCGACGGCGGCACCTATCCTCAGCGCGGTGGGACGTGGGCCGGCATCGCCGGACCCCGGTAACAGCCTCACCAAGCCTCGGTGTCGGCACCGGGAACCTTCAAGAGGTGGTGCAAATGAGAGTTGACCGAGGTCGACTCAACTGGGGAATCTTCTTCATCGTCCTTGGCGCGGTGCCGCTGGCTTATGCACAGAACGCCGTCAGCGCGTCCACCCTGGGCGAGGCGTGGCGACTCTGGCCGCTGATCATCGTGGGCATCGGCCTGGCCATCATCCTGTCGCGGACGCCCGCCTTCTTCGTGGGCGGCACGATCATCGCTCTGTGCATGGGCCTGGTCTTCGGCAGCGCGATCGCGGTCGGCCCCAACATCGGCTGCGGTGGCGGTGGTGGCAACCCGCAGAGCATCTCGCGGAGCGGCTCGTTCCTTGGCGGCTCGACCGTCGCGCTGAACCTGCAATGCGGGTCGGCCAGAGTCTCGACTGCTACGAATTCGAACTGGAGCGTCACCGGCCAGAACAGCGCCGGCAACACGCCGCAGGTCAATCGAGCGCCAACCGGCTCGAAGTCACCTCCGCCTCCACGAACGGCTGGTCGTTCGATCGTGGCACGGACGATTGGCAGGTCGCTCTTCCGTCCGACTCGCCCATCGACCTGACCTCGAACCTCGACATGGGCGACGCCCACTTCACCTTGTCTTCGGCGAACCTTGCATCGGCGAGGTTCAAACTCAACCTCGGGGAGCTCCACGTCGATCTGACCGGGGCCAAGGTCTCGACACTAAACGTCGAGACGAACCTCGGGGCCGCGTTCGTGACCCTCGACGGATCGTCCGACCTCAACGCCGACCTCAGGACCAATCTCGGGTCGCTGCAGGTTTGCGTGCCCGCGGGCCTGGGAGTCCAGGTGTCGTCCAGCGACAGCCTGTCGTCGAGTGACTTCAGCCGTGCCGGCCTCGTCCGCGTGGGCGGCCTGTGGCAAACACCCAACTACTCCACCGCCTCCCACAGGGCGGTCCTCACCGTCGAGACGAGTCTCGGGAGCCTCAAGCTCCAGTCTGCAGGAGGTTGCTAGTGAACAATCGACGCCTTTACCGGTCGGCCGACGACCGCATCCTGGCGGGAGTCGCAGGTGGCCTGGCCGCCTACTTCGATGTCGATCCGGTCATCGTCCGGGTCATCTGGTTCTTCTCGGTCTTCGTCACCGGGTCGCTGACCTTCTGGATCTACCTGATCATGATCGTCGTGGTCCCGCTCGAGCCGGCGGAATGGCCGCCCCAGTCGCCCTGGATGCCGGGCGGTGCGCCGGTCGGATACCAGGCCAGCTACGCGCCTCCGGGACAGGGCACGGCCCAGTCATCCGACGCCGATGCCACGTCAACCGGCACGGCTTCCGATGCCGGCGGCGCTCCGGGCGCAAGCACGCCTCCGGCACCCGGCGCGGCGCCGAACCAGACCGGCTGGATGCCGGGAACGCCGCCCCCGAGCCCCGGCGGCTGGTGGGGCAACGAGTGGGGCTGGCAGGGACGCCAGAGTCGCTGGCAGCAGCATGCTGAGCGACGAGCCGAGCGCTGGCAGCAGCGTGCCGAGCGACGAGCCGAGCGCGACCAGTATCGAAGCTACGGCGGTCCGGGCCTGGCCTTCGGTGTGCTGTTGATCATCGCCGGCGGGTTGCTGGCGCTCAACCAGTTCATCCCCAACTTCGGCTTCAACGTGACCTGGCCGCTGCTGATCATCGCCCTGGGCGTGATCCTCGTGGCCTCGTCGGTGGGTTTCCGCCACCGGGACTGAGACCGCGGACTCAGCTCGCGGGCTCGCGGCCTCCCCTGCGCCGGCGGCGGCGATTGGCGAGTAATGCGTAAGCGGCGTACAGGGCCAGGGCGCCACCACCCGCGACCAGGGCCGCCGTACGAGCCACCGGCGGCGGCAGCGTCGCGGCATCAGAAGAGACGCCCGGACCGTTGTCGACGATGAGCGCGGCCGCAAGGCGCGCCGGCGTGGGCGACGGTGCCGGCACCTTCACTCCCAGGACCGCCGACGCCCCGGTGGGAACCGAACTCGGGGTCGGTGCGCCGGGCGTAGCACTGACAACGGAAGCCGAGGGCGCGGGGGTGGCCGCCGCTCCCCCGCCGGCTCCGCCCGCCGCGGGTGGCGGGACCACGGGCCGCGCCGTCACGTGCGGCGCCGGAGCGACCGGAACCACGGGCGCGGCCGGAGTGGCGACCGGAGCCGCCGGCGGGAGCGGATTGCTGAACGGCGATTCGGTCGGCGGCGACTGCAACCCGCTCGGGGAGGAGCCACCGGCGCTGAACAGGCAGTCGTAGTAGTAGGTCGACCCGCTTGCCCAGCCGCCACAGCCGACTCGATCGTATGAGCCCACGATGATGTTCCAGTGACTGCTGGAACTCTTCCAGCCGAGCATCGCGTTGCCGGTCGTCGAGTAGGTCCAGGTCTGCCACGAGCCGAGCGTGTACAGGAAGGCGCCGTTCCCGTAGCCGCCGTTGACCAGATCGATTTCGCCGACCGTCCAGTAGGCCCACGCATTCTGGAGAACTGAGACGAAAGTGGTGCCGGAGAGGGTGTAGGAAGGGGCGTCGCACAAGCGCAGGTAATGCGACATCGTGCCGTACGAAGCGAAGTCCAGCGCTCGTCCCGCTATCGACTTGGCCGCGTCATCCGGGCAGGGAATGGCTCCGTCGCGTGCTTTGGATGCCAGGAACGGATCGACCGCCAGTGCGGGCCTGCCCTCGACTGCCCGAGCGCCGTTGATGAGCCGCACCATCTCACGCGACTGGGCGTCGAGCGCCCCGGAACCGGCTTGCGCGGCCGGAACCTGCCACGTCAGCGAAGCGGCGAACAGGCCAAGGCCGAGTGCGACGGCCGCGGGTATGGCAAGGACGCTCGGATAGCGTGGAAAGCGCACGGTTGCTCCTCCGGACGGGTCGGGGTCGTTTGCGTGGCAGCGAAGTGACGATCGCTCAGGGCCCCTATCCACACACAGGGCCACGCGGCACAGTCTTAATGACCGTGGCAACCACCCGTACGGGTAGAGTCGGCGTCCAAACCACCCGTTTGCGTCCAACTCGACCAAATCGGGACGGCTTAGGCAAAGAAACCTGAACACATACTCCAGTGCTTCTTCACCTTCGCCGGATCACCGACCTTCCCGAACCGCGACCGCGGGTCAGGCTGTCGGACCGACCTTCACGCAAGGGGCGAGCTGGGTGTCCGTCCTCTTGATGTGGCCGGCGAGCCAGCGCATCAGCTCGCTCTCGACCCGGACTACCAGATGAGCCGTGGCCCCGTCGCGATCGAATTCCTCGCGGAAAGAGGTGAACGTGGCGATGAAGTCCCGATGGGCCGCCGCGTTCTGAAGGGCGACCGGGCAGCGGTACTTCTCCATGCAGTCCTCTTCGTTGCCGAAGTGCATGGCCGCGTACCCACCGAGCTTGTCCAGCAGGCTCGCCACCTCCATCCGTCCCCGGCCGAGGCTCATGGCCGAGAGCAGGTCGTTGAGCCAGGCGATCAGCTGCTTGTGCTGGTTGTCCAGGCTGTCGACGCCGGTCGACATCGACGGGTCCCAGGAGATAGTCGCCATTCGTTCTCCGTACTCAATTGTCGGACCGCACGTCAGAGCGGCCACTCGGGGCTCAATCCGGGCGTCGGTGAATACGGCCACGCTGCCGCCCACCGACCCGGACGCCAGCATATCCGTGTCCCGAGTCGACACGCCATGCCACAAAAGGGGGGCCTCGGTCGCCGGCGCGGATCCGAGTCACCCGCCGGTTCCGCCTGGCGCGCAAGCAAGGCTGCTTTCAACCGGACTTCAGACCGGCCGCGTTAATGAAACCCGGATCCGTAGCCCAGCGGACCCGGTCGGGCTTGTCCCGCAAATGAGGTTCGAACAGTGAGCGCACCAGCTCCGTCCCCATCGGTTCCTGCGCCCCGGAGGTTCTCGCGCAACAACCGCAACCTGATCCTGGTCATCGCCGTGGTCGTGGTGGCCGGCATTGCCGGAGCCGGGTACGGCCTCTGGTACGTACTGGTCGGCCCGAGCGGACCGCCCGCGGTGGAGGGAGTACCACCAGTTCTCCCTTCCGGGGCGGCGATCGCGGCTCCGGCTTCGCTCGACGGCACATGGAACGTCAACACGACCCTCGGCAACGTCGACGACGGCACGGCCTCGTTCGCCGGCTATCGCGTTCAGGAGCAGCTGGTCGGTGTCGGCGGCCATCAGGCAGTCGGCCGGACGCCGAAGCTCAGCGGATCCATGACCCTCAACGGCGCGGTGGTAAGCAACGTCCAGATCACCGCGGACCTGTCCGCTTTGAAGAGCGACCAGGATACGCGTGACAGCCAGCTCCATCGCCAGGCACTCGAAACGGACAAGTTCCCGACTGCTACTTTCAAGACCACGGCCCCGATCGACCTCGGCCGGCTTCCCGCCGACGGGACCGCGGTCAGCGTCAGCGCCACGGGAGACCTGACACTGCACGGGGTCACGAAGAGCGTCACGATCTCGCTTCAGGCGCTAAGGCAGGGCGGCATCATCGCCGTGACCGGATCGCTACCGATCGTGTTCGCCGACTACTCGATCCAGAAGCCGAGCAGCTTCGCAGTCCTTTCGGTTGACGATCACGGCATCATGGAAATGCACCTGCTCTTTACTCACGCCTGAGTCGCAGTGGCGGCTTCGAGCGGAGGGATTGCCAACCTAGGAGAGGCTATGTCGTTCATTCGCTTCCTCGGAAGCCGTCCCGGCGACCCCGCCCAATCAGGGCAGACCAACGGCGCGGCCGCGCTGTCGAGCGAGACCGATGCAGTCCGCCACATCGTGGCCAGGCTCGAAGCGCTGCCGCCCGATAGGGCCCGTCTCCTGGCAGGCATGGCCTACGTTCTCGCGCGGGCCGCATACGCCGACATGGAGATCAGCGACGCGGAGACTGAAGCGATGGAGCAGGAGCTGAGCGCTTCCGGGCTCGATCAGTCGCAGGCGGTGCTGGTCGTGGAAATGGCAAAGCTGCAGGAGAAGACGGCCGGAGGCACGAGCGACTATCTGGTGACGCGCGAGTTTCGCGAGAACGCGACCAGCGAGCAGCGACTGACGGTCTTGCGGGCTTGTTATCGAGTCTGCGCATCCGACGACGCCATCAGCGGCCAGGAAAGCTCCACGCTCGACGAGATCGCCAGCGAACTGGACGTCTCGCGCGAGGAAGCGGCCGCGATTCGGAGTGAGTTCGCGGACAGCATCACGGCGCGAATGGGCTTCGGAACCTTCTCCGGGCAGAGCTGACCTTCTACCGTCAGACGGAGAGGGCCGGCGCCCTCGGCCGGCGCGGGCTCGTGTCGAGGCTCCGGTAGACTAGGTCCACCGTCACGCAAACACCCGGAGTCCGCCCGCTTTGCCGTCGCTCAAGGCCTATTTCCGCGGCGTCGCGGAAGTCTACGGCTCGTACTGGCGCATCGCCAGGCTGTGCCCCTCGGGCGGGCGCGGTCTGACGACGATCCTCGTCGTCATCAACCTTATCCTCGGCCTGCTGCCGGTCACGTTCATCCTGGCGACGAGCATCATGATCGGCCGAGTACCCGCGGCCGTGATGGGCGGCGTCGGTTCGGCCGAGTGGCGCGACCTCGTCGCCGCGTTCATCCTTGCCGCGGCCGCGTTCCTGGTGCAGCAGATCCTGGCACCGATGCAGGTCTCGCTCGGCGAGTTGCTGGCCCGGCGCGTGGATGGCGGCATCTACCAGCGCCTGATTGCCGCCTCGCTCCAGAGCACCGGCATCGGGCCGCTTGAAGACCAGCATCTGCTCGACCAGCTGACTCAGGCCGTGACCACCCTCGAGCAGTCGTTTCGGACGCCGGGCCTGGCGTGTGCCGGCCTGCTGAGCCTGATCGGCCGCTACACCCAGCTGATCGGTTGCGCCCTGGTCGTAGGCATCGTCTTCTCCTGGCTCGCGGCCCTCGCCATCGTGGCCGCCACGATGGTCTTCCGCCGCGGCCAGCGTGGCGGGCTGCGAACCTACGGCAAGCTGTTCTTCCGGGACATCTCCACGCGGCGCGAAGCCGGCTACTACCGCGAGGTGGCGTTGCGGCCAACGGCCGGCAAGGAGATTCGCGTATTCGGTCTGGCCGGCTGGCTATCGGATTACTACCGCGTCCTGACGCTCCGGCTGCTGAGCTCCATGTGGGCTGAGCGCCGGCGGATCTACCTCAAGCCGTACATCGTTTACACGGTCTTCGGATTGGCCGTTGCGGGCGCGGTGCTCGCGGCCATCGGGCGGGCGGCCGCCACGAATGCCATGACGCTCACGCAGCTGGCCGTTGCACTCCAGGCCGCCATCGCCGCGTTGCGGTTGGGCGAGCATTTCCCCGAAGCCGACACTCAGACCGCATTCGGCATGATGGCCCACGACGGCGTTCAGGGCTTCGAACGCGGCGTGGACGCCTTCGACGAGCAGACCGCCCAGCTCGAGCCGCGCCTCGACCCGGCCGGCCATCCGAGCCGCGAGATCCGGTTCGAGGCGGTCGAGTTCCACTATCCCGGGTCCGAGCGAGCGGTCCTCGACGGCGTGGACCTGGTGCTGCCGGCCGGCCGGTGCACGGCAATCGTCGGGTTGAACGGCGCGGGCAAGACGACGATCGTCAAGCTTCTCGCCCGGCTCTACGAGCCGACCGCCGGTCGAGTGCTCGCCGACGGCCAGGACATCCGTTCGTATGGTGTGGACGACTGGCGGCGGCGCATCGGCGTCATCTTCCAGGACTTCAACCGGTACGAGCTGACCGCCGCGGAGAACGTGGGCTTCGGCGCGATCGAACTGGCGGCCGATCGGCGAAAGGTACGCGCGGCCGCCGCGCGGGCGGGAATCCTGGCTACGCTCGATCGACTGCCCAACGGTCTGGACACTCCCCTTGCCCGCCACTACACGGGCGGCACGGAGCTGTCCGGGGGCCAGTGGCAGCGAGTGGCCATCGCCCGGGCGCTGTTCGCCCTCGAGAACGGCGCCTCGGTCCTGGTTCTGGACGAGCCTACCGCCGCCCTGGACGTTCGGGCCGAGGCTGCCTTCTTCGACAAGTTCGTCGACGTGACGCGCGGCGCGACCGCGCTGCTGATTTCGCACCGCTTCTCGAGCGTTCGGCACGCCGATAACATCGTGGTCCTCGCCCAGGGCAAGGTCGTCGAGCAGGGTACCCACGAAGAACTGCTCGCGCTCGATGGCCGCTACGCTCAGCTGTTCCGGCTGCAGGCCGAGCGCTTCACCGAGGACGAGGCCGAGTCGGAAACGGTCGACGCGGCCGACCTCACCGGCGACTCGCCCGAAGACCAGCCAGGCGCAGCGGGACCGACCCGGGCAGGCGGCCGCGATATGAAGGAGACCCTGGCCAGCGCCGCCTGGCTGATGCGCATGTCGTGGCAGCAGAACCGGGTCAAGACGGCCGCCGCGATCATCCTCGTGCTCGGGAATGCCCTGTCGGCACCGCTTCTGGCGCTCGGACTCAAATGGCTGACCAACGCCGCGATCGAAGGCGACGAGACGACGGCCACGCTGGCTGGATTCGCCGTCGCGGCTTGCGTGATCGGCGTGCTCACGCTCGGCCATTTCGCCCACATCGCCTACTTCGAGCTATCGGAGATAAACACTCTCGCGGCCGAGCAGCGCTTGATGGCGCTCTCGAACGGTTCGGCCGGCATCGAGCACCAGGAGCGCGCCGAGTACGCCGACCGCATGACCGTACTCCAGGAGGAGCTGCAGCAGATCCAGAACGGCTTCTACGCCGTCCTGTCGCTGTCGAGCCTGGCCGTGGCAATCGGCCTGACCGGCATCCTGCTGGCGCTGGTCAATCCATTGCTGCTTCTCCTGCCTCTCGTCGCCATCCCCCCTCTCGTGGCCGGGCGGCGGGCGCAGATGCTCATCGACAGGGCTCGAGAGGAGACCGCCGCGGACACGCGCCTGGCGCAGCACCTGTTCCGACTGGCCACCGGCGCCGGCCCCGCCAAGGAGTTGCGCGTATTCCGACTCCAGAACGAGATCAAGGCGCGTCACGCCGAGCTGTGGGAACGGACCACTCGACGGCTGTGGCGGACCCAGGTGAAGGCCACCGCGCTCAGGGCCGCTGGCCAGCTCGTCTTCGCCGGCGGGTACGTGGCGGGCGTCCTGCTCGTGGTCAACGACGCCATCAGCGGCCACCGCAGCGTGGGTGACGTGGTGCTGGCCATCACGCTCGCGGCCCAGGTCAACCAGCAGGTCTCGGCGGCGGTCGCGCTCCTGCACGACCTGCAGCGGATCGCCCGTGCCTACGCCCGCTTCGAGTGGCTGGAGAAGTACGTTGCCTCGCGTGAACCGGTTGCCGCCGACGCCCCCATTCCGGCCCGGCTTACGGACGGTATCCACTTCGAGAACGTGGACTTCAAGTACCCGGGAACAGACCGCGTGGTCCTGGCGGGGGTCAATCTCCACCTGCCCGCCGGTTCGACGGTGGCGATCGTCGGTGAGAACGGCGCCGGCAAGAGCACGATCGTCAAGCTGCTGTGCCGCTTCTACGAGCCCACCTCGGGCGCCATCACCGCCGACGGCTCCGACCTCGCTCGCGTCCCGCTCGCCGAGTGGCGCGGGCGCATCGCCACCGGCTTCCAGGACTTCGCCCGGTTCGAGTTCGTGGCGCGCCGGACCGTGGGCGTCGGCGATCTCCCGCTCATCGACGATCAACCGGCCGTTGAAGCGTCCCTGGAGCGGGCTCACGCCGCCGACGTCGTCGGCCGGTTGGAGCATGGCCTCTCCACACAACTCGGCAAGTCCTACACGGACGGCACGGAACTCTCCGGCGGCCAGTGGCAGAAGCTGGCCCTGGGCCGGGCGATGATGCGCGAACTGCCGCTGGTGCTTGATCCTCGACGAGCCGACCTCCGCGCTGGACGCCGAAGCGGAGCACAACCTTTTCGAGCGCTACGCCGAGGGTGCACGGCGTGTCGGGGCGGCCACGGGCGGCATCACTGTGCTGGTCTCGCACCGCTTCTCCACGGTCCGCATGGCGGACCTGATCGTCGTGGTCGCCGACGGCCGGGTCGTCGAAGCGGGCCCGCACTCGGCCCTTATCCGCAACGGCGGCCTCTACGCCGAGCTATACGAACTCCAGGCCAGCGCCTACGAATAACAGTCGTGATGGACGACCGGAGTTCGCGTTATGGAGTGAAGTACCCCGTTACGTCGAAGATCACGTGTGCCGTCGGGTCCAGCGTGGGGGCGGCGTACGTCACCGCCAGGACTCCGCCTGTGCCGAGCGCGACTGTCACGGCGTTGGCCCGATCGTCGCCGACGGGGAAATTCAGATTTGAGCTTGTCGGGTTGTTCTCGGCCTGGCCGCCGATGTAGAGGAACCCGAGCGCGAGCTGCTGGGTGACGGTCAGGTCCCCCGTGACCGCCATTGCGGAGGGCGCGAGACCGCTGGCCGGGCCCGCGACCGGGAACGTCTGGGCCACGTGCGATGTGAAGATCGAGGCGCCGCCGATTCCGTCGCGAGAGTCGAGCAGGCGCATTGGGGTCACAGGCACGTAGGTGGCACCGCTCAAGTCGGGCGTGTAGTAGCCGGTGATGTCGAATACGACCTGGGCGGTCTGACCCGGCGTCGGCGCGGCATAGGTGACCCACAGAACGCCCCCCGCGCCGAGTTGGACGGCTACGGCGTTGGCCCGGTCGTCGGCGACCGGGAAATTGAGCGTGGAACTGGTTGGGTCGTTCTCCTGATCGGGGCCGACATACAGGAAGCCAGGCGCACTCTGCTCGGTTACGGTGAGGTTGCCCGTCACGGCAGTTGCCCCGGCAGGGACGCCGGCGGCGCCACCTGCGACCTGGAACGACCGGGCCGCGTGAGAGGCCAACGGACCGATCGGGCCGCCTGCGCCGTTGCGCGAATTCGAGGATGCGAGTCGGCGCCAGGGCGTGGTATGTCGCTCCCGTGGCATCCGGGGTGAAGTAGCCGGTCAGGTCGAAGATCGCCTGCGCCGTCGGTCCCAGGGTCGGCGCAGCGTATGTGACCGACAGAGTTCCCGCGGCGCTCAGCGCCACTGTGACCGCGTTGGCGCGGTCATCGCCCACCGGGAAATTCAGCGTCGAGCTGGTTGGGTTGTCGACGGAGTCGGGGCCGACGTAGAGGAAGCCCGGGGCGCTCTGCTGCGTCACGGTCAGGTTGCCCGTGACCGCGGTGGCAGTCGCCGGGATCGAGACGTCGACCCCGTCGACCAGATGGTCGCCGGTCACCTGGAAGGTCTGGGCCCGGTGCGAGCCGAGCGGACCCGCCAGGCCGCCCGTTCCTGTCCGAGTGTCGAGGATTCGCGCGGCGGAAATGGCGTGGTAGGTTGCGCCCGTGAGAACGGGGACGCCCGGCGAAGGGTCCGAGGGAGGACCGGTGCCCACGGCGTTCGTGGCTCGAACCGTAAACGTGTAGTGCAGTCCCCCGGCAAGACCGGAGACGGTGCAGCTCAGGGAGTCGGTCGTCGTGCAGGTCTGGTTGCCGGGCGAGGAGGTCGCCACGTAGCCCGTGATCGGCGAGCCGCCGTCGCTGGCAGGCGCGGACCAGGCGAGCCGCGCCGACTGGGTCCCGGACGTCGCCAGCACACCGGTCGGCTTACCCGGCGCGGTGTTCGGCGGAGGCGTCGGCGTCTTTGGGGTCTTCGTCGGGGCCGGCGTCGGGGCCGGAGCCGGGTGGTGGCAAGCCGCCGAACCGCTGTCGGTGAAGGAACCGTCGACCGGTTCGAAGTTCCAGTCGTAGCTGCCCTGGTGGAGGGTCAGTGCGAGAACGCCGAAGCTCGTCACGTCGGTGACCGCGCTGTTGGCCGCCGGGGTGGTGATGGACGTGTGATTCGCGCCCCCGGTGCCGACCGTGATCTGGCGTATGCCGTTGACCGGATCCGCAACTCCCGCCGGCGTCTGCGGGTCGAAGCGCTCGTAGATGTGGTCGTGGCCGTCGAGGATCAGGTCGGCCCCGGCCGCATAGAGCAGATTCCAGAAGACCTGGGTATTGGCGGCCGCGCGCCCTCCGGAACTGAACAGGGGGATGTGCCAGTAGGCGAGAGTGCACTGGTCAGGATGCGCGGCAAGATCGGCCGCCAGCCACATTCCCTGAGGCGACGTGGCGGTGCAACCTCCGGCGTCGGTGCAATTCGAGTTGAGTGCGATCAGGTGCCAGGCGCCGATGTCGTAGCTGTAGTAGCCCTGGCCTGGCGCGCCCGCCGCCGAACCGAAGTAGCCGAAGTAGCCGGCCGCACCGGTGTTGGTGGGATCGCAGCCCGTGGACGGAGTCGTCCCGCCGGCCACCAGATACTCATGGTTGCCGACGACCGGGTGAGTGATCGATTTGACCTTTCCCCAGCTCAGGTCATACGAACTCTCCATGGCCGCCAGGCTGCCGCAGTAGTACTGGACGTCACCCAGAGCGAGAACCGCGGCAAAACCGCCGCCGACGAGGAGGCTCGAGACGGCCGCCTGCCGGCAGACGTCGTTGCCTCCCGTTCCCTGGCCCAGACCATTGTTGAAGTGGGGATCGGCCGGGTCGCAGGCGATGTCGCCGGCCGCGGCGACCTTCGGGTCCCCTGCCGCGGCCACCGGTCTAACTGCGATGGGCAGTATGGCGAGGGACGCTCCGAGTATCGTCAAAGCAGCCAGGGCCCGCGGCAGCTGGGATCGCCATACGGGTAGGCGACGTGGAACTCGACCGCCCCAACGATTGACCCAAATCGACCGGGGAAGGTCGGGCGACGCCGGTGCTGCATCTGGTCCAACGGGTAGGCCGCTCGGGTGCTTCTCAGGGAGGAAAATGGCGATTGGAGTAGTCAATATTCGGTACGATGGTGGGAAGCGCGACGCGAGTCCTGCCACGCGAACGCAGCGGTGCGCAGGGTGGTTCGAGGGCATCGAACTACAGCACAGGGCTACCTCTTCAGGCAGCAGTCAGCGTGCGACGGTGCCCGCCAGACGGGAACGCCGGCGGGCCCCGAGCGCGATACTCGTCCGGACCCGGGCTTACTGCACGAAATACCCGGTGACGTCGAAGATCACTTGAGCCGTGGGACCGATGCGTGGAGCCGCGTAGGTGACCCACAGGCCGCCGGTAGCGCTCAGTGCCACCGTCACTGCGTTGGCTCGATCGTCGCCGATCGGGAAGTTGAGCGTCGAGCTCGTCGGATTGTTCATCTTGTCGGGGCCGACGTACAGGAAGCCGACTTCGGTCTGCTGCGTAACCGTGACGTTACCGGTTGCTGCGACGGCTCCTGCTGGGACGCCGCTTGCCGTCCCTGTGACCTGGAAGCCCTGAGCCAGGTGCGAGCTGAAGATCGGCAGCGAACCCGTTCCGTTTCTGGTGTCCAGAATTCGAGTTGGTGTGATCGGCGCGTATGTGGCACCGGTCACGTCCGGGGTGAAGTAGCCAGTGACGTCGAATACGGCCTGCGCAGTTGGGCCAAGGTTTGGCGCGGCATAGGTGACCCACAGAAGTCCGCCCGGTCCCAGGCCCACCGTGACCGAGTTGGCCCGGTCGTCATCGCGAGGGAAGTTGAGCGTCGAACTGGTGGGGTTGTTGGCCTGGATTGGCCCGATGTAGAGGAAGCCCGCGGCGGTCTGACCGGTTACGGTCAGGTTGCCGGTCACGGCGTTTGCGTTTGCCGGGACGCCGTTGCCGACACTGATTACCTGGAATTGCTGGGCCACATGCGAGCTGAAGATCGACGTGCCACCCACGCCGTTGCGAGAGTCGAGGAGTCGCTTCGGGGTCATGGCGTGGTAGGTCGAGCCGGTGAGATCGCCCGGCACGTAGTAACCGGTGAGATCGAAGATCACGTGGGCGGTCTGGCTATAGCTCGGCGCCGCATAGGTCACCGACAGCGTGCCTCCCGCACCCAACGCAACGGTCACCCCGTTGGCCCGGTCGTCGCCCAATGGGAAGTTGAGCGTCGAGCTGGTCGGGTCGTTCATGGCCACCGGACCGATGTACAGGAAGCCCATCGACGTTTGCTGAGTCACGGTCAGATTGCCGGTCACGGCCGTGGCATTGGCCGGCACCAGGTTCCCGGCGCCGCCGGCGAGCCGGAGCGTCTGGGCCAGATGGGAGTGAAACAGCCCGAGACCGCCGGTTCCGTCGCGGGAGTCGAGCACGCGCGTCGGGGTGAGGGCCTTGTATACGGAACCGACGACCGCGGCCTGGGTGACGTGGAGATTTGACGTTCCCGTACTCGAGCCGACAGTGCCAACCACGGTGTGGTCGCCGACAACCGTGGACGTGCACACCGTCCCCGTGCACGAGCCGCCGCCCAGGATAGTGAAGGTCGTCACGGCGGTGACATCGCCGATGCCGTTGCCGAATGCGTCCATTCCCGCGGACAGGTAGGACTGGCTACCGCCACGGGGGATTATCGCGTCTGCAGGGCTGAGAATCAGGTGATCGAGGGTTCCGGCGATCACGGTCAACAGGGCCGTGCCGGTTTTCGTCCCGTCAGTGCCGGTAACGGTGTGATTGCCGACACTGCCGGAAGTACAGGTGTGTGCCGGACAGGCCGAACCTGAATTGATGGTGAACGTTGTCGAGGACGTTACCGAGCCGAGATCGTCGCCGAGCGCATCGAACCCTTCGGCCGTGTACGTCTGGCTTCCGCCCGCCGTTATTGCCGCCGCGGCGGGACTCAGGACCAGGTGGTGAAGCGCGTAAGGGTCGGCGAGCGGAGCGAAGGCGCCGATCCCGTTGGGTGTGCCCAGCCCCGTCGGTCCGTCGTATCCGGCGACGCCGTTGCAGAAGTAGGCCACCGAGCAGGTGTGCTCAGTGACATCGTTGTTGCCGCCCACAACGTCGTTGAGGTCGCCGGGTGCGGCATAGAGCGATATGGCGGCGTAGGTCCCCGCTGCCGCACCACCGGCCAGGGCGTAGGCCGCGGCGATGATCGGTGACGCCGCGCTGGTGCCGCCCTCGATGTACCAGTGGGAGTTTTCGAAGATGTACACGCCCGTCGCGGGATCGGCGACGGCCGAGACGTCGGCTTGGGTTCGCGTCGCGCATCCGGTGTCGTGCTGCCAGGCTGGCTTGGGCTCGTACAGTGAACAGCCGCTGCCGGCTCCACCGTAAGAGTTGCCCCAGGCCGACTCGGTCCAGCCGCGGGCACTGGCGTTGGGCGTCAGGGTCGTGCCGCCGACGGCTACGACGTAGGGAGAGGCAGCAGGCCACTCCACGCTGTTGTATGTCGTTCCGCCAAAGTCACCAGTGCAGTCATAGCCGCAGTCACCGGTCGACGCGGTGATCGCGACTCCGGGATGTTTGAAGTAGCCGTCGTAGCCCGTTTCCCCGCTCCACTCCTGGCCACCGTAGCTGTTGGACACGGCAACGGCGCCCAGAGATACGGCTTCGTTCACCGCAGCGCCCAAATTCGAAAAGTTGTTGTCGTTGGCTTCGACGAGGAGGATGTTGCAGCGAGGGCAGGCCGCGGACACCATGTCGAGGTCTAGCGCGATCTCGTAGCCCCAGCCCGTGTCGACCGGCGGATACGTCGTCCCGCCCGTCTGGTTGATCTTGCGGAAGCAGCCGTTTGCCGTGGTGCATGCCGGCAAACCCCAGTAGCTGCGGTAGTACGCCAGGTCTGACTCGGCGGTTGGGAGGTCGTACGCATCGACGACCGCGACCGTCCGGCCGGAGCCTTGACTGCCCGTCGGCAATGCATACGCGCTCTGAATGTCCGCAGGAGCGTATGCCCCCGACGTGGCGGCAGGCGACGCGGCGCCCTCCGCGCCGGCGGGAATCGCGATGTCGGTGCGCAGCAGGGCCAGGCATTCGGCCGTCCCGGGTGAAGCGGCCGGGCAGACCGACTCCACGTTAGTGGCCCGCGTCTCTGCTCCGCGCACGACCGCCGGAACCACGCCCGAAAGCGGCGCCACAAATGCGCCGACCGCGACGGCTGCCGCCAACCTCAGCCACATGCGAGAGACCCCGACCATCCCCTACCCCTCCCAGTTTCCCGACTCACCGGTGGCACCTACCTACCCGCTCGGTCCGTGGAGTTTACTCTGGCCGAGAACCCGACTCTGGGGCCACGCGCTGCTCGGCAGTCGCCCGGGCAATCAGGCGGCGCGCCGAGGCAACCCCACCGACTCCGCCCCGAACCACGTGCCGGAGCTGCCCTTGACGATCGCGACCGCGTTCTCCAGCGCGCCGATGGCGGCAAAGCGGCCGCCGCCCGAGACGAATTCGGCGCAGGCTCGTACTTTCGGGGCCATCGAGCCCGAAGGCCATGCGCCGGCGGCAAGGCCCTCGCGGGCCTCCTCGACAGTCAGCCGCAGGATCGGTTCCTGGCGAGGCGTCCCCCAGCGCCGGTAGACCGCGTCGACGTCGCTCAGCAAGACCAGCCCATCGGCATCGACGGCACGGGCCAGCACCACCGCCGCCAGGTCCTTGTCGATCACGGCCTCGACGCCCTCGAGCCGGCCGTCGGGGCGTTCCACGACGGGCACTCCCCCGCCGCCGGACGCAACCACGAGAATGCCCGCGTCCACGAGCGAACGAATTGCCGCCGCCTCGACGATCCTGATGGGCGGCGGCGACGCAACCACGCGCCGCCAGTTCTTGCCGTCGGGAGCGACGCTCCAACCTCGCGCCGCCGCGTGCTCGCGAGCCGTGGCCTCGTCGTAGATCGGACCGACGGGCTTGGTGGGGTTCGAGAACGCGGGGTCGTCGGCCGGA
The DNA here is from genome assembly GCA_963835845.1 of uncultured Chloroflexia bacterium. Classification (GTDB taxonomy): domain Bacteria; phylum Chloroflexota; class Limnocylindria; order Limnocylindrales; family CSP1-4; genus Fen-1039. Next base: position 52,670 of record CAWIGT010000001.1, on the reverse strand, counting down.
ACCACCGTCCTCGTGACGATGACGGCGATCTCGCGCCGCTTCCCACGTTCCAGGAACGCGTCGTTGAGAGCCTGCGCAAGCAGGTAGCCGATCTGGCCCTGCGTCTCCGCGCCCAACACGTCGAGTGGCGGCGCAGGGACCACGGACGAGGCCATCTCCGCGCCGATGGCGAGAAAGCCGACCTGCGGCCCGTTGCCGTGGGTGATGACGATCTCGGCGCGACTGCCCTCGGCGAGTGTGACCAGGCCACGCGCCGCCGCCACCAGGTTGCGACGCTGCACCTCGGTCGAACCCGGCTCGCCCCGTCTGATCAGGGCATTGCCGCCGAGGGCGATCGCCAGCCGAGTCATCGGATGGCCCCGCGGATCATCGCCCGAGCCGAACGTTCATCCCATGTGCTCCCAGCGCTCCTCGCCGGTGATGAGCATGTAGAGCAGCGCCTGCTCCGTATACCAGCGGTTCTCCGCCTCGTCCCAGACCCTCGACTGCGGACCGTCGATGACCTCGTCGGTCACCTCGTCGCCGCGATGGGCGGGCAGGCAGTGCAGGAAGATGGCTCGTGGCCCGGCCAGCGCCATCAGTTCTGCGTCGACGCAGTAACCGGCGAAGATGCGCGCCCGTTCCTCGCGTTCCTTCTCCTGGCCCATGCTGGCCCAGACGTCGGTGTAGACCGCGTCCGCGCCGCGAACCGCCGCCCGCACGTCGTGGCCGAGCTCTATCGCCCCGCCGTTGATCGCGCAATTCGCTCGCGCCGCCTCGACGATCTCGGCTTTCGGCTCGTAGCCTTCAGGCGTCGAGATCGCCAGGGTGAAACCCAGGAAACCGGCCGCTTCGATGAGCGAGTGGCAGACGTTGTTGCCGTCGCCGACGAACGCCATCCGCAACCCCGACAGCTCGCCGAACTCCTCCTGGAGTGTCATGACATCGGCGAGAGCCTGGCAGGGATGGTGGTCGTCGGTCAGGGCGTTGATGATCGGGATCGTGGCGTAGCGCGCCAGTTCTTCGACGCGGGATTGATCGAAGGTCCGGATCACCAGCGCGGTGAGATACCGCGACAGGACTCGGGCCGTGTCGGCGATCGTCTCGCCGCGGCCGAGCTGAAGCTCGTCGGGGCGGAGTGTGATCGGCAGCATGCCCAGGCCCCACGCCGCCGACTCGAAGCTCACTCGAGTACGAGTCGACGGCTTGTCGAAGATGAGCCCGACACGTCCGCCGGCCAGCGCCGTCTGAGCCATGCCGTGGATGGACTTGAGGTGAGTGCCAAGTTCCAGATTGACGAGGATCCCGTCTCGACCGATGGAATCCAAAGTCAGGAGATGGCGCGTCATGACGGTCTTGTCTCCGACTAGCTTTGCGCTCCCGAGGCTGAGCCGGCGCGAGCCCGCTCGACGATCGGAGCGAGGAGTTCCGTGAGGTTCGACTGCTTGTGACCGGCCGCGTCGCCCGCCAGCTCTTCCAGCTCGTAGCGAACGCGCACGACCGGCTTCGCCAGCTTGAGGACGCGCGTCAAGTCTATTGGAGTTGCCGACAGAACCAGATCCGCCGGCATCGAATTCAGGGCCGACTCCAGCTCGTGCATCTGGCCCTGGCCGTAACCCATGGCCGGCAGCAGGTGCTCGAGTGCGGGGTAGCGGGCCAGCGTCGCGGCCAGCTCGCCCGTTGCGAAGGGCACCGGGTCCACCAGCTCGGCAGCGCCGAAGCGGCGAGCCGCAACTACTCCTGCGCCGTAGGTCATGCCGCCGTGGGTGAGGGTCGGGCCGTCCTCGACGACCGCCACGCGCTTCCCGGCGATCTCGCCGCCCAGAAGCGTCAGGGCCGACCGGGCCAGGATGACCCGGGCGCGGGGGTTCATCGCCGCCACGTTGGAGGTGACCTCGTCGATCTGCTGCGGCGTAGCCGAGTCCACCTTGTTGACCACGACCACGTCCGCCATGCGGATGTTGGTCTCGCCCGGGTGGTAGTGCATCTCATGGCCGGATCGGAGCGGGTCCGCGACGACCACGAACAGGTCCGGTCGGTAGAACGGGAAATCGTTGTTGCCGCCGTCCCAGAGGACGACGTCGGCTTCGGTCTCGGCCTGGCGGAGGATGGCTTCGTAGTCGACGCCGGCGTACAGGACACGGCCCGCGTCGAGGTGCGGCTCATACTCCTCGCGCTCTTCGATCGTGGTTTCGTAACGATCGAGGTCCGCGTAAGTGGCGTAGCGCTGGACGCGCTGGGCGACGAGATCGCCATACGGCATCGGATGCCGGACCACGACTACCTTGAGCCCCTGCTTCTCGAGCAGTGCCGCGAGATACCGAGTGGTCTGGCTCTTGCCCGCCCCTGTGCGAGTGGCGCCCGTGGCGACGACCGGCTTGGTGCTCGGCAGCATCGTCCGCGCCGGCCCGAGCAGCTCGAAGTCGGCCCCGCCGGCGAGCGCCCGGCTGGCAGTGTGCATGACGTGCTCGTGGGCGACGTCGCTGTAGGCGAATACGACGCGGTCGATTCGATCGCTGGCCAGCAATCGCTCCAATTCCGACTCGGCCACGATCTGGATGCCGTTGGGATAAAGCGGCCCGGCCAGCTCGCTGGGATAGAACCGCCCGGCGATGCCCGGGATCTGAGTGGCGGCCGTGAAGGCGACGACTTCCACGCTGGCGTCGCCGCGATAGGCCACGTTGAAGTTGTGGAAGTCGCGTCCGGCGGCCCCCATGATCACAATCCGAGTGCGCTCCATGGACATTCCGGCCCTTCCGCAGTCGCGCCGTAGGTTGATCCCGGCAGCGAACCTTGGGCTGACGAGCCGGTTCCGCTTCTGGTCCAGCGGTCGTCGAGCCCTTGTAGTTTCGCCCGAGCGGGTGCGGTACGCAAGGGCCTACCGGGCGGCGTCACGGCTGATGGCTCTCGGGTCCACAGGCCGGCCCGAAAGAGCGCCGGCGAATCTCCGCTATCCGGCCGGCTCGTCGCCGCCCGATGTCTGCGGCGGAGCCGGCATGGCTGTCGACACTGGCACGATCCCGGACGCGGAAGCCAGGGTGTTGATCGAGCGGCCAAGGCCGCTGAGCGTGTTGGCGATCGCGTCCGTATCGAGGCCGACCGGCCTGGCCGCCCCGGCGCCCGCCAGGCCGTCGAGCATGACCGAGAACGTCCTCAGGCTCGCCGCGTCATAGGCCGGCGGTCCAGCGGCCTCCGACGACGGACCGTGCATGGCCACGACCACGTTGTGCCCAACGAAGGCCTGAACCTCGCCCTCGAGTCCCCAGGCGTAGCCCCACAGCGCCGCCTCTTCGCCGTTGGCGAGCCACGATGGCATCGAGCCCGGCGCCCCGGCGAGGGCGCGCCGCAGAGTCCGGCGATAGGCCTCGACCATCGCGGCGGTGATGGCGCCGTCCGGGGTCCGCAGCGGCAGCGGCATGCGCGTGGCGCGCGGCAGGACGATCAGCCCGCCGATCGCTTCGCACCCGGCCGCGATCGGTTGACGCAGCCACGCCCAAACCCCTGCCGCTACCAGGAGGGCCAGGCCTGCCGCGACCCAGGCCGGCGAAACGGATCGCGTCTTGATCCGGAGCCAGCCGCGCTGGCCGGCGATACGCTCCAGCTCTTCGCCGGTCTGCTCGAACAGCGGCCGCAGCTCGGCGAAGTGGGTCGGCGATACGCTCGCGGAACCGCCGCCGGCGGTCTGGAGACCTTCGAGGAGTGACTGCTCGGCCGGGCCGAGTGGCCTGTCCGCGGCGGAGGCGTGAGCGCCATGAGTTCCCTCCCCAACTCCGGATGCGGACACGACCTTGATGCCGCCCCTCGGACCCAACGGCGTCGCTTCCTGGTAGAAGGCGATATGGCCGTGGGCGGCCAGGTCCAGGAGCGCGCAGGTGACGGCCCGGGTCGTATCGAGCGGCGACGCGACGAGCGCCGCCAGGGCGGGCGTCATGTCCGCGGGCGGACCCGAGACCATGACGGATTTGTCGTCTTCGTAGCCGGGCTCGTGGCGCCGGCGCCGCCGGAACAGGGCGAAGACGACGATCGCAGCCAGCGCGACAAGTGCTCCCAGGGCGCTGTCCTGCTGGTTCGTGGGATCGCCGAAGAAGCCGCTGACGTTGTCGTGGACGGCGGTCGCCACGCTGCTCATGGCCTCGGCCGGGTCCGGCGGCTTGCGAACGGCGTCGATGGCCCGGAGCAGCTCGGCCTGGACGTCGCCGTTCGGCGCGGTCTCGTTCGAGAGGACGTCGTAGCTCCAGGGCGAACCGGTTTCGTACGAGTCCCAGAAGTCGGAATCGGAGTCGACGTAGCCGCCGATCTGCTTGTCCGAGACCGCCAGCGCGATGACGAGCGACCTGGCGAACTGGCCGCTCAGATCGGCGCCGTTGAAGAACGCGGTCGTTTCGGGATCGCCCGAGTCGCCCATCGCGATATCGATGTAAACGGTGGCACCAATGCGATCGCCCAGGCTCGTCGCCGCCGTCTCGGCCCGGGCTAATCCGGTCGCATCCAGGACGCCGCTGCCGTCGAACACGTGGGTGCCGTCCAGCAGCGCCGCGATTTGGGCGAGAGTGCTCGTCACCCAGCTCTGGACCGGCGCCGGCCCCGATGAGATGTCCTTGACGTACTCGGTCGCCGAGGTCGGTAGCCTGGCTTTGAGAGTGGGGCCGAGCGTGGTTTCGCCGATGTCCTCCCAGCCGGTAAGCAGCAGTCCGTCGACGTTCCAGGCCGTCGCCAGGGTGTCGTTGTCGGGCAGTTCCATCAGGTCGGCGGTGTAAACCACCACCCGGCCACCACCCGCAGCCTCGATCCTGGCGGCCAGCGTTTCGGCGATCGCGACGGCGGCCGGCGACATCAGCTTGCCGTAGTCATAGACATGGCGGCCGGGCGTGAACGGAGCCAGAGTCGAGTCCGCGGCGGCCACGGCACGGGGCCCGGCCGGGCCTGCGGCCAGGAGCCCACCGAAGCTCAGTGCGAGTGCGGCCACGAGCGCGGCCAGCAGTCTCAACGAGTCGCCGGCGGGCCCTGCGGAAGGCGGCCGTGAACGGCGACGTGGCGCCCTCTCGTGACCGCGCCCACCGACGATCGAACTCTCGGCCAGAGTCAATCGATTCTCCCTGGAGCCTTGCTCAACCGGCGCCGGAGGATCGGAAGTCCGGCCACAGAAGCCTAACCGGTCGCGGGCCCGTTCGGCACGGGGCGGCGGCACATCGGGCCTCGGGGGGGGACTAAGCCAGGTACTGGATCATGGCGAGAGCGCCGGAGCCCAACAGCACCGCAGTCACCAGCCACAGCAGCGCAGCTCGCGGCCGCGAGTTGGCCAGGTCGCCGAGCAACTGCCGGTCGCTGGTGAGCCGGACCAGGAAGGCCAGCGGCAGTGCCAGGGCAATGACGTTGAAGACCATCGCCGCGACGCAGAGCCGGACGAAGTCGGCGGAGAAGAGCACGACGGCCGCGGCCGGTATGACTTCGACGAGGTAGACTGAGTAGAACCGGCGGGCCTGATTCGGTTTGAGGTTGAGGCTGTGGGGCCAGCCCATCAGCTCGCCCACGCCCCAGGCAGCCGACAGCGAGATGACCACGAGCGCCAGCAGTCCCGAGCCGACCAGACCCACGGCGATGAGCCAGCCCGCACCACCATTGGCCAAACGGGCCATTCCCTCCGGCAGCTCCGCCAGGTTCTTGACCGACGAGGCCACCGGCGCCGCCGAGCTCATCGCAGCCGCGGCCGCGATGACGACCGCGGCCATGAGCGCCTGACTGGCGAACGCACCGACCAGGGTTTCCATCCGAGACGCGTGCAGGTCTTCGCGACAGAGCTTCTTGTCCACGCTCGCGGACTGCTGATAGAACAGCATCCAGGGCATGATCGACGCCCCGACGATGGCCACGACCAGGGCGAAGTAGTCGTGTGGGACGTCGGCGGGGAGCGGGCTCAGGTCGGCGAAAAGGTGGCCCATATCGGGCCGGCCGGCCACGGCCAGGACCACGAAACTGAAGAGCGCCAGGGAGAGCACCAGGGCGCCGCGCTCGAACCAGGTGTAGCTGCGGCTCAACACCATCGAGGCGTGGACCATGAGCGCGCCGACGATCGCCACCGGCGCCGGGATGCCGACGATCGCCGCTCCCAGCGCGATACCGGCGAACTCGGCGACATAGGCGACGAAGTTGATAACCGCCATCCCCGTGACGGAAATGGCGGCCCAGCGCCGGCCGTATCTCGACCTGACCAGTTCGACGTGGCCCTTGCCGGTGACGAGAGCCAGCCTGGCGGTCATCTCCTGAACGAGGAACAGCAGTGGCACGATGGCGAAGACGGGCAACAGCAAGGCGTAACCCGATTCGGTGCCGCCCTTGCCCGCGGTGATGACGCTCGGCGCATCCACGTCCGCCAGCATCACGACCCACGCCGGACCGATCACCCGCAGCCAGCGAGTAATGCTTGGCGCGCGCAGCGCCCCGGCCCAGGTCCGGATCCCCGCTATCACCGTCATGGCCGCAACCATAACGGAGTCAATGGCCGTTTCCGATGGGCCGAGCCGCACTCAAAGGGGTCCCGATGGCCCCTTTGGGTCCACGCTTCCGGCCCCGCTGCCGGCCACCGACCTTTCGCGGCGCCGCCCGAGCGCAGCGACGTCCGAGCGCAGCGAGGTCCGGCGTCTGGTTGGGCCCGGGTCAGGCGCCGACGTAGGCCGCGAGATGCTCGCCTGTGAGGGTCGAGCGGGCGGCCACGAGGTCCGCCGGCGTGCCCTCGAAGACGATCCGACCGCCGTCGTGGCCGGCGCCCGGGCCGAGGTCGATGATCCAGTCGGCATGCGCCATGACCGCCTGGTGGTGCGAGATTACGATGACCGACTTGCCCGAGTCGACCAGCCGGTCGAGCAGGCCGAGCAGTTGCTCGACGTCGGCGAGGTGGAGGCCGGCGGTCGGCTCGTCGAGGATGTAGAGGCCGCCCTTGTCGGCCATGTGGGTGGCCAGCTTGAGCCTTTGCCGCTCGCCGCCGGAGAGCGTGGTGAGGGGCTGGCCGATGCGGAGGTAGCCGAGCCCGACGTCGGCGAGCCGGTGGAGGATGGCCTGCGCGGCCGGCGTGCGGGCCTCGCCGGCGCCGAAGAAGTCCTCGGCCTCGGTCACCGACATCGCGAGCACCTCGCTGATGTCGCGGCCGCCGAGGTGGTAGTCCAGCACCGCTGCCAGGAACCGCTTCCCTTCGCACTCCTCGCAGACGGTCGCCACGCCGGCCATCATCCCAAGGTCGGTGTAGATGACGCCGGCGCCGTTGCAGCTTGGGCAGGCGCCCTCGGAGTTGGCGCTGAACAGCGCCGCCTTCACGCCGTTGGCCTTGGCGAACGCGTCGCGGATCGGGTCGAGCAGACCGGTGTACGTCGCCGGGTTGCTCCGCCGCGAGCCGCGGATCGCGCCCTGGTCGACCGACACGACACCGGCGCGGGCTGGGATCGGACCCGTGCACGAGCGAGCTCTTGCCGGAGCCGGCGACTCCGGTGACGACGACGAGCACCCCGAGCGGAATGTCGACGTCGACGTTGCGCAGGTTGTGCGCCGTCGCGCCGCGGATCTCCAGCAGCCGGCGCTTGACGCCCGCACCTTCTCCTTGAGGGCGGCCCGGTCGCTGGAAATGGCGGCCGGTGATCGTGCCGCTGGCCCGCAGCCCATCGACGCGTGCCCTCGAAGCAAACGGTGCCCCCCGCCGTGCCGGCGCCGGGGCCGAGGTCGACGACGTGGTCGGCGATCGCGATCGTCTCCGGCTTGTGCTCGACGACGAGGACGGTGTTGCCCTTGTCGCGCAGCTGCAGCAGCAGCTCGTTCATCCGCTGGATGTCGTGCGGGTGCAGCCCGACCGTGGGCTCGTCGAAGACGTAGGTGACGTCGGTGAGCGACGAGCCGAGATGGCGGATCATCTTGACCCGCTGGGCCTCGCCGCCCGACAGCGTGCCCGACGACCGGTCGAGCGCTCAGGTAGCCGAGCCCGATCTCGACGAACGAGTCGAGGTGTGCTGCAGCGCCTCCAGCAGCGGCGCCACCGACGGCTCGTCCAGACGGCGCAACCCACTCGGCCAGGTCGCTGATCTGCATCGCGCAGGCTTCGGCGATGTTGACGCCCTTGATCTTCGAGGACCGGGCGGTCTCGCTGAGCCGGGTGCCGCCGCAGTCGGGGCAGGTGGTGAACGTCACCGCCCGCTCCACGAAAGCCCGGATGTGCGGCTGCATCGCCTCCACGTCCTTGGACAGGAACGACGACTTGATCCGTGGCACCAGCCCCTCGTAGGTCATGTTGATGCCTTCGATCTTCATCCTGACCGGGTCGCGGTAGAGGAAGTCGTGGCGCTCCTTCGTCGGTGTACTCGCCGATCGGCTTGTCTGGGTCGACGAAGCCGGAGGATGCGTAGAGGCGATAGTTCCAGCCGCCGGCCATGTAGCCGGGGATCGTCAGCGCTCCCTCGGCGAGCGACTTCGTGTCGTCGAATAGCTGCGACAGGTCGATGTCGTTCACCGAGCCCATGCCCTCGCAGCGCGGGCACATGCCGCCGATGACCGTGAACGAGCGCTTCAACGCCTTCGGATTGCCCTTCTGGACCGTGACCTGACCGGAACCGCTGGCCGACGCGACGTTGAACGAGAACGCCTGCGGCGAGCCGATGTGCGGCTGCCCGAGCCGGCTGAAGAGGATGCGCAGCATCGCGTTCACGTCGGTCGCGGTACCGACCGTCGAGCGGACGTTGGCGCCCATCCGCTCCTGGTCGACGATGATCGCCGTCGTCAGCCCGTCGAGCACGTCGACCTCCGGCCGGGCCAGCGTCGGCATGAAGCCCTGCACGAAGGCGCTGTAGGTCTCGTTGATCAGCCGCTGCGACTCCGCGGCGATCGTGGCGAACACCAGCGAGCTCTTGCCCGAGCCGGAGACGCCGGTGAATACCGTCAGCCGGCGCTTCGGGAGTTCGAGGCTGATGTCCTTGAGGTTGTTGACGCGGGCGCCGTGCACGCGGATCAGATCGTGGCTGTCGGCCGGGTGCGGCGCAGTCGCCCGCATGTCCGTCCTCGTGGCCATGCTCATCGTGTCTCCATCTGTTACGAGGGGCCGCCCCTTTCGGCCACGCCACGACGCCCAGCGCGGGGCCGGGCGCGCTACTCAGCGGTCCTGCAGCAGCCCGAGTACGTTGCCATCGGGGTCCGTAACGGTCGCCACCAGGCGGCCGCCGCCGACGTCGTGCGCGGGCTCCTTTACGGTGGCACCCGCGGCGGTAACCTCGGCCAGCTTCGCTTCGATGTCCGGCACGTGCCAGTAGGCCACCGGCGAGGTCATGCCCTGCGGCCCACCGCCCGGCACCAGCCCGATGTGCTGGCCCTCGGCCTCGAAGCCCACGTAGTAGGGCCCGTCGGTCTGTGGCTGGACACCGATCAGCGCGGCGTAGACCGCCTTGGCCTTCGACAGGTCGGACACGGGATGAAGCACGGTCTTGATTCCCTGGGTGGAAGAGCCGGTCATGGTCTCACTCCTGAATTCGGTGGAGAGAAGCGCGGCGTAGTAGAAGGCCGGGTAGGCGTCCGCGTTCCTTGTGCGGGGACGAAGCTCGCGTGAATTGTGATTTCCACGCCGGTCATCCTAGGTTCGGATCGGGCGCCGGCGCTTCTCTATTCCTGCTCTTCTCACCTGTTTCGCCACGCAGGACGGGCTCCCCCGCCCTCGGATGCACCACGTGGCGCCCGACCGGAGGGCCTTCGGCGCCCCCGCGCGTCTCTCAGTCGGCCGCCGCGACCTCGCCGGCGGTCAGGACGTCGACGCCCAGGCGTTCGAGCGCGCTCAGGACCGCCTTCATCGAGGCCGTGGTGATGTTCGGGTCCATGCCGACGCCCCAGCGGACCTCGCCGTGGGAGCGGACCTCGACGTAGGCCACGGCGGTGGCTTCCTCACCCGCACCCAGTGCGTGCTCCGCGTAGTCGAGCACGTCGACCTCGATGCCCAGATCCTGGCGCAGCGCGTGGACGAGCGCCGAGATCGGGCCGTTGCCCTGGCCGGAGATGGCCTTCGCGGCGCCGGCCCCGGCAGTGGCGAGACGGGCCCGCACGACCACCGTGCCGTCGCTCGACGTCGTCTCGTAGCCCTCGAGCCGGATGCGGGGCGCCGCGGGCAGGTATTCGGCCGCGAACGCGTCCCACATTTCCTCGACGCTGATCTCCGTGCCGCTGCCCTCGGTGATCACCTTGATGCAGCGGCTGAACTCGATCTGGAGGCGGCGCGGCAGGTCCATGCCGTGCTCGTTCTTCATGATGTAGGCCACGCCGCCCTTGCCGGACTGGCTGTTGACCCTGATCACGGCTTCGTACGAACGGCCGACGTGCTTGGGATCGATCGGCAGGTACGGCACTTCCCAGACGCCGTACGGCGTTGGGAGTGCCTCCATGCCCTTCTTGATCGCGTCCTGGTGCGAGCCCGAGAACGAGGTGTAGACGAGGTCGCCGACGTAGGGATGCCGCGGCTCCACGGGCAGCCGGTTGCAGTGCTCGGCGACGCGGCGAAGGGCGTCGATGTCGCTGATGTCCAGCTCCGGATCCACCCCCTGGCTGAACATGTTGCCGGCGAGGTTGATCACGTCCACGTTGCCGGTCCGCTCGCCGTTGCCGAAGAGCGTGCCCTCGATGCGGTCCGCGCCGGCCATCAGGCCGAACTCGGCCGCGGCCACGGCGGTCCCGCGGTCGTTGTGCGGATGCAGCGACAGGATCACGGAATCGCGGCGCGGGACGTTGCGATGGAACCACTCGATGGCATCGCCGTAGATGTTGGGCGTGTACATCTCGACCGTGGCCGGCAGGTTGAGGATTATCGGCCGCGCCGGCGTCGGCCGGATGACGTCCATGACCGCCGCGCAGACCTCGACCGCGTAGTCGAGCTCCGTGCCGGTGAAGCTCTCCGGCGAGTATTCGTAGCGGATTTCAGTGCCTGGAACGCGGGCTTCCTGCTCCAGGCAGATCTTCGCGGCGTCGACCGCGATCCGCTTGACACCTTCCTTATCGAGCCGGAAGACGACGCGCCGCTGCAGGACCGATACCGAGTTGTAGAAGTGGACGATGGCCCGGCGCGCTCCGCTGAGGCACTCGTATGTCCGCTCGATCAGTTCGCGGCGGCACTGCGTCAGGACCTGGATTGTCACGTCGTCGGGGATCAGGTCCTCGTCGATCAGCTGGCGGATGAAGTCGTAGTCGGGCTGGCTTGCGGACGGGAACCCGACCTCGATCTCCTTGAAGCCCATGGCCACCAGGGCCTTGAACATCTGCAGCTTGCGAGCCGGGTCCATCGGGTCGATGAGGGCCTGGTTGCCGTCGCGCAGATCCACCGAGCACCAGATCGGCGCCTGCTCGATCTCGCGGTTGGGCCACTCGCGGTCCGGGAGGCGGAGCGGCAGAGGGCGGAAGGGTACGTACTTCTCGACCGGCATCTTCCTGGGGCTGGCTGGTACGGGAGGCATCTGTCGGTTCCTTCTTGGTTCTGTCGTGGTCCGCGTTCGGCGCCGCGGTCTGGGCGGGGTTTCCGGGGAAACAAAAACCTCCTGCGCTGGCGCAGGAGGCAGTCGGCGAGCACCCGAAAGGGGCTCGCCTCAAGTAAGGAGCAGGCTGCTGTCGAAGCGGTTCCTGTTCATCATGCTCGACAGTGTAGCCTGGGCCGCAAGATCGAGTAACCGTCACTCGCATGAGAAGAAAGTCGGGGTCGAATTGACGGACCAGCCGTTTGGCCTGCCCGAATCGCCCGCCATCGAGCGCGGCGGCTTTCTGGGTGCCGTTCAGCGTGCCCGTCTCGCCATCTTCCGCTCCCGCGCCGACGTCCTCGCGATCGCGCCGCTCGGTCTCGTCACGTTCGCGGCGGTGGCTCTCGCCCGGCCGCCGCAAACGGGTGCCGCGGCGCTGGCGGTAGTGCTCGAGGAACAACTCTTCATCGTCGTCATCGCCGCCTTCGGCCCGATCGCGCTGTGGCGCCGTGCCCGGACCCTCGTTCTCTCGGTCGCCGTCGCGGCGCTGGTCGGCGGCTGCCTCTTCGGGTCGGAGTGGATATCGCTGCCGGGATCCGGGGCCGCCCGTCACGACCTGACCGCGATGAGCTGGAACGTCCAATACGGCACCCGGACGCCCGAGGAGCAGGCCGCGCAACTCGAGGGAGTAGCCACGGACGTGGTCGCTCTCATGGAAGTGGAGCCGGACGCGGCGGCCGCGATCAAGAGCGACCCCACCCTCACCACCAACTATCCATACCGGGCGCTTGCGCCTCGTCGGGGGGCGTGGGGCCTGGCGTTCCTGAGCCGCTACCCGACCTCCGGTGTCGTGTCGAGCGACGACCCGGCCTACCTGGACTTGATCATGGCCACGCCGCGGGGCGATACGCACGTCATCGTCGCCCATCCGCGTCCTCCCGAGTTCGACGCCTATGAAACCTCTGGGCGGGACGCCACGATCGCCGCGATTCGCGCGAGGATCGATGCCGCGCTTGCGGCCGGCGACCGGGTGCTGGTGCTGGGCGACTTCAACACGTCGCCGACCGAACCGGAATACGCGGTCGTGACGCACGCGTTGCGTGACACGCATGTCGAAGTCGGAGAAGGCCCCGGCTGGACATGGCGCCCCGGCCGGTCGAATTTGCTTCCGGTCGCGTTCCTTCGCATCGATTTGCAGCTCACCGGGGGCGCGATCTACCCGGCCTCGACCTCGATCGACTGCTCGCTTCCCGGCGACCACTGCCGTCTCTTCGGCGACTACGAGATCGACTGAAATCGAAGGCGGATCGCGTCTTCGGCGGCGGCCTCCAGGCGGTGAAGGTCAGGCCGCGCTCCGGATCTGGAACGTGGACCTCCACGTTGAGCGCGGAGTAAACGCCGACGGCTTCGCAGCCAGCGGCGCCACTGTCGCATTGGCGAGCGTTCTCAGCGTCAAGGGGGAGACGCGGAAGACGGCGACGTCGACTCCGGCGAAGGCCCAGACCCACTGGAAGTTGCACAGATCGCGATCCATGAACACCGGCACGTGGCGGCCGTACTGCAGAGGTGACGTACCGAGCGCGGAGTGGTCGGGAAGCTCGCGAGTCCCGTAGACGGTCGGCCGGCGAATGGCAACCTCCCCCGACACAAGGGCCAGCAGATCCAGATCTACCTCCTTGTCGCCCGCGACCAGGCACACTACCGGGACGGCTCGCCCGTCGGGCCGGGGCGCCATGAAGACACAGGATTTCACGATCTGACCGGCCCCGGCCTCCAGCAGGTCGGCAGCCTCCGCGACTGTGCGAGCCGGCCGGGCCAGGAGTCGAATGTCCAGCGCGACACCCTTGCGGGCCGCGACCTCGACTACGGTCATCGTCGCCGGGTTGAGTAGATCCGTCATGTCTGGCCCCTTCACAAATCTCGACTCGACCAATTCCGCGTGTTTCGAACGCTCGCAGGCTGACCGGCTCGTCGGCTCTGCTACATGACCGGCGCCACGAGGACCCAGCGGCCGTACCACTCGCTCCTGCCGGCCTGGCCGTCGATCGGGTCGACGTAGGGCGAGTCGGTCTCGCGGTAAGGCGAGAACCTCACCCAGGCGTCTCCCGCCTGCCACTGGGCGATGGTGACCCACGTGTCGCGATGGCCGTTAGATCGGAGCGGATCGGTCAGGTTCACCGCGATGACCGTGAAGTCCGAGGATCCTGTGGCCGGGTCCGCGCCGAAGACCTGATATCCGGTGACGAACTCGGCATGGGCGCCGGCGTGAGCCAGGATCCCGACCGGCTTGTGCGTCATGGCGATGGCGGTCACGGTCGCCTTCGCGGCCGCCTGGAACGAGTCATAGGACATGTCGCGATAGACGTCGGCGTCGACGCTGCCCCAGCCGAAGTAGTTGAGGGCGTTGCGCCAGCCGTGAGGATCGGCGCCGGCCGAGGTCGCGAGCATGGTCATGTGGTCGCGCTCGTAGGCGAGGATCGCTTCCTCGGTCGCGTACGCGGTCGTCGGCTGCCAGACAAAACCGGTAGGTCTGCCATCGGAACCAACGGTATTGAGCATGGACAGCACGGCGGTCGCCGTGCAGGCCCGGTAGTCGGGATCCTGATATCGCTCGGCGGCGGCGCTGTAAAGGTCGACCGTCCAGGTCGAGGGAATCTCGGCCGCGGCCGAGCCAGCCATCGGAGCCGTTCTCGGAGCCGGCGGTTTGGCAGTCGATGGAACGACTTCGGGCGTGCGGTTGGACGGTTCTGGCGTGGTCGAAGCCGCGGCCTGAGGTGACGCGGACGGCGGCATCGGCGGGACTACGGCCGCCGCGTACGTGGCTGCGTTCGTGGCGGCCGTGGACCTCGTCGAGCTTGCCACGACCGCGACGTCGGCCGAGGCGGCAGCGGTTTGAATCGGGATCTGGAAGGTCGCGACGTCGACGAGGTTATCGGCGGTGGAGCCGTGGGTCGTGGAAACCTGACCCGCGACAGCCAGGCTGCCCACGTCCTGCCCAACCCGGACCGCAGGTCGGGTGGCGAACCCGGCGGCGCACGTCGAGAGTGCGGTCCCGCTCAGGAGCAGCACCACGATCGCGGCCTGACCGTGGTTTGGGTTATGCCGTCGAGAACAGACGCCCTCGAGCCGGCGCGTCGAGTCGGCCCCAATCGAGATACCCACAGTACGCCCCTTCGGTAGCCCGGCTGGCTCGCGTGGAGCCCCGTGGCTTTGCGACCCCGCCTCACGACGGGTGTGCCCTTTTCGCGAACGCTCGGCTCAATCGCAGCAGGCCAAGTGCGCGTTCCCTGACAGAGGCGTCGCGGCTCCCACCCGAAAGTGGACTGGACCATTGGGAACACTGTGCTAGCAAGCAAGTACCACGCGGCCGCTTCGGTCAGGCGCCGACATCACCATGAACAGCGCGGCTCGCCGCGCCGATTACACCGGCCGGACCGCCTGCCGACTTCTCGATCGAGGGGTTGTCTCGCGCGATAGGGTCGGGCTGCATCCCGAGGCACGCCCACCGACGCGAGATTGCGGCGTCGCCATTTCAGGTGAACCATGAACGACGGACATAGCGCGGCGCGCGAAGTTGCGCTCCTGGACCAGGTCCTTGTCGAGGCGGACATCGAAGGTCGGCAGACCTCGTTCCGAGCGGTGACGGTGAGGGTCTGCCCAACTGAACTCTGGCTCAGCCTCTCGTCGCCCGACGAACGCCTGGAAAAGGTGCGAGCCGACCAGACGCTCGTTCTCACCCTCTCTCGAAGCGAAGCCGCGCTCGTAAGCCGGTCGCGCTTCCTGAGGCCCCTCGATGGCGGCCGGCTGCGCGACTTCGCCGTCGCCTGGCCCGGCGTACTCGACCGCGTCCAGCGGCGGGCCCACGTCCGCTACCGGTTCGACTGGCCCGTCTGCTTCCGGCATCTCGACGAAGCCCCAGGAGATGCGCGAGGCGACGCGGCATGCGGGACGACGGTCAACATCAGCGCCGGCGGTCTGCTTCTCGAGAGTGAGAGCGCGTTGAGCGTCAACGATCGACTGGAACTGACGCTGCCGCTGTTCGCCGGCGAGGGAGTGAAGTTGCTCGGCGTCGTCGTCAGGGTTCAAGCGGCGGATGGAGTGGAGCCGAACCCGGCGGGCACACCCGACCGCACCCAGGCCGGGGTGAAGTTCACGCACATGACCGCGGCCGAGCGCGAACGGCTCGAGCGTTTCATCCTGCTGACCGAGCATCGCCGCGGCGAAGCCGGAACCCGTACCTGACACAGTCGGTCGCATAGGGCAACCGGCGGGTGAGCCGGCTCCGAACGGCCGACCCCGGACGCCTGCTGAAATCCACTAAAGCGCATTCCCCCATTTCAGGGACCACGGGTCCAGGGGCTCGATGAGCGCGAACAGCTCCTTGCCGAGCGCGGTCAGCGCATACCCGTCGAGCGTCCGCTCCACGAGCTTGGCTTCCTGCAGGTCCCTGAGGCGTGCGTTGAGAATCGAAGGCGAGATCGTCTTGCTCGTGCGGCCGGTGGGGGTCTGCAGGGCCCTGAAGGTGGTGGGCCCTGCAGCGAGATTCCAGAGGATGCCCATGGACCATCGGCGTCCGAGGAGGTCGAAGAGCGCCATGATCGGCGCTCCGGTGGTGGATCCCCGGACGGGCTGTCCAGGCTTCGGAATGCTCATCGGCGGTTACTTCATCTCGGCCATGATGTCGGCGCATGTTCGACCGCTGCGCCCGATGCTCTCGCGGTCCAGCTCGTGGATGAGGACAGTGAACTCCACCGCCGGGATCCTGGTGATCTCGATCGCGTCGGCGGTCAATCGCTCGATGAGCGCCCGCCTGGTCTCCACGCTGCTCTTCGTCATAGTGATCTCGATGACCGGCACGTTCGTCTCCGTTGTCTCGTAGCGCTACTTCAATCGTAGCTTGCTACGCATACAATAGCATGCTTCGGAAACAGTAGCAAGTGTCATCCCCGCCCATCAGTCCGATCGCCGGCCTCAGCGGCGCAGCCGAGCACCCCGCTGCCGATGCTGCTGGGGCGCCAGATCTGAGGCTCGGACAACGCCGATAATGCTGACCGTGCATCGCCGCGCCGAAGCCGGAACCCGTATGTGACACAGTCGGTCGCGTGCGGCAACCGGCGGGTTTGCTCATGAGGCGAGCCAGGCCCGACACCGCCGCCTCTCCGCGACTCCAGGTGGACCAGGTTACCGCCGAAACCACACCTGAAGGGTCGAGCGAGTCGGCTCATTGCCAGCCCAGTCGTTACGATAGCCCGGGGTACGGACGGTCGGAGTCAGCATGAGTTCGCATGATCGACGACCGGGCGCGGAACCGGTGAACGCCTCTTGCCCGACCGGCGAGCCTGCGGCGATCGATGGCCTGTACGCGGCCTTCGTCGATGAACTGGCCGACGGGATCCTCTTTCATAGCGCCGTTCGGGATGGCGACGGGGAAATCGTCGACTTCCGGGTCGACTACGCCAACGACGCCTTCGGCAGGATGGTCGAGCTGGCACAAGACCAGCTTGTCGGGCGTCGAACGCGGGAGTTGTTTCCAAGCTGGGCCGACGGGCTCCTCGACGCCTGCGCGCAGGTCGTCGAGACGGGCCATCCCCGCACCTGGGATGCGGCGGCGGGACAGCTGAGTGCTGGTTGGGCCCATGCCGGCAGCCGTGCCCGCAACGTTGAGATCAGCCTGAGCAAACTGGGCGATGGCTGCGCGGTTTGCGTTCACGACGTCACGGCACAGCGACGCGCCGAGGACGAGCTATTCCGGTCGCAGGAGTTGCTGCGATCGGTCCTGGACACTTTCCCGCAACGCGTCTTCTGGAAGGATCGGGATTTGGTCTTCGTCGGCTGCAACTCCGCCTACGCCCGGAACGTTGGCCTCGCCGATCCGTCGGAGATCGTCGGCAAGACGGACTTCGACCTTCACGCGGCCGCCGACGCGGAGGTGTACCGGGCCGACGATCGGGCGATCATGCGCAGCGGCACGGCGAGAATCGAGTACGAAGAACCTATGACCCGGGCGGACGGCACCGACGGCTGGGCGCGAACGAGCAAGGTTCCGATCCGGGACAAAGACGGCCGGGTGATCGGCCTCCTGGGAGCCTACCAGGACATCACCGACCATAAGCGGGCTCAGGAAACGCTCCGGGAGAGCGAGCGATTCCTGGACAGCATCGTCGAGAACATCCCGGTCATGCTCTTTGTCAAGGATGCGGAGACGTTCCGTTTCGTCCGCCTCAACAAGGCCGGCGAGAGGATGATCGGCCGCCCGCGAGAGGTCCTGATCAACCAGGACAGCTCGCGCCTGGTGCCTGCCGACGAGGAGGCGCATTTCAGTGCCGTCGATCGGCTCGTTGCGACGTCGGGCCAGGTGGTGGAGATCCCGGAGGAAACCATCACGAATCCTGAGCAGGGCGTCATCGTCATGCACACGATCAAGGTGCCCATATTCGGCGACGACGGCAGACCGCGCTACGTGCTCGGAATCTCGGAGGACATCACGGCTCGCAAAGCTGCCGAACAGGGCCGCCGTGAGAGCGAAGAGCGCTACCTGCACATCATCGAGGCTATAACCAACTACATCGTCAGCGTCCGCATCGAGAAGGGCGTGCCGGTCAGCGTGAGCCACGGCCCGGGCTCAGTGGCGGTCACCGGGTACACCCCTGAAGAGCTAAATGCGGATCCCGGGCTCTGGGACAGCCTGGTGGTACCGGAGGACCGGGAGCTCGTGGAGGAGAGCATGCAGCGCGCCCTGACGGGCGTGCGCACTGCGCCGATCGAGCATCGCCTTCGCCGCAAAGATGGAGTGGTTCGCTGGGTCCGCCAGACGCTAGTTCTTCGATTCGACTCAGCCGGCACGCTGACCGCCTACGACGGGCTGATCCAGGACATCACCGAACCAAAGGTGCTCCAGACTCAGCTGCTCCAGGCACAGAAGATGGAGGGGATCGGCCGGCTTGCCGGTGGGGTGGCGCACGACTTCAACAATCTCCTGACGGCGATCCTGGGGTACGTCGAGATGTGCCGCGTGGATTTGCCTCCCGAACTTCCCCCCGACCATCCTGCCCTGGTCGACCTCCAGGAGGTCGCCGCCGCCGGCGAGCGCGCCGCCAGTCTCACGAGGCAGCTGCTGACGTTCGCCAGCCGTCAGCTTGTCGCGCCCGTGAGCCTCGATCTCGGCTCGCTGGTCGCCGACTCGCTCAAGATGCTGCAGCGGTTGCTCGGGGACGACATCGAGATCGAGACGTCACTCGCGACCGACCTGCGGACCGTCGTGGCCGATCCGGGCCAGATAGAGCAGTTGCTCGTCAACCTCACCGTCAACGCCCGAGATGCGATGCCGGGTGGCGGTCGGCTGCTGATAGAGCTGGCCAACGAGTTCGTCGACGCCGAGACCGCCAAGGCTAATCCAGGGGCAGTGCCGGGACCGCATGTCCTTCTGACGGTAACCGACACCGGCGAAGGCATGACCGAGGAGGTTCGCTCTCGCGTCTTCGAACCATTCTTCACGACCAAGGGACTTGGCAAGGGCACAGGCCTGGGACTCGCGACCTGTCACGGGGTTGTCAAGCAACTTTCCGGGCACATGGAGGTCTATTCCGAGCTGGGTCACGGAACCATGTTCCGAATCCACTTGCCGAGCAAGGGTGGTCCTGCGGATCCGCGACCCGTCGCCCGGTCGGATGCTCCGGCCTCCACCGGAACCGAGACCGTGCTCGTGGTCGAGGACGAGCCGCGGGTCCGTCGGCTGGCGGTGCTCGGCCTCCGCGCCTACGGATATACGGTCCTCGAGGCGGCCCACGGCGCCGAGGCGATCCGGGTCGCGCTTCGAGTTGGTGACACGATCGACCTGGTCGTCAGCGACGTCATGATGCCCGGCATGAGCGGGCCCGCCCTGATCCGGGAACTCTCGACCCTGGCACCCCGCGCCCGAGCGCTGCTCATGTCCGGCCACGCGGATGCCGCGGTCCTGGCCGAGGTGGCAGAGCCGGGCCAGGCATTCCTTGCCAAGCCATACACGCCCGATCGGCTCGCGCGCCGCGTCCGCGAAGTCCTGGACGCTCCGGCCGTCGGGTAGCGCGCCGCGCCCGCGCTCGCCCTTCGGCCCGAAAGGCCGCACTCTCGCCACGCCACGCCACGAGTAATCGTTCGCATACCTCGGACGGCTGCGCCGCTACTGCCGGATCCACGCAGCAACGTCGGCTACGAGCTGGGGATCCACGTGGCCCGGCACACTGTATTCGGCGGGTGTGGCTGGTCCGCTGCCGTCGAGCAGCAGATGATCCATCGATGGGTAAGTGTTGAATGTGACATTTGGCCGCCCCGCCAGCGCCTTCTCCCAGCCCTGGAGCTCGCTCGGGGGCACCTGGTAATCACGCCCACCCTGCGCGAAGAACATCGGGAGGCCTAAACCCGCGGCCGCAGCCAGGGGGTCGTAGGAGCGCAGATCCAGCCAGTACGAGGCCGGGATGCCGAGCGGCAGTTGGGACGAGGGCGTTGACGGGCTGAGAGACGCAGACTCGGCCAGCGCCACCTGCGCGGCCAGACTCTCCAGCTGGTCGCTGACTCCAGGGCTCGGACTCTGCAACGTGGCCAGATACTGCTCCTGGGCGAGAATCAGCTGCGGCAGGGGTGTGCTCGGCGTCTCGAGCAGGACGAGGCCACGCAACTGCCCGTGGACCTGGGCCGCGATGCGCGGAGCCAGGTATGCCCCGAGGCTGTGACCGACAAGGTATGGCCTGGCGGACGTGCTTCTGGAAGGCGCCGGGCGATGCTGCCAACCTGGAACGCGTCGACGCTATGTCAGTCAGTCGGGTCGGCGGTCCATCGCAGGATGTCACCCGGCTGGCAATCGAGCACCCGGCAGATCGACGCCAGGGTGGCGAACCGGATGGCTCGGGCGCGCCCGTTCTTCAAAACGGCCACGTTCGCCGGGGTGATGCCGACGGCGTTGGCAAAATCGCCCACGGACATCTTGCGTCGGGCGAGCATCACGTCGAGCTCGACGATGACGGCCATCAGATAACCTCGTCGAGCTCGGTGCGGTCGGCGATCGCCGACTCCAGCAGGCCGCGCATGACGACCATGAGGAGCACGAACACCAGCCCGCCGACAACGCAGGCGCCCAGGTAGTAGATCATTGGTCCGCCGCCGCCGGGGACGAAGCCGACCATGTGGATCATCACGCCTGCGCTGAGAACTGTGGCAACCGCCCCGCAGGCCGTGATGACGTCGACCCAGCGCAGGGCGCGGCGGGTGAAGATGACGCCGCCATTGACCATGGACAGCAGCCGCCAGACCGCGAGCAGCGCCACCTGACCGCATCCGATGAAGAGGATGGCGGCCACCGAGTACGGAATGACGAGGTAGGCGACTTCGGGGAAGATCCTCCCTTCCGCGGACGCGAACGCGGGCAGGAGTACTTGTGCGAGCACGGCTCCGAGCAGGAGGACGACAAGAGGGACTCGGAGGAGCCGGCTTGCGAGTACGTTCATCTATCGAGTGTCGATGTCTTTCTATCGGCTGTCAATAGGTCAGCGGAACCCGGCGGCTTCATAACCAACATGCGCCGGAGCCCCAACCTGGAAAAGCTCTCTAAGTCGAGGCGCGCCATCGGCTGGTGGGATTGATCGGGCTACAGGAGTCGGCCCGAGCAATGCGCCCCCTGGCGTTCGCGGACGCATCGTCCACCGGCGCAGACGCCCGCGGCGCAAGACCGCTCAAGTGCGCTCGGGAACTTCCGACTCCTTCGCAACGAGCGGGCCGGCTATCAGCCGGCCGATCTCTTGCCGCATTGTGCGGCCCGCGGAGGCGCAACATGCGGTCAAAGTCGAGAAGTCGTGCATTCGGTATAGCCGTCGCCCTGGCCATCTTGCTGGTGGCGGCGCCCGGTGCGGCGAAGGCTACCTCCTACCAACTCATTGGCGGCACGATCACGGACGCCCAGACCGGTCTGCCGATTGCAGGCATTACGGTGTCCATCGGTGAGGCAGACAGCGCCGTTGTGACCGGCGCCGACGGGACATACCTGCTCCACATCGATACGCCGGGCGACAACGGGGGGTTCGTCATCTTCCTCGACGACTCCCAGCATCGATATATCTATGGCTGGTACGACGCAGACGTCCCGGTCACGCACTTCGCTGACGCGGGCACATCCTGGGTATGCCCCGGAGACTCCGGCGCTTTCGGTGTGGACGTAGAGATGACCTTGGCGCAGCACATCAGCGGAACCGTCACCGGGCAGGGAACGCCGCCCAAGCCGTTGGCCAATCTTGCGGTCCTTGGAATCACGAACGACGGCTGGGGCGACTACGCCATCACGGCGGCGGACGGTACCTACACGCTGAGCGTTCCCGGAGAGGCTTTCATTGGCGGAGATCCCCGAGGAGTTGATGTAGCGGTGGTCTTCTACCCGCCCAGCCTCTACGACACTGGCTGTTGGGCGCATGGGTATAGCCACGGAGCAGGCTGCGGGGACGCGTTAGTAGTCAGGGACTCCGACATCACCGGCATAGACGCGCAGCTGCCGTTGCTCGCCGGAGATTCGCTGGCTCTGGGCCCGCTCGGCGGGACCGTTCCGGCGGGATCGGCCCTTTCCATGACGGCCACGCTCGCCGGCGCCGCGCCCCAGGCCCGTCCGGCGGAACCGCGTATTCCCTACCCCCTGGCCGACCCGGACCCCGACGTCAGCGGCAACGCCGTATTCAGCATCAGCGGCGACGGCACCTGCACGCACAACGCCTGTACGCCGCCAGCTGAGGGCGACTACACGGTCACCGCGGCATACGGCGACGCGACGGGTCAGACCACGATCCACGCGGGGCCCGCGCTGCCGACCGCGTCGCCGTCGCCTTCGCCGACCGCGTCGCCGTCGCTTCCGCCGTCCGCGTCGCCGTCGCCGTCAGTGTCGGTTTCGGCCGCGGCGACGCTGCCTCCTACAAGCACGAGCCGACCTGACGGCGGCCAGGGGAGTTCGCTGCCGGCAACGATGTTTCTTGGGCTTGCCGCGGCCGCTCTGATCGTGGCAAGGGTGAGGCGACGGGGTTTGCTTCTGCCCTAGGCCCTTACGGCGCCGGGCTGCGCGATTACGACAGGCCGAGCGAGAGCTCGGAACACGGGGCCGCCTGGCGATCGAAACCACTCGATTGAGCGGCTCCGGCGGGCGGGCGCCGGACGGGTCTGAATGCGCCTCGCGCTCTCCGGGACCAGGCCTGGGCAAGTCGGTCGATCCGGCGCCCGAGCTCAGTCGGACGCGGTCAGCCAGTCCCAGACGGTGCCGTGGAAGGTGCTCCAGAAGCTTTCCGGATAGTTGAGCCGGTAGTGGTGGCCGTCGGGCCCTGTGGCCGTGACGAAGATAACCCATTCGCTGGCACGAACCCTGGAGAGATCAAGGTGAATTTGAAGATGCCCATCGGCTGTCGGTGAGAGCGACCGGCTCAGGAACGGCGTGCCGTACGAAGTATCGGGGACGAGCTCGGGGTCGTAGACCGCCTCGGCCTTCGGGAGGCTCGTGCCGTGCCAGACCTCCAGATGGATGTTCGAGAACTGGTTCAGGGCCGGGCCATTCAGATGGCTGTATCGCATGTCGAATATCGACTGCTGTTCGATCGTGCCCGAGTCGGCGCCGAGCACTTCGCCGGCGTTCGAGCCCCAGAGCGGCGCGACTCGGTCATACGCGACCTCTGCGGCAGACGGGCCGGTCTGGAGCGGCTCTGGGAGTGGACCTCCGCCGCTGCCGCCGCTGGTCGATACGGGAATGAGGAGCACGACCGGCAGCACAACCGACAGGACGACGATGCCGAGGATTGCCCACAATGGAAGGTGGATCTGGCTCTTCCAGTCAAACTTGAGAGCCCCGAGGACGAACGCGGTCGGGATGCCGAGCTCAGCCGCCACGGCGAGCCAGGTCTGCTGGCCGGAGTAGACGAACAGGACGCATGCGAGAAGACCGATCCCGCCGACGACGGCCCAGCCGGCCCGAACCTGCCCCACGTTGCGCCGACTGACCTCGTAGGTGGTCCGCACAGCTCTCCTGGCGGCGAACCACGCTGCGCAGATAAGCACGATGGCTTCGAAGACCGCGTTCAGCCCCAGATTGTTCGAGTCCGTGTCGAACGCGGGCAGGCGCGCCGCGAGGAAATCGACCAGTGGCTTGGCGACGGTGGTCACCAGGAGCGCAGCCACAATCGCCACGAGCAGGAGCGTCAGAGAACCGACCAAGACGCCCCAAAGTGCGCCCAAGCCGGCCTGGAAGACTCCACCGGCTGCACCTGCAAACAGGCGCCGCGTCGTCCGGCGAGCGGCCTCGAGGTCCCGCGCGAGAGCTTCCGGCCGGCCGAGTCGGGCGATGGCCTCCGATGTTGCCCGTTCCTCGTCCATGCCTTCAGCCATCAGCGATGCGATCGAATCTTCAAGGTGTGCGGCCAGCTCTTCTTGAATTTCGATCCTGTCGCGAGCCGGCAATCGAAGGTCAGCGTCGAGCTGGTCGAGGAAGCCCGCTGCTGCGGCCGGGAGCTCGGGCAGTGCGTCGGACGAGGCGCCAGGCGCGTCAGGTCGCGCCGTGTTCCGCCAGCTCTTCACGACCGCACCAGCGCTTGCACCCCGGTCGAGAACTCGACCCAGGCCTTCTCGTGTTCGGCGAGCATGGCGCCACCACTTCCGGTGATCCGGTAGTAGCGGCGCTTCGGACCCTTGTCGCTGCCGCGCCACTCGGCCTGGAGCGCGCCCCCAGCCTCCAGGGCGTGGAGCGTCGGATACAGGGATCCCTCGCTCGGGGCGAACGCCCCGCCACTCCGCTCCCGAATCCGCTGCGCGATCTCGTAGCCGTACAGCTCGCCGTCCCGCAACACGGTCAGGACAAGAAGTGGAGTGGTTCCCTTCAGGAGTTGTGTCCGAATGCTCGCCCGCCTCATCAACTCTACCTCCGAATACGAGGTAGAGAGTAGGCACCGGCCGGGCGAAGTGTCAACGGCGAGACTCCGACCATCGGCGCCGAGAGAGGCACCGAAAAGGGTGTCTGCGGAGGCTCGGTCGCCGGCAGTCCACCCAATGAGGCCCTTGCCGATCTGGCTAGACTAGTCTTAGACCAGATGCTAGGAGTCGATGAAATGCGCCAGGTCGGGGCCTACGAGGCCAAGACTAATCTTCCCCGGCTGCTCGACGAGGTCGCCTCGAGCGGGGAACCCATCGCCATCACCAAGCATGGAGTCCCGGTGGCCGTGCTCGGACCCGCGTCCTCGCACGCAAACCTGACCGCGAGCGAGGCGATCGCCGGCTTGCGGGCCTTCCGAGCCGGCCACCGGTTGGACGGTCTATCTCTTCGCGAGCTCATCGACGAGGGACGTCGGTGAGCTTCGTCATCGATGCCTCGGTCGCACTCGCCTGGTGCTTCGCCGATGAAGACTCTGACGTTGCGGATGCGGCGCTGGGTCGGCTCAACACGGAGGAGGCGCTCGTTCCCGCCATCTGGCCGCTCGAGGTAGCCAACGGCCTGAGGACGGCCGAACGCCGCGGCCGTCTCGATCGGGCAGACATGGCACGCGTTCGAGAGCTGCTGATCTCTCTGCCCATCCAGGTCGAGGCGATCGACGTGGACGTGGCTCTGGGCGAGGTGTCCGATCTTGCGCGCAACCTCGACCTGACCGCCTACGACGCCGCCTACCTGGCTCTGGCAGCCAGGCGCGGGCTCGCCCTGGCCACGATCGACGAGAGTCTGAAGAGAGCCTGCAATATCGCCGGGGTCAAGCTCGTCGAGTAGGTCGCTGGGCCAAGCGAAGGGTTGTCGCGCGCGTGGATTTGACAACGCGGCCGCCAGTACGAAGCGAGTCACCGGACGAGTGGGCCACTCATAGCTGAATGAGTGGCTCCGGCGGGCAGGCCCGGGCGTCTACGAATTTCGTCCGACCGGCGCACGACATCGCACCCCCCGCCGCACTCGCTCACGCGAATGGCTGGCAGACGCGTTCCTCGAATGGGCCATCTGCCACCTGATCGGAGTCGCGAGGGGGTCGCGGCGCAATGTCGAACTGACCACCCCAGGTCGAAGACCAAAAGGCTGGGCAGGATCCCATGCATCGACCGAGGTCGGTCGAATCCCCTCGTTTCACCCCCGCCGTCCCGGCTCGCGGAGTTGCGCCACTTTCCACGGCCCCACATCGATGGTCAAACCCACGAGGAGGCCGGCCATCGACGCCCAGAAGGATACGAACCCGAGTGGCCGCATCGAGCCGCCCAGCACGATCGCCAGGAACATCCCGGCAGCGGACGCGAATTGAATCGCCAGGCCGATCGAGTCAAGCATTCTGTGGCGGAGCGCCCATTCCCCGCGCCAGTCGTCGACTTGAACGCCTGCCAGATGCATCGCTTCCGCCAGCGCCACCGCACGCCACGGCTGCACATAGATGGCGGGCCCGGACGGTCGAACGCGCCAGAGGTAGCGGCCCTCGTGGACTATGCGCAGGTGCGGTCGGAGTTGTGCGACCTGAGCCGGAGATATGCCTGGGCGCGAGTACCAGCGCCGGCCACTCAACACGTTGCCGGCGACGGTCCATTCCATGGCGGATCCGAATACCCCGGCAAGGATCGCGACGACTGCCAGAAGGGGAATTGTCAGCAGCCAGCCGTCCCAGCCGTACCCGACGGCAATCGAAACTCCCAGAAGTGCGGTGATGGCGGCGGTCCAGCCCGCCACAGCGAGGACGGTCACTCTCGTCCGTGCGTTGAATCGAACCGGCTCATTCGAACTGCCGCTAACGTCGATCACTCGTTCCCTCCCGTCGGGCTTCAACCCGCCCGGCCGCCGCGTCGCAGGCTATCACCGTCCAAGGCCGACCTCGTTACATTCCGCGGGACCGGCGTCTGTCACGTCGGGACGCCGGAGCGCCTGCTCTGGGTCCATGGCTGCTGATCGATCCGGTCGCCGACGTATGCCGCCACGAGCGCCAGCAAGATCGGCGTGAGAGGCCCGGAGCCAAGCGCGATTCCGATAGCCGGCGAACCGAACAGGACTGCCGCGGTCACCCAGTAGGCAAAGAGGGCCCAGTTGCTGAGGCGCCGGTGACCCCGCTCCCAGTCCCCACGGAAGTCATCGATGTGTACTCCGGCTGCGCCGATCGCCTCGATCAGTGTTCGCGTCTGGCCCGGCCAGATTCGAATCTCGGACCCAGTGGGCCAGATCCGCCAGCGGAACCTGGTCTCGTGCACGATCTCGGCATCAGGGCCGAACCTCAGCACTTCGGTTGGCGTGCTGCCCGGACGCGAGAACCAGCTGCGACGTCGAAGCTCGCCACCAGCGACCGTCCACTCGATCGTCCAGCCGAGCATCACGCGCCACGTAACCGCGAAGACGACCGCCCACGATGCAAGGTCGATTGCGGCCGTGTCGGGGCTGCGCGGCCAGGAGGTCCAGCGGATCGGGGCCAGCCCGACCAACTCCATCCAGCCAGCCAGTGCTGCCGCCGCGCCCAGGTGCACAACCACGCCCTTGGGGGTTCGGGCGTTCAACCGCCCCGCACAAGAGGCGCCTGACGATGACTCGTTCATGGCTCTGTCACACCCTACTGGTGCGGCCGAATTTCAGGCTCGAGTGTCCAGACGGGGCAGCGTAATCCGAGTCGGAGACGCTGGTGTCGTCCAGGTCAACAGGCAGCGCTTTGGGCCGAACAACGAGTGGATCGACTGGACTCCTCACCGCAGGCGGAGTATCGCATCCGAGCGTCCAAGTGAGAATGCCAACGAGGACCCTTGGACCAGGGCGGACGTTTGCGAACGGCGGTCCCTAACCCTTCACTGCGGAAGATGTATGCGAATGGCCACTCGAATGAGTGTCGCCGGCGGCCGGGACCCCGGCGCCTACTGAATTCCGTCGAACCGGCGAACGCAAACGGACCCAGAGTCGTGAGGCCGTCGCACGCAAACGGCGAAATGCTCGTTGAGCCGTGGTGGGCTGTCGATGAGCGAACGTCTAGCTCGCGGCCCCATACGATCCCGACAGGAGGACGCCGCGCGGCATGACCAGGAAGCCGTCGCCGTTCCAGGACCCGATGGGATCGCCGCCGGTCCATGCGATCGACGACCAGTGCTGGCCGTCGTAGCTCAACCAAGCCTGCTTACCGCCGTGCTTCACCGCAACGAAATACGTGCCGTTGGCACCGATCGCGCCATCCTCGCCATTGACGCATTCGCCCTGACACGTGGACGGGCCCAGTGGATCGTAGTTCGTGTTCTCGTGCCAGGTCTGGCCGCCGTCGCTCGAGTATGCGAGTCCTGTCGCACCGGGAGCGGCGCCATAGGCGTCCGTGTGGAGGATCATCCCGTCCCGGCCGAAGTCGATGTAGTCGGCGTCGAGGCCCCCGCTGGCGCTGTAGCCACCCGCGCTCTTCGTCCATGTCTTGCCATCGCCCGAGAGCCACATCTCATCCGGAGGCGAGACGCTCGAGACGAGTCTCATGCCGGTGCTGGTCGTCGCGGGCCCGGCGCTGCCCATCAGATAGAACCGGCCGGCGTGGGCTTGCACGTGGGGCGGCTCCCCGTAGCCGGCCTGAGCCGAGGCAAGACCGGGGCTTACGTTCTCAGCCGTCCAGTGCAGGCCGTCGGTCGAGAACTCGATCTGGAAGCTCCCGTACTGGCCCTTCCCAGTTCCGTGCGAGATCGCCACCGTGGCGACGATACCGGAGCTGGTGCCCGCGATCGAGACCAGGCTTCCCGGGAAATCGGGCCAGCCCAGCTTTGTCCAGTTCCGGCCATCGGAGCTCGACCAGGCCGAACCCAGCATCCAGCCGTCCGCCGTGTTCCCGTTCATGCCTATGGCGACGAGCCCGACCGGAGCCACGGAGATACTGACCGCGTCGTCGCTGATGCCTCGTGCCGCAGCCCACGTCTGTCCGTCGGCCGAGATCCAGAGACCCGGTGAGGGGTCGGCCACGTAATGCATGAGCGACGCCGCCGCGGCGTAGCCGCCGCTCCATTGCAGCACCTGGCCGATGCCGGTGAGCGGCATCCCAGCGGAGGTCCAGCTAAAGCTATTCCAGCCAGTAGCGACGCCCGCCGTGGAGAAGCCTGAGGCGATCATCGTGGGGCCAGGCGATCGAACGGGGCCGGAGGTCGCTGGGACGGCGACGGTCGGCGAAGGCGCACTGACGGTCGTCTCGACGGCGATCTCGCACGGGTTGAGCCCGTGGAAAGTGATCCGCACCGTCACCGACGCGACCGACGGCTCGATGACGACATCGCGAGTACAGGAGCCAACTACGCCGCCAACCTGCGGCGGCTGGCCGTTGACGACCACGTCGGACACCCAGTTGAGATGCGCAGAGACGGTGTATCGGCCGGGCACGATCGAACGAGGCGCATCTGGGGGCGCCGTCAGGCCCGTTGCCGACAGCGCAAAACGCAGATCCGGCTGTGGCAATTCGTCGACGCCCTGAAATCCGGAAGAATGCTGCGCACCCGCCCTCGGACTGGCACCCGACGTCGCCACTCCCACCGATCGAGAGGGGGCGGCTGCCAGCCGCCGTGGCATAGGGAGACGATGCTCCAGTTGGCGGGCCTGATTGCGTGGCGCCGGGTCCGGCGGCCTGGTTGGGTGCGAACGACGGAGCCACGAGGGCCACGGCAATGACGACGATGACGACCACGATGATTGATCCTGCAAGCTTCAGTCCGCTTCTTGATCGGACTTGAGCGTGAGACGGCCTCAGTCGCAGATCCCTTTCTTCCGCCGCAACGTGCCGTCTCGACCAGCCGAGAACCTGAGCCTGGTGCTGTTGAAGGCGCGCGATGACCTCTTCGTCCTGTCCGCTATCGGCCATGACCAAGATCCTCCCGAAGCAACGCGAGCCCGCGCTTGAGCTGTGTCTTCACTGTGTTCTCGCTGACTCCGAGCGCTTCCGCGCAATCGGACACCGATAGGCCCGTCATGTGGTGAAGCACCACCGCGGATCGGATACGCGGAGGGAGCCGCCGGAGCGCGTCTCTCACTTCAAACGACCCTGGGGTGTCGTGCGGATCGACCCGCTCTGGCGCCGGCTGCCAGCCGAATCGGACCACTCGGCGGAGTCTTCGCCTGAGCCGGAAGGCCTCACGAGTTTCGAATTCGCAGCAGCCACGGCAGCAAGGACTGAGTCGCCCGCAGGTCCCCGGATCTGCGCAGCGCGATTTCGATGGTCATCTGGACCAGATCTTCAGCCTCATCGAGGTCGAAGACGATCGAGAGGGCGACGGCCAGGAGATCGGGCCTAACCCCGTCGAGCAGCTCGAGCACCTCGTCATCAGGGCGTTCGCGATCGATCACCGCCAATGCCCCACCCCCGATCGACATCGCCACCTCACTCCTTGCCCCTCCTGCATATCCGAGGAATGGGCGCGGCGAAACGGGTGATCGGCAATTCTGAATTCGAGCCGGGTACCGCCTGGAAAGTCGCCCCGCGTCATGTCCTCATTGTGGGGACGGCGGGGCGAGTGGACACTCCCACCCGAATGAGTGGCTCCGGCGGTAGGACTCGAACCTACGACATGGCGGTTAACAGCCGCCCGCTCTACCGACTGAGCTACGCCGGAGCGAGTGCCGCGAGAGATCGAGTCGGACGATCTGTCGCGATCAATGGCACCATTGCGGCGCCGCGCGACAGAATAGCACGGCCCACCCCGGTCGTGATCCGTCGCCGCAACCCGAGGGAACCCGTGACCCAACAGCCACTCGATGGAAGCTGGCAGCTGCGCGAGATCGGCACCGACGACTGGCTCGCAGCTCAGGTCCCAGGGGGCGTCCACACCGATCTGATGGCCGCCGGCCGGATCGCCGATCCGTTCGTCGGCGACGAGGAGTTGCGCGTCCAATGGGTCGCGGAGCGCGACTGGGAGTACCGGCGCGACTTTGCGCTGGACGCCGCGCTGGCAGAGTCAGAGCGCGTCGAGCTCGTCTTCGACGGCCTGGACACACTCGCCGAAATCCGCCTCAACGGGGAGTTGCTCGGCAGCGCCGACAATATGTTCATTGTCTGGCGCTGGGACGTCACGCGGCATCTCCGCCCGGGCAGGAACGAACTGGCAGTGGTCTTCCGATCGGCGGTCAGGAGAGGCGCCGAGCTGGACTCCGTCCGGCACCTCGACACGGTCGAGGGCCAGCTGCCGGGCGCGCCGTATCTGCGCAAGGCGCCCTGCCACTTCGGCTGGGACTGGGGGCCGAAGCTGCCGAACGTCGGCTTCTGGCAGGGCGTCCGACTGGTCGGCTGGAGCGGCGCGCGGCTCGGCGAGGTCCGGATGTCGCAGTCGCTCCAAGGCTCGCGGGCGCGAATTGCCGCCGAGGTTCGGGTCGAGCGGGCGGTCGCCCGCCCAACCGGCTCGGCCGGCGCCCTCGAAGTCGTCATGAGTGTCGAACGCCCGGACGGTCGAACCCAGATCGCCAGGTCGGTCGCGCCCGACGCGGCAGCCGCCGCCAGCGTGAGCGTCGACATCGACGATCCGGAACTGTGGTGGCCCAACGGCTTGGGCAGCCAGCCGCTCTATCGAGTCGAAGTCCGGCTGGTCACCGCCGACCGCATGCTCGACAGCCGGCCCTTCGGGATCGGCCTGCGGACGCTCGAGCTTCGGCGCCGTCCCGACGACTTCGGTGAGTCGTTCACGTTCGTCGTCAACGGCGTGCCAGTCTTCGCCAAGGGTTCCAACTGGATCCCGGCCGATTCGTTCCCCGCCCGAGTGACCCCGGCCCAACTGGAAGGACTGCTCGGTGCCGCGGCGGCTGCGAACCACAACATGATCCGGGTCTGGGGTGGCGGCTATTACGAGACGGAGACGTTCTACGACCTGTGCGACCGTTTCGGGATCCTGGTCTGGCAGGACTTCATGTTCGCGTGCAGCGTGTATCCCCTGACGGACGCCGCGTTCCTGGCCAGCCTCGAGGCGGAGGTCGGCGAGCAGGTTCGACGTCTGCGGCATCGGGCCTGCCTGGCGCTCTGGTGCGGCAACAACGAGATGGAACGCGGCTGGACGGATTGGGGCTGGGACCGGCCGGAGATGGCCGACCAGAAGGCAGCGTACCTGCGGTTCTTCGGCGAGACGCTGCCGGCGTGGATCGCCGCCGCAGACGCGGCCACTCCCTACTGGCCGAGCTCCCCGTCGTCGGGACGGCCGCTCCAGGAGCCGATCGGCGGCAATCGCGGCGATGAGCACGAGTGGATCGTGTGGCACGAACTGGCGCCGTTCGCCGCCTACGGCCACGAGTCCTACCGATTCGTGAGCGAGTTCGGCTTCGAGTCACTGCCGGCAATGGCAACGGTCGCGGCTTTCGCGCCGGACCCGGCCGATTGGAACCTCGGTTCGCCGATGCTCGACCACCACCAGCGCTGCCCAACCGGCAACGCCCGCATCCTCTACTACATGGCCCAGCAGTTCCGGCTGCCGAAGGATTTCGCGTCGATGGTGTATCTGAGCCAGGTCCTGCATGCCGAGGCGATGCGGGTCGGCGTCGAGCACTGGCGCCGGCAGCGGGACCGCTGCGGCGGGGCGCTGTACTGGCAGCTGGACGACTGCTGGCCGGTGAGCTCCTGGGCGAGCATCGACTACTTCGGCCGCTGGAAGGCGCTGCAATACGCCACGCGGCGCTTCTACGCGCCGCTCCTGCTCTCGACGGAGGTCGCGCCGGCGACGGTCTCGGTCTCGATCACGAACGATCTGCCGGAGGCCTGGAAGGGCGCGGTTCGGTGGACGCTCGAACGGCTCGACGGAGTTGCAGTCGGCTCCGGGCAGGTGGCGGTCGAGGCGGAGGGCCTGTCGACGACGGCCGTGTGTTCGGTCGATCTGCCGGCGCCCGTCGAGGAGCGGCAGTCGCTGATCCTTGTCGCCGAGCTTGGCGATGGACCCTCGAGCCGGCTCGTCGTCACGACGTTCGAGCCCGACAAGCGCCTGAGGCTGCGACGGCCGAATCTCGAGACTTCCGTCTACTCGACTACCGACTCCGAGTCGGCCTTGCCGCCCGTGGGCGCCGCTCGCCAGGCGTTCGTCCGCCTTAGATCGGACTGCCTCGCCCGCTGGGTCGAACTGTCTTTCGAGGGCGCCGATGTCGTCCTCAGCGACAACTACTTCGACCTGCCCGCCCATCGTCCGGTCGACGTCTCGTTCGAGTTGCCACCGGGGTGGTCGCTGAAGCGGGCCGCGGAAGCCATCCGGGTTCGGTCGGTCGTGGATACGTATCGCTGATCCGCGCCGCTACCGCTGGACCGGCAGCTCCGGTCGATTGCCCCACTCTTCCCACGATCCGGCGTAATTGCGGACCTGGGTCAGCCCGGCGACCTCCGATAGCACAAACCACGCCAGGGCCGCCCGAATTCCGCCCTGGCAGTACGTGGCCCGGAGCTCGTCCGGTTCGACCCCGGATCCGCGCAGGAGCGCGATCACCTCCGCCGCGGATCGAAGCCGGCCGTCGGGCGACACGAAATCGGTGAAGACCCTGTGTCGGGCGCCGGGGATACGGCCGCCCCGCGCCGCCCTGACGTCGCCGCCGAGGAACTCGTCGACGAGTCTCACGTCCAGGAGCCGGGTCGGACCGTCGGTCGCGCCGGCCTCGCGGCTCCACGCAAGTACGTCTTCGGCAGTGGCGACCAGTGACGTGTCCGGACCGCCGAGCGGCTCGAGTGCGTCGGCCGGGGTCGGCTGGCGGGCAACGACCTCGCGCGTCGTCGGCCGGTCCTCAGCTCGCCAGACCGTCAGGCCGCCGTCGAGTACGTGGACGCGATCCTTCGGGAAGCGATACAGGCGCAGCAGCCAGTAGCCGCGGATGGCGTACCGGCCCTGGCCGGTGTCGTCGTAGAAGACGACTCGATCGCCGCGAGCCACTCCCCAGCGGCCCAGGGCTTCGGCGGTCTCCTCGCGCGTCGGGACGATGTACCGCCGCCGGGCGGCACCGGTCTCCGGTCGCACGCCCGATTTGGCCAGATCGACGTGAAGGTCGCTGAATACGGCCCCGAGCAGATGGCCCTCGTCGTACCCCTTGCGATCGGTGGACACGTGCACGACGCGCAAGTCGGGTTCGCCCAGGTGCGCGGCAAGCCACTTGGACGACACGATCGGCCCGGGCACAGCTACAGACTCGCTCATTCGGCTCCTCTCGATCGACAGGCGAGGGACGCGTCCCCCCCCCGTGCCCGGGATGATGCCAGCGCCCCAAGGGAAGGCCTCGCCGGCGACGACGGGGCCTTTCGAGCGGCTACTCCAGGTAATCCTTCAACTTGCGGGACCGGGACGGGTGCCGCAGCTTGCGCAGGGCCTTGGCCTCGATCTGGCGGATGCGTTCCCGGGTGACGTTGAACTCCTTGCCCACTTCCTCGAGAGTGCGGGCGCGGCCGTCCTCCAGGCCGAACCTGAGTTGGAGGACGCGGCGTTCGCGGCCGGTCAGCGAGTCCAGGACCGCCTCGACCTGCTCCTTCAGGAGCTGGTGCGACGCCGCCTCGGCCGGGGCCACGGCGCCCCGGTCTTCGATGAAGTCGCCGAGCCGGGAGTCCTCTTCCTCGCCCATCGGCTTGTCCAGCGACACCGGCTCCTGACTGACCTTCATGATCTCCCGGACCTTCTCCGGCGTGACGACCTGCTCCTGGCCCTTGGACATCGCTTCGGCGATCTCCTCGACCACGGGCTCGCGCCCCAATTCCTGCAAGAGCGTTCGCGATACTCGGATGTACCGGTTGATCGTCTCGACCATGTGGACCGGAATTCGAATGGTTCGGGCCTGGTCCGCGATCGCGCGGGTGATTGCCTGCCGGATCCACCACGTCGCATACGTGGAGAACTTGAAGCCCTTCTCGTATTCGAACTTTTCGACCGCGCGAATGAGACCGATGTTGCCCTCCTGGAGCAGGTCCAGGAACGACATGCCGCGCCCGTTGTACTTGCGGCCGATCGACACCACCAGCCGCAGGTTGGCCGACGTCAGATGTTCGCGAGCCTCGTTGCCGCCCCGGATCAGGACACCACGCCGGTCGCGCAGCCTCGTTCCCTCGGGCACCGTCGGATCCCAGCCCATCTCGAAGAGCGACTCGGCATCGTTGCCGGCCTCGATCCAGCTCTCGAGCCGTTCCCAGGCCACGGCCCGGGTCCACTCGTAAAGCGCCTGCAGCCCGGCGTTGTCGCGGGCGTCGAGATCGCCGTTGTGGACAGAGTTCCATGCAAAGTCGATCAATCCCAGCAGCGCGTCGGCGTCGGGCGCGGCCGAATATGCCGCCAGCAGCGCCTGCCCCTCGACCAGCAACGCCGAAGCGCGCTCGCCGGCGTCACGCCGAGCCCTGGTCAGCGCCAGGTCCGGAGCGGCCGGCAATGCCGCGGCCGCGAGCGCCGCCCGAATCATCCGCTCGGCCTCGGATCCGAAAGGCAGCCGATGTTCCGCCCGCTTGGTCCGAGTCTTGCGCTCAGTGTGGTTGTGGGTCCACTCGAAGACCGAGAGGATCGCCTTCCACGGTTCCTGGGCGATCTGCTCGCCGAGTTCGATGGCCTTGGCCAGGACGACTTCTTCCTCGGCGTTCAGCAACGCCACCCGGCCGATCTCGTGAAGATACAGCCGGACCGAGTCGT
Organism: uncultured Chloroflexia bacterium; assembly: GCA_963835845.1. Taxonomy (GTDB): domain Bacteria; phylum Chloroflexota; class Limnocylindria; order Limnocylindrales; family CSP1-4; genus Fen-1039. The sequence continues at coordinate 17,691 of CAWIGT010000001.1, read as the reverse complement.
CGATCCCGATCATGTCGGGAGTGACGGCCTCGAGCTCCTCCGATGTCGGCTCCTCGACGGCGGCGGGGTCGATCCGGTCGGGCAACGATGGGGCGAGGACGTCGATCGGTGCGATCGGGTCGGCTTTGAGCGCGAGCGCACCATCGATCAGCAAGCGGGCGGGAAACTCGGTCATGTGCTCCTCCACAACGGCGGCAACGACTACGGACAACCAGGACGGAACGGCGAAACGGCGACAGGATTGGGACGATGGACGACGACTGGACGCGGACAGGAGAGTGTCGGAATGGCGATGGAACGCCTGATCGGCCTGCGCGATAAGGCTGCGAGCCCCGACGGCAGACGCGGCCGGCGCCTGAGCCCGCGGCTGCCGGGCAGCCCGCGCCCCGGACCCGGCGCGACCCGGCTGCGCGGCGTCACCGGAGCTACTCCAGGTAATCCTTCAACTTGCGGGACCGGGACGGGTGCCGCAGCTTGCGCAGGGCCTTGGCCTCGATCTGGCGGATGCGTTCCCGGGTGACGTTGAACTCCTTGCCCACTTCCTCGAGAGTGCGGGCGCGGCCGTCCTCCAGGCCGAACCGGAGTTGGAGGACGCGGCGTTCGCGGCCGGTCAGCGAGTCCAGGACCGCCTCGACCTGCTCCTTCAGGAGCTGGTGCGACGCCGCCTCGGCCGGAGCGAGCGCCCCGCGATCCTCGATGAAGTCGCCCAGGTGCGAATCCTCTTCCTCGCCGATCGGCGTCTCGAGGCTGACCGGCTCCTGGCTGACCTTGATGATCTCCCGGACCTTCTCCGGCGTGACGACCTGCTCCTGGCCCTTGGACATCGCTTCGGCGATCTCCTCGACCGTCGGCTCGCGCCCCAGCTCCTGGAGCAGCGTGCGCGAGACCCGGATCAGGCGGTTGATCGTCTCGACCATGTGGACCGGAATTCGGATGGTTCGGGCCTGGTCGGCGATGGCTCGCGTGATTGCCTGCCGGATCCACCAGGTCGCATACGTGGAGAACTTGAAGCCCTTCTCGTAGTCGAACTTCTCGACCGCGCGAATGAGGCCGATGTTGCCTTCCTGGATCAGGTCCAGGAACGACATGCCGCGGCCGATGTACTTCTTCGCGATCGAGACCACCAGGCGCAGGTTTGCCGACGTCAGCTGTTCGCGGGCGTCGCGGCCGATGCGGACCAGCTCGCCGCGCCGGTGCGCCAGCTTGGTGTTGGCCGGGACTTCGGGGTCCCAGCCGAGCCGCTTGAGCAGGTCGGCGTCGTGGCCGCTTTCGATCCAGCGCTGGAGTGCCGGATACGCGACGGCATCGCGGGTCCATGCGTAGATGGCCCACAGGCCGACGTTGTCGCGCGAATCGAGGTCGCCGTTGTGGACCGAGAAGTACGCCCAGTCGAGCAGCTTCAGGAACGACTCGGCCGTGAGCGTCTCGTTGTAGACCTGGACGAGGTGCCGGGCCTGCTTGAGCAGTTCCTTGGTGCCGTCGGTCGTGGCGTCCTTGCCGGCCTTGATGAGGTGGAAGTCCGCCGTCGCGACCAGCAGATCGGCCGCTTCTTCAGCCGTGACCGCATCGGTGACCATTCGGGCGGCTTCCGGCCCGAACGGCAGCCGGTACTGCGGCTTGATCGTGCGGGTCTTGCGCTCGGTGTCGTGGTGAGTCCACTCGTGGAGGGAGACGATGCCCTTCCACGGCTCCTCGACCATCTGCTCGCCGAGCTCGATGGCCTTGGCCAGGACGACCTCTTCCTCGGCCGTGAGGAGGGCGACCTTGCCGATCTCCTTCAGGTACATCCGGACCGGGTCGTCGATGCCGATCATGTCGGCCGAAAGAGCCTCGAGCTCTTCCTGCGTCGGCTCCTCGAGAGCCTCGGCGTCGAGCTTGGCCGGAGCCTCGCCCGGGACCGCGGGTCCGGCCAGGACGTCCTCTTCGACGACCTCGACCACGTCGACCGAATCGTCGATCTCCACCGGCGGCACGGCTTCTTCGTCTTCGACCAGCAGATCGTCGTCGTCGAGCGCGTCTTCGTCGAGCGAGCGGCGCGTCCGGACACCGGCCAGTTTCGCTTCTTCGATATCGGCCTTGCGTCGGCCACCGCCGGAGAGGGCGACTTCGACGAGTTGCTTGTCGAGTGGATCTGTCATCGGTGTCCTCCTGAGCGGCCCGACAGCGCCGGGGCGCTCGAAGCCAGTAGGCTCGTGTCCTGCCAACGTCGGTCGAGCGATCGGCGGGACTCGTTCAGATTGCGTTGCACTTCGAGCAGTCGAGAGACTGCCTGCGGATCGGCGGCGGCCTGCGCCTCCGCAACCTCACCGGCGTTGAAACGGATTTCTTCTTCGAGCCTGTCCGCCTCGAGGGCGAGCAGGCATTGATCGACTCCGATACGAACGCGATCCCCGGCCAGATCGTTCGGGTCGGGGCCACGCTCGGCATACAGGGCGATGGCCAGCCCGTGAAGCTCCGGCTCCAGGGCCTCCAGGAAACGCCCCCGTTCGAAATGACCGGATCCGCCGGCTTCGCGATCACGCTCGCGGTCGGCCAGCATCGCGGCCAGCAGCTCCCGGGCGGGCGTGCTGGGAAGCTGCATCTTCTCGGCGGCGAGCGTTTCGGCGACACGTTCCTGCTGATCCGGCACGAGCAGCAGAAGCCGCAGCAGCTTTCGCTCGTCCAGAGAGACGGCCTTCAACTCGGCCTTTGTGTCGATCGAGTCCGGCGCGGAAATGATCGCGTCGGCGGTGAAGCGACCGGACGAGCCTGCTCCATCGTTCTGCCGGCCACCCTGCACGGTCGATCCCCCGGCCGACTTTGGCGAGTGGAGAGCCTCCAGCAGCACACGCCCGTCGACGCCCGTTCTCCGAGAAAGCGTCTGCAGATAACTGTCCCGAACGACCGGGTCGCGGACCTCGCGCAGCATCGGGACGAGGGCGGCGACGGCCTGGCTCTTGCCGCGAGCCGTCCGCACGTCGAAGGACGTGGCGTAGTAGTCGATGAGGAACTCGATGATCGGCTGGGCGGTGCGGATGGCCTCCCGCCAGAGATCGGGCGAGTCGCGGATGACCTCGTCCGGGTCCTTGCCCTCCGGCAGTCGGGCGACGCGGACACGGGTGATCTCGACGCCGGTCTCCTCCGCGGCGAGCGCCCCGATCAGGCGGAACAGCTCCGCCCCGCCGATCGAGCCCGCGTGCTGGCCGGCCGGGTCGACGTCGTAGGCCAGGACGATCTCCCGCGCGTAGCGCGCGATCACCGCCACCTGCGCCGGGAGTGAGCGCCGTCCCGAGGCTGGCCACCACGTTCTCGAAGCCGGCCTGATGGGCCATCAGCGCGTCCGTGTAGCCCTCGACGAGGACCGCCTCGTCGCCGCCGGCGCATCTCGCCCCGTGCCCGCTCGATCAGGTACAGCGTCCGGCTCTTGTCGAAGAGCGCCGTCGCCGGGGAGTTGAGGTACTTCGGCGCGTCGGCGTTCGCATGCGGTCGCTCGGCGTCCTTGGCCGTCGCGCCCGGCAAGATCCGCCCGCCGATGCCGACCGCGGCTCCGCTCGCGTCGCGGATCGGGAAGATGACGCGGCTCCGGAACTTGTCGTAGGCACCGCGGCCGTTGGGGCGGGCGCTCGTCAGCCCGACTTCGGCCAGTTCGGCCACGTTCACGTTGCGCCGGCTCTGGAGCATCTTGATCATCTGGTCCCAGCCGTCGGGCGCCCAGCCGAGCTGGAACTTCTCGATCGTCTCGTCGGTGAAGCCGCGGCCGTGCAGGTATTCGAGGGCGGGCGCGCCCGTCTTCGACTGGGTCAGGACGGCGTGGTAGAAGGCGATCGCCTGCTCCAGGACTTCGCGCAGTCGGGCCTTTCGGGCGTCCTCGCGGCTCGTTCGTTCGTCGATCTGGATGCCCGCCTTCGCCGCGAGCCGCTTGAGCGCCTCCGGGAACGTGAGCCCTTCGCGGCGCATGACGAAGCTGAAGATGTCGCCGCCCTCGCCGCAGCCGAAGCAATGCCACGTTTCGCGCGCCGGGGTCACGACGAAGCTGGGGGTCTTCTCGCCGTGGAACGGGCATAGCCCCTTGTAAGTTGTGCCGGCCTTGCGCAGCTGAACCGCCTCGCCGACCACGTCGACGATCGACAGCTTGCTCTTGACCTCTGCGGCTACCCCAGACGCCAAATCACTTCTCCTGCCCTAACAAACGCGTGGCGCGCCCGCGGCGTTCGCCCGTTTTCGTTCCTCGTCCTGCCGCCCGCCCTATTCCTTCGACCCGCCCGGCCAGGCCACCCCTCCGCAGCCTCCGACGAACCACGTGTCATCGCGCCTGCGATGACCCTGACACGAGTAAGGGCCTGTCAAGACTTGACAGGCCGTTGCCGGATGATTCTTACCACTTTTCGCCGCGTTTGTATACCCCTGGGGGGTATTGACATGTCAAGAGGCCTGTCGGGTCCGCCGGAGGGAAGTCGACCTCCGCAGACGCGTCGACCAGTCCGAGATCCACGCCCGCGGCGAAGGCAAACACTCCGCAGCCGGTTGCGAAATACACTCACCGCAACAGAGGCAACGCGGCCTCATTCCGCGCCGGTCATGGCGACACTCCGGAGGCATCATGCCCGCAGCCCGAGCATCCCGTGTATCCAGCGGCGCGCACACGGCGCCTCGGTCGCTTGCGCCCGACGACCTGTACCGCCTGCGCGTTCCTTCCCAGGTGCGCCTCTCGCCCGACGGACGGCTCGCGGTGCTCGCTCTGCAAGAGACCACCGCCCGCCGGGACGGGTACCTCAACTCGATTTGGGGGGTGCCGACGGACGGAAGCGAGGAACCCCGCCAGCTCACGCTGCGGCGCCTGGCACGACGCATCTCCGCGAATCTCGCCGGACGGCCGGCTGACTGGCATTCCTGTCGGACCGGCGCAAACTCGTCGAGCCCGCGCCGGCTGGTCGGGCGGCCGAGACGTCCGGCACGACCGGCAAGATCGGTCAGCGCGAAGACGTCGTCCAGGTCTACGTCCTGCCGCTCGACCGCCCGGGCGAGGCGCGGCGGGTCACGGATCTTCCACGGGGCGTGACTGGCTTCGAGTGGTCGCCGGATGGGAAGCGCCTCGCGGTGTTGAGCCCGTCGGCCGGGGCGACGAGGGACGAGGACCGCCGGCGGCGCGGCCTCGACGATCCGGCGGACGACGCAATGCCGACGTCGGACTACCGCTACGTGGACCGGCTCTCGTTCGTTTTCAACGGCCGCGGCTTCGTCTACGACAGTCGCCCGCAGCTCTGGGTCGTCGATCTCGAGTCGGGCGATGCCCGTCGCCTGACGAACGTCGACTGGGCCGTGGACATGCCGGCCTGGTCGCCCGACGGCACGCGGATCGCGTACTGCACAAACGAGCGCCGCGACGCCGACTTCGACCCGCGCTCGCACGTCTTCGTCGTCGACGTCGACTCCGGTCGCCGCACCCGCATCACGGACGCCGGCAGGGCGGATTTCACGGCGCCGACCTGGCTTTCCGGACGGCCGGACGATCGCCTGCCTCGGCCACCGCTACCCCGCCCACGCAGGCAGCCGCTCCGACGTCTGGCTCTTCGCCGGCCGACGGCTCGGACTCAGGGCGCGACGGCGGTCGCAATCTATCGGCCCGCCACGACCTGATGCCGGGAACGGCAATGAACAGCGACATCACGCCGGGCGAGCCCGCGCGTCTGGTGGCGTCCGCGGACGGCGCGTGGCTTACGTTCACGCGCCCCTCGAGACGGCTCCTACGAACTCTGGCGGATCTCCACGGACGACGGCCGGCTCGAACGGCTGACCGAGGGCCGGGAATACATCTCGGGCTTCGACGAGATCGAGGTCGATGGCCGCCGTGCCCTGGCGTTCACGCGCTCGACGCCGACCGAGCTGCCGGACGTCTGGGTCCAGTTGGACGGTGATGCGCCGCGCCGCCTGAGCCGTCTGAACGACCTGGCGCTCGCCGACGTCGAGCTCGTCGAGCCGGTCGAGCGCTCGTACGAGATCGAGGGTCGGCGGATCCAGGGCTGGCTCATCGACGGCAGCCGAGTCGTCGGGCTTCGTCCGGCCCGGCCCGCTCGTAGTCGAGATCCACGGCGGCCCGCAGACGCAGTACGGCTGGTCGCCGGTGCTCGAGTTCCAGATCCTGGCGGGAACCGGGATGAGCGTCTTCTACTGCAATCCACGCGGCTCCACCGGATACGGCCAGGGTTTCGCGGATGCTAACTTCCGCGATTGGGGCGACGGCCCGACGCGGGACGTGCTCGCCGGCGTCGACGCACTCGTCGCCGAGGGCATCGCGGACAGCCGGCACCTCGGCGTCACCGGGGGCTCGTACGGCGGCTACCTGACGAACTGGATCATCGGGCACGATCGCCGCTTTGCCGCAGCGTTCACGGCACGCTCGGTGAGCGACATGACTTCGCTCATGCTGACCGGCGACCTCGCCGGCATCGATCCCAAGATGTTCATCGGTGCGGACCCGTGGGAGGAGCCGGAGTTCTACCGCGAGGCGTCGCCCATCACGTACATCGCTTCATGCACCACGCCGCTCCTGATCCAGCACGCGGAGGAAGATCTCCGCTGCCCGATCGGCCAGGCTGAAGAGCTGTTCGCCGTCCTGCGAGCCCACCGGCGGCCGGTCCGGTTCATGCGGGTGCCCGGCGAGAACCACGAACTCACACGTGGCGGAACGCCCTTCCGCCGCGTCGAGAATCTCATCCAGGTCCGCGACTGGTTCCGCCACTATCTTGTCGACGGCAAGAGGCGCCTGCCTCCCCTGCCGCACGACCGCGCCGGTAAGTAGCGGAGGCGGCGTAGTCGCCCTCGACACAGGGCCCACATCCGCGGCCGCACGGACTCAGCGCGGCAGCGTCTTGTTCGCCCGGATCCATTCGAGCCAGTGGCGTTCGGCTCCGATGGTGGTGGCCGCGCCGTGACCCGGCAGCACTCTCAGCCGGTCGTCCAGGCCGGCCAGACGGGCCAGCGACTCGACGATCTGCTCCTCGGATCCGCCGGGTAGATCGGTCCGGCCCCATGACCCCGCGAACAGGGTGTCGCCGGAGAGCAGCAGGCCGTTCGTGCGGTCGAGCAGGCAGACCGAACCCTCGGTGTGGCCCGGCGTGTGGAGAACTTCGAGGTCGACCTCACCGAACTTGACCCGACCACCCTCGGCCAGTTCCACTGCCGGAACGCACGGCGGGATCGGGAACGGCGCGAAGAGCGGCTGCGGGTGGAGGAGCATCTCGCGGTCGAGCGGATGAACGGCGATGCGGGCTTCGTCGCCGGGCTGGTGATCGTGCGTCCAGGACTGCACGGCCGCGTTGTCGCCAGCGTGGTCCCAGTGGCCATGGGTGGAGACGATCAGCTTCAGCTTCCAGCCGCGTTCCTCGAGCATCCCGCCCAGCCAGTCAACCGAGGGAATTGCGGTGTCGATCGCGATCGCCTCGTGCGTGCCCGAGCCGGCGAGCACATAGACGTTGGTTCCGAGCGGGCCGACCGTCCGGCTGAGCAACTCCATCCTCGGAGACTAGCACGCCATCGGGGCGATCCCGATGGTCGCCTGCCCCTCGCCGCCCCTCGCCGATTCTCGCCCCCTCGCTGCCCTTCGCCGCCCTTCGCCGCCCTTCGCGGCAAGGGTTTCCTATTTCACACTCAGCCGACATTGGGCCAGGCGCGCGGCTGACTCGGCCCCGGGCGTGGCTCAGATGCACCGCACGCCGCCAGGCGGTGCCTCGCCGGAGCGGCTGATGAACTCACAACGCCGGGTTTGTACGCCCATGCACAGTCCCAGGAGACTCGGGATTCGGTTCCTCGGCGGATCCGCCTGCCTGATGTCGTTGTGCGGTGAAATCGGCAAAGACTTCCTATGTTGCCCTGTCCCACCCCGGTCAAAGTCGCTGGCCGCCCTGGCGTCAAAGTCGCTGGCCGCCTCCCGGTCAAAGTCGCGCTGGCCGGCGACAGCCATCGCGGTCGGCTCAGCGATCCATGGGAACGATCAGGCCAGGTCCCAGTCGATCGGCGGCAGGCCGCGTTTCGCGAGCTCCAGGTTGGTCTTGCGGAAAGGAGCGCTGCCGGTGAAACCCCTGGCCGACAGCGGCGACGGATGCGCCGACTTGATCACGATATGGCGGCTTCGGTCGATCTTCTGGCCGGCGGCCTTGGCCGGCTCGCCCCACAGCAAGAACACCACCGGGCCCGGCCGATCGGCAAGCATGGCTACGATCGCGGCGGTGAACGCCTTCCACTGGTGCCGGTGGCTGTTCGCCACCCCCTCGCGGACGGTCAGGGCAGTGTTCAGAAGCAGCACTCCGTTTCGCGCCCACGGCTCGAGCGTGGCATCGGCCGGAACCGGATGGCCAAGGTCGTTCTCGAGCTCCTTGACGATGTTCACCAGCGATCGCGGCCGATCGACTCCGGCACGGACAGAGAAAGCCAGCCCACTCGCCTGGCCAGGCCGGTAGTAGGGGTCCTGGCCCAGGATCACCGCCCGCACCTGGTCCGGCGGCGTCAGGCGCAGGGCCGCGAACACGTCCTCGTCCGGAGGAAAGATCGTGGCCTGGGCCCGCTCCACGAACACGAATTCGTCGAGCTTCTCGATGTCGGCATCCGACAGGCGGGAGCCGAGGGCAGATCGCCACTCGGCTCGAAGTGTCTGCATCATGCCCGCGAGTGTACGCGAGCGACGCCGATTGTCGGTCGTGACCTGGCCGCACCACGCACCGCCACCGCCTCCGGGTCGCGCCCTTCTTTCCGAAGTGAGAACCTCCGTCGAGTCGCCGACCAGGCGTTCGGCGCCGAAGGACCGCGTTGACCTGGGAGTAGCCGAATGATCGTTTGCCTGCCCGTAACTGCCGACGGCCAGCTGGGTCATAGCTGGGGTCGTGCCGACCGAGTCGCGATCGCCGAGGTGGGCGATTCGGGCGTAAGCCGATGGGAGGAGTTCGAGGTCGGCTGGGACAGGATGCACGACGTGGGCGAGCACGGCGAGCACCACGACCGGATCGCCAAATTCCTGACCGACCATGACGTGACGTGCGTCGTGGCCGGGCACATGGGTCCGCCGATGGTGCAAATGCTGGGCGAGATGGGCATCAGCGTCCAGCTCGGCGCCTCGGGCGAAGCACGCGGGGCCGCGATCACGGCCCGGAATTAGCGCCTGCGGTCACCGTCAGGCGGGCGACCGGCGTTGTCCTGGGACGTCAAGGGAGTGGCGCCACGAACTCCCACGTCAGCCGGGCCTTCCAGTAAACCGGAGTGAAATACGCTCCGAGATCGGATACCGCCAGCCGGGTGTCCGGGGCCATGTCGTAGCCGTGGGATTGCTCCCGCGGGTACAGGGGGCCGGACACGTAGACCGCGGTGACCATGAAGCCCGGGCCGAAGGCGGGGTCGGCGGTGGCTTCAAAGCCGGTCATGACCCAGGCGTGCGTCGTGTCGTGGACGGCCAGTCCAACCGGCCGGTTCGTCAGCCGCATGCGCAGCGCGGCGAGATTGACCGCGTCCTGGAGCGATCCGACTGTCTCGACTTCGTAGGGAGTCGCTGAGAACTTGTCGAGCGCCTCTTGCCAGCCGATCAACCCCGCGCCGGCGTGGGAGTCGGACAGTTCGTCGTTGTCATGCGCATAGTCGAGGATGTTCAACTGGCCGTCGTAACTGGCGTCGGAGGCCCCGTCGATCAGGTTGACCATCATCTGGGTCGACGCGGCCACGCACCAGGTCCAGGCTTGCTGCGGGGCAAAGGCAGATGCCCGGAAGAGGTCGAGCTTGCCCGTCCACGGCGGCAGCGGCCGGCCATTCGGGTCGAGCAGCCCGGGGACGTATACGGGCGTGGTGGTCTGACCGACGAGCCCGAGCGCATCGGTGACGATCAGCGTGAACCGATAGCAGTGCCCCAAAGCCAGGCCGGTTATCGGTAGCGCCCCACTGGACCCCGCCATACCATCCTGACCCGCCGGCGCCGCCGACACGGTCGCCTCCGATGCCGGCACGGAAGCCGAGGCCTTGACCTCCGCGGCCGCGATATCGGCGACACCGACCCTGGTCCATCCGCCCCATCCTTGCGTCGTGGCCTCGGCCTCCTCGCGCAGGATTTGGCGGTCGACGAATTCCTGGGCCTATCCCGTCCGTTTCAGTCCAGGCGAGACGCGCGGTGGTCGTGTTGGGCTGTCCGGAGATCGGTTCGACATGCACCGTCGGAGGCTCTGAAACCGCGACGATGGTCTGCACGGCCGCCGGCGAAGTCGATCCGCCCTGGATCACATAAGAGAGCGAGACGGCGAGCGAGCTCGCGCCCGCACTCCAGTGCCACTCGGAAAGCAGCGCCGGACCGGGAGATACGAGAGGCGTCGCGTCCCATCCGAAAGCGTCCCTCGAGGTCGCCAGCGAGAAGCTGCCCGCATCCGACCTCGAGTTACTCCTGGGCGCGACACCTACGACGTCGAGCGATCCCGGCATGTCGGCCCGGATGAAGAGCCTCCCGTCCGACCCAAGGCTGCTTGATCCGTGGGCATGGACGGAGAGGACGGGCGCCTCATCAGGGCGAGTGATGGAAGTGGCGCTGGCTGAGGTGGATGTCGTGATCGCCGACGCGGCGACGTCGCCGGCTGGCGCCGTCGTGGCCGAAGCCAGCCCGGCCGCCGCCGCGAGCACCGCGAGAAGGAACCACAGGAGTCGTCGAGGCATAGATGAGGCGCTCCGCAGGTGTTTGTCGGCGCCTCATCTGGAACGCTCGACGGCGGCACCAGGCCGCCCGTCGACTCTGGCGCAAAGCGCCCGTTCGTCAACAGGACATCGGAACCGGGCCGCGCTCTCGGAACGGCTAGGTAGTCCTGGTCCGGTTGGCCTACGCGCTACTGAGCCCGGTGACTAATGACGTCGCGATCCGGTCGTCAGGGAAGGACGTTCACCAGGCAGGTCGGGCCACCGTCGGCCAGGCCGAACTCGTCCAGCTCCAGCTCGTGAACGGCCAGCCCGGTCTCACGCAGGAGTCGGACCGCAGCAGGGTTTCCGGCGGCGAGGAAGGCGTTCCGGCCGATCGCGAGGACGTTCGCCCCCGGCAGTTCGCCGTCGGGCAACAGCAGCCGGCGGACCTCGCCGGGCGGCGCCGCGTCCGGGCCGGCAGCGTCGAGCGAGGCGAAGCCTGCGGCCGTGCCGATGAGTGTGTCCGGGGCCACGGCTGTGACCGCCGTAGCGAGGTGCAGCCGATCCGTCACCGGGCAGAGGAAGGGCCTGTATCCGAGGGACCGCGCGGCGTCGGCGAGCACCCGCGCCCCCAGGACGTTGGTCCGGGCGCTCAGGCCGATCGCCAGGCGGTCGCCAAAGATGACCACGTCGCCGCCCTCGAGCGTCCCCGGATCTTCCACGGGCACCACGCGCACGCCCGCCGGCAGGCAGGCCAGGGCCGCGCGAGCCGCGAAATCGACCTCGGGCCGCCGGGACGCGACGGCAGGACGAGCCATCACAACGGTCGGCAATCGATCCGGCAGGAGCGGCGCCAGCGCGACCAGCGTGTCCGACACGAACGTTGCGTCGGGGAGATCCGGTTCCTCGGCCAGCCGCACCAGCGACAGTCCGGCGTCCTCGAGCGCCGCACAGAACGCCGCGTGCTGGGTCTGGGCCCGTGAAACGTCGATCCGCTGGCGGTCCGGGTGGGTCGAGATTGCGTCGCGGAACGCAAAGCTCGGTGCGCGGACGATGACAAGCATGCGGGCATCGTAACGGCCAGCGGCCCCGGGAATGCCGTCCGGTGACGAGCGCCTTTGCCACAGGACCGCGGCCACGGCCGGCCGCGCCGTGCAGGCCTCACCCGGCCGCCCGCAGGTCTATCGCAGCGGATCGCTCGACGGCTCCAGGGGCCGGGGATCTGGCGGTGGCAGTGGAACCTCGAGAGTTCCTTGAAGCTGCCTGTAGAAGCGCTTGTACTCGGCGCGGGCCCGGTAGTCGTCCGGCATTGGATCCATGGTCTGGAGCAGAGATATGAAACACTCGGCATCGACGTGGCTGAGGAAGTGCAGCGTCCGCTGCTGTTCGGCGGCCGTGTCCTTGGAGCTCGCGGAGTCGAGTGGCGCATCCGAGTTCGGTTCCGTCGCCTGAATCCAGCGAGAGCCCTGGTTCGGCCCGGCGCCGGGGCTGTCGAGGGCGTGCGCCGGCCACGGAGAAAGGGGCGAGCCGATCGCGACGAGGCGGTCCATACCCGAGCCTTCGGACGATCGGACCAATTCCATAGGGGCACTCCCCTACAAGTCGTTGGCCGAGCGCACCGGTTGCCCGAAACGCAAGCCGCCGATCGCACGTCGGAACAAGCCCGCAGTCGCTTGCTCCGCACTCGTAACCAGCTTCGCATCGAGGGCGTGGCCTTCGGCCACTTGTCCCTCCCGGCGTGACAACCCCTGTGGATAGCCCCAAAACCCGCCCCATCGCATAGAGTCCGGATCGTGAACGCCTTCGATCGCGCCAAGATGGTCCCGCGCCAATTACCCATAGCCGGTCCTGGAATTGCGCTCATCCTGGTTGCCGCCGGCATTTGGATCACCGGCTCAGGTGGCTCGCGGCCTTCGCCGTCCCCGTCGGCGGCCGGCCTGGCCCGGGCAACCGCAACCGCCGCGGCCCCGACGGTCGGCCCTGCCTACAGCCCGAGCCTGGCTGTCCAGTCCGCGACGCCGCCGCCCGTCCCGACGCTGCCGCCGGCCTCGAGCTACCCCGTGGTGAACACGTGCAACCCTGCGGCCGTGCCCACCGCCATCCCGGTCTCGGCCCCGGCCACCGGCCGCGACAGTTCGTTCGCGCTGCACGTGCCGGTCCTTATGTACCACCGCATCGTGCCCATGGCCGAGGCCGGTAATTCGATCCCCGGGCTGGTCGTGCCGCCGGCAACGTTCGCGGCGCAGCTCGACGCCATGGCCCGAGCCGGCTGGCAGACCATCACCATGGCCACCCTCGCCAACGACCTGCAGGCGCGGGTGAAGCCGCCGGCCAGGACGTTCGTGATCACGATCGACGACGGTTGGAACGACGGCTACACGTACGCCCTGCCCATCCTCCAAAGCCACGGGTACGTCGCCACGTATTTCGTCGTCGCGGGCCGGATCGACAAACCCGACTTTCTGTCGTCGGCTCAGCTTGCCGCGCTGGTCGCCGCCGGCGACGAAATCGGCGACCACACGATGGATCACGTCAGCCTCTCCCGGCAAGGTTCCGCGAACCTCACCTATCAGATAGATGCGGCGGCGGCGCGCATCGCTCAGGTCACCGGCCGCTGGCCCGAGTCGCTCGCCTATCCGTCGGGCGGCGTCGACAGCCAGGCCGCGGCCGCCGTCGCCGCGTGCCAGGAGTTGCGGATCGCCGTTATCGAGGAGGAGACGGTCGCGGTACAGTCGAGCCCGGGCCAGGCGCCTCGGAGCGTCAGCGCGATCGTGGCGGACGAAACGTGGGCCAACCGATTCGTCGTCCCGCGGATCCGGGTTTCACCATCGACGGTTCCCGCGAACCTGGTGGCTGTGGCGGCCCAGGTCCAGGCCCAGAAGTAGCGGAGAGTTCGGCCGGCCGCGACCGCAGGGTCGGAGGCGGCACGGGTGGCGGCCGATGGCGAGGCGGCCGAGGTCGGCCAGGCCCGAGTCGGCGAGCAGCCGGCTCCGCGCGTGTGGTCGACTTACCCGCCCCGAAGCCAGCCGGCGCGGGTTTCCGTCGGTGGCAGCGTTGCCAGCAGATGCAGTAACGGCACCGCGGCTGCGAAGGCAGTGGCCAGCGTGTCCGGCAGATTCGGCGAGAGGACCTCGTCGTCGGAAAGTGGCCGGCCGAACGTTACGTCCTTGAGCTTGAGCAGTTCCGCGCCCGGATGATCCGCGGCGAAGCCCGTGGGCAGCCGCTTCATTCGGTCGCCGCTCACCACGCCGAACGTGGCGGCGAAGTCCGGAGCCTCGAGCACGGCCCGGACCTGGTCGAAGCGGGTGTCGACCAGCTTTCGCCAGGCCGCCAGTCGGGCCGGCTCCGGATGCCACATGCCCCCGCCCGCGAGCATCTCACCCGGTGCGAGATGGAAGTAGCCGCCGACGCCGCCGCCCTCTCCCGCCCACGGGAAGCTGGCCGAGATGTGGGTCTTGTATGGCGACTTGTCGGCGGAGAAGCGGAGGTCGCGGTAGATCCGGAACGGCGAATGTGACGGGTCCGATCGGAACGGCAGCCCGCCCGCCTCGAAGCGCTCCCCGAGCGCCAGGCACAAGCGACTCCAGCGGATCCTTCAGCAGCCGCTCGTAGTCACCTTTGCGGGGCTGGAACCACGACCGCTCATTGTTCACGGCCAGGTCGGCGAGGAATTGGATCGCGTCGCGCGAGAAGCCATTGAACGGCACCGCCGCTGCCATCGATCCACCTCCCGGTTTCGACTCAATCGCTCCTATCCTCGCACCATTCACTCCGCTCCGGCGTTTGGTGGTTGCGGCATCGTGCCAAAAGGCCGGCCGGCAGACGGAGGAAGGCAACCTGCATTCCCCGGCCTGATGTGGCGGCCGGCGCAAAGCGCGCCGGCCAGCTCAGGCCGGGCCCAGACGGCCGCGCTCTCCGGCGACCCGCACGCCTGCAGGCTGGCGGAGGGACCCGGCCCGCCGGCCCTGACAGGCCAATCGGCGCTACCGGTTCCGGCCCGGCGCCGCGAGACTGTCGATTCGGGCGCCGGGCCGGCCGATCGCGGCGATCCGCGCCCGGAAATCTGGAGTGGAGGATCTGGGGTGCCCGAGACCGTCTGTTGCGCCAGGCCCGGCTGCCGGGCACTCGAGGAGCTGCCGAACCCGGCCGATCACCCGGCCTTCTGCCTCGAGCCGGACGTTTCGCCAGCCCGCGTCGAGCCGGTCGCCAGGTGACCCACGGCGGGCCCCGGCATCGTGTCCTCCCCTACCCCGACCTGCAGCGCCAGGGGTCGGACTGGAGCGACATCATGCGCCGCCAGCACACCATCCACGGGATGCTGGAGGCCGATGTCACCGAGGCCCGGCGGGCCGTCCATGCCGCCCGGCGCGAGAGCGGCGAGCCGCTTTCGCTCACCGCGCTGATCGTCGCTTCGTTCGCGCGGGCGATCGCGCAGGACCCGTCGGTCCAGGCTTATCGGAAGGGCCGCAATCGGGTCGTGGTCTTTTCGGACGTCGACGTGGCCGTCCTGGTCGAGCACGTCATCGACGGCGTGCGGATCCCGCTGCCCCACATCGTCCGCGCGGCCCAGGAGAAGACGCCGACCCAGATCGACCGGGAGATCCGCGATGCCAGGCTCGAAGCGGCGCCGTATGCCCGGGCCCAGCGTTTCGTTCCGCTCTGGCTTTGGCTGCCGGCGATCTTCCGCCGGTTCGTCTGGACGCGGCTGCTCGCCGACCCGTATCGACGCAAGCGTCTGACCGGGACCGCGGCGGTGACGGCCGTGGGCATGTTCGGGCGGGGCGGGGGCTGGGGAGTGCCCTTCATCAGCCACTCCATCTGCCTGACGATCGGCGGAGTGGCGCGCCGCCCCGGCTTCGACGCCGCGGGACAGGTTTCGGCGCGCGAGTTCGTCAGCCTGACGGTGAGCGTCGACCACGACGTGGCCAACGGCGCGCCGGTCGCACGGCTGATCTCCGGCTTCCGCGACAGCCTCAAATCGGCGTCACTTCTGCGAAGCTGAGTGCGGGCTGGGCGCCGCGGCGCTCGACCGCGCGACCGCGCGACCGCTCGACCGCTCGACCGCAACCGAAAACCGAAAGGGCGCCCAACTTGTCGGCTGGGCGCCCGAATGGCTGGAGCGGTCGGCGGCTAAGAGAGGCCGAGGAGCTTGCGCTTGGCGGCGCTGAATTCCTCGTCGGTCAGCTGGCTCCTGTCGTGCATCTCGGACAGCTCGCGGAGTCGCTCCATATCCCCCGTGGCGGGCCCGACGGGCATGCGCCCGCCGCCACCGGGAGACAGGAGGGCTGCCAGCAACCAGAAGAACAGCAGCCCGATCACGACGAAGCCAAGCAGCCCGAACAGGCCGAACCCGGGCCAGTAGTAGCTCATGCCATCGACGAACCCGCGCACGGGCGCCCCTCTCATGTACGGCATGGCGACTGCGTGGCTCGTGCCGAAGTTGTAGGCGACCAGCGCAACGGCCGCAATCGCAGCCACGGCGACCGCCAGCGCAATCAGCCGGAGCAGAACGGTTCTTCTCATCTATGGGGGCCCTTTCTTCATCTCGGGCCGATTCTCGGAGTCGCGGCTGAATCGAACCTGAACGAACAGGGCCGTACTCGTAGTTCGTGCCGGCTCTCCCGCCGTGGGGACGGACGGCGGGGCCTCAGCCGGTCCTGGATCGGCGCGCGGCGCTGGCGACGATGGCGTCGTGGACGTACTTGGCCAGGCCCGGCTCGACGTCGTCGTAGTTGCGCGCGAACCGCGGGTCGGCGACGTACATCTCCGCCAGACCGACGTGCATCTCAGTCGAGCAGGGGTAGAACCAGCGGTCGATCATCTGGCGATGTGACTCCGCGGCGTCCATGGCTTCGACACCACCACCGTGCGAGTAATATTTGAAGTGATTGTGGATGTTGAATCTGAAGTGGTGACAGTGGATGTGATGGAGTGATGACTGATGTTGGTGATTGATCATGGGGGGGGGGGGGGGGGGTGTCGTCATCTTGATCAATGTGTCCTCATCTGGTCTCGGTCGGGGGGGGGGGGGGGGGGGGGGGGTCCTCCTGAGTAGCTCTGGTAGCATGATGCTGCTGCTGTAGTATGTTAATTTGATCTGGTAGCATGATGGTGACTGTAGTACTGTATTCTGGTCCTTGCATCAGGTATCTAGTTGATGATGATGGTAGCATAGTGGTAGCATGATCGGGGGGGGGGGGGGGGGTGCTCTGATGATCTGGATCTATGTGGATAAGATAAATCGAATAATATATAATTAATAAAGTAAGTGTAATAAATGATGATCTGATGGATTCTAGATGGATATGATAAAATGGGTGGAATTGATGGATGTGTATGAATGAATATATATGTGGTGGTGTGTGTGAACGAGGTGATGTCGGCGCGGGTGGACGGCGGTGGACGGCGCGTGTGTGGGGCGGGCGGCGGCGGCGGCGGGGCGGCGGCGGCGCGGGCGGGGCGGCGGGCGGGTGACGTGGTGGCGGCGGCGGGCGGTGGACAGTGGATGACATCAGTGGGTGGATGATTTAAATGAATGGGAGACAAATGAGTGTATATTAATAAGTGATCTGAGTGGATGGGGGGGGGGGGGATCATGATGATGATTTAATTAAAGGTAAAATAATCATGTGAAATGGTCAATGAATGAGTAAAAGTAAACAGTGGGTGGATCAGTCTGAGGGTGACGTTGTTGGTAACAATCATAAAGTAACAAGTAAATAATCAGTCATCTGACTGATGATGGATCGTAAATAAAATAATCATCAGGTGACATAATAATCAGGTGGATCGGTGGCATGTGACTAGGGTGGTTGGGTAATTTAAAATGATGGTGGGGCCTGATGGTTGACCTGATCATGAGTACGTAGTAAATAATAAGTGATGGATGTGGATCCTGATCTGGTGGATAATAATAATAATAATAATAAGTGGGTGGTCACTGGTGGCAACTGAGTGACATGATCCTGATGGTAAAAATGATAAAAATGGGAGTGTGTGTGTGCGTCTGGGTGGCGTGCTGGTAGCGTGATTGAGTGATTGGTGGCGACCGCGGTGGCGGTGGATGGTAATTAATGA